>NZ_CBDQZH010000013.1:0-176277 GCF_965341775.1 Streptomyces sp. bgisy159 | reverse complement strand
CCCCGTCCCGCATCGACTGTCGGGTACGACCACCGCCCCCGGGGCCGGCGCCCCGGGGGAGAGGGCCGCCACGAGCGCTGAAGAGACCGCGGACCGGCCTCCCTCACGAGTCGGCCGGCCCGAAGGCGTCGGCCGCCTCGGGGTGGCGGGCCGTTCCGGCCGGGCGGCGAGGAGGGCTGCGTGGCCCCCGGTGGTCGTCCTCAGCCGACCTTCCGGCCGTGGAGCGGGGCCGTCCCGGCGCCCGCTCCGGTGCGCAGCCCCTGCAGGAACTCCTCCAGCACCTCCGTCGCCGTGCGCTGCGGGCGCCAGCCGAGGTCGACGCGGGCGCGGGTGCAGTCCATCAGGGGCAGCCGGAGCACCGCGTCGAAGAGGTGCGGGGACGCCGGCAGCAGCCGCAGGCCCCAGGCCGCGGCGACGGCGGACCGCGCCGCCGTGCGCGGCATCCGCACCGGGCGCGCGTCGAACATCTCACTCAGCAGTTCCGCATCGAGCGGCGGGTCGGCCGCCAGGTTGAAGGCCCCGCGCACCTCGGCGTGCACGGCCAGCCGGTACGCCTCCGCGGCGTCGTCGGTGTGCAGCGCCTGTACCCGCAGCCCCGGGACGTCCGGCAGGAAGGGCAGCAGGTCCGGCCGCGCCAGCTGGCCCGGCAGGAAGCGCCCGCCGAAGATGCGCCGCTGCTCGCTCGCCGACTCCCGTTTGAACAGGAACGCCGGCCGCATCCGCACCACCCGCATCTCGGGGTGCTCACGCTCGAACCCGTCCAGCGCCCGCTCCAGATACGCCTTCTCCCGGCAGTACGCGGCGTCCGGCCACCCGTGTGTCGGCCAGGACTCGTCCACGGCGCGGTCCTTCGGCCCAGGTGAGTACGCCCCGACCGACGAGGCGTGCACCAGCACGGGCACCCGGGCCGCGGCCACCGCCTCCAGCACCCGCATGGTCCCCAGCACGTTGGTGCGCCAGGTCACCGCCGGATCGTGCGTCGGCTGGAACGCCCACGCCAGATGCACCACCGCGTCGGCGCCCGCCAGATGCGGCGCCAGGTCGGCGTCCTCG
Source organism: Streptomyces sp. bgisy159 (assembly GCF_965341775.1). GTDB lineage: Bacteria > Actinomycetota > Actinomycetes > Streptomycetales > Streptomycetaceae > Streptomyces. The sequence goes on along the minus strand of NZ_CBDQZH010000013.1, from coordinate 175,224 downwards.
GAAGCCAGGTCCACCGCGGCCCACTCCGTCTTCGCCGGCGACCACCGCGGCATCCGCCGCGCCAGCCCCACCACCGACTCCACCTCGGGGTCTTCCGACAGCCGCCGGACCACACTGGTCCCTACGTTGCCGGTGGCACCCGTGACGACCACCCTGCTGCTCACCCTCGTCTCCTCCCGCCGTACGGAACGGAAGCGGACGAGTACCCGGCCCCGCAGGCCGTACCCCGGACAGCGGAAAGCCCCGGCCGTGACGGGGGAATCACGGCCGGGGCGGCCGGTGGTGGGCACGGACGGCGGTCGCCTCCCGGCGAAGGGCTCCACGGGGCTTCAGCCGAACGATCGTCCCCGTGGGCGGATGATGAGGCCCGGGGACACTGTCCCGTCCGCACCCACGGTTCGTTCAACGGGAAACCACCTGGTGGTGTTCCCCCGTGCCTGTCCATGCGGCGTGAGCCGGGTCACCCGCCGCCCACGGACCCGAACGGGCTCTCCTCCAGGCGCTCCAGAAGCCCGGCCGGATCGTCGTACACCGCCTCCGCGCCCGCCTCCGCCAGGTCCGCACGCGGAAGGCCCCCGCACAGCAGCCCCACGCACCGCACCCCCGCCCGCCGCCCCGCCCGCATGTCCCACACCGTGTCCCCGACGAACACCGCACGCTCGGCCGGCGCCCCGGCCAGCTCCAGCGCGTGCCGTACCGGCTCCGGAGCCGGCTTGCCCGCCTCGACGTCCTCGGCGCTCGCCGTGGCCGCGATCGCGTCGTCCGCGTCGATGGCACGCCGCAGCGCCGCCAGCTCCGGGCCGCTCGCCGAGGTCGCGAGCACCACCGTCCAGCCGTCGCCGTGCAGCCTCCTCAGCAGTGCCCCGGCGTCCGCGAAGGCGGGCAGCCGGTCGAAGTACTGGCCGTACAGGGCCTTGTGCGCGGCGCTCAGCTCGGAGTCCCGGTCCGGGTCGCGGCCGTCACCGAGCAGATGCGCGATCAGGTCGGTGGAGCCGAGCCCGACGGCCCGGTGCACGGCGTGCATGGGCACCCGGTGGCCGGCCTGGCGCAGAGCCTCCCACCAGGTGACGACATGCAGGTGATTGGTGTCGACAAGCGTTCCGTCGACGTCGAACACGGCGGCACGGTCCATGGGCGATCCTCCCTCGGGTTGCTGAACCCTTCCCTGTTCCGCCCCAGGGGTACCACCTCAGCCGCCGGTCACCCGCCGGGGCAGCCGCCCCTCACGCGTCCAGGCCAGCAACTCCGTCGCCGACCAGGCCGTCACCACACGTTCGTCGGGTACCCCGCACTCCTCGGCGCGGGCGCACCCGAGGACCTGCCAGTCCAGCTGACCGGGCGCGTGCGCGTCGGTGTCGACGGCGAACAGGACCCCCGCGGCCACGGCCCGGCGCAGCAGTCGGCGCGGCGGGTCCAGCCGCTCGGGGCGGCTGTTGATCTCCACCGCCGTCCCCGACTCGGCGCACGCTTCGAACACCGCGTCCGCGTCGAACTCCGACTCCGGACGCCCGCGCCCGGTCACCAGCCGTCCCGTGCAGTGACCGAGCACATCGGCGTGCGGATCGCGGACGGCGGTCACCATCCGCCGGGTCATGGAGCGGGCGTCCATGCGCAGCTTGGAGTGGACCGACACCACGACCAGGTCCAGGCGCTCCAGCAGCTCCGGCTCCTGGTCGAGGGAGCCGTCCTCCAGGATGTCGCACTCGATGCCGGTCAGCAGCCGGAACGGCGCCCAGCCCTCGTTCAGCTCCGCCACCACCTCGAGCTGACGGCGCAGCCGCTCCGGGGAGAGCCCGCGGGCCACGGTGAGCCTGGGGGAGTGGTCGGTCAGCACCGCCCACTCGTGCCCGAGTGCGGCTGCCGCCCGGCCCATCTCCTCGATCGGGCTGCCCCCGTCCGACCAGTCGGAGTGCACATGGCAGTCCCCGCGCAGCAGCGCCCGCAGCCTGCTCCCCGCCCGCGTCCCCCGCCCCGCCTCGGCCTCGTCCTCCAGCTTGCTCAGATAGGCCGGCACCCCACCGGCCAGTGCCTCGCGCACCACCTCGGCGGTCTTCGGGCCCACGCCGCGCAGCGACTCCAGCGTCCCCGCCGCCGCCCGCTCGGCGATCTCGCCCTCGGGCAGCTCCTCCAGCACCCGGGCCGCCGTGCGGAACGCGCGGACGCGGTACGTCGGCGCCAGCGACCGCTCCAGCAGGAAGGCGATCCGCTCCAGGGCCTCCACGGGTTCCATGACCACCTCCTGGCCCTCAGGGTTCCCCAGCCGCCGCACGCCCGCACGGTGGACGGGACCGCACTGAGGACGAACCCGTCCTTACTTTGACAATCCGCTCTACTCTCTATGACATGACCGAAATCGCGAGCCCCTATATCTCCCAACCGCGGATCGTGGTGCTCGGGGTGCAGCCGGGCCGACCGCCGTTCCGCATCGTGGAAATCGATGGTGAGGTGGTCGGCGAGGCGAGGGACGTCACGGACGTCCTCGAGGCCGCCGCCGCGTTCGGCATCACGGTCCACGACCTCGACGACCCGGCGGTGGTGCGCTGGGTCGGCGGCGACCGCTACACCTGGACGCCGCGTAGCTGGATGCGCATCTGAGCGAGGCGGAGCGGGCCGGCCCGGGCCGTGCCGGCCGGCCCCCGCGTCATCCGCGTGCGTGCACCGCTCGGCCCAGCCGCCGGCCGAGCAGCAGATAGCCGATGAGCGCCCCCGTGGTATTGAGGATGACGTCGTCGATGTCGAAGGCGCGTCCGGTCACCAGCGCGCCCTGCGCCAGCTCCACCAGCAGCATCACGATCACCGTGAGCAGCAGTACCCGTGTGACACCGCGGGTGCCCGGCGCGACGACCGGTACCAGCACGCCGAAGGGCAGTCCCAGCAGGATGTTGCCGCCGATCTGCCGCACGGCGTCGCGCAGCTCGGGCTGGTCCAGATAGGCGCGCAGCGATCGGCCCGGCCGCAGGTTGGAGTGGATCAGTTCGGCGGATGCGGGCGAAGGTTCCAGGGTGATCCGGGCCAGCGCGGCGGCGAACGCCACCATGCACACGAAGGCGCACGCCATGGCGGCCAGCCGCGCCAGGGTGCGCAGCGGCCGTCGGCGGCCCTTCGGCGGGGGTGCGGAGGCCGGCCGGGCCTGGGTGGTCTTCGGCCGGGCTTCGGTGGCCGTCGGCCGGTCTTCGGCCGGGCGCCGGCGCAGGGTGAGCCGCGGACGTAAGGCGGAGCGGTCCATGCTGTCCTCCAGGCGTCGACTTCCTATGTGGGGTGCCCGGGTGTGCGGTGCACGCCCGGGCGGGGGCGGTGGGCCGGACCGGCCGGTGCGGGCCGCGGGGTCACGCGGTGTAGGCGACCCGCACGTCCTCGAAGCCGAGCGAGTGCAGCAGGCCGCGCAGCATGCCGGTGGTGTTCGACTCGGCGCGCGCCGTCAGTCCGCTGTCCTCGGCGGCCTCGGCGATGTGCCGTACCGCGAGCCGCTGCACGGCCTGCTCGCTGTTGGGGTTGCCCGAGAAGAGGTCGCCGAGCCGGTCGAGGAGACCGCGCTGCTTGGACACGGCGTAGGAGTGGTCGAGGTCGAGGGCCGGCTTGTCCAGCCGGGCATGGGGCAGCCGCACGGTGGCCGACGTGCGGTCCTCGTCGACCGTCACGTCGCGTTCCCCGAGCGCTCCGAGGTCGACATAGGCGTTCACGGTGCCCGCCCCGACGTAGAGGGTGCGGGTGCCGCGAATGGCGTCGGGCAGGAATCTGGCGTCCTTCTCCAGGTCCACCACGACCTGGAAGTTGCCGGACGCGGCCTGATAGCGGCTCATGTCCTGGATGGATTCCAGCAGGGCCGGTCCGGACCGGTCGTGGGTCTCGGTGCCGAACAGGTCCCGCAGCCCCGGCAGCACGGCCAGCCGGAGGCCGGCGAAGAGCACCGCGAGGACCACCACGACGGTGGTGAGTGCCTTGGCCCAGCCGGGCATGCGTCGGGGGAGCTGTTTCACGGAAGTCGTCATGGGCACGGGCCTCCTTCCTGCTCTCCGGATTCCCCGTCAAGTCCCTTGCAAGACTGATCGGTTGTGACGCGGTCACGGACGGGTCCGCCGAACGGACCCCACCGGTACGAGGCGTGCCGGAGGGGTGGGAGTGGCCGTCCGGGGCGGAGAGCGCCGGAGGGGGCTGGGTGGCCGGTCCGGGACGGGAAGTGCGGGAGAGGGGGCGGGAGTCACCGGTCCGGGACGGGAAGCGCCGGGGGTGGCCGGGCGGGCGCGGGGGTGGATCAGGACGGGGCGGAGGCCGCCTCCGGGCCGTCCAGGGCTGCCGCCAGGCTCGCCGCGGGCGGCAGCAGCCGGGACAGGCCGGTGGCGCGCAGGATGCGCAGGGCGAGCGGGTGGGTGCAGACCAGCCGAAGCTCCCCGCCCCGGTCGAGGATGCGGGCGCGGGCCCGGTAGAGCAGTCGCAGCCCGGAGCAGTCGAAGAACTCGACGGGCGTGAGGTCGATCACCAGCCGCGGCGCCGGGCCCCGGGTCGCGGCATCGAGATGCGGGACGATCTCCACCGCCGCGGCGATGTCGATCTCGCCGTGCAGCTCCAGCACCGTGAACCCCCGCTCCTCGCGGAGACACACGTGCGCGGAGCCCACGGCGGATTCCTGGTGCACGACGCCATCGCCTCCCACCCGCTCCAACTGCGCTCCCGCTCCAGCAAGTTACCCTCGATCGACTGCATTGGAGCATGTTCGATTGACATATGTCCTCGAATTCCGACCGAGTTTCTTCGTGTCGTGAGCGAAGTCTCTCGGATGTGGGTGCGGGCGGGCGGTCAGCGGCTGCCGTGCAGGGCGACCAGCAACTGCCAGACCTGATCGGCGATCTCGGCGGGACCCCCCTCCAGCAGGCCGTGCAGCCAGTCCGCCAGTACGCCGGCGAAAGTGGCGGCGACCGCGGAGGCGACCAGGGGGGCGTCCGCCGCGCCCGCCCGGGTGCGCTCGCGCAGGCTGTACGCCCGCAGGTCGCGGTGGAGCACCAGGCCGAGCGGGCCCCCGCCGCCCGGGGCGAGCAGCGCGCGGTAGAGGCCGGTGTGCGGGGCGAGCGAGGCGAAGAACTCCGCCAGCGCCGCGGGCGCGTGCACCGGGTCCGGCCGCCCCTGCCAGGTGTGCAGGGCTTTTACCGCCTCCCGTACGACGTCCGCGCAGGCGTCGACGGCGAGCGCCTCCAGGTCGGCGTAGTGCACGTAGAACGTGGCCCGCCCGACGCCCGCCCGGCGCACCAGCGCGGCGACGCTGACCTCGTCCAGGGGCCGCTCGGCGCACTCGCCGAGCAGCGCGGCGCGCAGTCGTGAGCGGGTGCGGACCGCCCGCGGGTCCTCGGGCGCGGTGCCGGTCACCGGGCGAGCAGCACGGCGGCCAGGGCGAGGCCGCCGGGCAGGGCCTGGGCGGCCAGGATGCGGACGTTGGCCGTGACCGCGCCGTACACGCCGGCGACGATCACGCAGGACAGGAAGAACACCTGGGCGCGGAACCCGGTCGGATCGGCGGCGACCAGACCCCAGATCAGGCCCGCCGCCAGGAAGCCGTTGTACAGCCCCTGGTTGGCGGCCATCGCGGCGGTCGCGCGGGCCATCTCCCGGTCGAAGCCGTGGAAGGACATCCCCGGCTTCTTCTGCCACAGGAACATCTCCAGCACCAGGATGTACGCGTGAAGCGCGGCCACCAGTCCGACCAGCACGTTCGCCACTGTTTCCATCGAGACTCCCCTCGTTTACTTCCTGGACAGTTGTCCAGCAGTGCGGCTCACTATAGCTGGACAGGTGTCCAGGAAGTGGCGTGATGCTGCTCACTCGCCAGCGTCGGCGCCCCGTCGCAGGTGGGGGCGGGCTGGAACCGCCATCCGGGCGACAAGGCGGAAACACGCGTATGCGGGGCCGGTCGGCGGCCACACTGGGGGCATGAGCGAAGAACCCGCACGCACCGCCGAGCAGCGCCGACACGACACCTTGCGGCGGCTGGAACAGGACGTCGACGCCTGGGTCGCCACCGCCGGAGACAACGGCGGCGCACACCTCGTCCCGCTGTCCTTCGTCTGGGACGGCGCCACGCTGCTGATCGCCACGCCGGCCGCCGGCGTCACCGGCCGCAACCTGCGGCGCACCCGGCGGGCCCGCCTCGGCATCGGCCCGACCCGGGACGTGGTCATGGTCGAGGTCACCGCCGACGCGGTCGAGCCGCGGGACCTGCCCGAGGAGGACGCCGAGGTCTTCGCCGCCAAGACGGGCTTCGACCCCCGCGAACTGTCCACCCCCTACCTCTACTTCCGCCTCCACCCCCACCGCGTCCAGGCCTGGCGGGAGGCCAACGAGATCGACGGCCGCGAGCTGATGCGCGACGGAAAGTGGCTCCCCACCGACTGACCGCCGGGCAGCGCGCCGGGCCTGGAAGGTCCCGCGGACCCGCCCCGGCCGACTACGCGCCCCCGTGCGACCGCCCCGCGGGGCCCCGGCCGCCCGTCCCCCGGCAAGGCAAGGAACGGCCGGGCGGGACCCCGGCGGGCCCGTGGCCGGGAGTCAGGCGCGGCCCGACTTGGTGTCCCCGCGGCCCTTCGCGTCCTTCGGCTCCTTGGCGGGCCAGACGCCCGTGGACCGCTCGATCGCCTTGGCGCCGGCGCGGTCCGCGGCGCCGCGGACCACCGAGAAGATCGCGCCCTGGATCGCCGCCGCCAGCAGCACCTCCCCCCAGCTCCGCTCCCGGTCCAGCGGGTCGGGGGCGTCGTCCTCGTGCCGCAGGGCCTGCCACGTCCTGCGGAACGCGTAGGCCGCCAAGGCCCCGCCCGCCCAGCCGAACGCGAGTCCGATGGGCTGGTAGACGAGGGAGAGTTTCCGCTTCTTCGCCACGTGGGCCTCCTAGTGTGTTCCTGCGATCATCGGCCAGGCTCGCACCTGATGCCGCCCGACGCCGCCCGACGCCCCGTCAGGGCCGCCCGGACGCCGGAACCTCCTCCTCGGCCCGGACCGGCCCCGGCGGCGTCCCGTCACCGAACGGACGCCCGCCCAGCTGCTCCCGGTGATGCGGTGTCAGCCAGCCGGACAGGTCCGGTCCGAGCGGCACGACACGGGTCGGGTTGATGCCGGTGTGCACCCGGTAGTAGTGCCGCTTGATGTGGTCGAAGTCGACGGTGTCACCGAAGCCCGGCGTCTGGAAGAGATCACGGGCGTAGCTCCACAGCACCGGGTCCTCCGTCAGCTTCCAGCGGTTGCACTTGAAGTGGCCGTGGTAGACGGCGTCGAAGCGGACCAGCGTGGTGAACAGCCGGATGTCCGCCTCGGTGATCGTGTCACCGACCAGGTACCGCTGCCCGGCCAGTCGCCCGGAGACCGCCTCCAGCCGCCGGAAGACCGCGGCGCACGCCTCCTCGTACTCCTCCTGCCCCGGGGCGAACCCGGCCCGGTACACCCCGTTGTTGACGTCCTCGTAGACCTGGGCCATCACTGCGTCGATCTCGTCGCGCAGCCGCTCGGGGTAGAGGTCCGGTGCCCCCGGCCGGTGCCACGCGGTCCACTCGGTGGCCAGGTCCAGGGTGAGCCGCTGGTAGTCGTTGGTGACGAGCCGCCCCGTGGGCACGTCCACCACCGCGGGCACACTCACCCCGCCGGGGTGACCCGGCTCCCGCCTCTCGTACGCCTCGCTGAGGAAACGGATCCCGAGGACGGGATCCCGGCCACCGGGATCCAGGGTGAAGCGCCAGCTGCGGTCGTCCTGCACGGGGTCGGTGACGGCCATCGGGAGGGCGTCCTCCAGGCCCAGCAGCCGCCGCGAGACCACCGCCCGGCTCGCCCAGGGACAGGCACGGCTGACCACCAGCCGGTACCGGCCGCTCTCCACCGGCCAGCCGTCCCGGCCGTCCGCCGTGATCCGGTCCGTGAAGTGACTGCGCGACCGCCGGAACTGCTTGTGTCCGTACTGCGCGTTGCCGTCGCCGCCGGCGCTCATGGGTCCTCCCGGTTCCGTCCGGTCCGCCTCGTGTCTGTTCCGCGTTCCCCGATTCGTGCGTTCCCCGATTTGTGCCCACCGCACGGAATGGACCCGCCGGGCGGGGGCAGTCGGCGTGAGGTGAGTGAGACAGCTTTGAATGAGCCGGACAGCAACCCCGGGACCGGCAGCGGGCACGGGGCCGATCGTCGTACGCGGATCACCGTGCTCGTGGCTCTGGGGGCCAATCTGCTGATCGCCGTGGCGAAGGCGGTCGGCGGCCTGATGGCGGGCTCACCCGCCCTGCTGTCGGAAGCCGCGCACTCCGTGGCCGACAGCCTCAACGAAGTCTTCCTCCTGGCCGCGCTGCGCCGCAGCCGGCGCCCCGCCGACCGGCGCCACCCCTTCGGATACGGCAAGGAACGCTTCTTCTGGTCCCTGCTCGCCGCCGTGGGGATCTTCGTCATGGGCGGTTGCTTCTCCTTCTTCCAGGGCGCGGAGGCCCTGCACGGCGGCGCCGACGAGGACTTCCGGGGCTATGTCGCGGGCCTGATCGTGCTCGGTCTGGCCTTCCTGGCCGAGGGCACCTCCCTGGTCCGCGCCTTGCACCAGGTCCACCTGCAGGGCGGCGCGGCCGCCGGGATGCGCGACCCGGCGCTGCGCACCGTGGTCGCCGAGGACGGCACGGCGGTTCTCGGCGTCACGCTGGCCGCCGGGGGCATGGCCCTGCACATGGCCACCGGGAACCCGGTGTGGGAGGCGGCGGCCTCCCTCTCGATCGGTGCGCTGCTCGTCTTCGTCGCCTACCGCCTCGGCCGTGAGGCCCGCGACCAGCTGATCGGGGAGGCCGCCGACTCCGAGGCCGGCGACCGCATCCGGGCACTGCTCGCGGCCCAGCCGGAGATCGACAGCGTCGAGGCCCTCTACACCATGAAGACCGGGCTGGACTCCGCCCTGGTGGCCGCCCGGGTCGACCTGGCGCCCGGCCTGGACAGCGAACGCGTCGAGGTGGTCGCCGACCGCATCAAGCGGTCGATCGCCCTCACCGTGCCCGAGGCCGGGGAAATCTTCCTCGACATCACCGACAGCGCCACGGGGCGACAGGAGAGCCCCGCCGCGACGGGGGAACGCGGCGGGGCCTGACCTCCGGGTCCCCCGAGACACCGCGTTCATGCCTGCCGCTGCACCCACCACGTGGTCCATCACGGGACCGCCGCGTGTCCCGGGCCCGCCCGCGGCGTCCGGGGCCGCGCCGTTCGGGCGGGTCGGGGGAGCCACGCCGGCGGCGCCGATCCGGGCACTGCGCGGCAGGGTCGTCGTGCGGGCTCCCCGGCCCCCCGGGGCCGTGTCGTGGTCGCGGAGACGGGCGGGGCGCCGGTCGGGCCGCTCCGGAGATCGCGTCAGCCGTGCGGACAGCGGGGGGGGGGCGCGCCGGGCGCGCGTGTCGCCCCACGACCGGCCGCGGCGCCACGGAAGCTCTCCGGCCCGCGGGGCCGGGGCGGTGCTCCGGCCCCGCGCGCGCTCGGGCCGTGTTCCTGCAGGGCCCCCGGCGGCGGGCCACGGGCGGCGCACCGGCCGCGTACGTCGGGCGCCGCTGCCGTCGCCGCCCGCCCTCCCCGTCATCAGCCCTGACGCCCCGGGTCACACCACCATCTCCACCGCCAGCCCCGCGATGACCGCACCGGACAGCAGGGCGGTCACCAGACGGCCCCGGTGCCCGGTCAGGGTGCGTCCCAGCAGGGCGCCGCCGCCGGCGACCAGCAGCTGCCAGCTGGCCGAGGCGGTGAAGGCGGCGAGGACGAAGACCCCCTCCTCCAGGGCGCCGGCGGTGCCGGCCGTCCCGCTGCCGACGACGAGGGCGGCGAAGTAGATCACGGTGACGGGGTTCAGCAGGGTGATGCCGAGCAGCGCCAGGTAGGCGCGGGCCGCGGTGGGCGGTGGCGGCTCCGGCCGAACGGCGAGGCGGTGCGCCCGGTAGCCCCGTACCGCCGCGACCGCACCCCGTACGGCCAGCGCCAGCAGCACCGCCGCCGAGACCCAGCGCAGTGGTGTCAGCACCGGCCGCAGCGCGTCGGCCAGTGCGCCCCCGCCGACGGTGGCCGCGAGCGCGTAGATCCCGTCGGCGGTGGCGATGCCGAGCGCGGCGCACACCCCGATGCGCAGCGACGTCCGGGCGGTGAGAGAGACCAGGTAGGTGGCGACGGCGCCGACGGGCACCGCGATGCCGTAGCCCGCGATCAGCCCCGCGAGGAGCGCGCCCGTCATCGGGGCGCGGGCTCGGGCCTCCGGGACGGGCGGGACCGCTGCTGTCGGCGCGCCGGACGGACGGCGGCGGACAGCGGCAGGGCGTCGAAGAAGGTCATGGCCGGATCCTGGAGCCGGACCCGTCCCGAGGGCAACCGAATTCGGCCGTGGTCCGGGCTGCGGTGGCGAACGGGCACGGCAGCGGACAGCGGGCCGTGCAGGGGCCCGCACGCTCCCGGCACACCGGGTTCCGGCCAGAGTGCCCCTTTCGTCGATGTGGCCGAACTCCGCGTCGCCCTATAAGTGCCTGGGGCATCTAATGATGATCGGCACCTGCTTCCGACCGCTTGCGAGGCCCCCCATGACGGAACTCCCGGCCCCGGTCGCCTACCCCCAGGACCGCACCTGCCCCTACCACCCGCCCGCCGCCTACGACCCGCTGCGCGCCGACCGGCCGCTGAGCCGCGTCACGCTCTACGACGGCCGCACCGCCTGGCTGGTCACCGGTCACGCCCTCGCCCGGACCCTGCTCGCCGATCCCCGGTTGTCCTCCGACCGCACCCGCCCCGGCTACCCGGCGACCGCGGCCCGCGTCGCCGCGCTGCGTGACCGCAGCGTCGCCCTGGTGGGGGTCGACGAGCCCCGGCACCGTGCCCAGCGAAGGATGCTCGTCTCCAGCTTCACCCTCAAGCGCGCCGCCGAACTGCGGCCCGCCATCCGGCGCGTCGTCGACGGACGGATCGACGCGCTGGTCGCCCAGGGCCCGCCCGCCGACCTGGTCGGCGCCTTCGCGCTGCCGGTGCCCTCGATGGTGATCTGCGCCCTGCTCGGCGTCCCGTACGCCGACCACGAGTTCTTCGAGGAGCGGTCCCGGCGCCTGCTGCGCGGCCGGGACCCGGCCGACGTCCGGGCCGCCCGTGCCGAACTGGACGACTACCTCGGAGCGCTGATCGACCGCAAGAGCCGGGAACCGCAGGGTTCGGGCGTGCTCGACGCCCTGGTGCACCAGCAGTTGCGCGACGGGGAGCTGGACCGGGAGGAGGCGGCGGCCCTGGCCCTGGTGCTGCTGGTCGCGGGCCACGAAACGACCGCGAACATGATCTCCCTCGGCGTGCTCGCCCTGCTCCAGCATCCGGACCGCCTTGCGGAACTGCGCGCCGATCCGGCGCTGCTGCCCGCCGCCGTCGAGGAGCTGATGCGGGTGCTGTCCATCGCGGACGGCCTGCTGCGGCTGGCCACTGAGGACATCGAGGCGGGCGGGGTGACCATCCGGGCCGGCGAGGGGGTGGTCTTCGCGACCTCCGTCATCAACCGCGACGAGAGCGCCTTCCCCGAGCCCGACCGCCTCGACTGGCACCGGCCGGCCCGCCATCACCTCGCCTTCGGCTTCGGTGTCCACCAGTGCCTCGGCCAGAACCTCGCCCGGGCCGAGCTGGAGATCGCCCTGCGCTCCCTGTTCGAGCGGCTGCCCGGCCTGCGGCTGGCGGTCCCCGCCGAGGAGATCCCGCACAAGCCCGGCGACACCATCCAGGGGATGCTGGAACTCCCCGTGACCTGGTGAGAGGTCTCATGCGGATCGACATCGACACGGATCTCTGTATCGGCGCCGGACAGTGCGCCCTGTCCGCCCCGGGGGTCTTCACCCAGGACGACGACGGCTTCGGCACGCTCCTGCCCGGCCGGGAGGACGGCATCGACCCCGCGGACGGCAGGGGCCCGATGGACCCCACGGTCCGGGAGGCCGCTCGCGCCTGCCCCGTCCGGGCGATCACCGTCACGGAGTGACCCCGGATCCGGCCGGCCGTCAACCCGCTCGCGCGGTGCCGGCGTCTGACGCGGCCGGGGCCCGCAGCAGCAGCCGCGCGGCCGCGCGGGCCTCGCCGGCGGGTTCGACGGAGCCGGTGATGCCCGCCGTGACCATGGCGCCCTCGGCGAGCAGGAACAACTGCCCGGCGAGGGCGTCGGGCAGCCCGGCGTCGGCCACCAGGGTCCCGAGCCAGTCGCGGAACGCCCGCTTGTGGGCCCTCACCTGCTCGGCCACCGGCTCCGAGACGGCGCCCAGTTCACCGTGGGAGTTGATCCAGGCGCAGCCGCGGAAGTCCTCCGCTCCGAACCACCGCTCCAGCCAGTCGAAGACGGCCAGGATCCGCCGCTGCGGCTCGGGGTGCCGCTCCACGTGGCGCGCGAGTTCCGCCCGCCAGCGCACGTCGCGCCGCTCCAGATACGCCACCACCAATCGCTCCTTCGCCGGGAAGAGCTGGTAGAGCCGCTTGAGCGAGACCCCTGACGCGCCCCGGACGTCGTCCATGCCGACCGACTGGACGCCCCGTCCGTAGAACAGCTTCTCGGCGGCGTCCAGCGCCCGCTCACGGGCTGTGGCGCTGTCCATGCGGGACCCTCCTTGACCTGAGAACGCACGTTCTCCTACGGTAGCAGGGCAGGTTGAGAACGGCCGTTCTCCCTTGCGTCCGCCCAGCCCGGCCGCCCGGCCCAGCCCGTCGCACGGAGGTTCACCCATGACCGACCGCCCGCCCCTGCCCCCGTTCTCCCGGGAGACCGCCGCGCGGAAGGTGCAGGCCGCCGAGGACGCCTGGAACACCCGGGACCCGCACCAGGTCGCGCTCGCCTACTCGCCGGACTCGGTGTGGCGCAACCGCGACACCTTCCTCACCGGCCGCGCCGAGATCACCGCCTTCCTCACCGCCAAGTGGGCGCGCGAGCGGGAGTACGCGCTGCGCAAGGACCTGTGGGCCTTCGACGGCAACCGCATCGCCGTCCGCTTCCAGTACGAGTGCCGCGACGCCGGCGGCCGGTGGTGGCGCTCGTACGGCAACGAACTGTGGGAGTTCGACGAGCGGGGGCTGATGACCCGGCGCGAGGCGAGCATCGACGACGTGCCGATCGAGGAGGCGGACCGCCGCATCTTCGGCCCGCGCCCCGAGGCCGAGCGCGGACAGAGCTTCCCGCTGCGCTAGGGCCACCCTGGAACTCCGGGCGGAATCGTCAGTAGGGTCGTCCCCGTGATCGAACAGGACGCGAAGCCCTGCCTCTACGTCGTCGTCTGCGCCGCGGGTGCGGCCGCGGGCGTCGGCGAGCTGATCGGCGCCGCCCAGGAGCGGAACTGGGAGGTCGGCGTCATCGCGACCCCGCTCGCCGTGAGCGGCGGGTTCTTCGACGTGGCCGAGGCCGAGGCCCGCACCGGGCGCCCCGTCCGCTCGGCGTGGCGCCGCCCCGGTGACCCGCGCCCCTTCCCCGCCCCCGACGCCGTGGTCGTCGCCCCCGCCACCTTCAACACCCTCAACAAATGGGCCGCCGGCCTGGCCGACACGCTCGCCGTCGGCACCCTGTGCGAGGCGTCCGGACTGGGTGTTCCGATCGCCGTCCTGCCCTGTGTGGCCGGGGCGCTGGCCGCCCACCCCGCCTACCGGGAGTCCCTGACCCGGCTGAGCGCGATGGGCGTACGCTTCGGCGCGCCCTACGACGGAGAGGCGGGGGAGGACGGCCGGCCCCGCGGCTTCGGCTGGTCCCGGGCGTTCGACCTGCTGCCGGACACGGTCGGCTGAAGCGGTCCGCACGCTGCCGAGGGGGACCGGCAGTGGCACCGTCCTCGGTGGGGAGTGGTAACGGCCGCACGGTGGCGAGGCGGCCGCGGCACCCGCAGGCCCGGCACCCGCAGGCCCGGCGTCGGCACGGCGCGCGCGGGGCGGGCGGCGGTCGCGGGGGAGCACCGGAGGGTCAGGGTCGAGCGCGCGGTCGCGCCGCGGTGTACGTTCCCGGGGCCCTTCCGCCCACCGGTCCCGGCCGGGAGCGGCGAGGGCGCCCCGGGTGTCCAGGAGCGGTCCGCCGGGTCGGCCGGCCCTCGCGCTCCAGCTGGGCGACCGCCGGCCGGGTCCGGTCGGCGGCCGGTGAGTCGCCGCCACCGTGCGGCCGCGCGGAGGGCGGGCACCTCGCCGTCGTCCTCTCGCCCACGGCGTCCGCCCCCGGGCCGCGACGCCCCGCTCACTCCTCTTCCAGCAACCCCAGCTCGGCCCAGATGGTCTTGCCCTCGGTGGTGTGTCTGCTGCCCCACCGCCGGGTCAGCTGGGCGACCAGCAGGAGACCCCGGCCACCCTCGTCCCAGGTCTTGGCCCGGCGCAGGTGCGGCGCGGTGTGGCTGGTGTCGGAAACCTCGCAGATCAGCGTCGCGGTGTCGTGGATGAGCCGCAGCCGCACCGGGTGGGCACCGTAGCGGATGGCATTGGTGACCAGCTCGCTCACCACCAGCTCGGTGGTGAAGCCGGCCTCGCTCAGCCTCCACTCGTCCAGCTGGGCCACCACCTGCTTGCGGATCGGCGCGACCAGCGCCGGGTCCGCCGGGATGTCCCACGTCGCCACCTGCGAGGCGGGCAGCCCCCGGGTGCGCGCCAGCAGCAGCGCCACGTCGTCGGCGACGCCGCCCGGTGGCAGCACGGTGTGCAGGACCCGGTCGCAGGTCTCGTCCAGCGACTCGGAGTACGCCGCCAGCGCCCCGCACAGCATCCGGTGTCCGGGGCCGGTGTCCGGATCGCGCGCCCCGGTCAGCCCGTCCGTGTAGAAGGCGAGCACACTGCCCTCGGTCAGCCGTAGCTCCGCCGACTCGAAGGGCAGCCCGCCGACCCCGAGCGGCGGTCCGGCGGGCAGTTCCACCGGGTGCGGCGTCCCGCCGGGCGGCAGCAGAACCGGAGCCGGATGCCCGGCCCGGGCCAGTGTGCAGCGGCGCGACACCGGGTCGTACACCGCGTACAGGCAGGTCGCGCCGAGCTCGCCGGGGCTGCCCTCCCCGCCGGACTCCTGCGACAGCCGGACCACCAGGTCGTCGAGGTGGGTGAGCAGTTCGTCGGGCGCGAGGTCGATGTCGGCGAGGGTGCGCACGGCGGTGCGCAGCCGGCCCATCGTCGCCGACGCCTGGATGCCGTGCCCGACGACGTCGCCCACGACCAGTGCGACCCGCATCCCGGACAGCGGGATCACGTCGAACCAGTCGCCGCCCACCCCGGCGCGGGCGGCCGGCAGGTAACGGAAGGCGGCGTCGACGGCGGCGGTGCGCGGCAGGCTGCGCGGGAGCAGGCTGCGCTGCAGGGCGAGGGCGGTCTCGCGCTCGCGGGAGAACCGGCGCGCGTTGTCGACGCAGATCGCGGCCCGAGCGGTGATCTCCTCGGCGAGCAGCACGTCGTCTGAGGTGAACGGGTCGGGGCGGTCGAACCGGGTGAGGACCGCGACACCGAGGGTCACCCCGCGCGCCCGGACCGGCACGGACATCGTGCTGTGGATGCCGAACTCGCGCACCCGCGCCCGGCGCAGCGGGTCCTGGGCCAGCCAGGGGTCCAGGCCGCCGCCAGCCACCGCTCCGACGATGGTCCGGTCGGCCAGCAGAGAGTCGGCCTGCGGCGATCCGGCCGGGTACGCCTGCACGTCGCCGGGCTCGGCCACGGCCTGGGGGTTGCCCGGCGTCACCGACCGGTGCGCGACCCGGCGCAGGCGGACCGGGGCGGTCAGCCTGGCCGGGGGCTCGCCCTCCCGGGAATCCAGGAGATCGACGCTGACGAAGTCGGCGAGCGCGGGGACGCAGACGTCGGCCAGTTCCTGCGCGGTGCGGACCACGTCGAGGGTGGTGCCGATGCGCACACTCGCCTCGTTGACCAGCCGCAGCCGTTCGCGGGCCCGGTAGTGGTCGGTGAAGTCGTGGACGGCCAGGGTCACGCCCCGCATCCGGCCTCCGGAGTCGGTGACCGGGGCCATCCGGGCCAGCCAGGCGTGCGCGTGCTCCTCGCCGCCGGCCCGCAGGTACATCTGCACCTCGTCGGGGCGGCCGGTGGCCAGCACCCGCCGCAGCCGCGCCTCCAGCTCCTCGCTCTGCGGCTTGCCGCCGATCTCGGACAGCCGCAGCCCCCGGACCCGCTCCTCCGGCAGCCCGATGACCTCGGCCATCGCGTCATTGAGCCGGTACAGCCGCAGCCACTCGTCGTACACGGCGGTCGCGCACGGCGACTGGATCAGGCCCGCCTCGGCGAGAGGGTCGTCGGGGGAGGGCGGCAGGTCCGCGCGCAGCGGCGTGACCAGGAGCCACTGCCCCGGCCCGTCGTCCGGCGGCGGGCGACGGTGGGCGAGCAGCCACACCGCGACCGTTCCGCCCCGCCGGTGGCGCAGGGTGAGAGTGCCGTCCCAGCGGGGCCCGGCGGGCACCGGCATGGCGCCGTCGGCCAGCAGGAGGCCTGCGGGACGGCCGACGACCTCGGCCGCGTCCCAGCCCAGCAGCGCCCGGGCGCCCGAACTCCACTCGACGAGGATGCCGGCGTCGTCGACGACAGCGCGTGCCGTCGCGGCATCGTCGAACGGATAGACCGGGCTCATCCTCGCCACTCCATCGCGGACACTCACAGTGAGCAGGCACGTCACGTCGGGCTCCAGCCTAGTGCGTCATGCCCGCGGGTGGACGTCGACCCCCACCGCCGGGAGCGCCGGAAGCGCCGCGCCCGTGCCGGCCGGCGGACTGCCCGCTGAGGCCCTCGCTGACCGGCGTCGGACCCCGGCCACCCCCACCGGGCGGCGGGAATCAGCAGGTTCACGGCATAGCGGGATCCTCCGGTCCGGTCGGCGGCAAGTGCCGTCCGGACCGTTGACGGCATGTCATACCTCCCACAAACATGGCCTGCGTCCGTCCACTGGGAGCGCTCCCAATTCATGGGAGCGCTCCCAGAGGCTCAGCGCACCCGCACCTCCCCGAGGAGCCCAGACGTGCAACGACGCAGAACCAGCCTGCTCACCCTCACCGCCCTGCTGGGCGCCGCGCTCACCGCGCTGCCCGCCCAGCAGGCCGGTGCCGACGAGGTGGAACAGGTCCGCAACGGCACCTTCGACACCACCACCGACCCCTGGTGGACCAGCAACGTCACCGCCGGCCTCGCCGACGGCCGGCTGTGCGCCGACGTGCCGGGCGGCACGGCCAACCGCTGGGACTCCGCCATCGGCCAGAACGACATCACCCTGGTCAAGGGCGAGACCTACCGCTTCTCCTTCAGCGCCTCCGGACTGCCCGACGGCCACGTCGTACGCGCGATCGTCGGCCTCGCCGTCACGCCCTACGACACCTGGCAGGAGGCGGCCCCGGTCGTGACCGAGAGCGGGGACACCTACAGCTACACCTTCACCTCGCCCGTCGACACCACCCAGGGCCAGGTCGCCTTCCAGGTCGGCGGCAGCGCGGACTCCTGGCGGTTCTGCGTGGACGACGTCTCGCTGCTCGGCGGGGTGCCCCCGGAGGTGTACGAACCCGACACCGGGCCGCGCGTCCGCGTCAACCAGGTCGGCTACCTGCCCGCGGGCCCCAAGAACGCCACCCTCGTCACCGACGCCACCACCCGTCTGCGCTGGAAGCTGAAGAACGCCCGGGGCTGGACCGTCGCCCACGGCTGGACCGTGCCGCGCGGCACGGACGCCTCCTCCGGGCAGAACGTCCACTCCATCGACTTCGGCTCCTACCGGGGCCGCGGCACCGGCTTCACCCTGGTCGCCGACGGCGAGACCAGCCACCCCTTCGACCTCGGCACCGCCGCCTACGAACGGCTGCGCCTGGACGCCGCGAAGTACTACTACACCCAGCGCAGCGGCATCCCGGTCCGCGACGACCTGCGCCCCGGCTACGGCCGTGCCGCCGGCCACGTCGGCGTCGCCCCCAACCAGGGCGACTCCGACGTGCCCTGCCAGCCGGGCGTCTGCGACTACCGGCTCGACGTCACCGGCGGCTGGTACGACGCCGGCGACCACGGCAAGTACGTGGTCAACGGCGGCATCTCCGCCTGGGAACTGCTCAGCACCTACGAGCGCGCCCGGTACGCCCGCACCGGGCGGCAGGACAAGCTCGGCGACGGCACCCTCGCCATCCCGGAGAGCGGCAACCACGTGCCGGACCTCCTCGACGAGGCGCGCTGGGAGCTGGAGTTCCTGATGAAGATGCAGGTGCCGGACGGGCAGCCGCTGGCCGGCATGGCCCACCACAAGATCCACGACGAGCAGTGGACCGGACTGCCCCTGATGCCCGCCGACGACCCGCAGAAGCGCGAGCTGCACCCGCCGACCACCGCCGCCACCCTCAACCTGGCGGCCACCGCCGCCCAGGCGGCCCGGCTGTACTGCTCGTACGACAGGGAGTTCGCGGCCGAGGCGCTCACCGCGGCGCGCAAGGCATGGACGGCCGCGCTCGCCCACCCGGACGTCTACGCCGACCCGGACGACGGCACCGGCGGCGGCGCCTACCCCGACGACAACGTCGCCGACGAGTTCTACTGGGCCGCGGCCGAGCTGTACCTGACCACCGGCGAGAAGCAGTTCCAGGACCACATCCTGAACTCCCCGGTGCACACCGCCGACATCTTCGGCCCGGTGAGCTACGACTGGGGCAACACCGCCGCCGCCGGCCGGCTCGACCTGGCGCTGGTGCCCAACCGGCTGCCCGGGCGGGACAAGGTGCGCCGGTCGGTCGTCCAGGGCGCGAACCGCTACCTGGCCACGCTGCGGGCCCACCCGTACGGCATGCCGTACGCCCCCGCCGACAACCTCTACGACTGGGGATCCAACCATCAGGTCCTGCACAACGCGGTCGTCCTCGCCACCGCCTACGACCTGACGGGGGCCCGCAAGTACCGGGACGGCGCGGTGCAGAGCATGGACTACATCCTCGGCCGCAACGCCCTCAACACGTCCTACGTCACCGGCTACGGCGAGGTGAACTCGCACAACCAGCACGCCCGCTGGTACGCCCACCAGCTCGACCCGAGCCAGCCCAACCCGCCGGCCGGCACCCTTGCCGGGGGGCCCAACTCCAGCATCCAGGACCCGCTGGCGCAGAGTAAGCTCCAGGGCTGCGTCGGCCAGTTCTGCTACATCGACGACATCCAGTCCTGGTCGACGAACGAGCACACCATCAACTGGAACTCCGCCCTGACCCGCATGGCGTCCTTCGTGGCCGACCAGGCGTAGGCGCGCTACCGCTCACCCTCCACCGGTTCGGCCGGGCTCCCGTGCGCCACCGGCGGGCCCGGCCGTTCACGGGCGGTCAGGGTGTGGCGGCGGGCCGCGTCCAGGGGCTCGTGCAGCTCCACGTACTCGCCGTGCGGCAGCCGGACGATCACACCGGTCGCCCGGCCGTGCTCGACCAGTTCCCTGTCGCGCAGGCGCAGGCCGAGGCACACGCGGCGCGTGACGACGAAGACCAGGGCCGGGACGACGAACACGCCGATGCGGATCGCCCAGGTGACCGCGTTGACCGACAGGTGCAGACGGGTCGCCGCGATGTCGTTGCCGCCGCCCGCGAGGAGCACCAGGTAGAGGCTGATCCATGCCGCACCGATCGCCGTGCGGCCGGGCCGGTCGCGGGGGCGGTCCAGGAGGTGGTGCTCGTGCCGGTCGCCGGTGACCCGGGCCTCCAGGAACGGGTAGACGCCGAGGAAGACCAGCAGCAGCGGGAAGACCACGATCGGGACCAGTACCCCGAGGGCCAGGGTGTGGCCGCCCAGCGTGATCTCCCACCCCGGCATGATGCGCAGCAGCCCCTCGGCGAAGCCCAGGTACCAGTCCGGCTGCGCGCCGGTGGACACCTGGTCGGGCCGGTAGGGGCCGTAGGCCCAGACCGGGTTGATCGTCGCCACCGTCGCCACGAGGGTGAGGACCCCGAAGGCGAGGAAGAAGAAGCCGCCCGCCTTCGCCAGGTACACCGGCATGAACGGGGCGCCCACCACGTTGCGTTCGGTGCGTCCGGGACCGGCGAACTGGGTGTGCTTGTGGTACACGACCAGCAAGACGTGCACCACCACCAGGGCCGCCATGATTCCCGGCACCACCAGGACGTGCAGCGAGTAGAGCCGGCCGACGACGTCGTGGCCGGGGAACTCCCCGCCGAACAGGAACATCGACAGATACGTCCCGACGACCGGGACCGACAGCAGCGCCCCGTCGAGGAAGCGCAGCCCGGTGCCCGACAGCAGGTCGTCCGGCAGTGAGTAGCCGAACAGGCCCTCGAACAGCCCGAGGAACAGCAGCGCCCAGCCGAACAGCCAGTTCACCTCCCGGGGCCTGCGGAACGACCCCGTGAAGAAGTGCCGCATCATGTGGGTGAGCATCCCGGCCACGAAGACCAGGGCCGCCCAGTGGTGCAGCTGCCGCATCAGCAGACCGCCGCGCACCTCGAAGCTGATGTCGAGCGTCGACGCGTACGCCTCCGACATCCGGACGCCGTTGAGCGGCGCGTACCCGCCGTGGTACGTCACCTCGTTCATCGACGGGTGGAAGAAGAACGTCAGACAGACACCGGTCAGGACCAGCACGGCGAAGCTGTACAGGCATATCTCGCCGAGCAGGAACGACCAGTGGTCCGGGAACACCTTGCGCAGGTACCTGCGGCCCAGGGTGTGGATGCCGAGGCGTCCGTCGAACCAGTCGGCGACCCGCTCACCTCGTCCCCCCTCCCCGCCCGCGGATCTGCCGGTCACTTCCGGAACAGCGGTTTCGGACATGCGTGGACCTCCCCGGTGGCGCGCTCACCCCTGGGACACGGCAGCGGGCGGGAATGTGACAGGGGACGGCCAGGTGTGACGCGGGTCTCAGCGCCCCCCGTCGGCCGGTACCAGCGAGTCGCACACCTGACCTGGGGATATTTACGCCGCAGTACCCGAGCGGTACCGTGAGGTCATGCCAGCTCTCAACGTGGAGTTCAGCGATCGCGAGCTAGAGGACCTCCGCCAGATCGCCAAGGAGCGCGGTACGTCGATGAAGGCGCTCGTCCGCGAGGCGGCCGCCGCCGACATAGCCCGCCACCGCGCGTTGCAGGAGGGCGCGGAGGCCTTCCGGCAGTTCTTCGCCGGGCACGCCGACGAGTTCGCGGCCGCGTTCCCCGACGACGAAACGCCCGTCCGGGGCGAGGGGCGGGTCGCCTGACCGATGACACCCGTCATCCATATCGACGTGCCCTGGCTGCTGCAGCGCCATGAAGAGGTGCTCCCCGACCAGCCCACGATCAACGACTTCTCCGCGCTGGTCGCCGCCGTCGCCCGGCACCGGGTCGACCCGCCCCGCCTGGGCGTGGACTCGGACCCGGCCTGGCGGGCCGCCGCGCTGCTGCACACCCTCGCCGTGCTCAAGCCGCTGCCGTCGGCGAACGCGCGCTTCGCCTGCGCCACCGCCCTCGCCTACATGTACGTCAGCGGCGTCGGCATCGATCCGCCCTACGGCGCGCTGGTGGACCTCGCCCGGGATCTGATGTCCGGCAAGTCCGATGTGTACGGCGCCGCCGACCGCCTGCGCTCCTGGCAGATCTGAGCCCCGGGGCCGACTGCGCACGCCGCACTCCCGCGCCGCCGGCCCGGGGCGGGGGGAACAGGGCCGGCGGCCGTTTCGCGCGGAAGAGCCGCCGTTCCGCGCGGGGCCTCGGAGGAAAGGCCGGCCTCCAGTCCACTCCCCGGTCCGGCGGGCCGGGAGCGTGCGCGGGACTGCGGTGCGTGCGCTCGGTTCACACGGGGTGCGCGCCGGAGCGCCAGGGGGAGCGAACAAGTGCGCGAGGGGTCCGACTTGGCCCGCCCTGTCGACTTTCTTTCAATAAGGCCGATCTCGATCGAGTGCCTTGTTGCGCACGACTCCGCTGTGCAAGGGTGAACCACTCGCGCGGGGGTGACGGCAGGGCCTCCCCACCGTGCCGAACCAGGTTCGTACCAAAGGAATCCGCTCAGTGCCCACCCCCCACCCGCCCCGTCCGTCGTACCCGCCGCCGCCCGGCACCGCCGAGGCCGAGTCCGACGAGTCGCTCGCCCTCGGCGTGCGCGGCGGCCCCGACCACCAGGTCGCCCAGTCCACCGCCCTGCTCATCGCACGGCACTGGAAGCCGGTCCACGACTACGCGGTGATCTGCCTGGACTCCGCCGCGAGCGTCTCGGCCATGGTCACCGGCGCCGCCTTCCACCAGGTCCTCGACCGGCTCAAGCTGGGCGAGCCCGGCACCGCGCTGCGCCCCCGGCTGCTGGTGACCGTACGCGACACCGCCCTGCTGTGGGCCGGCACCGAACGCCTCACCGGCGTCCTGCCCGCGCTGCGCAAGCCGTCCGGTGCGCGCGCCCTGCGTGCCGTCGGTGCGCCGACACCGGACCACCGGACGCTGACCGCACAGTCCTTCGAGGGCCTGCCCGCCGTGGAGCGCTCGGTGCTGTGGCACGTCGAGGTCGAGGCCGAGCCGGTGGCCGTCGCCGCCGTGCTGCTCGGCATACCCGCCGACACCGCGGCCGCCGCGCTCGACGGAGCCCGGGAGAAGCTGCGCGACGGCATCGTCCGCGCCCACCGGGAACTCGCGCCGAGCAAGGACTGCCGCTTCCACAACCGCCTCCTCGACGTCCCCCTGCGACGCGGCCGCGAACTGCTCCCCGATGTGCGCCGGCACCTCGACGACTGCCGCTACTGCCGGGCCGCGGCAGAACAACTCAGCCATTTCGAGCGGGAGTTGGGGCTACTGCTCGCCGAGTCGGTGCTCGGCTTGGGCGCCCAGCGCTATCTGGAGACCCGCCCCGGCCGCCTCCGCCAGCAGCCGGCGCTGCTGCGCGGCTCCGCCCGGCACCGCGGCGGCCGCCCGCGCGGCACCCGACGGCGGCTGCGGGACCGTGTCCCCGCCTCCGTACGACGCGTGCAGGGCGCCAAGAACTCGCCGCGGGCGCTGCTCACCGGCGTCGGACTCGCCTCGGCCGGTCTGCTGGCCACCCTGCTCGCGGCCGGCATGTGGTCCGACGGCGGGGGCGCCGACCCGGCCGCCTCCACCAGTGCCACCGGCGGGGGCGCCCTCCCCGGCACCGGCGCCCAGGCCCCCGCCACCGGCGCCCCGACCACCCCCGGCACCGGGGGAGCGACCGGTGTGCCCAAACCGGCCAGACTGCGCAACACCGCCTCCGGACTGTGCCTCGCCACCGGCGGCGCGCCGCAGCAGGGCTCCGGCGTCGAACTGGCGGTCTGCTCCGCCGACCGGGCCCAGCAGTGGACGTACGAGAACGACGGCCAGCTGCGCAGCGTCGCCGCGCCCGAGCTGTGTCTGGACTCGCACGCCGACGCCGGGGTGGTGATCCTCGGCGCGTGTGCCGAGCCGGACTCCGCCCGGGGTGACGACGTCCGCTACGACCTCACCGTGCAGGGCGAGTTGCTGCCCCGTTGGGACGAGGCCCTCGCGCTCGCCCCCGTCGGCGGGGAGGCCGGCGCCGATCTCGTGGCCAAGGTCCGCGACGGCTCGTCCGGGCAGCGCTGGCGGACCGACCCGGTGGCCGCCGGCGCCGGATCGCTGTCGATCAGGGGTACCGCGGGGGCGTCGGCGCGGCAGGTGGACCTGACCGACCGCACCGCCTGACCGACCGCACCGCCTGACGTCGGCGCCCGGCCCCGGACCGGTCGGTCACCCGGCATCGACCAGGTCGTCCGCACCGACGGTGCCCGGCCGGGCGTGGCCCGACAGGGCCAGCGTGAGGTCGAACTCGGCGAGCAGGCAGCGGATCACGTGCTCGACGCCGGGCTGCCCGTCCAGGGCCAGGCCGTACGCGTACGGCCGGCCCAGCAGGACCGCCCGGGCGCCGAGGGCGAGCGCCTTGAAGACGTCGTCCCCGGAGCGCACCCCGCTGTCGAACAACACGGTCAGCCGGTCGCCGACCGCCCGGGCCACACCCGGCAGCGCGTCGGCGGCGGCGACCGAGCCGGCCACCTGCCGGCCGCCGTGGTTGGAGACCACCACGCCGTCCATCCCGGCGTCCGCCGCCAGCCGGGCGTCGTCCGGGTGCAGGATCCCCTTCAGCACGATCGGCCCGTCCCAGTTCTCCCGCAGGAACGCCAGATCCGGCCAGGTCTTCCCCGGGTCCGCGAACAGGTTGACGAAATGCAGCACGGCCGCGTTGAGGTCCTCGTGCACCGGCTTGGCCAGGCCCGCCCGGAACGCCGGGTCGGTGAAGTGGTTGGCGGTGCCCACGCCGTGCAGGAACGGCAGGTACGCCTGGTCCAGGTCGCGCGGCCGCCAGGCCAGCAGCGGGGTGTCCAGCGTGACGACCAGCACCGAGAACCCGCTGGCCCTCGCCCGGCCGAGGAAGCTGCGGGTGACCTCGCGGTCCTTGGACCAGTACAGCTGGAACCAGCGCTCGGCGTCCCCCATCGCCTCGGCGACCTGCTCCATCGGTGTGCTGGACGCCGAGGACAACACGAACGGCACGCCCTGCGCGGCGGCGGCCCGGGCGGCGGCCGGCTCCGCCTCCGGATGCATGATCGACAGCACGCCGATCGGGGCGAGCGCCAGCGGCGCGGGCAGTGTGCGGCCCAGCACCTCCACCGAGAGATCCCGCTCGCGCACGTCGCGCAGCATGCGCGGCACGATCCTGCGCCGCTCCAGGGCCGCCAGGTTCGCCCGCGCGGTGCTCCCGTCGCCGGCGCTGCCCGCCACATAGCCGACCGGACCCGGTCCGAGCCGCTGCTCGGTGAGTTCTTCGAGACGGCCCAGTTCGGTGGGCAGCCGGGGCACCGCACCCGTCATGCCGTTGAGGTAGATCTCGTACTGGAAGTCCGCCCAGTGCCTGGCCATGGGGCCGTCCCGCCTCTCGTCGTCGAGCATGCGCCGCGCCCGACCATACCGGCGGGTATGCGGGACCGGGGCGCCAGATCCCGACGGGAGTCGTGCTGCCCGGTGTCCGGGGGCTACCGGCTCCGTGCGCCCGCTCGTGACCGGTCCCCGCCGCCGCGCCCCGAGGGGCCGGTCCGGCCGACGGCCTCCGGCAGGGATGCCGGAGCGGTCATGCGCCGCACTCGCCCGCCGCACTCACCCGCGCGGTCACCCGGCGCCGTCACCCGCCGACGCGTCCTTGCCGGCTCGCCGACCGTCCGCCCTCGCGCCGTAGGGGTGTTCCACGTCCGGGCCCCGCTCCCGCACCCGGCGTACCTCCTCCAGCGAGGAGCGCAGGTCGGTGAGCCAGTCGCCGGTGTGGCGGCCCACCAGCCGGACACACCAGGCGAGCGCGTCGCTGCGGCTGCGGGCGACGCCCCCGGCGATCAGGGTGTCCAGCACCTGGCGCTCGGGCTGCCGCAACCGTGTCATCACCGGTGTGGTCAGCGGGGCGAACAGGACCCGCTCCCCGGCGCAGTCGACGCCCCACGACACCGTCCGGCCGAAGCGCTGCCGCGCCTCGCGGGCGACGGCGGTGCGGCTCTGCCGGGTGCGCTCCCGGAACTCCTGGACCCGGGCCTCGACCGCCACGACGCGCTCCGCGGCGGGTGTCCCGGCGGCGAGCGGGGGTGCGGGGATCCGCCCGATCACGGTGATCTCCTCGCGGTCGACGCGCACCTCGGTCAGCTCGTCGAACAGGCCGTGCGGCACATGGTCGGCGAACCAGCCGCGCACCGCCTCGCCCCGCCCGCTCGTCGGCTCGCTCATGGTCATGTAATGACCATTACCGCGCAGGTCCATGAACGCAAGGGGTCGCCAAGTGGTCCCCGGAGGGCGGAAGCTGAATGTTTCAGGACGATTAACGAGCATAGGGTTTTCGGCCAGGTGGCTGATCGGGCGGAGCGGGAGCCGCCTGGTTCCGGGGTTTGAACGTTCGAACTCCGTGACTTCGCGCCACTGATTCAATACGCAAGGTTACTGAAACCCGTGGGGTCGATGTGAGTTTCCGCCGCGGACTCGGCAGACTCGCGCTCGCCGCGTCCGGCACCCACAGGTGCGGGCCGGCCCACCCTCGAACTTCAGCGGAAGGATGCACACAATGCGGAACACCGCGCGTTGGGCGGCGACCCTGGCCCTGACGGCCACCGCCGTCTGCGCTCCCCTGGCCGGGAGCGCGGTCGCCGCCACCGACTCGCTCTACGCCCCGTCCGCCCTGGTGCTGACCATGGGCCACGGCGAGAGCGCGGCCCAGGTGAACCCGTCCCGAGCCGTCACCCTGAGCTGCGCGCCGACGTCCTCCGGTACGCATCCGGCGCCGGCCTCGGCCTGCGCCGAACTGCGCGCCGCCGACGGCGATCTGGACGCGCTGGCGGAGCCCGGGCCCGCCATCTGCACCAGGGAGTACGCGCCCGTGGTCGTCACCGTCGACGGTGTCTGGCAGGGTCTGCGGGTCTCCTACGAGCGCACTTTTGCCAACGAGTGCCTGATGAACGCGAGCGGCAGCAGCCTCTTCGCGTTCTAGAGACCGGGATCGCGTGGTTCCCCGTGAGTGCCGCGAGAGGCTCGTGACTGGGGAGTGCGAGTCCTGACACGGGACCGCAGCGATCTCGTTGCCCAGGGGTCGGACGGGCGGAGTGGGGCCGCCTGTCCGACCCCTGGGGTCATTCGTGTGCGCGGCTCACTCCCGCCGTCGGGCGGGAGCCCGGTCCCGGTGACTGGTGTCGCACCAGGGGAAACGCCGGCTGCGGCCGCAGGTGCACACCGCCACCCGGAACCGGTCGCTGGAGACGACCGTGCCGTCCTCCAGCTCGATCTCCACGGGGCCTTCCACCAGTAGCGGGCCCCGGCGTCGCGCGGCGATCCGGCGGGGGCGGTCAGCGGGGGAGTTCGGCACGGACGACCACCAGCTCTTCCCTCTCCTCGTCGGCGGGCAGCAGCCCCCGCTCCCGCAGCCACGCCGAGCGCTCCCGCAGGACGGGCCCGAACGGAACGCGCCGCCGCAGGGTCACCGACGCCTTCAGGCCGGATGCCCGCAGGTGCGTCAGGGTCCGGCCGGGATCGCTCAGCCCGGAGTGCACCAGCAGCAGGACCCCGCCGGGGTGCAGCAGGGCCGGCGCCTCGCGGCAGATCCGGTCCAGCAGCAGGCGCCCGTCGCGTCCCGCGTCCCAGGCCCGCGCCGGACCGTGCGGCACGGCGCCGTCGGAGGGCGGGGCGGGGACGTACGGCGGGTTGGCGAGGATCAGGTCGAAGGCCCGTCCGCGTACCGGATCGAAGAGGTCGCCGTGCCGGATGCGCATCGGCAGCCCGGCCCGCAGCGCGTTCAGCCGAGCGGTCCACACCGCGCGCCGGGAGACGTCGACGGCGGTGACGCGGGAGCCGCGCCGGGCCGCTGCGAGGGCCAGCGCGCCGGTGCCGGTGCCGACGTCGAGGACGTCCGCGTCCTCGGGGAGCGGTTCGTGGGAGAGAGCTCCGGCGAGGAGGGCGGTGTCCTCCTGCGGTGCGTAGACGCCCGGGGGTGCCAACGGATTCATCCGATCCCAGTACCCGGACAAAAAGGAAATATGGTCTGTTCAGGTGGTTCCGGTCATCCCGGGACCGGCTCCGGCCGCAGCCGCAGTGCCGAACGGCCGGAGCGCCACGCGGTGAGCAGCCGGTCGCCCAGCCGGCCCTCCAGCAGGCCGGTGGCGTCGATCCCGAACGCCACGTCGGGCGCCAGCCCGGGCTCCGCCCCGAGCAGACCGGCGATCACCTCGTGCCGGACCACCTGCTCGTGCACCGCGTCCGCCTCCACGTGCTCGTCGTAGAAACGCACCGCCGCCGGCCCCGCCCCGGTACGGCGCAGCGCGTCGGCGAGCCGCCGGGAACCGGGCGACGAGGTGATCTCGACCGCCGCGAAATGGCCCACCAGCGCCCCCCGCAGCGATCGGTGCAGCCCGAACAGGGACATCAGGTTCACCGTGGCGAGGACCTCGGCGCACGCGGCGTCCAGATAGCGGCCGTACGCGGTGTCCAGGCCCAGGTCCGCCATCAGGTCGGCGAACAGCACCGCGTGGACCCGGTCGGCGCGGCCGCCGCCGTACTCGTCGTACTCCACGGCGGCCATGGCCGCCTTCGCCCGGCCCCACAGCCGCGGCAGTACCCAGGCGTGCGGGTCGGCCTCCTTCAGGTGGTACACCGAACGCAGCGCCGCGTACTCCCGCAACTGCTCCAAGGTGCCCTCGTCCCGCAGGAAATGGCTGACCCCGTCGCCCTCGACCGGCTCCACCAGCAGCTCGGCGAGCGCGTCGTCGACGCTCGCACGGGCCGGTACGTCGGCGCGCAGCGCGGTCAGGAAACGGTCCTCCAGCGCGGCCCGGACCCGCAGCAGCGCGCAATCCCACTCCCGGTCGCCGGAAACTCCCGCGAAACCCCGGTAGTGCAGCTCGTAGCAGAGGTACAGGGCCAGCTGCAGGTCGTCGTCGTACGGCGGGGCGGCCGCCGCGGCCGCGGGGGACGGCGGCGGGCCGTCACCCGTCAGGTACCGCTCGACGGCCGCGGAGACCGGACCCCGGGCCGGGGGCAGGACGGGATCCCGATGGTCGTAGGTCATGTGCGGTGGGTACCCGGGGCGGCATGAAGGCACTCGTGATCAACTGCACTCTCAAGAGGTCGCCCGACTCCTCCAACACCGAGGCGCTGGCCCGCGTCGTGACCGACCAGCTGGAGAAGGACGGCGTGGAGGTCGACGTGGTGCGGGCCGTCGACCTGGACATCGCCCCCGGTGTGACCAGCGAGGCGGTGCACGACGGCGACATGTGGCCCCGCGTCCACGACAAGCTGCTGTCCAGCGCCATCCTCGTCGTCGCCTCGCCGACCTGGCTCGGCCGGCCCTCCTCCGTCGCGCAGCGCGTCCTGGAACGGATGGACGCCATGATGTCCGAGACGGACGACGAGGGCCGGCCGGTCGCCTACAACCGGGTGGCCGGCGTGGTCGTCACCGGCAACGAGGACGGCGCCCACCACGTCATCAGCGAGATCTCCGGGGCGCTCGCCGACATCGGCTACACCGTCCCCGGCCAGGCCTGGACCTACTGGCACCTGGGCCCCGGGCCCGGCCCGGACTACCTCGACGACGAGCGCGGCCACGAACGGTCCGACCGCACGGGCCGGGCCATGGCCGCCAACCTCCACGGCGTGGCCCGGGCCCTCGCGGAACGTCCGCTGGGAGCGCCGCCCGGCTAGGGCCGGCCCCCGTCGCCCTGGGACTCCTCCTGGGCGCGGACGTTGGGCGTGATCGCCTCGCCCGCCTCACCGCCGTCCCGGCCCGGCTCGTCCTCCGGGTCGGTGACGCGGTGCGCGGCCTCCGACAGTTCCCGCATGACCTCCTCCAGCGCCGTCTCGGACGGTTCCCGGGGGTTCTTCTGCTCGGACACGTGCTGCTCCTCTCCTGATCGTTCGATTTCACCCGGATCTGCCGGGTCAGCGGCCCGCGACCCGCAGGGGTGCCGGCTCACGGGGCAGCGCCCCGTCGGAGAGCCGGCCGACCTCCGCCCACCAGGACGGGCCGTCCTCGATGTGGCGCAACAGCACCCCTTCCCGGAGCGCCCAGGGGCAGAGCGTCACCGACTTCAGCCCCGTCAGCTTCATCGCCGTGTGCCCGATCACCGCGCCGGCCAGGCTCTGTGCGGCGCGCGGCGCGGAGATCCCAGGCAGCGCCGCCCGCTCCTTCGCCGACAGCAGGGACAGTCGTTCGACCGCCCGCCCCAGGTCGCGCCGGTACAGAGTCCGCTCCACGAAGGGGCCGTGCCGGCCGGGCGCCGTCCCGCACAGCCGGCCCAGCTGCTGGAAGGTGCGGGAGGTGGCCACCGCCGTGCGCGGTCCCTCCCAGCGGATCCGGGCCGCGGCGTCCCGCAGTTCGTGCCGCAGCTTGCGGCGCAGCGCCCGGAGCGTTTCCGGGTCGGGAGGGTCCTCCGCGAGCAGGAACTCATGGGTGAGCCGGCCCGCGCCGAGCGGCA
This sequence comes from Streptomyces sp. bgisy159, assembly GCF_965341775.1. Taxonomy (GTDB): domain Bacteria; phylum Actinomycetota; class Actinomycetes; order Streptomycetales; family Streptomycetaceae; genus Streptomyces. The sequence continues at coordinate 145,376 of NZ_CBDQZH010000013.1, read as the reverse complement.
GCGCCGCCACGAAATCGGGCAACCGCCCCCGGCCGAAAGCCACTTCGAAGGAGCCGCCGCCGATGTCCAGCAGGGTCAACGGACCCGACCGCCACCCCATCCAGCGCCGTGCCCCCAGAAACGTCAGCTCGGCCTCCACCTCGCCCGGCAGGGTGCACAGCGCCACCTCGGTACGCTCCCGCACCGCGCGCAGCACCTCCGTGCGGTTCGGCGCGCCCCGCACGACCGCGGTCGCGAACGCCAGCGGCCCCGCCGCACCCCACCGAGCCGCCGTACGGTCCGCCGCCCCGACCGCGTCGACCAGCCGTTCCACGGCCTCCTCGGGGATGGGCTCCCCCGGCCGGACCAGCTCCGACAGCCTCAGCCGCCACTTGACCGTGTGCACCGGCAACGGCACCCCGCCCGTGGCGTCCGCCACCACCAGCCGGACCGTGTTCGATCCCACGTCCACCACACTGATTCTCATGGACGGGCGAGTACCCAGACGGCGCCCTTCCTGCCCCTCACGGCGGCCGCCGGGCGTGAAACCGGCCGCCCACGCTAAGCGAGTTGGCGCCGCACCAGTTCGTGCAGACGGCCCCCGGTGTCCGCGAGAAGCCGTGCCGGGGTGCCCTGTTGGATGATCCTGCCGCGCTCCATGACGACGACGCGGTCGGCGTCCAGCACCGTGGACAGGCGGTGCGCGATGACCACCCGAGTGGCCTGGATCTTACGGGTGGACTCGATGACGACGCGCTGCGTCTCGTTGTCCAGGGCGCTGGTCGCCTCGTCGAGGAAGAGGATCCGCGGGCGCCGGATCAGCGCCTGCGCGATCATCAGCCGCTGGCGCTGCCCGCCCGAGACCGATCCGCTGCCCGAGACGATGGTGTGCAGGCCCATCGGCATCCGCCGGATGTCCTCCGCGAGACCCGCCAGCTCGGCCGCCGCCATCACCTCCTCGGGACTGTAGGACTCGGTGCCGCAGATGACCTCCATCAACGAGCCGGTGAACGGCTGCGCGTGCTGCAGCACCACCCCGCACTGCCGGCGCACCGCCGACTGGTCCAGGGCGGCCAGGTCCTGACCGTCGTAGAGCACACTGCCCGACACCGGCCGGTCGAAGCCGATCAGCAGCCGCAGCAGCGTCGACTTGCCGCACCCGCTCGGTCCGACGACCGCCACGAACTCCCCCGGCCGCACGTCGAGGGAGACGTCGTCCAGCACCAGCGGCCCGTCGTCGGAGTACCGGAACGACAGCCGCCGCGCCTCCACCGCCCCCGACAGCGGACCCGGCCGGGTGCTCGCCGGGCGCACCTCGGGCGCCGCCTCCAGCACCGGCCGGATCTCCTCGTACAGCGGCAGCGCGGCCACCGCCGACACGAACGCGCCGGTCAGCGATGTCACCGAGGTCAGCAGCATCGTCACCGACGTGGTGAAGGTGAGGAACTCGGCCGCGGACAGCGCGCCGCGCGCCGGACCTGCCAGCAGCATGAACATCAGCAGCGAGGACAGCGGCAGGTACACCGAGCCCAGCACCGCGTTCAGGTTCCTGATCCGGCCCAGCCGCTGCTGCAGTTCGCGGCTGCGCGCGAACTGGGCGGCCCAGGCGGCGTAGGCGTAGTTCTCGGCCGCCGCCACCCGCAGCTTCGGCAGCCCGCGCAGGGTCTGGAACGCCTGGTTGTTCAGCTTGTTGGTGAGCGTGACCAGCCGCCGCTGCCAGCGCACCTGCCACAGCCCGAGCACCAGGAACACCGCCGCGATCACGACCAGCATGCCGATCGCCACCAGTGCCATCGGCACGCTGTACCACAGCAGCAGGCCCACGTTCATCGCGCCGACGGTGAGGGACTGCGCCACCGACGGCCCGAGGCCCGCCAGCAGCCGGCGGATCGAGCTGACCCCCATGGCGGCACTGGCCAGCTCACCCGTGGACCGCTGGGCGAAGAAGGCGGTGGGCAACCGCAACAACCGGTCCCACACGGCTGGTTGGAGCGTCGCTTCCACCCGGCCCTCCAGCCGCAGGATGGTCAGGTTCTGCAGCAGCGTGTACGCCGCCGCGACCACGCCGCCGACCATCACCGCCAGGCAGAGCCAGGTGATCGGGCCGGCCTGCGCCCTCGGGACGTACTCGCCGAGCACCTTGCCCGTCGCGATCGGCACCAGCGCCCCGACCGCCACCGTCACCAGCCCGCTCAGCAGCAGGTTGGCCAGGTCACCGCCCGTGCCGCGCAGCACGAACCGCGCCAGCCGCAGGGGACTCGGCGGCCGGTCCGGCAGCGGCCGGTAGAACATCACCGCGCGCGGCTCGAACTCGGCCGCGTTGGCCTTCTCCACCGGGGTCTCCCGCCCCGTCGAGGGATGGACCGCGACGTAGCCGCCGCGCCGCCACAGCAGTGCGACCGGCGCGCCCGACAGCGCCCGCCGGCCCACCAGCGGGCCCACGTTCTCCCGCCACCAGCGGTCCCGCAGCCGGACCGCACGGGTGCGCACCCGGGAGGCGAGGGCGATCCGCTCCACCGGATCGAGCCGGTCGCCGTCCGCCCCCGTGCGCGCCGGTTCGGCGAGGCTGATCCCGGCCGCCCGGGCGACCAGGCCGCATGCCGCGTACGTGGCGTCGGCGTCGGCGGCCGTGGGGCGCTTGACCGGTGACCGGCCGATCGAGGCCAGCAGAGTGCGGTCGGCCCGCGCCCTCACCGCCTCGCCCGCCCTGATCCCGGCGGCCGCACGGCTTTCGTGGGTGCGCTCCAGCTGCTCGATCCAGCGGTCCAGCGCGGTCAGCAGCCGGTACTGCTGATCGACCATGCCCTGCCACACCGCCGGGTCCATCAGCAGGTCGGCGGCGGCCTCCGCACCGTACAGCGACCCGTACTGCACACCGCCCGGCGGCACTTGCATCCAGAACACGTCGTCGTCCGCGACCGCCGCCGGGTCCTGCCCGGCCACCGGGGCCTCGAACAGCACCGACAGGCCACGGCCGACTCCCAGCGCGAGCGCGTGCTCCAGCGCGCTCGCCGCGGGCGGAACGCACCGGGCGGTGCCGTACTCGTCGTACACCCAGGTCCCGGCCGGTGCGGGCGAGTACAGCTCACGCAGCCCGACCCGGTGCACCACGCAGTCCCGCACCGGGCGGGCGACCAGCGTGTGCCGGGGGCCGGCGACCGGGCCGAGCAGCAGACAGCCCGGCTCCAGCCGGCCCAGGTGGTGCCAGTGCCCCTGATGTCCGGCGTCCACCGCGAACAGGTCCAGCGCCCCGGACGCCACCAGCCACAACGTCTGCGGCCCTTCCAGGTCGAGCCGGGCGAGGCCCGCGCAGTCGATCCGGGTACCCGCGCCGCCGAACGCGGCGAGCACCGGATCGCCGTCGTGGACGGCGCCGCCCTCGTACACGGCCGTCATCTCACCGCTCCCGGACCAGCGCCGCGTACGCCCCGCCGCGCACCACCAGTTCCTCGTGCCGGCCGCGTTCCACGACCGTGCCGTGCTGCAGGACGACGATCTCGTCGCTGTCCCGCACGGTGCTGAGCCGGTGCGCGATCACCACGCACGCGCAGCCGCGCCGGCGCAGGTTGTCCATGACCACCAGCTCGGTCTCCGCGTCCAGCGCGCTGGTCACCTCGTCGAGCACCAGGACGCTCGGCCGGCGCACCAGGGCCCGCGCGATCTCCAGGCGCTGGCGCTGCCCGCCGGAGAAGTTCCGGCCGTCCTGCTCGACCTTGCCGTGGATGCCGCCCGGCCGGCGCGTCACCACGTCGTACAGCGCCGCGTCCCGCAGCGCCTCCACCACCGCGTCGTCCGGGATCGACGGGTCCCAGAGCGCCACGTTGTCGCGGACGGTGCCCTCGAACAGGAAGACGTCCTGGTCGACGAAGGCCACCGAGGCGGCCAGCGCACCGCGCGCAATGTCCTCCAGGCGCTGCCCGTCGATGCGGACGACCCCCTCCCAGGGGGTGTAGAGCCCCGCGATCAGCCGGGAGACCGTCGACTTGCCGCTGCCGGAGCCGCCCACCAGCGCCACCTGGCGGCCCGGCCCGACCGTCAGGTCGAAACCGGTCAGCAGCGGCTTGTCCAGCGGGCTGTAGCCGAAGGTGACGTTCTCCAGCTCGACGTGCCCGTGCAGCCGGCGCGTCGAGTCCGCCTCGCCGCGGCGGTCGTAGCGCGGGTCGGCCCGGAAGTTCTCCACGTCCTTCAGCCGGGCCACGTCCGCCGCGAAGTCCTGGATGCGGCCCGCCACGCCGTTCAGCCGCGTCAGCGGAGCGGTGAACCGGGCGACCAGGGCCTGGAAGGCGACCAGCAGACCCACCGAGAGATGGCCTTCGATCGCCCGCATGCCGCCGATCCACAGGATCAGCGCGCTGTTCAGCGTCGCCAGCGTCGGCGCCACCACCCCCAGCCAGGCGCTCGGCACTCCCAGCCGCTGCTGCTCCTCCAACGTGGTGGCGTGCTGGCCGGCCCACTTGCGGAAGTAGCCGTCCTCGCCGCCGGTCGCCTTCATCGTCTCGATCAGCTGCAGACCCGTGTACGCCGTGTTGGTGAGCCGCGCGGTGTCCGCGCGCAGTTTGGCCGTACGGGTCGCCCGCAGCCGCACCACCACCCGCATCGCCACGACGTTCAGCAGCGCCACCCCGATGCCGACGAACGTCAGCTGGGGATCGTAGGTGTACAGCAGCAGCGCGTACAGGACCACCACCACCGCGTCCACGCCCGCCGCCGCCAGATCGCGGGCCAGGGTCTCGGCCACCGCGTCGTTGGACTGCAGCCGCTGCACGAGGTCGGCCGGGCTGCGCTGTGCGAAGAACGTGACCGGCAGCCGCAGCAGATGGCGCAGGAACCGTGCGCTGGACAGCGTCGAGGAGACGATCCGGCCGTGGTGCAGGTTCGCCTGCTGCAACCAGGTCAGCGCCACCGTCAGCAGCACGCAGACGGCCATGGCCGCGAACAGCGTGCCCAGCAGGGAGGACTGACCGTCGATCAGGAACATGTCGATGTAGGTCCGGCTGAGCGCCGGCACCGCCGCGCCCACCAGCACCAGCAGCAGGCTCGCCAGAACGGCCGCCGGGAGGGCGCCCGCCGTGCCGCGCAGCCGGGCCGGCAGGGCGCCCAGAACCCCCGGGCGGCGCCCGCCCCGTGTGAAGCCCTCGCCCGGCTCCATCACCAGCACCACACCGGTGAAGCTGCCGTCGAACTCCTCCAGCGGCACGAAGCGGCGGCCCGTGCCTGGGTCGTTGACGAACACCCCGCGCCGCCCGAGGCGGCGGCCCATGCCGTCGTAGACGACGTAGTGGTTGAACTCCCAGAAGAGGATCGCGGGCGCCCGGACCTCCGCGAGGGCCGCCAGGTCCATCTGCATGCCCTTGGCCGTCAGACCGTGACTGCGGGCCGCCTTGAGCAGGTTGCCGGCCCGAGAGCCGTCACGGGAGACGCCGCAGGCGATCCGCAGCTCCTCCAGCGGGACGTACCGGCCGTGGTGGCCGAGGACCATGGCGAGGGAGGCGGCACCGCACTCGACGGCCTCCATCTGCAGCACGGTCGGGGTGCGCACGGCCCTGGACCGGACCTTGGGGAGGGCACGCCGGGGCGGAGCCGCTCGGCGCCGGCCGCGGGTCTGCCGTGCGGTGGTCTGCCGTGCGGTGGTCACGGGAGCAGCCAATCGACGGGATGCCGGTCGGCCAGCCGGATCGAGCCGGTGGCCAGGGTCATGGAGGCGAGGGGGTACGGCGGGCCGTCCTCGGAGGACCAGCGGTAACCGCTCCTCGTCGACGCCGAGGTGTCCAGGCGGACCAGCACGGCGACCGGGCGGCCGCCCGCGGTGAACTGCTCGCCGAGCTGGGTGTCGCCGAGGAACGCCGCGATGCGCCGCGCCGACTGGGCGGTGCGGTCCACCGACTCCACATGGCCGCGCAGCACCCCGTACCGCTCGGCCGGCACCGTCTGCACGGTCAGGTCGACGGCCGCGTGTTCCGGGATCGCCGCCGCGTTCCGCGCGGGCACGTACACCGTCGCGTACAGCGGGTCGTCGGCGTGGGCGACCTTCTCGACGGCCGCCACGTCGGCGCCGGTGGCGATGATCTGCCCGATCGTCGCCGCGAGCGTGGTGATCCGGCCCGCGGCGACCATGCGCACGGTCGCCTCGCCCTCGCCGGTGCGGACCCTCAGCACGGGGGCGTCGGCGGGCAGGCGCTCGCCCTCCTCCGCCAGGACGGCGGTGACCTGGCCGGCGGCCGGGCTCTGCAGGATGTAGCTGCCCTGGCCGTGGGTGAGGACGGCGGGCGCGCCGACCGTGGCGGTGACCGAGCCGGTGACCGCCCACAGGGACGCGGCCGCCAGCGCGACGACGGTCACGGCCAGCACCAGCCGGCCCTGCGGGCGGGCCAGCCGCACCGGGAGGTCGAGCTCCTCCGGCGACTGGAGCTTGGCGAGGGCCTGTTGGCGGAACTGCATGGAACCTCCTCTGCGACGGCACGACGTGGGCCGGGGCACCGAAGAGTCCCGGAGCCGGGAGGCGGCTCCGGGACTCGACGATGACGCGGGCGCGATCAGAGACCGGCGACCAGGTTGGTGACCGGCGCCGTGTTCAGACCGGTGACACCCTCGACGGTGCCGACGGCCGTGTCGACCAGGCCGTTGACCGGGGCGATGCCGTCCACCAGGCCGGTGACGGTGCCCAGGGCGTTCACGGACAGGCCGCCGGAGACGTTGTCGAGGTCGGCGTCGGAGATCTCGGCGGTCTCGACCTGGGGGGTGGAGTTCATGAGGAACTTCCCTTCCTATGGATCATCAGGGTCTTTCACAAAGGGGGAGCGCGGGTGTCTGGCGGACCCCCGCGGTGCGATGGATCAAAGCAGGTCCCCGGCCGCCGACTCCACTCAACGCCCCTTCCCACCTGCGGTCTTGCGTCACGTCGCCGTCAAAGCGTGAGGGTGTGGGCACGGCTTGGCGGCGACTTCTTCACAGCTCGGGCCGGCTCCGCTCGGACGAGCGCGGGACGTCGGCGCGGCGAAACCGGCACTCCCGTCCCAAAGGCGCGGTCGCCGTCGCGGAGTTGTGCAGGAGTGCCGACCGCGGTGACCCCGGTGGGCAATCGGTGTGCAGATTCCCTGAAGCGGTCATTCCGCTCCTCGTGCGCGACGTTCCGTCAGGGAACGGTCACCGAACGTCGCGCACCGGGCGCCGGACCGGCCGGCCGGTCACCGATGCGTTCAGGACATCCGGGGCGGTCACCGCAGTCCTGCGGGCCGTCGGCCGTCGCCCCGCCGCACCGGCGCGCGGGGCGGTGCGTCAGACCTTCGGCAGGGACCGTGGGATGGCCGGATCGCGAGGGCTCGGACCGCGCGCCGAAAAACGGAATTGAACGCACCGCGCGCCTCCCTCGTACCAACGGCCGACCAGGCGCCGCTGTACGGAGCTGCCGCAGGGCAGCAGACCCCGTTCCCCCCAGGAGGTCGAGAAGTTGAGTCACAAGCGAATGCCGAAGCGCAAGGCCGCGATAGCGGTGGGCGGTGTGGCGGCGCTCGGAGCCGCGGCGCTGCTGCTGCCCAACGCCAACGCCTCCCAGGACGGCGGCGCCTCGGCCGCGCCGAAGACCCTCAAGGCGGCGGACGCGTCGGAGGTCGCCGTCCAGGTACAGCGGCTGCTCGGCGACGCCTTCGCCGGCTCCTACTACGACAGCGGCAGCCGACGGCTCGTGGTCAACGTCGCCGACGGCGCCGACGGCAGCGTCATCGACCGGGCAGAGCGGGCAGGCGCCACCGTCCGCCAGGTCGAGAACAGCACCGCCGAACTGGAGTCGGCCGCGCACACCCTGGAGAGCCGGGCCGCCATCGCGGGCACCGCCTGGGCCGTCGACCCCAGGACCAACAAGATCCTCGTCACCGCCGACAGCACCGTCACCGGCGGCAAGTGGAACCGGCTGGAGAGCACCGTCCGGAGCCTCGGTTCCGGCATGGCGACCCTCAAGAAGTCGTCCGGCACCTTCAAGCCCCTCGTCTCCGGCGGCGACGCCATCTTCAGCGCCGGATCACGCTGCTCCCTCGGCTTCAACGTGGTGGCCGGCGACGGCAGTCCCGCCTTCCTGACGGCCGGTCACTGCGGCGTCGCCGCCGAGCGGTGGTCGGACTCCGCGAACGGGCAGCCGATCGCCACCGTCGACCAGGCCACCTTCCCCGGCGCCGGTGACTTCGCCCTGGTGAAGTACGACGACCCGAACACCCAGGCGCCCAGCGATGTCGACGTCGGCAACCAGCGCGTCCCCATCCTCCGGGCCGCCGACGCGACCGTCGGCCAGCAGGTCTTCCGGATGGGCAGCACCACCGGCCTGGCCAACGGCCAGGTGCTCGGCCTGAACGCCACCGTGAACTACCCCGAGGGCACCGTCACCGGCCTCATCCAGACGAACGTCTGCGCCGAACCGGGTGACAGCGGCGGCTCCCTCTTCACCCAGGACGGCCTCGCGATCGGGCTGACCTCCGGTGGCAGCGGCGACTGCACGAACGGCGGTGAGACCTTCTTCCAGCCCGTCACCACCGCCCTCGCGGCGGTCGGCGCGACCCTCGGCGACAACGGCGCCCAGGGCGGCGCGGGAGCCGGTGACCAGGCCGGCGGCGACCAGGCCGGCGGGAATCAGGCGGGGGACAACCAGGCAGGCGACCAGGCAGGCGACCAGGCGGGCGGCAACGAGGCCGGCGGGGGTCAGGCCGGCGACGACCAGGCGGGTGGCGGCCAGGCCGGCGGTGATCGGACCGGCGGCGGCCGGGCCCGCGGCGGCGCCGACCAGAACGCCGTGACGACGCGCTAGACGCCTCGGCCACGGCCCTGTGACGCGGCCCGCGGGACACTGCGTCACAGGGCACCGGTACCCGCGTGCCCGGCCCCGGGCCCGGCACCCGCGGGGCACGCCCTGCGACGGGCCCCGGATCACTCCGTGCCGTCGGCCCGCGCCCGCAGGAGCAGCAACGCCACATCGTCCAGCCGTTCCTCCGCCACCGCGTGATGTCCCACCAGCCGGTCGGCGACCTCCTCCAGCGGCCGGTCGCCCGACACCGCCAGCCGCCGGGCAAGGACGGCCACCGCCTCCTCGATGTCCGTGCCCGGCCTCTCGACCAGCCCGTCCGTGTACAGCACGAGCAGAGAGCCGGGCGGCAGGCCGACCTCGGTCGTCGGGTAGGACGCGGTGCCGTCGATGCCCAGCAGCGGCCCACCCGGGAGGTCCAGCACCCGCACCCGCCCGTCGGCGTCACGCAGCAGCGGCGGCGGATGCCCGGCCCGCGCCATCAGCGCCCGCCCGCGCCGCGGGAGGAGCCTCAGGTACAGACAGCTCGCGAACAGGTCGGAGCCGAGGTCGACGAGCAGCCGGTTGGTGCTGCGCATCACCTCACCGGGCTCCTGGCCGACGGCCGTGTACGCCCGGACAGCCGTACGGACCTGCCCCATCAGACCCGCCGCCGTCACGTTGTGCCCCTGGACGTCCCCGATCACCGCCGCCGGCGGGGGAGTGGCCACCAGGTCGTAGAAGTCACCGCCGATGTCCATGCCCCGGGTGGCCGGCAGATAGCGGGCGGTGGCCTCGAAACCCGGCACCTCCGGCAGCGAGTGGGGCAGCAGCGCCTGCTGCAGCCCGTGCGCCAGCCGGTGCTTGGCGTCGTACAGCAGCGCCCGGTCCAGCGCCTGCGCGACCAGCCCGGCCAGACTGCTCAGCACCGCCCGCTCGTGGGTGGAGAAGACGTGCGGCTCCGCGTACGCCAGCACGCACGCGCCCACCGGCCGTCCCGAGGCGATCAACGGCAGGTAGGCCCAGGCCGCGAAGCCGTCCGATGCCGCGTGCCGCTCCGGGTACAGCCGCTCCAACTGCTCCCACGAGTCGAAGAACGCCGGCACCCCGCTGGTCAGCGCCTGGGCCCCCGGGGAGCGCGTGCTCAGCGGCGTCCCGTCGCACCGCTCCAGGGCCCGCGGGTCCGGATACCCGTGGTGCCCCAGCACGTGCAGCCGTCCCGCCCGTGCCGCGAGCAGTGCCAGCGCCCTGCTCCCCACGGCCGGCGCGATCTGGTCCGCGACCAGCCGCACCACGTCCTGCACCCCCACCGTCTCGGTCAGCGCCCCCGCGATGTTGAGCGCCTGCGCGATCGTCACCAGCGGGTGCTGCTCCGTGGCGGCGGGGCCCACCGGCCACCGCCCGGGCCCGGCGACCGACGGGGCACGCGCGATCCGCACGGTCAGCCCCGTCGTGTCGGGATAGAGCCGGAACGACAGCCAGTCGGCGGGCGGCCGCAGCGCCACGAAGGAGGTCGGCCGTTGGCTGACCAGCGCGGCCTGGTAACGCTCCTCGTACACCGGGTCGTCCAGCCACGGCACCGACGCCCACAGCCGGGTGCCCGGCAGCCGGTCGGCCGGCACACCGAGCAGCTCGCCCGCGGCCTCGTTGGCGAAGCCGATCCGGCCGTGCACGTCCAGCGAACACATCCCGTACGGCAGCCGGGCGACCATCCGGGCCGCCTCCATCGTGCCGAGCGAGTCGGCGGCGCCCGACACGGGCACCCGGCCCGGCAGGTCCGTCCCGGCACGCGGGGAGCGGTTCTCCGCCGCCGCGGCCTCCAGCAGCCGCGCCAGCCGGTCGCAGCCCTCCACCAGCTCCCGGCGCTCCCGCTCCGACAGCTCCAGCGGACGCGTGCCCGGCCACGTCACGAAGACGGCGCCGTACAGCCGGTCCTCGGTCGCCACCGGCAGCGCCGCCAGCGCGAACGGGTACGGCAGCACCACCGCGATGCGCGGATAGCTGTGGGCCATCTCCTCCTCGCCGTCCACCCACACCAGACGCCGCTCGCGGGCCGCCACGGCCACCGGGACCGGCGTGTTCAGGCCCACCCGCTCCCAGGGCGCCGCGAACGCCCGCGGCAGCCCCGCCATCACCGCCATCTCCAGCACCGGCTCACCGTCCGCGAGCAGGTACATGGCGCCCGAGTGGGCGCCCGTCGCGTCCATCAGCGACCGCAGCGCGGACGACAGCAGGGGCCCGTCGGCCGGCGGGCCGGCGATGGCGGTCGCCCGCCGCGGGGTCTGCTCGTCACGCACGCGATCATCTCCTCGCCCGGGCCGCCCGCGCGGGGCGCTCGGCCATGTCACTGCCCGGCGCACACGACGGAGCGCACCGGCGCCGACCGATGCCGGAACGCCCGGGTACCCCGACAGACCTGGGCATATGCCAGGCTGCCGTCGAACGGGCCCACGGCGGCAGCCGGGTGCGCGCACGCGGCTGCACCGAACGGTCCCAGGGGCTGCGCGCACGCCCCATACGCGCTGTAATTGCGGACGTGGTCAGTCAGGGTGCGACAGGACGCGGGACGAGGACGCCCCGCGTCGAGGCCGCCCTCAGGGCGATCACGGAAGGACCCCTCTCGCCCGAGCGGACTCGGCGGGTGCTGGAACAGGCCCTGGTCTTCGCGGGCGCCTCCTTCGCCGGCGTGTACGTCGCCGTGGAGAACAGTGACATGCTCAGCCTGGCGGAGTCGGCCGGCGTGCCCCGCACCGTCTACGGGCTGCGGGAGAGCTACACCCTGGACGGCGGTTCCCCGGCCGCCGAGGCGCAGCGCGGGGGAAGGCCGGTGTGGCTGGGGCCGGAGGAGCTGGCCGACCGCGCCGAGTCGCGGCGCATGCCGTCCGGCGACGTCCATGTCGCGGCCCTGCCGGTGCCCGACGAGACCGGCGGCTGCCTGCTGGCCGTCACCGAGCGCCCCGACGGCTTCGACCCGGACGGCCGAACCTGCCTGGAACTCGTCGCCGAGGCGGTCACCCGGCCCCCCGGCCCACCCGTGCCCCACGAGGTCGGCGTGCCCCGCGCGGACTCCTTCACCCTCGCGATGGACACCGGGCGGGCCGACGTGGGCGACGAGATCCTGGAGCTGTTCGGGGTGACCCGCGACGAGTTCGACGGCCGCGTGGAGACCCTGCTCGGCCTGACCGTTCCCGAGGACCTGCCCGCGCTGATGTCGGTCGTGGAGGCCGACCACATGACCATCGGCGAACGGGAGCTGGAGTTCCGGGTCCTGCAGCCCGCCGGACCGCCCCGCTGGCTGCGGCTGCGCGGCCATCTGCTGCCCGGCGGCGAGGGCCGCCCGGCCCGCCTGGTCGGCACCGTCGCCGACGTGTCCACGCTGCGGCCCGAGGTCACCGACGTCGCCCGCGTCCAGCGTCTGGCCGCGGCCCTCGCCACCGCCGGCACCGTCCGCGACGTCAGCCAGGCCGTCGTCGCCGCCCTGCGCCGACCGCTGCACGCCGACCGGATGGCCCTCGCCGAACTGGAGGGGGACCGCCTCGTCGTCACCGTCCTCGACCCGCCGGAACCGGATTCCTGGCCCGAGCTGTGGCGACTGGAGTGGCGCACCGAATGGCCCGACGCGCCGGTGCGGGCCATGCCCACCCTCGCCGCGGCGCTGCGCGAGGGCCGGGCGCGGATCTGGCCCGCCGGCACCCCCCTGGAACCCGCCCTCGCCGAGGTCGGCCCCGGCGGCCTCGCCGTCCTGCCCCTGCCCGCCGCGGGCCGCATGGCCGGCGCCTGCCTCATCGGCTGGGACACCCCGCACGACTTCGGCGCCGACGAGCGCGCCCTGCTGACCGCCTCCGCCGGCCTGGTCGGCCAGGCCCTGATGCGGGCCCACGCCTTCGACGCCGAGCACGAACTCGTCGGCATGCTCCAGCGCCAGCTCCTCCCGCGCCGCCTGCCCAAGCTCCCCGGCGGCGTCGCCGTCGCCCGCTACCTCCCGGCCACCGCGGGCCTGGAGGTGGGCGGCGACTGGTACGACGTGATCCCGCTGCCGGACAACCACGTCGCCCTGGTCATCGGCGACGTGCAGGGCCACAGCACCGCCGCCGCCACCCTCATGGGCCAGATGCGCACCGCGCTGCGCGCCTACGCCGCCGAGGGCCACCCGGCGGACGTCGTCGTCTCCCACGCCAACCGGCTGCTGATGGAGCTGGAGACCGACCTCTTCGTCACCTGCTGCTACGTCGACCTCGACATGGAGGCGGGCACCGCCTGGTGCGTGCGAGCCGGGCACCCGCCGCCCGTGCTGCGTCACCCGGACGGCGTCACCGACATCGTCGAAGGTGAAGGCGGGCCGCCGCTCGGCGTGCTGACCCAGGCCGACTTCCCGATGACCCCGCTGCGGCTGCTGCCCGGCACCGTGGTGGCGCTGACTACCGACGGGCTGGTGGAGTCCGCCGACTCCGACATCGACGCCGGCCTGGACCGGCTCGCCTCGGAACTCGCCGTCTCCGACCCCGCCCACCTCGGTCTGGTCGCCGACGCGCTGCTCGGCGGCGCCCACCGCGGCGACGACGTGGCGCTGCTGCTGATGCGCTACGACGGCATGGCCGTCCGGCCGCTGCGCGAGGGCTGGACGGTGTGGCGGGTCCCCGAGGCCGCCGGTCACGCCCGCCGCTTCACCCGGCGCGCCCTGCGCGCCTGGGGTGTGCCCCGGGACGCCATGGACGTCCCGCTGCTCGTCGTCTCCGAACTGGTCACCAACGCCCTCGTGCACACCGACGGCCGGGTCCGCCTCGACCTCACGCTGATCAACCACCGGCTGCGCGTCGTCGTCACCGACGCCTCACCGCGCACGCCCGTCAAACCCACCAGCCTCGGCTGGGAGGCCACCGGCGGGCGCGGCATCCTCCTGGTGGAGGCCATGTCCGAGGCCTGGGGCACACTGCCGGTGAGCGGCGGCAAGCAGGTGTGGTCCGAGGTGGTGCTCGGGCGGTGAGGGGGACGCGCGGGAAGCGCGGGGCGGGGGCGCATCGCCCGGCGAGCGGTGGGTACCCGGGCCCACATGGACATTACGGTCACCGAAGCCGCCGACGCGGGCAATGCGCTGGGCCTGGTCGCCGTTCTGGTCGCGGGCGTCATCGTCACCGGCGCGCTGATCTGGGCCGTACGGCTCGGCATCGGCGTGCGTCGGCGCGAACCCACCCCGCCCGGGGCGGCCGAGCAGCCCCGGCCGCCCGCGAACGGACCGGTCTACGAGACCCGCAGTACCCGGGAGCCCAACGAGATGCCGGATCCCGCCGACGACATCCGGCTGACGCCGCACGAGCTGCGGCCCACCGGGGGCCGGGACAGCCGCGAACAGCGCCGGCCGCGCTGGGAGGACGGCACCGGGGGCTCCTTCGGCAGCGGCGGGCCGGGTGTCCGCTGACACGCACGGAGAACGGTGCCGCTCGCACCGCAGGAAGGTGATGAACGTCGTGACCGCGCACGCCGAGGAGAAGCCCGCCGCCGCCCGCCGGCCCGAGACCGGCTGGGCACGCGCCCGTCGTCTGCGCCGCGCCGACCGGGCGCTGCGCACCTGGATACCCGCCGTGATCGGCCCGGACCCGGCTCAGGGGACGCGACGGGGCGTGGAGGGCACCATCGTCCGCGGTGAGGACTGATCCCGGCCCCCACTGGCCCGCGGCGCCCCCGGCGAGGTAGAGATCAGGCCATGAACCTTCTCGTCACCGGAGGCGCCGGCTTCATCGGCTCCGCCTACGTCCGCCACCTGCTCGCCGCGGACGTCGCGGACGTCACCGTGCTGGACGCCCTGACCTACGCGGGCTCCCCGGCCAACCTGCCGGCCGGCCATCCGCGGCTGGACTTCGTGCACGGCGACATCTGTGACGCCGGCCTCGTCGGCAGGCTGACCGCCGACGCCGACCAGGTCGTCCACTTCGCCGCCGAGTCCCACGTGGACCGCTCGATCGAGGGCTCCGCCGCCTTCGTGCGCACCAACGTGCTCGGTACGCAGACACTGCTGGACGCCGCGCTGCGGCACGGCACCGGCCCGTTCGTGCAGGTCTCCACCGACGAGGTCTACGGATCCACGCCGCACGGCTCCTGGACCGAGGACCAGCCGCTGCGGCCGACGTCCCCGTACGCCGCGTCGAAGGCGTCGGCCGACCTGATCGCCCTGTCCTACCACCGCACCCACGGCCTCGACGTGCGGATCACCCGCTGCTCCAACAACTACGGCCCGCGCCAGTTCCCCGAGAAGCTGGTCCCGCTGTTCGTGACCAACCTCCTCGACGGGGAACGGGTCCCGCTCTACGGCGACGGCGGCAACGTCCGCGACTGGCTCCACGTCGACGACCACTGCCGGGGCGTCGACCTGGTCCGCACCCGCGGCCGCCCGGGCGAGGTCTACCACCTGGGCGGCGGCACCGAACTCACCAACAAGGAACTGACCGGTCTGCTCCTTGAGGCCTGCGGAGCCGGCTGGGACCGGGTGGCCCACGTCGCCGACCGCAAGGGCCACGACCGGCGCTACAGCCTCGACTGGACCAAGGCCCGCACGGAACTGGGCTACCGCCCGCGCCGCGACTTCGCGACCGGCCTCGCCGACACCGTGGCCTGGTACCGGGACCGCCGGGACTGGTGGGAGCCGCTGAAGCGGCACCGCTGACGGAAGGAGGGAGACCCGCGTGGTACGTCTGCTGCTGATGTCCGACACCCACCTGCCCCGGCGCGCCCGGGAGCTGCCCGCGCCGCTGCCGGCCGAACTCCCGCAGGCGGATGTCGTGGTGCATGCCGGGGACTGGGTCGACACGGCCACCCTCGACCTGCTGGAGCGGCGCTGCCGACGGCTCGTCGCGGTGTACGGCAACAACGACGGGCCCGAGCTGCGGGCCCGGCTCCCGGAGGTGGCGCACGCCGAGCTGGCCGGCCTGCGCCTCGGTGTCGTGCACGAGACCGGACCCGCCCGGGGCCGCGAGGAGCGCTGCGCGGCCCGCTTCCCCGACCTGGACGTCCTGGTCTTCGGGCACAGCCACATCCCGTGGGACACCACCACGTCGACGGGCCTGCGCCTGCTGAACCCGGGGTCGCCGACCGACCGGCGCCGGCAGCCCCACTGCACCTACATGACCGCGGAGCTGGCCGGCGGCCGTCTCGCCGACGTGACCCTGCACCGGCTCCCGCCGCGCTGAAGCAGCGCCCGCCCCGTCCGCCGGCATCACACCACGGTCTATCTGACCATCAGTCAACTTACTGATGGGTCAGAAGCTATTGACGTGGTACGCACCTCGCCGGACGGTGGGGGACATGCCGCATACTCGAGCCCGTCTGCTCGTTGTTCTGGTCGTCCTCAGCGGATTCCTGACGGTGGCGGGCTCCCCGCCCGCCACCGCCGCCACCCCACCCGACTCCCTCTGGTTCGACGGCACGGCGCTCACCGTGTCGAACGGCCGCTTCACCGACGCCACCGGCCGCGAGGTCGTGCTGCGCGGCTACGACGTCTCCGGCGAGGCCAAGCTGGCCGAGAACGGCGGCCTGCCCTTCGCCTCCGTCACCGACGCCCGCACGTCGGCCAGGGCGCTGCGCGCCCTCGGCGGCGGCAACTCGGTGCGCTTCCTGCTCTCCTGGGCCTACGCCGAACCGGTGCGGGGCCGGGTCGACACCGCCTACCTGGCCGCCGCCACCGACCAGATGCGCGCCTTCCTCGACGCCGGTCTCCGGGTCTACCCCGATTTCCACCAGGACCTGTACTCCCGTCACCTGTTCGACCCGGACAGCTGGTACACGGGCGACGGCGCTCCCCGATGGGCGGTCGACCTGGGCGGCTACCCGGACGAATCCTGCGGCATCTGCTTCTTCTGGGGCCAGAACATCACCCAGAACGGTGCCGTGAAGGCCGCCCAGTACGACTTCTGGCACAACCGGCACGGCCTCCGGGACGCCTTCCTCACCACCGCCCAGCGGACCATGACGTACATCCGCGAGCACCTGACCGAAGGGCAGTTCGCCCACATCGTCGGCTTCGACCCGTACAACGAGCCGTTCGCGGGCACCTACGACCCCGGCCAGAGCAGCCGGGTGTGGGAGCGCGACCTGCTCTGGCCCTTCTACACCGCCTTCCGTGCCCGCATGGACGCGGCCGGCTGGCAGGACAAGCCCGTCCTGGCCGAGCCGAACCTCTTCTGGAACTCCAACATCTCCTTCCAGCGGCACGAGGGCGGCCTGCTCGACGCCGGCCGGCTCGGCCCGCGCTACGTCCTGAACACCCACTTCTACGACCAGAAGGCCATTTCCGGGATCCTGATGTGGGGCAACGCCTCCGACGGCCAGTACGCCGGTGACCTCGGCGCCGTCCGCGACCGCGCGGCGGCGGCCGGGACCGCGGCCGTCGTCAGCGAGTTCGGGCACCCGCTCTCCGGTACGGTCGCGGGCAAGGCCCCCACCGTCCTGAAGGCCATGTACCAGGGCCTCGACTCCCGCGTGAAGGGCGCCGCCTGGTGGTCCGACCCGGCCGCCTCGGGTCCGGTCCTGTCCGGCCAGCAGTGGCAGTGGGACATCTACCACGGCCGCCACCAGGAGCCGATGAACGGCAACCCGGACAAGGTCCTGACCGCCGCGGACGCCTGGAACGACGAGGACCTCTCCGCCGTACGCCTCGACGACAGCGGGGCGGTGACCCTCCGCCAGGACGCCCGGCTGCTGGACCGCCTCTACCCGAGCGCCACCGCCGGCACCACCCTGGCCTTCACCTACGAGGACCGCTCCCGCGACGGTTCCACGGTCCTGACCTGGAACCCGGTGCCGGGCTCCCTGCCGAGCGTGGCCCGGCTGGTCGGCTCCGGCCAGTACGGCGTGCTGGTCTGGCGCTCCGACGGCACCGCGGCGCCCACCGAGCTGCACCTCCCGGCGTCCTTCCCCGCCTCGGCGACGACCGTCGTCTCCGACCTGGGCACGGTGTACGCCCCGCCGTCCTACACCCCGGCCGCACCGGTCGCGGTGGCGCCCGAGCCCGGCGGCACGGGAAGCCGCCGCCTGCTGCTCACCGCGCCGGAACCGGGGGTCCACTACGCGCTGGTGACCAACGGGGCGACGGCTCCGACCGCGGACCTGCTGGCCGCGGCCCGCGCCGAGCTGACGGCGTGGGCCGCGCGGATCAGCTAGCCGACGGGCTCGTCCAGTCGGCGGCCACGTGGCCGACACGCACCCGCTGCGGGTGGTCGCCGACCGGGACGGACACCGTCTTGCGCCCGGTGGCGAAGCTGATGGCGGTGACCTGGTCGGCGCCGCTCTCGGAGATCACACAGCTCTTCCCGTCGCCGCTGACCGTGGCCCAGTACGGCTTGGCCGCGGTCACCAGCGGGCCCTCCTGGAGGGTGGCCCGGTCGACCACCGTCGCGTAGTCGTCCATGGTGCCCGCCACGCACAGCTTGGCGCCGTCGGGGCTCATCGACAGCCCGTGGTGGCGGGAGTCGTTGACGAACGTGGTGCGGTCGTCACCGGTGGCCGGGTTCTTCGGCAGCGTCTTCGTCCGGGTGATCCGGTCCGTGGCGAGGTCGTACTCGAAGAAGCCGTTGAAGAACGACACCTGGAAGTACAGCTTGGACTCGTCGGGGGAGAACACGGCCGGGCGCACCGCGTCCGAGTAGTCCTTGAGCCCGATGGCGTCCAGGCGCGAGCGCATGTCGATGACCTTGACCTGCTGGTAGGTGGTGGCGTCGACGACGGTGATGTGCCGGTCGCCCTTCGTCCAGTCCAGCCAGGGGGCGTCGGTCGCCGTGTTCACGTCGCCGATCGACATGTTGTAGATGTACTTGCCGTCCCTGGTGAAGATGTTCTCGTGGGGCTTGTCGCCGGTGGCGAAGCGGCCCAGCTCCGCGCCGGTGTCGATGTCCAGCACGTGCACGGTGTTCGACAGGGAGGCGGAGACCGCGACGCGCTTGCCGTCCGGTGAGACCGCCATGTGGTCGGAGCGGTAACCGGACACCGGGAAGCGCCAGTTGACCGCCCCGGTGGCCAGGTCGATCGACACCACGTCGGCGAAGCTGGGCCGGGACACCACCACCGAGGTGCCGTCCGGCGTGGAGTACATGTCGTCGACGAACTGGTCGTGGCCCTCGCCGACGCTGTTGCGGATCGCCATGAAGTAGATCCACCGGATCGGGTTGGCGTTGATCTCCGCCATCCGCGCGTCCTTGTCGGGGACGACGTCGATCCGCCCGATCCTGGCGAAGTCACCGGAGGACTTGATGACGTCCGCGGTGCCGTCCCAGTTGTTGCCCACGAACATCACCTCCCGCAGGCCGCCGGCGGAGCCGGCACCGGAGTCGGACGCGGCGCCGGCCGAGGTCGCGGGGACGGCGGCGGTCAGGACGAGGGCGGCGGCTACGGAGCGCAGGTACCTGGGTCTGAAGGCAGGCATGCGGGCTCCCTCCTCTGCGGGCGATGGTGTGTGGGGGCAAGGCGGTACGGCTCTTCCGTCACTGAACACGGCTGCGTTCACGCGGATTTACTGGAAAGTAAGGAAGGGGTGCCCTCCGCCACAAGACTGCGGACACGACAAAATCGATCCGTGACCGACATGGCGGGGGCGGATGGGCGGGGTGCCCCGCACGAGTGGTTCGAGCGCTTGGCTGTCGTGGAGGATCGCGCAGCGCGACCAGTCCAAGTCTCCCCGCGAGCCGACTTGAGCCTTCAACGACCGGCCGGGGCCGGGCTGCCGTACCTGGTCCTGCACAAGGACCTGCGCCGGCGCTTCAGGCCACGGCAGCGAGCAGCCGGCCGAGCGGTCGTCACCGAAGCTGAACCGTCTCGGCGGTGCGGGGTGCAGTTCTTCCGGCAGCGCGGTGGCCGATGAGTTCACCGTCCTCGAACGGTCTACCCGGCGATACGACCGTTCTCGACAGGGGTGCCATGTCCACCATCCAGCCAGTCATCCTGACCGCCGACCACGACGTCCTGCTCGCCTTCTACACGCAACTGTTCGACGCCGAGGAGATCTTCCGGGTACCGGAGGAAGGCCCGGTCTTCTACCTCGGCCTGCGCATCGGCGACACCGACCTCGGGCTGGTGGCCAAGGCGAACCCCGGGGACCGGGAGTCGTCGCGAATCCTGCTCAGCATCTGTGTCGACGACGTCGATGAGACGCTGGCCCGGGTGACAGCCTTGGGCGGCTCGGTCAGCGGTGGCCCCAACGACATGCCGTGGGGACAGCGCGTCGCCCACATCCAGGACCCCGACGGTAATCCGGTGAACCTCACCCAGCCGATCCCGGCCCAGTGACGCCGTTCTCGTCACCCGGGCGCCGGACGCTGGTGACGGACACGTCGTCGCCGTCGGCCGCCAAGCGCGGGTCGTGCCGCAGCACGGCCAGGACAAGGGGCGCGATCCTGCAGGTCGCCGGCGCCCGCCACGCGGACCGTATCGCCGTCGGACCGCCACGCAGAGAATCGGCGAGGTGGTGAACCGCCCTGGCTCCGGTGGAGATCCACCCGCGCACCGGGGCGGTGCGTCGAGACGGCGGTCCCCCACCCGCGACAGCCGGGACGGACGTGTGGAGCGGGCTGCGGCGTGGCGGTGGCATCCGGGCCCGGCGTGAGGCCGGTCGGGGGGCGGGGATGATGCCGGCCCCCCGGGTCTGCCCGACATACTCCGACCTCTGCGCACCCCGCGCGCCGGAGCCCGCCGGCTCACCCGAGCTGCCGGACCGCCGCCTGCACCGTCTGTTCCAGCAGCACGGCGATGGTCATCGGGCCGACGCCGCCCGGTACCGGCGTGATCAGTGAGGCCCGTTCGACGGCCGAGTCGAAGTCGACGTCGCCGACGTTGCCCGGGTTGTATCCGGCGTCGAGCACGACCGCGCCCGGCTTGAGGTCGCGGCCCGTGATCAGCCCGGGACGGCCCACGGCGGCGACCACGATGTCCGCCTCGCGCACCGCCGCCGACAGGTCCCGGGTGCGGGAGTGGCAGTACGTCACGGTGGCGTCCCGGGCCAGCAGCAGCATGCCCGCCGGCTTGCCGAGGATGGCGCTGCGGCCCACGACCACCGCTCGCTTGCCGGCCGGGTCGACGTCGTACTCGTCGAGGAGCCGCATGATGCCGCCCGGGGTGCAGGACACGAAGCCCGGCAGGCCGAAGCTCATCGCCGCGAACGACGCGAAGGTCACCCCGTCGACGTCCTTGTGCGGAGCGATCGCCTCGAACGCGGCCCGCTCGTCGATGTGGTCGCCCACCGGGTGCTGCAGCAGGATGCCGTGCACGGTCGGGTCGTCGGACAACGCGCCCAGCGTGTCCACCAGTTCCTCGGTGGTCGTGGCGGCGGGCAGCGCCACGTGCCGCGAGCCGATGCCGGCCTTGCGGCAGCGGTTCTGCTTCATCCGCACGTAGGTGACGGACGCGGGGTCCTCGCCGACCAGGACGGTCGCCAGACAGGGCGTCGTACCGGTGCGGCCGGTGAGGTCGGCCGCCTTCTTCGCGGTCTCCTCGACGATGCGGCGGGCGAGCGCGGTGCCGTCCATGAGCCGGGCCTGAGACATGATCCACTCCTGAGCTGGTCGAGCTTGTCGCCCAGGCGCACGGCATCGGATGTCTGTCCGGCCGCTCCCCGGTGGTGCTCCACCTCAGCGCCAGTCACGGCCTCGAACAGGATAGCGGCACGTGAGAAGGCCCGGATCGCCGGACGGGCGACCCGGGCCCGGACGACCGGCCCTCCTCGTTCGGCTACTCCTCGTCCCACGCCTGGATCATGATCTGCTGGGCGATCTTGCCGTCCCGCAGTGTGATCATCGACTCCGACAGGACCCGGACGCCGTCCGCGTACTCGCACGACTCGCTGTAGGCGGCCCGGTCGCCCTGGACCACACACCCCTCCATCCGGTGCGTCATGTCGCGGCTGTACACGTCGTCGAGCATCCGGGCGATCTCACCCCGGCCGTGCAGCACTGTGGGGTGGCTCGGCTGGCTGTTGCGGTCGACGATGCGCAGCTCCGCGTCGTCGGCGTACAGCGACAGCAGGTTGTTGCCGGTGTTTCCCTCCACAGCCCTGCGCAGCGTCTCGCTGTCGAAGCTGGAGCCCGTCGCGGTGCCCATGGTGACCTCCCTGAGAGGGCCGCGGACCGAGCGGAGACATGCCGCGTGACCCTCACCTCCGAGCGTCCTCCGCCCCGACCGGGTCGGCAAGCGCAGGGCCGCCTGTGCGCCTCACGGGTGAGCGGTGCGGCCCGGCCGTGTCCGCGGCAGGCCTCCGCGCGTTGCTGAGGGCATGATCTCCACTCGACGCATCGTCGCCGCCGCCTGTCTCGCCGTCGGGGCCACGGGCCTCGGCGCGCCGATGGCGAACGCGGCCGGCGCCCCGGAAACCGGCCAGATCAACCCGATCGCCACGCTGGACTCGCTCGCCGTCAGCGACATCCCCGCCGAGCACCGGGACGACATGCCCCGCGTGTCCCGCCAGCTGGCCGAGCTGAACAAGGTGAACGAGCTGAACCGGCTCAACGAGCTCCACCAGGTCACCGACCTGGTCGCCCCCGTCACCGGGCTGCTCCCCGCCGTCCAGGCCTGACCGCCGCCCGCACCGCCCCAGGGGCCGTCCGGCCGGGCGGCCCCTCTCAGCGTCCGACGCCGCTCCGCTCCTCCGTCCGTACGAGGTCGCGGGGCGATACGCCCAGGGCCCGGGCCGCCCCCGCAGGCGGACGGCCGTGATGGTCCCCTCGGCGATCAGCGGCGTCTAGGGTCGTCGCAGGGACAGCAATCCGCGACGGAAGGGGCAGCCTGATGGCGCAGGAAGTGCGCGGCGTGATCGCACCGGGCAAGAACGAACCGGTACGGGTGGAGACCGTCGTCGTACCTGACCCCGGACCCGGCGAGGCCGTGGTGCGGGTGCAGGCGTGCGGCGTCTGCCACACCGATCTGCACTACAAACAGGGCGGCATCAACGACGACTTCCCCTTCCTGCTCGGCCACGAGGCGGCGGGCGTCGTCGAGTCGGTCGGCGAGAACGTCACCGACGTGGCGCCCGGCGACTTCGTGGTCCTCAACTGGCGTGCGGTGTGCGGGAACTGCCGGGCCTGTCTGCGCGGCCGCCCCTGGTACTGCTTCGCCACGCACAACGCCGCCCGGAAGATGACCCTCACCGACGGCACCGAGCTCTCGCCCGCCCTCGGCATCGGTGCGTTCGCCGAGAAGACCCTGGTGGCCGCCGGCCAGTGCACCAAGGTCGACCCCGCGGTCTCCCCGGCGGTGGCCGGACTGCTCGGCTGCGGAGTCATGGCCGGCATCGGCGCCGCGATCAACACCGGCGGCGTGGGCCGCGGTGACTCCGTCGCCGTCATCGGCTGCGGCGGCGTCGGCGGCGCGGCCGTCGCCGGAGCGCACCTGGCCAGCGCCGCCCGCGTCATCGCCGTCGACCTCGACGACCGCAAGCTCGACACCGCCCGTACCCTCGGCGCCACCCACACCGTCAACGCCGAGCAGACCGATCCCGTCGAGGCGATCCGCGAACTGACCGGCGGTTTCGGCGCCGACGTGGTCATCGAGGCGGTCGGCCGCCCCGAGACCTACCGGCAGGCGTTCTACGCCCGGGACCTGGCCGGCACGGTCGTCCTCGTCGGCGTGCCCACGCCGGAGATGAAGCTGGAACTGCCGCTGCTGGACGTCTTCGGCCGGGGCGGGGCGCTGAAATCCTCCTGGTACGGCGACTGCCTGCCCTCCCGCGACTTCCCCATGCTGATCGACCTGCACCTGCAGGGCCGCCTGCCGCTCGACGCGTTCGTCACCGAGACCGTCGGGCTGGACCAGGTGGAGCAGGCGTTCGAGCGGATGCACCACGGCGACGTGCTGCGCTCGGTGGTGGTGCTGTGATGGGCGCCCGCGTCGAACGCCTCGTCACCTCAGGCCGGTTCACCCTCGACGGCGGCAGCTGGGACGTCGAGAACAACGTGTGGATCGTCGGAGACGACCACGAGGCGATCGTCATCGACGCCGCCCACGACGCCCGTGCCGTCGCCGAGGCCGTCGGCGACCGCCGGCTGACCGCCATCGTCTGCACCCACGCCCACAACGACCACATCGACGCCGCCCCCGCGCTGGCCGAACTCACCGGCGCCACCATCTGGCTGCACCCCGACGACCTGCCGCTGTGGAGGCTCACTCACCCCCACCGCGAGCCCGACGGGCACCTCGTCGACGGTCAGGTCATCGAGGCCGGCGGCGCCGACCTGACCGTCCTGCACACCCCCGGCCACGCTCCCGGCGCGGTGTGCCTCCACGACCCCGGGCTCGGTGTCGTCTTCACCGGCGACACCCTCTTCCGGGGCGGCCCCGGGGCCACCGGACGGTCGTACTCGCACTTCCCGACGATCGTCGCCTCGATCCGCGACCGGCTGCTCACCCTGCCGGCCGGCACCAAGGTGCTCACCGGCCACGGCGACTCCACCACCATCGGCGCCGAGGCTCCCCACCTGGCGGAGTGGGAGCGGCGCGGGCACTGAGCGGTCCGCCCGTCCGGTGTCCCTCCGGAAACGGCGACAGAAGGTGTCCGGTTTCCACGCCACCCTGAGGGGACACCGCAGACAAGGGACCGGGAGGCAGCAGGACATGTCAGGACCGCTCGACGGCAAGGTGGCACTGGTGGCCGGGGCGACCCGCGGCGCGGGCCGCGGGATCGCCGTGGAACTGGGCGCGGCCGGCGCCACCGTCTACGTCACCGGCCGCACCACCCGAACGCGTCGCTCGGAGTACGACCGCCCCGAGACCATCGAGGACACCGCCGACCTGGTGACCCGGGCCGGCGGCCGGGGCGTAGCCGTAGCCACCGACCACCTCGAACCCGACCAGGTGCGCGCGCTGATCGCCCGCATCGACGAGGAACAGGGCGCACTCGACGTCCTCGTCAACGACATCTGGGGCGGCGAACACCTCTTCGCGTGGGACACCCCCGTCTGGGAGCACGACCTCGACAACGGGCTCAGACTGCTGCGGCTGGCGGTCGACACCCACGCGATCACCAGCCACCACGCGCTGCCGCTGATGCTGCGCCGGCCCGGCGGACTCGTCGTCGAGGTCACCGACGGCACCGCCGAGTACAACCGCGACACCTACCGCAACAGCTTCTTCTACGACCTGGCCAAGACCGCAGTGCTGCGCATGGGCTTCGCCCTCGGCCGGGAACTCGGCCCGCGCGGCGCCACCGCCGTCGCGCTCACCCCGGGCTGGCTGCGCTCGGAGATCATGCTGGACCAGTTCGGCGTCCGCGAGGACACCTGGCGCGACGCCCTGGAACAGGTCCCGCACTTCGCCATCTCGGAGTCGCCCCGCTACGTCGGCCGGGCGGTCGCCGCCCTCGCCGCCGACCCGGACGTGGCGCGCTGGAACGGACAGTCCCTCTCCAGTGGCGGGCTCGCCCGGGTGTACGGCTTCACCGACCTCGACGGCAGCCGGCCGGACGCCTGGCGCTACCTGGTGGAGGTCCAGGACGCGGGCAAGCCGGCCGACACCACCGGCTACCGCTGAGCATCACCGGCCCCGGCTCCCTGCCGTCCGGTCACCGGCCAGCGTGCCGAGTGCCCCGGCGGCAGGGCGAGGTCCTCCCGCACGGCGGCGTAGTAGCCCTCGCGGCCGGCCCGCTGCCGGTCCAGCAGGGCCTGCCAGGCGGCCCGGTCGCGCTCGCCGGCGCGGACGGACCCCTCCATCTCCATCACCACGGTCACCCACGCCCGCGCCCGTTCCACCACCTCCCGGCTGCCCAGCATGATCAGCGCCTCCCCGGCCGGATCACGGACGTCCGCCGCCGCCACCAGCAGCGGCTCCGCCTCCGCGGGCGACAGGGGATGCGGATGCGAGCCGCTGCCCAGGTGGGCGGCGACCCGGTAGGCGACCGTCACCGACTTCTTCACCGCCCGCGCGTAGTCGCTGTAGACCATGAGCCGCCGCTCCTCCCAGTGTGCCGCCCGCTCCCGCCGGAACCGCGCCCGGTCACCCCGGACGACGGCCAGGTAGGATCCGAGCGCGCCGATCACGACGCCGATGAGTGCGGGCAGTTGCTGTATGAAGGCAGACATGGACGCACGGTATCCGCAGCGTCGGCCGGCGCGGGCCTCGCACAGCGGTCACGGCACCGCGACGGTCGCCGGGCGGCGAAGTTCACCGTTTCGTCACGGCTCGCGGCCGGGGCAACCCTGGGCGCCGTCCGGCTGTCTAGGAATACGACATCGCGGACGACACGCCGGAATGAGGGAGCAGCATGGGGGACGTACGCAGACGAGGGGTGGTCGCCCTCGGGGTGGCGGGGCTGGTCGCGCCGCTGACCATGGTGCTGGGGGCGGCGCCGGCCGAGGCCGCGAGCTGCACCACGAAGGCGGGGCCGTACCAGAAGCAGGTGGAGAGGTTCCTCGGCCGTCCCGTCGACGGCCGGCAGTCCACCGCCGACTGCAAGGCCGTCCAGGCCTTCCAGACCAAGCACGGCATCAGCCCGAACATCGGCTACGCGGGACCCGTCACCTGGGGCGTTATGGATCTCATGAACAAGCAGAAGGCCGTGGGCAAGAACCCCAACCGGGACCGCAAGTGCCCCACGAACAAGGGCCGCATCGCCTGCGTCAACCTCAGCCTGCAGATCAGCTGGATCCAGGACGGCAGCCGGCTCGTCTACGGTCCGGTGCCGGTGCGCACCGGCCGTGACGGGTACGAGACCCGCACCGGGCTGAAGAAGGTCTACTGGCGCAACAAGAACCACTTCTCGACGATCTACCACGTGCCCATGCCGTACAGCCAGTTCTTCGACGGCGGGCAGGCCTTCCACTCGGTCGGCGTGTCCATGTGGAACCCGCCGGGCTCCCACGGCTGTGTGAACATGACCAAGACGGCGGCCGCGAAGTACTGGTCGCTGCTCAGGAACGGCGACGACGTCTACGTCTACGGGCGCAAGCCCGGCACCTGAGCACCCTGAGCCGGCCAGGCCGGGGCGGTCCGACCGCCCCGGCCTCTCGGTGCAGGGGCACGGTGGTGCGCGTGATCAGTAACACGGTCCGAAATGTCTGGAATATTACGTATTAACTCACACGGCCTTCACCTCCTACCCCGTAAGATTCACACCATGTCCACCAGTGTTGAATCCGTTTCCGAGCGATCGGCCGTGGAGGTCAACGAGGAGATCCGGGCCCTGTGGCTCCGGTCGGGCGGGACACTGAGCGTCGAGCAGCGTGAGGAATACCAGCGGCTCGTCATGGAGTGGGCCGCCGTGGCCCCGCAGCGGGCGAAGGCGGCCTGACCACCGCCTCACCGCGCGAGGCCGACCCCCTCGCCACGACCCCCGGATCCCTCGGATCCCTCCTCAGCCCCACGTCGTCGAGTAATGGCGTTGGTACGCCCTGCGATCCTGCTCCGTGCGGATGTAGCGGGTGGCGGCCAGCGCCACCAGACTGCCCGCGATCACCAGCAGACCCGGCCCGAGGTTGCGCGGGTCGGTGAGTCGCGCGGCCAGCGTCCGCCCGGCCGTGCCGTCCGTCACCGGAGCCGAGGCCCCGGGGGAGACCGCGTCCGGCGCGCTCGCCGGTGCCGACGGCTGCGGAGCCGCCGCCGACGGCGCGTTCTGGCTGCCGGCCCCCTGGCCGCCCGCGCCTCCCGCGGACACGATCAGCTTCACCTTCAACTGGCTCAGCGCCGTCGTGACCGGCTGGAAGAACGTCGTGCCGCCCGACGCGCAGTCGCCACTGCCGCCGGACGTCACGCCGAGTGCGATCCCCTCCGAGAACAACGGTCCACCGCTGTCCCCCGGTTCGGCGCACACGTCGGTCTCGATCAGCCCCGTGACCGTGCCCTCCGGATAGTTCACCGTCGCGTTGAGCGCGGTCACCCGGCCGTCGCGCAGCCCGCTGGTACTGCCGCTGCGGAAGACCCGCTGCCCCACCGACGCGTCGCCCAGGCCCGTGATCCGCACCCCCGTGCCGCTGCCGATGGCGACCACGTCGGCGCCCTCGCCCGCCGTGCCGCCCGCGTACTCCACCAGGGAGAAGTCCCCGCCGGGAAAGCTCGCCGCGACCGTGCGCCCCACCTGCCGGTTGCCGCCGGTGTCCGCGAACCACACCGAACCCTGCGGCCCGCAGTGCCCCGCGGTCAGGATGTAGTCCCGCCGCCCGTCGGTGACGTTGAACCCGGCCGAGCAGCGGCCGCCGGTCGACAGGATCGGCTGGGCGCCGTTGAGACGCGGCGAGAAGGTCCCCTCGGAGCGCTCCATCCTCACGAAGCTCCCCACCCGGTCCGCCACCCGGGTCAGCCGCGCCCAGTCCGCCGCCGACACCGTGCTGTCGCCGCGCACCACCACCCGGTTGTGCTGATAGTCCATGGCCCAGGCGGTCCCCGGCACCCGGGGCGCCGAACGCAGCGCCTCCGTGGCCGACCTGAGCTCGTTCATGCTGTGCCCGACGACCTTCGCCTCGGCGCCCGAGCGCCGCACCTGCGCCGCCGTCCGCTCGTCGGTCACCGCGACCACCGTCCGCCCGTCGGCCCCGACCCAGCTGCCCGCCGTACGGGAGTCACCGAGCCGGGCCACCAGCTCCGCGCCGGTCTCCGCGAAGGTCCGTGCCGCGCCCCGGGGGAGCGCCGAACCGTCCGCCGGCTCGCTCGCCAGCGCCGCCTGTGTGACCATCGCCCCTCCCAGGAGGAGCCCGCCGACGGCCGCCAGCCGTGTCACCCGCCGGACGATTCGTCGTCGTACGTGCCTCATGCATGGCTCCCGAACACCGAACGCGCGGCCTCGACACCGCGGGGCGCTCCGGTCGTCGAGTGCCCACATTCCATACGGGCCGAGGCCCGGCCGCGTTCAGGCGGCGGCGATCATCGCTTGACCGCGACCCCGCCGAACATCGCGACCTCCTCCGGCTCGGTGCCGTCGGTGCCCTCGGGGCGCCAGCGGGAACAGGACACCACGCCCGGCTCCAGCAGCTGAAGCCCGTCGAAGAACCGGGCGACGGCCTCCGGGGTGCGCTGGGTCAGCTTCGGCGTGCCGTGCTCGTTCCAGAACTTCACGGCCTCGTCCACGTCCGGCATCGACGGGCTGGTCACCGTGTGGGACAGCACCAGGTGGCTGCCCGAGGGCAGCCGGTCGACCAGCCCCCGCACCAGG
Source organism: Streptomyces sp. bgisy159 (assembly GCF_965341775.1). Taxonomy (GTDB): domain Bacteria; phylum Actinomycetota; class Actinomycetes; order Streptomycetales; family Streptomycetaceae; genus Streptomyces. The sequence goes on along the minus strand of NZ_CBDQZH010000013.1, from coordinate 116,529 downwards.
CCGTAGGGGTCCTCGTCGTCGCCGACGAAGATGACCACGCCCAGCAGCATCAGCGCCACCGGACGGCTGAAGTCCAGTATCTCGGCGGCGTGTTCGAGTATCACGTCGATGTTGCGCAGATCCTCGTCGAGGTAGTCGGTGCGGCCCTCCGGCGTGCTGGTGAGCAGCGCGCGGGCGTGCGCCAGGACCAGCGGGTCGTTGTCGACGTAGACGATCCGCGACTCCGGGGCGAGCCGCTGCGCGACCTCGTGCGTGTTGTCGGCGGTGGGCAGCCCGGTGCCGATGTCGAGGAACTGGCGGATGCCCGCCTCGGTCACCAGGTGGCGCACGGCGCGGCCCAGGAAGAGCCGGTCCTCGCGCGCGTAGTCGCCGATGCCCGGGTGGAGCTGCCGGATCTGGTCCCCGGCCGCCCGGTCGACCTCGTAGTTGTCCTTGCCGCCCAGCCAGTAGTTCCAGATCCGGGCGGTGTGCGGCTGGGTGGTGTTGATACGGTCGCGCAGCTGCTTGGCGGCGTGGGCTGCGGACGGCGAGGTGTCGGTCACGGCTGGGCTCCTGCGGATGCTGGTGAATCAGAGGTCAACGAGCAATCTAGACCCAGCAGTTGATCTCCACAGCACATATCCGACGGCCCGGCCGCCGCGCTCGGCCCAGGGGCTCCCCTCCGGCAGCGGCGGCGCCGGCCACGCACGGCTGGATCCGGCCACCTCGGCGGCAGTCCCCGGCGAGGCCGTACACCGGACGGCCGCAGCCCCGCGCGCTGAGCGGCCCCCTCCGGGGCCGGGATCCGCCACGGCCACGCCCGCCGGCAGGCGGTCGCCCGTCGTCGCCGCCGTACCGCCTCGGCCACCCGGCGCCGTTGACCCGGACAGGCGCGGGGGCGTCGGCCTAGACTGCCCGCCATGGACGACACGACGCTGGACGCGCTCAGCGCGGGCAAGTACCTGCTGATCACCAGCTACCGCAAGAACGGCACCGGCGTCCCGACGCCGGTGTGGGTGGTGCGCGACGGGGACGGCCTCGGGGTGTGGACCGCGGCCGACTCCTGGAAGGTGCGCCGGATCCGGGCGCGCGGCGACGTCCTCGTCGGCCCCTGCGACATGCGCGGCCGTCCGACCGGCGAGCAGGTCCCGGCCACCGCCGAGGTCGTGGACGCGGCCACCGCCGGCCGCTACCGGCAGCTCATCGCCCGCAAGTACGGCATCATGGGTCGGCTCACCCTGCTGGGCAGCCGGCTCCGCGGCGGCGCCGACCGCACCGTCGGTATCCGCGTCACCCTGTGACACCGGTACGCCCGCGCAGCGCGCGGCGCTGACGCGCACAGGGGCCCGGACCGCGTGGCCCGGGCCCCCTCGGCACCTACGGACTACGACGCGTCCAGCACCGTGCCCGTCAACACCAGGCCGCCGGGCCGGGGTTCGTCGTCGTCCCAGCTGATCTCCTCGAACCGCACCGACTCGGCGCGCTCCCTCACGTCGTCGACGACGGTCGGCACGCTCCAGTCGACGCCGGTGCTGCCCGCGGGAACGGACAGCCCCACCCACAGGTCCGCCTGGGACAGCGGCCGCTCGGGGTCGGGCTCCGAACCGGTCTGCTCCCGCAGCCAGTTCGCGTCCACGTCCTTGGTGGACAGCTCGTCGGCGACCGGCTGGGTCCGGAACAGCTTCCAGATCTCGGTGTCGGCGGCCTCCGAGAGCGTCAACCGCCAGGCGAGGGCCTGGCCCTCTGTCACCCGGTCGGCCACGGGCGTGATCGTCACGGTGGGCATCGCGTCGTCGTTCTCGACCAGGACCCCACCCCGGTAGGAGCCCACCACGGTGCCCCGCACTGCCTTGACGAGGATGTCGTGCCGGACGTCCTCGGAGTAGCGGGTGTTGCCCCGCACCTCCACCGACACGTCGATGTCCTGGCCGCCGGGCCGGACGGTCACCAGCTTGTCCCGGGTCTCACCGGTCACCGGGTCGACGGTGTAGACGCGGACCTGGCCGCTGCCGCGACCCGACACCCGGACGGGCATCCGGTAGGTGCGCACGCCCTCGTCGCCCTCCTTGACCACCGTACGGCCGACGTCGACGCGTGACAGAGCGGTCGGCCGCACCGACGGGGTACCCGGGCGCCAGCCCCAGGCGTCCATCAGCCAGGCCTGCCCCGACGGTGAGCGCGGCGTCAGCTCGAGGGAGCGGACGTGCCGCAGGTCGAGTCCGGCGCGGGCGGCGGCGGTGAGCGGGACGCGCAGCTCCCGGGCCCAGTAGGAGGCAGTCGACTCGCTGCCGGGCAGACCGTCGACGGTGATCCGGCCGAGTGCGGCCCGGCGTCCGGAGGTGTCGGTGACGGCCACGTCCAGCCGGGTGCCGGTGGTGTTCGGCGGCACGAAGACCCGCAGCGCGAGGCTGTGGGACCCGGCCAGCGACAGCGGCTCGGGCGGGCGGACGGTGGTGGTGGCGCCGGGCGCCGACCACCCCAGCGCCACGGCCCGGCGGTCGGTCTCCCGGTCGGTGTCCCAGCGCGCGAAGTGCGGCGAGCGGCCCTGGCCCTCCGGATCGAGGCAGGCGGCCGCGGGGTCGGGGTCGACAGCCGCGCAGAGCCGGCCGCCGGTCACCCGCACCGGACCGTCGGGCAGGAACCCGGCGCCGCGTGCCGCACCCACGGCGTGCGTGAGCACCCGGGCGGGATCGGCGGACGGCGCGCGCAGTCCGGTGCCGTCGAGCAGCGGACGCGCCCGGTCGTCACCGGCGACGAACAGCCGCGCCGCGGCGGCGATGTAGGTGGCGCCCGCCCGGTGCTGCTGGTCGGCGGTCAGCCGGGTCGGCGCGTTCGCCGAGCAGACCGGGTCCGGCTGCTCCGGGTCGCTCCAGAAGTCGTCCGTGGCGGGCGCCTCGGCCTGGCCCGGCGTCCACTCGGTGTTGAAGAAGTTGTGGTTGGCGCCCACCACGTAGACCGCGCTGTGCAGCGCGGTGCCGCGGCTCACCCCTCGCGTGCCGTCCACGAACACCTCGCCCTGCAGGTCGGACACATCGCCGTCGCACCCCGGCAGGATGGTCGTGGAGGGCACGTCGGCGACCGGGTTCTGGCCGAAGATCGTCGGTCCGATGAGGACGGTGCCGCGCACCGTCCAGCGCACCCTGCCCCGGTAGCCGTCCTGGTCGGCGGGCGGCGGGTAGAGGCTGTCCATCGCGGCCCGGTTGACGCCCTCGCCGCCTCTGGAGTGGCCCACCAGCAGAACCCGGCGCAGATCGGCCCGGGTGAGCCCGCGCAGGGCGGCCGGGGCCTTCGCCGGGTGGGCGGACCAGTCGGCCCAGCGGTCCAGGTGCCGGCGCACTAGCGAGGAGCGGGCCTGGGCGCCGCCGTCCTCGGCCTGCCAGTCCTGGCCGTTGATGCCGTTCGCGGAGATCGACACCGTCAGATATCCCTGGGATGCCAGCAGTTGCTGGTCCCGCAGGTAGCCCCTGTGGCTGGGGATCGGCCGGTAGCCGTCGGCGCAGGGCCAGTCGCCGGTGACGTCGTCCTCGGTGCCCGGCTTGTAGCAGGTGGCGTGGCGGCCGTGCAGGAACAGTGCGAGCGGCCGCCTGCCGACCGCCCCGGCCGGCGCCACCACCTCGGCGCGCATCTCCACGGGCTCGGGGAAGCCGGGCAGCCGCACCGGGTCGAGGTCGTACGCGGCGCGCTGCGTGCCGTACGGGCCCGGTGAACCGGGGTCCACCGCGCCCGCGGGCGCCTTCCGGGCGCCCGCCGCCGGTGGGGCGGCCGCGGGGGAGCGACGGCCGCCGCGGGCGTCCCGCGGCGGCCCGTCGGGCGTGTCCAACCGCCGCCCCGCAGCGATGACTTGGAGGTCTCCGAGGTCCTGGAGGTCGGTGGTGGCGGCGTCGTCCAGGCTGAGCCGGAAGGTCCGGCCGTCCTCGCCGGGCGCCGGGACGCCGAGGAGCCGGTCGTTCGCGTGGAACTCCACGCGTGCGTCGCCCATGGGCACGGGCGACGGCGAGCGCCAGATCAGCTGTTCGCCGGACATCTGCCAGCCTGGCGGCAGTTCAGTGCCGGACACCGTGGTCAGCGGTGCGCTTCCGGGCGGTTGCTGGGCCTGTGCCAGCCCCGGTGATGCCGCCAGCGCCGCGAGCGCCGCGACGGCGGTCACACCTATTCGCCGGGCACGGATCAATGGTCGTCCCCTCTCCACACGAGGTGCGCGGGCGGCCCGTCGGTCTCGGGAGCCCCGCACGCCCCGGAGGATGCGGAGGACGATCTGTGGGTTGCCTGTGCGCGCGGGCGCGGCCCGGCGTGCGCAAGGATCCGGACACCGGGGCCGGCGGTCCGCACGGGGGCGGTCGGCGACCCGCTCGACCGGCGGCCGGCCGAGGGCCGGTCAGGTCCAGGCGCGGTAGGGCTCGTCGATCAGCTGGAAGACCGGCTCGCCCCGGACCGGGTCCTGGGCGGTGGACAGCCGTACCCGGTCGCCGCTGTGGATGCCGATCGGCGGGCCCATCACCCGGCCGCGCAGCACGAACCCCTCGGCCATCTCGATCAGCGAGACGTTGCGCGCGGCCGGCGTGTTGCGGTGCACCACCGTCGAGTGGCGCACGGTGCCCACCCCCTCACTGCGCTCGGTGCGCAGTTCACTGCCCCGGCACACCGGACACAGCACCCGGTGGTACATGGCGGTGCCGCACCAGGTGCAGCGCTGGAACACGATGGTCTCGCCGTCGCCGCGGCCGCGGTCGAGCACGCCCGCCGTGGTTCCGGCCTGCTGCGACACGGCGCTTGTCGAGTGGTGGTACACGCTGGTCAACTCCCTGCGCTCGCCCTGGGACCGCGCGCGGGACGCGACACGCACGCGGGTGCGCGGTTCACCGTGCCACCGTGCACGGCCTCAGCGTATGGCACTGAGTGCCACCCGTAAAGGCACTGCGTACCCCGAATCTGCGGGAGCCGGGCCGGTGCTCAGCTTCGACCGAGGGTCGTCTCGATCTCCTGCACCACCCGCCACAGCGGGGCGTCGCGCCGGGAGACGACCACCACGACGTCCTCGGGCCGCTCGTCGGCCGGCGGCACGGGGGAGGCGCCGAACGCCGACTGCACGTACGCCAGCGCGTGGTCGACGGTGGCCGTCGCGTCCCCCCGCCCGTCCGAGCGCAGCCAGGAGCGCAGCGCGTTGTTGTGCGAGGCGACCACCGCCGCCGCGATCACGTCTGCCTGCAGTGTGCCGTCGCGCCGTCCGGTGAACCGCCCGCGCAGATACTCCGCGAGCGCGCGCTCGTAGCGCCACACCACGCTCAGTTCGTAGGCCCGCAGTCCCGGCACCTGCTTGGTGAGCCGGTAGCGCTGCACCGAGAAGGAGGGGTTCTCGGCGTACATCCGCAGCACCAGCCGGGCCGCGTCGCACACCCGGCGCACCGGGTCCGCCGCGTCGTCGCCCGCGGCGAGGAACGCGGTCATGTCGGCCAGGCACCGCTCGTGGTCGGGGAAGACCACGTCCTCCTTCGAGGGGAAGTAGCGGAAGAACGACCGCCGCCCGACACCGGCCAGCGCGACGATGTCGTCGACCGTCGTCTGTTCGTACCCCCGCTCCAGGAACAGCCGGAAGGCCGCCGCGACGAGGGCGTCCCGCATCGGCGGCCTGGCCTCCGCCTTGTCACTGGAGATCATGGTGGGAACGTAGCACGCCATGGCACTCAGTTCCCTCGGCGCAGGGAACTGAGTACCTCCCGGACCGGGCGCGGGCCGGGCCCAGGGCCCCGGCATACCCTGGCCGTCCGCAGGAGACCACCCCGAGCCCGATCCGGAGAACCGCATGGCCGTCGCCCGCCCCCGCCTCCTCTACGTCACCGATCTGGCGTACCCCGCGCGCGGGCGCCGCTACTGCGACGAGGACATCTTCCTGACCTCCCGGCTGCGCGCCGACTTCGACCTCGCACTGTGCCACCCGTGCGACGCGGCCGCCCTGATGGACGCCTTCGACGCCGTCGTCGTCCGCAACAGCGGCCCGGTCCTCGCGTACCGGCGGGAGTACGACGCCTTCCGGGAGCGCGCGCTGCGCGAGGGAACCCCGGTCTACAACCCGCTCACCGGGCGGGCGGACATGGCCGGCAAGCAGTACCTCCTCGACCTGACCACCGCCGGGTTCCCCGTCATCCCCACCGTCGACCGGCCCGAGGACCTCGGGCTGCTGCCCCCCGCGGACCGTTATGTCGTCAAGCCGAAGCTGGGCGCCGACTCCATAGGCCTGCGGATCGTGCCGGGCGAGGAACTGCCCGGCCTCGCCGACGGCAAGGTTCTCGTCCAGCCGCGCGTCGACTTCTCCTACGAGGTCTCCTTCTACTTCGTCGACCACGCCTTCCAGTACGCGCTGTACACCCCCGACCCTCGCCGGCGCTGGGAGCTGGCCCCCTACGAGGCGTCCCCGGCGGACCTGGAGTTCGCGCGCCGCTTCATCGAGTGGAACGGGCTCGCGCACGGCGTGCAGCGCGTCGACGCCTGCCGTGCGCCCGAGGGCGGACTGCTCCTCGTGGAACTGGAGGACCTCAACCCGTACCTGTCCCTCGACACCCTCGACGACCGGGGGCGGGACGCCTTCGTGGCCGCGCTGACGGCCTCCCTGTACCGCTTCCTCGCGCGCTGAACCCTCCCCGGGCCGCACCCGTATCACTCCCCGGGGAGCCACGGCAGCGAAGGAGACAAGGGTGCCCACACCGCCCGAACCGGGGGAGTCCCGGCAGCGAGAAGTCCTCGAACCGATCCGGGTGATACGGCACCGGAGCACCGACGCCCTCGCGGAACTCTTCCGCGAACTCACCGAGGACCCGCCCGCCGCCGCCCCGGCCACGCCTCGCGCTCCGTCCGTCCGGGACGCCGGGCCGCCGCGACCGGGGCCCGCGACGCGGAGGCGGCGCGCCGCCGTGGCGGCCGGCGCGGCGCCGGCCGCCACCGTCCCCGCCGTGCTCCCGGGCCGCCGGCGCGCCGCGGTCGCCGGCGGGATCCTCGCCGCCGCCCTGGCCGGGTTCGGCAGTGCGCTGCTGCTTCCGGACCGGGGGGACGCGACGGCGACTCCGCCGCCGTCGACGCCGGCCGGCCCGTCCGCCCCGGTGACCTCGGACCGGACCGGCATCCTCCGGGAGGGTGACATCGGGCCGGAGGTGAGCGAGCTGCAGCGGCGCCTCGGACGCATCCCGGACGTCTACGACGCGCGCGCCGCCGACGGCCGCTACGACAGCGCCCTCACCGAGGCCGTCGCCCGTTTCCAGCTCTGGTACGGCGTCCGCGGCGACGAGACCGGTGTGTACGGCGACGACACGCGCCGCGAACTGGAGGCGCGGACGTAGGGGACCACCGGACCGGGGCGGGGCCGGTCGGCCCGGCCGGGAGAGGTGTGGCGCGTGTCACAATGAGGGCCGGGTCGACGGGCGTTCGGCACCTCGGCCCACCGAACCGAAAGCCCTCTGCATGGACGTCTCCCGCATCCCCGGTCTGCTGCTGCCCGTCGTGTTCCTCGTGGCCCTGCTCGTCGGAGTGTTCTGGTACTGGCGGCACCGCGGCGAGTGACCCCTCGGACCCGCCGTCAGGCGGTGGCGGCCTCACCGGGCTGCGGGACCCGCAGGTCCAGCACGCAGAGGTCGTCGCGCTGCTCGCCCTCCAGCACCGTACCGAGCAGCCGGTCCAACGAGGCGTGGCCGCCCCGGGCCTGCGCCTCGAGCGCGCCCATGAGCCGCTCCAGCCCCTGGTCGATGCTCTCACCGGGCCGCTCGACCAGTCCGTCGGTGTACAGCACGACCCGGTCCCCGGCTTCGAGCCGGCACTCCGCCTCCTCGTAGAGCGGGGTGTCGCAAGCCCCCAGCAGCACGCCGGCCGGCCGGTCCAGGCAGCGGGCCCGGCCGCCGCGCACCAGCAGCGGCGGCAGGTGGCCGGCCTGCGCCCACACCAGCCGCCGTTCGGCGGCGCGGTAGCGGGCCAGCACCATGGTGGCCGAGCCGTGCGGCCCCCGGGAGTGCAGCAGCAGGGTGTTGAGCCGGGCCAGCGCGCCGGTCAGGGTGGAGCCGGTGATCACCATGCCCTTGGCTGTGAACCGCAGTTGCGCCATCGTGGCCACCGCGTCCATGCCGTGTCCGGCGACGTCACCGACCACCAGCAGGGCGTCCCCGTCGGGTAGTTCGATGGCGCTGAACCAGTCCCCGCCGACGCTCAGTCCCGACTGCGCTGGCAGATAGGACACTTCGACGCGCAGCCCGGCCAGCCGCACCGCCCGGCGCGACAGCGGCAGCAGCGCGTGCTGCAGCCGCGCCGCCACGGTCCGCTCGGCCTGCAGTACATGGTGCTGGGTCAGCATCGCGCGCTCACTGGCGACCAGCGCGAGTTCGGCGCTGCGCTGTGCGGTGAGGTCCTGCACGCAGGCGTGCACCTCCACGGTTGCGCCGTCCGCGCCGGCCGCCGCCTCGGCGACCGCCCGCAGATGCCGTATGCCGCTGCGGGTGGCGATCCTGAACTGCAGGTCACACGGCCGTCCCGCGTGCACCAGCTCGTCGACGGCCCGGGCGAGGGCGGCCGCGTCCTCCGGCAGGGCCAGCTCGGCCAGTCCGGTCAGCGGCACCGGGCCCTGCGCCGGGTCCCGGTCGAAGAGGGCGTAGAGCTGGGCGGACCAGGTGGCCTCCCGGGCGGCCAGGTTCCAGCTGGCCCAGCCGAGGTTGCCGAGCCGCTGGTCGTCGGCCGGCCGGTGTTCCCGGCGGCCCGTGAGGCCGTCCCGGAACCAGCTGACCACCAGTTGGTCGCCCAGCCGCTCCACCCGTGCCGAGAAGGTGGACAGCTCAGTGCCGCCGGCCACCGCCCGCTGTCGGGTGAAGGGGTCGCTCCGGTACGGCCGTCCGTCGGCGAGCGTGTTCAGGAAGCCCTGCCACAGCGGCTCGTCGGCCACGGTCGGCCAGCACTCCAGCAGTCGCAGCCCGAGCAGTTCGCGACCCTGTCGGCCGAGGCCGTCGAAGGCCTCCGCGGTGGCCGCGTCGATCCGGAAGTCTTCCACCCGGCCCGACGCCGCGCGCAGCGGCGTCAGCAGGAACGCGACGACCGGCAGCCGCTCGAACACCGCCTGCAGGGCGTCCACGGCCGGGCCGACGGGGGACTCCCTTCGGGTCCCGAACATGCGCAGCGGACCGGCGCAGAGCCGGGCGACGGCCACCAGATGCCGGCGGTCCCGCGAGGTGAACGCGCTCCCCGCACCCCGCAGCACCCCGATGACGACGTCCGCGTGCTCCCCGACCCACACCGGCACCCAGGCCTGGGAGCGCCACTGTCCCGGGGCGCCCCCGAGCAGGGGGTATCCGGCGTGCTCGGTTCCGGTGCCGTCCAGCCAGCGGGGCTGCCCGCTGCGGAGGGCGTCCAGAGCGGGTATGCCGGGCAGCGGGGGCACCTGGTGCCACTGGCGGGCCAGCGCGTCGTCGATCCCGGCGTATCCCACCAGCTCCAGGCCGCCGCCGGGCAGCAGTGCGAACAGCATGACCGCGTCGGTGCCCAGGCCGGGGCCGAGATGGCCGAGCAGGCAGTGGGCCAGGGCCTGCGGGGTGCCGACCCGGACCAGGGCCCGGCCGAGCCGGCCGAGGGCGTCGGAAACGTCGTCGGCGAGGGCGGGCACCGGATCCGCCTCCGGGTCCACCAGCTCGTCCCCGAGCGGCGAGCGGTCCGGGCGGGGGGCCGGCGTGAGATTCCCCAGGACGATCCAGCACTCTTCCAGCAGGGTGCGGCGGGCCGCCTTCGCCCGCTGTCGCAGAATCTCGTCGGTGGCGTCCGGCGAACAGCCCGTCTGCGCCATGACGGCGCCCTTGGCCCGTTCCACCACGGCGGCGGTGGCCGCGATCTCCTGCAGCCGGTCCATCTCGGCGCGCTGGCGCGCGACCTCACGGGTCAGCGCGGCGAGCTCCGACACGTCGCCCGGCTCACCCGGCACCGCGGGTTCCCTCGTCACGTCTTGAGCATCGCACACAGCGGGGGATCCGATGAGGTCCTGGCGGGCACCGGCCCGGAGCACCCGGTCCGGCGGCCGGGGCCGGCGGCGCCGTCAGCGCCCGGCGGCGCGGTCCACGAGGGCGTCGGTGACCGCGCGGACACTGCGGGCGATGTGCTGCAGCTGCATGATCTCGGCCGCGTAGAGCTTGATGGTGTGCTCGATGACGGACTCGGGCATACCGAGCCGGGGCAGGTCGGCGCGGGCGGTCTGCAGGGCGGTGCGGGCGACCCGGATCTCCTGCTGCACCTGGATCTGCGCGTGGCGGGCGAGCAGCACCGGGTGGCGCAGCAGCGCGGGGTAGCTGGCGTAGCGCGCGGGCACCAGCTCGCGCAGCCACTTGGCCGCCGACCGCTCCCAGTCGTAGCTACCGGGGGTCTTGACCTGGCAGGGCCAGTCCGGGCTGATGCGCGTCGTCGTGAGGGCCATGTTCATCGCTTCCGGTGTACGACGTCGGATCGGGTGGTCCGACGGGTTCGGGGCGGCCCCGGCCTAGGGGATGGCCGGGACCGCCACGGGCGCTCGCGCAGGCGATGCCCCGAACACCCTGGGACCGTCGTGGGTAGGGGACGGCGGCTCCGGGTGCCCGTTCAGGTGCCCTTATCGGGCGGTGCGGACGTGAGCAGTATTTATATATGCCGTCTCCTTTGCAAGACGTATGAAAACATTCATGCGTGATCTGTTGTGAATAGTCGCAGTGAGTGAAGGCGCGGCCGGGGTGCGGTGGGGGCGGGGGAGCGGAGCTCACTCCCGCAGGAAGAACTGGTGCTGCTCGGCGATCTGCTCGTACTCCTCCAGGCGCGCCTGGGTCCGCTCGGGGCCGGCGTCGGTCATCGCCTGCAGCAGCGCGGCGGCCATGAGGCCGGGCGCCGCATAGGAGTCGAACACCAGCCGGGAACCGGTCCCGGTGGCGAACGTGACGTCCGCCTCGTCGGCGATCGCCCCGAGCGCCAGGTCGGTGATCAGCGCGACCTTCAGTCCGGCGCCCCGGGCGACCCGCACCGCCGTCAGGGTCTCCTGGGCGTGCCGGGGCATCGAGAACGCCAGCACCCAGCTGCCGCCGGCCTCCCGGGACTGCAGCAACGCGTCGTACGCGACGGTGCCGCCCCGGGTCACCAGCCGAACGTCGGGGTGGATACGGCGGGCCGCGTAGGCGAAGTACTCGGCGAGCGAGGCGGAGATGCGCAGGCCCAGCACGGTCAGCGGCGCGGACCGGGACAGGCTGCGGCCGATCTCGATCACCTGGTCGGGGTCGGCGAAGTCCCGGCGCAGGTTCTCCAGGTTCTCGAGCTCCGCGTCGACCGCCGCCTGGAGTTCGTTGCTGCGGTTCACCTCGGCCGCGGCGCCGCCGCTCGCGAGGGTGCCGAGCGCGATCGACTGCAGCCTCTCCCGCAGCGCCGGGTAGCCGCTGAAGCCGACGGCCCCCGCGAAGCGGGTCACCGACGGCTGGCTGACGCCGACCCGCTCGGCGAGGTCGGTGATCGACAGGAACGCGGCCTCGGTGATGTTCTCGATCAGGTACTGGGCGATGCGTCGCTGCCCCGGGGACAGGTGGGGCCCGTCGAAGAGCGCCCGGAGCCGTGACGTCGGGGAGCCACCCTCCTCCGGAGCCGTCCTGCCCGAGGTGATCGCTGACGCCTGCGCGCGTGCCTGCTGCGGCGATGGCACGGGGGTGCTTCCTTTGTCTCCCACGACCACTCAACATAGCTCACGCAGCGTGGTCACCCAGGGGCCCCGGACCTCCCCGGGCACCGGTTCGTACCCCCCTCACCTGCGACAGAGCAGGGCCGGGAGGCGACCTCGGCCTCCTGCCCGGCTGCCCCGTCACCTCCCGGTCGAGGCGGGAGCCGCCCCCGGCGGCTCGGCCCGGGGCAGCCGTGGCCGGGGCGGACCGGTGGGGCGTGTGGGGGCGCCCGCACCGGTGCCCGCCGCCGGGGCGGATCAGCGGTTCAGGAGGCGGACCGAGACGCCGTGGGCGGTGTACACGGGCTCGGCGCGCAGGGTCTCGGAGCACACGTCGATCCGGTCGAACTGGCCGCGCAGTCCCCCGGCCCGCAGTACCGGGACGGTGGTGCCGGCCCGCGGGGGGCGCTCCGCGTCCAGCCGCAGCGTGAGCGCGCTGCCGCGGTCCAGACGCGCCCGCCCGGAGACGCCGAGCACCGGGCCGTGGTCCCTGCGCAGAGCCAGGTCGAGCGTCCCGCCGCACTCCTGGAGCCATGCGCCGCGCACCCGCACCGGACGGTCCGCGCGCAGGGTGCCGCCGCGCAGCAGCACGTCGCCCTGGCCGAGGGCGTTCGCGTGCCCGGCGACGAGCGTGCCCGCCGTCACGACGGTGGAGCCGTGGTAGCGGTTGTGCCCGGTCAGAGTGAGCGTTCCGGAGCCGCCCTTGGTCAACCCGCCCTCACCCGCGATGTCGTTGCGCCAGACGTCGGCCGCGTGGAAACCGCCGCGTGCCGCGTCCAGGGTGACCGTCACGTCGGAGTCGAACGCGCCGTAGCCGTCGGCGGCCGTGAACAGGTCCAGCCGGCCCCACTGTTCGGGACCGTCCAGCAGTACGTAGCCCGACGGCAGAGCGGTGGTGCGCAGCACCTCGCGGCGCTGGGCCGCGCTCAGGTACGGCAGTCGCGTCTCCAGCAGCACCTCGGCGCCCTTCGGCACCGTGAGCGGCCGCTCGCGGCCGTGCCGGGTGAGGACGTACGTCAGCTTGGGCCGCACCACGCGTGCGTTGGCCGCCCGGTCGGCGTACGGGTCGTCGGCGCCCGGGTGCGCGTACGCGAACAGCGTGTCGGGGTCCGTCCCGGTGCGCTCGGTGAAGTAGGCCAGCGCCTGCGCCCGGGCGGCCGCCTTCAGCTCGGCGTTGGCCGGGTCGGCCAGGGTGGCCGCGGCGAGGGCGGTGGCCATGACCCGGCCGCCGACGACGTCGACGGGGGAGTGCATGCCGGCCACGATCCGGGTGTGTGACAACTCGAAGGCGCGGGTGACCAGTTCCTGGAAGCGCTCCGGTACCGCGTAGGCGAACGCCAGGCAGGCCAGGTGGTAGGCGTTGGTGTGGCCGCTGGGGAAGCCTCCGTCGTCCGCCGGTGAGGTGCTGCGCTGGCGCAGCAGTTGCGGCGCCACGACCACCCGCGAGTCGTACACCGGGTAGCCGAGGTCGTCGGTCCGGCCGGTGTCGACGACCTCGCTGTCCTCGTTCATGCGCCAGGGGCGCGGGTACTGGTGGGCGTACTTGGCCGGGTTGCCGGAGGCGAACGGCCCGCGGACCGTGTCCACCAGTTCGGCCACCCTGCCCAGGGCCGAGTCGTGCGCCCCCGCGCCGAGTGCGGAGCCCGCCGGGGCATCGGCCGGCACCTCGTCGTGGACCTTGCCCGCGGGGGTGCCGTCCGGCGCCCCGGTGATCGAGGTGACCGCCCGGGCGCCCTCCCGGTACAGGCCGGCCAGCGGGCCCAGAGCGGCGATCACGGCGTAGCTCTGGTGCTGGCGGTCGTAGACGAACGACTCCTTCGCCTGCTCCTCGGTACGCCCGGCGGTCACGCGGGCGCAGTAGCGCATGTTCGCGCGCAGCACCTCCGGCCGCAGGGGACTGCCCGTGTTCCAGGTGTCCCCCGTCTTCCACACCCGGGCGAACCCGCCCAGTATCCGCACCACGGCGTTCGTCTCGGCCGTCTGGTGGGCGATGACGTTGGATCTGTAGTCGTCGACGAAGTCGGCGAGCGCGGCGCCGTCGGCGGCCTTGGCGTCCGCGGCGGCCAGCCAGGACACCAGGGTCGGCGCGGCGACGAGCGCGGCCGAACCACCGACGGACGCCTTCAGCAAGCGCCTTCTGTTCACGGACGCGGAGGGCTGGAGCCCGGCGCGGGACGACGGCATGCGTGTGCCTCTCTGGAGAGTGGACCGGCCCTGCGGCCGGGGGCTGAGGTCGTGCGAACGAGTGCGGTCCTGAGCGGTCGTGACGGCTCGACGAGCCGGTCGCCGCCTCTGCGCGAAGATCTACGGCCGGGGCGTGTCGCCTTCCGGATCACCGGGCGGCCGGTGCGTGTCCCGGGGGTGAACGGGACGTTCGGGGGTCACAGGATCGAACGGGCCAGCGCCACCGCGCCCTCGACCGGCGCCACCGCCAGCGGCCTGGCGCGGGCGCCGGGCACCGCCTCGGCGAGCGCCGCGGTGAAGGCGCCGTACAGTGCCGGCCGTCCGAGTACGGTGCCGCCCGCCACCACCACGTCGTCGACCGGCACCCCGCGCGCGGCGAGCCCGGCGACGAGGGCGGCCAGCGCCCGGCCGCCCTCGGCGATCACGGAACGGGCGAGCGGGGAACCCGCCTCGGCGGCGGCGAAGACGACCGGGGCGTGCCGGCCCCACTCGGCGGAGACGTCGGTGGCGCTCTCCAGGGCCGCGCCGAGGGCCGGGACCTCCACCACGCCGAACGCCCCGGTCAGGGCGAGCGTGAGCGGGTCGGGCGGCTCGCCGCGATCGTGTGCGGCCCACACCGCACGGGCGGCCTGCCGGACCAGCCCGGCCGCGCCGCCCTCGTCTCCGAGGACCGCGCCCCAGCCGCCCACCTGCACGGACGTGCCGTCGGGCAGCCGGCCCACCGCGACGGAGCCGGTGCCGGCCACCAGGCCGACACCCTGGTCCAGACCGGCGGCGGGGACCAGGAGTTCGGCGTCGCCCACGACCCGCGCGGGCACCCCCAGGAGTTCGGCCACGGCGGCACGGAGCCGCGCGCACTGACGGTGGGTCTCGCAGGCGTGCGCGCCCACGGCGACGGCCGCGGGCGTGCTCCCCGCGGGCAGCGCCTCGCGGACCGTCTCGGCCAACCGGCGGGCGGCGGCCGGCGCGTCGTGCGGGCGCCAGCCGGTGCTCGGCCGGACGTGGTCGGCGACCACGGCGTCCCCCGCGAGCGCGCGCAGGTGCGTCTTGGTGCCGCCCACGTCGATGCCGACCACGAGCGGGGACGAGGACAGGGCGTCGTGCACGGATCCTCTTTCGTCGTATGCGCACAGCGTCATGTGCGCTGGGCCGCGACGGCGGGCGAGCCGTGCCTGGAGCTGGAGCAGAGGGTCGGGGAAGCCCCGGGACGGGCTTCCGGCGGACCACGGCAGGCGAGTACCGTGGGATTCGTTAGGAAATTAACTAACGAAGTACGGGGCGTCAAGGGTCCTTGAACCCCCCACACACACACCGCACCGCCGACGACCTGTGGGAGAACCGTGGAACACGTAGTGACGAGCGCTCCCCGTCTGACCGAGAGCGCGAACACCGTGTTCACCGTGCTGGCTCAGGCGGGCAGCGCGACCCGGCCGCAGCTGGCGAGCCTGGCGGGGCTGTCCAAGCCGACCGTGTCCGCCGCCGTGGCCGAACTGGAGGGCGTCCGCCTCGCCGCCCACTCCGGCACCGCCTCCAGCGGTACCGGCCGCTCGGCCGCCGTCTACCGCCTCGGCCCGGCGGCGGGGGCCGTCCTCGCCGTGGACCTCGGACCCGCGCTCACCCGGGTCCGGGCCTGCTCCCTGGACGGCGCCCTGCTCACCGAGGCCGACGGCTCCCGGGCCGACGCCGTCGACGTGGTGCGTGACGTGCTGCTCGCGCTGCCCGCCGACGCCCCGCTGCGCGCCATCGTCATGGCCGTCGGCGATGTCACCCGGCCCGAGGGCACGGGCGCCGGGATGCGTCCCGCGACGGCCAAGGCCGGGCCGGTCTTCGACGCCGTGGCCGTCGCCCTGCCCCCGGGCGTCCCGGTGCACCTGGAGAACAACGTCAACTGCGCGGCCCTGGCGGAGCTGCACGAGGGCGCCGCCCGGGGCCGCCACACCTTCGGCTACCTCCGGGTCGGCGTCGGCGTCGGCCTCGGCATCGTGGTCGGCGGCCGGGTGCTGCGCGGGGCGAACGGTGCCGCCGGTGAACTCGCCCGGCTGCCCTACCCGTGGGACGACGACCGCGTACCCCGCCATGAGGCCCTGGAGCAGTACCTGGGCGCCCGCTCCCTGCTGCGGCGCGCCCGCGACACCTGGCCGGACACGGACGGCCCGTGCCCCCGCACCACCGAACGGCTCTTCGCCCTCGCCGGCGCGGGCCGGCCGGCCGCGCGGGCCGTCGTCGACCGCCACGCCGTGGACGTGGGCCGGCTCGCCGCGGCCGTGACGGCCGTGCTGGACCCGGGGCTCATCGTGCTGGGCGGCAGCACCGGCGCGGACCACCGGCTGCTGCCCGGGGTGCGTGCCGAGCTGGCGCGGCTCAGCTGGCCCACCGAGGTGGTCAGCAGCACCGTGGGCGATCTGGGTACCGTCGTCGGGGCCGCCCGCCTCGCCGTCGCCCGGGGAGTCCAAACCGTGACCCGGGGAGCGCGGGTGGAGGATTGACGCCCTCCCGCCCGGTCTGCCAATGTCCGGACAAGCGCTTTCTAAGTCGGCCGGGACGCCGACTTGAGGGGAGTGTCCCGCCCGTACCCGAGGTACGGCAGCCGCGCGAGGGCGTGCTCGCGTGACGACGGCCATGGCGCCGGGGGCCGGTACCCGTCAGGATGGCGCGACCGGGCGAGGTCGCGCACAGAAAGCGCCTTCCGCAAAGGACCCGAGCCGTATCGACCGGCCGGACGATCCGTCACGCACATCCAGGGAGGACCCGGTGGGTCACCACATCTCGCGCAGAAGCCTGTTCCGCGCCGCGAGCGGCGTCACCGTCGCGGCTGCACTGGGCGGTTCGCTCAGCGCCTGCGCCGGCGGCACCGGCGCGGGCTCCAGCAGCGACAAGCTCACCATGATCTGGTGGGGCAGCGACCAGCGCCACGCGGCGTACAAGAAGGCGCTCGCCACCTTCCAGAAGAAGAACCCGAAGATCGAGGTCCAGGAGACCTACTCCGGCTACGACGGGTACTTCGACAAGTTCAACACCAACGTCGCCGGCGGCAGCGCGCCCGACCTGATGCAGATGGACACCGCGCTGGTCGCCCAGTACGCCCGCAAGGGTGTCCTCGCCCCGCTGGACTCCTACGTCGGCAAGACCCTGGACCTCACCGGCTTCTCCAAGACGCTCCTCGCCGCCGGCACCGTCGACGGCAAGCTGTACGGCGTCCCGTCGGGCATCGGCGTCAACCAGCTCACCGTCAACCGCAGCGGCCTGGAGGCCCTCGGCCTGAAGCTGCCGGACCGCGAGTGGACCTGGACCGACCTGAAGAAGATCTCCCAGGACGTCCACAAGAAGAGCGGCGGCAAGACCTACGGCGTCGACGACGGCGGCGGCTCCACCCTCCAGTGCTTCGAGATCTTCGCCCGCGAGAAGGGCGAGACCTTCTTCACCGACGACGGCAAGAAGCTCGGCTTCACCCCGGACACCCTCCAGGAGTGGTGGGAGTACTGGGCGGAGATGCGCGCCACCAACGCCTGCGGCCCCGCCGCGATCACCTCCGCCGCGCACAACGACCTCACCAAGAACGCCGTCGTCATCGGCAAGGCCCTGTTCACCTTCGACTCCGGCGTCTACGGCGCGGGCGGCTCCATCACCGACGCCCAGCTGGACTTCCTGCCCACCCCGCAGGGCGACTGGTCCGGCGCCCGCGAGGGCAACTTCGTCAACGGCGGCGTGCTGCTCAGCGCCACGAAGAAGAGCAAGAAGATCGACGACTCCGTCAAGATCATGTCGTTCTTCGCGCAGGACGACACCGCCATCAAGGACATGCAGCTGCTGCGCGGCATCCCGCCGACCGAGAAGGCCCGCGACCTCATCGCCTCCGGCCTGACCGAGACGGACAAGCTGAACATGGCCAACGCCGACTACATCTCCCAGCGCGTCTCCAAGGCCGGCAACGCGCTCCCCGCACCCGTGCCGCCGCCGCAGGGCGCCGACCAGGTCTGGGACCTGCTGTTCCAGTCCAACCTCGCCATCGCCTTCGGCAAGAAGTCGATCAAGGCACAACTGGGCGCGTTCTTCGACCAGGCGGCCGGAATCCTGGCCAAGTAGGCCGCGCCGTACGTCTGAAACACCGGGAGAGGGCCAGGGAGATGAGTATGACCACCGTGAAGACCGACGCGGTCGTGACGGAGCCGGCGGCTCCGACCACCCCGTCCGACCTGCGGGAACGCGAGCGCCAGCGTCGCCGCCTCGCCAGACGGCGGGGTGGCGGATGGTGGCCGTACCTCTTCCTGGCCCCCTGGTTCGTCGGGCTGTTCGGCCTCACGATCTACCCGATGCTCGACTCGCTGTACCTGTCCTTCACCGACTTCGACCTGCTCACCCCCGCGCGGTGGGTCGGCGCGGACAACTACTCGCGGATGTTCGGCGACGACCCGGTCTTCTGGGACTCGGTGCACGCCACCCTCATCTACGTCGTCGTCTCCGTGCCCCTCAAACTCGCCCTCGCACTGGGGGTGGCGATGCTCCTCAACCGCGACCTGAAGGGCATCGGCCTGTACCGGGCCGCCTTCTACCTGCCCTCACTGCTGGGCGGCGCCGTCGCCGTCGCCATCGTCTGGCGCCAGGTCTTCGGCGGCGACGGCCTCTTCAACGACTTCCTCGCCTGGTTCGGCATCGAGGGCCAGGACTGGATCTCCAGCCCCGACAGCGCCCTCTACACCCTGGTCCTGCTGGCCGTCTGGCAGTTCGGCACCCCGATGGTCATCTTCCTCGCCGGCCTGAAGCAGCTGCCGAAGGACGTCTACGAGGCCGCCGCCATCGACGGCGCGACACCCGTCACCCGGTTCTTCCGCATCACCCTGCCGCTGCTCACCCCGATCGTCTTCTTCAACGTCGTCCTGCAGATCATCGACGCGTTCAAGACCTTCACCCCCGCCTTCGTCATCAGCAACGGCTCCGGCGGCCCCCTCAACTCGACGATGCTCTACTCCCTCTACCTGTACAAGAAGGGCTTCACCGACCTGGAGATGGGCTACGCCTCGGCGCTGGCCTGGGTGCTCTTCCTGGTCATCGCCCTCTTCACGGCGGTCAACTTCATCGCCAGCCGCTACTGGGTCCATTACGACGACTGACGCCTGAGCGAGGAAGAGGAACCACCTCCCATGTCCGCCATCACCCCCTCCCCGACGCCGCTGCAGAAGTTCCGCTCGCTGCCCGGGCCCCGGCGCATCCTGATCCACACGCTGCTCGTCGGTGTCGCCGTCGTGATGCTCTACCCGCTGCTGTGGATGCTCAGCAGCTCCGTCAAGCCCGACGGCGAGATCTTCACCCACCCCGGGCTCATCCCGGGCGAGATCCGCCCCGAGAACTACTCCGAGGGCTGGAGCGGCTCCGGCAACTCCTTCTCCCTCTACATCACCAACTCGCTGATCGTCACCATCGGCGCGGTCATCGGCAACGTCATCTCCTGCTCACTGGCGGCCTACGCCTTCGCGCGCTTCGAGTTCCGCGGCAAGAAGGTCTGGTTCGGGCTGATGCTCGGCACGCTGATGCTGCCCACCCAGGCCGTGCTGATCCCGCAGTACACGATCTTCTACAACCTGACCTGGATCAACACCTTCCTGCCGCTGATCGTGCCCAAGTTCCTCGCGGTGGACGCCTTCTTCATCTTCCTGATGGTCCAGTTCATCCGCTCCATCCCGCGCGAGCTGGACCAGGCGGCCATGATGGACGGCGCCAACCCCTTGCAGATCTACTGGAAGATCATCCTGCCGCTGATGAAGCCGGCCCTGGTCACCACCACGATCTTCACCTTCATCTGGACCTACGACGACTTCCTCCACCAGCTCGTCTACCTCCAGCAGAACGACCGCTTCACCGTCCCGCTGGGCCTGACCCTCTTCCTGGACAAGACCAGCGGCTCGTCGTACGGCGCCATGTTCGCCATGTCGACCCTCGCCCTCCTGCCCACCCTCATCTGCTTCCTCGTCTTCCAGAAGAGGCTGGTGGAAGGCCTGGCGACCTCCGGAATGAAGGGCTGACGCGACATGCACCTCCCCCGCCAGCGCGGCCCGCTGCACGACCTGCCCGACACCCCCGAGGCCTACGACGCCGTTCTCGCCGACGTCACCGAGCAGGCGCTGGCCCGCCTCACCCCCGAGGGCGGGCTGGAACACCCGGACTGCACCGACGACGTCGGCGACACCTCCCTCGGCATCACCTCCCTGCTGGCCCTGGCCTGGCAGCGCGGCAAGGACCCCCGGCTGCCCGAGGCCGTGCGCCGCAGCCTCGCCTTCCATCTGGAGCGACGGGTGTACCGGGACGACAACCCCGGCTACCCCAACCTGAGGGTGCGCGACTCCGGTCTGCCCTACGCCCGCTACGTCCTTCGACCCGGTGCCCACCCCATCGGCGACTGGCCGAGCACGGTGTGGGCGCTGCTCCAGGCCGTCGACGTCCTCGACCTCGCGGACGGGCTGGTGCCCGACGAGCAGCGCGCCGCACTGCTGGACGTGGCGCGCGGCTACTGGCGCTGGCTGACCGAGGCGACGTTCTTCAACCCGCAGGAGGCCGGCAACCAGGCGATCGGCTGCGTGGTCGGCGGGCTGATGCTGGCCCGCCACCTCCCCGGCCACGAGGGCACGGCGGTGCGCTCCCGGGCGCTGGAGCTGTACCGCGAGGAGATCCGCGCCCACCGGGTCCGCGACCGGGGCGCGCTGCTGCCCCCCGAGCACGGCGGCGCCTACGACAACAACTACGGCCCGATCTCCCTGTCCTTCCTCGCCCAGGCCCACATCGTCAGCGGCGAGGAGGTGTTCGCCGAGGACGGCGACACCCTCGCCCGCTACATCGACGCCCGCCTCACCGGCGGCGGCTTCGACAACGGCGGCCCCCGCTACAGCGAGCAGCACTCCGGTTTCGAAGCGATGCTCGGACTGCGCTACTTCGGCGCCCGCGTCGGCGCCGACCTGGGCCGCTACCGGGGCGACACCCGCTGGGGACGGCACGCGGTGAAGGCCGACGGCGGCGTCGACGGCCACTTCGCGTGGATGCTGGTCTGGCAGATCCAGGACCCCACCCGCTGGCACCGCACCCCGTCGAACGGCTTCTCCCGCCATCAACTGCGCTCGGGCACGGTGTCGGTGGCCTTCGACGACCGGATGACCCCGGCGGTCGTCGAGGCCGGCGGCACCTACTGCCTGCCGGCCGCCGTGAACCGCCAGCACGGCCACGGACCGGTCGCCGACGGCTTCCTGCTGTGCCGCCCCATGGGCGAGGTGCGCGTCCGCGACGCCCGCGCGGGCGGCCTCACGGCCAAACTGGTCACCAAACCGGTCGTCGGCCGCGACCACGTCCTGCGCCACGTGCGGTCCCTGTACGTCACCGACGGCACCCTCCTGTGGGTCACCGTGGCCGTCGAGCGGCTGGACGGCACGCCGTACCTGCTCGCCGGGATGCCGTACGCCGCCGACGACGGCGACCGTGTGCGCCGCACCGCCGAGGCGGCCGTGGGCGCGGCCGGCGCCCTGCGCCTCACGCACCCCGCGTCGTCGGGGCCCGAGCACTTCGACGCCCGCGCCGAACTCACCCAGGAACAGGCGGCCTTCGCCCTGGCGGCCGACCCGCGCGGCTATGGCGACCCGGACGAGGGGTGGCGGCACCTGGTCTCCTCGACGGCCCTGGAGGCGGACCCGCTGCCCGGCGACCCCGAGGACCTCACCGTCTTCGCGGTCCGCTACGGCAGTGCGGAACCCCTCCGGGTGTCCGTCGAGCACGCGGAGGCGGGTCTGACCGTACGCACCGACGCGTTCACCGCCGTACTCGGCGACCCGGCGGGCGACGCCCGGGGGGAACCGGAACTGACGCTGCGCGCGGCACCGTGACCTGACGCGCCCCGAGACGGCGAGCGGTCGGACCGCCGCTCACCCACGGCGGTCCGCTCCGGCTTCCCCCGGTGCGGCACCGCTACGGCGCGGTCCGCTCCCGTCCCGGCCGGCCCACGACGCCCCGCACCACCAGGTCCGCGTGCTCCCGGGTCGCCGCCACCAGCTCGGCGTTGCGCTGGTCCGAGCGCATGACCCAGGCCACCGCGTCCTCGTGGCTCTTGCCGAACTCCTCGTGCCGGGCGATCAGCCCGCGCAGCCGCGACTCCTCGTCGGCCTCGCAGAACCACACCTCGTCCAGGAGGGGCCGCACCCGCGCCCACGCGCCCGTCTCCAGCAACAGGTAGTTGCCCTCCGTCACCACCAGCCGCGCGGCCGGCGCCACCGGGAGGGCCCCGGCGATCGGCTGCTCCAGGACCCGTTCGAAGCCGGGCGCGTAGACCACGTCCTCGGTGTCGTCCCGCAGGCGCCGCAGCAGCGCCGCGTACCCGGCGGCGTCGAACGTGTCCGGCGCCCCCTTGCGGTCACGGCGGCCCAGCCGGTCCAGTTCGGTGTCGGAGAGGTGGAAGCCGTCCATCGGGACGTGCGCCGCCCATGGCCGGCCGGCGCCGTTCAGCGCGGCCACCAGCCGCTCGGCGAGCGTCGTCTTCCCCGCGCCCGGGGCACCCGTGATGCCGAGGAGCGCCCGCCGCCCGTCCCGCACGAGGGAACGGGCACGCAGGACCAGATCGTCGAACAGAACAGACACACCCGCAGTGTGTCACCCGGAGGAAGGAGGAGGACCGTGCCCGACGACGAGACGCAGATCCGCACCCTGATCACCCGCTGGGCCGACGCCGTCCACCGGGGCGACCTCGACGGCGTGCTGGCCGGCCACGCCGAGGACCTCGTCATGTACAACGTGCCGCCGCCCCCCGAGGGCCTGCGGGGCCTGGCCGCCTACCGGGCGCTGTGGCCGCCGTTCTTCGCCTGGCAGGCCACCGGCGCGCGCTTCGAGATAGACACCCTGGACATCACCGCCGGCGCGTACGTCGCCTACGCGCACGCGCTGCTGCGCTGCGGCAGCCCGGAGGAGCTGGCCGCGCACCCCGGGCTGCGGCTGCGGCTGACGTTCGGGCTGCGCAAGGAGCGCGACCGCTGGCTGATCGCCCACGAACACCACTCCTTCCCGCACGACTGAGGCCCGGCCGACGCACCGCGGAGCCATGCGGCAAGGGTGCCGGACGCACGATCGGCCCCCGGAGGGGAACGGTGTCCTCATGACGACCGAATCGACGACCTCGCTCGGACTGCCCGACACGATCCAGGCCTGCCTGTTCGATCTCGACGGCGTGGTGACCCGCACCGCCCTGGTGCACGCCGCGGCCTGGAAGGAGACCTTCGACGCGTTCCTGCGGGAGCGCGACGGCGGCTCCTTCCGCCCCTTCGACGCCTCCCACGACTACGACGAGTACGTCGACGGCCTGCCCCGCGCCGACGGCGTGCGCACCTTCCTCGCCTCCCGGGGCATCGAACTGCCCGAGGGAACCACCGACGACCCGCCCGACGCCCGGACCGTCCACGGCCTCGGCAACCGCAAGAACGCCCTGCTGCTGGACAGGATCCGCAGCCAGGGCGTCGAACCCTACGAGAGCACCCTGCGCTACATCGAGACCGCCCGCGCGCACGGCCTGCGCACCGCGATCGTCTCCTCCAGCGCCAACACCCTGGCCGTGCTGCGCTCCCTCGACGCGGAGAGGCTCTTCGACGTGCGGATCGACGGCGTGGTGGCCGCCGAGCGGCGGCTGCCCGGCAAGCCGCGCCCCGACACCTTCCTCGCCGCCGCCGCGGACCTGGGCGTCGAGCCGTCCCACGCGGCCGTCTTCGAGGACGCCCTGGCCGGCATGGACGCCGGCCGCTCCGGCCGCTTCGGGTACGTGGTGGGCGTCGACCGCGTCGGTCAGGCCGACGCCCTCTACGCGCACGGCGCGGACATCGTCGTCCGGGACCTCGCGGAACTGACGGGCTCCGGCTGAGTCACCACGCCCCGCGCGTCCTCCGCACGGGCGCACCGGACGGGACGGCCCGCGGAAGACCGGGTTAATTTGACCGTGATCCGCGCACTCCGCAGGGACGCCGGATGCTGGCCGCCGCGAGCCGACCGTCGAGAGGGGCAGCGCCGCATGACGACCGAGCCGTGCGTCGCCGCACCCGTCCGGCGGGGCGTTGCCTGGCACACGCCGCTGTCCGTCGCGGTGCTGTGCGCGGCCGTCTGGCTGGCCCACAGCCACTGGCCGCTGCTGCGCGGCGGCGCCGGCCGGCTCGCCGCCGCCGACCAGGGCTGGCTGTTGCTCGGCGCCACCGCCACCCTCGCCACCTGGGCCTCGGCGGCCCTCGCCCAGCAGGGCGCCGTGCCCCGGCGGCTGCCCGGCGCCCGGCTGGTGGCCGCCCAGTTCGCCGCCTCCGCCGCCAACCACGTGCTGCCCGCCGGGGTCGGCGCGAGCGCGGTCAACCTGCGGTTCCTGATGCGCTGCGGCCTCCCGGCGGCCCGCTCGGCGAGCGCGCTGGCCGTGAAGGCGGCCGCCGCCGCCCTGGTCCGCGTCGCCCTGATCGCCGTACTCGCTCCGGCCTGCCCCGGAGTCGTGCGGCTCCCCGGGGTCTCCCCGACCGGCGCCGCCGTCGTCGCCGCCACCGCGGCCGGGCTCGTCCTGCTGCTGTGCGGCCCGCTGCGGCCCCGCTGCCGGCGCGCCCTGGCGGCGGTCGGCGGCGATCTGCGGGCCGTGCACGCCCGCCCGGGCCGGGCCGCCGCGCTGTGGGGCGGCTCGCTCGCCTTCGCCGCCCTGCACGCGCTGGTGCTGGTCGCCGTCGCCCGGTCCGTCGAACTGCCGCTGCCCCCGGCTCGGGTGGCGCTGCTGTACGTCGCCGCGAGCACGGCCGCCGCCCTGCTGCCGACACCCGGCGGTCTGGGCTCCCTGGACGCGGCCCTCGTCCTCGCCCTCGCCGCCGCCGGGGCACCGGGCGCGACGGCGGCCTCGACGGTGCTCGGATACCGGCTGCTGACGGTATGGCTGCCGCTGGTCCCGGGCCTGCTGGTGCTGGGGGTGCTCGTCCGACGCCGGGCACTGTGACGGGTGCGGGGGCGTGCGCCCTGTACGAGAAGCGCCGCTTCCACGCGGAGGGCTCCGGACTCCGTGGGCCTGCGGGAGTGGGGAAGCCGTGATGGCCCGGGACGGCGCGCCGCCCCGGGGCGCCGCAGGCCGCGCAGCGGGGGCCGCCGACTCCGCCACCGGCTGCCCGGACGCCACCGCCGCATCCACCCCGTGGCTCCGGCGAGCAACGGGAGGGTGGGCTTCGAGCGCCCCTGCGGAGAGCCGCGGCCGGCTGCCCTACGCCGGCACCGCCAACTCCCTGCGTCGCCGCATGATCTGCTGGGCGGGGTCGCCCGTGCACGACCAGGGCGTACGGGTGACCCGTCGGCCCAGCATCCGCAGCAGCGCGCCCGCGATGTCGTCCGCCCCCGCCCAACAGGCCGCGTGGGCCAGACAGTTCAGGTCGCGCAGCTCCGCGGGCGCGACCGCGCCGCCGGGCCGGACGGCGATCCAGCGGTCCCAGGTGCGCCGTACGTCGCTCACGGCGCCGTCGTGCTTCCAGTGCTGGCAAGAGAGCAGCCCGGGCGCCCGGCCGCCCGGCATGTCCCGCGCGTACCGGTACTCCTCCACGCGCGCGTACTGCACCAGCACCGGCAGCGGGCAGCCGGGCGGCGCCAC
Organism: Streptomyces sp. bgisy159; assembly: GCF_965341775.1. GTDB lineage: Bacteria > Actinomycetota > Actinomycetes > Streptomycetales > Streptomycetaceae > Streptomyces. Next base: position 91,084 of record NZ_CBDQZH010000013.1, on the reverse strand, counting down.
CCCGGCCGCGTCGCGGGCGAAGTCGTACATCAGCCCGTGCGTGCCGTGCCAGCGGGCCGCGTAATAGTGCAGCACCTGCAGGTGGCCCTCCATGCTGTACCGGTCACGCCGGTGCAACTCGTCCCACCAGCGGGCCAGTTCCTGCCGCCGCACCCCGGCCGGGTACAGCCGCGCCACCGAGATCAGCGAGATCCACGGCGTCGGGTCCGCCGGGTACGCCTCGGTCGCCGCCAGGCACGCCCGCACCGCGGCGTCCACGCGTTCCTGGTCGATCGGCACCCCGCGTCCCGCGGCGATGGCCAGGTGGAAGGCCCGGGTGGTCTCCGTGGCAGCCCACAGCACCAGCGCGTCCGCGCTGCGCGGCTCGGCGGCCAGCCAGGTCTCCACCGTGGACGTGCCCGCGCAGGCCTGCGCCAGCTGCCGCACCCGGAAGCCGCGCACCGTCCAGTCGGGCCCGGTGGCCCGCAGCAGCTCCCGCAGGCCCTGCCAGCGGCCGATGACGATGTCGTGCCGGGCGGCGGAGACGGCCCGGTCCCCGCAGTCGGGGTCGAAGTCGAGGGCGAAGCGGTCGCGCGCCATCGGACCCCCTCAGAAGTCGGTGGGAAGGCCCTCGTACGACGCCGAGCGCGCGGCCGGGGAGAGTCCCGGCACGGACCGCGCCTCCACCGTACGCGAGGCGTCCAGCCGGGCGGGCCGGTAGTACTCGCTGCCCCGCCGCCAGAACCAGAGCATCGGCACCACACCCGCCGCCAGGCCGCCCAGACCGATCGCCACGGCGGACGGGCTCAGCTCGCCCAGCGACTCGGCGAACACCCAGAACATGAACAGCGACCCCGACAGCGGCCACACCCCGCCCAGCAGGAACGCGGCCGGCGACGACAGCAGCGTCCTGCGGTAGGCGACCACCGCCGCCAGACCCGCCAGGCCGTAGTACACGGCGATCTGCAGGCCCATCGCCGAGATCGCGTCGCCGAGGATGTCGCCCACCGTGCCCAGCGCGTTGGACGCCACGAACAGTGCCAGCGCCACCGTGCCGACCACCGCGCACGCCACCCACGGCGTGTTCCACCGCGCGTGCACCCGGCCCAGCGCGGCCGGCATCGTACGGTCCCGGCCCATCGCGAACAGCGAGCGGGTCACCTGCACCAGGGTGGTCTCCAGCGTGGCGATGGTGGACAGCATCACCGCGACCGTCAGCAGCCGGCCGCCCCAGCCCGGCCAGATCTCCTCGCCCAGCACCGCCAGCACACCGGCGCCGCTGTGCTGGACCTGGTCCGACGTCAGGATGACGTTCGCCGCGACGGTGAACACCTCGAACAGCACGAAGACGGCGCCGAGGCCGATCAGCCCCGCGAGCCCGCAGGTGCGGCGGCTGTCGCGGGTCTCCTCACTGAGGTTGCCGGTGACGTCCCAGCCCCAGTAGAAGAACGCGGCGACCAGCGCCCCCGACGCGAACCCGGAGACCCCGTCGAAGTGGCCCGGACCCAGCCACGACGGGTCGAACGAGCGCGCCGTGTCCTGGTGCAGGAAGGCCAGCAGTGCGAACAGGACCAGGATCGCCGACTCCACGCCGGTCATCAGCAGTTGCGCCCGCACGGTCAGCCGAGCCCCGCCCAGCACCACCCCGAGCATCACCAGGAACCAGGCGGCTCCGACGACCGTCGACAGCGCCGTGTCGTCGGCCAGGTCCGCGTCGAACAGCGCCAGCGTCATCGAACCGGCGGGCAGCGACCCCGCCACCATGAAGATCGTGGCCGACACCACCAGCGCCCAGCCGCTCAGGAACCCGAGGAACGGGTGGAGCGTGCGCCCCACCCAGGAGTAACTGGCGCCCGCGTTCACGTCGATGCGGCCGAGCCGGCTGAACGCCAGCGCGATGCCGGCCATCGGTATCGCGCAGTACAGCAGCGCCGCCGGGCTCGCCAGGCCCACCGCTCCGGCCAGGACGGCGGTGCCGGCGGCGATGGAGTAGGCGGGCGCACTGCCCGCCACCGCCATCACCACCGTGTCGGACGTGCCCAGGGCATCGGCCCGCAGGCCGCGGCCGCTGCTGTAGCTCATGGTGCGCTGCTTTCCGTCGTGCACGCCTCGCGGACACCAGCGTCCGAGCGGCGTCGGGGGGTGGGGGGTCGAGCGACCGCCGCGCACCGCGAGGGGTGGCCTCGGGGTGCCGGCGGAGCGGGGCGTGGCGGCGACCGTCACACGGTGCGTCGGCGGACGGTCACACGGAGTGTGCGAGTGATGATAGTGCCAGCCTTTGATCTTTCAAGATTGGCGGAGCGGAATTCTCCGTCCGGACCGTGCGCCCGGCACATGCCGGGATTGGGGGACCTCAGCCGGGAAACGCGAACCGGGAAACGGGTACCGCGACACCGCACACCCGGCGAGCGAAGGAGGCACCCATGGGCAGCGAGCCCCAGGCGATGGGCGACGACGCCTACCAGCCCACCGGAAGCAACGAGGAACAGCAGGACGCGGCGCCGCTGGACCTTCAGGACGCCGTCGACGAACGCACCTACGACGACATGCTCGACGAGGGCTACTCACCGCCGGAGAAGCCGCTGGGCGTCACCAAGCACGGCGTCACCGCCGCCGAACAGCACGACGGCGAGACCCTCGACGAGCGCTTGGGCCAGGAGGTCCCGGACGTCGGTGAGCCCGTCGGGGACGGCGTCGGCGACCTGCCCGGTGGCGAGGGCGAACCCGTGGACCCCGAGGCGGGCGAGGAGCGGGCCGGCCGGCTGGTCGCCCCCGACCAGGGCGCCCACCCCGACACCACCAAGGAGGAGATCGCCGAGGACAAGGGCGTGGACGGCGGCGCCGCGAGCGCCGAGGAGGCGGCGGTCCACGTCATCGAGGAGTGACGGGCCGGGGGAGCGCGGACACGCGAGGACGGAACGCGGCCCGCGAGGGCGGAGCGTGGCCACGACGTGAGCGCGCGGCCCGGGGATGAGCGCGGCCCCGGGATGAGCGCGCGGCCCCGCGGCGCGACAATCGGAACGTGGGCCAGGAAAACGGAATCGGCGGGGCCAGCACTCCCGCCCGGCTGGCCGCCCCCGACGAGGGCATCGGCCGGGACGAGCTGGCGCTGGCCGCCCGCAACCACGGCCTCCCCCTGGAGGCCCTGCGGTACGACCTCACCCCGCCGGGCCTGCACTACGTCCTCACTCACTACGACATCCCCTGGGTCACCGACGCCACCGTGTGGCGGCTGACGCTCGGCGGCCGCGTCACCCGCCCGCTCAGCCTCACCCCCGACGACCTGCGCGCGCTGCCCTCCGTCACCACCCGCGTCACCCTCGAATGCGCGGGCAACGGGCGCGCCCTGCTCTCGCCGCGGCCGGTCAGCCAGCCCTGGCTCGTCGAGGCCGTCGGTACGGCCGAGTGGACCGGCGTACCGCTGCGGCTGCTGCTCGCCGAGGCGGGAGCCGACCCGTCCGCCGTCGACGTGGTCTTCACCGGTGCCGACCACGGCGTGGAACGCGGCGTCGAGCAGGACTACCGGCGCGCCCTTCCCCTGGCCGCGGCCACCGGCACCGACCCCGAGGTGCTCGTCGCGTACGCCATGAACGGCACCGCGCTGCCCCCGCAGCACGGCCACCCGCTGCGCCTGGTGGTGCCCGGCTGGTACGGCATGGCCCACGTGAAGTGGCTGCGTGACATCACCGTCGTCGACGCTCCCTTCACCGGCTTCCAGCACACCGTCGCCTACCGGCTGCGCCAACGCCCCGACGACGAGGGCGAGCCGGTCACCCGGATCGCCCCCCGCGCACTCCTGGTGCCCCCCGGCTTCCCCGACTTCATGTCCCGCACCCGGATCGTGCGCCCGGGCCCGGTGCCGCTGGAGGGCCGCGCGTGGTCCGGGCACGCCCCGGTCACCCGGGTCGAGGTCAGCTCCGACGGCGGGGACACCTGGCGCGAAGCCGCCCTCGCCCCGGACGAGGGTCACCCCTGGGCCTGGCGGCGCTGGCACCTGACCTGGCCCGCCACCCCCGGCGACCACGTCCTGTGCGCCCGCGCCACCGACGCCGAGGGACGCACGCAGCCCCCGAGCCCGCCCTGGAATCGCGGCGGCTTCGCCAACAACGCGGTCCAACGGGTCGCCGTGCTCTGCGCCGACACGGCACGGGAGCCGGGACAGGGGCGGGAACGAGGGCCGCTGGGGCCGGGGGAGCCCGGCTAGGGCAGCAGCTTCTCGATCACACTGGTGCCCTCCTTCTCCAGCTTCCGCCGGGCCCATTCGAGGTTGTGCGGCGTGAGGTCCCGGCCGGCGGCGAGGACCACGTCCTCCGGCGACACGTCGGTGCCGGTGCGCGCGTGGAGCAGACGGTCCGGAGTGATGCGGTTCTGGGAGGGTCGGGACTCTCCCGGCTGTGACGTCGACATTTCTCTGCTCCTCGCGTCCGGGGGACTGCTTCGGCCCCGGTGCGGTCACCGGGCCCACTATCACCATTCATCGCGGAAGCCCACCGTGCATCCCGAAGCGGTCGGAGACCGTCCGGACCCGGTCCCTCCGCCACTCAGGGGTACCGTGCGGCGCCCGTGTGTAACCCCGTGACCTGCCTGGGAACGGGCGCACTTCGACGCCTCGGGGCCCGGCGGCCCGTGATCCGAGCCCGCCCGGCTGACCAAGGGGACGGCCGGCACGGACGTCGCCCTCCGCGCGCCCCCGTCCACGTCCCCGTCCCCACGAGACCGGTGACTTCGCCGGTCCCCGGGGCACGACCCAGCCCCGACAGTGGCACCGCCATCACCCGACGGCGGTGCCACGGCCTCGCTCCGGCCGGGCGGCACCCCCCGACCGAGAGGACGACTCGTCGTGCAACTCCCCACCCGCACCGGCGCCCCCCACCGCCCCACCCGGCGCCGCGCCGGACGCCTGACCGGCGCGGCCGCCGCGCTGGCCGCCGTGATCGGTCTCACCACCCTCAGCGGGCCCGGCGCCCACGCCGCCGACAACCCCTACGAGCGCGGCCCCGCGCCGACCACCGCGAGCATCGAGGCCCTGCGCGGTCCGTACGCCGTCTCCGAGACGACGGTCCCCTCGTTCTTCGTCACCGGCTTCGGCGGCGGCACCATCTACTACCCGACCACGACCAGCGACGGCACCTTCGGAGCCGTGGCCGTCTCGCCCGGCTACACCGGCACCCAGTCGTCCATCGCCTGGCTGGGCCCGCGCCTGGCCTCCCAGGGCTTCGTCGTCTTCACCATCGACACCATCACCACCCTCGACCAGCCCGACTCCCGGGGCCGCCAACTGCTCGCCGCGCTGGACTACCTCACCCAGCGCAGCAGCGTGCGCTCCCGGGTCGACAGCTCACGCCTCGGCGTCATGGGCCACTCCATGGGCGGCGGCGGCAGCCTGGAGGCCGCCAAGTCCCGGCCCTCCCTGCAGGCGGCGATCCCGCTGACCCCGTGGAACCTCGACAAGACCTGGCCCGAGATCAGCACCCCCACCCTGATCTTCGGCGCCGACGGCGACATCATCGCGCCTGTCGCCACCCACGCGCAGCCCTTCTACACCAGCCTGCCGTCCTCGCTGGACCGGGCGTACCTCGAACTCAACAACGCCACGCACTTCAGCCCGAACACGTCGAACACCACCATCGCCAAGTACAGCGTGTCCTGGCTGAAGCGCTTCATCGACGACGACACCCGCTACGAGCAGTTCCTGTGCCCGCTGCCGCGGCCCAGCTTCACGATCGAGGAGTACCGGGGCAACTGCCCGCACACCTCCTGACGGACTGTCACCCACGGTCCGCCCGGCGGCGGTCGCGCTTCCCGCGCGGCCGCCGCCGCGTGTTGTGCCGGCGCACGGCGCGGCCCGCCCGGTGTTGGGCGCCGGCACAGTCCACACCGCGCCCGGCACCCGTGAACGCACAGGTGGCACACGGGATGACGGCTCCCGAGAGCACGGACGCGCGGCTTCCGACGGGCGTTACCCGCGCGTAACGTCGCGGGAATGACCGGAGACACGACCGTGCGCGTCGTGACCGGGGAGCCCGGCTGCGGGCGCACCCGGTACCTGCACGAGGCTGCCCGATCCTTCACGGCGGGCCCGGTGGTGCACCTCACCGCCGACCCCGCGCGCCCCGCCGTGCCCTACGGCGACCTGCGCATCCTGCTGCGCGCCCTGGGGCACCTGATCGGGCGGGCGCCCGCCGAGGTCGGCTCCCTCGACTCGGCCAGGACGGCCCTGTTCCAGGCGCTGCGCGCCGCGGCCGCCCGCGCGCCGGTGCTGGTCTGCGCCGACGATGCCGACCTGTGGGACCCGCAGTCCCGCGCCGCGCTCGGCGAGACGGCCCGGCTGCTCCAGGCGGCCGCCGAGGGTTGCCCGGCAGCCGGCGTGGTGCCGCCGGGGCGGGCGGGGGCCGGGGGCGCGCCCACGATGCCGGTGGGGGTGCCCGGGGCCGGCGGCGGTTGCGCGGTTGTGCCGCGGGGGGTGGTCGGGGTCGGCGGCGGGGGCACGGGCGGGCCGCGGGGCACGCCGGTGACCGCGTGCGGGCCCTTGAGCGGGTCGCGGGGTGCGCGGACGGCGGGCCCCCGGGCGGAGGGCGGGTCGTGGGGTGTGCCGACGGCTGGTCAGGGTGCCGGAGGCGGGTCGTGGGGTGTGCCGACGGCCGGTCACTGTGCCGAGGGTGGGTTGCGGGGTGTGCCGACGGCCGGCTGCGGGGCCGAGGGCGTACGCCTGCTCGTCGCCGTCGCCGGGCACGTGGCGGTCGGGCCGGAGTTCGCCGGACTGCCCGTGCTGCGACTGGACCCACTGGCCCCCGTGGACGCGGCCGCGTTGCTGGACGCGGTGACCGAGGGAGCCGTCGACCCGGCGGTCCGCGATGTGCTCGTGGACGAGGCCGAGGGCAATCCCGGGCTGCTGCTGGCCCTGGCCCGTTCGCTGTCCCCGGCGCAACTGCTCGGTCACCGCCCGCTGCCGCACCCCGTGACCGACACCGGGCTGTCGGCGGGGCCGGCCGACGGGCGCCTGGGCGATCTGCCGAGGGCGCAGCGGGATGTCCTGCTGACCGTCGCCGCCGCCGTACGCGCCTCGGCCGACGGCGGGGCGGCCGTGGGCGTCGTGCTGAGGGCGCTCGCCGGGCTCGCGGGCGACTACACGGTGCCCGGCCTCGATCCGCCGCCCGGGCCGCTGACCCTGGTGGACGGCCGGCTGCGGTTCCGGAGCGGCCTGCTGCGCAGAGCGGTGTACGCCGGGGCGGACGGCGGGCGTCGACGGGCCGTTCACCGGGCACTGGCGGGGGAGGAGCACGGGCTCGCGGCGCTGCTGCACCGCTCGTGGTCCCGGACGGTGCCCGAGCCGGAGACGGCGGCGCGGCTCGTGGAGGCCGCCACCGACCCGGCGGGCCCCGCCCCGCACCGGCTGCGGTACGCGGCACTGGCCCGCGCCGCCGAACTGGCCGAGAACGACTCGGACCGCGCCCGGTACGGCCTCGCCGCCGCCGAACAGGCCCTGCTCGCCGGGCGCCCCGGCCGGGCGCTCCGCCTGTTGGCCACGGCCCCGGTCACCACGGGTCCCACCGCCGTCCACGGCCTCGCCCACCTCCTGCGCGGCACCGCGCTCCTGCACGACGGCCCGGTCGGTGAGGCACACGCCGCGCTCCTGCTCGCCGCCGGGCTCCTGCACCCGCACGCCCCCGACCGTGCCCACGCGGCCGCCCTCGCCGCCGTCGACGCGGCCTGGGCGGCGGGCGACACGACCGGCTGTCTCCGTGCGCTCGGCGCCACGGGAGCGGACGGCGCAACCCCCGGCGCCGGGGAGGGAGGGCGAGGAGCGGTGGGCGGTCGCCGACCGCTCCCGGACCCGCCCGGCCGGGGCTACGGGGCCGTGCCCGGTGGCCGGTCCCCGTGCGGTGCGGCAGGGGAGAGGACTCCGCGGGCCGGCCTCTCCCCGGACGAGCCGTCGGGCGACCCGCCCCGAGCTGCCACCGGCGAGGCGCGTCACGGGGCCGCGACCGGTGCGCGGGCGACCAGCGGGCCGGGCACCGCGTTGGGCGGTTCCCGCCCTGACGCGACGGGCGGGGCCGCTCCGGGTGCCGCGGGTGCCCGTGGGGAGGACGCGGGCGGCGAGGGCGAGCCGGGGGGCGGGGCGCGGTGTGAGGCCGCGGGGGATGCGGGGGCGGGCCGTGCGCGCGGCGCGGCGGGAGTGCCCTCCAGCGGCGTGGGCGAGGCGCTCACCCACCACCGGCTCGGTCTCCGGGCGCTGCTCGAGCACCGGTTCGGCGCGGCGGTGGAGTCGCTGCGGCGTGTGGTCGAGGCCGGGGGAACCGGCGGCGATCCGGAGGGCGCGTTGCGCGGCGCGGCGGCGGCCCTGCTGATGGGCGACCTCGCCGCGGCCCGGCACAACGCCGCCGACGCCCTGGTTGCCGCCCGCGCCCACGGCACGGTCCACGCGGTGGCGCCTGCCCTGGAGTACCTCGCCTACGCCGAACTGCGCGCCGGACGGCACGCGGTGGCGCGTACCCACGCCGAGGAGGGGCTGCGTGCCGCGCACCGGGCGGGCCAGCGCAACATCGCCGCCCACCACCACGCGGTGCTGGCCCTGGCCGCCTCCATCGACGGGGACCGCGAAGCGCTCGGCCGGCATGTGTCGGCGGCGCTGCGGATCGCGCTGAGCCACGGGCTCACCCAGACCGCCACGCTCACCGAGTGGGCCGCGGCCCGCGCCGACCTGGGCGCCGGGCGCCCCTCCGAGGCCGCCGACCGGCTGGCCCCGCTGGTGCGGCCGGGCCCGCGGCGTGGGCACTTCGCGGTCTGGATGCTGGCCGTCCCCTGCGCGGTCGAGGCGGCCGTACGCGCCGGCCGACGCGACGGCCTGGCCGCTCTGGTCGACGAGTTCGCCCTCTGGGCCCGCTTCGGGGCCGACCCGCAGGCCCCCGCCCAGCTGCTGCGCTGCCGCGCCCTGCTGGCCCCGCCCGACCGCGCCGACCTCCTCTACCGCCGCGCTCTCGACCTGCACGAACGGGCGGGCGGCGACTTCGAGCGGGCTCGTACCGAGCTCCTGCACGGCCAGTGGCTGCGCCGCCGGCGTCGGCTGCGCGAGGCCAGGGAACACCTCGGTGCCGCCCTGGTCGGCTTCGAACGCTGCGGCGCCCGCGCATGGGCCGAGCAGGCCCGGGCCGAACTGCGGGCCAACGGCGTCTCGGCGGGCGGCGCCGGGGCCGGTGACCTCACGGCGCTCACCCCGCAGCAACTGCGCATCGTCCGCCACGTCGCCCGCGGCGCCACCAACCGGGAGGTCGCCCAGGCCCTGACCGTCAGCACCCGCACCGTCGACTACCACCTGCGCAAGGTCTTCGCCGCCCTCGGTGTCCGCTCCCGGGTGGAACTCGCCCGGCTCGTGGAGCTGACCGAACAGGCCGGACGCGCCGGACCGAGTGAAAAGACCGCCGCACACCCCTAGGGACCGACCGGACGGTATGTCATCCTGCGGGTCAGGACGCACCAGCCCGGACACCGACCCTGGGGAGGACCGTCATGCAGCACGCCGTACGGCCCCGTGCAGCGCTGCGCCCCGCGCCGGCCGCGCCGGCTCCGCGCTCGCGCGCCCGGCGGGTCCGGTCGCTGATCGACGCCGACGCCCTGCACGTCCTGCACCGCGCGGCCCGTGTCCTGCTGGACGACCTGCCGGAGCTGACCGACCGGCTCCTGGCGGCGCTGCAGGACCAGGAACCGGCCTACCGCCTCTGCATGGACCAGGACGCCGGCACCACCTGGCAGGAGGTGAACCGCTCGCTGCGGCACAGCGTGGCCTCCCTGCTCGACCCGCGCGGCAACCGCGACGCGGCCCACCGCTGCACCTGGCGCATCGGCACCACCCGCGCCGAACAGGGACTGCCGCTGGACGCGCTGCTGCACGCCTTCCGCCTCGGCGGGTCCCTGGTGTGGCAGTCCCTGGTCGAGGAGACCTCGCGGACCGCGCCCGAGGACGTCCGGCTCCTGGTGCACGTCGCCGCCGACGTGTGGCACTTCGTCGACGAGCACTGCACCCTCGTGGCCGACGCCTACCGCCAGGCCGAGCGGCAGCTGGCCTGGCGGCGCGAGAACCGGCTGCGGGTGCTGACCGGGGCCCTCCTCGACGGCAGCATCCGCATCGCCGACCTCCCGGAGACCGCCCAGGCACTGAACCTGCCCGAGCACGGCCGGTACGCCGTCGTCGCGGCGGCCGGCGGCACGGCGGCGGTCGGCGCCGCGGCGCGCGCCGTCCTGGGGGAGGGCACCCGGGCCCACTGGCACACCGGGCAGGACGCCGACTACGGCATCGTCCTGCTCCCGGAAGACCCCGCGGCACCGCTGCCGGCCGTTCCGGCCGACCTCGCCGTTCCCGGCGGGCCGGCACCCGGCGTGCGCGTCGGTGTCAGCACGGCCGTGTCGGGACTGGCCGCCGTCGGAGACGCCCGTCGTCTCGCGGACACGGCCCTGCGCATGTGCCCGCCCGCCGGCGGCACGGTCCGGCTCACCGACCGGCTCCCGGCCGCCCTGGTCCTGGCGGCACCCGAACTCGGGCAGGCCCTCGCCGACCGGGTCCTCGGCCCGCTGGCCGCGCTGGATCCCGCCGACGCGGAGGTCCTGCTGGACACCCTCGCCGCCTGGCTGGCCTGCGACGGCTCGGCGCAGCGGGCCGGTGAGCGGCTCTACTGCCACCGCAACACGGTCCTCAACCGCCTGCGCCGCTACGAGCAGCTCACCGGCCGCTCTCTCTCCCGTCCCACCGACATGGTGGAGATCAGCCTCGCCCTGACGGCCCGGGGCCTGCGCACACACTGACCCCGGCCGCCACCACCCTGCGGGCTCGCCCCCGCCTTCGAATGCCGGGCGACGGACGCCCCGCCGCGCCATCGACGTGCCCCTTCCTGCCGCCGACGTTTCCCGGCCGGGCCACGGACCTTGCCGCGCTGGGTCGGCGCGCCTTCCTCTGGCCCGGCTCCTCGCCCGGCCCGGTCACCGGCTGATCCAGTCCAGCCCCAGCCCGTGCCGCAGCCCCGCCGGCCGACCTTCCCAGTCGACCCCGGGCCGGCGCGCCACCGTCCGCTCCCGTCTCCCGTCCCTCCGGTCTGCCGTCCGCCCTGGCCTCCCGTCCGCTCCGGTCTGCCGTATGCCCCGGTCTCCGTCCGCCTTGGCCTCCCGTCCGGTGAGCCCTCGGCCCGGCTCACGCCGTCCGCGCCGCGCCGCCCCCCTGTGCCCCCGCACAACCTCCCCCACCCCCCGCTGGGCCCGCGCAGCGACCCAGTTCCCGGTGCCTGTACCGCATCCCGTCGCCGTGTTGTCGTGGGCTGCCCTGCCAGGAACCGCCGAAGCGCCGTGCCCGCGCGGCACGGACCGAGGAGCCGCGATGCCCGAAGCACCACCGAGACAACGGTCCGCGGGACCACCGCTCGAACCGCCCGCACTCAGCGTCGAGGGGATCGACGTGATGTACGGACGCGCGGTGTCCGCTCTGCGCTCCGTCTCGCTGACCGTGCCGCACGGCGGCGTGGTGACCCTGCTCGGCGCCAACGGCGCGGGCAAGACCACCCTGCTGCGGGCGGTGTCCGGGACGCTGCGCCTGCACCGCGGCACCCTGACCGCCGGCCGGATCCGCTACGGCGACACCGCGCTGGACGGCCGGGACCCGGTGCGCGCGGTCCGGGCCGGAGTCGTCCAGGTCCCGGAGGGCCGGCGCGTCTTCGCCGGTCTCACCGTCGAGGAGAACCTGCGCAGTGGCGGGCTCGGGCTCGGCCGACGCGCCCCGGCCCTGGTGCGGGAGGCCCGCGACCGGGTGTTCACCCTCTTCCCCGTCCTCGCCGAGCGGGGCCGCCAGCACGCCGGTCTGCTCTCCGGGGGCGAACAGCAGATGCTGGCCATCGGCCGCGCGCTGATGGCCGCCCCGCGCCTGCTGCTGCTCGACGAGCCCTCCCTCGGCCTCGCCCCGCGCATGGTCGACCGGATCGCCGAGGTGATCCGCGAGATCAATGCCCAGGGCACCGCCGTCCTGCTGGTCGAGCAGAACGCGGGCATGGCCCTGTCCCTGGCCGACCACGCCCACGTGCTGGAGGTCGGGGAGGTCCGCCTGTCCGGCCCCGCCGCCGAACTCGCCCGCACCGACGCCGTACGCCGGCTGTACCTCGGCGAGACGGCCGGCACCGAGAACACCACCACCGACGTGACGACCGGCGACCAGGGGGCCGCGTGAACGACCGCACCACCGCACCACCCCCGACGCTCGCCGTCCGGGACGTCACCGTGCGCTTCGCGGGCCTGACCGCACTCGACGAGGTGTCCTTCACGGTCGCCCCGGGCTCGGTGCACGCGATCATCGGCCCCAACGGGGCGGGCAAGTCCACCTGCTTCAACGTGCTGTCCGGCCTGTACCGCCCGGCGGCCGGCCAGGTACTGCTCGGCGACACCGACCTCACCGGCCTGGCACCCCACCGGATCGCCGCGCTGGGCGTCGCCCGCACCTTCCAGAACATCGTCACCACCGCCGGCACCGTCGCCGACAACCTGATGCTGGGCCGCCACGCCCTGTCCCGGGCCGGCTTCCTGGCCAGCGCCCTGCGACTGCCCGCGGCGGTGCGCGAGCAGCGCGAGCATCTGGCCCGCGCCCGCGAGATCGCCGAACTGACCGGCCTGGGGCAGCACTTCGACACCCCCGTGGCCCTCCTGTCGTACGGCGACCGCAAGCGCGTCGAACTGGCCCGCGCCCTCTGCCTGGAGCCGCGTGTCCTGCTCCTCGACGAGCCCGTGGCCGGCATGAACGGTGCCGAACGCGCCCGGACCGTCGAGGTGGTGCACGCCGTCCGCGCCGAACTCGGCCTGTCCGTGCTGCTGGTGGAGCACGACATGGGCCTGGTGATGCGGCTCGCCGACGAGGTCACCGTCCTCGACTTCGGCCGGCCGATCGCCCACGGCACCCCCGACGAGATCCGCCGCCACCCGGAGGTGCTGCGCGCCTACCTCGGCACCGGCGCGGAAGGAGAGGACGCCGCATGACCGGGCTCCTGGACAACCTGCTCAACGGCCTCGCCCTCGGCGCGGTCTACGCCCTCGTGGCCCTCGGCTTCGTCGTCGTCTTCAAGGCCAGCGGCGTCATCAACTTCGCCCAGGGCTCCCTGCTCCTGCTCGGCGGCTACCTCGTCGCCGTCCTCCACGACGACCTCGGCTTCGCCGGGGCCCTCGCGGTGGGTGTGCTGGTGACCGCCGCCGTGTCGGGCGCCCTGGACCGGCTGCTGCTGCGCCGCGGCGACCCCGATCCGGCGGCCGCCCACGTCCAGACGATCGTCACCATCGGCGTCGACATCGTCCTCGCCACCGAGCTGGCCCGGCGCATCGGCGGCGACCTGCTCTCCCTCGGCGACCCGTGGGGCGACGGCGTCGCCCGGCTCGGACAGGTCACCGTCGCCGACAGCCGGCTCGCCGCCATCGCGGTGTCCGCCGTCGTCATCGCCGGTGTCTTCGCCCTCTTCCGGTTCACCCCCTGGGGCCTGTCGCTGCGCGCGGCGGCCGAGGACGTGGAGGCGGCCGCGCTGATGGGCGTACGGCTGAACCGGGTGCGCACGTACGCCTGGTGCCTGGCCGGTGCGCTCGCCGCCCTGGCCGCCGTCTTCCTGGCGGCGTTCCCCGCGCCGGGGCTGGAGCGCACCACCGGACAGATCGCCCTGAAGGCGTTCCCCGCCGCGATCCTCGGCGGCATGGCCTCCCCGGCCGGCGCCCTCGCGGGCAGCCTGGTCATCGGCCTGACCGAGGCACTCGTCGCGGGTTACCAGTCCGACCTGCACGTCCTCGGCGAGGGCTTCGGCGACGTCGCACCCTACGCCGTGATGGTGGTCGTCCTGCTGATCCGGCCCACCGGGCTCTTCGGCGGAAAGGAAGCGGCCCGTGTCTGACCTGATGGCGCGCCGGGCGCGCATCCTCGTCGTCGCGCTTTTGCTGTGCGTACCGCCGTTCTACCTGGACGCCTTCTGGCTGCGCATCGGACTGTTCGCCATGGCCGCCGCCATCGGCGCGATCGGTCTCGGCCTGCTCAGCGGCACCGCCGGGCAACTCTCCCTCGGCCACGCCTTCTTCCTGGCCGTCGGCGCCTACGGCTACACCTGGTTCGCCGACGGCGACCGGGGACCGGGACTGCCGCCCGTCCTCGCGCTGGTGCTGGCGGTGTTGCTGTCCGGAGCGGCGGGCGGGTTGTTCAGCCCGGTCGCCGGGCGGGTGCGGGGCATCTACCTGGGCGTCGCCACGCTCGCCCTGGTCTTCCTCGGCCACCACCTGCTGCTGACCGCGGACTCCGTCACCGGAGGCTTCAACGGCAGCTCGGTGCCGGTGTTCCGCATCGGTGGGGTCGCCTTCGACTCCGCTTCCGAACTCGTCGTCCTCGGCGTGCCGTTCGGTGCGGAGGAACGGCTGTGGTTCCTCGGGCTCGCCCTGTTCGCGCTCACCTGGTTCACCGCACGCGGCCTGCTGCGGGGACGCCCCGGCCGGGCCCTGGCCGCGTTGCGCGACAGCGAGACCGCCGCGGCGGTGATGGGCGTGAACATCGCCCGGCACCGCTCGGCCGCCTTCGTGGTGTCCTCCATGTACGCGGGTCTGGCCGGGGTGTTCCTCGCCCTCGCCTTCCGCCGCGTGGTGCCCGACTACTTCGGCCTCGCGCTCTCCGTGGACTACCTGGCGATGATCGTCATCGGCGGACTCGGCTCGGTGGCCGGCGCCACCGCCGGAGCGGTCTTCGTCACCGCCCTGCCGCTGCTGATGACGCGGTACGCCGACCAGTTGCCGCTGGTCACCACGCCCGGCGCCGGGGACGGCGGTGTGGGTCCCACGGAGGCGGCCCGCTACCTGTACGGCGCGGCCATCGTCGTGATCCTCCTGTACGCGCCCGACGGCCTGCACGGTCTGACCCGCCGGGCGGTCGCCCGGCTGCGCGGCCGGACGCGCCCCCCGGGCACCGGGCCGGCCCCCGGCCCCGACCCGGACCGCGAGCCCGCCGACCACCCTCCCGCCTCCGCCGCACGAACCAAGGAGCACACCCCGTGAACGCCACGCACCGCACCCCCCGCATCGCCCTCGCCTCCGCCCTGGCCGCACTGCTGATCGCGGCCACCGGCTGCAGCTCCAAGGCCGGCGACAAGAGCACCGACGACGGCGCCGACGGCGTCAAGGCGGGGCCCGGGGTGAGCGCCGACACCGTCCGCCTCGGCGCCCTCACCGACCTCACCGGCCCCTACGCCACCCTCGGCAAGAGCATCGTGCAGGCCCAGCAGATGTGGGCCGACGAGACCAACGCCGCCGGCGGCATCTGCGGTCGCAAGGTGGAGATCGTCGTCAAGGACCACGGCTACGACGTGCAGAAGGCGGTCACCGCCTACGCCGACATCGCCCCGGACGTCGTCGCGCTGCCGCAGGTCATCGGTTCCCCGGTGGTCGCCGCGCTGCTCGACGACATCGGGCGCGACCAACTGCTGACCTTCCCCCAGGCGTGGGCCGCCTCCCTGCTGGACAAGGACGCCGTCCAGGTCATCGGCACCACCTACGACGTCGACATGATCGCCGCCGTCGACTACCTCGTGCGCACCAAGGGCCTGAAGAAGGGCGACACCATCGGCCACGTCTACTTCGAGGGCGACTACGGCAGCAACGCCCTCGAAGGCTCGACCTGGGCGGCCGAACGCGCCGGCATGAAGGTCGCCGGGCAGAAGATCAAGGCGACCGACACGGACCTGTCCGCGCAGGTGTCCGCGCTGCGCAAGGAGGGCGTGAAGGCGATCCTGATCAGCGCCGGGCCCGCCCAGACGGCGTCGCTGGTCGGCGTCGCCGCCTCCCGGGGCCTGCGCGTCCCGGTGGTCAGCAACGCCCCGGGCTTCGCACCGCAGCTGATGAAGACGCCGGCCGCGCCCGCCCTGACCGCCATGCTCAGCGTCATCAGCGCGGCGCCCGCCGTGAGCTCGGACCTGCCGGGCGTCCAGAAGATGGTCGCGGCCTACCAGAAGAAGTACCCGGGCGCGCAGGTCGACTCGGGCGTGCTGTCCGGCTACAACGCCGCCCAACTGATGGGCGCCGACCTGAAGAAGGCGTGCGCCGCGGGCAGCCTCGCCCGTGAGGACGTGGTCAAGGCACACCGCTCGCAGACCAACGCCGACACCGGCCTCGGCACCCCGCAGGACTTCTCCGACGCCGCCCGCCCGGCCAGCCTGAAGAACTACGTCCTCAAGCCCGACGCGCAGGCCGCCGGTGGCCTGGTCGACGTGGAGGAGGCCCACCAGGCGCCGGGCGTCGAGGAATACCTCGCCGGCCGCTCCTGACCGACCGGAGTCCGGCCCGCGTCACCTCGACGCGGGCCGGACCGGCACGGGGTGCGGGCGGGCCGAGCGCCCGGCCCATTGAGCGACGGCCCTGCTGAATGCGTTCGCCGGAACGCGTTGGACCTGCGGGCCCGCGTGGGATAGGAAGCGGTTGCACCCACCCGGCTTCCTGAAGGACCACCCCAGATGGCGTCGTCGCACGAACGACCGCTCGACCACCGCTACCGGGACGAACATCCCGTCCGCACCCTCGCCTACCTCCTGCGTGCCGACCGCTGACAACTGGCGTGCGCCGTCGTCGTGTTCACCGTCAAGCACAGCCCCGTCTGGCTGCTGCCGCTGATCACCGCCCACATCATCGACACCGTCGTACAGCACCAGCCGGTCTCCCGGTTGTGGACCGCCACCGGCGTCATCATGGTGATCCTGGTGGTCAACTACCCCCTGCACCTGCTGTACGTCCGCCTGCTCTACGGGTACACCGCCCTGCACCGGGGGCAGGCGGCCTGACCGGCGCGCCCGACGGGAGCTCCGGGCGGGCTTCCCCGCCCGGTACGCGGGGGGCCCGGCGGAGCGGTGGGCTCAGCTCAGCATGCTGCTCGCACCCCCTCCGCAGGGCGCCCGCTCGCCGGCCGCCGGCACCGGCGCCGGAGTGGACAGCCACTCCGCGATCGTCCGGGCGATCGGCTGCCCCGTCTCCACCTCGACGAAGCCGAACTGGCCGGACTGGTTGCACTCCAGGAACCACCACGTGCCGTCCGAGTCCTCCGCGAAGTCGAAGGCTCCGTAGGCCAGTTCCGCCCCTCTCAGATACGCGCGGACCCCGGCGGCCACCCGGGGCGGCACCTCCACCGGCAGCCACGGTGTGGCCGCCGAGGCGAAGCGCACGTCGACCTCGTCGGGGTCGGCGTCCGGCGAGGTCGCCTTGCGGGCCGCGAGCATCCGCTCGCCCACCGCGGTGAGCCGGATGTCCGCCTGCTTGACCACCCGCCGCTGCAGCAGCGTCGGCCCGAACGCCACCGCCGAGAAGTCGGTGTCCGGCGCCACCCTGCTGGTCGGCACCGCACGCGGCGGTTCCTGCGGATGCGCCCCGGACACCGGCTTGACCACCAGGTCCGGGAACCGCTCGGCGAACTCCCGGGCCGCCTGCGGGAAGGTGGTGATCAGCGTGGCCGGCACGGGCAGCCCGCAGCGCTGCGCCAGCCGGAGCTGCCAGGGCTTGTGCCGGGCCCGGCGAGCCGCGTCCGGATGGTTCATCCAGCGCGCCTGCGTGCCCCGCAGCATCCCGTACAGCGCCTGCGCGGACTCCTCGGTCAGCCAGGCCGAGGGCTCCGCGACCCGGGAGGCGGGCACCCCGGGCCGGCGTACCCAGACGGACCGCAGCCCGTCCATGCCGACCAGCCGGCCGCCGGCCCACAGATGCCCGCGGAAGGCGCCGTGCACGTATTCCCCGGACAGGGACACCCCGCCCGTGAGGTCGGCGGGGTCGAACCGGACCACGGGAACCCCGGACGCGTGGAGGTGGACCACCACCATGTCCGCCGTCACGTCCTGTTCACTGGTCAGGATCAGCACCGTCATCGTCGTGAATCCGCGTTCAGTCGTCGAAGTGGGTCTTCGAGCCCGC
Organism: Streptomyces sp. bgisy159; assembly: GCF_965341775.1. GTDB lineage: Bacteria > Actinomycetota > Actinomycetes > Streptomycetales > Streptomycetaceae > Streptomyces. The sequence goes on along the minus strand of NZ_CBDQZH010000013.1, from coordinate 73,177 downwards.
GGTGGACGTGGTGGTTCCCAGCTCTCTGAGCAGTGAGTGGTCCGAGGCGGCGATCCGCCCGTCGAGGAGTACGTTCAACTGCAGTCCGGAGTCGTAGGCGTACGGAGTGGAAACCTCCAACTCCGCCACCGGGCGAGCGTAGTTGAGCGCGAACGGTTGCATCGTCTCTCCCTCTTCGGTGCTGCGCCGACCGAGCCGTGATCTGCCGCGTCGTCGCTTCGCCCATCGATCTTCTGGGCTTCCTCTTACTTATACGAATCGAACGAGTGGTTGGTTTCCTTACGCTCCGTGAGCGCGGCGCGTTCGACGTCCCGGACCTGAGACGGTCGCGGGACGCCGAAAGGTTGACTCGTCGTCAGAGGATTCCCCGCCGGCCCCGCGCTCCCGCCCGGCGAGCGGCGCGCGCAGCGAGCGCAGGGCGAGCAGGAGCACCCCGATGTCGTCCAGGTACACGGGGTCGGGCAGCAGGTCGGTGGGCAGGAACAGGTAGAGGACCGCGCCCCAGAACACCCAGCGCGGTCCGGTCGGCAGCCCGGCCCGGCGCAGGTCGCGTCGGGTCCGTACCAGTCGTACGGCCAGCCCCGCGGCGACGGCGAGCGTGGCGGCCGCGAGGAGCGAGGTGACGACGATCACAGTCGTGGTCGTGTCCACGGGTCCTCCCCGGAGTCCGGGGCACGCCGGACGCGGGCCCCCTCTCACGGAGTACCCGTTTCTCCTCCTTGTGGCTCACCCGAGTGGCGCGGCGCCGTCCAGGTGGCTCCTAATGGGCAACGTAGTCGCGCGCCGCGCCTCGGGGGCGCATGGAGCGGCCGCCTCCCTTGCATGGGGCACACCATGACCACCCGGTCTCCCTCAGTCCCTTCGAATCCCACCGCGATCCCCGTGAGCGAGCTGCCGGCCGCCACCTCGGCGCCGCCACCGGAGCCTCCGGCCGAAGCGCCGCGCACCGGCGTGGTGGACGAACTGGTCCGGGCCGCCGTGGCCGACCGGCCACTGGAGGAGGTCGCCCAGCTCATCACCCTGCTGCAGCGGTCGCCCGATGACGCGCGGGCCGCCGGTGACGCGTTGCGCTCCGCCGGAGTCGGCCGTTCCGTGGAGGACGTCGCCCGGCTGGTCATCCTGCTGACCCAGCCGCCGCGGCCCGCGGACAGCGCCGACGAACTGATCCGCGCCGCCACCGAGCGCAGACCGGTGGAGGAAGTCAGCCAGCTGATGGCGCTGCTGCACCGCACCGCGCTCGAACCCCACTGCGAACAGGAGGCCATGCGCACCGCCGCCACCCGGCGGCCGATAGAGGAACTCGTCGACCTGATAGGGCGGCTGGGTGTGGTGGAACTCACGCCGCCCCCGTCCGGCGCCGACGACCCGCAGCCCGCCGCCGAGGGCGGTCGGCAACCGGAGGAGGACGGTCTCCCCTGGGTGACGGTCAGCAGCCGGACCCGTGCGGTGACCGGTGGCCGTCGCGAGGCGGCTCCCGGGCGGGTGCCCGGGCCGCCGCCGTGGCCCGCCCGGCTCGCCGCCGTGCTCCTGCCGGCCTGCGGGGCGGCCCACGCGCCGCTCACCACCACGGGCCTCTCCGCGCAGGGGTTCGGGACGCTCGTCGGCGTCTCCGCGCTGTGCGTCATGCCGGCCCTGGTGCTCTTCCTGCGGCCCGCCGTCGTGCTGCTCGTGGCCGCCGTGGTGGTACCGGCCGCCCTGGCCGACTGGGCGGTGTTCGCGGACCGCTTCGGTCCTGAGCGGCTGACCCGGGTGCTGGAGGCGATGGCGGCGCCCCCCTGGCAGGCCGGCGCGGTCGCCGTGTGCACGGCGGTTGTCGCACTGACGGCCCTGCTGCCGGCGCTGCAGCCCACGAGCCGCCCCGCACCGGCCGAGCCCGCGCCCGAGACACCCGTCGGGACGGGCTGACACGGGCGTGTCCGGCCCCCGCCCTTCCGTGGCGGGGGCCGGCCAGGCGCCACGGCCCCGTGACGGCGTCCATCGGCGCGGCCGGCGGACGCCGCCTCGGCCGGGTGGGTACGAGCGTGTTCCCCCCTTCGAACGGCTGCGTGACCTGCCTCCAGGCACATGCCGACGGCCGCCGACCCGATCACCCGTCTGGCGGACGTCCCGTCACCGGCAGGTGAAGGCCTGACCGCGGTGCGCGCCACCGCGGACGGTCCGCTCGGCCGGCCGGTGCCGGTGGACGGGACCGCCGTGCACACCCCCGGGCGGCACCGGACGGGCTCCGCCCACCGCCCACGAGCGGACGGTGCTCGGCCCGACCCCGCCCGCCCGCCTCCCGTGTTCAGCCGGCCCTCACCGCCCCGGGCCCGAAGACTCCTCCTCGCCGCGCTGCCCGGGCAGGACACCCGGCGCAGCACCGGGATCGGTGGGGGAGTGGGGCGGCCTTGCTGACTTGCCGGGCAGCTTCAGGCGCTCCAGCGTCCGGGTCAGCTGCTGGAACGGGGAGCCCGTGGGACGCGCGGCCGGCTGCGACTCCGGGAGGCCGGCCGCCGGCGCGTCGGCGGCGTTCTCCCGCAGTACGGCCAGCGCCTCGTGCGCCCGCTCGGCGGCCTCCCGGTACAGGTCGCGGGAGCGCGTCATCGACTCCAGCGCCTCCGCGTACATGGCGACCAGCTGCTTCTGCCGGGCCAGCTCCTCCTCGGGCGTCAGCACGTGCCACTGCTCGCGCAGCGCGGTGAGGACCTCCTCGGCACCGGACGGCAGCGGACCGGGAACGGCGGTGTACCGGGTCACCGCGTCGATGAGCTCCGACGGCTCGGACCCGTCGAGGAAGACGGTCCGCACGGCGAAGGACCAGTCGCCGTCGTCGGGCCGTGAGCCAGGCCCGCCCGGCAGCAGCACGGCCCCGCCGCGCGGCACCTGCGCTCCCGAATCGCGCAGCGCCCAGTTGACGGCACGCAACTGGTGAGGCGCGGCCCGGTGTTCGACGACCCGGTCGCGCAGGCCCGCCGGAAGGAAGCGCACCAGGGACGCGCTGCCCCGCTCGTCCGTCGTCATCGCCTCGTGCACCACCAGATGGACGCTCCAGTCGTCCCGCAGCGCGGCCCGCAGCACCCGCCGGAGATCCTTGTCGTCCTCGGGCAGCCGGTTGGCGGCCCCCAGCCGCAGCCCCGGCAGGGCGGCGTGGTCCCAGCCGCCCTCCGCGTCCCCGGGCTCCCGCGCGCGCTCCGGCTCGGGCCAGAACCGGCCGCTGGGCGCCGGCCACGTCTGGCTCCAGGGGGCCTCGGCCTCCGCGACCAGGATCCACTCCCGCGCCTGGCCCGGCCCGCGGCCGGGAACGGCGTCCGCCAGCTCAAGCCGGGCGCGCACGGTCACGTCCCCGGGGACGGTCCAGCGGGCCTCGAAGACCCGGCGGCCGGCGGGGCGCTCGGCGTCGGACAGCTCCAGGAAGTCCAGGACGTCGCCCGCGTTCTTGCGTCGCCGCAGCTGCCGCACCACCTCCTCGGCCGGTGCGGCACCGGTATGGCGGCCCCGGGCCAGCCACACCGTGGAGGGGGTCGGCGGACGGTCGGTGGAGGAGGTCGGCATGAGTCCATCTGGGGGAGGGGGACGGCGTGCGTGTTCCAGTATCGCCCGCCGTCCGGCGAAGTCGATCACATGGGGGTGTGCCCGCGGCACCGCGCCCCTACGCGCCGCGTCGCACCACCGAATCCACGGGGCGCGCGCCGCGCGCTCGGGGCGCGTACGGCGCGCACCAGCCGGCCGGTGCACACCCGTGTCCTGGCCGTGGGCGGAGCCCGACAATCGACGGGGCGGGCAGGGACCGCCCACCATCCGCGTCGGGGCGGGCCCTGCCCGCCATCCGCGGCACGTCCCGGCGTCTCACACCCGGCGGCCGTCCCCGGTACGGCCCCGGCGGCGCCGCTGGCCGCCGACCCGGGCGCCGTCCGGTGCGGGCCCCGGTGCGGGAGCGCTGAAGCCGCCGGGTACGGCGCGCGTCTCGGGGGCGCGCGGCGTGTCCGGAGCACGGGTCCGGTGCGCCGGCGCCTCGGAAGGGCTGCCGTCGGCGGGTGCCTCGGCGGGCCGGCGGGCGGGCGGGGCGGCCCGGGCGACCACTCGTGTGTGGCTCATCAGCGGGGCGCACGCCGAGCAGACCTCGGTGAGCGTCCACACCTGGCCCACCGACGGGTCGTGCCGCAGCACCAGCACCACGGCCCCGGCGCAGGTCACGCGCGCGCCCTCATGGGCGGAGCACTTGTGCAGCCGGCAGCCGCAGGAGGCGTCCGGCCGTACGGTCGCGGCCCGGGCGTGGGCGGCCGCGTGGGCGTCGGCGAAACGGCGCAGGGCCGCGATGTCCCGGGAACGGGCGGGCATACGGCAGCCCGAGGAGCAGCTGACGGAAGCGCTGCGGTCGCGGTGTCCCGTCACCCGGATCGTCCACGACCGACCCGGGCGGCGAGTTGATGGGGCGTCGGGGTACGCGAGAGCCAAGGCCATGTGTCCTTTTGTCGTCGAGAGGGCGGCGCGCAGGTGCGCTGAGGGAGATCTACCCGGTGAGGGCGCGTTTCACAGCATCCGACGCGTTATCGTCCGGCGTGTCGGCGCATCGACGGCACACGTGCGGTCCAGGGGCGGGCCGGCATGGCCCGTGCCCTCCCACCGCACGCCGTCCCGCGCCAGGTGGCCGGGGCCGTGGTCGAGAGGGCGCCGGGGCGGCCGGGCCGGCCCTGTGCCGCGGCGCGGAGCGGCAGTTCTCGTGGCCCGGCGGTCTGCTGGGACCGCGAGCGGTCAGTGCGGGAACGCGCGCGGGCGGCGCGGCCGGGGCACCTCGTCGCGGAACTCCTCGATCCGGGAGCTGATCTGACGCATCAGGACGGTGTCCGAGAGCCGGTCCAGATACAGGTTGCGCCGGGCCAGACCGTCCGCGTCGACACAGAAGTACAGGGCCATGAGCGGATTGACGAACAACTCGCCGCCCCTGGTGCGCTCGGTGAAGCGCACATCGCCGAATTCCCCGCGGACGGCCGCGGCGACCGAGCCGTTGACGATGCTCGGGCGGTCCGGTGTACACGTCTGCGCGTGGGCCACCGCGTCGAGGTACGCGGCGCCCTCGGCGCTGTCACGGGGCACCGAGAAGGCACCGAGATAGGCGCCCTCACGGTCCAGCGCCGCCAGGTTCTCCAGCACGAGGGCGTGGTTGACGCCGTGATACGCGTCGACGCCGAAGCCCAGGCAGACGACGAGCCGTTGGGCCACGTCCGTCAGCGCATGCACCGCGGCCAGGCTGGCCATGTCCTCCTCCGGCGTGCCGAGCCCGTGCTCGTCGCCCCGCATGAGGATGTCGGTCCCGCCGTCCACCAGCACGATCGCGTCCACCCCGCCCAGCCGGTCCAGCAGCGCGCGGTAGGCGTCGGTCAGCGGGGCGACCCCGGTGCGGGAGAAGGCGTACACCGTGGCGGGGAGGCCCTGGCCGTCCAGCCAGCGAGCCAGCGTGCGCTCCGGGAAGTAGCCGTGGTGGCCGGGGGTGTCCGGCCGTACGGCCGCGAGGTCGGGCGCCTCGAACACCTCGGCCGGCAGACCGTACAGGTCCACGAAGGACAGGTTGGCCAGGTGGACGTCCTTGCCCGCCGAGCGCAGGGCGAGGGCCAGCGGGAGCCCCGCGTACACGTCGAAGCCGCCGCCCGCGCCGGCGATCAGCACCCGGCGGGCGTCGCGCAGCCGGGTGAACAGCGGAGGTTCGTGGAGAGAGAACACCGGGGGAACGTAACAGGATGTCGATCATCGGGCCCGTGGTTTTGCCCGATCACCGGGACGCGGAGGGCCTCACGGTTCCCGGTACGCGGAGAGCCCGAGGGCCCCGGGACGTGGAGGGGCCGGCGAGCCCGGGATGCGGAGGGGCCCGCGGGTGGTCCGCACGACGCCGGTCCGACAGCGTCGTGGTCCTCACCCGCGGGCCCCTCCGCCCGGGTCAGGCGCCGCTCGCGCGGAGCATGTCCTCGCGCTCGACGATCTTCACGCGCTCGCGGCCCTGGGGCTCGCCCAGCGCCTTCTCGGCGGCGTCCAGCTTGTACCAGCCCTCCCAGGTGGTGTAGCGGACCTCGCGCTCGGCGAGGAACGCCTCGACCGCCTCGGGCGCCGGAGAGTCCGGCGTGTGCAGCCTGCCGTTCGCGTGGTCGTCCAGCAGGTTGGCCACCGTCTCGTTGGCGTCGCCCTTGGTGTGGCCGATCAGGCCGACCGGGCCACGCCGGATCCAGCCGGTGACGTACGTGGACCGGAGGTGCTCGCCGGACTCCTGGAGCACCCGGCCGCCCCGGTCGGGGACCGTGCCCGACTCGATGTCCCAGGGCAGCTTGGGCAGCTTGTCCGAGAGGTAGCCGACCGCGCGGTACACCGCGTCGACGTCCCAGTCGGTGAACTGACCGGTGCCCTTGACGTTGCCTGTACCGTCCAGTTCCGTGCGCTCGGTGCGCAGGCCGACGACCTTGCCGTCCTCGCCCAGGATCTCCACCGGCGACTCGAAGAAGTGCAGGTACAGCTTGTGCGGGCGGTCGCCGACGTCGCGGATCGCCCAGTTCTCCAGGGTCTTGGCGACCATGTCGACCTGCTTGTTGCCCCGCCGCTCGGCGATGGAGCCCTCGTCGTAGTCGATGTCCTCGGGGTTGACGATGACCTCGATGGTGGGGGAGTGGTCCAGCTCGCGCAGCTCCATCGGGCTGAACTTGGCCTGCGCCGGGCCCCTTCGGCCGAAGACGTGGATCTCCACGGCCTTGTTGGCCTTCAGGCCCTCGTGGACGTTCGGCGGGATCTCGGTCGGCAGCAGCTCGTCCGCGGTCTTCGCGAGGATCCGGGAGATGTCGAGCGCCACGTTGCCGACGCCCAGGACGGCGACCTTCTCCGCGTCCAGAGGCCAGGTGCGCGGCACGTCCGGGTGGCCGTCGTACCAGGACGCGAAGTCGGCGGCGCCGTAGGAACCGTCCAGGTCGACGCCGGGGATCCGCAGCTCGCGGTCGGCCATGGCGCCGGTGGAGAAGACCACCGCGTCGTAGAACGCGCGCAGGTCGTCGAGGTGGATGTCGGCTCCGTAGGTGACGTTGCCGAAGAGGCGGACCTGCGGCTTGTCGAGCACCTGGTGCAGGGCGGTGACGATGCCCTTGATACGGGGGTGGTCCGGGGCCACGCCGTAGCGGATGAGGCCGAACGGGGCCGGCATGCGCTCGAAGAGGTCGATGGACACGCCGGGGTCGGCGGCCACTTCGGACTTCAGCAGCGCGTCGGCGGCGTAGATCCCGGCCGGGCCGGCTCCGACGATGGCTACCCGCAGGGGGCGGGGCATGATCAGGTCCCTTCGAGCGGTGGAAGATCGACTCGAAGGAAGCCTAAACTAAGGCAAGCCTAAGTCGGTACGCGGGTCCGACCTATGAGCTCATAAGGCTCTTTTATGAGTCCCCCAAGAACTCATGATAGCGGCTGCTCGGCCCAGATGATCTTCCCGGTCGCCGTGTACCGCGTGCCCCACCGCTCGGCCAGCTGCGCCACCAGGAACAGCCCGCGCCCGCCCTCGTCCGTCATCGCCGCGTACCGCAGGTGCGGCGAGGTGCTGCTGCCGTCGAAGACCTCGCAGATCAGCGAGCGGTCACGGAGCAGCCGTACCCGCACCGGGGCACTGCCGTAGCGGATGGCGTTGGTGACCAGCTCGCTCAGGATCAGCTCCGTGGTGAAGGTCAGCTCCACCAGCCCCCAGCGGTCCAGCTGCCGGGTGACCGCCGCCCGTACCTCCCCGACCGCCGCCGGGTCCATGCGCACCTCCCACTCGGCGACCCGGTCCGCGCCCAGCGCCCGGGTGCGGGCCACCAGCAGCGCGATGTCGTCGCTCGGACGGGGCGGCAGCATCGACTCCAGCACCACCTGGCACGTCCCCTCCGGTGAGCCGTCGGCCCGCTCCAGGGCGGCGCGCAGCAGCTCCAGGCCCGCGTCGATGTCCCGCTCCCGGTCCTCGATCAGCCCGTCCGTGTACAGCACCAGCCGGCTCTCCTCGGCCAGCTCCAGCTCGGCGGACTCGAACGGCATCCCGCCCAGCCCCAGGGGCTGACCCACCGGCACCTCCGGGTACTCCACCCGGCCGTCCGGGTGGACCAGCGCGGGCGGAGGATGACCGGCCCGTGCCACCGTGCAGCGCCGGGCCGCCGGGTCGTAGATCGCGTACAGACAGGTCGCGCCGGAGACGGGGCCCACCGCCCCCTCCGCGGTCTCGTCCTGGTCGATGCGTGCCACCAGCTCGTCCAGCAGGCCGAGCAGTTCCTCCGGCGACAGGTCCAGCGCGGAGAAGTTGTGCACCGCGGTGCGCAGCCGGCCCATCGTGGCCGCCGCGTGCAGCCCGTGCCCGACGACATCGCCGACCACCAGCGCCACCCGGGCGCCCGACAGCGGGAGCACGTCGAACCAGTCGCCGCCCACGCCGGCCTGCGCCGGCAGATAGCGGTAGGCGATGTCCAGGGCGTTCTGCTCCGGCAGTGTGCGCGGCAGCAGGCTGCGCTGCAGGGTGACCGCCAGCCCGTGCTCGCGGGTGAAGCGGCGCGCGTTGTCGATGGACACCGCCGCCCGCGCCACCAGCTCCTCCGCCAGGGCCACCTCCTCCGCGTCGAACGGTTCCGGCCGCTCGGACCGCCAGAAGCTGACCACGCCCAGGACCAGCGCACCCGCCCGCACCGGCACCGTGATCAGCGAGTGGATGCCGAACCCCAGGACCTGCTCCGAACGTTCCAGGTCCTGGGCTCGCCAGCCCGGAGCCTCGGCGAGCCTGGCCTCCAGCACCGCCCGGCTCTCCGCCAGGCTGCGGCCCTGCGGGGAAGAGCCGATGAACCGTATCTGCTCACCCACCGCGTACAGCGGCGCCCCGGGGCGGCGCGCGCCGAGCGCCGTCCGCCGCAGCGCGCTCTCCGGCCGCGGTTCCTCCCCGGCGAGCACCGCGTCGTACAGGTCGACCGTGGCGAAGTCCGCGAACCGGGGCACCGCGAGCTCCGTCAGCTCCTGAGCCGTCCGCGTCACGTCCAGACTGGTGCCGATGCCCACCCCGGCCGCGTACAGCAGGTCCAGCCGCTCACGGGCCGCCTCCGCGCGACCCGACAGTGCGCGCAGCTCCGTGGAGTCGCGCAGGGTCGCCACGCTCCCCGCCGGACCGCCCGCCACGTCGGTGGGCCGCTGGTTGATCGCCAGCAGCCGGTCCCCGACCAGGTGCACCTCGTCCGTGGCCACCCGGCCCGACGCGAGCAGGTCGGCCGTGTCCGGATCGAGGCCCAGGTCCAGCACGGGGCGCCGCTCGGCGTCCTGGGGCAGGTCGAGCAGGCGGTGCGCCTCGTCGTTGGCCAGCATCAGCCGGCCGTCGCCGCCCACGATGATCACGCCCTCGCGCACCGTGTGCAGCACCGCGTCGTGATGCTCGTACATCCGGGTCATCTCGTGCGGGCCCAGCCCATGCGTCTGGCGCAGCAGCCGTCTGCTGACCAGCGCGGTGCCCGCCGTCGCCAGGGCGAGCGCGACGGCGGCGGCGAAGAGCAGCAGCGGCAACTGCTGGTTGACGGTCCCGCCCACGTGCTCGGTGGTGATGCCGGACGACACCAGACCGACGACCCGCCCGTCGGCGTCCTTCACCGGCACCACCGCCTGCACCAGCCGCCCGATGGTGCCGTCGATCTCCTCCACCACGATCCCCCCGGCCTGCGCCGGGGCGATGTTGCCGACGAACTGCTTGCCGATGCGGTCCGGCTTGGGGTGGGTGTAGCGGGTGCCGTCGGGGTCCGTCACCACGATGAAGTCCACGTCGGTGGCGGCCCGGGCGGCCTCCGCCCGCGGTTGCAGCACCGCCGTCGGATCGGGGGAGCGCAACGCCTCGACGATTCCGGGGGAGTTCGCGAAGGTCTGGGCCACCGCCAGGGAGCGGTTACGGGCCTCCCTCGTGATGTCGTGCCGGACCTGCAGCACCAGCGCCACCACCGCCGCCACGACGAGCAGCACCACGATGGCCACCTGGAACACGAACACCTGTCCCGCCAGGCTGCGGCCGCGCAGCGCCGCGCGGCCCTTGGCGGGCCGCCGCGGCTCGGACGCGGTGCCGGCGGAGGGGCGCTGCCGGGAGGTCACCCGGTCCTCGGTTCCGGGCCGGGCACGCACGGGCGGGCGCCGGGTGCGCGGTTCTCGGGGGCTGCGGGCCGACCGGATCTCCGATCGCTCCGGAAGTCGGGCCATGTGCCCATGTCTACACTGCCCGGCCCGGAGAGGCGAGGGGCGCCACGGAACCCGCCGGCGATCACCGCGCACCCCCGCCCGCGCCGGAGCCGTCCCGGGTGGCCAGGAGCAGCGCTATGTCGTCGGGCCGGTCGACGGCCTGCCGGGCCGTCGCGGTGAGCCGGTCGGCGACCTCCGCCAGCGGCCGCGCGTCCAGGTCGCCGACCTTCGCGAGCGCCCGCCGCAGCGCGGTGATCCCGTCGTCGATGTCGGCGCCGGGCCGCTCCACCAGCCCGTCCGTGTACAGCGCCAGGATCGCGCCGGGCGCCAGCCGCAGTTCCGCCACCGGATAGTGGGCGCGCGGGTCCACGCCCAGCACCATCCCGCCGGGCAGCTCCACCACCCGGGTCCGGCCGTCGGGGTCGCGCACCAGCGGCGGCGGGTGCCCGGCGCGCACCACCCGGGCCAGCCCGGTGGCCGGGTCCAGCCGTACGTAGCAGCAGCTCGCGAACTGCCCCGGGTCCAGGTCGATCAGCAGCAGGTTGGTGCCGCCCATGACCTCCTCCGGAGGCCGGTCGCCCAGCGCGAACGCCCGTACGGCGCTGCGCAGCTGCCCCATCGTGGCCGCCGCCTGCACCCCGTGTCCCTGGACGTCCCCGATGACCAGCGCCAGCCCGTCCCCGGCCTCCACCACGTCGTACCAGTCGCCGCCCACGTCCATGCCCTCGGTGCCCGGCAGGTACCGCCCGGCGGTCTCCACGCCCGGGTGGCTGGACAGCCGCCGCGGCAGCAGCGCCCGCTGCAGTCCGCGCGCGAGAGCCGCCTCCGTCTCGTAACGGTGCGCCTTCTCCATGGCGTGCGCGATCAGCCCGGCGAGCGCGGTGAGGACCGTGCGCTCCTCGGAGCTGAAACTGCGCTCGCGGTCGAAGCCGAGGATGCAGGAGCCGACGGGACGGCCGGAGGCGATCAGCGGCAGGAAGGCGCGCGCGCCCACCGTGGCGTCCAGCGCGATGCCCGGGTAGGCGTCCTCGAGCTGCCGCATCGAGTCGAAGAACAGCGGGCGGCCGGTGGTCAGCGTCTCCACGCCCGGCAGCCGCGCGTCCAGCCCGACCCCCTCGAACGGGGCGAGGAAGCCCTCCGGGAACCCTGCCTCCCAGGCGAGGTACAGGTGCCGCTCCTGCAGCAGGTAGATCGCCAGCCGGCGACCGCCGAAGGCGGGCAGCACCTCCTGCATCACCACCGCCGACACCTGGCGCGCGGTCACCGCCTCCGTCAGCGCGATCGCCAGCCCGATGGGCCGCTGCACCGGCGCGGTCGCGTCGGACACCACCGCCGTCCCCTCCGGCGCCGACTCCTGCGCCATGCGGTTCGCCGGGACGGCCGTGCAGGTGAGGATGTCCGGCCCCGGGTGCACGGACACGCTCAGCCAGTCACCCTCGTAGGGCCCCGGCGCGGACCGCCGGACATGGAAGTGCACCGGCTCCGGTGCCAGCAGGGCGGCCCGCAGATGGTCCTCCCCGGCCGTCTCCCGCCACCACGGCACGGCCTCCCACAGCGGGCGCCCGAGCAGCCGGGAGCGGGGTACGCCCAGCAGCTCGGCGGCGCGCGGGTTGGCGTAGACGATGACGCCGAGCCGGTCGAGACAGAACACCCCCTGCGGCAGCAGGTCGGCCGCCGCGTCCCCGAGGGCGGTCGGCGCCGCGTCCAGCAGGATCCCGGTGACCAGCGGCGACGCGGGCGGGGTGGCCGCGGGGGCGGGCGGCGCACACAGGTCCAGCAGCCGCACCGCCCCGTCGGCCGTGCGCACCCGCACCGGCTGCGGCGGTGGGCGGCCGCCGGCGGCCGCCCGCAGGAGGACGCCGACCGGCGGGGTGTCCGTGGCGGACATCGCGCGGGTCAGCGCGTCCGACGGCGCCGGGAAGGTGCCCGCGGGCAGACCCAGCAGCGTGTGGGCCGAAGAGTCGGCGGACACGCTGTCCGTCGCCGGGTCCCACACGAAGTGGCCGACGCGCGCCTGCTCCGGTCCGGCGGCCGGCGGACGCACGCACAGCGGCTCGTCGTCCCAGACCACGGGCGGACCGCCGGCCTCCAGCCGGGCCAGCGCCGCCCCCAGGTCCCCGGCCAGCCCGGTCAGCCGGTCCCGTTCGGTCACCAGGTCGGCGGCGTCGTCGGTGGCCGGCCGTAGCACGATCAGCACGCCGTACGCCCGCCCGTCAGCCACGACCGGCACCACCAGGGTGCCGAACTGGAACGGCAGCCCGGCCGCGAACTGCGGGTACCGGCGCATCGTCTCGGTCGCATCGGCCAGCACCACCGGCAGGCCCGAGCGGTGTGCGTCGGTCACCGGGAACGGCCGGTCCACGTGCACCTGCCACCAGTGCCGGAAGAGCGGCCCCGGAAGGCCGGTGAGCACCGCCAGCCGCAACACCGCGGGCGCGGGGGAGCGTAGGTAGACACCCGCGCCCAGGCCGCCGGCCGCGCGCAGCGCGTCCGTGGCGGTCCCGGTCAGCAGCGCGGCCAGCCGCCCGGGCGGCCGCTGTTCCACCTCGGCGCTCCCAGTCATCCGCCCCACCTCGTCCGTACGCCGCCGGGTGGGCGACACAGCAAGAATGCGCCACCCGGCACCCGCTGTGCATCCGCGGGAGCGCCGACCTGCGTGTGCCGGGCGCCGCGGGGCCGCTACCGCCGGGCGGTCACCCGCAGGGTCTGCTTGGCCAGCTCGTACGCCGGGAGCATGTCGCGGTGTTCCTCGTCGTCCAGGCCGCCGAGCTGCAGGACGACCGGACCGTCGGGCGCGACGACGGCGAGGGCGCGCTCGGTCCTGGTCTCGTCCAGGACTTCCACCGTGTGCCGGTACTGCACTTCCGTGCCGGACAGGGGGCCCGACCGGAAGGAGCGGTACTCGGCCTCCTCGACACCGTCCTCCGCGCGCAGGAACGCCTCCAGGACCTGCCGTGCGTCCGCGTCCCCCGGCTCGCCGGTGTACACGCGCAGGAAGCCGATGTGGCCCGCCGGCTTGGCGTCGAGTTCGCAGGCCAGGGTCACGTAGCCCTGCCGGGCGAGTGCGGCCACCTCCTCGGCCACTTCCTCGTCGAGCGGGGGGTCGGCGTCCGCCCCGAGGGAGACGGCGTCCGGATGCCACCGCTCGGCCAGCGCGAAGGTGACCGGAAGTTCGCACGCCGAACCGGCGCCGCCGACGCTGCCGACGGCCCGGGCGGCCTTCTCACCCGACGCCGACGCCGACGCCGACGGTGTCCCGGACGCCCGCGCCTCGCCCTCACCCCCGCCTTGCCCACAGCCCGTCAGCAGTCCCGCCGCGCATGCCGCCGCGGCCAGACCCCGGACCGCGTTCCCCGCCCCGCACCACACCGCACGTCTCCTCTCGACTTGAGCGGCGAACTCTAGCCGAGCGCCCGGTACCACCTGCACACACCCCGGGCGCCCCGGGGCCCCGCGTCCTGTCCCCGCCCAGGGTCACGTCAGGCCGTCCGGGGGCGGGGCGCCGGTGGAGAGGGGGCTGCCCTGGGGCACGAAGAAGACGGCGTGCAGGGTGAGGATCTCGTCACCGCGGTTCTCGGCCTTGTGCACGCCCCGGGGGCCCACGGGCTCCACGATGCATCCCCCGGCCGGCGTCACGCACTCCGAGCCGTCGGCCAGGGTCCGGGTGAGGGTGCCCGACGTGACCACGGCGATGACGCGCCCCTCGTGGTAGTGCCAGGGCAGGGTGTCGCCCGGGGGGATGTCGTAGCGGGCGACCACCGCACGGGTGCCCTGCGGGACGGAGAGGGCGAGGCGCTCGCAGAGCAGGCCGTCGGCCAGCACGGAGGGGGCGGGACCGGCCGTCGACGTGGCGGTCGCACAGGTCGGGCCCGTCATACGGCGGCCCCCGGTCCTAACGCGGCCGCGGCGGTCATCCTGTCGTTCCTGTCGGCTATGTGATCCACGCCGGTGAGGTTATCCCACCCACCGCTACGCGCAGTGAACTCTGTGTCACGCGCACCCGCCCCACCCGGGGAGGCGGGCCGCACCCTGCCGCCCGCGACGTCGGTCACAGGACCCGGGCACGGGGCAACCCTCCCGATGGCTTTCACGTCTGCCGGAGTGCCTGTGGTCGATACCGCCCGCGCAGGGCCGACAATCGATCGTCACGACCAGTCAGCGGTGAGCGAGTAGGGGGCCCTGTGCGTCCAGAGAAGCGGTGGCCGTCCGGGAGCGCCCGGGCATGGGCCGTGTTCTCCCGGATGGCCCGTGCGGCCGGGCGTACGGTGCTCGGCGAGTGGCGGGGCATCTTCGTCGAGCCGGTCCGGGAACTCTTCCGGCGTGGCCCGTCCGCCCTGCTGCTCGCGGCCGTCGCCTGCGCGGGCGTGATCTTCTTCCACGCCATCGCCCAGCATCCCACCGGCGCCACCGTGGTCCGCGTCACCGGCGGGGTCCGCGGCGACCTGCCCCTGTGGCTGGCGCTGCTGCGCACCCCCGTGTCCTTGTACGTTCCCGCGCTGGACCTCCCCGTCTGGGCCGGACTCACCCAGCTCTTCCTCGCCTTCGCGCTGGCCGAGACCGCCATCGGCCGCCGTCGCACCCTCTTCGTCGCCTACGCCACCACGCTCGCCGGCACGTTCACCGCACGCCTGATGATGGCGGTGGGACCGGGCTGGTGGGGCTTCGGGCTGCCCCCTGAGGCCGGGCAGGTGCTGGACACGGGCCCGTCGGCGGCCGTCGTCGGGCTGTTCACGTACATCTCGGTCATCCGGCGGGCCCCGGTCGTGTTCGTCCTCACCGGCGGCTCGATGATCGTCGAGGCCGTGGCCAAGCCGAATCTCGCCGGCCGGGAACACCTGGTCGCCGTCGGCGCGGCGATCGTCCTCGGCCTGCTGCACGGCCGGGAGCAGGCCCTGCGGGCGCGGGCGGGCGACTGGCTGCGGCGGCTGGGGCTCACCGGCGGCCCGGCCCCCGAGCCGCCGGACGAACCGGTGCGCGCGCCGGCGGTCGTGCCGGTCCGGAAGGCCGCGACGACCTCTCCGCGGGTGCCCGCCGCCGACCCCCTGGACCGGGTCACGCTCTCGGCGAGCGCCGCCTTCGACTGGGCCAACGCGGCACAACGGGCGCGGGACACGCTGACCCGGTGAGCGGGCGCAAGCCCCCGGCCGAGGCGCCTCCGTCACCCGCTCTACGACGCACGCAAGCTCCTGAGGCACCGTGACGGGTGCATCCCGGGTAGCCGCAGGCACAAGGGCACAGCCGCCCTCGTCCCCGACCGTTTCCGACCGTCCCCGCGGTGCTTCGCGCGCGTGCACGGCTGCTCCGCGTCCGCCACGCGCGCGTGCCGATGCCCGAGCCGCCGGGCCGGGCCGCCACCGCGACCGCCGTCCGCGCGCGGCCGTTGGACCCGAGTCCGCCTCGGCCTCCGCGGCGGAGCCGCGCCGTGCACGCACGCGCGGCCGGTGCCACCGGGCGGTGCGGCCGTTCGGCGGAGATCAGCCGTCCACGCGCGCGTGCCGCCGCGCCGTGTGTTCGGCGCCGCTCGGCCACACCACCTCCACGTCCACACCATGGCTGCGGGCGTAGGCCACCAGATGGGCCGTGGCGTCCCGGCCGTTGGAGGGGGAACCGTCCCACACCGCCAGCAGCCCGGTGCACGAGCGCACCAGGCGCTCGTCCGCGGTCACGCACGCCCCCCGGTCGGCGGGGTCGTACTCCAGCAGCCGTACGTGGCGCGACAGCAGCAGCAACTCCCCGGCGGCCTTGCGCTCCGACTCGGCGAGCCGCGCGGGCACACCGTCCCGGGACGGCAGTACGGTCACCAGTCCAAGCCCGGCCTCGCGGGCCGCCCGCCCGAACGCCACGGGCAGCCCCCGCCCCACCCGCACCAGACCCGCCCGCCCCGACTTGGCGAATGCGGCCAGCCGCGCCCTCAGTTCGTCCTCCAACAGAGCCAAGGTCCCCGCGCTGAGATCGGGATGCCCCACGACAGCGATCACCCGGTTCGCTCCTTTCCGCCCGAAGGCCCGGCTTCTCCTGACCTGGCGTCAGCCATGATCACGGCCCCGCCGTACGCGGTCCAGAGGCCGGTCGGCGAGGCCCGGGTCCCTTGGACCCTTGACAGTCGGCCCGGCGCCGAAACCCCGGCGCGGGAGCGGCGTTCCTGGGAGGTCGCTGTGAATCGGCCGAGCGGTTGAACGCGGCGGCGCTCTGCTCCGTATGGGGTCGGGGGACCACATGCCCGACCCGCCCACAACGCGGAGGAGCACGACTTGAGACAGAACAGGCGCAGACGCCCGACCGGTGGACGACGCGCGACCTTCGCCGCCGTCGCCCTGATCCTCGGCGGCGGAACACTGATGGGGGTGAACGTCTACGCATCCGCCGGTGAGGAGCAACCCGGCGGGGAGGGCGGCGGCGACCAGGTCTCCAACGGGCCCGTCGCGGCGGACTACGCCGACATCACCACCGCCCCGGCGGCCCCGCCCGCGGTCGCCCCGGGCGAGAACGCCTCCAGGGGCAGTTTCACCACGAGCTGCGGCGTCAACGAGGAAGGGCTGTTCAACTCCGACAACATCATCGTGGCCCCCGGCGTCGCCAACGGCGCCCACCACGTCCACGACTACGTCGGCAACCAGGCCAACAACGCCTTCTCCTCCGACGAGGACCTGGCCCGGGCCGACACCAGCTGTGTCGACCAGGGCGACAGGTCCTCGTACTACTGGCCAGTCCTGCGGCTGCGCAACGGCACCCGCGAGCAGGACGCCGACGCTCCCGGCGGCGGTACGGAGGGCAACGTCGGCGAGATCGTCACGCCCAAGGACGTCACCCTCACGTTCGTCGGCAACCCGCGCGGCGAGGTCACCGCCATGCCCCGGCTGCTGCGCATCATCACCGGCGACGCCAAGGCGTTCCTGGGCGGCCCCGCCAACGCCAACGCGTCCTGGAGCTGCACCGGGTACGAGGACCGCCAACTGCGCGACAAGTATCCGCTGTGTCCGCCCGGCAGCGACGTGGTGCGCAGCTTCCGCTTCCAGAGCTGCTGGGACGGCCGGAACATCGACAGCGCCAACCACCGCACGCATGTCGCCTTCACGGCCGCCGACGGCAGCTGCCCGGACGGCTTCCGGGCCATCCCGCAACTGGTGCAGCGCATCGTCTACGACGTCGACGCGCCGAGCCTCGACGACGGCGGCCGGACGACTCCGCTGTTCGCGGTGGACTCCTTCCCGGACCAGAGGCACAAACCGATCACCGACCACGGCGACTTCGTCAACGTCTTCGACGAGCGGCTGATGGCGGAGGCCGTGGCCTGCATCAACGAGGGGCGGCACTGCGGAGCCGGCTCCGGGGCGCAGGACGGCTCCGAGACCGAGCCGGGTGGTGAACCGGGCGCCGAAGCCGGCTCGGGCGAGGACGCCGAGGCGGGCTCCGGCGCGGGGACCGGCCAGGACGGCGCAGCCGGTGCTGACGACGGGGCAGGTGCGGGCCAGGGCGACGGCGCGGAGCAGGGCGACGGCGCCGGACAGGGGGAGGAGCCGGCAGGCACCCCGTCCCCGTCGGACGCCGCCACCGGCGCCCCCGCCGCCACGGACACCCCCGACGCCACGGACGCCCCCCAGCCCAAGGACGTGACCGAGCCCAAGGACGCCCCCCGGACCGCGGGCGCCGGTCACGGCACCGCGGCCGCCGGCGGCGGCGAGGCCCCGGACGCCGCCGAGCGGCCGCGCGCCGAGAAGCCGCAGGTCGACGGCGCGCCCGCTGCACCGTCCGCGCCCAGGACCTCGGCCCCGCCGGAGGCGTCCTCCCCGGCCGCGCCACCGGTCCGTTCCCGGGCCGCCGCGTCGTCGCAGCCGGCCGACCCGGAGGCGGACACCGGCACCGAGGCGAACGCGTCCACCCCGTCGGCGCCGCCCGCCACCACGCCGGCCGATTCCGCCGCGGACGCCGGCGGCGCCCCCGCCGATTCCGGCACTCAGGCCGTGCAGGGCGGCCTCGCCGCGACGGGCGCGCGGTTGTGGCCCGCGGCCGCCGGGGGAGTCCTGATCGCCGTGGGGGCGGTGATGCTGTTGCGCCGCACCGGGCGCCGCGACGCCTGACACCGGGGGCACCCGGGGCTCGTTCGGGTGCTCCCGCCTGCGGGAGCACCTCCGGGCCGTGCGCCGCGCGGTATACGGAAGGACATGGAACACACGGAGTACTACGACCTCGGTGGTCACGGCAGGATCGTCACGACCTCGTCGCCCGAGGCCCAGCTCTGGTTCGACCGTGGCCTGGTGTGGTCGTACGCCTTCCACCACGAGGAGGCCGTCGCCTGCTTCGAGGCGGCGGCCCGCGCGGACCCCGACTGCGCGATGGCCGACTGGGGCATCGCGTACGCGCTCGGCCCCAACTACAACAAGCCCTGGGAGTTCTTCGACGGCGACGACCTGACGCGCACCGTGGAGCGCACCCACGCGGCCGTCGAACGCGCCCACGAGAAGGCCGCCACCGCCACCGCGGTGGAGAAGGCCCTGATCGGAGCCTTGCGCGCCCGCTATCCCAGGGCGACGGCCCCGGGCGGCGCCGAGGACTGCTCGGTGTGGAACGAGGGGTACGCCGACGCGATGGGTGCCGTCCACCGCCTCGCCCCCGACGACCTCGACGTGGCGGCCCTGTACGCCGACGCGCTCATGAACCTCACGCCCTGGCAGCTGTGGGACCTGCGGACCGGGCGGCCCGCCGAGGGAGCGCGCACCCTGGAGGCCAAGGAGGTGCTGGAGCGCGCGCTCAGCGACGAGGCGGGGCTCGAACACCCGGGCGTCCTGCACTTCTACATCCATCTGATGGAGATGTCCCCGGCCCCCGAGGCCGCCCTGGCCGTCGCCGACCGGCTGCGCGGCCTCGTCCCCGACGCCGGCCACCTGCAGCACATGCCCTCCCACCTGGAGGTCCTGTGCGGCGACTACCGCCGCGTGATGTCGGACAACACGGCCGCCGTCGCCGCCGACGAGAAGGTCCGCGCGCGCTCCGGGGCGATGAACTTCTACACGCTGTACCGGTCGCACAACTACCACTTCAAGATCTACGGTGCGATGTTCCTCGGCCGCTGCGGCACCGCCCTGGAGACCGCCCGGCAACTGGAGGAGTCCATCCCCGAGGAGTTGCTGCGCGTGGCGAGTCCGCCCATGGCGGACTGGCTGGAGGGCTTCCTCGCCATGCGGGTCCATGTGCTGATCCGGTTCGGGCGCTGGGCGGACATCCTGCGCCTGCCGCTGCCCGCCGACCCCGGGCTGTACTGCGTGTCGACCGCGATGCTGCACTACGCGCGCGGGGTCGCCCTCTCCGCGACCGGCCGGGTCCGCGAGGCGGAGGCCGAACGGGAGCTGTTCCGCGCGGCGGTCGAACGGGTCCCCGAGTCGCGCACCCTCTTCAACAACACGTGCCGGGACATCCTCGCCGTCGCGTCCGCGATGCTCGACGGCGAGCTGGAGTACCGCAAGGGCCACCACGACCTCGCCTTCGCCGCACTCGAACGGTCCATCGAGCTCGACGACCACCTGCCCTACGACGAACCCTGGGGGTGGATGCAGCCCACCCGCCACGCGTACGGCGCGCTCCTGCTCGAACAGGGGCGGCTCGCCGAGGCGGAGGCCGTCTACCGCGCCGACCTCGGACTCGACGACACCCTGCCCCGCCCCTCGCAGCACCCCGGCAACGTGTGGTCCCTGCACGGGCTGCACGAGTGCCTGGTCCGGCAGGGCAAGGAGGGCGAGGCGGAGATCGTGGCCCAGCAGCTCAAGCTCGCGCGGGCCCTGGCGGACGTGCCGATCGAGGCCTCCTGCTTCTGCCGGATGCCCGCGAGCGCGGGTCCGGACGGCCCGGCGGACGAATCGTGCTGCGAGACCGGGCACTGAACGGCGTTGCGACGCGTTGTCCGGTCGGGGTGGCTGAGACGGCCAGGGACGGGGAAGACGCGACGAGGAGCCGGTACGGTCCGAAGCGACCCGGCCGGCGCACGGGCCTGAGCGGGCCGCCGCCACCACACCGGCGGCCGGACGGAAACGGGGGAGCGGGGCGGCGATGAAGAGGACACCGGCGAGCGGTACCCGGTCCGGACGGCGTGGCGAGGCCGCCCGGGACGTCGATGTGCGCCCGGCGCGCCGTCGTGCCCGGCTGGCCCTCCTGCTGCTCGCCGGCACGGCTGCGCTGGTCGCCTCCGGCACCGGTTCGGCCGGCGGCTGGCTGGTGCTGCTCGGCGGTCTCGCCGGGCTCGCCCTGGCCGGCGCCGGACTGTGGTGGGCGCTGGCGCACCGCGGCCCGGCCCGCCTGCTGGGTGTCGTCATCGCCGTCGCCGGACCGGTCGGAGTGATCATCCTTTACACCGCCGCGGGCCTGTGGGCGATCGCGGTGGGCGCGCTCGCCCTGTGGGTCGGGGCCCTGGCCAGCGCCCGGTCGGCGCTGCGCCGCCTGCGCCGGCCGCGCGGGATGCGTGGCCGGCGGACACCACCGCCACGACGGCCGGTCCTGATCATGAACCCGCGGTCCGGCGGGGGCAAGGTGGAACGCCACGACCTCGTCGCCCGGGCCGAGGCACTGGGCGCCCGGGTGGTCCTCCTCGCCCCGGACGGCGGCAGCGACCCCGAGGCCGAGGCCGCGCGGGCCGTCGCCGAGGGTGCCGACCTGCTCGGCGTGGCGGGCGGCGACGGCACCCAGGCGCTGGTGGCCGGCGTCGCCGCCGCGCACGACGTGCCGTTCATGGTGCTGGCCGCCGGCACCCGCAACCACTTCGCCATGGACCTCGGCCTGGACCGCACCGACCCGGCGCACGGCCTCGACGCCCTCACCGACGGTGTGGAACTCCGCGTCGACCTCGGCGACGTCGACGGACGGCCCTTCGTCAACACCGTCTCCTTCGGTGCGTACGCGGAGATCGTCCAGCACCCCGAATACCGTGACGCCAAGGCCGTCACCACCCTGGACCATCTGCCCGACCTGCTGCTCGGCGAAGCCGGCGCCACCCTCGACGTCCACGCCGACGGCACCAGGCTGCACGCGCCGCAGGCGGTCCTCGTCAGCAACAACCCGTACGGGCGCGCGGACCCGCTGGGCGGGGGCCGCAGACCCCGACTGGACTCGGGGCTGCTCGGTGTCATCGGCATCCGGGTGGAGAGCGCCGCGCAGGCCGCCGAACTCGCCCTGCGGGGCGAACGGGCCGGCGCCATCCGGGCACTCCCCGCTCTCCGCGTGGAGGTCACCGCCGACGAGGCTCCGCTGCCTGTCGCCATCGACGGCGAGGCCCTCACCCTGCCCACACCGGTGGTGTGCACCGTGCGTCCGCGAGCGCTGCGCGTCCGGGTCCCGCGCCACCGGCCGGGGGCGACCTACGCCCCGCCCGGCGTCGACTGGCGCCGCATCGTCGATCTCGCCCTCGGCCGCCCTCTGAACCGGCATCCGCAGGACGGGAGGGGATACTCGACCATGGATGCTCCGGCGGCCGGACGCCGGGAGGCGGAAGGCGCGTGAGCGTTTTCTCCGCGGGGGGTACCGGAGTGACCGCCCGAACGGCCGGGATACAAGGAAGCGGCCAGAGCAACAAGGAGCAACAAGGAGGAGGGCGATGCCCGACCAGCGGACCAGTACCGTCACCAGCCCGCTGTCGCGTTTCCGCCTGGTGCACGACCTGGCGGCCCTCGACCAGGCGGTGTACGAGGCCGTGACCGTGACCCGGACCCCGACGCTGGACACGGCGCTGCGCCGGCTGTCCAGAGCGGCGGACCACTCCAAGCTGTCCTTCGCGGCCGCAGCGCTGCTCGCCCTCAAGCCGGGACGGCCCCGCCGGGCCGCCGTGCTCGGGGTTGCCGCCATCGGCCTCGCCTCGGCCGGCGCCAACCTCGCCGGCAAGCGCCTGGTGCGCCGTTCGCGGCCGCACCGCGCCGAGGACTCACCGTTCCCGGGCCGCCACGTCCCGATGCCCGCCTCGGCGTCCTTCCCGTCGGGGCACACCGCCTCCGCGGCCGCCTTCGCCGCCGCCGTCGGTCCGATGGTCCCGGTGGCCACACTGCCGCTGGGACTGCTCGCCGCCGCGGTCGGGTACTCCCGCGTGCACACCGGGGTGCACTATCCGGGCGACGTGATCGCGGGCGCCGTCCTCGGCACGGGCGCGGCCGCGACGGTCCTCGCGATCGCGGGGGTGGCCGGCATAACGCCACCGAGCAGCCGGTTCCGATTCGGCCGCGCCGCCGACTGACGCCCAACTCTCCCTGAGTGGAGGGGAGATGACGGGCGGTGGGCGGTGGGATGAGGTCCGCTGAGCCTGCGCGGGCCGATGGTCTCCTGACTTTCACCTACCGGCAGTAACATGATCCACTTATTTTCGGTGGGTCATGCATCGACTGCTGTGGCCGCCGCCCTTCCCGTCACCCCCCCCAGCCGGAGGACCGTCATGCTCTCGCCCGAGGAGTCGCTGCG
The DNA here is from genome assembly GCF_965341775.1 of Streptomyces sp. bgisy159. GTDB lineage: Bacteria > Actinomycetota > Actinomycetes > Streptomycetales > Streptomycetaceae > Streptomyces. The sequence continues at coordinate 50,584 of NZ_CBDQZH010000013.1, read as the reverse complement.
CCAGGCCCGCGCCGCCTACGACGAGCACCTGCGCACCTGCCGCCAGTGCGCCGTCGACACGGTGCCGTGCGCGGCCGCCAAGCACCTGTTGCGTCTGTACAACAACGCCAGAAGAGGAGCGCGCACCAACTCGGCGATGCGCTGACGGCCCGGCGATCACGCGGGACGTATCGCGCCGCGAATCGTCTCCTGCCCCGCGTGGTAGATCGACTCCTCCCGGACGGACGCGCCCGGGCCCGGCGCGTGGATCATCGTGCCGTTGCCCGCGTACAGGCCCGTGTGGTGCGGCCCGTCGAAGAAGAACACCAGGTCACCGGGGCGTAGTTCGGTCAGTTCGACCGGGGTGCCGAACTGGGCCTGCTCGGCGGTGGAGCGTGGCAGCGGCACCCCGGCGGCCGTCCAGGCGGCCTGGGTGAGGCCGGAGCAGTCGTAGGAGCCGGGACCCTTCGCACCCCACACACAGGGCTTGCCGATCTGCGCGCGCGCGAAGGTGACGGCCTTCTCCGCCTTCAGGGCATAACGGGAGCCGGGGTCCTCGGGCATCGACGGCGGTGCCGACGTGCCGTCCTGGGGCGTCGCGGCGAACGCCGCCGTGCCGCCCTGCGCCGTCGGCGCGAGCGGTGCCCCGCCGCCCGGGGACGCGGCCGGGGCTGGGGCCGGAGGGACACCGTCGGTCAGCGGCGCGGCGCTCCACGGCGCAGACGCGGTCGACGCCACGGGGGCCGGTGAAGCAAACCCGTCCGGAACGGGAACGGCCGGGGAAGTGGGTCCGGGAACCGGGTCGGGCATCGGCCACGCCGATGTGCCATGGCCGCCGTAGAGCGGCAACTCGCCGGTGTCCCAGCCGGGTTCGCCAAGCACAGGCGTCGGGAAGGAGAGCTCCGTGGCCGTCGGCGCCGGTTCCGGGAAGGTGAGGGCGGCGGGGGTCGCCGGCGCGGACGCGGCGGGTGTCGCGCCTGCCGGCGGCTGCGTGGCGGCGCTCGCCAGCAAGTCGCGGGCGGCCATCAGCTTGCCGCCCATCCGATCCTTGGTGCTCCGTAGCGAATCCTGACGGCGGGCGGGCGCCGCGCCCGACGGCGCGGATTCGGCCTCCGGCGCGGAGACCGGCTCCGGCCGGGGCACGGCCCCCGCCGCGCGCCCCCGGTCGTACACGGCCGTGAGCGCCAGGTCCGAGGGCACCCCCGGTGCCTCCGCAGTCAAGGGCACCCCTGACGCCTCCGCAGCCGAGGACGTGCCCGGTGCCTCTGCAGCCGGGGGAAGTGCCGCAGGCGTCCTGGACGTCAGCTCCGCCGGACGTCGGCCGCCCCCCACCGCTGTGCGGTCCGAGCCCGCGCCGTCCGACCGGTCCGCGGACTGCGGCGGACGAGGGGCCGACGCCGGGCGCTCGGGCATCCGGTCACGCGGCAGCACGGCCGGGGCCGTCGGTCCGAGCCGGTCTCGGGCCGCGTCGAACCACTGCCGGGCCATCGTGCCGAGCGCGGCCTCGGCCGCGCCTCGCCCGCCGCCGCCCCGGCGCGTCACCGACGACATCGCGCGCGTAGCGTTGAAGGTCCCGGAATCGCTCTCGGCTCGGTCGTAGAGCGCGTTGACCCTCCGCTGGACCTCCGCCTGACTCGGCCGGTCGACCTCGTCGAGGCGTGCGCTGCCGACGCTGGCCTGGATTCGATCCGTCGCCATGAACGACGCACTCCTTCGCTCGGGGGCAGCCGCGACGGCCCGGCGGATCCCACCGGAGCCGGTCATGCGGCCAGGGCGTCAACGTAGCCAACTTGTGACGTCGGTGTGAAGATCGAAACCTCACATGTCCGACTCGTGTGCGTGACCTTCGTCTCTTGTCACGCCAAGTACTGGACCGCTCACGGACGTTGAGTGCCGTAAGCGCCGCCTCCCGGAGTCCTCCGCCCGCGCCGGGGAGGGCGTTGTCAGTGGTCGCCGATAAGTTCGAACCAGTCCCGCCGCTCTGGCGGTGACGTCCCCTCGGGCTGCAAAGGAGCTGGTGCGTTGTCGGATTGGGAGAGGGAATGGGAGCAGTCGAGCACCGCACGGGTGGTCCGTCCCGCGCGACCTCGCAAGCTCGCCAAGGTTCCCTTCGTCGAACTGGCCGACGGACGTCTGCAGGGCGTGGTCTCCAGCGGCTCGGACATCGAGCGGGTCTACGTCTCCTCGGTCGCCGCCGGGACGTACGCGTTCGCGTGCAGCACCAACAACAACCGGCCCTGCGGCGGCGCGCGCGGCGCCTTCTGCAACCACATCCGTGCCCTGGTGACCGAGGCGGTCCTGCAGTACGGCGCTCCGCGCGTCGCCCGCTACCTGCGCGTCGACACCGCAGCCGAACCGGACGCGGCCGCCCTGACCGCCGCCATGACGGCCACTCGCCCGCCGAAGGCCGACAGCGGGGCCGCCGCCGGTGTCTTCAGCCGGTTCCTGCGCCATCTGTCCTACCTCGAACTCACGCCCACGACCTCTCCGTTGCCGGAGATGCACTGGTTCCCGCCGACCAGGACGGGGGACGCCGAACCGGCCGGCCGCGTCCTCGCGCGCTGCGAGGGGACCGATGCGCTGGCCGAGCCCGCCGCCGGGGTCGACGAGGCGCTGGACGCCGTCGACGCCCTCGACCGCGCGCTCGTCGCCGGCCTGCTGCGCCCGCAGCCGGAGCAGGCCGCCGACCTGACCGCACTCGCCCACGCCGTCGCCGGTTCCCCGCTGGCCACGCGAGTCGCCGAGGCGGCCGAGAAGGCCGCGGCCGGCAGCGCGGGCGAGGACCACTACATCGCCCTCGCCGCCGCCCGCGGCGCCCTCCTGGGCGCCGTCCACGACGCGCTGACGGGCCGTCTGGACGAGGCACTCGGGCGCACCCGGTGCGCCGACACACCCGCGCACCCCGGCCCGTCACAGCCCGTCAACGTGCTCGCCGCGGCCCGCACCTGGCTGTGCGACCTGGCCCGCAGCGGCTGGCGCGGCATCGACCACGACCTGGTCGCGGGAGCCGCGCCCATCGTCTCCGCCATGCTGCCCGACCCCGCGCTGCGCCGCCCGGCCGCCCTCCTGGACGGGTTCGCCGCCGAACTGGCAGCCTCCTGCCCGGGCTCCGGTCTCGACCGAATCCCCGTGCGCCGCTGGGGCGACCTGTGGGCGCGCGCCCTGCTCCTCACCCTGCCCGGCGCCGCCGAGCCGGCTCCGTCCATGCCCGTCACCGGCCGACTGCTGCCCCTCGGGGTCGACCTGCAGGAGCACGCCACCGCAGTACAGGCCCAGGTGCACGCGGTGTTCGAACCCGAGGACGGCGGCGCACCCCGGCTGGTCCGGGCCGGCGTCGCCGCGCCCAAGCCGGACACCGTCGTCGGCGCCGGTGTGTGGCAGTTGCTGCGCCCGCACATGAGCCTGCTGGCCGCCGCCGGCGAGGGCCACGCCATGGACCTCACCGACATGCCCCTCACCGCCGACGGGGACCTGGTCTGGGACGACGCACACGCCCGGACGGGGGCGCCCGCCGATCCCCTCGCCACCGCCCGGGTCGCCCTGTCCACCGCAGGCGACCGGCTCACCGCCCCTCTGGACCGTCACCCGGCGGGCATCGCCGCGCCCATCTTCCTGGAGGGCTACACCGTCCGACGGGACGAGGAGACGGTGACGTTCGTCCTGCCCGCGCACAGCCTGCCCGTCGACCTCGACCGGATGCCGGTCGCGAGCCCGCTCACCCCCGAAGCGGTCGCGGCGTCGAGCGCCTGCATAGGGCTGCTGCGCTGGGACGCAGGGACGTTCAGCATCCAGCCGCTGGCCGTCGAGACCACCGTCCGCAGGAAGACCGTCGCCGTGCACGCGGGCGCCTGGGCCGGGGGCACCACCGACAAGGCGGGCGCCAAGGCGGAGAAGGCCGCCTCCGACGCCGTGACCGTGCTGCGCGAGCGCGCCGGAAGGCTGCTGCGGAAATGACCGACACCACGCCCCTGACGAACGCCCACGACAGCCGCCGCCAGGTTCTGTACTGGCGCCTGCTGGCCCGACTGTTCGACCCGGAGGAGCAGGCCACGCTCGAATCCGCCGCGCTGGCCGTCGTCGAGGACATCGGCCTGCCGCCGGGGCTGCTCGACCCGCAGACCTCCGTCGACTCCATCGTGCAGCGCCACCCCGAGCTCGCCGCGGAGTTCGACGGCCTGCTGACGTCCGACGAACGACAGCCCGCCGACGACGAGCGACAGCCGGCCGACGACGAGCGACAGTCGGCCGACGCCGCTCCCCCCGCCCTTGCGGCCGAGGCCGGCGGGGGCGGTGACGACACCGCCGACCGCGAGGGCGGGGACGGCGCGCGCGAGGGTGACGACACCGCCTCCGCCCGCGACCGGGCCGCCGAGGTCCGCCGTGCCGCCCTCGTGTCGAAGGTCCTCCTCAACGTCTTCGCCACCGGCTCGGGCACGGTCACCGCCGGGCAACTGGCCCGCTGGCAGTCCGACGCCGACTGGCTGGAGCGCGCCCTCGGCTGCCGGCCCGGTGAACTGCGCGGCGGACGCGGAGCCGGCGCCGGCGGTCACGCACCGGGCTCCCTGATCCCCGCGCTGGGACCCGAACTCGGCTCCCTGGAAGCCGACCTGGTCAAACGCATGCACCTGCGCGAGGTCCTCGCCGACCCCGAGCTGGCGGCGCGGCTGACGCCGAGCATGTCGCTGATCGAACAACTCCTGCGGGACAAGAGCAACCTGTCCGGCGTCGCCCTCGCCAACGCCAAGTCGCTCATCCGCCGCTACGTGGACGACGTCGCCGACGTCCTGCGCACCCAGGTGGAGAAGGCCTCCGTCGGCACCATCGACCGCTCGGTCCCGCCCAAGCGGGTCTTCCGCAACCTCGACCTCGACCGCACCATCTGGAAGAACCTCACCAACTACAGTCCCGAGGAAGAGCGCCTCTACGTCGACCGGCTCTACTACCGCCAGACCGCCCGAAGGACGACGCCGCAGCGGTTGATCGTCGTCGTGGACCAGTCCGGCTCCATGGTCGACTCGATGGTCAACTGCACCATCCTGGCGTCCATCTTCGCCGGGCTCCCGAAGGTCGACGTCCACCTGATCGCCTACGACACCCGCGTCATCGACCTGACCCCCTGGGTCGACGACCCCTTCGAGGCCCTGCTGCGCACCAACCTCGGCGGCGGCAACGACGGACCGGTGGCCATGGCCATGGCCCGCCCGAAGATCGCCGAACCGCGCAACACGGTCATGGTGTGGATCTCGGACTTCTACGAGTTCCACCGCTCGCAGCCGCTGTTCGAGGGCATCGAGGCCGTCCACCGTTCGGGCGTGAAGTTCATCCCCGTCGGCTCGGTGACCAGCTCCGGACGCCAGGAGGTCAACCCCTGGTTCCGGGAGCGGTTCAAGGCCCTCGGTACGCCGGTGATCTCCGGCCACATCAACAAGCTCGTCCACGAGCTCAAGACCTTCCTCACCTGACGACAACCAGCCCGGAAAGGCCCGATCACATGTCCGACCTGCTGCGCGCCCCCGCCGAGATCAAGTACGCGGAGGAGCTGGACTGGCTCGAGTCGATCGACGACAACCCCAAGCCGTTCTCCTGGCGGCTGTCCCCCAAGATGGTCCGCCTGTTCATCCTCGGTTCCGAGCGCGCCGACGGCCTCGACCGGGAGATCTCCCAGAAGTGGTTCGGCGACCGCAGTTTCGTCGAGCGCTCCATCGTCACCCTCGCCTCCGACCGCGGCCTGCTCCTCATCGGCGACCCCGGCACCGGCAAGAGCTGGCTCGCCGAACTGCTCTCCGCCGCGATCTGCCGCAACTCCACCCTCGTGGTGCAGGGCACCGCCGGCACCACCGAGGACCACATCAAGTACTCCTGGAACGTGTCCATGGTCATCGCCAAGGGCCAGTCCCGGGAGTCGATGATCCCCTCACCGATCATGACCGCCATGGAAGGCGGCGGCATCGGCCGGTTCGAGGAACTCACCCGCTCCACCAGCGACGTCCAGGACGCCCTGATCTCGATCCTGTCGGAGAAGTACATCTCCGTGCCCGAACTCGACAGCGACAACATCGTGTTCGCCAAGCCGGGCTTCTCGGTGATCGCCACCGCCAACAGCCGCGACCGGGGCGTCAACGACCTGTCGTCCGCGCTGAAGCGCCGCTTCAACTTCGTCCGCATCCCCGTGGTGACCAACAAGAACAGCGAGGCGGAGATCGTCCGCTTCCGCACCGAGGAACTGCTGCGCCGTCACCGGATCGAACTGGACGTCCCGCCCACCCTGCTGGACGTGCTGCTGCGCAGCTTCGCCGACCTGCGGGCCTCCGCGGCGGCGGCGGGCAGCGACGAGGAGAAGCTGGAGTCCGCGCTGTCCACCGCCGAGCAGATCGGTGTTCTGGAGGACGCCATCCTGCACAGCAACTTCTTCGGCGAGCGCGCTTTGACGGCCCGCACCCTCGCCTCCTCCCTGGTCGGCTCGCTCGCCCGGCGCGACCCGGAGGACCTCGCCATCCTCAACAAGTACCTGCACGGCGTCGTCGAACCGCGCAGCAAGGACGAGGGCGGCTCCTGGCCGGAGTTCCTCGAGGGCGGCCGTGACGCCGTCGCGACGCTGTCGTGAACGACGCTGCAGTGAGAGAGCCGGTCTCGTCCGAGACGGCGCCGTCTGACCCGGTTTCGTCCGAGTCGGCCCTGTCCAAGTCGGCCTCCTGTGACCTGACCCCGCGCGGACCAGCCGTCCGCGAGCCCGCCACCCCCGACCCCGCCCTTCCGGAGAGCCCGTGCTGAACGAGGCCCCCATGCCCCACCCCGACCCCACCACCCCGGCCGACGGCCCCGGCCCCTTCGCCGCCCTGCGTGGCCAACTCCATCAGGCGGCGAACGAGTTCGCCGACGGGCCGGATGCGCTCGAGGGCATCCTGCGCGGCATCGTCGACGACGTCGACCGCGCGGTTGCCGAACCTCTGGAGATCTTCCCGGTCTGCCACCACTCGCCGGCCTCGGCCCTCGCCATGGCCCGCCGGCTGCGCGAGAAGCAGCCCAAGGTCGTCTACCTGGAGCTGTGCGAGGACATGGCCCCGCTCCTGACCGAGCTCCGCAACTGCCGGCTCCCGGTGGCCCTCCAGGCGTTCGCCAGCGAGGTCGAGGGCTTCCCCGCCGACTGGTCCCCGCTCTCGGTCGTCGCCCCCGTCACGGAGGCCTCTGCCGAGTACCAGGCCATCGCCTACGCCCTCGACGCCCCCGGCGTCGAACTGGTCCTCGTCGACCGTTCCTCCGACCACGTCTTCCAGTGGGACACCCGCGAGGAGCGGCCCGCCGACCCCGACACCCCGGCCGCCGAGCAGGAGGCCACCCTGCACGGCGACGCGGTCGGAGTGGAGATCGGCGACCTGCGCCCGCGCTTCGCCGAGTTGGAGGAACACCTCCTGCGCCACGGCCGGGTACGGCACTGGTCCGAGTGGTGGCACCAGTACGTCGAGGTGCCGCTCGGCGACGGCGACCACGACACCTACCGCCAGGTCATGCTGCTGATCGGCAGCCTCTTCCGGCGGCTGGCCCCCGGCGACCCGCACCGGCTGCGCGTCGACGAGGACCGTGAACGCTACATGTGGACCCGCATACGCGAACACCTCACCGCGACCGGTACCGACCCGGCGGACTGCCTCTACGTCTGCGGCGCCTTCCACGCCGCCAGCCGCGTCGCGGAGTTCGGGGTGGGCGGCAGCGACACCTTCACCATCAGCCCGCCGACCGGCACCAAGTGGCGCCACGGGCTCATCCCCTCCAGCCACAGCGCCATCGAGGCGCAGTTCGGTCTGGCCGGCGGCTCGGTCTCCATCGCCGCCACCCAATGGGCGAAGAACGTCCGGCGCAGCGGTGTGCGCCCCTTCCGCCTGATGGGCCAGGCGGACACCAGGAAACCGAGGAAGAAGACCCCACCGCTCCCGGCCACCCCCGGCCCGGCGGGCGAACCGGCCGACCGGCTGTCCGGATTCCTCCAGCGCCCTCCCGTCCTCGACCGGCTCGACGAGGCGGAACTCCTCGGCTGGTCCGTGGACATCGTCCGCGCCGCCCGGCGCAACGGCTACCTCGCCTCCACCGCCGACGCCATCGCCGTGTTCGAGACGTCCATCCTGCTCGCCGGCATGCGCGACCGGGCCAAGCCGACGCCGTACGACTTCCTGGACGCGGCCGTCACCTGCATCGAGAAGGACGCCGTGCCCGGCCGCCGGGACGTGAGGCGACTGGTCGAGATCATGATGGGCGGCGACCGCGTCGGACAGGTCGGTTACGAGGCGCTGCCGCCCCTCGCCCGTGACGTGCACGACCGTCTCGCCCCGCTGGAGCTGCCCCTGCAACAGCGAGGCGTCCGGCGGGCCCTGCTGGACATCGCCTCCCGGCCGGAGCTGGCGGCCTGCTCCGACGTGCTGTGGATGCTGCACCGTCTCCTGCCGCACGGCGCCGCCCGGCCGATCATGGGCGAACGGCGGCTCGGCGAACGCTCCATCCAGGAATCCTGGGACCTCGCCCTGGGAACCCACCAGCGCGCGCTGATCGAGCTCGGCTACGAGGGCGTCACCCTCGAACAGGTTCTGGAACAGCGCCTGCGGCGCACCGCCTACGACCCGCAGGCCACCACGGCCACCGTCCTGGAGGCGGTGGAGGACGCCACCCGCTACCTGCGCAGTCGTCGCCTCGCCGACGAACTGGGCGGCCACGCCCTCGACGTCCTCGCCCGCGAGCGCACCGTCGACGGCGCACCCGAGGTCCTCCACCGGGTACGCCGCCTGCTGGCCCACTACCGCACCGGCGAACCGGCGTTGCCGCCGTGGATCGAGTCCTTCGTCAGAACCGGGTACGCGCACTACTGCACCCTGCTGCCGACCGCGTTCAACGACGAGGACGCCACCGTCCGGCAGGTCGCCGCCATGCTGGGTTTCCTGTTCGGCATGGAGAGCCTGGCCCTGTCCCTGGGCTGCGACCGCACGCAGCTGGAACTGGCCGTCGCCCAGTCGCACCCCGAGGACCCGTCGAAGACCGCGCTGTTGTGGGCGGCCCGCACCCACCTCGGCACGCTGCCCCGGGCCGAGCTGCGCGGCCGGTGCGCCGAACTGCTCGCCAACCCCCTGGTGGTGCCGGCCTACCCGCGCTACCTGAGCGGGTTCCTGCACGCCCTGGAGCCGGTCCCGGCGCTGGCCGACTTCGTCGTCGAAGCCGTGTCGAACGCGTTCGCCCGGCTGCCGGACACGGTGCTGCTGCCCTGGCTGCCCACGCTGATCACCACGCTGCGAGCCGACGGCGGCGACCTCGCGCCGCTGCTCATCCGCGAGGCGGGGCGCGTCTTCCCGGGCAGGCTCCCGGCGCTCGACGCCTGGACCCCGCCCTGGGACCGCCCGGCCCAGCCGGACACGACGCCGCGGGCGACGGCCGCCCCGGGAGGCGTCACCCTTCTCGCGGACCACCCGGGCACCTGCGACGCCCTGGCCGCCCTGCTGGGCTGCGACGACCCCTGGCAGCCCGCCCCGGCCGCCGCCGACGGCGGCACCCCGCTGCTGGCCGCCCACCCGGCGACGGCGCTCGCCCTGGAGGAACTACTCGCCCCTTCCTGACCGGGACCCGGGAAGCCCCGCCGACCGGGAAGCCCGCCTGACGGGGGACTCCGCCCGGCCGGGAGGCCTGCCCGACGGCGAAGTCCGCCTGACGGGGGGCTCCGCCTGGCCGGGAATCCCGCGGACCGGGAACCCCCTCGCCTGAGGAACCCGGCCGACCGGGAAAGCCGCCACAGACCGGGAACGCCCACACCGAGCGGAGAACCCCGCCGCCCCGCCACCCCGCCCCGCCCCCGGAGCGGGGCGGCGGGGGCGGGGCGGGGTGACGGTCGGCTCGTCGCGGGCCGGACCGCCGTGCGGTTCAGCGCGTCGTCGAGCGTCCCAGGTACCACACAGGCCCGGGATCCGGCACGTCCAGCTCCCTGAATCCGACCCGCTCGTAGAACGCCCGCGCTCCCGTGTTGGCCCGGGCCATGCACAGATGGACCGCCGGCACCCCGGCGGCCCGGAGCGCGTCGAGGAAGGCCCACATCAACGCGCGGCCCTGTCCCTGGCCCTGTCGGCTCGGCAGCAGATCGATGTGCAGATGGGCGGGGAAGCCGGTGAGCTCCGGCCGTACCATGCGCTCCGGGTCGTGCAGCAGCCCGGTCATCTCCTCGGTGGGCGTCCGCGCCGGACCATCGGACAGCGGATATTCGGTCAGCGGGTAGCGGTCCGCGACCCGGGGCAGCCACCGGTCCCGGAACCACTTCACGAAACCGTGCGTGTCCGCCGTGCCGAGGATGTAGCCCACCGCCCGTCCGCTGCCGTCGTCCAGCACCCGGGCCAGCTCCGGCTCCCGGTCCACATAGGGATAGGCGAAGATCGTCGGCATGAGTTCCGGGTCGGGATGGAGCGCGGAGGCGTCCCCGCCGTTGTGCGCCGTTCTCACACAGATGTCCCCGACGGCGGCGCGGTCGGACGGCCGGTACGGGCGGACGAAGGGCACTGGGGTCATGACGCACCATGATCCCATGTATGGGAGCGCTCCCACAAGAAGCGGTGCGCTCGAGCCGCCGCCCCCTGTCGCGCGCTGCGGCACGAGGCGGCCCCGGCGGGCGGCTCAGACGGCCTCAGAGGGTCTCAGACGGCTCAGAGGGTCAGTGGCGGTGCGGGCAGGGCGAAGTGGTCGACGATGATGCGCCAGGTCAGCGTGCCGTCCGCGTTGAAGCCGGGATCCGTGGCGTAGGGCGTGTCACGGCCGACGATCCGCGCCTCCAGCAGCTCGCCCACCAGCAGATCGGCCTTGCTGCCGCCGCGCCGGGTCTCCCGTCCCGCGCCCACGTTGAAGTAGCACTCCTGGAAACCGCCCTGACTGTAGGTGAACTGGAAGGGGTGGTCGGGGCAGTGTGGTACGAGGTAGTGCTGACCGTGGGGACAGGCGCAGGCGGGCGTGCCGGCCAGGAACACGGACTCCACGGCCTCGGGGTCGGGCACCCGGTCCTGGTAGCGGAACCCGGTGAGATGTCCCGCCAGCTCCCACGGCGACGGGCGTTCGGGCGCGGATTCCGCGCTATGGGTCACCCACGCCCAGTCCTCCGAGACGCCGGAGTCCAGCGGGGTGAGGCCCACTTCGCCGAGAACGGCGGACAGTGTGGGCAGGTCCATGCCGCGGACGAAGGTGGCGTGCACGTCGGCGGGCAGGCTCATCGGGCCGTCACCTCCGGGGACAGCGGCGGGGCGGGCAGCCTGAAGTGGGTGGCGAGGGTGCGTACCAGCCGGCGCTCGTCGTCATCGGCGTGGTCCGAGCAGTCGTGGCCCTCCGCCTTCCAGTCGCACGCGGAGGCGGGGCCGATGAGCCCCGCCGCCAGCAACTCGGGGGAGAGGTGGTCGGGATTGTCACCCAGCCGCTGCCCGAGGTCCTCGAAACCGAAGTGGAGGACGAGACGCCCGTCCCGGTAGTAGGAGAAGGTGGGGGGGAACGCCTTGGCGGAGCACGGCTCCATCGCGAAGACGACCAGCTCCGTGCCGTCCGCGCACAGCCGCGGGTAGTCGGCGTCCTCGTAGTCCTCCGACTCCCAGTCATGCATGCGGTGCGTGGCCCAGGCCCATCCGTCGGCGGCACCCTCGTCCAGCACCTCGCGCCGCAGGTTGCGTAGGCCCTCGGTGAGCGCGTCGGGGGAGAGCCCCCGAGCGAACACCACGTTCACTTCGTCGCCCGGTCCGCAGGCCGGCATCCAGTCGGTCATGACAGGCACCCTAGGCCGGGCCACCGACAAGCGGACCCGGGGTGGTGCCGTGACGGGGCTGTGACACCGGCTGTGGTCCCCGTCACAGCCGGTGGCCGTCGCAGTCGCCAAGATCGGTTGATCGCCCGCCCGACGGAAGGTGTCCATCCCGTGGCGTTCCTGCTCGCCCTGCCGGCCCTGCTCGGGCTCGTCGTCATCGCCGTCGCACTGGTGGTGAAACTGGCCTCCGCGGCCCTGCCCGGCCGACGCCCCGACTGGGCGGTGGACCTGCTGCGTTGGGTGGCCGGTCTGGGGGTGGCCGCCGGGGTGTGCCTGTACCTCGTGGGGGTCGGCGCCGTCTCGCTGGTCGACCACGAGAGCAAGTCCGGCGCCGACTCCTCACCGTCCCAGGAGTGCCGCGACGTACCTTCCGAAACCAGGAAGCATCTCGTGGGCTCCCGTCCGTCGTATCTCCCCCTGGCCTTCGACTGCGTCCTCGACGACGGCAGTACCTATCCCAGCGACGGCAGTTACACCTGGTTCAACCGCCTCTCCGCCGGCTGCCTGGTCGGCGGCGCCGCCTCGCTGGTGGCCGGCGGCTTCGTGACGGAACGCCGGGAGCGACGTCGCGCCCGGGCGGCCGCCGAGCCGACCGCCGAGAAGCATCCGTCGACGGGCTGACGAACCCGGTAGCGTACGACCATGACAGGTGACCCCCTGCTCTTCCTCGACGTGGACGGAACGCTTCTGCCGTTCGGCGGGTCCCCGGGCCCGGTGTCCCGCGCGGAGCGGCACCTCCGGCAGCCCACGTCGAACCCGCTGCTGGCGCGCCTGGACCCCGCCCACGGCCCACGCCTGCTCGCCCTGCCCTGCGAACTGGTGTGGGCAACGGCGTGGATGGCGGACGCCAACGAGGTGATCGGCCCGCTGCTCGGGCTGCCGGACCTCCCCGTGGTGGCCCTGCCCGAGGAGCCGGAGGCGGCTGAGGCGGGCGGGGCGCACTGGAAGACGCGAACGGTGGTCGATGCGGCGCGGGGGCGGCCGTTCGTCTGGATCGACGACGAGGTCACCGACCGCGACCGGGAGTGGGTCGCCGCTCACCATCGGGGGCCGGCGCTGCTGCACCGCGTCGACGCGACGGCCGGTCTGACCGAGGCGGACTTCGCCGCGGTGGAAGGATGGCTGCGCGAACGGTCCCCGGTGGGGTGAGCCCACCGGGGACCGTTCCGGGTCGGTGGCCCGGGGTCAGACCGCCGGGGCCGGGAAGGTCGGGTACTCCACGCCGGAGACGTGCTGGACGACCCGGATGACCTGGCAGGAGTAGCCGAACTCGTTGTCGTACCAGAGGTAGAGGATCGCGTTGTCGCCGTCCACCTTCAGCGCGCCGGCGTCGACGATCGAGGCGTGGCGCGAGCCGATGAAGTCGCTGGAGACCGCGTCGGGGGCACTGATGAAGTCGATCTGACGGCGCAGCGGAGAGGTGAGCGACACCTCGCGGAGGTAGTCGAGGACCTCCTCGCGGGTCGCCTCGCGGGCGAGCTGCAGGTTCAGAATGGCGATCGACACGTCCGGCACCGGGACGCGGATGGAGCTTCCGGAGATCTTCGCCTTGAGATCGGGCAGCGCCTTGGCGACGGCGGAGGCCGCCCCGGTCTCGGTGATGACCATGTTCAGCGGCGCGGACCGGCCGCGGCGCTCGGACTTGTGGTAGTTGTCCAGCAGGTTCTGGTCGTTGGTGAACGAGTGGACGGTCTCCACGTGCCCGCGCAGCACACCGTACTCGTCGTCCATCGCCTTCAGCGGCGGAACGATCGCGTTGGTGGTGCAGGACGCGCAGGACAGCACCCGCTCGTCCGGCTTGACGGTGTCGTGGTTGACGCCGTGCACGATGTTGGGGACGTCGCCCTTGCCGGGCGCGGTCAGCACCACCTTGTCGACGCCCGGGCGCAGGTGCTTGGACAGGCCCTCGCGGTCCCGCCACTTGCCGGTGTTGTCGATGAGGATGGCATCCCTGATGCCGTACGCGGTGTAGTCGACCTCGGACGGGTCGTTCGCGTAGATCACCCGGATCGCGTTGCCGTTGGCGACGATCGTGCTGTTCGCCTCGTCGACGGTGATGGTGCCCTGGAACTGGCCGTGGATGGAGTCCCGGCGCAGCAGCGAGGCCCGCTTGACGATGTCCTGCTCGCCGCCGCCGCGCACGACGATCGCCCGCAGCCGCAGGCCGTTGCCGGAACCGGCCTTCTCGATCAGCAGCCGCGCCACCAGGCGGCCGATGCGGCCGAAGCCGTACAGGACGACGTCGCGGCCACCAGCGCGCTCGATCTTGTTCGCGCCCGTCGCGCCCGCCACGGCTCGCGCGGTGAACTCCGCGACCGACAGGCCCTGGTCGTCGCTCTTGTAGGTCGCGGCGAGCATGCCGAGGTCGATCTGGGACGGCCCGAGGTCGAGCGTGGTGAGCGCCTGGAGGAAGGGCATCGTCTCCGTGACCGACAGCTCCTGGCCGGCGATCTGGCGGGCGAAGCGATGGGTCTTGAGGATGCTGACCACCGACTTGTTCACCAGGGAGCGGCTGTGCAGCAGGATCGTCACGTCCCGCTCGCGGTGCAGCTTCCCGATGATCGGGATCATCGACTCCGCGGTTTCCTCGCGGTTCTTCCAGTTGGTGAACGAGTCGTCGTTGACAGTCACGGATCCATCTTTCGAGCTAGAGGGCGCTCATATGTAACCACATCATCGTTTTGGCCAAGCAGGGGGAGGTGGTCGGCGTCTCGCTATGATCAGGTCTACGTAATATCGAGTGATATGCCCATAATGGGGCGACCGCCCTCGCCGGAGTTGACCGATGCCCCGCAAGCGCCCCATGGACGACGGTGACGAGCTGCTGACCAGGCTCGGCTCGCTGACCGCCCAGGCACGTGAGCGCGCGGAGCAGCAGCGCACCCAGGTCGAACTCGCCATCGCGCTGCAGCGCGGCATGCTGCCCAGAGATCTGCCGACGGCTCCGCGCCTGCACCTGGCCGTGCGCTACGCGCCCGCCTTCCACGGGCTCAACGTCGGAGGCGACTGGTACGACGCGTTCGAGCTGCCCGACGGTGGCATCGGGCTGTCCATCGGGGACGTCCAGGGGCACAACATCGAGGCGGCCGCGTTCATGGGGCAGGTCAGGGTCGGTCTGCGCGCGCTGGCCTCCGTCACGAGCGAGCCCGGGGAGCTTCTCGCCCTCACCAACGACCTGCTGCTGTCACTGGGCAGCGACCTCTTCGCCACCTGCACCTTCATGCGGCTCGACCCGGCCACCGGGCTGCTGGAGAGCGCGCGGGCGGGCCACATACCCTGCGTCTGGGCCACCGCCGACGGCAAGTCCGGCGTCGCCGACGACGCGGGCGGCCCGCCGCTCGGTGTGCAGGCGGGCATGGAGTACCCGGTGACCCGCTACCGGCTCACCACCGGCGGTGTCTTCGTCCTCCTCACGGACGGTGTCGTCGAGGGCCCGTCGATGCCCCTGGAGGAGGGCCTCGACCAGGTGGTGCGCCTCGCCGGCATCGCCGCCGTGGCCGGTCTGGAAGCCTCCTCGCTGGCCGCCGCCGTCATCAAGGGCGCCGAGCGCGTGGGACACGAGGACGACGCGGCGGTCCTGGTCATCGGCCATGATGGCCGTGAGGGCCACTAGCGACCTATGGCCCGCCCCCTGCCGTCGGCCGTCCCTTCCCCTTCCCCGCCCCCGCCCGACCCGAACCGCCCGCCCCGCCCTCCTCCCGTCCGACCCGAACCGCCCGCCCGGCCCGCTGCAGCGCCGACCGGGCCGCACCCGTTCAGCCATAGGGCGGGACTCCGGGTCCCTCGCCTCGCCGCCGGGCCGCGGGCGGTGTGTGATGGCAGGTGTGGTGGCTTCCCGGGATCTGCATCGACCGGCCGTCCTGGTCCTCGACACACTGGCCGTGGCCGGCTGCTACTACGCGGCCGGCCGGCTGGGGCTCACGCGGCAGCTGGTGGTCGAGGGAGCCGTGTTCACCCCGATCTGGCCGCCCACGGGCGTCGCGGTCGCCGCTCTGCTGCTCCTCGGACTGCGCTGCTGGGCCGGTATCGCCCTCGGCGTGCTGCTGGTCATCCTGTCGATCACCACGGACCTCACCCCGGCCGTCATCGGCACTCTGTTCGGCAACACCGCCGCCCCGGTCTGCGCCTACCTGCTGCTGCGCCGTGCCGGCTTCCGCACCGACCTCAGCCGACTGCAGGACGGCCTCGCCCTGGTCTTCCTCGGCGCGTTCACCGCGATGCTGATCAGTTCGATCACCGGCGCCGGACTGCTCGTCCTGACCGGCAAGATCGCCGCGCACTCGTTCTGGCCGGTCTGGCTGGCCTGGTGGGTCGGCGACGCCATGGGTGTCCTGATCGTCACCCCGCTGCTGCTCCTGCTCACCCGCGCCCGCTGGCCCCCGCACCCGTCCCACTGGCGCTGGCCGGAGGCGCTGGCCCTGGCCGTCAGTACCGCGGTTCTCGTGCCGGTGGGCACCCACTACGACGTCAGCGTGCTGTTCCTGGTCTATCCGCTGTTGATCTGGGCGGCGCTGCGCTTCCAGCTGACCGGCACCATGCTGTGCGCCCTGTTCGCCTCGGTGATGGCGACGATCGCTGCGACCGACCGCACCGGTCCGTTCGACGGCCTGACCCGCATCGAGGTGATGATCAAACTCCAGGCGTTCAACGGCGCGATGGCTCTCACCGCGCTGCTGCTGTCGGCGGTCATCACCGAGCAGCGCAACACCAGACGCTCGGTCGAGAACGCCTGCCAGGAACTCGTCGAGGTCCTGGAACACCTCACGGCGGGCGACCCCCCGCCGGCCGTCCGGCCTCCGCAGTCGCGAACGCCGACGGACACCGGCCCCCGCCCCGGCGAGCCGCCCCCGCGCTGACCCCCTGTGCAGCTCCGAGTGGTGGGGTCCCCGGACCGGACGTACCGTCGAACGGTGGACCGGCGGCGCACGCAGCCGACCCCGACCCGTCCCGGGGCCCGCCCCGGGAGTGGGATCCGCCATGAGCAGCAGCCAGCGACCCACCTCCGCGACCGCCACCTCCGCCCCGCAGACGGGCCGGGACGGCGGCAGCGTGATGGCCCTGCTGGTCATCGCCTCCTGCCAGCTGATGGTGGTCCTCGACATCACGATCGTGAACATCGCGCTGCCGCACATCCAGCGCTCCCTGGACTTCTCCACCACCAGCCTGTCGTGGGTGGTCAACGCCTACACCCTCACCTTCGGCGGCCTGCTGCTCCTCGGCGGCCGGGCCGGCGACATCCTGGGCCGGCGGCGCGTCTTCATCGCCGGTGTGCTGCTGTTCGTGCTCGCCTCCCTGCTGGGCGGCCTGGCCCAGAACGCCGGGCAGCTCCTCGCCGCCCGTGCTCTGCAGGGCGTGGGCGGCGCCATCGCCTCCCCGACCGCGCTCTCGCTGGTCAGTACGACGTTCCGGGAGGGCCCGGAGCGCAATCGCGCGTTCGGGGTGTTCGCGGGGGTCTCGGCGGGCGGTGGCGCGATCGGTCTGCTCGCCGGCGGTGTGCTGGTGGAGTGGCTCAACTGGCGCTGGGTGCTCTTCGTCAACGTCCCGATCGGCCTGCTCATCGCCTTGGCCGCCCCGCGCTTCATCCGCGAGTCCGAACGCCATCCGGGCCGCTTCGACGTGACCGGCGCGCTCACCTCCACGGCCGGCATGGTGTTGCTGGTCTACGGCTTCATCCGGGCCGCGCAGGACGGCTGGGGCGATCCGCTGACGCTCGCCGCGTTCGCCGGCGCGATCATCGTGCTGGCCGCGTTCGTCCTGATCGAGCGGCGCTCGCGGCAGCCCATCACACCCCTGCACATGTTCGCCGACCGCAACCGCGCGGGCACCTACGCGATCATGCTGTGCCTGGCCGCCGCGATGTTCGGCATGTTCTTCTTCCTGACGCTGTTCGTGCAGGGAGTCCTCGACTTCAGCCCGTTGCAGGCCGGCTTCGCGTTCCTCCCCGTGAGCGCAGTGATCGCCGTGGCCGCAGCGCTGACCTCGCGGTTCCTGCCGGAGTACGGTCCCAAACCGTTCATGGTGGTCGGGGCGGCGCTGGCCGCCACCGGTCTGGCCTGGCTCACTCTGACGGACGTGGACTCCACCTACGCCGGCAGCATCCTCGGCCCGATGCTGGTGTTCAGCTTCGGGATGGGCATGGAGTTCGTGTCCCTGACGCTGATGGCGCTGTCGAACGTGGCCGTCCAGGAGTCCGGAGCCGCCTCGGGCCTGCTCAACGCCACCCAGCAGGTCGGGGGTTCGCTCGGCCTGTCGATCCTGGTCACCGTCTTCGGCACGGCCAGCGACACCGAGGCCGAACAGCAGATCCCGGACTTCCTCGCCCACGCGAGCCCCGCCCAGCGGCTGCGCTTCGAACGCACCGGTGACCTCCCCGAGCCGTGGTCCGACGAGATCCTCGCGGCCGGTGTGTCCAGCGCCTTCGTCACCGCGGCGATCCTGGCGGCGCTGGCCGCCCTGATCGCCCTCGTGGTGATCCAGGTGCGCGCCTCGGACCTGGAGCGGCTCAAGGGCGGGCTGGGTCCGGGCTGAGCGGACAGTCGTAGAAGAAGGGGACGTCCGCCGTGCCGCTGCCGGGGGAGAGGATCCGCAGTCGCGCCACGGCCGAGTAGCGTCCCTCGCCCTCGAAGGACCACAGCAGCCGCAGGCGCGTGGAGCGCTGACCGTTCTCGACGTCCGTGCGCAGGACGCCCGACGACGTGCCGTCGTTGCGCACCCATCGGTAGGTGAGGGTGCCGCTCCGGCCGTTGGTGTGCACCACCGCGGCGACGACGGCGGTCTCACCGCACCCGACGGTCCCGCGTTCGGCCGTGACGGTGACCTCGCGCACGGACAGCGGCGCCACGGGGCCCTGCCGCCACAGTACGAACAGGACCGCGGCGATCAGTACCAGGGCCGGCAGGGCGTGCCGGCGCGGTCCGCGGCGGGGGCGCTCCGGTGGTCGCGGCGCCGCGACGCCGGCGGGGAGGCCGTGGGTGAGCGCGGCGGTGACGCCGGGGCCGAAGCGCAGGACGGTCGGCGCGGCCGGTGACAGGGGGGTGGTGTCCACCAGGGTGGCACCCGGCTCGTCCGGTCCCGGCCGCTGGATCCACTGGCTGCCCAGCACGGTGGCGCTGTACTGGTCGTCGTCCTCCCCCGCGGACGCAGGCCGGCGGTCGTGAGGTGCGTTCATGTCAGCACGCACCTTCGGGTCAGCAGCTGCTGCGAGGCACCGCCACCGGCCGCGGCGGGGCTGGTCGTGGCCCGCACGGTCCAGTAGCAGCCGAGCGTCGTGAAGGTGTGCTCGACGGTGATCGTGTACTGCTCGGCGCCGCTGCGCCGGTACGTCGTCGCCGCGCCGTCCGCGGCTCCCGGCCGACCCTCCGTGTTCCCCGAGAACCAGCCCACGGTGAGGGCGACCGGACCGGTGCCGTCCGTGACGAAGGTGATCGTCGCGGTGGCGGTGTCGGTCCCGGTCTGCCGGAAGCCGGACACCGTGACGTCCTTCACGGAGGGCGGTGAGGACGGCGGTGACGGGGCCGGGGACGTGCTCGTGCCGTCGGTCGCCGTGCTCGTGGCGGTGGCCGTGGGCGTCGACGAGGAGGAGGTGGTCGGGGTGGCCTCGGGGGTGGTGGCGTCGGAGGTGTCCGTCGGCGTGGCCGTGGCGGAGGCCGACGTGGAGGTGGGACCCGCGGAGGGCGTGGCGGTCGGCGACGCCGGGGCGGCCGTCCCGCTCGTGTCCGGCGACGGCTCCGCCGACCCGGGCGTGGCCCGGGTGGTGGCCAGGTCCTGGGCCTGCGCCGCTTCTCCGGGGTTCGCCCCGCCGCCCCCGTTCATGCCCTGCGCCAGCAGGACCGCCAGGAGCACGGCCACGGCCGCCACGGTCAGTCCCGGGCCCGTGGGCAGCCAGGCGCGCCAGCCGTCCCGGCCGGAGGCGCGGGTGAGCACGGTGCGGGCGTGGTCGGCGGGCGGACCGGGCGGTGTGCCGTCGCCGAGCGGCTGCGGCACCAGCAGCAGGGCCACCAGCGCGGCCAGCCGGCGCCGGCCTCGCTTCTCCCAGCCGGCGCCGTAGCGGGCCACGGCGATCGACTCCAGGTCCGCCACGAACGCGGCGGCGTCCTGCGGGCGTTCGGCCGCCGACTTGGCCATCCCGCGCACGACCAGCGGCCGTACCGCCTCGGGCAGGTCCGCCACCGGTACCGGCCGCTCCACGTGCTGCAGCGCCAGCTCGGCCAGGTTCTCCCCGCTGTACGGCTTGCGGCCGGTGAGGCACTCGTAGAACGTGGCGGTGGCGGCGTACACGTCCCCGGCGGGCGAGGCCGGCGCGCCGGACCACTGCTCCGGCGCCATGTAGGACGGGGTGCCCGCCACGCCCGCGCTGATCCCGGCGTCCACCGCGATGCCGAAGTCGACCAGCTTGGACAGGCCCTCCGGGGTGACCAGCACGTTCTCCGGCTTGTAGTCGCGGTGCACCACGCCGACCCGGTGCGCGTCGGCCAGACCGAGCAGCGAGCCCTTGAGCACGGTCAGCGCGGCCTCCGGGGTCAGGGGTCCCTGCCCGGTCAGCAGCATCCGCAGCGAGAGCCCGTCCACCAGTTCCATCACGATGGCGGCGCCCCGGTCCGCCTCCACGTACTCGTAGAAGCCGGCCACGTACGGGCTGGTGAGTCCGCCGAGCAGCTCGGCCTCGGCGCGGAAGCCGTGCAGGAAGTCCGGGCGGGTGCGCAGCTCGTCGCCCAGATACTTCACGGCGACCGGCACACCGGTCTCCTCGTGCACGGCGAGCACCACCCGCCCGCTCGCCCCGGAACCCAGCTCCGCCGACTCGGCGTACCCCGGTACCGTCCATCCGCTCATCGCCGACTCCCTGCCGTCTGGCCCACGCGGACGTAGACACGTTTTCGGCCACGCCGGTTGCGGTGATGCGGCAATCGGGGCCATCGGGCGGCTACTCGTCGGTACACCGCTCTTGACGGCGCATGCCGGGGCCGGGATCCTCGTCGCGTCATCTTGCGCAGGTCATGACAATCGCACGGGTTCCCGCAGGACCCGCCGTCGACCGCGCCATCCCGCCTACCGAGGGACGTGGGCAGTGAACCAGGCCGGACGCCCGTACCGCCGACGCAGACACGTCACCATCACGTCGCTGCTCCTGCTCGTCCTGGCCATGGTGCTCGGCCCCGCGCCGAGCTCCGCGGCCGGAACCGACTGGTGGACCCCCACCGCCCGGCCCGCTCCCGACAGCGGGATCGACGTCACGGGGGAGCCGTTCACCGGCACCGACGCCACCGGAGACGTCCGCGGCTTCGTCGACGCCCACAACCACCTGATGTCCAACGAGGCCTTCGGCGGCCGCCTCATCTGCGGCAGGCCGTTCTCCACCGCCGGAGTCGCCGACGCCCTCAAGGACTGCCCCGAGCACTACCCCGACGGCACCCTCGCCGTCTTCGACTACATCACCCACGGCGGCGACGGCCGCCACGACCCGACCGGCTGGCCCACCTTCAAGGACTGGCCCGCGTACGACTCGATGACCCACCAGGCCGACTACTACGCCTGGATCGAGCGCGCCTGGCGCGGCGGCCAGCGGGTCCTCGTCAACGACCTCGTCACCAACGGCATGATCTGCTCGGTCTACTTCTTCAAGGACCGCGGCTGCGACGAGATGACCTCCATCCGCCTGCAGGCGAAGCTGACCTACGACATGCAGGACTTCATCGACACGATGTACGGCGGCCCCGGCAAGGGCTGGTTCCGCATCGTCACCGACAGCGCCCAGGCACGCCAGGTCATCGAGCAGGGCAAACTGGCGGTCGTCCTCGGCGTGGAGACCTCCGAACCGTTCGGCTGCAAGCAGATCCTGGACATCGCCCAGTGCAGCAGGGCCGACATCGACAAGGGACTGGACGAGCTCTACGCCCTGGGCGTGCGCAGCATGTTCCTGTGCCACAAGTTCGACAACGCCCTGTGCGGGGTGCGCTTCGACTCGGGCGGCCTCGGAACGGCCATCAACGTCGGGCAGTTCCTGTCCACCGGCACCTTCTGGCAGACCGAGAAGTGCACCGGCCCGCAGAAGGACAACCCGATCGGCCTGACCGCGGCCACCCAGGCCGAACAGGCCCTGCCCGCCGGCGTCGAGGTGCCCGCGTACGACGACGGCGCCCGGTGCAACGTGCGCGGCCTCACCGGACTCGGCGAGTACGCCCTGCGCGGCATGATGAAACGCAAGATGATGGTCGAGATCGACCACATGAGCGTCAAGGCCACCGGCCGGGTCCTCGACATCCTGGAGGCCGAGTCCTACCCGGGCGTCATCTCCTCGCACAGTTGGATGGACCTCGACTGGACCGAGCGGATCTACCGCCTCGGCGGCTTCGTCGCCCAGTACATGCACGGCTCCGAGGGCTTCGCCGCGGAGGCGAGGCGCACCGAGGCACTGCGCGACAAGTACGGCGTGGGCTACGGCTACGGGACCGACTTCAACGGCATCGGCGACCATCCCGCCCCGCGCGGCGCCGACACCACGAACCCGGTGACCTACCCCTTCCGCAGTGCCGACGGCGGCTCCGTCGTCGACCGGCTCACCACCGGGCAGCGCACCTGGGACATCAACACCGACGGTGCCGCCCACGCCGGCCTGATCCCCGACTGGATCGAGGACATCCGGCTCGTCGGCGGGCAGGGCGTGGTGGACGACCTGCTGCGCGGCGCCGAGTCCTACCTCGACACCTGGGGCGGCACGGAGCACCACCAGGCCGCCGCGAACCTCGCCCGGGGCGCTGCGGCGACCGCCAGCTCGGCGGAGTGGAACCCGTTCACCAGCTACGCCCCCGGGCGGGCCGTCGACGGCGACCGGGGCACCCGGTGGGCCAGCGGCTGGAGCGACGACCAGTGGCTGCGCGTCGACCTCGGCGCCACCCACCGCGTCGGCAGCGTCACCCTCGACTGGGAACGGGCGTACGGCAGGTCGTACCGCATCGACGTGTCCACCGACGGCACCACCTGGCGCACCGTCTGGTCCACCACCACCGGCGACGGCGGCCTCGACACCGCCCGCTTCCCCGGCACCACGGCCCGCTACATCCGAGTCCAGGGCCTGGCCCGCGGCACCGACTGGGGCTACTCGCTCCACGAGGTGAGCGTCCACAGCGACTGACCGCCGGTCACCACGCCCGCCCCGCCGACGCCCCCTCGGGGCCGTCGGCGGGGCGGGCGCGGTCCCGCTCGCCTACGGCAGCCGCACGAACGGTGCCAGGAACGCCCGGGCGCCCGGCGTGTCCAGTCGGTAGGCGACGTTGGTGGCGTAGCACGGCGTGTCACCGGTGACGGTCGTCGCCGCCAGCAGCCGCCGCCCGCCGATCACCGTGTAGTTGGGGCCGCCCGAATCCCCGTAGCAGGCACCGCCGTTGCCCTGCGGCGCGGTCATCGCCAGCCGCACCCAGGCGTCGTTCAGCGCGTCGAACGTCACCGGCGCCTTCATCCGCACCCCGCCGCCCGGGTGGGTCTGGCCGCCGGGGCCCCTCACCGCCTCCCGGGTGCCGTACCCGGCGACGGTCCAGTCCGTGGAGCGCAGCCCCCGCGACCCCAGGGCTCCCAGCTCGTCCGCGGCCGGCAGCGCGGCCGGGGTGAAGGACCAGCGGGCCGCCACCTTCCGCTCCGGCAGCTCGATCACCGAGATGTCGTGCGGGTCCGCTGCCGGGCCCGGGTACGCGGGATGGCTGTGGGCCGTGCCCTCGACGGCTACGGCCGCCGCCTGCGCGGCCGGGTCCCCCGGGTGATCCAGAGCCGCCGCGTCCAGCCCCGCCTGCACGTCCTGGTCGAGGGAGACGTAGAACCGGACGCCGTCCGGCCAGTCCGTGGTGCAGTGCGCCGCGGTCAGGAAGGTGTCGGTGTCGACCATGGTGCCGGAGCAGACCCAGTCGACCCGGTCCGGCGTCGCCGGGTCGTCGTCGTGATCCCAGGTCGCCACGAGAGCGCCGACCTCGGTGCGTTCGGGGGCGGGTGTGGCGTTGTAGGAGTTGATCGCGGAGGCGGGCAGCGCGGTGGCGAGCACGGCGGCGCAGACGGCAGCGGTGACGGCGGTGGCCGCGGTGGCGGCTCGGGCGCGTACGGCAGTCAAGAAGAACCCCTTCGGCAGGTGTGGGACGGGTGTTCTCCTGTGGGAGGTGAGCCGCATTGAATCCCCTCCCGGTGGTACGCCACAAGGGTGCCCGGTCCGGCGCACGGTGTGGCGGCGGCGCCACCGGGGTACCCGGGCCGGATGGCGGCCGACGGGGCCGCCACGGAGAGCGGAGGGCTCATGGCGCACAGCGGTGAGGGGACGTCGCTGCCCCGTGGCAGTACCACGCCGGACCTTCGCCTGGCGACAAAGACCCCCGACCCGCTGGCACCCCCTGGCGGGCCGCAGCTCCCGGCGCCCGCCCCCGACGCCCCGGCGGGAGACCGCACCCAGGCCATCCTGGAGGCCGCGAAGCAGGTCGGCAGCCTGCTCAAGCGCAACGGCCACCGGTTCGCCGTGGCCGGCAGCGTCGCCGTGTACGCGCACGGCGGCAACTCCAGCCTCCGTCACGACGCCGACTTCTGTGTCCTGCGCGAGGACGCCGACGCTGTCACCGCCACCCTGCGGGAGGCGGGCCTCGACGTGCGGGTGCCGCCGGAGGACTGGCTGCTGAAGGCGACCTGCTTCGGCCAGGAGATCGACTTCATCTTCGAGCTGGCCCACCATCCCGTCACCCCGGAGCTGCTGGACCGCGCGCACGACCTGCCCGTCGATTCGGTGCACATGCCCGTTCTCGCCCCGACCGACCTGGTGTGGAGCCTGCTGGCCGCGTTCTCCGAGCACCACTGCGACTTCGGCGCCGCGCTGCCCGTCGCCCGGGCGCTGCGGGAGAAGGTCGACTGGGCGGACGTACGGCGGCGCTGCGGGCGGGAGCCCATGCCGGCCGCTTTCCTCTTCCTGCTGGAGCGGCTGGACATCGTCGCCCCGCCGCAGGAGCCGTCATGACCGGCCACCACCCTCGGTACCCGGGGACCCAGCCGCCGCCGCGCGGCCTCGACTACCGTGTCGCCCGTCTCGGTGAGCGGCTGGCCGGCGGCCCGCTCGGCGAACTCGGCGTCCACGTCGACGTGCACGGCGACGTGGTCCTGCTGTCGGGCACGGTGCCCACGACCGAGTGCCGTGACGCCGTGCTGAACCTCGCCCGTGAGGAACTGGCGGGCATCGACGTCCACAGCGACGTCTGCGTGGCGGACGCCGGCGCCCCCGACCACGCGGAGGAACTGTCGTGATCCGAGTCGCGGCCGTCGGTGACATCCACATGGGCCCGGACAGCCAGGGGCTGCTCCGCCCCTCCTTCGACACCCTCGGCGAGTGCGCCGACCTGTTGCTGCTGGCCGGTGACCTGACCCGGCACGGCAGCGTGCCGGAGGCCGAGGTCGTGGCCCGCGAGATCAAGGACCTGCCGGTACCCGTCGTCGCGGTGCTCGGCAATCACGACCACCACGGTGGTCACCCCGACGAGGTCACCGCCCTGCTCGGCGAAGCGGGCGCCCAGGTGCTGGAGGGCCAGGCCACCGTGGTGACGTGCGCCGACGGCACCCGGGTCGGTGTGGCCGGCACCAAGGGTTTCGGCGGCGGCTTCGTCGGACGCTGCGCGGGCGAGTTCGGCGAGCCCGTCATGAAGGAGTTCGTGGCCTACTCGCGCCGCCGCGCCGACGGACTGCGCGAGGCCCTGGAGGAACTGCGGGAGCGGGACTGCGACGCGCGGATCGCGCTCACCCACTTCTCGCCGGTCGCCGACACGTTGGCCGGGGAACCCCTGGAGATCTATCCGTTCCTCGGCAGCTACCTGCTCGCGGAGGCGATCGACACCGCCGGCGCCGACCTCGCCGTGCACGGGCACGCCCACCGGGGGACCGAACACGGCATGACGAGCGGCGGGGTGCGGGTCCGCAACGTTGCCCAGCCGGTCATCGGCCGGGCCTTCCACGTCTACCGCCTCCACACCGACGCCACCGCCGACGGCACCGACGCCCCCGACGGCGGGCGTCCGAGGCGCCCCTGACCGCCCCGCACCGCGGTCCTCAGCCGCCCGCACCCCGCGCCGACGTGCCGACGACCTCGAAGAGGGCCGTGCCGACGCGGAGCACACCGCCCGACAACGGCCTGCACCGCACCCCGCCTCCGCCCCGCAGCGCACGCTGCGCTCCTGGCCCGATGGTGGCGTCCATCCACGCGCACGGCCGGGCCGGGCGGTTCACGGACAGCAGCACCGGACCGCCGCCGCAGTCCAGTGACACGGTGCGCCCCACGTACGCGTCGATGTCGACGCCCCGCAGCAGCACGTTGCGGCGGGTGTGCCGCAGGTCGACGCCCGGCGCGAGATCCGCCGGAAGACGCTCCGCCGCCATCAGGGTCACGGACGCGTCCGCGTGTGCCGGCCGTCCGAAGTAGCGGTCCCCGACCAACCCCAGCCCCTCGCGCACTTCCACCCGGTCCACCCGCTCGTCGTCCGGTCCCGCCGCCGGGCCGTCGGCGGGACGCCCCGCGAACCGGTGCGACGGCGAGACCAGCAGCTGCACGACCTCCACCTGTGTCATGCACCCACCCTAGGCGGGCGCGGTCGGCCAGGCCCCGTCGGTGCGGTCCATGCGCCGCCGGTCCTCGTCGTCCCACTTCGTGGTGTCCCGGGGCTCGGTGTACGGCTCCGCGTCGGGCGGGTAGCCCCCGGCGACGGCCCGCTGACGGGCGATCTCCGCGTCGAACTCCAGGCCCAGCAGGATGGCCAGGTTGCTGATCCACAGCCACACCAGGAAGACGATGACACCGGCCATCGTGCCGTACGTCTTGTTGTACGAGCCGAAGTTCGCGACGTAGAAGGCGAACCCGGCGGAGGCCACCATCCAGATCAGCAGCGCGAGCAGACTGCCCGGTGTGATCCACCGGAAGCCCTTGACCTTGGTGTTCGGCGTAGCCCAGTACAAGATCGCGATCATGACGGTGACCAGCAGCACGAGCACCGGCCACTTGGCGATCGACCAGACGGTGAGCGCGGTGTCGCCGATGCCGAGCGCCGTGCCGGCCTGACGGGCGATGCCGCCGGTGAAGACCACGATCAGTGCGCTGAGGACCGCCAGGACCATCAGTACGACGGTCACCGCGACGCGGACGGGCAGGACCTTCCACACCGGCCGTCCCTCGGGCATGTCGTACACCGCGTTGGCGGAACGGATGAAGGCCGCCACATAGCCGGACGCCGACCACACGGCCAGCACCAGGCCGACGATCGCCATCACGGAACCGACACCGGCGTTGCCCTGCAACTGCTGCACGGCCCGCGTCAGGATGTCCTGCGCCGCGCCGGGCGTGAGTTCCTTCAGGTTGTCCAGCACCTTGTCCGTCGTGGACCTGCCGGTCATGCCGAGCAGGGAGACCAGCACCAGCAGCGCCGGGAACAGCGAGAGCACGCTGTAGTACGTGAGCGCCGCCGCGCGGTCGGTCAGCTCGTCGTCCTTGAACTCCCGCAGCGAGCCCTTGACCGCCTTGCCCCAGGCCCCCTTGGGCAGCCTGGTCGGCGTGTCCGGCGCGGCCTCCTCGACGTCCTCGCCCGGGCCGTACCGATCGTCGGCGTCCCCGTGGCCGGTGCGTTCCTCGGCGTCCGCGGAAGGCGGAGCGCCCTCGTCCGTGGCAGCGGCACGCTCGGCTGCGGGCTCGTCCGCGGGACGTTCCCGGGCGCGTTCGTCCTCGTCGTGCCGGTGTCCGAGTCTGAGTAGCCTGGTCATGCGCCCCGGGTAACCCCTCGATGCCGTCTCAAGCAGACCGCCGCGGCGGCGGTCGCGCCCGCGCACGCCGACGGCCGGTCACAGCAGCCCGCTCCAGTAGCTCCAGAAGCGGGTGAGGACGCAGATGACGATCAGGCCGTACCAGGCGGCCAGCAACAGCGCGTGCGACTCCAGCACCAGCGACAGCGCGGCCCGGCCGCGCGGCGGGACGGGGAGGACCCCGTGCTTGAGGTTGCGCAGCGTGACGTACCAGAACAGGGCGATCGTGACGGTCCAGACGACGGCGCAGTACGGGCACAGCCGGCCCAGCTCGAACAGCGACTGCTGGATCAGCCAGTGCGTGAACACCACCCCGGCCAGCGCACCGCCGTTCAGCCCCAGCCACACCGCCCGGTGCAGCCGTGACCCGGTGAGCAGGGCCACCCCGAGGGCGACGACCACGGCGAAGGCCGCGATACCCAGCAGCATATTGGGAAAGCCCAGCAGGTTGCCCTGTGGGCTGGCCATGGCGCTGCCGCAGCCCACCACCGGGGAGATGTCACAGGACGGCTGGTACGCCGGGTCCTTGAGCACATGCCAGTCGTCGACGGCGAGCCGGAACGAGGCCAGCAGACCGATGACGCCGGTCACCGTCAGCAGCACACCCATGCGCCGGCCCGGCCCCGTGCCGTCCGGCGCGGCCCGCCCGGCTGACGGCACGCTTCCCGCGATCTCCACGAGTCCCCCGCGGTCGGCGCCGCTCACGCGAACAGGTCCGTGCTGAGGTAGCGCTCCCCGGTGTCCGGCAGCACCACCACGACCAGCGCGCCCTCATGCCGCGGGTACGCCGCGACCGTGCGGGCGGCGTGCAGTGCGGCACCGCCCGACACCCCGACGAGGATGCCCTCGGTGCGCGCCAGCCGACGCGCCTCGGCCTGCGCCTGGGACAGCGACGTCCGGTGGACCGCGTCGTAGGCGGACACGTCCAGGACGGCCGGGACGAAGCCGGCCCCCAGGCCCTGGACGCGATGCGGGCCCGCTGAACCGCCGGACAGCACCGCCGACTCGGCCGGTTCCACCGCCACCACCGTGACCTCGGGCTTCTTCTCCTTCAGCACCTGCCCGACGCCGGTCACCGTCCCGCCCGTGCCGACCCCGGCCACCAGGACGTCGACCTCCCCGGCGGTGTCCTGCCAGATCTCCTGCGCGGTGGTCCGGCGGTGGGCGTCCGGGTTGGCCGGGTTGTCGAACTGCCGCGGCATGAACCAGCCGTGACGCTCCGCCAGGTCGGTGGCGCGCGCCACCGACCCCGTCATGCCCTCGGCGGCCGGCGTCAGGATCAGCTCCGCCCCGTACGCGGCCAGCAGCGCCCGCCGCTCCACGCTCATGCTCTCCGGCATCGTGAAGGTGACGTCGTACCCCTTGGCCGCCGCCACCATCGCCAGCCCGACACCGGTGTTGCCACTGGTCGCCTCGATGATCCGTTGCCCGGGACGCAGTGCTCCCGTGGCCTCGGCGTCCTCGATCATGCCGAGGGCGATCCGGTCCTTGACGCTGCCGCCGGGGTTGGCGGACTCCAGCTTGGCGACCAGCCGCACCGGCAGGTCCCCGCCGTACCGGCGCAGGGCCACCAGGGGCGTGCGGCCGATCAGCGCCGTGACCGAGGGGTGGATCGATGGCTGGGGAGCACTCACGGTCGTACTTCCTTCTGTTCCTGGACGGGGACCGCGGCGGCGCCGCGGGAGCGGGTGACCACGTCCGGCGGTGCGACGCGGACACGGGAGTGGGCGGGGACGTCACGCAGCACGAGCGCGTGCGCGCCGACGACGGTGTCGTGCCCGACACGCACCGGCCCGAGCACGCTGGCGCCGACACCGAGCACCACCCGGTCGCCGACGACCGGGTGGCGCCGGGCGCCCGGAGTGTCCGCCCACCAGCCGGTGCCACCCAGGGTGACCCGGTGGTACAGCATCACGTCGTCGCCGACGACCGCCGTCTCGCCGATCACGACCCCCATGCCGTGGTCGATGAAGCAGCGCCGCCCGATGACGGCACCGGGATGGATCTCGACACCGGTGAGCCCTCGCGAGACCTGGGAGATCAGGCGGGGCAGCAGCGGCACACCGGCCCGGTGCAGGCGGTGTGCGACCCGGTGCGCCCAGATCGCCCACAACCCCGGGTAGAGCAGGGCCTCGACGACGTGCGCGCCGTGCAGTGCCGGGTCC
Source organism: Streptomyces sp. bgisy159 (assembly GCF_965341775.1). Classification (GTDB taxonomy): domain Bacteria; phylum Actinomycetota; class Actinomycetes; order Streptomycetales; family Streptomycetaceae; genus Streptomyces. Next base: position 20,845 of record NZ_CBDQZH010000013.1, on the reverse strand, counting down.
TTGCGGCAGGCGGTCCGGAGGTCTTCGAGCAGCATGTGGCGTCTTTCTCCGGCGTCTGCCGGGCGCGTACGGCCGCCCCGTCCGCGGGACGCGGACCGGCCCGGACCGGGCGCGGCCGGCCCGGGCGTCCGGAAAGCGGCCGTGATCCATGGGGCCGGACGCTAGACGGGTGGCGGGCGTCGGCGCCTGGGCCGTACGTCCCGGCTCGGGCGGCCGTCGGGCCCTGCGCGGAGCCGTGATCCAGGGCCCCCGAGCGGGGCGGTCGGGCCCGTACGGCCCAGGCGCCGCCCTCCGCGGCCCGGCGATGCTGACTTCTGACCGGCGGGGAGCGACACGGACAGCCGCACCCCGCGGACCGGCCGCCCTCTCCCGTACCGGCGGTCGCAGCGGGCACGGTGTGCTCCCCGCCCGGTCGGCGTCCGGCCGGGCGGCGGCCGGCGCCCCGCACCTGCCGGTCCAGCACCGGCCCGGAACCGCTGGAGCCACGACCTTGAGCGCTCTGACCCTCGCCTCGGCCGCGGAGGACGCCACCGCCCTCGCCGCCGCCGAGGCCCACCACGCCCGGCTGGCGGCCGAACTGGCGGGACGTGTCGCCCTGCTGCTCACCGCCGCGGACCGCGACCCGCTCGCCGCCGAGTCCCTGAGAGCCGGTCTCGTGACCTTCTGCGACCGCGATCTCCTGCCGCACGCCGCCGCCGAGGAAACGGTCCTCTACCCGGCGGCGTACCGCCTTCCGGCCGCCCGTCTGCTGATCGAGGCCCTGGTCGCGGAACACCGCTGCCTCACCGCCCTCACCGACGCGCTGCGCTCCGCGTCCGGCCCGGCCGCGGCGGCCGACGCGCGCGCCCTGCAGGTGCTGTACGAGGAGCACGCCGCCAAGGAGAACGGCCTGCTGCTGTCCCTGCTCGCCATGGCCCCCGACGTCTCGCTGGCCGCCCTGCTCGCCGAGGCCGACGACCGGCTCGGCACCCTCGACGGCCCCCACGCCGCCGGACACGGCGTCAACGGCCACCGGGGCGCCGGTCACGAGGACGACCACGGCGCCGGCCATGACGCCGGCCACGGCGCCGGCCACGGCGCCGGCCAGGACCACCGTCACGACGCCGGTCAGCACGCCGGGAACCGTGTCGGCGCCAAGGAGGAGGCCCCGTGAGGCACCTGGACACCCGGGGCGGCTGCGGCGCAGCCTGTGACCGCGGCGGCGGCGCCGACGAGGAGGCGGGGCCCGAACCGGACGTGGGCGAGGTGGCCCACGCCCGGCGTCACGCCGCCGTCGTCGTCGGCGCCCTGGACGCCGTGCAGGCCGGCCGGCCGATGGCGCTCGTCGCCCCGCACGACCCGACGCCGCTGCTCGCGCAGGTCGAGGACCGCCGGCCGGACGCGTTCGCCGTGGAAGACCTCCAGCGCGGCCCCGAGACCTGACGGACGCCGCTCAGCCACCACTGACCGGCGTCCGCCCGCCCACCCACCCCCGTACCGAAGGAAGACCCGTCATGAATGGTGCCCCCCGCCGGAACGCCGCCCTGTTCACCGGCGTCGTCACCGGCGTCGGAGCCGCCCTGCTGGCTGCCGGGCCCGTCATGGTCGTACGCGGCCGTGGCGGCCGCAAGGAGATCCGCGGCGAACTCGCCGCACAGCGGATCACCTTCCCGGACACCGGGCTGCCCGCGCAGCTCGCCCGGCACGCCGGTGCCGCCGTGGAGACCGGCCCGCAGGCCCACGCCTACGCCGAACTGATCAAGGACCATCTGGCGCACGCCACCGGCGGCCGCACCTACGCCGAGATCACCGACGAACTCTTCGCGAGCGGCGGTGACGACGAGAAGCTGACGAAACTGCGCCAGACCGCCTTCATGGGCGAGACGCTGCGCGGCTCCCTGCTCTCCGCCTATCAGGCATGGCACCTGACCACCCTGGTCACCGGCCTCGGCACGCTGCTCACCGGGGTGGGCGCCGCCCTGCTGGTCACCGCCGACGCGCTGGGCGCCGGCCCGCGGCGACCGTGACCGGACCGGAGGTGTACGAGGTGCACGAACGCGACGGCCGACCGGCCGGCCCTTTCCGCCGACCCTGCGCCGGGCGGCTCCGCCGCGCGGCCCGGTCCGGTCACCGTCCGGGCGCCCGGACGGTCTGCCCCGACTCGCCGGCGGCCGGACGCACCCCCGACCGCTGCCCCGCACGGAGGCCCCGATGAGCGCCGTACGCGTGGTGCGACGGCAGCACCAGGACGTCGGGGCGAAGCCGTTCATCGTGATCTGGGAGTCCACCCGGGCGTGCCCCCTGGCCTGTCTGCACTGCCGCGCCGAAGCCGTGCCCGACCGCGACCCGCGCGAACTGGACACCGCGGCCGCCAAGGACCTGCTGCACCAGGTGGCGGCATTCGGCCACCCCGCACCCCTCTTCGTCATCACCGGCGGCGACCCCTTCCAACGGCCCGACCTGGAGGAGCTGATCTCCCACGGCGAACAGGCCGGCGTCCGGGTCGCCGTCTCGCCCTCGGGGACGCCCACCCTCACTCCCGAGCGGCTGCGGGCCGTGCACGACGCGGGCGCGGTCGGACTGTCACTGAGCCTGGACGGCTCCACCGCCGAGCTGCACGACGGCTTCCGCGGGGTTCCGGGCGTCTACCGCTGGACCCTCGACGCCTGGGACGCCGCCCGCGCCCTCGGCATGAAGGTCCAGATCAACACCACCGTCACCCGGCGCAACCTGCGCGACCTGCCGGACGTCGTCCGGCTCGTCCGCGAGCACGGGGCGATGCTGTGGAGCGCCTTCTTCCTGGTGCCCACCGGACGGGGCAGGCAGCTCGGACTCCTCACCCCCGCCGAGACCGAGGACGTCCTGAACTTCGTCCACGACGTCGGCACGACGGTGCCCGCCAAGACCACCGAGGCCCATCACTTCCGCCGGGTCGCCCTCCAGCGCAGGATCCTCGCGGACGCCGGCGAGGACCATGTCGCCGCGCTGCGACTCGGGCCGCTGTACCGGGAGTTGACCGCCCGCGCGGCCGAACTCGGCCTCCACGAGGGCGGACGGCGGGTCCGGCGCCCACCGCTGGACGTCAACGCCGGGCGCGGTTTCGTCTTCGTCTCCCACACCGGCACGGTGCATCCCAGCGGTTTCCTGCCGCTCGGCGCCGGCGACGTCCGCCGCACCCCGCTGCCGGAGATCTACCGGACGTCGGCCCTGTTCACCGGGTTGCGCGATGCCGACCGGCTGGGCGGCCGGTGCGGGACGTGCGAGTTCCGCCGGATCTGCGGCGGCTCCCGCTCCCGCGCGTACGGCGTGACCGGCGACCCCTACGCCGAGGAACCGTGGTGCGGCTACCAGCCGGGGTCCTTCCCGTACCAGTGGGAACTGGCCGCCCTTCTGGACCACACACCGAGGACGGGCACCGGCGGGGCGGGCATTGCCAGGGCGGGGGTCGACAACGCGGGCGCCGACCGGGCCGGAGGGAGGATCGGGCCGGCGTCCTGAGAGCGGCCGCGGTGTCACCGCGCGGCGGCCGACCTGAGCCCCGACATGCCCGACGTTGCATGACCATGCGAGGTGATGCATAATTTCTCTATGTCCAAGGTCCTCACCTCCCTCCCCGTCGGCGAGCGCGTCGGCATTGCCTTCTCCGGCGGCCTCGACACCTCGGTCGCCGTCGCCTGGATGCGCGACAAGGGCGCCGTCCCGTGCACGTACACCGCCGACATCGGCCAGTACGACGAGCCCGACATCGCCTCCGTGCCCGGGCGTGCCTTCGCCTACGGCGCCGAGATCGCCCGGCTCGTCGACTGCAGGGCCGCGCTGGTCGAGGAAGGGCTGGCCGCGCTCGCCTGCGGCGCGTTCCACATCAAGTCGGGTGGCCGCCCGTACTTCAACACCACTCCGCTCGGGCGCGCCGTGACCGGCACGCTGCTGGTGCGGGCCATGCTGGAGGACGGGGTCCAGATCTGGGGCGACGGCTCCACCTTCAAGGGCAACGACATCGAGCGGTTCTACCGCTACGGCCTGCTCGCCAACCCGCACCTGCGGATCTACAAGCCCTGGCTGGACGCCGACTTCGTCACCGAGCTGGGCGGCCGCAAGGAGATGTCGGAGTGGCTGCTCGCCCACGGGCTGCCCTACCGGGACTCGACGGAGAAGGCGTACTCCACGGACGCCAACATCTGGGGCGCCACCCACGAGGCCAAGACCCTGGAGCACCTCGACACCGGCATCGAGATCGTCGAGCCGATCATGGGCGTGCGGTTCTGGGACCCCGAGGTGGAGATCGCCGCGGAGGACGTGACGGTCGGCTTCGAACGGGGCCGCCCGGTCACCGTGAACGGCAAGGAGTTCGCGAGCGCGGTGGACCTCGTCATGGAGGCCAACGCGATCGGCGGCCGGCACGGCCTCGGCATGTCCGACCAGATCGAGAACCGGATCATCGAGGCGAAGAGCCGCGGCATCTACGAGGCGCCGGGCATGGCGCTGCTGCACATCGCCTACGAGCGCCTCGTCAACGCCATCCACAACGAGGACACCGTGGCCGCCTACCACAACGAGGGCCGCCGTCTCGGCCGGCTCCTCTACGAGGGCCGCTGGCTGGACCCGCAGGCGCTGATGGTGCGCGAGTCGCTGCAGCGCTGGGTCGGCACCGCGATCACCGGCGAGGTCACCCTGCGGCTGCGCCGCGGCGAGGACTACTCGATCCTCGACACCACCGGCCCCGCGCTCAGCTACCACCCCGACAAGCTCTCCATGGAGCGCACCGAGGACTCCGCGTTCGGGCCGGTCGACCGTATCGGCCAGCTCACCATGCGCAACCTGGACATCGCCGACTCCCGGGCCCGTCTGGAGCAGTACTCGGGCCTCGGCCTGGTGGGCACCGAGCACCCGACGCCGATCGGTGCCGCCCAGGCCGCCGCCACCGGCCTCATCGGCTCCATGCCCGCGGGCGGCGCCGAGGCCATCGCCTCCCGCGGCGAGGCCGGCGACGAGGAGACCATGCTGGACCGTGCCGCGATGGAGTCGGGCACCGACTGACCCCCGCTCCCGGGCCAGGACACCGCCGACGGGCCCCGACGGACATCTTCCGCCGGGGCCCGTCGGCGCGCTCCCGGGGCCCCGGCCGCGCGCTTGCCCGCACCGACCGACCGCCCCGCGTGCCTTTCGCCGCCCACCGTGTCACCACCCGCGTACCTGTCGTTCGCCCGCACCGTTTCGCCACTCGCGCACCTGTCGCCCGCCCGCACCGTCTCGCCGCCGTGCGCACCCGTCGCCTGCCCGGCACGGCCGAAGCTCGGCCGGTCATCGCGCCCCCGCGCCCGACCGAAGTCCGGCCGGTCGTCGCGCGCCCCCACCTCTCCGCCCCACCCGCTTCCTCGCCCCCTCGCCGCCTGTTCGCCTTGTCCGCCTCGCGAGCAACCCTGACGGCCGTCCCGGGCCGCCCACCACCCGCCCGTAACCCCGGCTGACCGACCCGCGACCTCCCCGGAGATCGGGTCGGAAGGGGACCCTCCGCCCTGCTGCGGCCCCCAGGACCGGGGACCGCCGGACCGGGGGCGGAGGACCGTCGGCCCCACCACCAGGTGGTCGTCGGCGACGGATAGTGGCATCGGGCCCCGGCGCGCATCCCGCGCCCAGGGCCCGCGGCCCGGCCCTGACCACCGGCGCCGCCCCTTCACCGGAAAGGACCGGGTGGCATGGACCAGCCGTCGACGAAACCCGGCGAGGCACCATCGGCAGAACCGTTCCGCCCCGGTCGGCCCTGGCTGATGCTGACGCTCGCCACACTGGGATTCGCCCTCAACTTCTGGGCCTGGGCGCTGCTCAGCCCGCTCGGCCCCCGGTTCAAGGACACCCTGGACCTGACCTCGTTCCAGCAGTCGCTGCTGGTCGCCGTGCCGGTCGTGGTCGGCTCACTGGGCCGCGTCCCGGTCGGCGCCCTCACCGACCGCTTCGGCGGGCGGGTGATGTTCCCACTGGTCTCCGGCGCCACCATCGTCCCCGTGCTCTACCTGGGCCTCGCCGGACACGACTCGCTGGCCGCGCTCCTGATGGGCGGCTTCTTCCTCGGCGTCGCCGGCACCGCGTTCGCCGTCGGCGTCCCCTTCGTCAGCGCCTGGTTCCCGCCGGCCCGCCGCGGCCTCGCCATCGGCGTCTTCGGCGCCGGCATGGGCGGCACCGCGATCAGCGCCCTGACGACGGTGAAGCTGGTCGACGCCCACGGCATGGCCGACCCCTTCCTGCTCACCGCGGCCGTCCTCGCCGCGTACGCCGTGGTCGCCGCGGTCGTCCTGCGCGACGCGCCCGGCCGTACGGTCCCCACCGAGCCCCTCACCCACCGGCTGGCCGCGACCCTCCGACTCGGCATCACCTGGCAGGCGTCCGCCCTCTACGCCGTCGCCTTCGGCGGCTACGTCGCCTTCTCCGTGTACCTGCCGACCTACCTCAAGACCGACTACGGCCTCACCCAGGCCGACGCGGCCGACCGCATGGCCGGCTTCGTGATCCTCGCGGTGGCCATGCGCCCGGTCGGCGGTTGGCTGTCGGACCGCGTCGGGCCGGTCCGGGTGCTGGCCGGCTCCATGGCCGTGGTGCTCGCCGGAGCCCTCGCCCAGTCCTTCGGCCCGCCCCTCGCGCCGGTCGGCACGATCACCTTCCTGGCCATGGCGGCCGCGCTCGGCGCGGGCAGCGGCGCCGTCTTCGCCCTCGTGGCCCTGCTGTCCCCGGCGAACATGGTCGGCTCGGTCACCGGCGTCGTGGGCGCGGCGGGCGGCCTCGGCGGCTTCGTACCGCCCCTGCTGATGGGGTCGGTGTACGGCGCGTACGGCTCCTACGCGATCGGGCTGGTGCTGCTCGGGCTGGTGGCCGGCGCCGCGCTGACGTTCACCCGCACCGGCGTGCGCCGTGCGGTGGCCCGCCGCGTCGCGGCACAGCTCTGAGGCCGGAGGACATCACCCATGTGCGAGTATTGCGGCTGCCAGGCGCTCACGGCCGTCGACGAACTGACCCGGGAGCACGACCGCGTCGTCACACTCATCAGCCACGTCCGGGACGCCCGGCGCGACGGCGCGGTGGCCCGGATGGCGGAGCTGGCCCGCGCCATCGCCACCGTCCTGGCCCCCCACACCGAGGTCGAGGAACACGGACTCTTCCCTGCGCTCGCCGACGAGTTCCCCGAGCAGATCGCGGCCTTGGAGGACGAGCACCGCCGCATCGACACGGTGCTGGCCGAGGCCAACGGCCCCTTCCTGACCGACCCCACCTGGCCGGACCGCCTGATCGGCGCACTCGACCTCCTGCGCGCCCACATCCTCAAGGAACAGGACGGCGTCTTCCCGGCCGCCCTCGCCCTTCTCGCCCCGGAACAGTGGGAGGCCGTGGAAGCGGTGCGCGCCCGAACGGCGACCCGCCAGCCGGCGTCCTCACCCTGACCCACGAGCCAGGGCCCCCGTCCGCGCCGGCCCGGGTTCCTGCCGCACCGCCGTCCCTGCCGCACTACCCGTGCCCCGGCGCACCGCCCGTTCTGTCCCGGCGCCTTGCGACCATGTGCCGCCGACCTAGGTGTCTCCGACCGACGGTGCGCCCAGCGCCTCCCGCACCGGGAAACCACCAGCTGCGGCGACGCCCGCCCACCACACCGTCCCGGCCCACCGTCCCGGCCCACGGCACCGCCGTCCGCGCACCGATGAGCCGTCCCGCGCCCCACCGAGGAGATCAGGACAGCCCGGTCGGGGCCGGGATAAACCGCCCGGAGGGTGGGAAGAGCGTTATACGGCGAAGCGTGGGGAGCGCTCCGCCGTGCCCGCGAGGTCGGGCCCGACACAGGTGGGGGAGGGGTCGGACATCGGCGGGCAGCCCTTGTATCTCGAACCACGGACGGACGGGCCGCTGCGCTCGCTCCTTGACTGCGGCACCCTCCTGCACACCCTCACCGACGCCCTCGGATCCCCGCTCAACGTGGTCCTGCCCGACCGCGTCGCGGACAACCTGGCGCGCTTCCGGACGGTGTACGCCGGCCACCACCTGTCCGGCCAGGTCCACTTCGCCCACAAGGCCAACCGGTCCAGCGCGCTGCTGCGCCGCCTGGCCGCCACCGACGCCGGTGTGGACGTGGCCTCGCTCGGCGAACTGCAGCACGCCCTCGGCGCCGGATTCACTCCCGACCGGATCACCGCGACCGGGCCGAAGGACCCGGACTTCCTGTGGCTGGCCGCCCGTACGTCCGTCACCGTCGTCGTCGACGGTCGCGGCGAACTGGACCGGCTCGCCCGCCTGGTCCGCGCCCACGCGCTGCCCCGGGTCCGGATCATGCCGCGCCTGTCCGGCTTCGAGACGCGGGGGGTGCGCGTGCTGAGCAGGCCCAGCCGTTTCGGCACCCCGGTGCCTGAGGTCGGGTCCCTGCTGGACGCCGTCGAGCACCACGCAGACACCCTCGATCTCACCGGCGTCGCCTACCACCTGGACACCACCGGGCTCGCCGAGAAGGCGACGGCGCTGGAGGGGTGCCTGACCGTGCTGGAGGAGTGCCGCGGTCGCGGCCTGCGACCGACCGCCGTGGACATCGGCGGCGGATTCGGCGTCGACTACCTGGCCGACGGCGGACAGTGGGAGCGCTACACCTCCGAACTCACCGCCGCCGTCCTCGGCACCCGACCGCCGCTGACCCGCGACGGCCACGGCTACGGCCTGCGCAACGAGTCCGGCACCCTGCGCGGATCCCTCGGCCTCTATCCCGCTCACCGGCCCGTCGCCGGACCCCGCTACCTCGACGAACTCCTCGCACAGCCCGCCCCCGCCTTCGACGGCCGTCCGCTCGCCTCCCTGCTCCTGGAACACCTCTACGACCTCCACGTCGAGCCCGGCCGCGCCCTCCTGGACCAGTGCGGACTCACCCTCACCCGGGTCGTCGAGGCGGAGGCCCAGGAGGCGGGCGGGGAACTCCTCGTCCGGCTCGCGGCGACCGGCCACGACGTGGCCCTGGAGGAGCACGGGGTGCTCATGGACCCGGTCCTCGTCCCGCGGCACCCCGAGCGCGACGACGAAGGGCCGGTCGCCGTCCGGCTCGTCGGCGGCCTCTGCCTGGAGAGCGACCTCATCACCCGCCGGACGGTCTTCCTGCCGCGCCGCCCCCGCCCGGGCGACCTGCTGGCCTTCGTCAACACCGCCGGCTACTGCATGGACTTCCACGCCACCCACGCCCAGCGCCGGCCCGTCGCCCGCAAGGTCGCCGCCTGGCAGCAGGGCGGCGCGTGGCGCTGGTGCCTGGACGACCGCTACTGGCCGACCGCCTCCGTGGGAGGAGCGCAGTGAGGTACGACAGCATCACCGACGCCATCGGCAACACCCCGTTGGTCCGCATCGACCCGGCCGTCCACGGCCTGCGCCACATCGACCTGTACGCCAAGCTGGAACTGCTCAACCCCTTCGGGTCGGTCAAGGACCGGGCCGCCTGGCACATGGCCCGCCCCCACCTGGAGTCCGCCGCCGGCCCCGGCGGCCAGGTCGTCGAACTGTCCAGCGGCAACACCGCCAAGGCCCTGGCCGTCCTCGCCGGCATGCACGGACTGACCTTCAAGAGCGTCACCAACCGCATGCGCGTCCCCGAGATCAAGGACCTGCTGCTGTTGCTCGGTGCGGAGATCGAGGAACTCCCCGGTCAGAGCGAGTGCCTCGACCCCACGGCCGCCGACGACCCGCTGACCCTCTTCCACCGCACCCTGTCCGAGCCGGGCAGCACCTACGTGCACACCGACCAGTACTTCAACCCGCGCAACACCGAAGCCCACCTCACCGGCACCGGCCCGGAGATCGTCAAGGACCTCGACGGCCGGGCACCGGACTGGTTCATCGCCTGCGTCGGCACCGCCGGATCCTCCACCGGTGTGGCCCGCGCCCTGCGCGAACACCAGCCCGGCGTCCGGGTCGTCGGACTGGTCGCCGCCAAGTCCGACTTCATCCCGGGCATCCGCACCATCGACGAGGCCCACGAGGTGGGGCTGTTCGACCCCGGCACCTACGAGACGATCGAGGCGGTCGGCGCCGACGACGCCATCGAGGGCATGCTCACCCTGAACCGGCGCTGCGGCATCCTCGCCGGACCGACCGGCGGCGCGGCCTACTTCGGTGCCGTGCGCCGACTCCGGGAAATCGACGCCGAACTGACGGAACGGCAGTCCGCCGTCTTCATCGTGTGCGACCGCGTCGAGAGCTACCTCAGCTACGTCCGCCGCCGGCGCCCGGACCTGTTCGGCCGGCCCCGCCGCCGCAACTCACCGGCCGACGTGCCGGATGCCGAGATCCGCATCGCGCCGACCGTCGACGTGCCGGCCGCCCAGGAGTGGATCGCCACCGGCGCCCCGCTCGTCGTCGACCTGCGCAGCCCCTTCGCCTACGCGGCCCTCCACATCGACGGATCGGTCAACATCGTCGACGAGATCTTCGAGGAGATCCTGCACGGCGGCCTGCCGTTCAGCCGCAGCCGCCCCGTCCTGCTCGCCTGCCCGGTCGGCGAGAAGTCCGCCCGCTACGCCGCCCTGCTGACCCGCATGGGCCACCCCGACGTGCGCAGCCTGGCCGGCGGCATCGTCGCCTGGCGGGACGCGGGCGCGCCCCTGGTGCGGGACTGAACCGCCGTGACCGCACCCGGCGGCCCCCGGCACCGCGACGACCTGTGGGACCTCACCGACTGGCAGGCCGGCCTGCGCGCCCAGTTCCCCATCCTCACCGCCCACCCCGACCTCGCCTACCTGGACAGCGCCGCCACCGCGCAGAAGCCCCGCGCGGTCCTCGACGCCGTGCGGACCTACCTCACCACCACCAATGCCAACGCCGGCCGCGGCACCTACCCGTGGGCCAACCGCACCACGGCCCTCGTCGAGCAGGCCCGTGACCGGGTCCGGGGCTTCCTGCGCGACCCCGCCCCGCAGCGGTCCGCCGTGCACTTCACCGGCGGCACCACCGAGGGACTGCGCACCGTCGCCCGCGACTGGCTGCCCGCGCTGCTCTGCGACGGGGACGAGATCGTCGTCCCGCACGCCGACCACCGGGCCAACATCGAACCCTGGCTGGAGGTCCAGCGGCACCTCGCCCGCCAGGGCACCCGCATCCACGTCCTGCCGATGCCGTACCAGCGCTCCTCCGGCGACTACGACCACCACGCCCTCGCCGAACTCGCCGGTCCACGCACCCGGTTCGTCGCCGTCACCCACGTCCACCACGTCTACGGCGCCGACATGAACATCCACCGGGTCCGCCGGGCCGTCGGCCCGGACGCGGTGATCTGCCTGGACGCCGCCCAGAGCATCGGGCACATGCCGGTGTCCGTGGCCGAGCTGGACGTCGACTTCGTCGTCTTCTCCGGCCACAAGTGCCTTGCCCTGCCCGGCTCCGGCGCCGTCTGGGCACGTCAGGAACGCGGGCCCGGGTTCGCCCCCGGCGGCTGGCAGGGCACCCCGAACACCGTGGGGATCGTGTCCCTGGCAGCCGCCCTGGACTGGCTGGACGGCGCGGGCACCGACCGCGTCGCCCGCTGGACCACCGCCCTGGCGGCCCGGCTCACCGACGGACTGCGCCGGCTGGACGCCTACGAGGTCATCGGCTGCCGGGCCAGTCTGGCCGCGGACTCACCGGTCCAGCGGCGCCAGGGCATCGTCACCTTCCGCCACCGCGACATCCCCTCCGGGGACCTCGGCTTCGTGCTGTACGACCGCGGCTTCATGGTCCGCTCCGACCACCACTGCCAGGGCGGCGAGGGCGAGCTCGACGCGTCGGTCCGGGTGAGCGCGCATCTGTACAACACCGTGGAGGAGATCGACCGGCTGCTGACCGTCCTTGCCGACCTCGGGTGACACCGGCCCAAAACCCGTAATGGAAACCGTTTCCACCTGTAAGCTCTCGGGCCGACAGACACCGGAGAGCGACGACGAGGTGGCACGACCGCATGGGGCTCAGTCTGGCGACGGCGGAGAAATGGGTGGAACGGTGGGAGAACCAGCAGCGGCACTACGCCGTCGACCGTGAGGACCGCTTCACGGTCATCGCCGACCTCGTCGAACACACCACCGCCGGCCGCCCCGGCCGCCCCCTGGTGGTCGACCTCGGCTGCGGCCCCGGCTCGCTCGCGGCCCGGCTGGCACGCCGGCTCCCCGCGGCCGACATCGTCGCCGTCGACTGCGACCCGCTGCTGCTCGAACTCGCCCGCACCCACCACGCCGACGCCGCCCGCTACGTCGACACCGTCATCGGCGCCGACGGCTGGACCCGCGCCCTGTTCCTGGACCGCCCGCTGGACGCGGCCGTCTCCACGACCGCCCTGCACTACCTCGAACCCCCCGCCCTGCTCCGCACCTACCGGCAGCTCGCCGCACTGCTGCGCCCCGGCGGCGTCCTCGTCAACGGCGACCACTTCCCGCCCGGTGACCCCGCGCTGGCCGAGCTGACCACGGCCGTCGGCACCCGCCGCGCCCAACGGCAGCGGACCCAGGCGCACGAGGACTGGAACGCCTGGTGGTCGGCCGTCGCCGACGACCCCGAATGCGCCGACCTGCTCGCCGAGCGCCGCCACCGGCAGTCCGCCACCGGCACCGACAGCGCCGTACGGCTGTCCCTGCCCGGCCATGTGGACCTGCTGCGCCGGGCGGGCTTCGGCCACGCCGGCGCGGTGTGGCAGTACGGCGACAGCGCGGTCCTGGTCGCCGTGCGTTGACACCCCCGCGCCGCCTCCACGGAACCCGGCCGCCCGTCCATGGTGATCCGACGCGGCGGGACTTCACCACAGCAGTGCCGAACCGATGCCGGTCCTTGCGCCGCTCAGGTCACGAGGGGCGCCGGGCGGGGGAGGGGTCAGTCGCCCGCTTCCGGCTGCTGGGCGGCCGGGGCGAAGGGGCGTCGTCGCGGCCCGCGCTCGCCGAGGATCTTGGTCAGGGTGTTCGACCGGAACAGGATGATCTGCGTGATCACCTGGAGGAGGATCCAGGAGACCGCGTACAGGACGCCGTCCAGCGCCGGGACGGTGTCCACGGGGAGGTTGTACGCCATGACCACCCGCAGGAGCGCGTCGCACAGCAGCCCGACGGCCCACACCATGGTCAGGACGCGCCACACACGGCGGAATACGGCGTCCGACTCCCACAGTCGCTCCAGTTTCGCCGACCGCCCGGGCATCAGCGTGCGCAGTGCCTGGTAGGTGAAGGGGCGCGCGGTGAACAGGGTGATCAGCAGCCAGACGCCGGCCAGGGCGGTGAACAGACCGTTGCGGGCCAGGGCGATGCGGGGATCCGAGGTCAGCAATGAGGCCAGCGCGCTCACCACCAGCAGGGCGAGCGTGAAGACGCCGATGGAGTCCAGTCTGCGGTGGCGCACAGCGGTGTGCAGCGTGTGCAGCGCGGGCGCGGATCCGCTGAGCAGCAAGGCCGTCATCTCGCTCGCTCCGGCCGCGCGGAGCCCGTAGTAGAGCCCGACGGGCAGCACGATGTCGCAGACGACGGTGATCACGAACCCCCAGCGCGAGGGGGGCGCGGGCGTGGTGGGGGGAGTCGTCGTGGGGTGCACCGGAGAGGGTGCCGTGGGCTCGGAGCCGGGGGTGGGGGAGGTCATGCGGTGTGCTCCCGGGGTGATGGACCGACGGCTTGCGATGCCGGTACTACGCGGACTGGGTGCAGCGATCGAACAGGTCGGCCAGCTCGCGGGAGCACCGATCGAGGTCCAACGCCATGTGGCACAGGTGGTGGCCCAGAACGCTGTCGATGGCGCCGCGCACGGCCAGAGCCATGGTGAAACAGTCGAAGCTGGCGAACTCACCCGCCTTGTGGCCCTGTTCGAGCAGAGAGACGAGCCGCTCCACCGACATGATGCCGTGCTCCAGGCTCTCCAGTCCGGTGATCCGCTGGTCCCGGACCATTCTGGTGATCTCCGTCAAGGCCTGTGTGTGCACCGGATAGCGGGCTACGAATTCAAAACTCGACGCGATGTACGCACTGAGCTTGCCGCGATAGGTGTGCTCGTCACCCATGCGTGCGCCCGCTATTGTTTCGGCCTTCTCGACGATGGTGTTGGCGACTTCCGCGAACAGCTCGGGTTTACCGGAGAAGTGGTACGAGATCATCCCGGTACTGCTCAGTTGGGCCTGTCGGGAGATTCTCGTGAACGACGTCTTCGCGTATCCGGATTCGGCGAGTGTCTCGATAGCCGCCTGAACTATCTGTGCCCGCCGTGCATTCTGCGTGAAAGTCCGGTTGTTCGGATTGGCTGTCCTGGCCATCATGGCCTCAGATTAGCCGGATCGTGATCGGGATTTTCCTAAAGTCCGAAAGTCCGTGGCCACGTGGAGATCCGTGCCCGTTCACCTCGCGGCTCCTTGTCTGTCAGCACACCTCGACCCGTCGTGCCGTGGTGCGGATCGCGTCCACCAGTTCCATCGTGGCGACGTCCGCGGCGTGCGGCCCGGTGGCGGCCTCTCCACCCGTGCGCACGGACGCGGCGAACTCCTCCAACAACAACATCAGTTGGTCCGCCGCGGGAAGAGTGAGCCGCTCCTCGCGGTCCTGTTCCTCCAGGATCAGCAACGGCTGGTGGGCGGGCGGCGGGGTGAAGGCACGCGTCACCGTCAGCCGCCCCCGGTCGCCCCACACCGTGTACACCGACGCGTAGGCGTGCTCGAAGCCGAAGGCCAGCTCGGCCAGCACTCCCGACGGGGAGACGAGCAACACCTGCCCCGACAGGTCGAGCCCGTCCCGGGCCCGGGTGCGCAGGGTCGCGCCGGCCACCTCGAGACCCGGCCCGAGCAGCAGCGCTGCGGCCCGCAGCGGGTACACCCCCACGTCGAGCAGCGCACCACCGCCGAGGCGGGCGTCGTAGCGAATGTCCTCGTCGGGCAGCGGCGGTATGCAGAACGCGGCCCGGAAGGCGGCCGGCCGCCCCAGCCGGCCCCCGTCGACCAGTTCACGCACCCTCGCATGCTGCGGATGGTGCAGGAACATGAAGTTCTCCCGCAGCGTCAGGCCCCGCTCCGCCGCCAGGGCGCACAGGGAGCGCGCCTCCTCGGCAGTGGTCCCGATCGGCTTCTCCACCAGCACATGCTTGCCCGCGCGCAGCGCCCGTTCGGCCCACGCGTGGTGCAGGGCCGTCGGGGTCGACACGTACACCGCGTCGATGTCGGGCCGGGCCAGCAGCGATTCGGCGTCGTCCTCGGCCGCGCACTCGAAGTGCTCGGCGAACAGGGCCGCCTTCTTCGCCGTGCGCCCGGCCACCGCCACCAGATCCCACTGCGGCATCCGTGTCACCGTCGGCAGCACCCGCCGCCAGGCGATCGACGACGTACCGATCGCTCCCAGACGCAGCGGCCGTGCCGCGGGCGCCGTCACAGCGACCTCGTCGCGGCGATCAGGGTGCGGGCCTGCACGTTCAGATGGTGGCCGTAGCGCAGCAGCTCGTCGACCTGACGCAGCGACACCCAGCGGAACTCGTCTGAGAGCAGGGGGATGTCGCCGTCGACCTCGATGATCATGTAGCGGCTCTGGGCGTTGAGGAACCGACCGCCCTCCTCCGACAGCAGCACGTCGTACACGGCCGAGTCGCGTCGCCCGCGCACCTCGTCCAGATACGGCGGCAGCGCGGCGGGCGGCAGGTCCGCGTAGTTCTCCTCGGTGCACTGCACCGTCGGGCCGAGCTCGACCACGGACAGGAACCCGGCCTCCGCGCGTGCCCGCAGCAGCACGTGCGGTATGCCGTTCACCCGCCGGAGGAACAACGCCGCCGTGCCCGTGCCGTGCGGCTCGACCAGCGGCTGGGACCACGCCGCCACCTCGCGCCGCCCGGAGACGACGTCGACGGCCACGACGCTGAAGTGGCGCCCGCTCACATGGGACACGCGGTAGGGGTCACGGTCCCAGTCCCTGGTCTCCGCGAGCCCGATCGGCGTCACCCTCACCTCGTGCTCGGCGCGGCGCCGGGTGATCCAGCTGCGGATCTCGGTGTCCGTGTGCGCAGACGCGGCCGGTCCGGTGACGTCCTCCCGCCAGTCCGGCAGGCAGGACAGCACGGTACGCGCATCCATGTTCACGACGTTGTCCTGCCGCAGCAGCGCGTTCACCTGACGCAAAGTCAGCCAGGCGAAGTCCTCGTCGGCCTCCACCTCGGGACCCACCCGCACGATCATGTTCCGGTTCCGCTTGCCGAGGAACCAGGATCCCTGCTCCGACTGCAGCACGTCCGCCACCACCGAGCCCGGTGCGGGCCGGCGAAAACAGTCCAGGTACTTCACCGCCGAACCCCCGTGCAACCGCATGTAGTTGCTCCGCGTCGCCTGCACGGTCGGGGACACCTGCATCCCGTTCACGTTTCCCGGCTCCGACTTCGCCTGCATGAGCAGGTGCGGGACGCCGTCGAAGTCCCGCACGGCGATGCCCAGGATCCCGATCTCCCGCTGGTCGATGACGGGCTGCTCCCACGCGGGCACCGGGCCGAAGTCCGAGCGGACCCGCAGCCCGTGCACCGCGAAGAAGCCGCCGCTCGCATGGCGCAGGTCGCCGCTGCCCTCCTCGAACCGCCAGCCGTCCAGCTCGGCGAACGGCACCCGCTCCACCCGCTGGTGCTGGGCGCGGCGCCGGTCCTCCAGCCATGCGGCGACCTCCGCGTCGCTCAGCACACCGCCGTCGGCCGCCGCCGACACGGCCAGCGCCGCCGGCGTGCCGGCCTCCTCGCCGCGCGACGACGCGAGCGCGGTCGTCGGAGTCATGGATCCGCCCTTCTCGAGTCGGGAACGCGGCATCGCACACGCTTCACCGGACCGGTGCCCCACAGGCACACCGCGCGGAAGGACGCACAGCCGATCGCCGCCCTCCCAGGGTGCCCGCTCGAGTTCCGGCATTCGCCTAGATCACCACCCCTTGCGGACGCTCCTCCCGCTGACTACGATCCGCCGCCGCTCCCCGCCGGACCACGAAACGGCGTCCCGGCCGACGTCGCCGCCCAAGGCCACGACGTGCCTAGAGATTCCCCTAGAGCGTTTCATCGGAGCGCCGGACGGCTCCCGCCCGCGTGCGAACGTGTGCATCGCTCCCCTCCCTCCCGCCCTCGGTATCTGGAGTGCCATCGATGAACGAGCCGGTGCCCACCGACGTCCGGAACAGCGCCCCGGGCCATGAGCCCGTGGCCGTGGTCGGCCTCGCGTGCCGGCTCCCGGGGGCCGACGACCCGGCCGCCTACTGGGACCTGCTCACCGAGGGCCGCAGCGCCGTCACCGACCTCCCCGAGGACCGCCGCACGGGCGTACCCGCCGCCGGCTGGCCCACCCCGCACGGCGGCACCGCACCCCTGCGCGGCGGCTACATCACCGCCCCCGCCGACTTCGACGCCGCGTTCTTCGGCATCTCGCCCCGCGAGGCCGACGCCATGGACCCGCAGGCCCGACTCGCCCTGGAACTCGGCTGGGAGGCCCTGGAACACGCGGGCATCCCCGTCGCCGACGTCCCGCGCGCCACCGCGGTCTTCCTCGGCGCGGACACCTGCGACTACGCCGACGTCGTCCGTGCCGCCGGACAGGGTCCGGGACACCACACCCTGACCGGCCTCAACCGCTCCCTCATCGCCAACCGGCTGTCCTACGCGCTCGGCACCCGCGGCCCCAGCATGACCGTCGACAGCGCCCAGTCCTCCTCCCTCACCGCCGTACAGCTGGCCTGCGACAGCCTGCGCGCCGGCGACTGCGAACTCGCCCTCGCCGGCGGCGTCCACCTCAACCTGAGCCCCGAAAGCTCCCTGGCGGCCGCCGGGTTCGGCGCCCTCTCCCCGGACGGCGCCTGCCACACCTTCGACGCCCGCGCCAACGGCTACGTGCGGGGCGAGGGCGGCGGTCTCGTCGTGCTCAAGCCGCTGTCCCGCGCCCTCGCCGACGGCGACCACATCCACGCCGTGATCCGCGGCGGCGCCCTCAACAACGACGGTACCGGCACGAGCATCACCACCCCGGACGCCGACGCCCAGGCGGCCGTCCTGCGCGCCGCCGTCCAGCGCGCCGGTCTCGCCCCGGCCGACATCGGCTACGTCGAGCTCCACGGCACCGGCACCCGCGTCGGCGACCCGGTCGAGGCCACGGCCCTCGGCGCCGTCCTCGGCACCGCCGAGGGCCGCCGCACCCCGCTCGCCGTCGGCTCCGTGAAGACCAACATCGGCCACCTCGAAGGGGCCGCCGGCATCGCCGGGCTCCTCAAGACCGTGCTGTGCCTCTCCCACCGCCGGCTGGTGCCCAGCCTCGACCACCGGGAACCCAACCCCGCCATCGACCTCGACGGCCTCGGACTGCGCGTCCAGCACGAGACCACCGCGTGGACCCCGGACATCCCGGGCACCCCGCTACGCGCCGGCGTCTCCTCCTTCGGCATGGGCGGCACCAACGCCCACCTCGTCCTCGAAGAGCCCCCCGCCGCCGACAGGCATCCGCGGCAGGAGCGCCGGACCGCCCCCGACACCGTGCCCTGGCTGCTGTCCGCCGCCGATCCCGACGCACTCCGCGCCCAGGCCGACCGCCTCGCCGCGCACGTCCGCGCCACCGACGCCGATCCCGTCGACACCGCGTGGTCCCTGCTCACCACCCGCACCCCGCTCGCA
This sequence comes from Streptomyces sp. bgisy159, assembly GCF_965341775.1. Taxonomy (GTDB): domain Bacteria; phylum Actinomycetota; class Actinomycetes; order Streptomycetales; family Streptomycetaceae; genus Streptomyces. Next base: position 2,263 of record NZ_CBDQZH010000013.1, on the reverse strand, counting down.
CACCGCGCCCTGGTCGTGGGAGCAGACAGTGCCACCCTGCTCGGCGGCCTCGCCACCGCCGTTCCGGGCGGCCCGGTCACCGGAGACATCCACCGGCCCGTGTTCGTCTTCCCCGGCCAGGGCAGCCAGTGGGCCGGCATGGCAGCCGAACTCCTCGCCACCGCGCCCGTCTTCGCCGCCCGCCTCGCCGAATGCGGTGAGGCCCTCGCCCCCCACGTCGACTGGAACCTCTCCGCCGTGCTGCGCGGAGACCCGGACGCCCCGCCCCTGGACCGCTCCGACGTCGTACAGCCCGTGCTGTGGGCCGTCATGGTCTCCCTGGCCGCCCTCTGGCAGTCGCACGGCGTCCGTCCCGCCGCCGTCGTCGGACACTCCCAGGGCGAGATCGCCGCCGCCTGCGTCGCCGGTGCCCTCGACCTGGAGGACGCCGCCCTGGTCGTCGCCCTGCGCAGCAGGATTCTCGTCCCGCTGGAAGGCCGCAGCGGCATGGTCTCGCTCGCCCTCGCCGAACACGAGGCGCGCCGCTTCGTCGCGCGCTGGGGCGACCGCGTCACCGTCGCCGCCCTCAACGGCCCCGCCTCCACCGTCGTGTCCGCCGGTATCGAGACCGTCACCGACATCCTCGCCACCGCCGAACACGAGAACGTCCGCGCCCGCCGCGTCGGCATCGACTACGCCTCCCACTCACCGCACGTCGAACCCGTCCGCGACGACATGCTCCGCCGCCTCGCCACCATCGTCCCGCGCCGGCCCGACATGCCCTTCCTGTCCACCGTCACCGGCGACTGGATCGACGGCCCGGACACCGACGCCCGGTACTGGTACGACAACCTCCGCAACCCGGTGCTCCTCGAACCGGCCGTCCGCGCCCTCACCCGCGCCGGCCACGGCGCCTTCGTCGAGGTCAGCCCGCACCCCGTGCTCACCGGCCCGGTACAGGAGACCGTCGAGTCCACCGCGGGCGCCCGGCATGCCGTCGTCACCGGAACCCTGCGCCGCGGCGAGGGCGGCCCCGCCCGCTTCCAGACCTCGCTGGGAGCCCTGTGGACCAGGGGCGCCGACGTCGACTGGACCCCCGCCTTCGCGGATCTCGCCCCCCGCCGGGTCTCCCTGCCCACCTACGCGTTCCAGCGGCGCCGCCATTGGATCACCGGCACCGGCGGGCACACACCGGCGGACACGGCAGTCACCCCCGCCGCACCGGCCGCCGACGCGCCCACCGGAACCGCCCCCACCGGAACCGTCCCTGCCGCCACCGGCGCGGCCGACGCCGTGCTCGACCACGAGCGTGCCCTTCTCCTGGTCCGCGAGTCCACCGCGGTCGTCCTCGGCTACGACGGCCCCACTCGGGTCGACCCGGAGCGGACCTTCAAGGAACTCGGCGCCGACTCCGTCACCGCCGTCGAACTGCGCGACCGGATCAACACGCTCTCCGGCGCCCGACTCCCCGCCACAGCCGTCTACGAGTATCCGACGCCCCGACGCCTCGCCGCCCACCTCACCGCGCCCGCCGCCACCGACGCCGCCCCCCTCACCCGCCGCGGCCCCGGCGACGAACCGATCGCCATCGTGTCGATGGGCTGCCGCTTCCCCGGCGGGGTGCGTACTCCGGACGACCTGTGGCGCCTGGTCGGCGAGGGGGCCGACGCGGTCTCCGCGTTCCCCACCGACCGGGGCTGGGACCTCGACGCCCTCTACGACGCCGACCCCGCCCGGACCGGCACCACCTACGTCCGCGAAGGCGGATTCCTGCACGACGCCGCCGAGTTCGACGCGGCTTTCTTCGGCATCTCGCCGCGTGAGGCGACCGCGATGGACCCGCAGCAGCGACTGCTGCTGGAGACCACCTGGGAGACCATCGAACGGGCGGGGATCGACCCGCACAGCCTGCACGCCGGCGCCACCGGCGTCTTCGTCGGCGCCACCGCACCCGAGTACGGACCCCGCCTGCACGAAGCGGAAGAAGACGTCGAGGGGCACCTCCTCACCGGCACGACGGTGAGTGTGGCGTCCGGGCGCATCGCCTATGCGCTGGGGCTGGAGGGCCCCGCGGTGACGGTGGACACGGCCTGTTCCTCGTCCCTGGTCGCTCTGCATCTCGCCGTCCGCGCCCTGCGCTCCGGCGAATGCTCGCTGGCCGTCGCGGCCGGCGCCACCGTGATGTCCGGACCGGGCATGTTCGTCGAGTTCGGCCGCCAGCGGGGACTGGCCGCGGACGGCCGCTGCAAGCCCTTCTCCGCCGACGCGGACGGCACCAACTGGG
>NZ_CBDQZH010000012.1:0-199779 GCF_965341775.1 Streptomyces sp. bgisy159 | reverse complement strand
TTCGCCGTCAGGCTGATCGGTACGGCCTTCAGCGCCTGGCTGACCGGGCAGCCCGTCTTGGCCTCCTCGGCGACGGCGAGGAAGGCGTCCTCGGCCATGCCGGGGACCGTGCCCTCCACGGTCAGGTGGATGCCCGTGATGCCCTCGCCCGGCTGGAAGGTCACGTCCGCGGAGGTGACCAGCCTGCTGGGCGGGGTGCCCTGCTTCGCCAGCATGTTGGAGAACGCCATGGAGAAGCAGCTGGAGTGCGCCGCCGCGATCAGCTCCTCCGGGCTGGTCCTGCCGTTCGCCTCCTCGGCCCGGGAGGCCCAGGTCACCGGCTGCTCGCCGATCGCCCCGGAGGAGTCGAAGGTGACGACGCCGCTGCCCTTGAGCAGGTCGCCCTCCCAGACGGTGTGTGCGGAGCGTGTGGTAGCCACGTTTGGTCCTTTCGCATCGACATGCCGTGATCCCATCCGATCACATCCCGGCTCACCGTACGCCGAACACCGGCCCACGGGCGGTGAACGACCGCCGGACGCACGGGAGAAGCCGGTGCCGCGCGCGGCACCGCCGACCCGGCAGCGGCGTGCAGTTGCGGCCCGTGACGTCCAGGAGTGCGCCGTGACGTCCAGAGGCGCGCTCGTGACGTCCAGGGATGCGGCCGTGACGTCCGGGGGTACGGCCGCTCGTCAGGCCGCCCGCTCCTCCCGCGGGGCCTCCAGCGGCACCGGGGAGCCGTTCGACTCCGCCAGCCACCGGCGCAGTACGCGGTGGACGTGCTCGGCGCCGGCCGGCTCCGCCCCGTCCGCGGCGGGCGCGGACAGGGCGTGCGGCGACAGCAGGAACGGCCGGGCCTGCGCGCCGCCGAGGCCGCCGTGGGAGCCGATCTGCTCCTCGAAGGCGAGGACTTCGCCGTCGGACGGGTCGTGGAAGGAGTTGATCATGATGTCGGCGGCGTGCGGGAACGAGTGGGTCCGGCGCACGGTGTCGGCCGCCCCCGGCCCGAACGGGGCGAGCGGGCCCTCCCCGTCCCGCAGCTCCTCGACGGGGATCTCCGCCCCGTAGGCACCGAGGACGACGCCATCGTGCTCGGCGCTGCGCACCAGCAGGAAGCCGATGCCGGGATGGTTGGCGAGGGTGGTGAGCAGCCCGGGGTGGCGGGCGTCGATCTCCTCCTTGGTCATCCGGTGCGGCACGTCCGGGAAGGAGACCAGCCCGAGGTTGCCGGAGGCCAGCACGATCGGCTCGGAACGGCGGCCGGCGGGCCGGTGCTGATCGCCGCCCTCCTCCACCGGTCGGCGCAGGGCCGCCCGGACGGCGGCGCGGGCCTCGGCGCCGCTGCGGGTGCGCCGCGCGCGGCGCGAAACGGGCAGGCCGCAACCGGCCCGCACCAGGTCACCGAGGGTGAGTCCGTAGCGCGCGCGGAAGGTCTCGCCGGGGCTCTGGCCGTGGTCGGACAGGACGACGATCCGGTACGGACGGGGGGCGTGCTCGGCGACCTTCTCGATCAGCGCGAGCGCCCGGTCGAGGCGGGCGAGGACCTTCTCGGCGTCCCGGCTGAGCGGTCCGGAGTGGTGCGCGACCTCGTCGTAGGCGACGAGGTCGGCGTAGACGGCGGTGCGGCCGGCGAGCAGATCGCCCATGACGGCGGCCACCACGACGTCCCGTTCGATGACGGTCGCGAAGGCCCGGACCAAGGGGTAGAGGCCGCCTCGAGCGACGTGGGGGCGCCGTTTGCGCAGCCGGGCCACGGTCGACTGGGTGAGTTCGCGGACCACCTCGGCGATGAAGGACAGAGCGGTGCGCACGGCGTTGGCCGGGTCGGAGAAGTAGGCGAAGTAACCGGAGCGGGAACGGTTCTCCCGGGTGCGACGGCTGATGGCGACCGACAGCACCAGTGCCTGTTCGTCGGCACCACCGCCGAACAGGTTCCCGCGGCTGGCGCCGTCGACGGAAAGCAGTCCGCCGTCCTTCGTGTGCAGTATGGCGCGCCGTTGCAGTTCGGCCGCGGCCGTCGGCCGATTGCACACCATCACCTCACCACGGTCCTTCTCGTACCAGCGGAAGGCGGGGACGTCATGGTTGGAACCGTGCAGGATGCCGAGCTGACTGGCCCCGGTCTGGCTGGACCAGTCGGTGCGCCAGGGCGTGAGCCGGTGGGTCGGGGCGAGGCCGTCGCCGTGGCCGAGCCAGCGGGCGACGGTCGGAAGGACGCCCTTGCGGACGGCCGCCAGCAGCACATCGTGGCCGACGCCGTCGAGCTGCAGGAAGACGGTGCCGGGCGTGTCCGGGCAGGCGGGCCGGTCGCCCCTGCGGCGGTCGGCGAGCCGGTACAGGCGCCGCCGGTAGGCGTCGTCGTCCCGGACGGCGAGCGCACCACCGGTCGCGGAGGCGACGGCGGACATCACGGCGGCGACGATCACGGCGGTCTCGGGGGCCGCCTCCGTCTGCCCGGAGGGGGTCAGCCGGAGCGCCACCAGCAGCAGCGAGCCGTTGAGGAAGAACACCAGCAGCCCGAGCACCAGCGCGGGCACCAGCAGCAGGAGCCGGACGAGCAGAGGCCAGACGAGGGCAGACAGCACGCCGAAGACGCCGGCGCCGATCGCGGCGGTGACGGCGATGGTGGTGGCGCTGTCGCCGTCGGTGGACTGCAGCCGGAAGTCCGGCAGGATGCCCGCGAGTACCAGCATGGTGACCGTGGAGACCCCCCAGACGGTCACACTCCGTCCGACCTGGGACAGCACCCGCCGCCAACGCACTCCTAGCACGCCCGCCCCACCTCGCATCCCGGCCCCGCCGCCGCGGGACTGTGTCACCACCAGCCTGTCACACGGCCCGTCGGCCGTCCGGCGCCCCTTCCCTGGACCGGCCCGGACGGCCTTCTGGCGGCCGGCCGGCGACCTTCCGCCGACCGCCTTCCCACGACCGGCAGCGACGGCCTGCATACGGTTGACCGTCGACCATGCACCGTCAACCGTCGACCATCCACCGCCGACCGCCGACCGCCTACCGCCCGTCGTACCCCGCCGTGGGCATCGACAGCCGCCGGTGCACCCGGGCCTTCATCTGCGCGTCGTACGACGGCTCCGCGCACCCCACCGTCTCCACCCGCACCCCGCGTCGCGCGCACTCGGCCGCGAAGTCCTCCACGGACGACAGGGCACTGCGCAGGACGCGCAGACTGGGGGCGACGAAGAGGTCGGTGCCCGGCCGGACGCCGTCCCACAGCACGCAGTGATCGGCGCGCAGACCGCGCACCAGCAGCTCACGCGCGACGACATAGCCGCGCTCCTCGGCCCAGCGTGCGCACATCGCGTGCTGGGTGCGGGAATCCACCAGGAAGGGATCGGCGTCCAGCTCCTGAAGCGGCGTCAGACTCGCGATCGCCGTGACGCGGACCGATCCCATGGCGTCCCCCTCACCTCCGGGTTTCGCCGCCGACCCTACCGCTGCCCGTAGGCTTCGGGGGAGTCGCGCGAAGGAGGCAAAGAGGTGCCGGTGGAGATCACCTGGTGGGGTCACGCCACCTGCACGGTCGAGGACTCGGACATACGCGTCCTCACCGATCCCCTGTTCGCGCGCCGGCTCGCGCATCTGCGCAGGCGCCGCGGCGCGCTGCCCCCGCCCCCCGCCTGGCACGCGGACGTGGCGGTGGTGTCGCACCTGCACGCCGACCACCTCCATGTGCCGTCCCTGGCGCGCCTTGCGCCGGGCACGCGCCTGCTGGTGCCGCTGGGCGCACCGCGCGCCGTGCCGGGCCTGCGGCGGCTGACCCACCTGCGGCTGACCGAGATGGCCCCGGGCGACGAGACGACGGTCGGCGACCTCGCGATCCGGGCGGTGCCCGCGCTGCACGACGGGCGCCGGCTGCCGTTCGGCCCGCACCGCTGCCCCGCGCTCGGCTATGTCGTCGAGGGCGAGACGCGCACCTACTTCGCCGGGGACACCGGACTGTTCGAGACGATGGCGAAGGAGGTCGGGCCGGTCGACGTGGCGCTGCTGCCGGTGGGCGGCTGGGGACCGTACCTGGGCGACGGGCACCTGGACGCGGAGCGGGCGGCGCAGGCGCTGGCCAGGCTGGCGCCGCACAGCGCGGTGCCGGTGCACTACGGCACGTACTGGCCGATCGGCATGGACGCCGTGCGCCCCCACGAGTTCCACACGCCGGGCGAGGAGTTCGTCCGGCACGCGGCCGCGCTCGCGCCCGAGGTGGCGGTGCACCGGCTGGGTCACGGGGAGCGGGTCCGGCCGGAGGCGGCCCGGTGAGCGCACTGGCCGCGACCGCCACGACCGTGCCCCCGGAGTCCACTCAGCAGGCGGTGGGTTATCCGTCGCTCTTCCTGCTGGTGCTGATCGGGGCGCTGGTGCCGGTGGTGCCGACGGGGGCGCTGGTCAGTTCGGCGGCGGTGGTGGCGGTTCACCGCTCGGCTCCGCCGGCCGCTCTGGCGCTGGTGTTCGTGACGGCGTCGCTCGCGGCGTTCCTGGGCGACGTGACGCTGTACTGGCTGGGGCAGCGGGGCATGCGGTCGAGGAACGGCTCGCGCTGGCTGGCGGCGATCCGCGCACGGGCCCCGGAGGACAGCCTGGTCCAGGCGCAGGACAGGCTCGCGGACCACGGGGTGGCGGTGCTGGTGCTGTCCCGGCTGGTGCCGGCGGGCCGGATCCCGGTGATGCTGGCCTGCCTGATGGCCCACTGGCCCATGCGCCGGTTCGTGCGCGGCAACCTGCCGGCCTGCCTGGCCTGGGCGGTGACGTACCAGCTGATCGGGATCCTGGGCGGCTCGCTGTTCCCGGAGCCGTGGCAGGGCGTGCTGGCCGCGGTCGCGCTGACCTTGCTGATCAGTGTGGCGCCCGGGCTGTGGCGGCGGGTCCGCGGCACGGATGCAGCAGGCTCCGGTTCCTGACCATCCGACCCGCCCGCCCCGGCCCCACTCCCTGTCCCGACGGCTACTCCAGGACCCGTGAGCCCCCCACCGGCAGGTCCCACAGGTCCTCCCGGGCCAGGCCCGCCTTCTCCCAGGCGATCCGGACCCGGGTCAGCGGCTCCAGGACGGGCTCGGCGGACAGGACGAACGTACCCCAGTGCATCGGCGCCATCCGGCGGGCGCCGAGGTCCCGGGCGGCTCGTACCGCCTCCTCGGGGTCGCAGTGGACGTCGCTGAGCCACCAGCGGGGGTCGTAGGCGCCGATGGGCAGCAGAGCGAGGTCGATGCCGGGGTAGCGCCGTCCGATGCGGCCGAACCAGTGGCCGTAGCCGGTGTCCCCCGCGAAGTACAGGCGCTGTCCGTCGGGCGCGGTGAGCACCCAGCCGCCCCACAGGCTCCGGCAGGTGTCGGTGGCGGTGCGCTTGGACCAGTGGTGGGCGGGCACGAAGTCGAACCGGACGCCGGACAGCTCGGCCGCCTCCCACCAGTCGAGCTCGGTGACGCAGGTGAAACGGCGGCGGCGGAACCACGGGCCGAGCCCGGCCGGGGCCAGGACCGGTGTGTCGCGCGGGAGCCGGCGCAAGGTGGGGGCGTCGAGGTGGTCGTAGTGGTTGTGGCTGATGACGACGGCGTCGATGCGGGGAAGGTCCGACCAGTCCACGCCGACCGGCGTGATCCGCGCGGGAGTGCCGAGGATTCGGCGGGACCAGACCGGGTCCGTCAGTACGGTCAGCCCGCCGACGCGGACCACCCAGCTGGCGTGCCCGGCCCAGGTCACGGCCACGGTGCGGGTGTCGACGCGAGGCAGCGGGCCGGGCTCGTACGGGAGCAGCGGGATGTCGGCGAGGCCCGCGCGCCCGGGTCGCACCGCGCCTTCGCGCGCGAAGCGGGCCAGGGCCTTCAGGCCGGGCAGCGGGGCGGTCAGCCGGTCGTGGAAGGTACGTGGCCACACCCGCCGCTCGCCCAGTGGCCGGGGCTCGGCGAGCGGCGGGTACGGGGCGGCTCCGGGGCCCGTGGCGGGCACGGCGTGCACCGTGCGGGTGGGGGCGTCCGCGAACGCCCCGGCCGCGCCGCCCGCGGTCCCCGGTTCCGCACCCGGCGGCTCCGTCAGCGTCTCCGTGGGCAACGTTTCGGTGGGCACCGTTCCGGTGGGCAACGTCTCCGTGGGGAGAGGGTCTGCCGGCAGGCTCTCGGAGGTCACACTCTCGGGGGTGGTCGTCTCGGACTGCTGCGTCATCGAGGAGGCTCCCATCGCTGAGCGTCATCGCGGAGATCGTCGAGGACCGACCTCAGATGGATCAACGCGCGCCGCACATGCGGCAGTTCCAGCGGGGCGGGTGACGCGAGGCAGTCGGCGCGCTCGTCGTCGGTGGCGCCCAGCAGCGGCCCGGTGGACAGCCGCACCCGCAGCGCGCCGAGGTCGTCGCCGAAGCGGTGGCCGCCGGCCGCGGGCATGCCGAGCCGGGCGGTCAGGAAGTCCTCCAGGTCCTGGGCGTCGCCGACGCCGTGGCGGGCCAGCTCGGCGCGCAACGGCGCCAGGTCGGCGTACAGGTGCCGGCCGGCGCGCGGCGGGCGGGCCAGGGCGCCGGCGTCGACGACCGCGCCGTGTGCGGCGGCGGCGAGGCGGGCGTGCAGGCGCACGGCGGCGGCCACGCGCGCGGTCACCGGCTCGGGTTCGCCGAGGGTGTACGCGGCGGCGGCCGCGACGGGCGCGGCGACGCGGCCGCCGAGCGCGGTGAGGACGTCGAGCACGCGCGCGTGCAGGGCGGCTCCGTCCGGTCCGGCGGGCAGGCGGGCGACGGCGGCCGGCCAGCCGGCCGGGAGCAGCGCCCCGGCGAGGTCGGTGACGACGGTGACCCGGTCGGGCAGCATCTCGGCGGGGCTGAGCGGCACGGTGTCGTGCGGGTCGTGCAGGGTGTCGCGCCAGGTCTCGTCGCTGACCAGGTGCAGTCCGGCTCCGGCGGCGGCCTCCACGGCCTCGTGCAGCACCTCCGGCGGGGCGACGGTGGCGGTGGGGTCGTCGGCCACGGAGAGCACCAGCAGGCGCGGGTCGCCGCCCTCGTCGCGGACCCGGCGGACGGTCTCCAGCAGGGCGTAGGGGTCGGGAACGCCGCCGCACTCGGCGGGTGTCGCCACGTGGAACACGGGTCTGCCCAGCAGCCGTGCGTAGGGCGCCCACCAGGCGGCGCAGGGCCGGGGCACCAGGACGTCGCCGCCGAGCGCGGCGGTCAGCGCCACCAGCAGGGCGGCGCCGCCGGGCTCGGCGGCGACACGGTCGGTGCCCGCCGTGATCCCCCGCCGCTGCCAGTAACCGCGGGCCGCGTCGAGCAGGAGCGGGGTGCCGCCGACGGGTTCGGCGTCGGCGCGGACCGCGGCCCGCGCGAGGACGTCGGCGACCTCGGGCAGGACCGGCAGCCCGTCCACGGGCAGCGGCGGGCCGTAGCGGACGGGCCCGTGGTCCTGCGGTACCGTCCGCCCCATCCGTTCCTCCGCGCAGTCCGTCGGTGCTGTCCCGGCACGGCGTCCCGCCGCCGCGCACGCCGGCCGCCAGGGGCGGCTGAGGCGTGGCACACCGTACGGGGCCGGTCGTGCCCTCGGGCTGTGAGTACCCAGCGTGCCCGCCTCCCATGGCCGCCCGCCCCGCTCGTAGGGTCCACCGGGCGACCCGCCACCGACCGAGCGACCGTCCCGGTCGTACGGTCCGCCGGTGAGTCCGCCGGGTGATCCGCCGGGGGTCAGGCGCCCACCGAGCCGTCGCGGCGCCGCAGCCGGTGCACGGCGGCCCCGAGGGCTCCGGCGATCAGCACGCCGCCGGCGACCAGGGCCGGCACCGAGTCGGTGAAGGCACCCCCCTGCCCGGCGTGCACTCCCCGCTGGACGGGGGCCTTGCCGCAGGTCGGCCCGGGCGGCGGGGTGCCGTGGGGCGACGGGCACGGGCTGGGGGCGGGGGCGGGGGCGGTCCTGGTGACGTCGAAGGTGACGCTCCACGGCTGGCCCTTCCCGCCGGGGGGTGCGGGGCAGGTGCCGTCCACGGTCCACGCGGTGTCGGGCCCGGTGCCGTCGCCCCCTTCGAAGTGCGCGGCGTCCGCGATCCGGGCGGTGCCGCGGTACTCGGGGCCGGACAGTTCGTCGTCGGCGCCGGAGGCCTTCTGCAGGGCCACGGTCCCCTCGGCGAAGGCCTGCGAGGTGGCGTCCAGGCTCGCGGGCGCCGGTCCGCCCAGGGGGTCGCACGTCACGGACACGGTGACGGTGCCTCCGGGCGCGACACTGCCCGGGGTGACCTCGGCGGCCGGTTCCGCGTACGCGGCCGGGGCGACGCCCAGGACGGCGCCGCCGAGCGCGGCGACGGCCAGGACACGGACGGTGCGGCGCATGGGGGTGCTCCGTAGGTGGTCAGGCGGCCGGGGAGGGACCTGCCCCCTGCCCGGCCCGGGTGGCGGGGAAGGGTGCGGCCCTCCCCGCCGGGAGGGGACGACGTACCCCCTCATCAGAGCCCGCGCGGGCCGGGCACGCGCGCGCGGGCCCTCCATTGGCGGCAGTCGCGCACCCGAGCGGGTGAATCCCGCCCGCCCGGGGACACGGATACCGCCCCCAGCCGCTACGGGCGTGCCTCGCGCCCTCGGCCGGAGCGCCACCGGCGTGCGTCGCCTCCGCCGCCCGAGCGCGGATGTCCCGCCGTTCCGGGTTGCGGTGACGAGGCCGGGTTCCCGAGGGCGCGGAGGCGCGAGGGCCGGTCAGGCGCCGACGTAGGCCGCCAGGTGTTCGCCGGTGTGGGTCGAGCGGGCGGTGACGAGGTCGGCCGGGGTGCCCTCGAAGACGACCCGGCCGCCGTCGTGGCCGGCTCCGGGGCCCAGGTCGATGATCCAGTCGGCGTGGGCCATGACCGCCTGGTGGTGCTCGATGACGATGACGGACTTGCCGGAGTCGACGAGCCGGTCCAGCAGGCCCAGCAGATGGTCGACGTCGGCGAGGTGGAGACCGGTGGTGGGCTCGTCCAGGACGTAGACGCCGCCCTTGTCGGCCATGTGCGTGGCCAGTTTCAGCCGCTGGCGTTCGCCCCCGGACAGAGTGGTGAGCGGCTGGCCGAGGCTGAGATAGCCGAGGCCGACGTCCGCCATCCGCTCCAGGATCCGGTGGGCGGCGGGGGTGCGCGCCTCCCCGGCGCCGAAGAACTCCTCGGCCTCCTCCACCGGCATCGCCAGCACCTCGCTGATGTCGCGCCCGCCGAGCCGGTACTCCAGCACCGACGCCTGGAACCGCTTGCCCTCGCAGTCCTCGCAGGTGGTGGCCACCCCCGCCATCATCGCCAGGTCGGTGTAGATGACGCCGGCGCCGTTGCAGGTGGGGCAGGCGCCCTCGGAGTTGGCGCTGAACAGGGCCGGCTTCACGCCGTTGGCCTTGGCGAATGCCTTGCGGATCGGATCCAGCAGCCCCGTGTAGGTCGCCGGGTTGCTGCGCCGGGAGCCGCGGATCGGGCTCTGGTCGACCGACACCGCACCGGCGTCGGCGGGGAGCGAGCCGTGCAGCAGCGAACTCTTGCCGGAGCCGGCGACGCCGGTGACGACGCAGAGCACGCCGAGGGGGACGTCCACGTCGACGTCGCGCAGGTTGTGGCGGCTCGCGCCGCGGATCTCCAGGGTGCCGGTGGGCTTGCGTACGGTCTCCTTCACCGCGGCCCGGTCGTCGAAGTGGCGGCCGGTGACGGTGTCGCTGCGCCGCAGGCCCCCGACGGTGCCCTCGAAGCACACCGTGCCGCCTCCCGTCCCCGCGCCGGGGCCGAGGTCGACGACGTGGTCGGCGATGGCGATCACCTCGGGCTTGTGCTCCACGACGAGCACCGTGTTGCCCTTGTCCCGCAGGCGCAGCAGGAGCCGGTTCATGCGCTGGATGTCGTGGGGGTGCAGACCCGCGGTGGGCTCGTCGAAGACGTAGGTGACGTCGGTCAGGGAGGAGCCGAGGTGGCGGATCATCTTCACCCGCTGGGCCTCGCCGCCGGAGAGCGTGCCGGCCGGCCGGTCGAGCGCCAGATATCCGAGGCCGATCTCCACGAACGAGTCGAGGCTGTGCTGCAGCGCGGCGAGCAGCGGCGCCACCGACGGCTCGTCCAGGCCGCGCACCCATGCGGCCAGGTCGCTGATCTGCATCGCGCAGGCGTCGGAGATGCTGATGCCGTCGATCTTCGAGGACCGGGCGAGCGCGCTGAGCCGGGTGCCGTCGCACTCGGGGCAGTCGGTGAAGGTGACGGCCCGGTCCACGAAGGCGCGGATGTGCGGCTGCATCGCCTCGCGGTCCTTGGACAGCATCGACTTCTGCAGCTTGGGGATCAGTCCCTCGTAGGTGAGGTTGATGCCGTTGATCTTGACCTTGGTGGGCTCGCGGTACAGGAAGTCGTGCCGCTCGCGCGCGGTGTACCGGCGGATGGGCTTGTCCGGGTCGAGGAAGCCCGACTCGGTGATGACCCGTACCACCCAGCCGCCGCCGGTGTAGCCGGGGATGGTGAAGGGGTCCTCGGAGAGGGACTTGGAGTCGTCGTAGAGCTGGGTCAGGTCGATGTCGGAGACGGTGCCGCGGCCCTCGCAGTGCGTGCACATGCCGCCGGTGCGGGTGAAGGTGACCTTCTCTGTCCGGGTCTTGTCCGCGCCCCGGTCGACGGTGAAGCCGCCGCTCGCGCTCACCGAGGCGACGTTGAAGGAGTACGCGCCGGGCGGGCCGATGTGCGGGTCGCCGAGCCGGCTGAAGAGGATGCGCAGCATCGCGTTGGCGTCGGTCGCGGTGCCGACCGTGGAGCGCGGGTCGGCGCCCATCCGCTGCTGGTCCACGGTGATCGCGGTGGTCAGTCCGTCCAGCACGTCGACCTCGGGCCGCGCCACGTTGGGCATGAACCCCTGCACGAAGGCGCTGTACGTCTCGTTGATCAGCCGCTGCGACTCGGCGGCGATGGTGTCGAACACCAGGGAGCTCTTGCCCGAGCCCGAGACGCCGGTGAACACCGTCAGCCGGCGCTTCGGGATCTCGATGCTGACGTCCTTGAGGTTGTTCTCGCGTGCCCCGTGCACACGGATCAGGTCGTGGCTGTCTGCGGGGTGCGGCGCGTGATTGCTGAGGCCCATGACGGCCAGGCTAGGCGGGCCGGGAGGGCGCTGCTTCTCGATTTCTCACGGATTCCGGACGCATACACACCGATTCCGGTCATCCGCCGCACACCGATTCCGGCTCGTCCGCCGCCTGCCGATTCCGGTCATCCCCCCCCCGGACCACCGGCGTCCGCCCGCCGCCTCAGCGTCTGCTCAGGGCCGCCGTCGCCCGTCCCGTCTCCGTGCGTTTTGGGCGCCGGGCCGGGAGGGCGGGCGGTGGGTCGTTGTCGGTGGGCAGAAGCAGATCCTCGTAGCGGCCGAGGCCGAGGACGACGAGCAACATCACGCCCGGGATGAGAACGGCGGCGAGCAGCGCCATGAGATGTCCTTCCCCAGAGTCCCTTGGGGTGCCACGTGGGGGGCAGGCCTCGGGTCTCCCGGCGGGGTCCCGGCAAACCCGGGCGAACCTCGCCCTATGCCGTGTCGGCTTCCGCAGGCCGGGTACGCGAGGGGTCTTCCGGAGGTCTGGAGGAAGACATGCAGCGAGGCAGTGACCGGCTGAACGTGCACCGGGACGACGAGATGAAGCACGAACTGCAAGGCCTGCTCAGGTCCGGGCACCCCACCCGGTCCGAGGAGTGGCACGATCCGGAGCCGGCCGCCGACGACGACCCGGCGGTCTGGGGCGGACCCGTGGCACCGTCGGGCGCGTCGGTGGAGACGGTCCGGCTGGAGCTGGCCCGGAGCCTGGGCCGCGGCAGCTTCCCCACCGCGACCAACGCGCTGGTCGGCGAGTTGCGTCGGCACCACGCCCCGGACGCCCTGATCGACGCCGTGCGCGAGCTGCCGCCGAAGACCCAGTGGTCGAGTGCGCGGCAGGTGGCCGAGGCGCTGGTGGAGGAGCGTGGATGAAGCGGGGCCGGGCGACCGAGATCGCCGGGTGTCTCCACCCGGACGAGATGCGGTCGCCGCTGTGCGGCGGGCGTGGTGATCCGCGCGCGTGGCAGCTGCGGTCGCCACGCCCTCCGCTCCCCCGCGGCTGTCCGGCGGGTACCGCCGCCGCGATCGGCTGTGCGCGGTGCTCCCCTACGGCGAGGAGCCGTGCGCGCGGGCCGTGGCCCGGTCGGCCGCCCTGAGCGGCGGGCCGGCGGCGCCGGTCCGTGACCGACGAATCATGAACCGATCCACGGAGGACTGATCATGCGTATCGCGTTTCTGACCGCACCCGAGGGCGTCGAGCAGGTCGAGCTGACCGACCCCTGGCAGGCGGCGGCGGACGCGGGCCACGAGCCCGTGCTGGTGTCGACGAAGCCGGGTGAGGTGCAGGGGTTCAACCACCTCGACAAGGCCGACACCTTCCCGGTGGACGAGGTGGTGGGCGAGGCGTCCGCGGAGTCGTTCGGCGGCCTGGTGCTGCCGGGCGGGGTCGCCAACCCGGACTTCCTGCGCACCGACGAGCGGGCCGTCGCCTTCGTACGGGACTTCTTCGAGCGGGGGCGGCCGGTCGCGGCGATCTGCCACGCGCCGTGGACGCTGATCGAGGCCGACGTCGTACGGGACCGGGTCCTGACATCGTGGCCCAGCCTGCGCACCGATGTCCGCAACGCGGGCGCCACCTGGGTCGACGAACAGGTCAAGGTCTGCGAGAACGGCCCCAACAAGCTGGTCACCAGCCGCAAGCCGGACGACCTGAAGGCGTTCTGCGAGACCTACCTGGAGGTTTTCGCCGCCGAGGAGTAGGCCGCCGGCAGTCGTCCGCGGACGGCTGCCGACCGGTGCTTCCCGCCCCCGTGGGCTCAGGCCCCGCGGGGGCGGTCGTCGGTGCCCGGGCCGTTCGTGCCGGGCCCCCACTTGCCGACGGGGGCGCCGGCGGTGGCCGCCGAGGCCGCCTTCGGTTCGCGGCGGGCGGGCCGACCGCCGTCGGCGGCGCGTTCGCGGGCGCCGTCGCGGGTGCGGCCCGGGGCGACGAAGCGGCGCGGGTTGCGCCGCAGGTACTCGCCCTCCAACTGGGCCATGCGCTCGTTGTGGGCGCGCAGCGCGTCGTTGGAGCCGTACAGCAGGGTGTCGTGGCGTGTGCGGTGGATCGTCTCCAGCTCCTTCATGAGCTGCTGGTCGTCCAGCCGGTCCGGGTCGACTCCGGTCATCGTGGTGCCCCGCTCGTCGTGTTCGTCCATGCCGTTCGGGTACCCGCTCGGGGAGCACTACCCCCGAGCGGCCTCCGGGAGGGCGCCATGGACCTGGCTTTTCTGCATCCACTGTACGAACATTCCGGCCCCTGGGCCTCGGTGTACGTCGACCTCTCCGAGCACGCCGAGGACACCGCGCAGGTGCGGGACATGACGGCGGCGGCGGTGGCCCGGGATCTCGCCGGGCAGGGGGCGGACGAGGCCACCTGCACGGCCGTACGGGATGCGGTGCGCGACCTGCGGCACGCGACCGACCCGCACGGGCGGGCCCTGTTCGCGCGGGCCGGCCGGATCGTGCTGGACCCGCCGCTGGCCCGCCGGCCGCCGACGGGTACGACCGCGCTGTGGGCGCCGCTGCCGCACGTGGCCCCGCTGTTGGAGCTGGCCGGGGAGGATCCGCTGTGCGTGGTGGCCTACATCGACCGCAAGGGCGCCGACTTCGAGCTGCGCAGCGGCGTGGGCGGCCAGGACGCCGGCGGGGTCACCGGCCGGCAGTGGCCGGTGCACCGCACGAGCACGGGCGACTGGTCGGAGCGGCACTTCCAGCTCCGGGTGGAGAACACCTGGGAGCACAACGCCGCGGAGATCGCCGACGCGCTCGCCGTGTGCCAGGAGGAGACGCGGGCCGATCTGCTGATCCTGGTGGGCGACGGCCGGGAGTGCCGGGCCGTGCACGAGCGGCTGCCGCAGCGGCTGCACGACCGGGTGGTGGAGGCCGAGCACGGCACCGGGAGCCGGCTGCTGGACGAGGAGGTGGAGCGGGCACGGACCGCGCATGTGCGGATGCGGGCGCGACAGGACCTGGAGCGGTTCCAGGCCGCCCGCGCCCCGGACGACGAGGGCCGGACCGTCGCCGTCGAGGGGGTGCCCGCGCTGGTGGAGGCGGCCCGTGAGCACCGGATCGACGAGCTGCTGATCCGGCTGGACGGCCCGGACACGCACCGTGAGGTGTGGATCGGCGAGGGCCCGGACCAGCTGGCGGTCCGCCGGCAGGAGCTGCGCACCCTGGGCGAGCCGGACGCCTGGTCCGCCCGCGCCGACGACGCGCTGCTGCGGGCCGCCGTGGAGACGGGCGCCCCGGCCATCTCGGTGGCCCCGGCGCTGCCGGACGAGGGCGAGGACACCCCGGCCGGCGGCATGGGCGCGCTGCTCCGCTGGAAGTGACCGGGGCGGCCGCGCCACCCGGCGTCCCCGCCGCGGCGGGGACGCCGCACACGGCGAGGAAGGGCCGTGGCGGCCGCTGCCGCGCTACCGCGCCCGCTCCACCCGCCGCTCGTCCCACACCGGGTCCGGGGTCTCCCGGACCCGGCCGTCGCTGCCGAACACCAGGTAGCGGTCGAAGGAGCGGGCGAACCAGCGGTCGTGGGTGACGGCGAGGACCGTGCCGTCGAACGCCTCCAGGCCTTCCTGCAGGGCTTCGGCGGACTCCAGGTCGAGGTTGTCGGTGGGCTCGTCGAGCAGGAGTGCGGTGGCGCCCCGCAGTTCCAGCAGCAGGATCTGGAAGCGGGCCTGCTGGCCGCCGGAGAGCCGGTCGAAGCACTGCTCGGCCTGGTTCGTCAGCTCGTAGCGGCGCAGCCGGGACATCGCCGCGCCCCGGTCCTGGGCGTGGTCCTTCCACAGGATGTCGACGAGGGTGCGGCCGAGGAGTTCGGGGTGCGCGTGGGTCTGCGCGAAGTGCCCGGGCACGACGCGCGCGCCGAGTCTCCACCGCCCGGTGTGCGCCACGTCCTCACCGGCGAGCAGCCGCAG
Organism: Streptomyces sp. bgisy159; assembly: GCF_965341775.1. Taxonomy (GTDB): domain Bacteria; phylum Actinomycetota; class Actinomycetes; order Streptomycetales; family Streptomycetaceae; genus Streptomyces. The sequence goes on along the minus strand of NZ_CBDQZH010000012.1, from coordinate 184,863 downwards.
GAAGTGGGACTTCCCGGAGCCGTTGGAGCCGAGCACGGCGACGCGTTCGCCGTAGAAGACCTCCAGGTCGAAGGGGTTCATCAGCCCGGTGAGTTCCAGCTGCTGGCAGGTCACCGCGCGCACCCCGGTCCGGCCGCCCTTCAGGCGCATGGTGATGTCCTGTTCACGCGGCGGCTCCGGCGGCGGGCCGACCTCCTCGAACTTGCGCAGCCTGGTCTGCGCGGCGCGGTAGCGGGAGGCCATGTCGGTGCTGTTCTCCGCGGCCTGACGCAGGGTCAGCACCAGCTTCTTCAGCTGGGCGTGCTTCTCGTCCCAGCGTTTGCGCAGCTCTTCGAAGCGGGCGAAGCGCCGGCGCCGTGCCTCGTGGTAGGTCGCGAAGCCGCCGCCGTGGACCCAGGCGTCGGCCCCGGCCGGGCCGGGCTCCACGGAGACGATCCTCTCGGCGGCGCGGGCGAGGAGCTCCCGGTCGTGGGAGACGAAGAGCACCGTCTTGCGGGTCTCCTTCAGCCGCTCCTCCAGCCAGCGCTTGCCGGGCACGTCGAGGTAGTTGTCGGGCTCGTCCAGCAGCAGCACCTCGTCGGTGCCGCGCAGCAGCGCCTCCAGGACCAGCCGCTTCTGCTCTCCGCCGGACAGGGTGCTCACCTGCCGCCACTGGGCGCGCTCGTACGGGACGCCGAGCGCCGCCGTCGTGCAGATGTCCCAGAGGGTCTCGGCCTCGTAGCCGCGCGCCTCGGCCCAGTCGGCGAGGGCCTGCGCGTAGCGCAGCTGGGCGGCCTCGTCGTCGACGGTCATGATGGCGTGCTCGGCCCGGTCGACGGCCTCGGCGGCGGCGCGGATGCGCGGTGGGGCGACGGACACGAGCAGGTCCCGTACGGTCGTCTCGTCGCGCACGGAGCCCACGAACTGGCGCATCACACCGAGCCCGCCGCTGACGGTGACGGACCCGCCGTGCGGTTTCAGCTCCCCGGAGATCAGCCGCAGCAAGGTCGTCTTGCCGGCGCCGTTCGGCCCGACGAGCGCCACCACGGCCCCTTCGCCCACCCGGAAGGACACGTCGCCGAGCAGCGCCCTCCCGTCGGGGAGGTAGTACTCCAGGTGCGCTGCTTCCAGATGTCCCATGGGGACGCATTCTGCGGGCGGGGCACCGGGCGGGCAAACGCTTATCCCCCGGCCCGGCCGTCAGGGCGCCGGCCGCCACGGGACCGACCCACCCCTGTCCATATGTCGAAACAAAACGTCTCACCATGCGACTGTCGGCGTACCGTTCGGGCCATCGCCACGGGATCCGGTCGAGCCCGGGGAGCCGGTACGACGTGAAGGGGTACAGCCATGCCGAAAGCACGTGAGACCGCCGTCTACACCCACGGACACCACGAGTCGGTCCTGCGGTCGCACACCTGGCGCACCGCCGCCAACTCCGCCGCATACGTGCTGGACACGCTCAAGCCGCACATGCGCGTCCTGGACATCGGCTGCGGGCCCGGAACGATCACCGCGGACCTCGCCGCCCTGGTCCCCGACGGCCGGGTCACCGGCGTCGACCGGGCGCCGGAGGTCCTGGAGCAGGCCCGGGCCACGGCCGCCGACCGCGGGCTGACCAACATCGACTTCGCGGTGGCCGACGTCCACGCCCTCGACCATCCCGACGACACGTTCTGCGTGGTCCACGCCCACCAGGTGCTGCAGCACGTCGGCGACCCCGTGGCGGCGTTGCGCGAGATGCGGCGGGTCACCAGGCCGGGCGGGTTCGTCGCCGTACGGGACGCCGACTACGCCGCGATGACCTGGTACCCCGCGTCCGGCGGCCTGGACGACTGGCTGGACCTGTACCAGCGGGTGGCGCGGGCCAACGGGGGCGAGCCGGACGCCGGACGCCGGCTGAAGGCTTGGGCGCGGGCGGCCGGGTTCACCGACGTCACCGTGACCTCCGGCACCTGGACCTACGCCACGTCCGAGGAGCGGGCCTGGTGGAGCGGCCTGTGGGCGGACCGGACGCTGGCCTCGGCGTACGCCGAGCGCGCCACCGTGGGCGGGCACGCCACCCGGGAGCAGTTGGAGGCGGTGGCCGGGGCATGGCGGGAGTGGGGCCGGCAGGAGGACGGCTGGTTCGCGGTCCTGCACGGGGAGATCCTCTGCCGGAAAGAAGCCTGACCGCTCAGGAACATGGAATTGTTCGGCGTTTTCTGGAAACCCGGACTGCAGGAGGTTTCACATTATGGTTCCCATCCTGCTGGTACTGCTCCTGGCGCTCATTCTCTTCGGCGTCGGATTCGCGGTGAAGGTTCTCTGGTGGATCGCGCTCGCGGTCCTCGTCGTCTGGCTGCTGGGATTCCTCCTTCGGGGGACGACGGCGAGCGGGGGAAGGGGTCGCTGGTACAGGTGGTGATGTGAGGTGCCGCACCGACCCGCCTTTCGTTCACGTCTGCCCTTCTGATTCCACGAAGGAATAAGCGGCCCACGGCCCGGCGAGATCCACGCGCGTTCCGCTTTCCTCGTCCTTTGCCGCCCGGTCGACGATTTCCACGAATTGCTCGCTTTCGGTGCGTGGCACCAGATACGCGGCGTTCAGCACCTGAGGTGCGAAGTCGTCGGGCCGGGTGAGGGGCGGGGCGAGCGGATGCGGGAGGTTCCGCCGGGCCGCCTCCGCGTGCCCGGCGAGATCGGCGTGCAGCCGCTCGGCGAACGCCTGGGCCGCCCGCCGGGCCTCAACGGCCGCCCGCCGGGCGTCGGGGCCGCCTTCCGCGCCGCCGCCCGGCGGTGTCGTGCCGGTGGCCGACGCCCCGGGCACCGACACCGTCACCCCCCACTCCACGCGGTCCCGGAGCCGGTCGAGGATGTCGCGGAAGCGGTCCTCCCGTTCCTCGATCATCACGCGGACCTCGCTGTCGTCGGCGACGACCGTGGCCGGCCACAGCGGCAGCGGCGTGGTCACCACGGTGAGCGCGTCGACGACCTGCCGGTGGCCGCGAGCCATCCGGGCCAGCCAGTCCGGATCCGCCAGATGGGTCTGCAGCGGCTCCTCGGCGAAGTCGACCTCCGAGACCGTGCTGACGACGGCGACCAGCCCGTGGTGGTGCAGCAGCCGGGCCGGAGCGCCCGCCACCCCCGTCAGCTGGACCTGGAGCGGAGTGTCGAACGGACGGCAGACGGCATACACGTACCGCAGTCCGGCCATGCGGCCTCCTCCTTCCCGGGGCGCGCCCCTGCCTCATCCGGTTTCCGTGCTACTCCGGATTCTCGTCGGGCACCACCGTGCCCGCGGGCGCGGCGGGGCCGGGCTCCACGAAGCTGTACGGCGGCAGCGGGCCCTCGGCGCGCAGATCGAGGTGCGGATGGCTGCGGCGCAGCCCCGCCACGGCGGCCAGGAACTCGGGGGCGCTGTCCCGGTCGACCAGGAAGGAGACGTCGACCAGCCACCCCTCCGAGGCGGAGCCGACACTGACGGCCTCGGCGGACGCCTCCAGAGTGTGCTGGGCCTCGGCCGCCTCCTCGGCCTCCTGGGCCTGGACGGCGGCCGTCACCATCTCCCCGAACTGAAGCTTCTGCGCGTACGTCCCGCCGCCCGCCCGCCGGTTCGCCTCGGCCAGGGCGCGCAACTCGGGGCTCTCGGCCAGTACCCGGTGCAGCACGGCCTGCTCGTGGTGGGCCGCCCGCACCGTGTACTCGACCCTGCCCGTCAGCGCCCGCAGCCGCTCCCGGTAGTGCTCGGCGCGTTCGGCGAGGACGGCGGCGACCGCGTGGTCGTCGGGGGCGATGCTGCCGAACCGCATGGGCAGCACACAGCCCGCGGCCTCAGCGGCGGCGAGCACGTGTCGGTGGGCGGCCAGGGCGCTGTCGCGGGGCCGCAGCCCCTCGGGCGCGTCGCTGACGACGGCCGCGAGGTCGCCCTCGGCGAGGATCCGCACCGGCTGCGGCGGCTCCCCCACGCCGGTCGTGCCGAAAGGAACCGCGTCCGCGTGTGCGCGTTCGACGATGCCGTAGACGTAGGTACTCACCTCTCGGCCTCCTTCCGCTCCGCCCCGCGCAGCGCGTCGAGCCGGCGGCGGGCCGGGGCGAGGGCGCGGCGCCGGCGGGCCAGGCCGGACCACGGTCGGGTGCGGGCCTGGTCGACGGCGTCGGCGACGGTCCACCGGCGGGGGCCGGTGTCCGGGTCGTCGAGCTGCTCCCAGGCCAGCGCAACGGCGACGGGGGCCCCGGGCAGCGCCCGTACCGAGAAGGGGACGACGGCGGTCTGCGCGTAGCCGTTGCGCTGGACGTCGAGATAGAGCCGGTCCCCGCGGTCCTTCTTGCGGGCGGCGGTGGTGAGTTCGTCCGGGTGCTCGGCGGCGAGCAGGGCGGCGGCGTCGCGGGCGAAGGCGCGCACCTCGTCGACGCCGTGCCGGGCGTGCAGCGGCACCACCACGTGCAGGCCGCGTGACCCGCTGGTCATCAGGCCCGAGGGCAGGCGCAGTTGGTCGAGGAGATCGCCCAGCCGGCGTGCCGCCCGCCGGACGGCGCGGAAGTCGTCGTCGGGCGGATCGAGGTCGAAGACCATCAGGTCGGGGCGCTCCAGGTGAGCGGCGCGGGTGAGCCAGCGGTGCAGGGTGAGACAGGCCTGGCCGGCGAGGTGGACCAGGGTCGCGGCGTCGTCGCACACGGTGTGCCGGACGGTGCCGTCCTCCTTGGGCACCTCGCCGCGGGTGATCCAGTCGGGGTAGTGCTCGGGGGTGTTCTTCTGCATGAAGCGGGGACCGCCGAGGCCGTCGGGGTGGCACTCCAGCATCAGGGGGCGACCGCGCAGGTGGGGCAGCATGAAGGGGGCGACCGACCGGTAGTACTCGGCGAGGTCGCCCTTGGTGTACTCCTTCGCCGCCCCCTGCGCGCCGCCGTCGCCCGGGAACATCACCTTGTCCGCGCGCCGCACCTCGACGGTCCGGCGCGCGGTGCGCACCCTCAGCGTCTGTGTGCCGCTCATGGCACCACCGCGTGCTCCACCAGCAGTCGGACGGCGGTCGCGATCGACTCCGCGTCGATGCCGGCGGCGTGCAGCTGCTCGGCGGGGGAGGCGGAGCCCGGCATGGTCCGGACCGCCAGCCGGGCCAGGCGCGGCACCGGGCGTCCGTCGGTGAACGCGTCGAGGACGGCGTCGCCGAGGCCGCCCTCGGGGTGGTGGTCCTCCACGGTGACCAGGCAGCCGGTCTCCTCGGCGGCCCGGCGCAGGGTCTCCCGGTCGACGGGCTTGACCGAGTACAGGTCGATGACGCGGACCGGTATGCCGGCGCCGGCCAGGGTGTCGGCGGCGGCGAGCGCCTCGGGCACGGTCACCCCGGCGGCGACGAGCGTCGCGCGGTCGTCCTCGCCGGCCGAGCGGAGCACCTTGCTGCCCCCGACGGGGAACTCCTCGTCGGGCCCGTAGAGCACCGGCGTGGCGCCGCGGGAGGTACGCAGGTACCGGATTCCGTCCAGCTCGGCCATCGCCTGCACCAGCCGGGACGTCTGGTTGGCGTCGCACGGGTAGAGGACGGTCGAGCCGTGCACGGCGCGCATCATCGCCAGGTCCTCCAGGCCCATCTGCGAGGGCCCGTCCTGACCGATGGCGACGCCCGCGTGGGAACCGACCAGGTTGACCCCGGCGCCGCTGACGGACGCCATCCGCACGAAGTCGTGGGCGCGCGTCAGGAAGGCGGCGAACGTGGAGGCGTAGGGCACCCAGCCGCGGGCGGCCATCCCGACGGCGGCGGCGACCAGCTGCTGCTCGGCGATGTAGCACTCGAAGAACCGGTCGGGGTGTTCCTTGGCGAAGTACTCGGCGCGGGTGGAGTCGCTGACCTCGCCGTCGAGGGCGACGACGTCGCCGCGGGCGGTGCCGAGGGCGGCGAGCGCGTGTCCGTAGGCGTTGCGGGTGGCCTCCTCGTCGCCCTTGTCCCAGGTGGGGAGGTCGGCGTCCCGGCGCGCATCCCGACGACGACCGGCTGCATACGACATACCGTCGCCCTCATCCGGTGTCCGGTCGGCGGCATCCGGTGTCCGGGCGCCCGTGGACGGTGTCCCGGCGCCGGCTCCGCCCTGCGGCAGCCGCACCGTCACCCGGACCTGGCGATCCCCGCCCAGCTCCTCGACGGCGGCCTCCGGGTCCTTGAGCGGCTTGCCGTGCAGCCCCTCCCTGTCCTCCGCGTCGGCGACGCCCTTGCCCTTCAGGGTGCGGGCGAGGATCACGGTGGGCTGGCCGAGCGTGGAGCGGGCCTCGCCGAAGGCGCGGTCGACCGCGTCGACGTCGTGCCCGTCGACCTCCACCGTGTGCCAGCCGAACGCGGCGAAGCGGTGGGCGTAGGCGTCGATGTCGTGGCCGTGCCGGGTGGGGCCGCGCTGGCCGAGCCGGTTGACGTCGACGATCGCGGTCAGGTTGTCCAGGTTCTCGTACGCGGCGTGCTCGGCCGCCTCCCACACGGAGCCCTCGGCGAGTTCGCTGTCCCCGCACATCACCCACACCCGGTAGTCGGCGCGTTCCAGCCGACGGCCCGCCAGCGCCTCCCCCACGGCGATGGGCAGCCCCTGGCCGAGCGAACCGGTGGCCGTCTCGACCCAGGGCAGCCGTCGCGGGGTGGGGTGGCCTTCGAGGCGGCTGCCCAGCTCGCGCAGGGTGAGCAGCTCGGCGTCGTCGATGGCGCCCGCCGCCTTGTACGCCGCGTAGAGCAACGGCGAGGCGTGCCCCTTGGACAGGATGAAACGGTCGTTGCCGGGGTGGCCGGGCCGGTCGAAGTCGTAGCGGAGGTGGTGCGCGAGCAGTACGGCCATCAGATCGGCGCCGGACATCGAGGAGGTCGGGTGCCCGGAGCCCGCGGCGGCGGAGGCCCGGACGCTGTCGACACGCAACTGCTGTCCGAGCGCGGCAAGTTCTGCGGTGTCCATGGCTCTACTGATCTCCTTCGGCAGGGGTGGCTCCGCCGGTGGGCTGGTTCCTCGCGGGTTCACCGCCCGGCTGGTTCCTGGCGGGTTCGCCACCCGGCTGGTTCTTGGCCGGCTCACCGTCCGGCTGGTTCCTGGCGGGTTCGTCGTCGGGCCGGTTCGCGGCCGGCTCGGCGCCGGCCTGCTTCCCGGCGGCCGCACGGCGCGGCCCCGAGCGGGCCCGGCCGTCGTCCCGGTCCTTCCGTTCGCGTTCCCGCTCCTGCCCCCCTGGCACCCGCGCCAGCTCCGGGGACGCGGTGTCCAGCGGTACGGACCAGGACCGCACGAGGCCCAACTGCACGCCCTGGCGCGGCAGTACGGCGTCCAGGAGCCAGTCGGCGGCGACCCGGACGCGGTTGCCGGGCATCGCGGCCAAGTGGTAGGCGCGGGTGACAGCACCCGCCACCGGGCCGGACAGCGGCACGCCGAACGGGTTGGCGGCTGCCTGGACCCCGCCGAGGTCGACGGCGAACCCCTTGTCCTTGTGCCGGTAGGGCCGCAGCCGTCCGTCCCCGAACGTCGCCGCGATGTTCAGCCCGGCCACCCGGCCCTGCCGCCACGCGTGCTGCGCGGTCATCGGGGTGAACTGACCGGGGTCGTCGAGGTCGGGCACGGCGGCCGCGTCACCGCACGCGAACACTTCCGGTCGGCCCGGCACCTGCAGCGTCGGCTCGACCAGGAGCCGTCCGCGCTCCATCGGCAGCCCCAGTGACTCGGCGAGCGGATCGGGCCGGACGCCCACGCACCACACCAGGGTGCGGGTGTCGACGAACTCGCCGTCGGTGAGCAGGACCCCGTCGTGCGTGGCCTCCTTCACCGAGGTCCCCATGCGCACGTCGACGCCCCGGTCGCGCAGCACCCGGTCGGCGGTGTCCGACAGCCGCTGGTCCAGTTCCGGCAGCACCCGGTCGGCGATGTCGAGCAGCATCCAGCGCGGCCGGATGCCCTGGCGCAGGGGGTGCTTGCGGACCAGGGCGTCGGTGAACAGCTGTCCCTGGGCGGCGACTTCGGTACCGGTGTAGCCGGCGCCGACCACGACGAACGTGCAGCGGGCGGAGCAGCTCCTCGGGTCGTCGGCCCCGGCGGCCAGTTCGACCTGGCGGGTCACGTGGTCGCGCAGGTACAGCGCCTCGGGCAGCCCGCGGAAGCCGTGGGCGTGCTCGGCGACCCCGGGCAGCGGCAGCAGCTTGTTGACGCTGCCGGCCGCGAGGACGAGCCGGTCGTAGCCGAGGGTGCCGTTGTCGCCCTCGGGGTCGGTGAAGTGAACGGTGCGCGCGTCCAGGTCGATGTGGTCGGCCTCGCCGAGGACCAGTCGTACGTCCGGAAGGGTGCCGGCGAGCGAAACGGTGACCCTGCGCGGTTCGAGGATGCCCGCGGCCACCTGGGGCAGCAGCGGCAGGTACAGGAAGTAGTCGGTCGGGTTGAGCAGGGTGATGTCGGCGCGCCCCCGGGCCTCGCGGGCCAGGGTGCGGGCCGTGCGGTATCCGGCGAAGCCGGCACCGACGATCACGATGCGGGGTCGACTCACGGGGTTCGCCTCCGACGGTGTGCGGTGGCAGGGGCGCTGCCACGTACAGGGGTCTGTGTCCACGTCCGAGGGTTCCGCGTTTCCCCAGCCGTCCGGGCCAAACGTGTGCCGGTTTCCCGCCGGGCCGCCGGGTACCCGGACGGCGCACTCCACTCGTTCGCCAGCCCCCGGAGGTACCCCCCATGGCCGAGTACGGCTACTTCCTGTCCTGCGAGGAATTCGGCCCCGCGGACCTCGTCGAGCAGGCGCGGATGGCCGAGCAGGCAGGGTTCCAGTCGCTGTGGATCTCCGACCACTACCACCCCTGGAACGACGCGCAGGGCCAGAGCCCGTTCGTGTGGTCGGTGATCGGCGCGCTCTCGGAGGCGGTTTCGCTGCCGATCGAGACGGCGGTGACCTGCCCGACCGTGCGGATCCACCCGGCGGTGATCGCGCAGGCCGCCGCGACCAGCGCGGTGATGACGAACGGCCGCTTCCGCCTGGGTGTGGGCACCGGCGAGGCGCTCAACGAGCACATCCTGGGGGACGCCTGGCCGCCCGCGAACGTCCGCATGGAGATGCTGGAGGAGGCCGTCCTGGTCATGCGGAAGCTGTTCAGCGGTGAGGAGGTCAGCCACTACGGCACCCACTACACGGTGGAGAACGCCCGGCTGTACACCGTCCCCGACGAGCCGGTGCCGATCGACATCTCCGGCTTCGGGCCGAAGGCGACCGGACTGGCGGCCCGGGTGGGCGACGGCTACATCACGATGATGCCGGACGCGTCGATGGTGGAGCAGTTCCGCAAGGGCGGTGGTGGCACCAAGCCGGTCCTCGGCGGCACGAAGGTCTGCTACGGGGCCGACCGCGACGAGGCGGTGCGCACGGTGCGCTCGCTGTGGTCGAACCAGCTGCTGCCCGGCGAGATGGGCCAGATCCTGCCCACGCCGAGCCACTTCGAGCAGCTGGAGCCGCTGGTCACCGAGGAGATGGTCGCGAAGAACACGGTGTGCGGGGACGACGTGGACGAGCATGTCGCGACGCTGCGGGAGTTCGCGGACGCCGGCTTCGACCGGGTCTACGTCAACCAGATCGGCCCCGACCAGCGCGGGTTCTTCGACTTCTACCGCACGAAGGTGCTGCCTCAGCTGCCCTGACCAAGGTTGCCGGGGCGGGTCGCACCACCGGGCGGGCGAGCGGGTCAGGCCCGGTGGTGCGGCGTCTCGGGGTCGGTGGCGGGCTCGGTCCCGGCGTCGGCGGCGCCCGGCGCGCCGGGACCGGTGGGCGCGGCCGGGCGTCCGGCCGGCGCAACGGTGCCGGAGGGGCGGCGGGCCGCGCGCGGCTCCTCGCGGACGGCTTTCCGCGCCACCCGAACGAACTCGTCGGCCGCCCGGCGGTCGGGGCGGTCGGGATGCGGCAAGGTGTCCATGACCGCCGGGTACTTGAGGTGACCGGAGCGTAACGGCGCGCGGTCCGGGGCCGGACCGCGCGCCGCACGGTCCGTTCACCGCAACCGATCACCGCATCGCCGCCGCGCCGACTAGGCTCGGACCATGGACATTCTGGGAGCCACCCTGCGCGTCTGCGTCGATGACCTGGAGACCGCCGTCCCCTTCTACGAACGCCTCGCCGGCACCCCGGCGCTGCGCTTCGAGCGCGGCGGGGTCCAGGTGGCCGCGGCCGGTTGTTTCCTGCTGATGAGCGGCCCCGCGGCGGAGCTGGAGGTGCTGCGCAAGGTGGCGGCGACGATCGCGGTCACCGATGTCGGCGAGGCGCACCGGACGCTGACGGAACTCGGCGCGGACATCATCGCCGGCCCGGTGCCCACCCCCGTCGGCCGCAACCTGATCGCCCGCCATCCGGACGGCGCGGTCTACGAGTACGTCGACCGCCGGCCGGCCTGACGAAAATGCCGCGTGCGCCGCGGCCCCGTCGACGTAGAGTCGGGCGTTCGACGAGCGACGACCGCGCGAGGAGTGACAGTGAGCGAGCGGCACACGTACCGGGTGATCGTCCGGGGCACCTGGGACGGGCTCACCGAGGAGGCCCGGGAGCGGCTGCTCACCGAGGCCGGCCGGCACGGGCTGGCGAGCATGCGGTTCACCGAGGAGGGCACGCTGACGTACGAGCCGCGCCCGCTGAAGCACTTCTCGATGCGCTACGTGGTGGTGTCGGACGCGGCGGACGGCGAGGAGATGGCCGGTGCGATCGCCGAGGACCGCGCCGAGACCACGCTGCGGGCCCTGGGCTACGGATGGACGGGCCTGCGGTCGACGGTCACCGACCTGGACACCATGAAGATCAACCGGAAGGCCGCGCCTCGGCGGTGAGGGCCCACCGCTCGTGGTCCCGCCACCCCCCGTCCATGTAGATCATCTTCGGGGAGAAGCCCTCCCGCCGGAAGCCGCAGGCGCGGGCCAGGCCGATCGAGGCCGCGTTGCCGGGCTGCACGTTGATCTCCAGCCGGTGCAGCCGCATCGGCCCGAACGCGTAGCCCACCACCAGGTCGAGGCCCTCGCGCATCAGACCGCGCCCCGCGGCGTGCGCGAAGGCTCCGTAGCCGAGGGCGCCGTTCTGGAAGCCGCCGCGGACGATGTTGTTGATGTTGATGAACCCGGCGATGGCCCCGTCCTCGAGGGTGCACACCAGGAACCCGGCCCGCGCCGGGTCCTCGATCAGCCGCCCGGCATAGCCGGCGTACTCCTCGGGCGTCAGGGGCGGAAACAGCCACGGGTGGTGCAGTTCCCGGCTCTCCCGGGCCCGCGCGGTGAACTCGTCGGCGTCGGAGAGGGAGAACGCCCGCAGGCCGACGCGGGCTCCCTCGGCGATGTGACGGAGTCCGGTGCGGTGCGGCATCCGGCCAGCCTACGACGCCACCGGTGGTGGCATGCGCACGGTTACCGCCTGCGTCTCATGAGGTACGCCCCGCACAGGACGCCGATCAGTCCGGTGGCGAGCAGGGCCGTCCACAGCGGCATGGTGACCACGGGGATCAGCAGCCTGATCTCCGTTTTCTGGGTGTTCTCGAAGATGAAGACCAGAGCGAGGACGGCGAGCACCAGCACGGCGATCCGGGCCGGTGTCACCGCGACCCTGGCGCCGCCCTTCGTCGAGGTCTCGGAAGTCTTCGGGCTCATGGCTCCAGGGTGCGCCCGCAGCTGCGCGCCCGCACTCCGGGACGTCCGGGCCGCGACCGGGCCGCAGACCGGGGCGCGGCCGGGCCGGTACCGCCACGCACGGGGTCCGGGACGGCCGCGCACGAGGACGGGGCCGGGGCCGGGTCGCCCGTCCGCGCGAGGCCGCGTCCCCGTCGCGGCGGGGCCGGGGTGGGTCAGCGCAGGGCCGGCCGGTCCAGGGTCAGGGTGCCGGCGTCGGCGTCCAGGTCCGCCCGGACCCCGAAGGGGATCGTCAGCGCTCCGTCGCAGTGGCCGAAGCCGAAGTCCTCGGCCACCGGCACCCCGAGCCCGCCGAGCCGGTCGGCCAGCAGGGCCCGCACCCGCTCGTACGGGTCGCACCGCTCCCAGGAGCCGAGCAGCACACCGGCCACCCCCTCCAGCCATCCCGACCGCAGCAGCTGGGTGAGGTAGCGGTCCAGCCGGTAGGTCTCCTCCCCCACGTCCTCCAGGCACAGCAGTCCGCCGCGCGCCGAGCGGCGGGCGTGGGGGGTGCCCAGCTCCGCGGCGAGCAGGCACAGGCAGCCGCCGAGGAGCACGCCCCGCGCCCGGCCCGGGACCAGGGGGCCGCCGCCGGAGGCGATGACCCGGGCCGTCTCGGGGGCGAACAGCGTGGCCCGCAGGTGGTCCTGCGCGCGGGCGTTCTTGACGAAGTCGATCCCGGCGGCCATCGGCCCGTGCAGGGTGACCAGGCCGAGCCGGGCGGCGAACGCCTCGTGGAGCGCGGTGATGTCGCTGAAGCCGACGAACACCTTGGGTCCGGCCGCCCGCATGGCCTCCCAGTCGAGCAGGTCGGCCATGCGCTGGACGCCGTAGCCGCCCCGCGCGCACAGCACGGCGTCGACGGACGGGTCGCACCAGGCGCGCTGCAGGTCGGCCGCCCGGTCGGCGTCGGCGCCCGCGAGATAGTCGAAGGCGCCGTGCCGGTCCAGGACGTGGGGGGCGACGACCGGGTCGAGGTCCCAGCCGCGCAGCACGTCGAGTCCGGCCTGCAGGCGCTCCTCGGGCACCGGCCCGCTGGGCGCGACGACGGCCACCCGGGCGCCGGGCGCCAGCCGTGCGGGCCGTACGAGTTCCTTCACTTCAGCAGCTCCAGCGTCGGGATGCCGGGCGGTCTCAGCCCGAACACCTGGGCGTACAGGGAGAGTTCCGCCTCCAGTGCCCGCTTGACGGTGTCGGCGCGGCGGAAGCCGTGTCCCTCGCCCTCGAAGGCGAGGTAGGCGTGCGGGAGGTTCCGCCCGGCGAACCGGGCCAGCAGACGCTCGCACTGCGCGGGCGGGCAGATCACGTCGTCCAGGCCCTGCAGCAGCAGGAACGGCACCGTGATCCGGTCGGCGTGCTCGACCGGCGAGCGCTCGGTGTACCGTCCGGGGACCTCGTCGAGGGGGCCGACCAGCGTGTCCGGGTAGCGGGACTCGAAGTCGTGGGTCTCGCCGGTCGCCCACCCCGTCAGGTCGAGGACGGGGTACTTGATCGTGCCGCAGGCGTAGACGTCGGTGGTGGCCAGGGAGACGGCCGCGGTCCAGCCGCCGGCGCTGCCACCGCGGACGGCGAGCCGGTCGCGGTCGGCGGTGCCCTCGTCGGCGAGGGCCAGGGCGACGGCGGCGCAGTCCTCGATGTCGACCACGCCCCACTGCTCGCGGAGCCGCTCGCGGTAGGCCCGACCGTAGCCGGTGGATCCCCCGTAGTCGACGTCCACGACGCCGATGCCACGGGAGGTGAAGTAGGCGGTCTCCAGGTCCAGGACGAGCGCGGCGCGGTCGGTGGGGCCGCCGTGCGCGCGGATCACGTACGGCGGCAGCTCGGCGTCGGGGGCGGCGCAGCCGGGGTGGTGGGGCGGGTAGACGTGGGCGTGGATCTCCCGGCCGTCGGGTCCGGTGAAGGTGCGCAGGCGCGGCTCGGGGTAGTGGGCGGGGTCCACGGCGTCGGTGTGTTCGGCGCCGATCACCCGGGCGCGGCCGGTGCGCGTGTCCAGTTCCACGACCTCGTGGGCGCTGCGCGGGCTGGCCGCGACGGCGACGACCCGTTCGCCGTGCACGGCGAGGGTGGGTGCGACCTCGGTCCAGGGTCCGGCCGCGTCGACCACCTCACCGGTCTCGGGATCCAGTATCCCGAGGACGGCCGGCCCCCGACCGTGGACCACCGCGATCAGGCCGTTCGCCAGCGGCGCGAACCAGCGCGCGCCGAGCCGCCACAGCGCCCCGCCGAACTCCTCCTCCCGGCGGCACAGGGGACGGCCGTCGCGGTACAGGTTCCACCACCCGCTGCGGTCGCTGGTGTACAGCAGAGCGCCGTCCGTCGACCATTCGACCTGGGCGAGGGACTCCCGCGGCCCGCCGGCCACCGTCCGCACCCGCCGCAGCGTCCCGTCGGCCGCCACGTCGGCGACCAGCAGTTCGGTGCCGTCCCACGGCATCCGCGGATGGTCCCAGGCCAGCCACGCCGCCCTCGTGCCGTCCGGGGAGAGCCGGGGACCGGTGACGAACCGCCGCCGGTCGTCGGTGAGTTCCCGCACGGCCCCGCGGTCCTCGGCGGCCGACCCGTCCAGCGGTACGGCGGCCAGGACGCGGCGCACGTCGCCGGGTCCGTCACCGGTGAACTCCTCCAGCACGCACCAGACCTCGCCCCGGTCCGCCCGGATCAGCGGCTCCGCCCAGCGCAGTCCGCCGCCCACCGCAGACAGGGGGGTGAGCGGCCGGGGTTCGCCGCCCGGCTCCCAGCGGTACAGCCGCTGGTCGGCGTGGTGCGCGAACACCACGAGCGGCCGCCCGTCCCGCGGTACGGCGGCCCAGGGCGTGCCGCCGTACTCCATGATCCGGCTGCGCACGTTCCACGGTGCGGGCAGCGCTTCCTCCTCGACGCCGTCCGCGCGCCGTCGCACCAGCGCGCGCCGGCCGCCCTCCTCCGGGCGGGGCGCTGTCCACCACACCTCGTCGCCGACGACGCCCACGTCCTCGGGGCGCCCGTCGTGCGCGGCGGCCAGGGCCGCGTCGACGGGCGACGGCCACTCCCCGTACGGCAGGATCCGCACCGTTCCCCCTCCTTCGGTCACGCCGTCCGCAGGAACCGGTCCAGGACGCGGACGCCGAAGTGCAGCGCGTCGACCGGGACCCGCTCGTCGACCCCGTGGAACAGGGCCTGGTAGTCGAAGCCCTCCGGCAGCCGCAGGGGCGCGAACCCGTAGCCGGTGATGCCCAGTCGGGAGAACTGCTTGGCGTCGGTGCCGCCGGACATGCAGTACGGCACCACGTGCCCCTCGGGGGCGAACTCCCGGACGGCGGCGGCCATCCGGGTGTAGGTCGGCGAGTCCACCGGCGCCTGCAGGGCGACCTCGCGGTGGAGGTACTCCCAGTCGACGTCCGGCCCGGTGAGTTCGTCGAGCGTGGTGCGGAACTCGTCCTCGCCGCCCGGCAGATATCGTCCGTCGACGTGGGCGACGGCCTCCCCTGGGATCACGTTGACCTTGTAACCGGCTTCCAGGACGGTCGGGTTGGCACTGTTGCGCACCGTTGCCTCGACCAGCCGGGCGGCCGGCCCGAGCTTGTCCAGCAGGGCGTCCACGTCACTCAGGTCGGTCTCGATGCCGTAGAGGGCGGCGAGTTCGTTGAGGGCGGCCCGTACGGTCGGTGTCAGACGCGTCGGCCACACGTGCTCGCCGATGCGGGCGACGGCCGCGGCGAGCCGGGTCACCGCGTTCTCGTCGTTGACCTTCGAGCCGTGACCGGCCCGGCCGCGTGCGGTGAGCTTCAGCCAGCCGGTGCCCCGCTCCCCCGCCGCGATGGGGTAGAGCTGCCGTCCGTTCCCGTCGTGGAAGGTGAAGGCGCCGGACTCTCCGACGGCCTCCGCGCAGCCCTCGAAGAGCCCCGGGTGGTGGTCGGCGAGGAACCCGGAGCCGTCCTCGGCGCTGGCCTCCTCGTCGGCGGTGAAGGCGATGACGAGGTCGCGCCGGGGCCGCACCCCCTGACGGGCCCAGGAGCGGACGACGGCCAGGATCATCGCGTCCATGTTCTTCATGTCGACCGCGCCGCGCCCCCACACCACCCCGTCGCGGACCTCCCCGGAGAAGGGGTGCACGCTCCAGTCGGCGGCCTCGGCGGGGACGACGTCCAGGTGGCCGTGGACGAGCAGTGCGTCGGCGGCCGGGTCGGTGCCCGCGAGCCGCGCGACGACGTTGGTGCGGCCGGGGGTGCGCTCCAGCAGCACCGGTTCCAGACCGGCTCCGGCCAGCCGCTCGGCCGCGTACTCGGCGGCCGGCCGCTCACGGCAGTCGCCGCCGCCCCGGTTGGTGGTGTCGATGCGGATCAGGTCGGAGGTGAACCGCACCACCTCGTCCAGGGCCTGCTGGTCAGCCATACTGCTCCTCCACGGCGGCCGAGGCGATCGTGGTGACCGCCTTGAAGGTGCGGATCCCCTCGTACATCGTCTCGCTGGTGTACGCGATCCTGCGCTCGCCGACACGGTCCACGCCGGGCACCACGGTGACTGCCTGGGCGAGGTGTTCGGCGTCGAACTCGACGGCGACTGTATACGGTCCGCCGACGACCGGATCCTGTCGTACGGCGAGCGTGGCCGCCTGCTCGGCGGCGGCCCGGATGTCGGCGGCGGTACGGGCCGGTGTCCGGCACACGGCCGCGTACCGCGAGACGTGGTCCTTCACGGCGACCTTCAGCGCCTCCGGCGCGTACCCGAGGGCGTCCTCACAGGCGATGTCGTCCCCGGTGACGAGGACGACCGGCACCCCGTACTCGGCGACCACCTGGGCGTTGAGCAGACCCTCGCTGGCCCTGACATCGTTCAGCCAGACGCCGGTGATCTGGTTGGCGAGGTAGGTGTGGGCGAGGACGCCGTCCATGCCGGCGCCCGCGTGGTAGCCGACGAACGCGATGCCGTCGACGTCACCGTGCTGCACACCCTCCACCATGGACAGCCCCTTGTGCCGGCCGGTGAGCATCTCCACCCGCTCGTCGAGCCGCTCCAGGAGCAGGTTGCGCATGGTCCAGTGGGCCTCGTTGACCACGACCTCGTCGGCGCCGCCGGCGTAGAACCCGAGGGCGGCGGCGTTGACGTCGGAGGTGAACATCGCCCGGCACCGCTCCCACTGCGGGGTGCCCGGCAGCACGTCGGCCGGCCAGGTCACCCCCGTGGCGCCCTCCATGTCGGCGCTGATGAGGATCTTCATGGTGCGTCACGTTACGCGGCGCCGCGGTGACTTCCCAGGAGGCCGAGGAGGCCGGGCCCACCCCGGGCGGCTGCCGCGGGGCCCCCGGAGGTGTTGCCGCCCGTGCCCCGCGGCCGGTCGCGGCCCCGCCCGTTCAGCCGGACAGCGAGCCCCCGAAGATCTGCCACGCCAGCAACGACTTCGCCACGAGGCTGAGCACCAGGTACCCCTTCTCACCGTAGGCGTAGTCGGACCACCGGCCGGCCTGCCGGTACTGGAGCCACTGATTCAGTCCGAAGCTGAAGAAGAGGACGGCCTGGACCAGCACGATCCCGTACACGAACCCGGGGACGGTGTCGGCCGCGACGACGTTGTAGGCGATCGAGATCCACGGCGTCACGCCGATCAGCGTCCCGAACCAGAACGGGAGCATCGTGGTCGCCGCGCGCCCCGGCGGGTTCATCCGCTCCTCCAGCCAGCCGAAGAGGATCATCCCGATGTTGGCACCGGCGACGGCGATGACGGCGTTGATGTTGGTGATGCCCGCGTAGAAGCCGATGAGGAGCACCATCAGCGTCGCGCTCAGCGCGTACTCCACCCAACGGAACCGGTTGATGCCGTGCCGTAGATCGCGCTCGTAGGCGGCGCGGCCCACCGTCGCCGTCACCAGGTGGTCCAGGGCCGCCAGAGCCAGGAAGGCGCCGACGGCCCAGCCGATCGGTACGTCGAACAGCGCTTCGGGGGCGGGCGCCCTGGTTCCCGGCGGCCCTTCGGGGACCGAGGAGGTGACGGTGATGGAGAAGTCCCCCGCCAGGACGACGATCGCCGCGGCCTGGACCAGGTGCAGCAGGGTGAGTCCCAGGTTCCACGAGCGGAGCCCGGCAAGTCGTCCGCCGGTGACACCGGTGGCCACCGGCGCTCTCTCTTCGCTGTTCACGGTTCCTCCTCAGGGCCGGGCGACGCGGTACGTCCGCATGGTCGTACCGGTCCGGTCGTGAAGCGCGGCAGTCACGCCGCCGCCCCGCCGGGAGTACCCCGAGCGGCGCTCGGCGGATCCGCCGCGTTCACCGCTTCGGGGGACGGTGTGCGGAGCGTCCCGGACCGGGCCGATCACGACCGGGGGCGTCCTGTGCGGCGCGGTGGCGACCGGCCGCGGCAGGGATGTCACCTGCCGGGGTGGGCTCAGGACGGTCCGAGGTGGGCTCGGGACGGTCCGAGGTGGGCTCAGCACGGTCCGGGGTAGGCCCCGGGCGGTCCGCGGTGCCGCCGGTCCCCCCTCGGGTGGCGATGAGGGACCAGGCGATGGACACCGTGATGGTGACCGCGATGACGCCGAGGGTGAGGGGCACGGGCAGCTTGCCGACCGGGGTCTCGGACAGGATGAGCTTGACGCCCGCGAAGGCGAGCAGGACCGCGAGGCCGTAGTGCAGGTACTGGAAACGGCGCAGGAGCCCGGCCAGGCAGAAGTACAGGCTGCGCAGGCCCAGGACCGCGAAGGCGTTGGCGGTCCACACCAGGAAGGTGTCGGTGGTGATCGCGAGGACGGCGGCCACGGAGTCGACGGCGAAGATCAGGTCGGTGGCCTCGATGGCCACCAGGGTCACGAACAGCAGCGTCGCCACCCTGCGGCCGCGGAGGCGCAGAAAGAATCTGTCGCCGTGGAACCGCGGGTCGGTGGGGATGAGCCTCCGGACCAGGCGGACGACGGGGTTCCGGTCGGGGTGGACCTCCTCGTCCTTGGAGACGGCCATCTTCCAGCCGGTCCAGATCAGGAACGCACCGAACAGGTAGGCGGTCCAGAAGAACACCTGCAGCAGTTCGGCGCCGACGAAGATGAACACCAGCCGGGCGGCCAGCGCTCCGAGAACGCCCCAGAACAGGACCTTGTGCTGGTAGGCGTCCGGCACGGCGAAGAACGAGAACACCAGCGCGAAGACGAAGACGTTGTCGATCGACAGGGCCTTCTCGATCAGATAGCCGGCGTAGTAGGTGGAAGCGGTCTCACCCCCCTGCCAGGCCCACAGGATGAGGCCGAAGCCCAGGCCGACGGCGATCCACAGCGCGCTCCACAGCGCGGCTTCGCGGAATCCGATCACATGGTTGTCGCGGTGCGCGATCAGGTCGACGGCGAGCATGACGCCGATCCCGAGGGTGACGGCGGCCCACACCCACAGCGGGACGGCGAACGACAGTTCATTCATGGTGGTTCGGCTTCCAGCGAGGCTTCCGGCGAGTCGAAACGGAAGAGACGACGTGCCTCCAGCGTCACTCGTGGCCTCTACCCCCGTCAAGCATTACGCGAAAAGTTTTTCGGCAATATTTTTTCGCGAAAACATGGTGTTGGTCACGGGTCACGGCGTTCGTATGATGAGGGTCATGAGGCAGCCCTCCGCCGCGCGCGGCGACCACTGGACGTTTCTGACCAACCACGCCCGCGTCCTCATCGCCCTCGCCCGCGACCCGGAAGCGCGGGGACGGGACGTCGCCGACCTGATCGGCATCACCGAACGCGCCGTACAGCTGATCGTGGCCGACCTCGAGGCGGCCGGATACCTCACCCGCACCCGGGTGGGCCGCCGCAACCGCTACACCATCGACCCGACCGTCGGCCTGCGCCACCCGACCGAGGCCGACCGCCCCGTCGGCGACCTGCTGGCCACCTTCCTGCACCGCGAGGACATCCCCGCCACCGGCTCCGAGCACGCGGCCACGCCCTAGCACCACCGGCCGGGGCCGGGTCCCGCAGACGACGCCACCACTCCACCCCGCCCCGGCGCCGACGTGCGCGCGGCGCCGACGCCCCCCGACCTGACGAGGCGGCTACTCGGGGGCGGCGCCGGACACAGGCCGGAACGGCCCGCCGCCCGCCCCGCCGAGCCGCCCCGCGGGCGCGGCCAGGGGCGCCCAGGTCACCGGTGGGGCCGCGTGGACGAGGGGACCGCCGCGAATCGCGGCCGCCTCCATCACCGTGCCGGCGTCCAGCCCCGCCGGTCCGGTGCGGGAGACGACGAGCAGCGGGCACCGGTGGGCGACGGCCACGTCCAGCAGGCCCTTGGCCGCGTCCAGCCGCCCGGCACGTCCGGCCGGCCGGTGATAGGCGGCCGGCCGGTGGTCCACACCGGAACGGCCCACGCGCGACAGCGCCCTTCCCAGCACCACGCGGGTGGCGACGCCGTCCGAACGGGCCGCAGCCCTGGGCGGCAGGGGCGGCAGGACCGCGATGAGCAGCAGCGGCGCCCCGCGGGCAGCGGCGAGCCGGACCGCGGCATCCACCACCGCGGCGTCATCGAGGCGGTCCGCCAGCACCGCGCCCACGGGGGCCCGTCGGCGGGAACGGCCGGTCGCGGGAGCGACGTCCGGGGACATGGCCATCACGCCTTCAAGAGGAGGTAAAGAAGGATGCTTCCAGCATCTCCGCCACTCCGGGGGTCGTCAACAGTCACACGAAAAGTTTTTCGCATGAAATGGGAGGTGTGGCGCGCGGCCCGGTCCCCCGCCTGCCGGCCCCGTCAGCCGGTCAGTCCGTCCGGCCCGCCACCAGCCACCGCGACGGCAACTGCACGCGCCGCCCGTCGGGGCCGCGCTCCGTCGTGGTCAGGGGGAGTTCTCCGGAGGCGAGGACGGTGAGCCCGGCGGTGCGCAGATGGCCGGGAACCTCGGCGTCGTGGATCTCGCCGGGGGCTATGCCGTGCCGGAAGATCGGCGCGATCTTGGGCGGCGGCCCGGACGGCCCCTGGACGAGTGCGCCGAGCACGGACCGGGCCGCGTGCGACGGCTCGACCAGGAAGACGCGTCCGCGCTGCCCCAGCAGCGCCGCGACCCCGTCGGCCAGCGGCTGCCGGTCGTCGGGCAGGCACTGGTGCAGGACACCCCTCATATAGACGTTGACGTCGCCGAGCTCCGCGTGCAGGGTGTCCGCCGCGCCCTTCTCGGCGGCGTCCAGCAGCCGGTACTCGGCCCGGCCCGCCGGGTCGGCCCTGCGCGCACGGTCGAGCGCCGCCTCGGCGAGGTCGACGCCGATCACCCGCGGGAAGCGGTCGGCCAGGAACCGGGTCTGGGTGCCGTTGCCGCAGCCGAGGTCGACCAACGGCAGCCGGTCGTCGAGGAGATGGGGCACGAGGAGGGGCAGGTGCAGCTCGGCGGTCACGTCCGCCTCGGCGTCCCAGAACACCTCCCCCGGCGCGTCGGGCGCCTCGCGCCAGAAGCCCTCCCAGGACTCGCGGTACCCACTCGTCACGCTCATGCCCAACTCCCCGGGGTGGTCGACGGATCCGTCGCGGATGACGGCCCTGTACGGTCTACCGCCCCGGGGTGAGCGCTTACAACCGCTCGCGCGTTCCTCCCCGTTCGTTCGAGCGGTGGGGCCGCCTCCCGCACGGTGTGCGGGACCGCCGCCGTGTTCAGCGGCGCGGCAGGGTCAGCTCGAACCAGACGCTCTTGCCGGTACCGGTCCGGCTGGTGCCCCACTCCCGGGCCAGGGTGGTCACCACCCGCAGGCCGCGGCCCCGTTCGTCGTCGGGGCCCGCGCTCAGCAGCGTCGGCAGTTCGTGGTCGTCGTCGTCCACCTCGCACAGCAGGGTCTCGCCGCGCACCAGCCGCAGGGCGACGGGGCGACCGCGGGAGTGCCGTACGGCGTTGGTGACCAGCTCGCTCACCAGCAGCTCGGTGGTGTCGGCCAGCCGGCCCAGGCCCCAGTCGTGGAGTTGTTCTCGCACGACGGCACGGGCCCGCCCGACCTCGGCGGGCGTCAGGGGGAGGCGCCACTCGGCGACCTGGTCGGGGCCGATGCCGCCCAGCCGGGCCATCAGCAGCGCCACGTCGTCCTTCCGGTCGCCCCGGCCCGCCTTGGCGAAGGTCGCGGCGAGGGCACGGATGATGGCGTCGCACGCGTCGTCCATGGAGGCGGCCGGATGGGCGGCCGACTCGCACAGGGCGGCCAGGCCCACCCCGATGTCCTCGCCGCGCACCTCGACCAGGCCGTCGGTGCACATCACCAGCCGGTCGCCGGGCTCCACCCGCACGCGTACCGCTTCGAAGGGCACCCCGCCGACGCCGATCGGGGCGCCGGTGGGCAGGTCGAGCAGTTCGCTGCGACCGTCGCTCGCACGGACCAGGACGGGCGGGATGTGACCGGCGTTGGCGAGGTGCAGCTCTCCCGCGATGGGGTCGTAGACGGCGTACAGACAGGTGGCGAGGTAGGTGTCGCCGAGCCGCTGGGCGAGGGCGTCGAGGTTGCGCAACAGCTGGGCGGGCGGCAGATCGAGCGCCGCCATGGTCTGCACCGCCGTACGGAACTGGCCCATCATGGCGGCCGAGTTCAGGCCGTGCCCCATGACGTCGCCGACGACGAGCGCGGTGCGGGCACCGGGGAGCTTCACCGAGTCGAACCAGTCACCGCCCACCCGTCCGAGCAGCGTCCCGGGCAGGTAGCGGGTGGCGATGTCGCAGCCGGCCAGGCGCGCGGGGATGCGCGGCAGCATGCTGTCCTGGAGGGTCTCGGCGACGTTCTCCTGGTGGGTGTACATGCGCGCGTTGTCGAGCACGAGGCCCGCGCGGGCGGCGAGTTCGGCCCCGGTGGCCCGGTCCATGTCGTTGAACTCCGCGCGCTCGGGGTGGCGCAGAAGGATCATGAAACCGAGCACGACCTGGCGTGCCTTGAGCGGTACGACGAGCATGGACCGGCCGCTGATCAGGGGCCGGATGTCGCGCTTCTCGAACTGCGCGGCGATGGCGTGGCCCATCTCCTCGCTGATGCGCGGCACGAGGACCGGTTCCCCGGTGGTCATGCACTGGAAGAACGGCGTGTGCGCCGGGAAGGGCATGGCCTCGCCGACCGGCACGACGTCGTCCCAGCGGCCGGGCTCGTCGGTGTGCTCCAGGGCGACCCGGTGCCACAGGGTGGTGGTGTCGGGCACGCCGTCCGGGAACCCCTCACCGGCGACGACCTGTTCCCGCAGATAGGTGCCGGCGACGTCGGTGAAGCGGGGGACGACCGCCTTGCTCACCTCGACGATGGTCCGGGACAGGTCGAGGGAGGTGCCGATCCGGCCGCTGACCTCGTTGAGGAACTCCAGGCGCTCACGGACGGCGGTGTGTTCCAGGTCGTCGCGCTCGTCGTCGGGGTCGGCCGACGCCGTCACCCCCGCGGCGGCGGCCCGGGCGGCCCGCTCCCGGCGTGCCCGGCGCTCGACCCGGCGCGAGACACCCCAGTCCGGGGTGACCGGCACCCGCTCGCTCCGGCTGAACTCCAGGACGGGGTAGCCCAGTTCGAGCACCTGGGAGACGACCCGGGAACTCTCCCCCACGCTCATGCCGGGCAGGATGCCCGGGAGTTCGCGGGCGAGGTGCTCGGCGCCGGGGAAGTCGGTGTGCAGGGCGAACCCGGGCGCGATCCGCTCGACGGCGGACGCGTCGTCCGCGGCGCCGGCCCGGTGCAGCGCGCCCGCGTCGGCGGCGAGCACCAGGAGCCGTTCCGGTCCGGGTCCCACGAGCGGGTAGGCCCACCACAGCACGTCGACCCGCTTGCGGCCCTCCGGCGTGGCCGCCCCGGCCGGCTCGGGCACGGTGAGCCGGGCCCGGCCGGCAGCCGGATAGGACAACCCACGGTTGAGGGACGGGCCGAGGCCGGGGCCGAGGCCGTCGTAGGCTGCGCTGTCCCCGTAGGGCAGGTCCTCGTCGACGTCGGGCAGCGCTCCGGAGACGGGCAGCAGATCGAGGGCGGGCTGCCCGATCGCCTCTTCCCTGGGGACGCCGAAGAGCCGACGGGCCCCGCTGCTCCAGTGGGAGACCAGACCCTCGCGGTCCACCACGACCACGGCCAGGGGGACGCGCCCGGCAGCCGAGGCCGGCTCCGCCGCGTCGGCCCCCGGTCCGCGGCCGGGAGGCGTGTCCCTGTCGGTGCCACGGTCCATGGCCCTGACCCTCTCTCCCCAGAGCTGTACAAGATCTGTTCCGCTGCGACCACCGTACGGCGCACGCAGGTCGCGATGTGCGGCATCGGCGGAATTGGTTTCACCAGCACCGCGCTGGGTAAAGCCGTACGCCGCACTGTCCGTCCTCGTGGCCGAGCAGCAGGTCCCGCTCGGTGCGGCCGCCGCCGGCGCCCCGGAGCACGGTGGCCACCGACGGGTATCCGGAAGCGATCACGGTGTACTCGCCACGGGCCAGGTCGACGAACCGGAAGGCGCCGTCCGGGCCGGTGGTCAGGGTGCCGACGACGTCGCCGGCCACGTCCGGCAGCGTCACGCGCGCGTCCGGCACCGCCCGGCCGCCGTCGGCGCGCACCGTGCCGCGCAGGACGGCGCCCGCGGCGAGCTCGATGTCCTGACGGGGCGCCCGGGCGGCCCGCACGGTGACCGACACGACGATGACGAACTGGAAGACGCCTTGCGGCCGAGCAGGTCACCGAGATTGCCGTGGACGGGCAGTCCGACGGTGGCGGTGAGCAGGTAGGCGGTGATCGCCCAGGACATCCGGTCCACGCCGGGCAGTTCGCCGACGATCCTCGGCAGGGCGGTGGCGACGATCATCTGCTCCAGCGCCGCCAGGGGCGGCACGAGCATCAGCGCGAGGAAGACCAGGCGCACCCGGCGGGGGCCGAGGCCGGGGGGCGCCGGGTGGTCCGGCGGGAGCGGCGGCGCCGTCGTCGCGTCACGCTCCAGCGTGGTCCCGCCCACCTGCCGCTCCCCTCGTCGCACCTGCCCAGCGGTCTGCCGCGTGAAGCGGCAACTCCCGGCAGATGCGACGAGTTACGGACCCGGGCCGACCCGGGGGCAGAACCACCCGAACCGGTGACAGGACCGGGTGTCCCGGGATTCCGGTCGGTCAGGAGGGCTTCTCGACCTCGGCCGCGAGGCGGGCGAGGACGACGTCGTAGATGCGGCCGAGCCCCTTGGGGGCGAAGGTCCGCTCGAAGAAGCCGCCGATGCCGCCGGCGCCGTTCCAGGTGGTGGTCACGACAACGCGGGAGCCGCCCTCTCCGGCGGGGGTGACGCGCCAGGTGGTGACCATCGAGGAATTGCGGTCTTTCTCGACCAGTTCTCCGTCGGTGGGTTCGGTCACCTCCAGGAGGCAGTCGCGCACCCGCTTGCTGGTGGCCTGGAGCTTCCAGTGGACGAGGGTGCCCTCGCCGTCGCCGCCCTCACGCACCTCGTACTCGCTGAACTGCTCGGGCAGCAGCTTCGCGCGCGTGCCGCTGTAGTCGGCGAGCGCGTCGAACACCGTCTCCGGGTCCGCCGCGACGACCCGCTCCGTGGTGGCCTCCACCTGCGCCATGGGCTCCTCCAGGTCCTGTGTTCTCGGGGTTGGGGCAAGCCAACCACCCCGGTCCCCGGGCACCCAAATCGGGTCCTGCCGAAACGATCAGAAAACGCCCTCGCACGATCAAGGGAACACGTGTTCTATTCTGTGGTCAGCTCTACCGAGGAGGCGCCATGCGCTGGGAGAACCTCGCCGCGGACACCGGCCACGGCCGGGCGGCCGACGCCGCGCTGTTCGGCGCGGACGCGGTGACCACCCGTACCTTCGACACACCGGAGTTCGCCGGCGTCACCTTCCACGAGGTGCGGGCCCGCTCGGTCCTGAACCGGGTGCCGGGCGCCTCACGCATGCCGTTCGAGTGGACGGTCAACCCCTACCGAGGCTGCACGCACGCGTGCGTTTACTGTTTCGCGCGCAAGACGCACAGCTATCTGGACCTGGACACCGGCATCGGATTCGACACCCAGATCGTCGTCAAGGTGAACGCCCCCGAGGTACTGCGCCGCCAGCTGTCCTCGCCCCGCTGGCAGGGCGACCACGTCGCGATGGGCACCAACGTCGACTGCTACCAGCGCGCGGAGGGCCGCTACCGGCTGATGCCGGGCATCCTGGCGGCCCTGCGCGACCACGCCAACCCCTTCTCGATCCTGACCAAGGGCACGCTGATCCTGCGCGACCTGGAGCTGCTGCGAGAGGCCGCCGAGGTGACGGACGTCGGTGTCTCGGTGTCGGTCGGCTTCCTCGACGGCGAGCTGTGGCGCACCGTGGAGCCGGGCACGCCCGCCCCTGAGCGACGCCTGGACGTGGTGCGGGCCCTGGCCGGGCACGGCATCGGCTGCGGTGTCCTGATGGCGCCGGTGATCCCCTTCCTCGGCGACCAGCCGGACCGGCTGCGCGCGACGGTACGGGCCGTCGCGGCGGCCGGCGCCACCTCGGTGACCCCGCTGACGCTGCATCTGCGGCCCGGTGCCCGCGAGTGGTTCACGGCGTGGCTCGGCCGGCACCACCCGCACCTGGTGGCCCGCTACGAGCGGCTGTACGCGGACGGCGCCTACGCCCCCCGGTGGTACCAGCGCCGGATCACCCGTCAGGTGCACGAACTGGCCGAGGAGTACGGGATCGGCCCCACGCGCGCGGGCGCGCACCGCGCCGCGGCCGCGTCCGCTCCCACCCTGGAGCCGGAGCGGGCGCGGCCGACCCAGCTCACCCTGATCTGAGGGGCTCCTCTCGCCGGCCCGCGCGCGTTCGAGCGGATCCGGCGACCCGATCGGGTCAAGTATCTCCAGAACGGGTTCTTCAGGGCGGTGTCGTCGGGACGATGCGGCGAGGGCCGTGACCCACGCGGTCCGTACACCCTCCGTCCTGGGGAGGCCCCATGAACAGACGCGCAGCCGCGCTGTGCGCAGCCGCCGCCGTCGTGACCGGGACGCTGACCGCCGTTCCCGCGACCGCCGGCCCGTCGCCCGCCACGCAGACCGCCCGCGCCGCCGAGCGCACCTGGAAGGAACCGGCGCCCACCGGTGAGGGCTCCGGGCTCATCGGGGAGGACTCCGCGCCCACCGGGGAGGATGCCAAGACCACCGGGGAGGAGCCCGGCCTCACCTGGAAGAAGTGCGCCACCGCCGCCTACCCGACGCTGCAGTGCGCGTCCTTGAAGGTGCCGCTGGACCACGCCGACCCGCGCGGCGAACAGATCACCCTGGCGCTGTCCCGCGTCCCGCACACGGCACCGGAATACCAGGGCCCTCTGCTGGTCAATCCGGGCGGCCCCGGCGGCAGCGGGCTGTCCCTCGCCGGGTTCGTCGCCGCCGCGCTGCCCGAGGCGGTGGCGGCCCGGTACGACGTGATCGGCTTCGACCCGCGCGGCGTCGGCCGCAGCACCCCTGCCCTGAACTGCCGGCCGGGCCACTTCACGCCGGTCCGCCCCGACTCGGTGCCGGGCACGGCCGCCGTCGAGGAGGCGAACCTGGCGCGGGCCAGGTCCTTCGCGGAGGCCTGCGCGCGGAAGTACCCGGACATCCTGCCGCACATCAACACGCGAGCCTCGGCCCACGACATGGACGCCATCCGGGCGGCGCTCGGCGCTCGGCGGCTGAACTACTTCGGTTACTCCTACGGCACCTACCTCGGGGCGGTGTACGCCAAGCTCTACCCGCAGCGGGTGCGGCGCATGGTCCTGGACTCCGTGGTGGACCCCACGGGCGTCTGGCACGAGGACAACCTCACCCAGGACCGCGCCTTCGACGACCGCCACCGCGCGCTGATGGCCTGGATCGCCCGGTACGACGGCACCTACCGGCTCGGCAGCGACCCGGCCGAGGTCGAGGACGAGTGGTACGCGATGCGGGCGGAGCTGGCCCGGAAGCCGGCCGGCGGCCGGGTGGGCGCGGCCGAGCTGGAGGACACCTTCCTGCCCGGCGGCTACTACGACGGCTACTGGCCGCACCTCGCCGAGGCGTTCGCCGCGTACGTGAACGACGGCGACGACGAGCCGCTGGTCGAGGCGTACGAGAACTTCGGCGCGGTCGACGCCTCCGGGGACAACGGCTACAGCGTCTACACGGCGGTGGAGTGCCGGGACGCGACCTGGCCGGCCGACTGGTCGCGGTGGCGGTCGGACAACTGGGCGGTGTACCGCAAGGCTCCCTTCCTGACCTGGAACAACGCCTGGTACAACGCGCCGTGCGCGTTCTGGCCGACCGGCGCGCTGAGCCCGTTGAACGTCCTCAACGACGCGCTGCCGCCGGTGCTGCTGTTCCAGGCGACCGAGGACGCGGCGACCCCGTACGAGGGCGGCGCCATGATGCACGCGCTGCTGAGCGGCTCCAGCCTCGTCGTGGAGCGGGGCGGCGGCAACCACGGCATCACGCTGAGCGGGAACGACTGCCTGGACGAGCACCTGGCGCGCTACCTGACCGACGGCACGGTGCCGCGGGGCCCCGGCGAGGTCGACGCGGAGTGCACCGCACAGCCGGACCCGAAGCCCCTGGCCTCCAAGGTCGCCACCGGCACGGCGCGCGGTTCGGTGCTGCACGGCCTGCTGGGCTTCCGCGGCTGACCGGCCGCCGGGCGTACCGGGTCCCGGTGGTCCCTCGGTGGCGGGCGTTGTCGGACCCGTGGTCCACCATGGACGCATGAGTGAGCTGACCAGGATCGCCGTCCCCGAGGGTGTCGCCCCCGCCGCGCAGTACTCGCATGTCGTCCTCGGCACCGGCCGCATCGTCGCGGTCTCCGGACAACTGCCTCTGGACGAGGCCGGCCGGATCGTCGGCGAGGGCGACCCGGAAGCCCAGGCCCGCCAGGTGTTCGAGAACCTGCGGCGGTGCCTGGCCGCGGCCGGGGCCGGCTTCGACGACGTCGTCAAACTCACCTACTTCGTCACGGACATGGGCCATATGCCGGCCGTCCGCGCGGCCCGCGCCGCCCACCTGCCCGACGACCGGCTCCCGGCCTCCTCGGCCGTCCAGGTCGCGGCCCTGGTCCGGCCGGAGTTCCTGATGGAGATCGAGGCCCTGGCGGTGGTGGGCCGATGACGTCGCCGCCGCTGCTGGTCCGGCAGATGACCGCGGCGGACTGCGGCCACGTCGGCTCGATCCGCGTCCGGGGCTGGCAGTTCGCGTACCGGGGCCTGGTCCCCCCGTCCTATCTGGACGCCCTCGACCCGGCCGAGGACGCCGACCGGCTCCGGGCACGGCTGGCGCGGGCCGACGCAGGCGCGTCGGACCTCGTCGCCGAGCCGGCGGGCACCGGCCGGATCGTCGGCTGGGCGGCGCACGGCCCGTACCGGGACGGCGAACAGCGCACGGAGGACGCCGAGTTGTACGCCCTCTACGTCGACCCGGACCACCTGGGGACCGGTGTCGGGCACACACTCCTCCAGGAGTCGCTGCGCCGCCGCGCCGCCCTCGGCCACCCGCGCATGTTCCTCTGGGTCCTCGCGGGCAACGAACGGGCGCGCCGCTTCTACGAACGGGCCGGTTTCCGGGCCGACGGCGCCGAGGAGCCGTTCCAGGTGGCCGGAGTCCGGGTTCCCGAGGTGCGCTACGTGCGGTCCCTGACGGTCCCGGCTCCGGCTGACGGTTCTCCGCGGCGTCTTGGACGACCGTCAGAAGGACCCTAGGGTCCGTGCCGCCTCGGGCCGGGAATGCGGGCGAGGGCGTGGACCGCCGCCTCGGCGAGGGCCGGGTGCGCGAGGGCGTCCTCCAGGACGGGTCGGGCGCCGGGGTCGGCCAGTTCGCCGAGACCCTCCACGCAGGCGAGCGCGACGCGCCGGTAGGGGTCGTGCGGGGTGAGGCGGCGGCGCAGGGTGGTGACCAGGGCCGGGACGGACTCCGGCGCGCGCAGCTCCACCAGCAGCCGGACCGGGTGCAGGGCGTAGGCGACGCGCAGCTCGTTGGTGGCCAGAGCGGCGGCCGCGCGGGCGGTGCGGGGGTCTCCGAGCCGGGCCAGGGCCCGCGCCGCCGAGGCGCAGCGGGGCGGGTCGCGGTGGTTGAGCAGCAGGACAAGGGACTCGAAGGCGCGCCGGTCCCCCGCCGTGCCCAGCCGGAAGGCGGCCAGCTCCCGGGCCCACAGCGGCCGGCCGGGCTCGGTGAGCACACCCGCGAGTTCGTCGGTGTCCTCGGTGGCGGCCAGCTGCTCGAAGGCGTGGGTCCCGCCCGACTCCCGTCGTAGACGCTCCGTGAGTGATCGCAACTCTTCGTCCATGACGCCGAGGGTAGGCAACCGCGGAAGCGGCGGGAGCCAGATCACAAAGACCGGGGGGTGGCGCGCTCGTTACCCGGCAGTTAAGCTCAGACGAGCGAGTCACCCACTCGCAACCCCCTCACGACGGCCTGGTGACGCAGCCGCCGTGAGAGCAGTCGGTTCGGTACGTCTCGTACCGCACGACCCGGCCCCGGGACAGGGCCGGTCGGACCCCCGCCGTCTCCCCCTTGGGGCGTGTGCGCGCCCGCAGGCGACGGCAGGCACCGGGCGTGTGCGCTCGCAGCCCGGCAACACCCGCATTCACCAGCACGTACTCGTGTTCTCACGCACCCGGTGCGCCCCCTCGGCGCACCCGGGCGCGCTCCCAGTCGTCACCCTCATCACTGGAGTCCCGCGATGGCCACTCCCCAGTCCGACCCCTCCCTGTCCCCGCTCACGACCGTCGCCGTCGTCGGCCTCGGCACCATGGGCACCGGCATCACCGAGGTGCTGGCCCAGGCCGGCCGTGAGGTGATCGGCATCGACGTCAGCGAGGCGCAGGCCGCGAAGGCCGTCGCCGCCCTGGAGGCCGCCACCGCCCGCTCCGTGGAGCGCGGCCGCCTCACCGACCAGGAGCGCGCCGAGCTGCTCGGCCGGGTGCGCACGGCCACCGACCTGCGGGCGGCGGCCGACGCCGACCTCGTCATCGAGGTGGCGCCGGAGTCGTACGAGACCAAGCACCAGATCTTCCGTGAGCTGGACGGGATCGTGCGTCCCGACACCATCCTCGCGACCGGCACCAACGCCCTGTCCGTCACCCGGCTCGCCGCCGATTCGGCGCGTCCGGAGCGAGTGCTGGGCCTGCACTTCTTCAACCCGGCGCCGGCGATGCGGCTGGTCGAGGTGGTCTCCTCGGTGCTGACGGCGCCGCAGGCCGTCGCCGCGGTCACCGACCTCGCCGTCGAGCTGGGCAAGGAGCCGGTCGCGGTCGGCGACCGCCCCGGGTTCGTCGCGGACGGGCTGCTGTTCGGCTACCTGAACCAGGCCGCCGCGATGTACGAGTCGAAGTACGCCTCCCGCGAGGACATCGACGCGGCCATGAAGCTGGGCTGCGGCCTGCCCATGGGCCCGCTGGCGCTGCTCGACCTGATCGGCGTGGACACCGCGCGCACCGTCCTGGAGGCCATGTACGCCGAGTCCGGCGACCGGCTGCACGCGCCCGCGCCGATCCTGCGGCAGCTCACCGAGGCGGGTCTGACCGGCCGTAAGTCGGGGCGGGGCTTCTACACCTACGAGGCTCCCGGCAGCGCCACCGTCGTGCGGGACGCGCTGACGCCGCTGGAGGACGGCGGCCCCGTGGCCGGCCGGCCGGTCCGCAGCGTCGGCGTGGCGGGCTCGGGGACCATGGCCTCCGGTATCGCCGAGGTGTTCGCCAAGGCCGGGTACGAGGTGGTTCTGGCCGCCCGCAGCGAGGAGAAGGCGCAGGCCGCCAAGGCCCGGATCGGCAAGTCGCTGGCCCGGTCCGTGGACAAGGGCCGGCTGACCGCCGAGGCGGCGGCGCAGACCCTGGAGCGGATCGTCCCGGCCGGGTCCTACGACGCGTTCGCCGACGTGGACCTGGCCGTGGAGGCGGTCGCCGAGGACCTGGAGGTCAAGCGGCAGCTGTTCGCGACGCTGGACAAGGTCGCCAAGCCGGGCGCGGTCCTCGCGACCACGACCTCGTCGCTGCCGGTGGTGGCCTGTGCCCGCGCCACCTCGCGGCCGCAGGACGTGATCGGTATGCACTTCTTCAACCCGGCGCCGGCCATGAAGCTGGTCGAGGTGGTGCGGACCGTCCTCACGGCCGACGACGTCCACGCCACCGTGCACGAGGTCTGCGGGAAGATCCGCAAGCACGCGGTGGACTGCGGCGACCGGGCCGGTTTCATCGTGAACGCCCTGCTCTTCCCGTACCTGAACAACGCGATCAAGATGGTGGAGGAGCACTACGCCTCCCTCGACGACATCGACGCGGCGATGAAGCTGGGCGGCGGCTACCCGATGGGCCCCTTCGAGCTGCTGGACGTGGTGGGTCTCGACGTCTCACTGGCCATCGAGCGGGTGTTGCACCGCGAGTTCCGCGACCCGGGGCTGGCCCCGTCGCCGCTGCTGGAGCACCTGGTGGCCGCGGGCTGCCTCGGCCGCAAGACCGGTCGCGGCTTCCGCGAGTATGCCCGCCGCTGAGGGCGTCGGGGACTGGTTCCGGGCCGGTGAGGACTGGGGCGGGCTGCTCGATCCGGGTGGCTCGGCCCCGCCCGCCGGGACGGGCGGCCCGCCGTCCGGCGCGGGCGGGACGGACCGGGCAGCCGCGCACCGGCGTGCGTACATGCAGTACGTTCGGGTCATGTCCCAGCCCGCCAAGTCCTCACGTACACCAGCCACGCCCGACGCGCCGGAGAGTGCCGCGGGCGGTCGCGCCGCCGCCCAGCGGCTCAAGATGCGCCGGGAGCTGGCGGCCGCCGCGATGGAGCTGTTCGCGACCAAGGGGTACGAGGCGACCACCGTCGACGAGATCGCGGCCCAGGCCGGGGTCGCCCGCCGCACCTTCTTCCGCCACTTCCGCTCCAAGGAAGAGGCGATCTTCCCCGACCACGACGACACCCTGGTCCGCGCCGAGGCGGTGCTCAACGCGGCGCCCGCGCACGAGCATCCGCTCGACACGGTGTGCCGCGGGATCAAGGAAGTGATGAAGATGTACGCGGCCCGGCCGGACATCTCGGTCGCCCGCTACAAGCTGACGCGCGAGGTGCCCACCCTGCGCGAGGCGGAGATCGCGTCGGTGGCCCGCTACGAGCGCCTGTTCACCCGCTATCTGCTCGGTCACTTCGACGAGCACGCGCACGACGACGACGCCAACGACGACCCGCTGCTCGCCGAGGTGGCCGCCTCGGCCGTGGTCACCGCGCACAACCACGTGCTGCGGCGCTGGCTGCGGGCGGGCGGCCAGGGCGATGTGGAGGCGCAGCTCGACCACGCCTTCGCGATCGTCCGCAAGACGTTCGGGACGGGCATCGGGGCGGGCCGCGGCGGCGCCCCGCAGCCCGCCGGCCCGGCCGCGGCGGCCACCACGCAGGGCGAGGTGCTGGTCACCGTCGCCCGGACCGACGCCTCGCTGGACGAGGTGATGCGCACCATCGAGCAGGCGCTCAAGGAGCGTTGAGCGCCTGCGGACCCTGTGACAACGGCCACCCTCCGGGTGGCCGTTTTTGCATGCCGGCGTCCTTTTTTTCACCCCTTCCGGCGGCCGTTCGATCGATCATCGCTCATCTGTTACGTAAAGATTTCATCTGAGAGCAAGTTCTGGCACCCAGTGCCTTGCGGGGTGACACGCCGTGCCATACGTTGAAGGTGTCCGGGCTGTCCCGGCAGGCCATCGCCTGTACGCCCGGACGCCTGCGTCACAGGCACCCTCCCGCGCCACAAAGCGCCGCCGAACAGCACCACCCAGCCGAACCGACGGCACTTCCCCAAACCCCCAAGCAGGACCGACGTAACCCTCAGCGCCCCTCCCTCAGGGCGCTCACCGCCGGAGGCAACACCGTGACCGTGAAGGACATCCTGGACGCGATCCAGTCGCCCGACTCCACGCCGGCCGACTTCGCCGCCATGCCGCTGCCCGAGTCGTACCGCGCGATCACCGTGCACAAGGACGAGACGGAGATGTTCGCGGGCATGACGACCCGCGAGAAGGACCCGCGCAAGTCGATCCACCTGGACGAGGTCCCGCTGCCCGAGCTCGGCCCGGGCGAGGCCCTGGTGGCCGTCATGGCCTCCTCGGTGAACTACAACTCGGTGTGGACGTCGATCTTCGAGCCGCTGTCCACCTTCGGGTTCCTGGAGCGCTACGGCCGCACCAGCGAGCTGGCCAAGCGCCACGACCTGCCGTACCACATCATCGGCTCCGACCTCGCGGGCGTCGTCCTGCGCACCGGCCCGGGCGTCAACGCCTGGCAGCCCGGTGACGAGGTCGTCGCGCACTGCCTGTCCGTCGAGCTGGAGTCCTCGGACGGCCACAACGACACCATGCTCGACCCGGAGCAGCGCATCTGGGGCTTCGAGACCAACTTCGGCGGCCTCGCCGAGATCGCCCTCGTCAAGTCCAACCAGCTGATGCCGAAGCCCGGCCACCTCAGCTGGGAGGAGGCCGCCGCCCCGGGCCTGGTGAACTCCACCGCCTACCGGCAGCTGGTCTCCCGCAACGGCGCCGGCATGAAGCAGGGCGACAACGTGCTGATCTGGGGCGCCAGCGGCGGCCTCGGCTCCTACGCCACCCAGTTCGCCCTCGCCGGCGGCGCCAACCCGATCTGCGTCGTCTCCTCGCCGCAGAAGGCGGACATCTGCCGCTCCATGGGCGCCGAGGCGATCATCGACCGCAACGCCGAGGGCTACAAGTTCTGGAAGGACGAGAACACCCAGGACCCGAGGGAGTGGAAGCGCTTCGGCAAGCGCATCCGCGAGCTGACCGGCGGCGAGGACATCGACATCGTCTTCGAGCACCCCGGCCGCGAGACCTTCGGCGCGAGCGTGTTCGTCACCCGCAAGGGCGGCACCATCACCACCTGCGCCTCGACCTCGGGCTACATGCACGAGTACGACAACCGCTACCTGTGGATGTCGCTGAAGCGGATCATCGGCTCGCACTTCGCCAACTACCGCGAGGCCTGGGAGGCCAACCGGCTGATCGCGAAGGGCAAGATCCACCCGACCCTGTCGAAGGTGTACTCCCTGGAGAACACCGGCCAGGCCGCGTACGACGTGCACCGCAACCTCCACCAGGGCAAGGTCGGCGTGCTGTGCCTCGCCCCCGAGGAGGGCCTGGGCGTGCGCGACCCGGAGATGCGCGCCAAGCACATCGACGCCATCAACCGCTTCCGCAACATCTGAGACACCCGAGGTCATAGATGACTGAGCGTCAGCCCGCCGAAGGCAAGCGGGAGAAGGACCGGCCGTGGCTCATGCGGACCTACGCCGGTCACTCCACGGCCGAGGCGTCCAACGAGCTGTACCGGCGCAACCTCGCCAAGGGCCAGACCGGCCTGTCGGTCGCGTTCGACCTGCCGACGCAGACCGGCTACGACTCCGACCACATCCTCGCCCGCGGCGAGGTCGGCCGGGTCGGCGTGCCCGTCGCGCACCTCGGTGACATGCGCCGGCTGTTCCAGGACATCCCCCTGGAGCAGATGAACACCTCGATGACGATCAACGCCACCGCCATGTGGCTGCTGGCGCTCTACCAGGTCGTCGCGGAGGAGCAGGGCGCGGACATCACCAAGCTCCAGGGGACGACCCAGAACGACATCGTCAAGGAGTACCTGTCCCGGGGCACCCACGTGTTCCCGCCGGGGCCGAGTCTGCGCCTGACGACGGACATGATCGCGTACACGGTCTCCCACATCCCGAAGTGGAACCCGATCAACATCTGCAGCTACCACCTGCAGGAGGCGGGCGCCACGCCGGTCCAGGAGATCGCGTACGCGATGTCCACCGCGATCGCCGTACTCGACGCCGTGCGCGACAGCGGCCAGGTGCCCGAGGAGCGCATGGGCGACGTGGTCGCCCGGATCTCCTTCTTCGTCAACGCGGGCGTCCGCTTCGTCGAGGAGATGTGCAAGATGCGCGCCTTCGGCCGCATCTGGGACCGGATCACCCGCGAGCGCTACGGCATCGAGAACCCCAAGCAGCGCCGCTTCCGCTACGGCGTCCAGGTGAATTCGCTCGGCCTGACCGAGGCGCAGCCGGAGAACAACGTCCAGCGGATCGTCCTGGAGATGCTGGCCGTCACCCTCTCCAAGGACGCACGCGCGCGTGCCGTGCAGCTGCCGGCCTGGAACGAGGCGCTGGGCCTGCCCCGGCCCTGGGACCAGCAGTGGTCGCTGCGCATCCAGCAGGTCCTCGCCCACGAGAGCGACCTGCTGGAGTACGACGACATCTTCGAGGGCTCGAAGGTGATCGAGGCGAAGGTGACGCAGCTGGTCGAGGACTCGCTCGCGGAGATCGAGCGGATCCAGGAGATGGGCGGCGCGATGGCCGCCGTCGAGTCCGGCTACCTGAAGTCGCAGCTGGTGGCCTCGCACGCGGAGCGCCGGGCCCGGATCGAGTCCGGCGAGGAGAAGATCGTCGGTGTCAACATCTTCGAGACGACCGAGCCGAACCCGCTGACCGCCGATCTGGACACCGCGATCCAGACGGTCGACCCGGCCGTCGAGGCCCGGGTCGTCGCCTCGCTCCAGCACTGGCG
The DNA here is from genome assembly GCF_965341775.1 of Streptomyces sp. bgisy159. Classification (GTDB taxonomy): domain Bacteria; phylum Actinomycetota; class Actinomycetes; order Streptomycetales; family Streptomycetaceae; genus Streptomyces. The sequence goes on along the minus strand of NZ_CBDQZH010000012.1, from coordinate 148,882 downwards.
GGACACCCGCTACCAGCCGCCGTTCAACCACCCGCGCCCGTGCAAGGCGCTGGAGCGGCTGAAGGAGGCCGCCAAGGGCACCGGCAACCTCATGGAGGCCACCCTGGAGTGCGCCCGCGCCGGCGTCACGACCGGGGAGTGGGCGGGCGCGCTGCGCGAGGTGTTCGGGGAGTTCCGGGCGCCGACCGGCGTGTCGTCCGCGCCGGTGGCGGTCGCCGCCGCGGAGGGCTCCGCGCTGGGTGAGGTGCGCCGCAAGGTCGAGCTGACCGCCCGGGACCTCGGGGTCGGCAAGCTGCGGTTCCTGGTCGGCAAGCCCGGTCTGGACGGCCACTCCAACGGGGCCGAGCAGATCGCCGTGCGAGCCCGCGACGCCGGGTTCGAGGTGGTCTACCAGGGCATCCGGCTCACCCCGGAGCAGATCGTGGACGCGGCCCTCGCCGAGGACGTGCACGCGGTGGGCCTGTCCATCCTGTCCGGCTCGCACGCACAGCTGGTGCCGGACGTGCTGGAGCGGCTGCGTGTGGCCGGTGCCACAGATATACCGGTGATCGCAGGTGGCATCATCCCGAACGGTGACGCCGACCAGCTGCGGGACGCCGGAGTGGCCGCGGTGTTCACCCCGAAGGACTTCGACATCACCGGGATCATCGGCCGCATCGTCGACGAGATCCGGAAAGCGAACAAGCTCGACCCCCTGGAGGTCCCCGCATGACCACGGTCAACCGCCTTCGCCCCCGGCGCTCCTGCCTGGCGGTACCGGGCTCGAACCCGCGCTTCCTGGAGAAGGCGCAGGGCCTGCCGGCCGACCAGGTCTTCCTGGACCTGGAGGACGCCTGCGCCCCGCTCGCCAAGCCCGGGGCGCGCCACACCATCGTGAAGTTCCTCAACGAGGGCGACTGGACCGGCAAGACCCGGGTCGTGCGGGTCAACGACTGGACGACCGAGTGGACGTACCGCGACGTCGTGACCGTCGTCGAGGGCGCCGGCCAGAACCTCGACTGCATCATGCTGCCGAAGGTGCAGGACGCCCGGCAGATCGTCGCCCTGGACCTGCTGCTGACGCAGATCGAGAAGACCATGGGCTTCGAGGTCGGCAAGATCGGCATCGAGGCGCAGATCGAGAACGCGCAGGGCCTGAACAACGTCAACGAGATCGCGCAGGCCTCCCAGCGCGTCGAGACGATCATCTTCGGCCCGGCCGACTTCATGGCGTCGATCAACATGAAGTCGCTGGTCGTGGGCGAGCAGCCGCCCGGCTACCCGGCGGACGCCTACCACTACATCCTGATGAAGATCCTGATGGCCGCCCGCGCCAACAACCTCCAGGCGATCGACGGCCCCTACCTGCAGATCCGCAACGTCGACGGCTACCGCGAGGTCGCCCAGCGCGCCGCCGCGCTCGGCTTCGACGGCAAGTGGGTGCTGCACCCGGGCCAGGTCGACGCGTCGAACGAGATCTTCTCGCCGTCGCAGGAGGACTTCGACCACGCCGAGCTGATCCTGGACGCGTACGACTACTACACGTCCGAGGCGGGCGGCAAGAAGGGCTCCGCGATGCTCGGCGACGAGATGATCGACGAGGCCAGCCGCAAGATGGCCCTGGTCATCTCCGGCAAGGGACGCGCCGCCGGCATGCAGCGCACCAGCAAGTTCGAGATCCCGGAGGCGTGACGGCGATGCAGTTCGGACGCACCTACGAGGAGTTCGAGGTCGGGGCGACGTACAAGCACTGGCCGGGCAAGACGGTCACGGAGTACGACGACCACCTGTTCTGCCTCCTCACCATGAACCACCACCCGCTCCACATGGACGTCAACTATGCGGAGAAGACGACGGACTTCGGCAAGAACGTCGTCGTCGGGAACTACATCTACTCGCTGCTGCTCGGCATGAGCGTGCCGGACATCTCCGGCAAGGCGATCGCCAACCTGGAGATCGAGTCGCTCAAGCACGTGGCGCCCACCTTCCACGGCGACACGGTCTACGGCCAGACGACCGTGCTGGACAAGTGGCCGTCGAAGTCGAAGAACGACCGCGGCATCGTCTACGTCGAGACCAAGGGCTACAAGCAGGACGGCACCCTGGTGTGCGTCTTCCGCCGCAAGGTGATGGTCCCGACCGAGACGTACATCAAGGAGCGCGGCGGCGAGCAGCCGGGCCGCCCCGAGCTCAAGGAGCAGGAGAAGTAGTCATGGCCCGTCTCGCCCAGACCGCCGGTCTGACCGACGTCCAGCAGGAGATCCTCTCCACGGTCCGCGACTTCGTGGACAAGGAGATCATCCCGGTCGCCACCGAGCTGGAGCACCGCGACGAGTACCCGCAGGCGATCGTCGACGGACTGAAGGAACTCGGCCTGTTCGGCCTGATGATCCCCGAGGAGTACGGGGGTCTGGGCGAGTCGCTCCTGACCTACGCGCTGTGCGTGGAGGAGATCGCCCGCGGCTGGATGTCGGTGTCCGGCATCATCAACACGCACTTCATCGTGGCGTACATGCTCAAGCAGCACGGCACGCAGGAGCAGAAGGACCACTTCCTGCCGCGGATGGCGGCCGGCGACATCCGGGGCGCCTTCTCGATGTCGGAGCCGGGTCTGGGCTCCGACGTGTCGGCGATCACGTCGAAGGCGGTGCGGGACGGCGACGAGTACGTCCTGAACGGCCAGAAGATGTGGCTGACGAACGGCGGAACGTCGTCCCTCGTGGCCGTCCTGGTGAAGAGTGACGAAGGACACCCCGAGGGCACCGCGCCCCACCGGTCCATGACCACCTTCCTGGTCGAGAAGGAGCCCGGCTTCGGTGAGGTCCGCCCCGGCCTGACCATCCCCGGCAAGATCGAGAAGATGGGCTACAAGGGGGTGGACACCACCGAGCTGATCATGGATGGCCTGCGGATTCCCGCCGATCGGGTGCTCGGCGGGGTCACCGGCCGAGGTTTTTACCAAATGATGGACGGCGTGGAGGTGGGTCGCGTCAATGTCGCAGCCCGCGGTTGCGGCGTCGCCCAGCGTGCCTTCGAGCTCGGCGTCCAGTACGCCCAGCAGCGTCACACTTTCGGCAAGCCGATCGCCCAGCACCAGGCCATCCAGTTCAAGCTGGCCGAGATGGCTACCAAGGTCGAGGCCGCGCATGCGATGATGGTGAACGCGGCACGCAAAAAGGACTCCGGGGAGCGAAACGACCTCGAAGCAGGGATGGCGAAGTACCTCGCCTCCGAATACTGCAAGGAAGTCGTGGAGGACGCCTTCCGGATCCACGGCGGCTACGGCTTCTCCAAGGAGTACGAGATCGAGCGCCTCTACCGGGAGGCCCCGATGCTGCTCATCGGTGAAGGCACGGCCGAGATCCAGAAGATGATCATCGGCCGCAGACTGCTCGAAGAGTATCGATTCCAGGGCTAGATGTCCGGGTTGGGGGTGTTTTCTTCCTAGAGAAGATCACACCCCGTCAACTCTTCTCCGTTGCCGACTCGGCATCCTGGCTTACCCAGTTGTGGCCTTGAACCGCTACGATCGCCGGAAAGCCGCCGTCCCCCCGTCGAAGCGCGGCACCATCCGCTACGAAGGTCATCCATGCCCCACAGCCAAACCTCTGCACCTCGCGACAGCCTCGCCGGCGTACGCCTTGCGCGCGGAGCATCGCCGTGGCTTCTCCCGACCGTCGCCACCGCAGCCGTCAGCCTGGTCCGTGCCCGCCGCTCCGGTGCGGCGAAGGCCGTCGCCGTACCCGCCACCGCCCTGGCGGCGGGGATGCTGTGGTTCTTCCGCGACCCGGAGCGCGAGATCGCGCCGGGCCGGGTCATCTCCCCCGCCGACGGCGTGGTGCAGAGCATCATGCCGTGGAAGGACGGGCGCACCCGCGTCGCGATCTTCATGAGCCCGCTGAACGTCCACGTCAACCGCGCCCCGCTGGCCGGCACGGTGACCTCCGTCGAGCACGTCCCCGGCGGGTTCGTTCCGGCGTTCAACAAGGAGAGCGAGAACAACGAGCGGGTCGTCTGGCACTTCGACACCGAGCTCGGCGACATCGAGATGATCCAGATCGCCGGTGCCGTGGCCCGCCGCATCGTGCCGTACATCCCGGAGGGCACCAAGGTCGAGCAGGGCGAGCGCATCGGTCTGATCCGCTTCGGCTCGCGTGTCGACCTGTACCTGCCGGAGGGCGTGGAGGTCGCGGTCGAGGTCGGCCAGAAGACCGTGGCTGGGGTGACTCGCATTGACCGTGATTGACCCCGAGACACAGACCGGCTGGGTGCCGGAGGCCGACGAGGTGGACGAAGAGGAGGAGATGCCCCTCTCCCTCCGCCTGTCGATAGCGGACACCCTGACCCTCGGCAACGCCACGTGCGGCTTCATGGCGGTGTACTTCACCACCACCGGCATCCTGATCCCGCACCTGACCGGCAGCCAGGAGACCGGCATGGCCCGCCACAGCGCGGCCACCGCGGTGATCCTCATGCTGTGCGCGGCGGTGTTCGACCTCTTCGACGGACTGGTGGCGCGCAAGCTGCGCAGCTCACCGATGGGCGCGGAGCTGGACAACCTCTCCGACCTGATCAGCTTCGGCCTGGCCCCGGCGTACTTCGTCCTGGTCTACGGCATGGTCGCCGACGACGCCCACCAGCGGGTGGCGGCGGTCGGCGCGATCGTGGTGCTGCTGGCGGTGGTGCTGAGGCTCGCGAGATTCTCCTGCGTGACCATGAAGGACGGCATGTTCCAGGGCATGCCCTCCCCCTTCGGCGCGCTGACCGTGGTCTCGATCGTGCTGCTGGAGCTGCCCTTCGTGGCGACGCTCCTGGCGATCCTGGGCACTGCCTGGCTGATGGTGAGCCGGGTGGAGTACCCGAAGCCGCGGGGCCGCCTCGCCGGCGCCATGCTCTCCTGGATCGTGCTGTCGATGGGCCTGCTCGCCGCCTGGGCGTTCGACGCCCCGAGCGGCCAGCTGCTGCTGCAGACGGGCTGTGCGCTGCAGCTGGTCATGGGCGCGGTCATCCCGCTGTTCGCCACGGCCCGCCGGGTGAACAACTTCCGCGACAACCGGCGTGAGGCACGGGCGGCGCAGCTGCCGTAAGCGGCTCGGCACCGACGCTTGGGACGCTTGACGTGGGAAGGGCCCCGAACCGTGAGGTTCGGGGCCCTTCCGGCGTACGGGCATCCCTCAGGTCAGGAAGTCCCCGCCGATCCGTTCCGCGACCCGCTCCAGGATCGGCCCGGCGTCCGCGATGCACTTCGCCACGTCCGGCTCCAGCTCCGTCAGCGGGTAGGCCCGGCGGATCCCGGCCCGGCCCAGAACCTCCGGCGGCAGGGCGAGCCGGCCGCAGACCGCCACGACCTCCTTGCCGGCGGCGCGGGCCGCCGCGGCGACCCCGGCCGGGGCCTTGCCGTGCAGGGTCTGCTCGTCGAGGGAGCCCTCACCGGTGATCACCAGCTCGGCCCGGTCCAGCGCGGGCGCGAAACCGAGGACGTCCAGCATCACCTCGATGCCGGGGCGGAACCGGGCGCCCAGCAGCAGCGCCCCGTAACCGATGCCCCCGGCGGCGCCGGCGCCCGGCGCCGCCGCGTACTCGGCAGCCTCCGGGCCGACCGCCGTCTCCAGCACCTTCGCGAAGTGGGCGAGGGCCGCGTCCAGGGCCGCCACGTCGTCGGGCGAGGCGCCCTTCTGCGGTCCGTACACCGCCGGCGCGCCCGTGGGCCCGGTCAGCGGGTTGTCGACGTCGCTCGCCAGGACCAGGTCCACCGAGGACAGCCGGGGGTCCAGCCCCGACAGGTCGGCCCGCGCGAGACCGGCGAGACCGCCGCCCGGGGCGACCGGCTCGCCGTCCGCCGTCAGGAACCGCGCGCCCAGCGCGGACAGCATGCCCGCCCCGCCGTCCGTGGTGGCGCTGCCGCCGACCCCGAACACGATGGTGCGCACCCCCGCGTCCAGCGCGGCGCGCAGCACCTCTCCGGAGCCGTACGTCGACGCCGTGAGCGGTGCGAAGACCCCCGCCGGGAGCCGCTGCAGGCCGCTGGCCTCCGCCATCTCCACCACGGCCGTGTCGCCGCGCACCGCGAACGCCGCGGTCACCTCGTCGCCGAGCGGGCCGGCGACGCGCACCTCGCGGCGCTCGAACCCGGCCGCGACGGCCGCGTCGACCGTGCCGTCGCCGCCGTCGGCCACCGGCAGCGCCTCGACCTCGACGTCCGGCACGGCCCTGCGCAGCCCGGCCGTCACCCGCTCGGCGACCTGTACGGCCGTCAGCGAGCCCTTGAACTTGTCCGCGGCAACGAGCACCCGTCGGGTGCCGTGCACTGCAGCCTGAGCCACCTTGCCATCCCCTTGCTCTCCGGGCCCCGCGCACGTCAGGGCCAGTCGCGCCGCAGTGACCTTAACCTCACCACGCGCCCGCCGTCATGCCCTGCCCGGACCGTGGGACACCGGCACGCGCGGCCCGGCGCGGCGTGCCCGACGCGGGGATCGGGTAAACCTGTCCTCATGACCGCTGTGGGCACCGAGCAGGAGCTCGCCGACCGCGTCCTCGGGGGCTGGCTCGGCCGGATCGCGGGCAACATGCTCGGCAAGCCGGTCGAGCGGGGCGACCTGTGGACGCGGGACCGGATCGACCGCTATCTGCGGCAGGCGGCCGCCCTGCCCCTGACCGACTACCTCCCCGAGCCCCCGGACGAGGCGACCGCCGCCGAGCTGCGCCCGGAGTGGCGCCAGTGCGTGCGCGGCCGGATCGACGGCAGCTGCCGCGACGACGACGTCGACTACGCCGTGCTCGGCCTGCACCTGCTGGAGACCCACGGCTTCGGCTTCTCCACCGAGCAGGTCGGCGACCTGTGGCTGCTCCGGCTGCCGTACCTGCAGACGTTCACCGCGGAGCGGGCCGCCTACCGCAACCTCGCGAACGGGCTGAAACCGCCGCTGACGGCGACGTACGACAATCCGTATCAGGAGTGGATCGGCGCACTGATCCGCGCGGACGTGTTCGGCTGGACCTCTCCGGGCGCGCCACCACGCGCGGCCGCGCTGGCCCGGCGGGACGCGGTGCTGTCGCACACCGGCAACGGCGTCTACGGCGCCATGTTCGCCGCCGCGCTGATCTCGGCGGCGTTCACCGCGCCCACCGTCCGCGCCGCACTGGACGAGGCGCTGGCGGTCGTGCCGGCGAGCAGCCGGCTCGCGCGGACCGTGCGACGGGTGATGTCCCTCCACGAGGCGGGTCTGTCCTGGGCGGACACCCTCGCCACCGTCGAGGAGGAGACGGCGGGGCTGGGCTGGATCCACACCGTGCCCAACGCGGCCGTCCTCACCGCCGGGCTCCTCCACGGCGACGACGACTTCACCCGCACCGTCGCGCTCACCGTGCGCGGCGGACTGGACACGGACTCCAACGGAGCCACGGCCGGCTCGGTGGCGGGCGTGCGCGCCGGGGCGGCGGGCATCCCCGCGCGGTGGACGGAACCGCTGCGGGACACCGTGCGCAGCGCGGTGTTCGGGTTCGACGGGATCCGGATCAGCGAACTGGCCGGGCGGACGGTGCGGTTGATCCGGCAGGAGGCCCGGGCCGCCCGCTGAGCTGGCTACCCTTACGGGGTGACCACTGACGACTACGCCGCGTACATCGCCTCCCTGCCCCGGGTGCTCGCCGGGGCCGCCGCCCTGTTCCGGGACGCCGAGGGGCGGGTGCTGCTCGTCGAGCCGAACTACCGGGAGGGCTGGGCGCTGCCCGGCGGGACCATCGAGTCGGATTCCGGGGAGACCCCGCGCGAGGGCGCGCGCCGGGAGTCGATGGAGGAGATCGGCCTGGACCGGGAACTCGGCCGGCTGCTCGCCGTGGACTGGGTGCACGGAGCGGACCGGCCGCCGGTCGTGGCGTACGTCTACGACGGCGGGGTGCTCGGCGAGGACGACCTCAAGGCGATCCGGCTGCAGGAGTCGGAGCTGCTGTCCTGGCGGCTCGTCGCCCGCGAGGACCTGACCGGCCATCTGCTGGGGGCGCTCGGCCGGCGGGTGCACGTGGCGCTGGACGTGCTCGCGGACGGCATGGGCACGGCCGAGCTGGAGAACGGCCGGCGGGTGGGCTGAGCGGGCGGCCGAGCGGGGCGGCGGCCCAAATATCCGTTCGCCCGGCCCGGCGGGCCCGGCCTACCCTCGGGTGCATGAACAGGCCCCTCGTCGCCCTCCTCAGCGGCGCCGGCATCTCCACCGACTCCGGGATCCCCGACTACCGCGGGCCGAACGGGCTGTGGCGCAAGGACCCGGAGGCGGAGAAGCTCGTCACCTACGAGTACTACATGGGCGACCCCGAGATCCGCCGCCGCTCCTGGCAGCTGCGGCGCCGCAACCGGACGCTGCGGGCCGAGCCGAACGCCGCCCACCGGGCGGTGGCCGAGCTGGAGCGGTCGGGGGTGCCGGTGCGGGTGCTCACCCAGAACGTGGACGGTCTGCACCAGCTCGCCGGGATGCCCGCCCGCAAGGTGCTCGAACTGCACGGCAGCGCGCGCGGTGTCGTGTGCACCGCGTGCCACACGCGTGGCCCCATGGAGGACGCGCTGGCCCGGGTCGAGGCCGGGGAGGACGACCCGCCCTGCCTGGAGTGCGGCGGGATCCTGAAGTCGGCGACCGTGATGTTCGGTGAACGGCTCGACCCGGTGGTCCTCGGTGAGGCGGTCTCGATCACCAAGGCGTGCCAGGTGTTCTTCGCCGTGGGCAGCAGTCTGCGGGTGCAGCCCGCGGCGGGCCTGGCCCAGGTCGCCGCCGACCACGGGGCGCGGCTGGTCATCGTCAACGCCGAGCCGACCCCGTACGACGAGATAGCCGACGAGGTCGTCCGGGAGCCGATCGGCACGGCGCTGCCGCGGCTGCTGGCAGAGCTGGCCCGCTGAGGGCCGTCGCAAGGGCCCGAGGCGGGCCGGTCAGAAGAGCGCGGCGGCGCCCTCGAAGTCGAGCAGGCGCTGCTTGCGGCCCAGGCCGCCGCCGTAGCCGGTCAGGGAGCCGCCCGCGCCGATCACCCGGTGGCAGGGCACGATGATGCCGATGGGGTTGCGGCCGTTGGCGAGGCCGACGGCGCGGGAGGCGTTCGGGTTGCCGAGGGCCGCGGCGAGTTCGCCGTAGCTGCGGGTCTCGCCGTAGGGGATGGCGCGCAGTTGCTCCCAGACGCGCCGCTGGAAGGGCGTGCCGTGCAGGCGCAGTTCGAGGGCGAACTCCTTCAGCTCGCCCCGGAAGTAGGCGCGGAGCTGTTCCTCGGCCGCCGCGAACGGAGTGTCGTCCGGTACGCCGAAGGTCTCCTGCGGCGGGCGGTGGCGCTGGTCGGTCATGTAGAGGCCGCACAGGACGCCGTCGTCGGCGACCAGGGTGAGCGGGCCGTAGGGGCTGTCGATCACGGTGTGCTGCTTGCTGCTCACTGGGCTGTCCTTGTCCGGGGACTCATGGGGACTCATGGGGACTCATACGGGGAGGAAGTTGATGGGGTGGTCGTCGGTCGCCCACAGGTACTGGACCGCGTAGGCGCGCCAGGGCCGCCAGGCCGCCGCGCGGGCGGTGAGGGCGGCGGGGGTGCCGGGCAGGCCCAGTCCCTGGGCGGCGCGCCGGACCCCGAGGTCGGTGGCGAGGAAGGCGTCGGGGTCGCCGAGGGCGCGCATGGTGATGACGTCGGCCGTCCAGGGGCCGAAGCCGGGCAGCTCCAGCAGCCGGGCGCGGGCCTCGGCCCAGTCGCTGTCGGCGCCCAGGTGGAGGCTGCCGTCGGCGAGGCGGGCCACGAGTGTGGTGAGGGTCGTGCGGCGGGTGCGGGGCATCGCCAGGGTCTCGGGGTCCAGCCCCGCCAGGGCGTCCGGGGCCGGGAAGAGGTGGGTGAGGCCGCCCTCGGGGTCGTCGACCGGTTCGCCGTGGACGGTGACCAGGCGGGCGGCGTGGGTGCGGGCGGCCGCCGTGGAGACCTGCTGGCCCAGCACGGCCCGGACGGCGAACTCCGCCTCGTCGACGGTGCGCGGCACCCGGCGGCCGGGCGCCTTGTCGACCAGCGGTGCCAGCAGCGGATCGGCGCGCAGCTGGTCGTCGACGGCGACCGGGTCGGCGTCCAGGTCGAGCATGCGGCGGCAGCGGCTGATGGCGACGGTCAGGTCGCGCAGGTCGCTCAGGGTGAGCCGGCAGGCGATGTGGTCGGGGGTGGGGGTCAGCGCGACGACGCCGTGCCCGTACGGCAGCCGCAGCGTGCGCCGGAAGGCCCCCTCCCGCCACTCCTCCACGCCGGGTACGGCGGTGGCGGCGAGGTGGCCGAAGAGGTTGTCGGGGTTGAGGGGGGCGCGGAACGGCAGCCGAAGCTGGAGGGTGCCCCGGCCGGCGGGGCCGGCGAGCCGTCGGGGCGCGCGGGACCGCAGGTCGGTCGGGGAGAGCGCGAAGACCTCGCGGACGGTGTCGTTGAAGCTGCGGATCGAGGCGAAGCCGGCGGCGAAGGCCACGTCCGCCATGGGCAGGGCTGTGGTCTCGACGAGGAGGCGGGCGGTCTGGGCGCGCTGGGCGCGGGCCAGGGCGAGCGGGCCGGCGCCGACCTCGGCGAGGAGCTGCCGTTCGATCTGCCGGGTGCTGTAGCCGAGGCGGGCGGCGAGGCCGGTGACGCCCTCTCGGTCCACCACTCCGTCGCCGATCAGCCGCATGGCGCGGGCGACGAGGTCGGCGCGCCGGTTCCACTCCGGGGAGCCGGGGCTGGTGTCCGGGCGGCACCGCTTGCAGGCGCGGAACCCGGCCTGCTGGCAGGCGGCGGCGCTCGGGAAGAAGGTCATGTTCTGGGGCTTGGGCGGTACCACGGGGCAGCTGGGCCGGCAGTAGATGCGCGTGGTCACGACGGCGGTGAAGAACCAGCCGTCGAAGCGCGCGTCCTTGGACCGCACGGCGCGCACACAGCGCTCCCGGTCGAGGTGCATCCCGTTCTGCATGCGTCCAGCATCGGGCACCCGGTGGGTCAGGGCTGGCAGGAATCCGACATCGTCCTGGCGGGGCCGTGGGGTCCGCCGCGCCCGGGCCCGGCGAACCGGGGTTCAGGCGGTCCGTTCCCGGCGGGCGGCCAGGGCCCAGATCACGAACACGTCGATGGCCATGACCACGAGGGACCACAGCGGCTGGTAGGGCAGGAACAGGAACTGGGCGACCAGGCTCAGCGAGGCCAGCATGATGCCGACGAGGCGGGCCCACGGGGCGTTCCCCAGCAGGCCGGCGCCGGTGGCGGCGACGAGGGCGCCGAGGATCACGTGGATCCAGCCCCAGCCGGTGAGGTCGAACTCGTAGACGTAGGAGCCGATGCGGCCGTAGACGTCGTCCTCGGCGATGGCCGCGATGCCCTGCAGGACGGCGAGGACGCCGCTGCACAGCATCAGGACACCGGCGAAGGCGACGCCTCCGGTGACCCAGTCGTCGGACCGGCCGGAACGCCCGGGCGGCGGGGCGGACCAGGAGGTGCCGATGTCGCCGCGCGGGTCGGGGGTGGATCCAGTGCTCATACGCTCAGCACAGCCCGCGCCGGCGGGGGCGGCGAGCGCGGCGGGGCCGTCCGGGTGACCGGCCCCGCCCGCGGGGCTACATGTTGATCATGTGGCCGGCCAGGCCGTGCACGGCCTCCTTGACCGCTTCGCCGAGCGTCGGGTGGGCGTGGACGTTGCGGGCGACCTCGTGGACGGTGAGGTCCCACTGCTGGGCGAGGGTCAGCTCGGGCAGCAGCTCGGTGACGTCGGGGCCGATGAGGTGGCCGCCGAGCAGCTCGCCGTACCTGGTGTCGCTGATCAGCTTGACGAAGCCGGTGGTGTCGCCGAGGCCGTGCGACTTGCCGTTGGCGGTGAACGGGAACTTGGCGACCTTGACGTCGTGGCCCAGCTCGCGGGCCTGGGCCTCGGTGTAGCCGAAGCTCGCGATCTGCGGCTGGCAGTAGGTGGCGCGCGGGATCATGGCGTAGTCCAGTTCCATGGTCTCCGCGTCCGCGATCGTCTCGGCGGCGACGACGCCCATGGCCTCGGCGGCGTGCGCCAGCATGAGCTTGGCGGTGACGTCGCCGATGGCGTAGATGTGCGGGACGGAGGTGCGGCAGCGGCCGTCGACGTCGATGGCGCCGCGGTCGGTGACCTTGACGCCGGTGTTCTCCAGGCCGTAGCCGGTGACGTTCGGGGCGAAGCCGATGGCCTGGAGCACCTTGTCGGCCTCCAGGACCTGCTGGGCGCCGTCCTTGCCGGTGACGGTGACGCGGACCTGCGGGCCGGACTCGTCGATGGCGTCGACGCGCGTTGAGGTGAGCACGTCGATGCCCAGCTTGCGGTACTGGCGGGCCAGCTCGGCGGAGACCTCGGCGTCCTCCAGCGGGGCCATGCGGTCCAGGAACTCGACGACGGTGACCTTCACGCCGTAGTTGTGCAGGACGTAGGCGAACTCGATGCCGATGGCGCCGGCGCCCGCGATGACGACCGAACTCGGCAGGTCCTCGGCGAGGATCTGCTCCTCGTAGGTCACGACGCGGGCGCTGCGCTTGGTGCCGGGCAGCAGCTTGGGGGTGGCGCCGGTGGCGATGATGCAGTGGTCGAAGCCGAGCGTGACCGTGTTGCCGTCGTAGCCGGTGACCTGGAGGGTGTGGTCGTCGAGGAAGGTGCCGCGGCCGTCGTATTCGGTGATCTTGTTCTTCTTCATCAGGTAGTGGACGCCCTTGACACGGCCGTCGGCGACCTTGCGGCTGCGGCGGAAGGCCTCGCCGTAGTCGAAGGAGATCTGTCCGTCGACCTTGATGCCGAAGGTCCTGGCCTCGCGGGTGACGATGTGCGCGAGCTCGGCGTTGCGCAGCAGGGCCTTGGTGGGGATGCAGCCGACGTTCAGGCAGACGCCGCCCCAGTACTTCTCCTCCACGACCGCTACGCGCTTGCCCAGCTGGGCGGCGCGGACGGCGGCGACGTAGCCGCCGGGTCCCGCTCCGAGTACGACGACGTCGAATCGCTCGTCCTGCTCGACCATGGGAGCTTCCTCTTCCCTCGGTTCTGTGTGCCGTTCCGTGGGGGATTGTTCCGCTCCCCGGCGACCTCCGCCACAGAGATCATCGAGGTGTGGCGGAGATCGCGAGACGCGGCGGCCCGGCGTCACTCCACGGCGGTCGGCCGGCGGGCGGTCGCGGTGGCCCGGGACAGGTCCGTCAGCGGACGCAGCCGGTAGGTGTAGGCGTAGTCGCGGTCGGCGAGCAGTTTGTACTCGTCGTGGGTGTGGGCGCCCCAGCTGTTGTCGCCGCCGACGCCCATCTGGCGGTGGCTGAGCCGGAGCACGATCTCCTCGCGGGGGTCGAGCTGGTAGGCGTGGCGGGCGCCGACGGACAGGTCCTCCGGGGTGAAGCGGGAGGCGTTGACCTCCAGGAGGGGTTCGCCGGCGGCGAGCAGGCCGACGCCGTGGCGGTCGGTGAGGGCGGCCCAGCGGACGTCGGTCCGGTTGCCGTTCTCCTGCGGGCGGATGTACGGGGTGCCCTGGTCGGCGACGGCGCCGGAGTACAGGCCGACGTCGGTGCCGTCGTGGCGGTCCCAGTGGTTCTCCTCGGGGCCCCGGCCGTAGTAGTGCAGCCGGTCGAGGCGGCCGGGGAGGTACAGCAGGGTGCCTACCTCCGGGATGTACGGCAGGTTCGCGGCGCCGGGACGCAGGGTGTTGTCCACCTTGATCTCGGCGTTGCCGAAGACCGTATACGTTGTGCTGTATGCCGACGCCTTGGGTTCGGTCGGCAGGATCCCGTCGACCTTGATCTCGACGGCTCGGTCGCCGAGCGGACGCACCCGCACGCCGGTCACCGTGCGGTCGCGGCCGGCGTCGCGCCAGGTGCGGTTGCGGGTGTGCTGGCCGTTGCCCCGGTCGTTGTCGGTGGGGGCCCGCCAGAAGTTGGGCTCGGGCCCGGAGACGAGCAGAGGGACGCCGTGGGCCCGGTAGTCGGTGATGACGCCGCGCCGCTTGTCGACGGTGACGGTGAAGCCGTCGCCGGTGACGGTGACGGCCGTGGCGCCGTCGTCGTAGCCGAGGGCGGGGACCTCGGCGAGGGGAACGGGGGTGACCGCGGGGGCGCCGGCGTCGAGCGGGAGCTGGGCGCGGGCCACCTCGAAGCCGGGCTTCGCCCACGGGGTGGGTTCCCGCGTGGTGAAGGAGAGTTCGAGGAAGTACTCGGCGCCGGGCGCGGGGTCGGCGGGGAGCCGCACGGGCAGGGCGAGTTCCTTGCCGGTCATGGGTGCCACGTCGAGCTGGTCACGGGTCAGTTTCCCGTGGTCCACCGTCCGGCCGTCGGCGACCAGCGCCCATCTGCCGTCGTAGGAGCGGAGGTTGGTGAAGAGGTACTCGTTGGTGAGGGTGACCTGGCCCGGCCGGGCGCCCGCGGTGACCCCGATGGCCTGGTAGATGCGCTTGACCTCGGCGGCCTTGCCGGTGTGCTCGCGGTCGGCGGTGACGATGCCGTTGGCGACGAAGTTGCCGTCGTTGGGGTTGTCGCCCCAGTCGCCGCCGTAGGCGAGGAACGTCTCCTCGGCGGGCTCGCGCTCGGTGACCTGCGCGGTCGCCGCGTCGAACCAGAAGCGGACACCGTCGTCGCCCGGGCCGCGGTCGTCGGAGGCGAGTTCGGCGGCGCTCAGGGCGCGGGCGTGGACCCGGGCGCGGCGGATGGTGCCGCTGAACTCGCGGCTGGGGTTGTCGGTGTCGTTGCCGAGGGCGAGGGGCGCGGTGTTGCCGCTGGGGCGGCGGGTGGTGGTGCGGGTGGCGCGGACCGAGCCGTCGACGTACAGGGTGAGGGTGCCGGCGTCCGCGTCGAAGACGCCGGCGATGTGGTGCTCGCGGCCGGTCCAGTCGTCCGGCAGGGCCCAACCGGCGCTGATCCACTGGCCGTCGCCGTGGATGAAGAACTCCAGTGTGCGGTTGGTCTGCTTGAGGGCGTACTGGGTGTCGCCCTTGGCGACGATGGGCTGGTGGTAGCCGGTGACGTGCGGGGTGACCCAGGCCTCCAGGGTGAGCGAGCCGGTGATCTCCAGCAGGGGGTCGCGGGCGAAGACGGTGGCGCCGGAGACGCCGCGCTCGCGGTCGAAGCGGGCGTGGGAGGCCATGACCTCGCCGCGAACCCGTCCGGGACCGCTCTCGGTGAGGAGTTGGCGCACCGGGGTGGGCCGGCGCAGGGCCTGGTCGGCGAAGTCCCAGATCCAGCCGCCCTGGAGGACGTCGTAGCGGCGCACGAGGTCCCAGTACTCGCCGAGGTTGCCGGTGGAGTTACCCATCGCGTGGGCGTACTCGATCATGACGTACGGCCGGGTGTCGGCGGTGTTCTTCGCGCGGGCCTCTACGGTGGCGGGGCTGTCGTACATCTCCGAGCGGATGTCGCTGACGCCGGGCCGGTCGTCACCCTCGTACTGGACGACGCGGGTGGTGTCGTAGGACGTGATCCAGGCGTACATGGCGGCGAAGGTGCTGCCGCCGCCGGCCTCGTTGCCCAGGGACCAGATGACCACCGAGGCGTGGTTCTTGTCGCGGTGGACCATGTTCTGGGCGCGGGCGACGCAGGCGGCGCTCCAGTCGGGGTGGCTGCCGGGGTACTGGCCGCGGATGCCGTGGGTCTCCAGGTTGGTCTCGTCGACGAGGTAGAGGCCGTACTCGTCGGCGAGTTCGAGCCAGACCGGGTTGTCCGGGTAGTGCGAGGTGCGGACGGAGTTCATGTTCATCCGCTTGATGACCTCGATGTCGCGGACCATGTCGGCGCGGGTGAGGGCCGTGCCGCGGTCGGGGTGCATCTCGTGCCGGTTGGTGCCGCGCAGGGAGACGGGCCGGCCGTTGACGCGCATCAGGCCGTCCTTCAGGGCGAACTCGCGCAGGCCGACGCGGTGGGAGAGGGTCTCGACGACCCGGCCGGACGGGTCGCGCAGCTGGAGCACGGCGGTGTAGAGGTAGGGGTCCTCGGCCGACCAGAGCCGGGGCGCGGGGACGGCTTTCGCGCCGCGCACGGTGACGTCCTGGCCGGCCGGTGCCGAGCCGAGGTCGGCGGTCCGGCGCAGGGGGCGGGACCAGACGGGGTGGCCGTCGGCGTCGTACAGCATGGTGTCGACGGTGTACACACCGCCGGATCCGGCATGCGGGCGACGGGATCCCGTGTCCGGGCCACCGGATGCCGTCGGCGGCCCGCCGGAGCCCGTGCGGTCGCGGACGCTCGCCGTCACCGCCAGTTCGGCGGAGGTGTATCCGTCCCCCAGGGGGGTCTCCAGTTTGAAGTCGCGCAGGTGCACGGGCGGGGTGGAGTACAGGTAGACCGAGCGGAAGATGCCGCTCAGCCGGATCATGTCCTGGTCCTCCAGCCAGTCGCCGTCGGAGTACCGGTAGACCTCGACCGCGATCTGGTTGCTGCCGGGCCTGAGGTGGTCGGTGATGTCGTACTCGGCGGGCGTGAAGGAGTCCTCGTGGTAGCCGACCATCGTGCCGTTGACCCACACGTAGTGCGCGGACTTCACGCCCTCGAAGTGCAGGAAGGTGCGCCGCCCTGACCAGGAGCGGGGCACGGTGAAGGTGCGCCGGTACTGGCCGACGGGGTTGTAGCGGGTGGGGGCGTGGGGCGGCTGGGGGTCCTCGCCTAGGCCGTTGGGGCCCCAGTAGGGGTAGGTGATGTTGACGTAGATCGGGAAGTCGTGGCCGTGCTGCTGCCAGACGGAGGGGACCGGGATGGTGTCCCAGCCGCTGTCGTCGAGGTCGGTGCGGTGGAAGTCGGGGTCGCGGTCGTCGGGGCGGTCGGCGTAGGCGAACTTCCAGGTGCCGTCGAGGCTCTTGCGGTACGGGGAGCGGGTGCGGTCGGCGGCCAGCGCCTGCCCGAGGGTGGCGTACGGCATGAGGGTGGTGTGCGGGGGCTCGGTGCCGAGCCGGAAGAGGTCGATGCGGCCGTTCCATTCGGGACCGGTCTCCGCGGCGTCGGCGCGGTGGGCGGCCGGCGCCCCGGTCAGGGCGAGGGCTCCGAGGACGGCGGCGGAGCCCTCCAGGAGCCGGCGGCGGCTGACGGGACGGCCCGTGGGGGACGCGTGCGGGTGCGGCATACCGTGACCTTCCTGAGGACGGACAGTACGGCGGTGCGGAGCAAGGTGCGTCAGATCTTGTCCGATTGTGTTGAGCGAAGCGAGCCTCAACGCGCCGAACTGACCGAATTTCAACGCTGAGCGGTCACAACTCGGTTCAGTAAACGTCTCGTACGTACCTTTTGTCCGCCGTGAGCTGTTTGACGTACGCCGTCGCCTCGTCCTCGCCCAGACCACCGTGCAGGACGGCGATGTCGCGCAGCGCCCGGTCGACGTCCTTGGCCATCCGGGAGGCGTCGCCGCAGACGTAGAAGTGGGCGCCGTCGCACAGCCAGGACCACAGCTGGGAGCCGTGTTCCCGCATGCGGTCCTGGACGTAGACCTTGGCCCGCTGGTCGCGGGAGAACGCGGTGTCCAGGCGGGTCAGGGTGGCGTCCCGCAGGTGGGCGGTCAGCTCCTGCTCGTAGTAGAAGTCCGTCGCCCGGCGCTGCTCCCCGAAGAACAGCCAGTTGGGGGCGCGGTGGCCGCGGGCCCGGCGCTCGTCGAGGAAGCCCAGGAAGGGCGCGACACCGGTGCCGGGGCCGACCATCACCATCGGGGTGCGGGGGTCGGCCGGCGGGCGGAAGTGCGGGGAGGACCGCACGTGGACGGGCACTTCGGTGCCGGGCTCGGCGTCGGCGAGGAACGGTGAGCACACACCCTGGCGCAGCCGGCCGCGCAGGTTCTCGTAGCGCACGACGGAGACGGTGAGCGAGGCCAGGTGCGGATCGGTGAGGGAGCTCGACGAAATGGAGTACAGCCTCGGCTGCAGCCGCCCCAGCACGTCCGCCCACTCCTGGGCCGCGGCCCGGACACCGAACTCGGCGGCGACGTCGACGGCTTGGCGGCCCCACGACCACTTCGCCAGCTCGCCCTTGTTGTCGGGGCGCAGCAGCTTGCGCAGCTCGCGCGGGTCGCGGACCCGGTCCGCGGTGAAGCGCAGCAGCGCCGGGGTGACGCGGGTGATGTCGAGGTGGCGCGACAGCGCGTCCCCGAGGGCGAGTTCGCCCGCTGCGTCCAGCCGGACGGAGGTGTCCGCGTCGAGCCCGGTGACGGCCAGCCACTCCCGCACCAGAGAAGCCGAGTTGGTCGGATGGACGGCGAGGGCGTCGCCGGCCTCGTAGGCGAGCGGGGTCCCGCCGTCGCGGGTGTCGAAGGTGAAGCGGCGCACCTCCTTGGCGGAACCGGGGCGGCCCAGCAGGCGGTTGCCGGTCAGACGGGCCGTGACGGGGGCCGGGCGCCCGGCGCGGGGCCGCGGCCGGGCGAAGGCCGGGGCGGGCGTCGGGGCTGCCGCCGGAGCGGGGGCGGGCGTCGGGGCTGCCGCCGGGGCGGGGGCGGGCGTCGGGGCGGCCGCCGCGGGGTTCGCCTCCCGCAGCGCGACGAGCACCTGGTCCAGCCAGGCCTCCGCCCGCGCCTCGTAGTCCGGTTCGCAGTCGGCGCGCGGCGCCAGCGGGACGGCACCCAGCTCGCCCATCCGCCGGTCCAGCCGACGTCCGTGCCCGCAGAAGTCGGCGTAGGAGGAGTCGCCGAAAGCGAGGACCGCGTACCGTCGTCCCTCCAGGCGTCCGGCGTCGGGCGCGGTCAGGCCGTCCCAGAAGCGGGCGCCGTTGTCCGGGGCGTCACCGTCGCCGAAGGTGCTGGTGATCAGCAGCAGGTCGGCGTCGTCGGGGAGCGCGCCGGGGTCCGCGTCGGCCATGGCCAGGAGGGAGGCGGCGTGGCCGCCCGCACCGAGCCGTTCGGCGGTGGCGGCCGCGAACTCCTCGGCGGTGCCGGTCTGCGAGGCCCAGAGGATCACCACCCGCCGGGTGGCCCCGGCACCGTGGGCGGGGCCGGCCGGGGCCGGGGCGGTCCGCGAGTACATGCCGGCGAGGGCGCCGTTGACCCACAGGGCGTGCTCCGGGCTGAACGGGGCGTCGGGGGGCAGCACGGGGACGCCCGGGGCCCCGGCCGGTATGCCGGCGAGGAAGCCGACGAGGTAGCTCCGTTCGCGTTCGCCGAGCACGGGCGGCGGAGCGGGCTCCAGGCCGAAGGCGGCGGCGGACGGCCGGCCGGCGGTCGGCACGATCACCGGGTCGGGTCCGGCGGGCGGCCGCGCGCTCGCCGGCGTCGGCACCTTCGTCAGCGACACCGCGGCGACCTTCAGCTCCGGCTGGAAGGAGAGCGGGTCGACGGCGTCGCTGGTGACGGCGTTGACGCTGAGGTACTCGCCGAACAGGTCGTTCCAGTGGAAGGGTGCGAAACAACTCCCGGTGCGCACCCGGTCGGTGACGACGGCCGGCAGCACGGCCCGCCCGCGCCGCGAGGCGACCTCGACGCGGTCGCCGTCGGCGAGGGCGAGCCGCGCCGCGTCCTCGGGGTGGATCTCCACGAACGGCCCCGGGGCGAGCCGGTTCAGCTTGGCCACCCGGGCCGTCTTGGTGAGGGTGTGCCACTGGTGCTGCACCCGCCCGGTGTTGAGGACGAACGGGTAGTCGTCGTCGGGCAGTTCGGCGGGTTCCAGGTGCGGCCGGGCGTGGAAGACGGCCCGGCCGCTCGGGGTGGGGAAGGTGAGGGCGCCGGTGTCCGCGTCGACGTACCGGATCGGGTTGCGGTCGGGCCCGTCCGGCGTGGCGGCGGGCCATTGCACGGGGGCCGCGCGCAGCCGGTCGTACGTCACCCCGCGCAGGTCGTAGCCGGTCGCCGGGTTGTGGGCACGCTTGATCTCCTCGAAGATCTGCTCGGCGCTGTCGTAGGAGAAGCCCTCGGTGAAGCCCATGGCCCGGGCCACCACGGCGATGAGGCGCCAGTCGGCGGTGGCCTCGCCGGGCGGGTCGGCGGCGGCCCTGGCGAGGGTGAGACCGCGCTCGCTGTTGACGAGGACGCCCTCGGTCTCGGTCCACAGGGCGCCGGGCAGCACGACGTCGGCGTAGGCGGTGGTCTCGGTCTCGGCGAAGACGTCCTGGACGACGACCAGTTCGGCGGCCTCCAGGCCCTCGATGACGGTCCTGCGGTTGGCGACGGACGCGACCGGGTTGGTGCAGATGATCCAGCAGGCCCTGATCTCGCCGTCGGCCATCTTCCGGAACATCTCGACGGTGCCCCGGCCGACCCCGTCGGCGCGCAGGGTCCCCGGTTCCAGCCCCCACAGTTCCTCGGTGAAGGCGCGGTCGGCGTCGACGAGGACGGACCGCTGGCCCGGCAGCCCCGGCCCCATGTACCCCATCTCGCGGCCGCCCATGGCGTTGGGCTGGCCGGTGAGGGAGAACGGGCCGCTGCCCGGGCGGCAGATCTTCCCGGTGGCGAGGTGCAGGTTGACCAGGGCGTTGGTGTTCCACGTGCCGTGCGTGGACTGGTTCAGGCCCATGGTCCAGCAGCTGGTCCACTCCCCCGCCGCGCCGATCAGCCGGGCCGCCTCGCGCAGATCGGCCTCCGGGACTCCGGTGATCCCGGCGACGGTGGCGGGCGGGTAGTCGGCGAGGAAGGCGGGCATGTCCTCCCAGCCCTCGGTGTGGGCGGCGATGAAGTCGGGGTCGGTGCGGCCGTCGGCGTGCAGCAGGTGAAGCAGGCCGTTGAGCAGGGCGAGGTCGGTGCCCGGCCGCGGCTGCAGGAAGAGGTCGGCCTTCTCGGCGGTGGCGGTGCGGCGCGGGTCGACGACGACGAGCTTGGCGCCGGCCGACTTCACCCGGTCCATCATCCGCAGGAAGAGGATCGGGTGGCAGTCGGCCATGTTGGAGCCGATGACCAGGAAGAGGTCGGCGCGGTCGAGGTCCTCGTACGAGCCGGGCGGGCCGTCGGCGCCCAGGGAGAGCTTGTAGCCGGTGCCGGCGCTCGCCATGCACAGCCGGGAGTTGGACTCGATCCGGTTGGTGCGCAGGTAGCCCTTGGCGAGTTTGTTCGCCAGGTACTGGGCCTCCAGGGTCATCTGCCCGGAGACGTAGAGGGCGACGGCGTCCGGGCCGTGCTCATCGACGATCGCCCGCAGCCGCGCCGCGGTCTCGGCGACTGCCTCGGCCACCGGGACAGGCTCCGGCTCCTGACCGCGGTCGGGGCGGACCAGGGCGGTGGTCAGCCGGCCGGGCGCGGCGAGCATGTCGGCGGTGGTGGCGCCCTTGGTGCACAGCCGGCCGGCGTTCACCGGGTGGTCCTTGTCGCCGGACGCCTTCAGCACCGTGCGGCGGCCGTCCGGGCCGATGCCGACGTCGAGCACCATGCCGCAGCCCACGCCGCAGTACGAGCAGACCGTGCGCACCCGGGTCGCCCGGTCGGTCCGCTCGGTCCGCTCGGTCACGTCGTCGGTCCAGGAGTCCGGCACGGCCACGCGCGCCCCTTTCGTTTCGCCGATCGCCCTGGTCAGGGCCATGGTCGACGGTACGGAGGACGGATTACGCAGGTGTCTCCCGCACTCGCCGCCAGGGGTTAAGGGCGGCGCACAGAGGGGGGCCAGGTGGTGTGAGCGGCGGTGGCCGGGCGGTGTGAACGACAATGGCCGGGCGATGTGAGCGACGGTGGCCGAGTGATGTGAACGGCAACGACCTGGCGATGTGAGTGACCACGGCCGGGCGACGTGAACGGCGACGGCCGGGCAACGTGAGTGACGACGGCCGGGGCAGGTCCGCGCATTCGGTCAGGGGTGCTGCGACGGCGGCGCGGCGGGGAGGGCGGCCCGGGTCAGGAGATCTCCTGCTCGGCCCAGATGATCTTTCCGCCGGCCGTGTAGCGGGCACCCCAGCGGTGGGTGAGCTGGGCGACCAGGAAGAGGCCGCGGCCGCCCTCGTCCGTGCTGCGCGCATGGCGCAGCCTCGGGGCGGTACTGCTGCCGTCGGCGACCTCGCAGGTCAGCCGGGAGTCGCGGAGCAGCCGCAGCCGGATGGGCGGGGCCGCGTGCCGCATGGCGTTGGTGACCAGCTCGCTGACGATCAGTTCCGTCGTGATGGCCAGGTCCTCCAGGCCCCAGGCCGCCACCTGGCGGACCGCCCGGGCGCGCACCTCGGCGACGGCGGCCGGGTCGGCCGGCACGTCCCAGGAGACGGCCCGGTCGGCCCCGACGGCGTGGGTGCGTGCCAGCAGGAGGGCGACGTCGTCGGACTGCGGCTCCGGGACCAGCGCCCGCACCGCGGCCACGCACAGGTCGGACAGCTCGGCGTCCGGCCGGGCCAGCATCTCGCCGAGCCGGCGCATGCCCAGCTCCATGTCACGGTCGGTGCCCTGGACGATGCCGTCGGTGTACAGGCCCAGCAGACTGTTCTCGGCGAGTTCGATCTCTGCGGTCTCGAACGCCATCCCGCCCAGGCCCAGCGGCGGCCCGGCGGGCAGCTCCGGGAAGGCGACGTGCCCGTCGGGGGTGACGACGACGGGGGGCGGGTGGCCGGCCCGGGCCATCGAGCACCGTCTGCTCACGGGGTCGTAGACGGCGTACAGGCAGGTAGCGCCGAGGAAGGCGGTGGGGCTGCCGTCGGCCGAGGTGCCGGAGGCGGTCTCCTCGGCCAGGCGCAGGACGAGGTCGTCGAGGTGGGCCAGCAGTTCGTCGGGCGGCAGCTCCATGTCGGCGAGGGTCTGCACCGCCGTGCGCAGCCGGCCCATGGACGCGGCCGCGCCGATGCCGTGGCCCACGACGTCGCCGATGACGAGCCCGACGCGCCCGCCGGACAGCGGGATGATGTCGAACCAGTCGCCGCCGACCCCGCCCGTCGCGTCGGCGGGCCGGTAGCAGGACGCCACGTCCATGGCCGTCCCCCCGGCCAGGGTGTGGGGCAGCAGGCTGTGCTGGAGGGTGACCGCCGCCGTGTGCTCCCGGGTGAAGCGACGGGCGTTGTCGACGCACAGCGCCGCCCGTTCCACCACCTCCCGGGCCAGCAGCACGTCGTCGGGTGTGAAGGAGTCCGGGTTGAGCGAGCGGACGAACGTGGCCAGGCCCAGCACGGTGTTGCGCGCACGCATCGGTACGGAGATCAGGGAGTGCAGCCCGAAGTCGCGGATGCGCTGCGCCCGCACGGGTTGCCGGGCCGTCCACACGTCGTCGTCCGGGTCGAGGACCGGTATGAAGATCGGTTCACCCTCGACGAGGAGGGTCGCGTCGTGCGGCGGGGGCAGGAAGTCCACCCGGTCCCCGATCCGCGCCACCGCCTCCGGGCAGCCCTGGCGCACCGAACTCATGCCGGCGCGGCGCATCGACGGACGCGCGGGGCCCGGCCCGGCGTCGGCCGGCCACAGCCCGCGCCCCTCGGAGCCGACCACCGACTCCAGCAGGTCGACGATGACGAAGTCCGCGAAGCGCGGGACGGCGAAGTCGGCCAGTTCCTGGGCGGTCCGCGCGACGTCGAGGGTTCTGCCGATCCCCGTCCCGGCCTCGGCGATCAACGACAGCAGCTGCCGGGCGTGCCACCGCTCGGTGACGTCGAGGACCATGTAGCAGACCCCGGTGACCCCGCCGTCCGCGTCCACCAGCGGGAAGAAGGACGTCGAGTAGGCGTGCCGGCGGTGGGGGTCGGCCCAGCTCCATCCCGTGTACTCGTAGTCGGTCACCGGGGTGCCGGTCTCCAGCACCTTGCGCATCAGCTCCTCCAGGGGCTCCGCCTGCAGCCCGGGCAGCAGCTCGCTCAGCCGCCGGCCCAGGCGCTGCTCGCGGGGCACCCCGCCGAGGCGTTCCAGGGTGTCGTTGAGCCAGACGTAGCGCAGCGCGGTGTCCATCACGGCCATGCCGACCGGGGAACGGGTGAGGAAGCCGTCCAGGACGGACTGGCCGACCGTCCACTGCTGCCTGCGTTCGCGGGCCGACAGCAGGAAGCACTCCTCGGTGCCGACGTGGAAGGACGCGGAGACCCGCAGGTCGACGTCGATGCTGTGGCCGTCACGGTGCCGTACCGGGATCAGCCCGCTCCACCCCATGCCCGCGCGGCACCGCTCGGCGACGCCGGCCACCCGGACCGGGTCCCCTGGCATCGCCAGCAGGCGCGCGGCGGGACCGCCGACCACGTCCGACGCAGGGTGCCCGAGGAGGTCCTCGGCGCCCCGGGTCCAGCCGATCACGACGCCGTGCGCGGACACCACGGCCGCGGCGTCGGTGGACGCGTCCAGCGGGGCACCGGTCCCCGGGGCCGTCGGCTCGGGTTCCCGTGGCACAGAACTCGCAGAACTCATGGGGGTCCCCATCCTCTCCACGACCATGTTCCTGCTTGCCCGCCCGATGTGCACGGTTCCGTCCCGCCGGGGACTGGGCAAGGCGGACGACCGGAGAGAGCATGGAGGGATGGCGGCCGATCCCCTCCCGCCGGGCGACGGCGACGGCTCGTACGACGTCGACGGCTCGTACGACGCCGAGCCGCCCGCGCCGATCGGGCTGCTGGACGTGCTGAGCGTCGCCGCCGTGGTCGTCGACGCGGGCGGACGTATCGTGTTCTGGACCCCGCAGGCCGAGGAGTTGTTCGGCTACACCGCGGCGGAGGCCCTGGGCCGGTACGCGGCCCGGCTGTTCATCCATCCCGAGCATCTGCACGCCGTCACCCGCCTGTTCGCGGAGGTACTGGAGACCGGCCGGAGCTGGGCCGGAGCCTTCCCCATCCGCCACAAGGACGGCAGCACCCGGCTGATGGAGTTCCGCAACATGCGGCTGCTGGACGATCTCGGCGACGTCTACGCCCTGGGCATCGTCGCCGACCACGGCCGGCTGCAGCGCGCCGAGACCGATCTGGCGCTGTGCGAGCGGCTCATCGACCAGTCGCCGATCGGTCTGGCCCTGCTCGACCCCGAACTGCGGTATCTGCTGGTCAACCCGGCGCTGGAGCGGATCGACGGCATTCCGGCCGAGGACCACATCGGCCGCCGGCTGCGCGAGACCCTGCCGTTCCCGGACGCCGACACCGTCGAGTCGGCGCTGCGCCAGGTACTGACGACGGGCACGCCGCTGCTCGACCAGTACCACGTGGGCCGTCCGCCGGCCGATCCCGAGCACGAGCACGCCTGGTCGCTGTCCTTCTACCGGCTGGAGGACCCCGGCGGGCGGGTGCTGGGCGCGGCCACCTCCGTCGTCGACGTCACCGAACGGCACCGGGTGGCCGCCGAGGCCGACCGGGCGAGGCGGCGCCTGTCGCTCATCGCGCACGCCTCCACCCGGGTCGGTACCACCCTGGAGGTGGAGCGGACCGCGCACGAACTGGCCGAGATCGCCACGCCCGAACTCGCCGACGTGGTCGCCGTGGACATCCTGGACTCGGCCCTGGCGTGCCGGCGCACCCGCTCCCCGGACAACGGCCCGGAGCTCTTCCGCGCCCTCGCGCTCAAGGCGGCCCACCCGACCGTGGCGCTGCGCGCCGCCGACCCGCCCGGCGACCTCGCCTCCTACGAGGGCGACCGCCTGGTCACGCTGTGCGTCCACACGGCGCGGCCGGTCCTGGTGCGCCATGTCGACGACCGTGATCTGCCGCGCATCGCCCGGGACGCCGAGGCCGGGGCACTGCTGGCCCGGGCCGGGGTTCACTCCTATCTGGCCGTGCCGTTGATCGCGCACGGCGAGGTGCTCGGCGCCCTGGATCTCAAACGCACCCGCAATCCTCGCCCCTTCGACGAGGACGACGTGGTCCTGGCCAGTGAGCTGGCGGGCCGGGCCGCCGTGGCCATCGACAACGCCCGCTGGTTCCAGAGCGTGCGCAACACCGCGCTCACCCTGCAGCGCAGCCTGCTGCCCGACCACCAGCCCCACCACGCCGGTCTGGAGCTCGCCTCCCGCTATCAGCCCGCGCAGGCCACCAGCGAGGTCGGCGGCGACTGGTACGACGTGATCCCGCTGGCCGACGACCGCACCGCCCTGGTCGTCGGCGACGTCATGGGCAACGGCATCGACGCGGCCGCCACCATGGGCCGGCTGCGCACCGCCACCTGCGCCTACGCGGACCTGGACCTGGACCCGGTGGAGGTGCTCCGGCACCTGGACAGGATCACCTCGGATCTGGAGCACTACATCGTGACCTGCCTGTACGCGGTGTACGACCCGCGCTCACGACGGTGTCTGATCGCCAACGCCGGTCACATGCCGCCCGCGCTGGCCCGCCCGGGCCGGGCGCCGGAGCTGCTGGACCTGCCCACCGGAGCCCCGCTCGGGGTCGGCGGCGTTCCCTTCGGTTCGGCCACGACCGAACTGGGCCCCGGCGATCTGCTGGTCCTGTACACCGACGGGCTCGTCGAGA
Organism: Streptomyces sp. bgisy159; assembly: GCF_965341775.1. Taxonomy (GTDB): domain Bacteria; phylum Actinomycetota; class Actinomycetes; order Streptomycetales; family Streptomycetaceae; genus Streptomyces. The sequence goes on along the minus strand of NZ_CBDQZH010000012.1, from coordinate 122,680 downwards.
CGCGGCACCACTCGATCGACGACCGGCTGAACGTCCTGCTCAGCTTCCTCGACCCACCGCACCGGCCGCTGGAGGAGATCTGCGACCTCCTGCTGTACGGGCTGCGCCACCCCGACGACCACGACGACGTGGCGCTGCTCGTGGCACGCGCGCTGCCGGCGGGCGACGGGTCCGTGGGCGACGGCCGGGCGGGGGCCGGGCCCCCTGTGGTCAGGTGAGGCGCGCGGCGAACGCCGCGTGGGCCCGGTCGTCGAGGAGGACGAACCTGACCTCCTCGACCGCCGTGGGGGTGGCGCGTACGGTCTCGACCGCGATGCGGGCGGCGTCCTCCGGCGGCCAGCCGTAGATGCCGGCGGAGACGGCGGGAAAGGCGACCGTGCGGGCGCCGAGTTCGTCGGCCACGCGCAGGGACTCGCGGTAGCAGGAAGCCAGCAGGTCGGAGCGGTCCTCCGTGCGGGACCAGACGGGGCCGACCGTGTGGATCACCCAGTGTGCGTCGAGATCGCCCGCGGTGGTGGCGACGGCCTGCCCGGTGGGGAGCCCCTTGCCGTAGCGGGAGGCGCGCAGGCGGCGGCAGTCGTCGAGGACTGCGGGGCCGCCGCGGCGGTGGATGGCACCGTCGACGCCACCACCGCCGAGCAGCGAGGAGTTCGCCGCGTTGACGATGGCGTCGGCGGTCTGTTGGGTGATGTCGCCCCGGACGAACGTGATGGTGGTCATGGCCCCATCCAATCCCCGGGGGCCGGCCGGCGCCTAAGGGATTCCTGGCCACCGGCGGCGACCGGGTGACCCGGACGGGGAGCCGCGAACGGGCAGACGCGGACGGGCAGACGCGGACGGCCGGGCGAGGTGCCCGTGGACGCCGTGGACGTTGTGGACGCAGTGGACGTTGTGGAGGCCGTGGCGCCCCGGCGGATGCCGGTCAGCTCTGCCGGCGCAGGCGGCGCCAGACGGCCTTCGCCGCGTTGTGCCCGGACATGCCGTGCACGCCCGGGCCGGGCGGGGTCGCCGAGGAGCAGATGAAGACGGCCGGGTGCGGGGTCCCGTACGGGAGGAGCGACAGCTTGGGCCGCAGCAGCAGTTGGAGGCCGGAGACCGCGCCGGTGGCGATGTCACCGCCGACGTAGTTGGCGTTGTGGGCGGCGAGTTCGGCGGGGCCGGCGGTGGCGCGGGCCAGGATCCGGTCCCGGAACCCGGGCGCGAAGCGCTCCAGCTGGGCCTCGACGGCGTCCGTCAGGTCACCGGTCCAGCCGTTGGGGACATGGCCGTACGCCCAGAAGACGTGCCGCCCCTCGGGTGCCCGGGTGGGGTCGACGACGCTGGGCTGCACGGTGATCAGGAAGGGTCTGTCGGGGGCGCGGCCCTCACGGGACGCGGCGCGCAGCGCGGCCCCGATCTCGGCGCTGTCGGCGCCGATCTGCACGGTCCCGGCGGTGCGCGCCTCGGGCGCGGTCCAGGGGACGGGCCCGTCCAGCGCGTAGTCGAGCTTGAAGACGCCGGGGCCGTAGCGGTAGTGCTCATAGGCGCGGCCGAGGCCGGCGATGCGGGCGAGCGCGGTGGGCGAGGTGTCGAAGACGTAGGCGCGGGCGGGGGGCAGGTCGTCGAGGCGCTTGACCTCGTAGTCGGTGTGGACGGTGCCGCCGAGGTCCTTGAAGTAGGCGGCGAGGGCGTCCGAGACGGCCTGGGAGCCGCCCTGGGCGACGGGCCAGCCGCGGGCGTGCGCGGCGAGCGCGAAGACCAGGCCGACGGCGCCGGTGGCGAAGCCGCTGAGCGGTGCCATGACATGACCGACGAGACCGGCGAAGAGCGTCCTGGCGCGCTCGTCGCGGAAGCGGCGCATCAGCCAGTCGGCCGGGGGCAGCCCGACCAGGCCGAACCGGGCGAGGGTGACCGGGTCGCGGGGCAGGGCGGTCGAGGGCAGGGACATGAAGTCCCGGGCGAGGGTGTCCCACCGGGGCAGGAAGGGCTCGACGAGCCGGCGGTAGGCGCCCGCGTCCCGGGGGCCGAAGGAGGCGGCCGTCTCGGCGACCGACTTCGACAGCACCGCGGCCGTGCCGTCCGGGAAGGGGTGTGCCATGGGCAGGCCGGCGTGCAGCCAGCGCAGCCCGTAGCGCTCCAGGGGCAGGGCGCGGAAGGCCGGGGAGTTGACGCCGAGGGGGTGGGCCGCCGCGCAGGGGTCGTGCCGGAAGCCCGGCAGGGTCAGTTCCTCGGTGCGGGCTCCTCCGCCCACGGTGTCACGAGCCTCGAACAGGGCGACGGAGAAACCGCGCCGGGCCAGTTCCACGGCGGCCGTCAGCCCGTTCGGCCCCGCTCCCACCACGACCGCATCGAGCATCGACGGCACTTCGGACCCCTTCGTCGCCGGTGGCCTCTGAGGGGCCAGGATATGCCGGGGGGCCGACAACGCCCGCGGCACGGGGGATCGACGCCCGCGGCACGGGCGGATTCAGGTCAGGGCGCGACCGCCGCTCCCCCCGGGGGTGCCCGCCAGCAGGGCCGCCACCCGCCGTGCCGTCGCCGCGTCCCTGGCCGCCGTGAACGGCAGCGCGTTGCCGCCGGTGATCCGGAACGGCTCGCCGGCCAGGGTGAGATGGGTGCCGCCCGCCTCCTCGACCAGCAGGAGTCCGGCGGCGTGGTCCCAGGCGGCCTCCCAGGAGAACGCCGTGGCGTCGGACAGGCCCCGGGCGACGGCGAGGTACTCCAGACCCGCCGAACCGCACGAGCGCGGCTCCACGCCCTCGGTCCACAGGCCGAGCAGGGCCTGCTTCTGCGCGTCGGTGGTGTAGTCGGGGTGGGAGTGGGCCACCCGCAGGGGGCGGCCGGGGTCGGGCGGTCCGGCGTGCAGCCGCTTCCCGTCGAGGTGGGCGCCGCCGCCCCGGACGGCGGTGGCCAGCTGGTCCCGGGCGGCCGCGTAGGTCCAGGAGGCGAGGACCACTCCGTGCCGGGCGAGTGCGACGAGGGTGCAGAAGCCGTCGTCACCGTGCACGAACTGGCGGGTACCGTCGACGGGGTCGACGATCCAGACCGGCGCCTCGCCGCGTATCGCGTCGTAGGTCGCCGGATTGGCGTGCACCGCCTCCTCGCCGACGACGACCGAGCCGGGCAGAAGGGCTCCCAGGTCCCGGGTCAGCCGCCGCTCGGTCTCCCGGTCGGCGTCCGTCACCAGGTCGTGCGGCCCGCTCTTCTCGTCGACCTCGTTGGCCGAGAGCCGGCGGAAGCGCGGCAGGATCTCCGCCGCGGCCGCCTCGCGGACCGCTTCCTCCACGTCGGCCGCGTGGCGGTCGAGGAACTCGTCGATGGACTCCGCGTCTGTGATCATGTCTCCATGAGAGCACGCCCCACTGACAGCCCCCACCGGGCGGGCGCACCGTGGGTGGAATCGGGATGAACAGCCCCGGCGGCGCCCGGCCGACGTGAGCCGCGCGGCCGGCCTGCCGCTGTCCCGTTGCGGTCTTTCACGCTCCGCCTCCGGTCTGCCACGCTCCCCCTCCGGTCGACTGCGCCTGCCTCATCTGCCCACCGCGTACCCCTGCATGCCCCGCGGATTCGCGGCCGCCGCGAGAACGCCGGTGTGCGGTTCCCGGGCGACCGCGCACAGCCGCCCCTCCGACCAGGGGCCGCCGACGGTGACGAGGTGCCCGCGCCGCCGCAGCTCCGCGACCACCTCGGGGGGCGTCCGGGACTCGACGGTGACGCTGCCGGGCCGCATGCCGCGGGGGTGGAAGGAGCCGGGGAAGCCGTCGTTGTGCCAGTTCGGGGCGTCTATGGCGCCCTGGAGGTCCAGGCCGCCGCGCACCGGTGGGCGCAGGGCGACACCGAGGAAGAAGTGCAGCTGCCACTGGTCCTGCTGGTCGCCGCCGGGCGTGCCGAAGGCCAGCACGGGAACGCCGTCGCGCAGCGCCAGGGACGGGGTGAGCGTGGTGCGGGGGCGCCGGCCGGGGGTGAGGGAGTTCGGCAGGCCCTCCTCCAGCCATGTCATCTGCAGCCGGGTGCCGAGCGGGAAACCGAGTTCGGGCACGACGGGGTTGGACTGCAGCCAGCCGCCGCTGGGGGTGGCGGCGATCATGTTGCCCCAGCGGTCCACGACGTCGATGTGGCAGGTGTCGCCCCGGGTGGCTCCGTCGGCGCCGGCCGTGAGCCCCCCGTCGGCGGGCTCGCCCGGCACCGGGGAGGTCGGGGCCTTGGCGACGGTGGGTTCGCCGGCGCCCATCGGGCCGGTGCCGGGCTCGCCGGTGAGGACGGTGTGCGCGTGCGTGCTGAGCCGGGGCGTGCGGCCACCGGGGCTGCCGGGCCGCAGGTCGTGACAGGCCCGCTCGCCGATCAGTGCCCGCCGGGCCGCGTTGTACGGCGCGGACAGCAGGTCGGTGAGGGGCACCTCGGCCGCGTCGCCGTACCAGGCCTCCCGGTCGGCCATGGCGAGCTTGCAGCCCTCGACCAGCAGGTGGACGTAGTCGGCCGAGCCGGGCGCGGGCAACTCGGGCGGGAGCAGGGCGAGCTGCTGCAGCAGCACCGGGCCCTGGCTCCAGGGGCCGGCCTTGCACAGGGTCCAGCCGTTCCAGTCGTACGTCGCGGGCGCCTCGTAGGTCGCGGACCAGCCGGCGAGGTCGGCCTCGGTGAGGGTGCCGGTGTGGTGCTCGCCGCTGGTGTCGAGGGTGGGCCGGCGGGCCTGCCGGACGAGGGCCTCGGCGACGAACCCGGACCGCCACACCTGACGGGCGGCCTCGATCCGCGCCTCCCGGTCCCCCGCGCCGGCGGTCTCGGCGAGCAGCCGGCGCCAGGTGGCCGCGAGGGCCGGGTTGCGGAACAGCCGGCCGGGGCGGGGCGGCTCCCCGCCGGGCAGGTACACCTCGGCGGACGAGGTCCACTCCGTCCCGAACAGCCGGCGGACGGTCTCGACGCTCGCGCGGAGGTTCTCCACGGGCGGGTGCCCGTGCTCGGCGTATCCGACGGCGTACTTCAGGACGGCGTCCAGGGGCTTGGTGCCGTGGTCGCGCAGCAGCAGCATCCAGGCGTCGAAGGCGCCGGGCACGGCGGCGGCGAGCGGTCCGGTGCCGGGGACCAGGTCGAGTCCGAGCCCCTGGTAGTGGGCGACGGTCGCGCCGGCGGGGGCGACGCCCTGCCCGCACACCACCCGCACCGGGCCGCCCGCGGGCGCCATGACGATCGGCACCTCGCCGGCCGGCCCGTTCAGGTGCGGCTCCACGACGTGCAGCACGAACGCCCCGGCCACGGCGGCGTCGTAGGCGTTGCCCCCGTCCTCCAGAACGGCCATCGCCGTCTGCGACGCCAGCCAGTGTGTGGACGACACCATGCCGAAGGTGCCCTGGAGGGTGGGGCGGGTGGTGAACATCGCGGCTCTCACCTCGCTGTTGACGGATCGCGGCCCAAGTGATGGGCACTCAGGACAGGTCCTGGGGAGTCAGGGGAGTTTGCGCCGACGGCCGCCTTCCCCCGCTCCCCCAGAAGGCTATCGATCGCCCTGCGCCCCTCCTCCCCGCCTCCGGCACGAAGTGGGCGTAGTGGTCGAGGATGATGGTCGGCCTTTTCCTGGACACCGGCGGGTCGAGGCGGACAGCGAGATCCGGGACGGGGCCTGGGGCGCCGAACTCACCGGCGACGTCCTGGACGGCTGACCGAAGGGGATGCGGCTGATCGTCCGGAAGGAACGGCTCCATCCCGGAGCCCAGTTTCGACTGTCGGGCGCGGACTGCATGCGGCTGACCTGTTTCGCGACCAACACCGACAGGCCGATCGCGCTGCGGCGGGCACCGGCAGGCGAAGTTCCGCAGCCGCTGATACGCCCAGTAGGCCTTGAGCTCCGCCCGGTTCACGCCGTCCCCGAGCCCGAGCAGGACCTCGTCGACCGCGCCCGCCGACTCTCCCGTCGCCGAGCCCTTGACATCGGCCGCCGCCCGGGCGACCGTCCGCCGCCGTGCCGGCGGGCCCCTGCATGCCGCCGCTCATGGACGCCACGGTCTCAAACCCGGGCAGGCCGGGGCGATGTGGTCCAAGGCTGCGAGCGAAGGCGGTGCGGGCCGCGGCATGGGGACGGGTGGTGCCCAGGGACGACCTGCCTGTCCACCAGGAGGCTGCGTCGAGTCGTTCGCCGTGTGGGCCGAACGGGCCCGCGCGGCAGACGGTCGGCCCTGCCAGGGGGGGTGCTCGGGAGGGTGAGGCTGATGCTGGGAGGCGTTGGGACGTCCGAACGTGGGAGTCATGATGAGCGGTCTGGTGGTCGTGGGCGTGGACGGGTCCGCGTCGAGTCTTGCCGCGGTGGACACGGCGGCGCGCGAGGCGCGATGGCGTGGCGCGGGGCTGCGGGTGGTGCACGCGTTCTTGTGGCCCGCGATGCACGTGCCGCTCGGGCCGTCGCCGCTGGGGCCGCCTGAAGGCGGGGTTCGGAACATGGTCGAGCACCTGGTGGCTGAGGCGGTGGAGCGTGCCAGGTCGGCGGCACCGGAGGTGGATGTCTCCCACGCGGTGGTGACAGGGGAGCCTTTGACGGTGCTGGAGGCACAGTCACGCGCCGCGGAACTCGTGGTCGTCGGGTCCCGGGGCATGGGCGGGTTCGTCGGGCTGCTGGTGGGATCGACAGCGGTGCATCTGGCCGCGCACGGCACGTGCCCGGTGCTCGTGGTGCGAGACACGGGTGACGACGCCGGGCCGGTGGTGCTGGGCGTCGACGGCTCCACCGCGGGTGAGCCGGCCGTGGACTTCGCCTTCGCCGAGGCGGCCTGGCGTGGAGCCGGCCTTGTGGCCCTGCACGCCTGGACCACATGGAACGCACCGCTGCCCGCCCCGCAGGACGCGGCGGCGCCGTATGCGAACCAGCCGGGCGAGCTTGGGCAGGAGGAGGAACGGCTGTTGGCGGAGGCGCTCGCCGGCCACAGGGAGCGGTATCCGGAGGTGGCCGTGGAGCACCAGGTGGTGCACGGCCGGACCCGTGAGGCACTGATCGAGGCCAGCCGTTCGGCGCAGCTGCTGGTGGTCGGTGCCCGGGGGCGCGGCGGGTTCGCAGGGCTGCTGCTGGGGTCGGTCAGCCAGGCGGTCCTGCATCACGCGCACTGCCCGGTCGCTGTCGTGCGGGGTCCAGGTGGGCGTCGCTGACTTCGACGGGGTGCCCGGTCGCCGGGATCGCCCAGTGCGCGACGCGCATCACGGGCTGGCCGCGCATGAGGTCGTCCTGCTCCTGGAGACCGATGCCGATCGTGGCCTGGGTACGGATGAGGCGGCACGGCGCCTGCAGCGGTTCGGGCCCAACATGCTGCCCGCCGCCACGGGCGGTGGGCTTCTCTGGCGCGTTCTGCGTCAGTTCCACCATCCGCTGATCTACGTACTCATCGCGGCAGGTGCGATCACCGCGGCATTGGGCGAGTACGTGGATTCCGCGGTGATTCTCGGTGTGGTGCTGGTCAACGCGCTGGTCGGTTCCGTGCAGGAGTCGAAGGCCGAGGCGGCGCTGGAGAGCCTGCGGTCGATGGTACGCACCACAGCCCGGGTGGTACGCGGCGGGCGTGAGCAGGCGGTGCCCTCGGAGGATCTCGTACCGGGTGATCTGGTGCTGGTGGAAGCCGGGGACAAGGTGCCGGCCGATGTGCGGCTGGTGCGGGTCGCGGAGCTGCGGGTCGACGAGTCGGCGCTGACCGGGGAGTCCGCTCCGGTGGCCAAGGACGAGGTGGTGCTGGACGCGGGGACGGCGGTGGCCGACCGGCGGAACATGGTCCACTCCGGAACGCTGGTGGCGGCCGGCCGGGGCACCGGCATCGCGGTGGCAACCGGTGCGCAGACCGAGCTGGGGGAGATCCATCGTCTGGTGGGGGCCGCGGAGACGCTGGCCACGCCGCTGACAGCGAAGCTCGCCGCGTTCAGCAAGGTACTGACGGTGGTGATCCTTGCCCTGGCGGCGGTGACCTTCGCGATCGGCCTGGTCCGCGGGCAGGGTGCGGTGCAGACGTTCACCGCCGCGGTCGCCCTGGCGGTGGGCGCGATTCCCGAAGGGCTTCCGGCTGCGGTCACCATCACGCTGGCCATCGGGGTGGGCCGGATGGCCAGGCGCCGGGCGGTGATCCGCCGCCTGCCCGCGGTGGAGACGCTCGGCAGCACCACGGTGATCTGCTCGGACAAGACCCCGGCATCATGCGGCGGCCGCCCCGCGACCCGGCCCGCCCGCTGCTCACCGGCGCCCTCGTCACCCGGATCCTGCTGGTCTCCGCCCTGCTGGTGGCCGGTTCCTGGTGGCTGTTCGAATGGGAGCGCAGGATGGGCGCGAGCCTGGCCGAGGCACGCACCGCTGCGGTGAACCTGTTCGTGGCGGTCGAACTGCTCTACCTCTTCAGCTGCCGCTCTCTGACCCGCTCTGTGTGGCGCATCGGCCTGCTGTCCAACCGGTGGGTCGTCGGCGGGGTCCTGGCCCAAGCGGTCGGCCAGTTGGCGCTGACCTACGTACCGGCCATGAACCATCTCTTCCACACCGCTCCGATCACTGGCCAGGCATGGCTGCGCATCCTCGGCATCGCCGCACTCACCGCCCTCGCCGTCGCCCTGGACAAGCACCTGCGGCACCGGCCCCTGTAGCCGTCCACCGGCCGGTCAGCGCGCCGTCACATCGTGACGTGGTCGCCGGGTCGTGCCCGCAGCGCGTGCCCCGGCGAAACGCGTGATCACAGGTCCGGCCACGGCCGGCAGCAGCAATAGCCGGCCACGAGGGCGCCGAGCCGGTCCTGAAGCACTCCCACCGGGCCGACCATGACGATGGAGAACTCGCCCCGGGCGATGAGCGCGGTCCCGGCCCGCAGCCGCCCCCGGCGCCCCGTCCCGTCCCGTCCCGTCCCGCCGCGCGGCATACGGAGGCCACTTTCGTCACGGCAGTGACCAGAGCCGACAGCGGGGCGGCGGGCAGCACCGGAAGCAACGTGCCCGGGTTCACGGACAGACCGATGGCCAGGAGGGCCCGTTCTCGGTCGGCACCAGCTGCACCACCGCACCTTGTGGATCTGTCTCGCCGCCGTTCTCATGCTGCAGGTCGTCGCCGTCCAAGCCCCCTTCGCCCGAGGTGTGTTCGGCACAGTCCCCCTCAGCCCGCCCAAAGGGCCATTTGCGTGGCCACCGCCTCCACCGTGGTGCTGAGCGAACATGCCTGGCGCGCGGGACGGGCCGATATCAGCCGCCGAGCGGCCCGCCGAAGCGGCAAGCCCTGACCATCCGCGACACACCCCTGCCGCCCTCAGGGCGGCGCGCCCGAGCGGGTGGCACGGTGACATCATGGAAGGGTTCTGGTTCGACCTCGCGCTCATCGCCGCGCTGATCGTGCTCAACGCACTCTTCGCGGGCAGCGAGATCGCGCTGATCTCCCTGCGGGAGAGCCAGCTGCGCCGCCTGCGGCGCCGCGGGGCAGCCCGCGCGGCCCGGCTGGTGCGTCTGACCGAGGAACCCAACCGATTCCTGGCCACCATCCAGATCGGCATCACGCTGGCCGGTTTCCTGGCCTCCGCCACCGCCGCCGTCTCTCTGGCCGAGCCTCTGGTACCCGCCCTGGGATTCGCCGGAAGAGCCGCCGAGCCGCTGGCCATTGCGCTGGTGACCCTGACGCTGACCTTCGTCACGCTGGTGGTCGGCGAACTCGCGCCCAAGCGCCTGGCCATGCAGTACGCCCAACGGTGGGCCCTGCTGGCAGCCACCCCCCTCGACGTCCTCGCCACCGCGGCACGCCCGGCCGTATGGGCTCTCAGCCGGGCCACCGACCTGATCGTCCGCCTCCTGGGCGGCAACCCTCGCGCGTCCCAGCAGCCGCCCAGCCCCGAAAGAGCTACGGGACATGGTCATCAGCCACCGTGGTCTGACCACACAGCAGCGGACCATCATCTCCAGCGCCCTGGAGATCCACGAGCGCCCCCTGCGGACCGTTGTCGTTCCGCGCCCTGACGTGTTCACCCTGCCCGACGACATGCCCGCCGCCCAAGCCCGCCTGGCCCTGGCGCGCTCCGGACACTCCCGTGCCCCCGTCCTGCAAGCGGGCCACTTCGACGACGTCCTCGGCATCGTTCACCTGCGCGACCTGACCACCGGCGACGACACAGCCCCCGTCACCGCCCTCGCCCGGCCGGCACTCTTCTTATCCGACTTCATGAAGGTCTCCGAAGCCCTGCGGCGCCTGATGGCCGCCCACGAGCAGTTCGCCCTCGTCGTCGACGAACACGGTTCCGTCGACGGCATCGTCACCATCGAGGACCTCCTGGAAGAGCTCGTCGGCGAGATCCACGACGAGACCGACCACACCACAACCGACTACACCCAGCCCGACGGCTCCCTGCTCCTGCCCGGCAGCTTCCCCCTCCACGACCTGCCCGACCTCGGCGTCGACCTCGGCGACCTCACCCACGGCCCGTACACGACCATCGCCGGCCTCGCCCTCGCCCGGCTCGGACGCCTGCCGCAGCACCCCGGCGACAGCGTCCGCCTCGCCAACTGGACGCTGGAGATCACCGGCATCCACCGCCATGCCGTCACCGCTGTCCGCCTGAGACCCCATCAGGCACGGTAACCTGCGCCAGGACTCGCCAACCGAACGCAGGAAAATCTCGCCCGTCCCACGCCAAGCGGGTGGCTCCCGGCGTCGGGGCAGAACCCGGACTCTACGAAACCCGGGACAGCTCAATCCGCTCATGTTCACCAGAGCGGCCGATAGCCGGCCAACGCTGCAAGGCACTTCGGTCAGCAGCCTATGAGCCCTACCGAGATTGAAACAGGCCACCGCGTCCTGTCGGGCCTTCGTCACCTGCCGCGTGGCCGACGGTGACCCCGTCTACACACAGGCGCTGTCCGCGAGCGCGGTGGTTGCAGGGGTGGGACCGCATTCAGGAGCGGCTTGGGGCCCATCGCGAGGCCGCTCCGCCTGGGGAGCGGCTGGGGAGCTCTTCATCACTGAGGGGCGACTCTGGGGAGTTCCGGTGGAACACCGCGTAGCGGGTCACACCAGGGGAACCAATACATCGATATAGCGGCACATCAACTTTTCTCTCGGAGGGGCGCGGGTGGAAGCGGTGGATCTCGATGCTGTCGCCGATGAGCTGTACGGGCTGCGGCCGGAGGAGTTCACCGTCGTCCGCGACCGGCACGCGGCCGCCGCCCGCGCGGCGGGTGACCGGGAACTCGCGGACCGGATCAAGGCGCTGCGCCGCCCCACCCTGGCCGCCTGGGCCAGCAATCTCCTCGTACGCGAGCAGCCTGAGGCGGTGGAGCCGCTGGTCCGGCTCGGCGAGGGGCTGCGCCGGGCGCACGAAGAGCTGGACGGCGCACAGCTGCGCGAACTCTCGCGTCGGCAGCACACCCTGGTCGCCGCCCTGACACGGCAGGCCGGCAGCCTCACGGCGGCGGCCGGGCACCGCGTCGGCGGTGCGGTGCAGGAGGAGATCGAGCAGACCCTGCGCGCCGTGCTCGCCGACCCCGAGGCGGCCCGCGAGTGGGCCACCGGCAGGCTGGCCAGGCCGCTCAGCGCCGCGCCCGGCTTCCGGCTCGGCGACACGCGGACGCAGGCGCAGACGCAGACGCAGACGCACCTGACGCTGGTGCCGCCCGTTTCCCGGGAGCGCGGGAAGGCGGCGGAGCGCAGGACACCGGACCGCCGGCCACCCGAACCCAGTGCCGCGGAGCGGAAGGCCGCCGGGAAACGCCGGAGGACCGAGGAACGGCGCCGCCGGGAGTCGGCCGAGGCCCGGGAAGCGGCGGAGCGGGCCGCCGAGGACCTGCGCGGGCGGGAGGCGGACGCCGAGCAAGCCGAGCGGGCGGCCGGGGAGGCGGCGGACCGCGCCGCCCGCCTGCGCCGGCGGGTCGGCGAGCTGGCCGACGCGCTGCGCGGCGCCGAGGCCGACGTCCGGGAGGCCGAGGGCGCGGAACGCGAGGCGCGCGTGCGGGCCCGGGAGGCCGAGCGCGGCCTGCGGGACGCCCGGCGCCGGGCCCGCGTCACGGCCACCCACCTCGCACGTCTGACGCCCGACGACGGCTGAGCCGCCTCCGAGCCGCGGCGAGCCCGGCGACCGGGAGGCGGACACCGTCCGGCAGCCCGTCGACGCCCTCGGCGTCGCCGGGGAGCGCGAAGAGGTCGTCGCTGCCGCCGACCCGCTCGGACGAACCGCCCGGAGCAGATCGACGCGCCGCCGCCTGACGCTTGACGGCGCCGCCGCGGGGTACTCCCTCCCCGACACGTCGACCACCGGCCACCGGCCACCGGGACCATCGAGGTCAGGAGGGACACGGGCATGGCTCTCACTCACGCGCTGGAACACGGTGTCCTGGTGATCACCGTGGACCGTGACCCCGGCGCCGCCGAGCGTGCCCTGCTCGCGGCCGATATCAGCGCCCTCGTCGAGGCGCACCGGCCGTCGCCCGTCGTGATCGTCCTGGACGAGCCGGCCACCGGGAGCGCGGCGGTGGGCGCCGTGCTGCGGGCCCACCGCGCCTGCGGAAGCCTCGGCGTCCTGATGTCCGTCGCCACGCACAGCGCCCCGGCTCGCCGGCTCCTGGAGGCGAGCGCCGAGGACGGCCGCCCCCGGCTGGTGATCCACGCGCGCGCCGACATCGCCATCGACGCGGCCTATGCCGCCGCCGCGTGAGGGGCGGACGCTCCGGGTACCCGGCGGGTTTGGACCACCAAGAAGGATCGATCATGGCTTTGGCCCTGATGCGCGATGACGCCGCCGACATCCTGACCCGCCAGCACGCCCAGATCCGGCGCGGCTTCTACAAGGCCGCCGTACCCGGGCCGACGCGTCGGCGGGCGTTCGACCAGCTGATGCGTCTGCTCGCCGTGCACGAGGCGGCGGAGGAGGCCCACGTGCACCCGGTGGCCCGCCGCGCGCTGCGCGCCGGGCGGGCCGTCGCCGCTCGGCGGCGCGAGGAGGAGAAGCAGGCCAAGAAGCTGCTGGTGAGGCTGTGGCGCACCGGACCGTACGGCAAGGGCTACCTGCGGCAGTTGAACGCGGCCCGCCGGGCCGTACTCGCCCACGCCGCACGTGAGGAGCGCGAGGAGTTCGCGGCACTGCGCCGCGCCGTGGGCGCGGGGCGCCTGCGGATGCTGGGCGCCGAGGTGAAGCTGGCGCAGGTGTACGCACCCACGCGCCCGCACCGGTGGGTGAACAACGAGGCGGCCAACAGTGCGACTGCGGCCATGACGGTGGCGTGCCAGGTGCGGAAGTCCTTCGCCGTGATCTCCAGGCCGGCCGCCTCCTTGAGGTAGGTGTTGACGTCGTCGCCGTTCACCTCGCGCCAGGCGGGCCGCTCCCAGTAGGCCAGCAGCCGGTCGCCGCCGCCCCGGCGCCGCATCAGCGCGGTGAGACTGCGGCAGGCGGCGGGGTCCGCGACCGTCTGGACGATCTCCTTGCCGTGCTTGCCGGTGTAGGTGAACAGCACCGCGCCGGCCCGGCAGCGGGAGTGCTCGCGCAGCAGGGTGGTCAGGCCGTAGCTGTGGTTCAACTCCGTGTACCGGTCGCTGCCGATGCGGAAGAACCCCAGGTCGAGCAGGCGTACGGCGGTCGCCAGTACCCGGCGCCGGGTCACCCCCCGGTCACTCAGGTGACCTTCGACGGTCTCCCGCAGCGCGGGCAGCCGCTCGGCGACGTCGAGCACGCTCGTGCTTGGCCCGTTCCTGCTCGGCGCGGAACCTCGGGTGGTACAAGTACTGCCGCCGCCCGGCCGCGTCGGTGCCCACGGCCTGCAGATGGCCGTGGGCGCGGGCACAGATCCACACCTCGCGCCAGGCCGGCGGGATGACCAGCCCCCGGACGCGGGCCAGTTCCGCCGGGTCGCGCAGCGGGTTCCTGCGGCTGTCGAGGTACCGGAAGCCCCGCCCGTGCGGCAATCGGCGGTACCCGGGCTCCGTGGGGCGGCTGCGGTAGAGGCGCATCCGCTCCCTCCTCCCGTCCCGGCGTCCCCGTCCCGTAGCGGGTTCCTGACAAGCCCCCGTCGTATGCCTGCCGCACGCCGTGTCCCTGCGCACCGTGGGCATCGGGGGCACCCCTGGAGACAAATAAGGACATACACCCCATGGCGCCGGAGAGACTGTGACCACGCGGGCACGGAGCGAGTTGACACTTCCGCACCACACACAGCCGTGTGACACTGGCGTCCCGTGTCCGCAGTGCGGACTGCTCCGCACCCTCCCCCACAAAGAAGTGCGCCGTGCGTTCTCTTCCTCTGCCCGTCGTTCTGACCGCGCGGCTGTCCCCGGTCGCCGTGATCGCCTGCATCGGCTGGGCGCTGTCCTCCGGCCCGCTCGCCGCCACCGAGGACACCGCGGTCAAGGACGCCCGGCAGACCCCGTCCGACGCGCTTCCCGCCCCGTCGGCGTCGACGAAGGCGATGACCCACGAGGCGGCGCCCGCTCCGTGCGGCAGTGTGACCGCGAAGACGGTCGGCTCGCTGGTGCCCGGCGCCAAGACGGCGGGCAAGGAGATCCGGTCCACCGACTCCCAGCTGCGCCGCACCTGTTCGTGGAACGCACTCAAGGGGTACGACTACCGCTGGCTCGACGTCACCTTCGAGATCATGGAGTCCGACGAGGCGGCCCGGACGTCGTACCAGGACCGGATCACGAAGAAGAGCGGCGGCGGGGCCGTGCCGGGACTCGGTGACGAGGCGTACTCGGTGGTGAACCTGACCACCGAGGACAAGCAACAGACGCGCGAGGGCGTGGTGTTCGTCCGTGCGGCCAACGCGCTGGTGGTCGTCACCTACAACGGCAGTGACTTCGAGTCGAAGAAGGCGCCGGGCACGGACGAGATCAACAAGGGCGCCATCAAGGCCGCGAAGGACGCGGTGGCCGCGCTGCGGGGCGGCGGGAAGAGCACGGCTGCCGGCGCGAGCCCCGGCGCGAGCCCGAGCAAGAGCTGAGCGTGGCCGCCCCGGACCGCGCGGCGAGGCCGGGGCCGCGAGGCCGGAGTTCCGCCCTGACGGCGACCCGGCCCCGCACCCGTCCACCTCACGGCGTCACTACGTCACTGCGTCACTGCGTCACTGCGGGGCCCCTGTCCCGTCCCGTGGCGAGGGTCAGCGTCAGGTACAGCACCATGGAGGTGCCCAGACCCACCGCCCAGCCGTAGTCGGCGAGCGGCTCCAGCGCCGGGATGGGCCGTCCGTCGACCAGCGGCCGGAAGTTCGCGCCGCCGATCGCCAGCACACCGCCGGCCAGGAAGGCGGCGACGGCCCGCCAGTTCCAGCCGCCGGCGTACCAGTAGCGGCCGCCCGTACGGTACAGGTCGACCAGGTCCAGCCGGGCCCGGCGCAGGACCCAGTAGTCGGCGATCAGGATCCCGGCGACGGTACCCAGGAGACCGCCGACCAGGCCGAGCCAGGTGAAGATATAGCCCTGCGGGTCGGCGTACAGCTTCCACGGGAAGATCACCACGCCGAGCGCACAGGTGATGAGGGCCCCGGCGCGGAAACCGATCCTGCGCGGCGCGACGTTGGAGAAGTCGAAGGCCGGTGACACCAGGTTCGCCGCGATGTTCACGGACAGCGTCGCCACCAGCACGGTCACCAGCGCGAACAGCAGCCCGACCACGTTGTCGGTCTTGGCGGCCAGCTGCACCGGGTCCCAGATCGGCTCGCCGTAGACGGCCTGCGAGCCGGAGGTGACCATCACCGACAGGAAGGCGAACAGCGTCATCGTGGTCGGCAGCCCGAGCGCCTGTCCCCAGGTCTGCGCCTTCTGGCTGCGGCCGTAGCGGGTGAAGTCGGGGATGTTCAGCGACAGCGTCGACCAGAAGCCGATCACGCCCATGAGGGAGGGCCAGAACAGCTTCCAGAAGTCGGCGCCCCAGCCGAGCCGGGACGGCTGGTCGAGCAGCGGGCCGAAGCCGCCCGCCCTGTCGCTCATCCACCACAGCATCACGAACGCGCCGACCAGTACGAACGGCGCGGCCCAGTTCTCGAAGCGGCGCAGGGTCTCCATCCCCCGCAGGATGATGGCCACCTGAAGCGCCCAGAACAGGGCGAACGACAGCCACATCGTCCAGGCGTGACCGCCGACCACGGCGGCGTCGCTCCAGCCGTCGCCGATCAGCTTCCCGGCGAGGAAGTAGATCGCCTCGCCGCCGATCCAGGTCTGGATGCCGAACCAGCCGCAGGCGACCAACGCCCTGACGACGGCGGGGAGGTTGGCGCCCCGGACGCCGAAGGAGGCGCGGGCGAACACCGGGAAGGGGATGCCGTACTTCGGTCCCGCGTGCCCGGTCAGCAGCATCGGGACCAGGACGATCACGTTGGCCAGGGCGATGGTGAACACCGCCTGCTTCCAGTCCATGCCGACGGTTATCAGTCCGGAGGCGAGGGTCCAGGTGGCCGTGTTGTGGGCCATGCCGACCCACAGCGCGGAGAAGTTGTAGGTGGTCCAGGTGCGCTCGGCGACGGGGACCGGGAGCAGGTCCTCGTTGGCGTAGGGACCGCTGGGGCGGGGGGCGTCGGGGGCGATCTCCACCCGGCCGTCGGCGCGGGTGACCTGGGCGGCCGCGGGTGCGGCCGTGGGGGCGGTGTCGGTCATGGGCGGGCCAATCAGGTGAGACGGGGCGGGGAGTGGCCGTGCGGGCGGCGCCGGGTGTCTCTGGCTGCGGGGGTGCGCCTGTGGGGAAGCGCCCTGGGCCCCCTCCCCGGGACGGCGGGAAGGGGGAGACCAACAAGGAAAGGGGTGAGCAGGGGCCGACAGGCCCGTGGAGGTCAGGAGTTGACCGCCGGGATCACCCGCGAGCCGTAGGCGTCGATGACCGCCTCCTGCGCGTCGTGCATGTCGTAGACGGCGAACTGGTCGACGCCCAGCTCGCGCAGCGCGTTCAGCTTCTCGATGTGCCGCTCCACGGGGCCGATGACGCAGAACCGGTCGACGATCTCATCGGGCACGAACCGGGTGTCGGGGTTGTCGGCGCGTCCGTGGTGGGAGTAGTCGTATCCCTCGCGCGCCTTGATGTAGTCGGTGAGGGCGTCCGGTACGGCGGCGGAGTGCTCGCCGTACTTCGCCACCAGGTCGGCCACGTGGTTGCCGACCATGCCGCCGAACCACCGGCACTGCTCGCGCGCGTGGGCGAGCGCCTCGGGCGAGTCGTCCTCGGTGACGTAGGCCGGTGCGGCGACGCAGACCGTCACCTCGGACGGGTCGCGGCCGGCCGCGGCCGCCGCGTCCTTCACGGCCTTGACCATGTACTCGGTGAGGTACAGGTCGGCGAGCTGGAGGATGAACCCGTCGGCCTCCTCGCCGGCCATCCTGAGCGCCTTCGGCCCGTACGCGGCCATCCAGACGGGGAGTTCGGCGCCGGGCGCGATCCACGGGAACCGTACGACGGTGCCGCCGCCGAGGTCGGCCTCCTCGCCCCGGCCGAGGGCGCGGATGGCCTTCATGGCGGCGCTGATGCGGGCGAGGGTGTTGGGGCTGCGGCCGGCGACGCGCATCGCGGAGTCGCCGCGGCCGATGCCGCAGACGGTGCGGTTGCCGAACATGTCGTTGAGGGTGGCGAAGGTGGAGGCGGTGACCTCCCAGGTGCGGGTGCCCGGGTTGGTGACCATCGTGCCGACCTTCAGCGTGGTCGTGTGGGCCAGGATCTGGCTGTAGATGACGAAGGGTTCCTGCCAGAGCACGGCGGAGTCGAAGGTCCAGCCGTGGGTGAAGCCGTTGTGTTCGGCGCGCTTCATCAGGTCGACGACCCTGGAGGCCGGCGGGTCGGTCTGCAGGACTAGTCCGAAGTCCATGGGCGGCACTCCTAGTTCAGGTACTGGCAGGTGGAGCGCGGGGTGTAGACGCCGTGGCCCGGGCGTCCGGTGTACTCCCGCTCGGTGATGACGGGTTCGCCGCGTGAGAGGACGGTCTCGACGCGGCCGGTGATCCGCTTGCCCTCATACGCCGAGTAGTCGACGTTCATGTGGTGGGTGGCGGCGGAGAGGACCTGTGCCGCGTGCGGGTCGTAGAGGACGATGTCGGCGTCGGCGCCCGGGGCGATGGTGCCCTTCTTCGGGTAGAGGCCGAACATCCGGGCCGGGGTGGCGCAGGCGATCTCGATCCAGCGGCGTCGGGAGATGTGCCCGTCGAGGACGGCCTGGTGGAGCAGGTCCATGCGGTTCTCCACGCCCGGCAGCCCGTTGGGGATCTTGGAGAAGTCGCCCCGGCCCAGCTCCTTCTGGCCCACGAAGCAGAAGGGGCAGTGGTCGGTGGAGACCACCTGCAGGTCGTTGGTGCGCAGGCCCTGCCAGAGCCGGGCCTGGTGCTCCCTGGGGCGCAGGGGGGTGGAGCAGACGTACTTGGCGCCCTCGAAGCCGGGTTCGGCGAGGTTGTCGGTCGACAGGAAGAGGTACTGCGGGCAGGTCTCGCCGAACACGTTGAGGCCGTCGTCGCGCGCCCGGGCCAGTTCGGCCACCGCCTCCGTCGCCGAGACGTGCACGACGTACAGGGGCGCCCCGGCGACCTGGGCGAGCCGGATGGCACGGTGGGTGGCCTCGGCCTCCAGCAGGGCCTTGCGGACCTCGCCGTGGTAGCGGGGGTCGGTCTCACCGCGGGCGAGGGCCTGTTCGACCAGGACGTCGATGGCGATGCCGTTCTCGGCGTGCATCATGATCAGCCCGCCGTTGTCGGCGGAGCGCTGCATGGCGCGCAGGATCTGGCCGTCGTCGGAGTAGAACACACCCGGGTACGCCATGAACTGCTTGAAACTGGTCACGCCCTCCTCGACCAGGAGGTCCATCTCCTTGAGCGTCTCCTGGTTCACATCGGAAACGATCATGTGGAAGGCGTAGTCGATCGCGCAGGTGCCCTCGGCCTTGGCGTGCCAGGTGTCCAGGCCGTCGCGCAGGGTGCGGCCGACGCTCTGCACGGCGAAGTCGACGATCGTGGTGGTGCCGCCCCAGGCGGCGGCGCGGGTGCCGGTCTCGAAGGTGTCGGAGGCGAAGGTGCCACCGAACGGCAGCTCCATGTGGGTGTGGGCGTCGACCCCGCCCGGGATGACGTACTTCCCGGTGGCATCGATGACCCGGGCGTCCGTCCACGCCTCGGCGGCCGGGGTGCCGGTGGCGGCGAGGGCGGCGATGCGGCCGTCCTCGATCAGGACGTCGGCGTGGATCTCGTCGGATGCGGTGATGACTAGGCCGCCGCGGATCACTGTACGGGGCATCGGTCGCTCCTCGCGGTGTGGGTCTGCCGGTGGTCGGTGGCTGGTCGCGCCGTGCCCCGCGCCGGTTGCGGGGGCGCGGGGCGGGCCCGCCCCGTCAGGGGGCGGTCAGCGGGGTGTACGCGCCCGGCGCGCGGTCGCGGTAGAACTGCCAGCGGTCTCGGACCTCGCGCAGCTTGGCCAGGTCCAGGTCGCGGACGACGAGTTCGGGTTCCTTGTCGCTCGCCGGCTCCCCCACGAACTGGGCCTCCGGGTCGACGAAGTAGCTCGTGCCGTAGAAGTCGTTGTCGCCCAGGTCCTCGACGCCGACCCGGTTGATCGCGCCGACGAAGTACTCGTTGGCGACGGCCGCCGCCGGCTGCTCCAGCTGCCAGAGGTAGCGGGACAGGCCGCGGGAGGTGGCCGACGGGTTGAAGACGATCTCGGCGCCGGCCAGGCCGAGCGCGCGCCAGCCCTCGGGGAAGTGGCGGTCGTAGCAGATGTAGACGCCGACCTTGCCGACGGCCGTGTCGAAGACCGGCCAGCCGCTGTTGCCGGGGCGGAAGTAGAACTTCTCCCAGAAGCCGCGGACCTGCGGGATGTGCGTCTTGCGGTACTTGCCGAGGTAGGTGCCGTCCGCGTCGATCACGGCGGCGGTGTTGTAGAGGACGCCCGGCTGCTCCTCCTCGTACATCGGCAGCACCAGGACGATGCCGTGTTCGCGGGCGAGGGCCTGGAAGCGGCGGACGATCGGGCCGTCGGGGATCCGCTCGGCGTACGCGTAGAAGGCCGGGTCCTGGACCTGGCAGAAGTAGGGTCCGTAGAACAGCTCCTGGAAGCACAGGATCTCGGCGCCCTGGGCGGCCGCGTCGCGCACCGCCCGCTCGTGCGCCTCGATCATCGACTCCTTGTCGCCGGTCCACGCGGTCTGGAAGACGGCGGCGCGGATCACTCTGCTCATCGGGACCTCCGGTCGCTCGGTGTGCGAGAAGGCTAGAGAGCGGGCGGAGTCGCTTCGAGTTGCAGCGTGTCACGTCCACGGGCGTGCGGCGTGTCACGCTGTCACCCTGGCCCGGGCCCATGTATCACCGCCGTTTTTCCAGGTGGTCGCGTGTTTCGGAGCTGTTGCGCGGGCCTGGCTCAGGCCTGCTGCGCGTCGTGCGCGAGGAGCGCGATGTGGACCGAGGCCGCCTGCTCGAAGTCGTCGAGGTCGACGCCGAGCCGGGCCTGTATGGCCTCCAGGCGGCGGTAGAGGGCGGGCCGGGACACGTGGTGGAGCTGGGCGGTGCGGGACTTGTTCCGGCCGGTGGCGAGGTAGGTGCGCAACACGCCGAGCAGGTCGTCGTCGGCGGCGCCCAGCAGCCCGTCCAGCTCCCGCTCGGCGAAGGACTGCACGTGCGGGTCGTCGCGCAGCAGGCGGACCAGCCCGCGCAGATGGACGTCCCTGAGGCGGACCACGGGCGGCAGGTCGAGGGCGGCGGCGGAGTCGGCGACCGCGTCCGCGACGTGGCGGGCCTCGCGCAGCCCGGCCGGGACGTCGTCCCAGGCGGGGCGGGCACCGGCCGCCGCGACCACGGTGCCGGCGGTGCCCGACTCGGTGCGCAGCCTGGCCGCGAAGTGGGAGGTGAGCGCGTCGGCGTCCTGGTCGCGGGCGAGGCTGAGCAGGATCGCGGTGGTGCCGGGGGCGAGTTCGGCGACCAGGCCGGACATCCCCAGCAGGCGCAGCACGCGGTCGAGCCGGCCCGGGTCGCCGTCGGGGACGACCAGCGGGACGAACGTGCGGCGGTTGACGGGCAGCCCGGCGGCTCGGGCGCGGGCCAGCAGCCGGCGGGCCGGTACGACCCCGGAGACCAGGTCGGTGAGCAGGCCCTGCGCGGACTGCTCCTCCCAGGAGCAGGCGGAGCCACCGCCCAGCATGCGGTGCAGGACGAGTGCTTCGGCGGCCCGGTCGGCGAGCAGCCGGCCGCCCGCGCTGTCGCCGCGGTAGCCGCAGAGCATGACCTCGCCCCAGCGTTCGCCGCGCCCGCCGAGCTCGGCGCGGACCCAGCCGTCGCCGGCGCCGCCGCCCGCCTGGCGGGCGATGCGCTCCCAGTCGCGCAGCACGTCGTCGACCGCGGGCCGCTCCCCCGCCGTGGCGAGCACGCGGTGGGCGAGGTTGGTCACGACGACGGGGCACCCGCTGTGCCGGGCGACCTCGTCGAGCAGGCTCTGCAGGGGGGCGCCGGCCGTGATGAGCGCGGTCAGGGCGGTGCGGACCGACTCCGAGAGGCTGACGGCTGCGAACTTGCGCCGCACCAGCCGGGATTGGACCTCCTCGGTCAGTTCGGCGAAGGGGAACGGGCGGTGCAGCACGACGAGGGGCAGCCCACACCGCTCGGCGGCGCGCCGCATCACCTCCGGCGGGGCGGGGAAGGCGCGTCCGAGGCCGAGTACGACGGCCGCCGCCTCGGCGCGGTGCAGGGACCGGATGTACTCGGCCTGCAGGGCGTCGTCACCGGCCAGCAGCACGCCCGTGGTGAGTACCATCTCGCCGCCGGTGAGCATCACGCCGACGTCGGCGGCCTCGGCGACGTGCACCCAGCGCACCGGCCGGTCCAGCTGGGCGGCGCCGGCCACCACCTCGGGCTCGCCGGCGAGGACCCGTTCCAGGGAGAGCACCTGGCGGACCGACAGGGCGGGCTCCGGGGGCTGGGCCGGCCCCCGGGGTTCGGCGGTGGTGGTCATGGCGGTCTTCCCTCGCTCAGCCGCTCGGGCGCTGACGGGTGCCGCGCAGGGCGCGTTCGAGGATCGCGGCGCCCTCCTCGGCCTCCGCGACGGTCAGGGACAGCGGCGGGGCGACGCGCAGGGCGCTGGTGCTGTGTCCGCCGCCCTTGCCGATGAGCAGTCCGCCGGCACGGGCCGCCTCCAGCACGGCGGCGGCCCGGTCGGGGTCGGCGCGGTCGGTGCCCGGCCGGACCAGCTCGACGCCGATCATCAGTCCGCGTCCGCGCACCTCCTTGACGCCCGGGTCCTGGGCGGCCACCGCCCGCAGCCGCTCGATGAGCAGTCCGCCGACGCGCCGGGCGTTGCCCTGGAGGTCGTGCTCCAGCAGGTAGGTCAGGTTCGCGAGCGCCGCCGCCATGGTGACCTGGGTTCCGCCGAAGGTGGAGATCGAGTTGGCGTCCAGACAGTTCATGATCTCGGCGCGGGCGACGACCCCGCCGACGGACGTGCCGTTGCCGATGCCCTTGGCGAAGGTGACGATGTCGGGCGGGCCGCTGCGGTCGTGGGCCTGCCAGCCCCAGAAGTGGTCGCCGGTGCGGCCCCAGCCGGTCTGCACCTCGTCGGCGATCCACAGGATTCCGTGGGCGTGCAGCACCTCACGGAATGCCGCGTACAGTCCGTCGGGCGGTGAGGTGAAGCCGCCGACGCCCTGGATCGGCTCGGCGATCAGCGCGGCGGGCGCCCGGGTGTGCCCGAGCAGGTCTGTCAGGTCCTCGACGCAGGCCGCGACGAAGCCGGTGTCGTCCAGGTGCGCGTACGGGCCGCGGGTGCGTACGCCGCCGTGGACGTAGAGCGTCTGCAGCGGCGACAGCGAGGTGGGCGACCAGCCGCGGTTGCCGGTGATGCCGACCGCGCTGAAGGAGCGGCCGTGGTAGCTGTTGCGCATCGCCAGGACGGTGTTGCTGCGGCGGTAGGCGGTGGCCAGCAGCAGGGCGGTGTCGTTGGCCTCGGTGCCGGAGGTGGTGAAGAACACCCGCGCGTCCGGGATGCCGCTCAACTGGGCGATGCGCTCGGCGAGTTCGACCATGGGCCGGTTCAGGTACAGGGTGGACGAGTGGATGATCCGCCCGGCCTGCTCGCTCACCGCCTTGGTCACCTCGGGCAGGGCGTGCGCGGTCATCGTGGTGAGGATGCCGCCGAAGAAGTCCAGGTACCGGTTGCCGTCGGCGTCCCAGACGTGGCGGCCCTCGCCGTGGGTGATCTCCAGCGGGTCCCGGTAGTAGAGGGCGAGCCAGTCCGGCAGGACGGCCCGGTGGCGGGCGTACAGGTCGCTCACGGCCGCACCAGCCCCTCGTAGGCGTCGGGGCGCCGGTCGCGGTAGAAGGCCCACTGCTGCCGGACCTCCTCGATGAGGCCGAAGTCGAGGTCCCGGACCACGAGTTCCTCCTTGGTGTCGCTGGCCACGTCCCCGACGAACTGCCCGCGCGGGTCCACGAAGTAACTGGTGCCGTAGAAGTCGTTGTCGCCGTAGATCTCCTGTCCGACGCGGTTGATCGCGGCGACGAAGTACTCGTTGGCGACGGCCGCCGCCGGCTGCTCCAGCCGCCACAGGTGGGAGGACAGGCCGCGGTGGGTGGCCGACGGGTTGTACACCAGCTGGGCGCCGTTGAGGCCGAGTTGCCGCCAGCCCTCCGGGAAGTGGCGGTCGTAGCAGATGTAGACGCCGACCTTGCCGACGGCCGTGTCGAAGACCGGCCAGCCGAGGTTGCCCGGCCGGAAGTAGTACTTCTCCCAGAAGCCGCTGACCTGCGGGATGTGGTGCTTGCGGTACTTGCCGAGGTAGGTGCCGTCGGCGTCGATCACGGCGGCGGTGTTGTAGTAGAAGCCGGACTGCTCGACCTCGAACACCGGAACGACGATCACCATGCCGGTCTCGCGCGCCAGGTCCTGCATACGGTGTACGGTCGGCCCGTCGGGAATCGGCTCGGCCCAGCCGTAGTGCTCCGGCTCCTGGACCTGGCAGAAGTAGGGCGCGTTGAAGACTTCCTGGAAGCCGATGACCTTGGCGCCCCGGCGGGCGGCCTCGTGGGCGTGCTCCACGTGTTTCGCCACCATGGACCCGGTGTCGCCGGTCCAGGTGGCCTGGACCAGGGCGGCGCGTACGACGTTGGCCATGAGCTGCTCCTTCGACAGGACGTCAGAGCCTCTACGCCCGTAGAAACGGGCCGTAGAGGGACGAACGTAAGCCTCCGGGAGAGGCTTGCCAAGACCATCGTCGTCAACGCACGGAGTCGATCGTGTTTCGCACTCCGGTGGGTGAGTCGCGAGCCATCCGGCGTACCGGCGCGACCTGCGGCGACGACGCGGCCGGCTCGCCGGTCGGGCGGTCGGGCGGTCGGGCGGTCGGGCGGTCAGGCGGTCAGGCGGTCAGGCGGTCAGGCGGTCAGGCGGTCAGGCGGTCAGGCGGTCAGGCGGTCAGGCGGTCAGGCGGTCAGGCGGTCAGGCGGTCAGGCGGTCAGGCGGTGAAGCCGGCCACCCGGAGCGCGTGGACCAGGTCCCAGTGCCGCTCGTCCGACACGGCCCGGGCGGCCTCCAGCAGCAGCGGGACCAGGGTGCGCGGATCGGGGGCGGCGCTGCGCGCGGCCTCCTCGGGGGTGCGGACCCGGACGTAGGCGTCGAGCAGCGCCCGCACCTCACGGCGGCGGCCCTGCCCGGCCAGGTCCCGTACGGCCTCCCCTATCTCGGCGGCGGGCCGGGCGACGCCCTGCCGCAGGATCTGTTCCCCGTCGGCGGCGCGGCCGGCCCCGACGAGCGCGTCGGAGGCGGCGACCAGCCGGTCGGCGGGCAGCGAGGCGGCCTCCCACAGCAGGGTCGCCCAGTCGGCGCCCAGCCCGGCGCGCCGCAGCTCGGCGGCGAGCAGCGGGACGCGGGGCGCGGGCCAGTACGCCAGCTCGGCCAGCAGGGCGTGCGCCTCACCGCTGCGGCCCTCGGCGCGCAGCCGCACCAGCCGCCGCACCGCCTCGACGGCCTCCCCCTGCGCCCTCGCGTCCACCGGCTCGGCCGTGTCCCCGGGGTCCGCTCCCCCGTCCTCGGCGGCCCCGGCGAACCGCGCGCCGCGCGGGGTGCGGCCGGAGCCGGGACCGGGCGCACCGGGCTCCGCGGGTACGGCGACCGCCGCGGCGCCGTCGTCGGCCGCACCGGCGAACCGGGCACCGCCGCGACGGCGCTTGCGCTGCTTGGCGGCGCGGGCGGGCACCGCGGGCTCCGCGGGCACCACGGGCTCCGTAAGGGCGGTGGCGCCGGACCCGGCACCCGAAGCTTCGGCGGGGGCCGGTGCCGTGCCCCGGGCGTACGCCGCGTCGTGAGGGGATCCGGCGCCGCCCCGGTCCGCCCCGGCACCGCCCGACGGCCCGGGACCCGCCCCCTCACCGGCCGCCGCGTCGCCGGCACCACCGGAACCGGCACCGGGGCCCGGGCCGCCCCCCGACCACCCCGCCTCCGCGGGCCCGGCGTCCCCGGCGACACCCCCGCCCGTGCGGCCGTCCCGGTCGGACGTCCGGAAGCCGGGACGGTCGGCAGCCGGGGCATCGGCGCCGCGGGGCTCCGCCCGGCCGGGGACCGGGGGCCCGGCAGCGCCTCCTGACGGCGTTCGCGCCTGCGCACCGGTCCGCTCCAGCCGTTCGATCCGGTGGCGGAGTTCGGCGCAGCGGGCCGTCGCCCGTTCATGGTCGTCGTGGGCCCAGGCGAGGTCGAGGCGCAGGGCCTCGGACTCCTCGCGGGTGGTCGCGGCGGCGAGGAGGCGGCCGAGTGCGGCCTGGCGTTCGGCGGCGTAGCGCTGCTCACGGAGCATGACGTCGAGCCGGTCGCCGAGGGCGTCCCGGCCGCCGGGCCGGCCGTCGTACGCGGCCAGCGCGTGCGCGTGCAGCGGGCGGGCGCGTTCGGCCTCTCGCTCGGCGGCCCCGGTGCCGTGTCCGGCCGCGAGGTCCTGCAGCAGCGCCTGGACCACGTCCCAGGGCGGCACCTCACGCCCGTCGAGGCAGGCCCGCATGCCGTCGGGGTCCCGCTGCCAGAACACCGCCGCCCAGCCGGTGTGCTGATCGAGGCGCGCGAGCAGCCCCTCCAGGTAGTCCGCGAACTCCCGCACGGCTCCCGGGAGCTGATCCACACTCATCGCTCGACCCCCACCCGACCGGATCATCCGACTCCGTAGCGAACACCAGCCGTGTTACAGACCGGCTACGGGGAGTTTTCGAAGGGGACGCGACCCGCTCATGACGCGAGGGTGACCCCTGCGAGAGCGCAGCGCGCCGCGAGCTCGTCCATGGACAGGCCGAGAGCGCCGGCGAGCGCGGCGACGGTGAAGAAGGCGGGGGTCGGCGCGCGCCCCGTCTCGATCTTGCGGAGCGTCTCGGCGGAGATGCCGGCGTCGGCCGCCACCTCGGCCATGCTCCGGCCGCCGCGGGCCTCGCGGAGGAGCCGGCCGAGCCGTTCGCCGCGTTCGCGCTCTTCGGGGGTCAAGGGGGTGCGTACCATGCACCCCATTCTAATACCGGTATAGTAATTGGCATGGTGGAACTGAAGACGGACGCGTCGATCGACGCGATGCACGAGGCGGGCCAGGTGGTGGCGAGGGCGCTGACGGCGGTGCGGGACGCCGCCGACGTGGGCGTGTCCCTGCTGGAACTGGACGAGGTGGCCCGGTCGGTGCTGCGGGAGGCGGGGGCGACGTCCCCGTTCCTCGGCTACCGTCCGTCGTTCGCGCCGACCCCCTTCCCGGCGGTCGTCTGCGCCTCGGTGAACGACGCGATCGTGCACGGCATCCCCACCCGCTACCGGCTGCGCGACGGCGACCTGGTCTCCGTCGACTGCGGTGCCGAACTGGCGGGCTGGGCGGGCGACTCGGCGCTCAGCTTCACGGTGGGACGGCCGCGCCCGGCGGACACCGCGCTGGTCCGGACGGCCGAGCGGGCTCTCGCGGCGGGCATCGAGGCGGCTGTCGTGGGCAACCGCATCGGCGACATCGCCCACGCGATCGGCAGGGTGTGCCGCGAGGTCGGCTACGGCATCCCGGACGGGTTCGGCGGCCACGGCATCGGCCGCCGCATGCACGAGGACCCGCCCGTCCCCAACGAGGGCCGGCCCGGCCGGGGCCTGCCGCTGCGTCACGGCATGGTCCTCGCCATCGAGCCCATGCTCATCGCGGGCGGCGGGGACGGCTACCACGCGGCCCCGGACGGCTGGACGCTGCGCACGGACGACGGTTCGCGGGCGGCCCACGCGGAACACACGGTGGCCGTCACCGACGGCGGCCCGAGGGTGCTCACCGACCGGGGATGAGGTAGGGGGGCCGGGCCCGACCGGACGTGCCGCGCCCCACCACCCGTGCCATGGTGGTGTAAGCCCCGCAGGGACAGGGCACCCGCCTGCGAACCGGTACGTCGATCGAACGGAACGCCATGACCAGCGGCTTCACCAGCCCGGAGGGCTACGGCGACCCCTTCGGTGAGTTCCTGGCCCGCTTCTTCGGCGGGCCCCGCCCCGGCCCCCGACAGATCAACATCGGACAGCTCCTGAGCCAGCCGGCGAGGGAGCTGGTCCGCGGCGCCGCCCAGTACGCGGCCGAGCACGGCAGCCGTGACCTGGACACCGAGCACCTGCTGCGCGCGGCCCTCGCGGCCGAGCCGACCCGTTCGCTGCTCAGCCGGGCCGGCGCGGACCCCGACACGCTGGCGTCGCAGATCGACGAGCGGTCGGGCCCGGCGCAGCATCCGCCCGGCGAGGTGCCACCGCCGACCTCGCTCAGTCTCACCCCGGCCGCCAAGCGGGCCCTGCTCGACGCCCACGACCTGGCCCGCTCGCGCGGGGCGGGCTACATCGGCCCCGAGCACGTGCTGAGCGCGCTGGCCGCCAACCCGGACTCGGCCGCCGGGCACATCCTGAACGCGGCCCGGTTCGCGCCCGGCGGCATGCCGGCGGAGGCCCCCGAGGCGGCTCCGGCCGCCCGGCCCGACCAGCGGCGGCCGACATCGACGCCGACGCTCGACAAGTACGGGCGCGATCTCACCGACATGGCGCGGCAGGGCCGTATCGACCCGGTGATCGGGCGGGACGAGGAGATCGAGCAGACCATCGAGGTGCTCTCCCGACGCGGCAAGAACAACCCGGTGCTGATCGGGGACGCGGGCGTCGGCAAGACGGCCATCGTCGAGGGGCTGGCCCAGCGGATCGCGGACGGCGACGTGCCGGACGTGCTGACCGGCCGCCGGGTGGTGGCCATGGACCTGACCGGCGTGGTGGCCGGCACGCGCTACCGCGGCGACTTCGAGGAACGCCTGAACAACATCGTCGACGAGATCCGGGCGCACTCCGACCGGCTGATCGTCTTCATCGACGAGCTGCACTCGGTCGTCGGCGCCGGCGGGGGCGGCGAGGGCGGTTCGATGGACGCGGGCAACATCCTCAAGCCGGCCCTGGCGCGCGGCGAGCTGCACATCGTGGGCGCGACGACGCTGGAGGAGTTCCGGCGCATCGAGAAGGACGCGGCGCTGGCCCGCCGCTTCCAGCCGATCCTGGTGCCCGAGCCGTCCGTCGCGGACACCGTGGAGATCCTGCGCGGACTGCGCGACCGCTACGAGGCGCACCACCAGGTGCGGTACACGGACGAGGCGCTGGTCGCGGCGGTGGAGCTGTCCGACCGCTATCTGACCGACCGCCGGCTGCCGGACAAGGCGATCGACCTGATCGACCAGGCGGGCGCGCGGGTACGGCTGGGCGCCCGGACCAAGGGCACCGATGTGCGGGCCATGGAACGCGAGATGGACCAGCTGATCCGGGACAAGGACCAGGCGGTGGCGGCCGAGCAGTACGAGACGGCGACGCAACTGCGGGACCGGATCGTGGAGTTGAAGCAGCGCATCGCGGAAGCGGCCGGCGGCGGCGAGGCGGACGAGGGGATGGACCTGGAGGTGACCGCGGAGGCGATCGCCGAGGTGGTGTCCCGGCTGACCCACATCCCGGTGAGCAGCCTCACCCAGGAGGAGAAGGACCGGCTGCTGGGTCTGGAGCAGCACCTGCACGAGCGGGTGGTGGGCCAGGACGAGGCGGTACGGGTGGTCGCGGACGCGGTGCTGCGCTCGCGCGCCGGGCTGGCGAGCCCGGACCGGCCCATCGGCAGCTTCCTGTTCCTCGGACCGACCGGCGTCGGCAAGACGGAGCTGGCGCGCGCCCTCGCGGAGGCCCTGTTCGGCAGCGAGGAGCGGATGGTGCGGCTCGACATGAGCGAGTACCAGGAGCGGCACACCGTGAGCCGGCTGGTCGGCGCCCCGCCCGGGTACGTGGGCCACGAGGAGGCCGGCCAGCTCACCGAGGTGGTCCGCCGGCACCCGTACTCGCTGCTGCTGCTGGACGAGGTGGAGAAGGCGCACCCGGACGTCTTCAACATCCTGCTCCAGGTGCTGGACGACGGGCGACTCACCGACGCCCAGGGCCGTACCGTGGACTTCGCCAACACGGTGATCGTGATGACCAGCAACCTCGGCTCGGAGGCGATCACCCGGCGCGGCGCCGGGATCGGCTTCGGGGCGGGCGGTGCCGACGCGGACGAGGAGGCGCGGCGCGAGCAGATCCTGCGGCCGCTGCGCGAGCACTTCCGTCCGGAGTTCCTCAACCGGATCGACGAGGTGGTCGTCTTCCGTCAGCTGACGACCGATCAGCTGCGGGAGATCACCGACCTGTTGCTGGAGAAGACGCGCCGGCTGCTGCACGCGCAGGGCATCGCCGCCGAGTTCACCGGCCCGGCGGTGGACTGGCTGGCCGAGCGCGGCTACCAGCCGGAGTACGGGGCCCGCCCGCTGCGCCGCACCATCCAGCGGGAGGTCGACAACCAGATGTCGCGGCTGCTGCTGGACGGCCGGATCAAGGAGGGCGACCGGGTCACGGTGGACGTCGAGGAGGGGCGGCTCGCCTTCCGCACGGGCGAGCCGCCCGCCCCCGAGCTCTGACCCGGTGGGCTATCGCGCGGGGCGCACCACCTGGGCGGAGCCGCCGCCCCGGCGTACGGTCTCGGCGGCGGCCAGCCACTTGCCGCCCGGCAGGCGCTGCACCCCGGTCGCCGCGCCGATCTCCGGGTTGAGCGCGAAGGAGTGGCCGATGGCCTCCAGCCGGCCCCGCAGCGCGGCGTCGTCGTAGAGCTCGGGTTCGAGGAGCGTCCGCGCGGTGTTGCGCTGGCTGGCGCGCGGAGCCGCGATGGCCTCGACGAGGGGCCGCCCCCGGTCGACGAACTCGGTGAGCACCTGCAGCACGGTGGTGATGATGGTGGAACCGCCGGGCGAGCCGAGCGCGACGACGGGCCGGTGGTACCGGTCCAGCACGATGGTCGGGGAGATCGACGACCTGGGCCGCTTGCCCGGGCCCGGCAGGTTCGGGTCGTGGACGGCCGGGTCGGCCGGGGCGAAGGAGAAGTCGGTCAGCTCGTTGTTGAGCAGGAACCCGCGGCCGGGGACGGTGATGCCGCTGCCGCCGGTCTGCTCGATGGTGAGGGTGTAGGCGACGACGTTGCCCCACCGGTCGGCGACGGTGAGGTGGGTGGTGTTCTCCCCCTCGTAGGTGGTCGGGGCCGCCGCGCCGGCGCTGCCGCAGTCCGCCGGGTGGCGCGGGTCGCCGGGCGGGAGCGGGCTGGTGAGCACCGCGTCGTCCTTGATCAGGCACGCCCGGGAGTCGGCGTACGACTGGGCGAGCAGTTCCTTCGTCGGTACGTCCTCGAAGGCCGGGTCGCCCAGCCAGCGGCCGCGGTCGGCGAACGCGATCCGGCTCGCCTCGATGAAGCGGTGCAGGTACTCCGCCTCGCTCGCCCGGGAGAGGTCGGTCCCCTCGAGGATGTTGAGGGCCTCGCCGACCGTCGTGCCGCCGGAGGAGGAGGGCGCGATGGAGTAGACGTTCAGCCCCCGGTACGACGTCCTGGTGGGCGCCTGGAGCTTGGCGCGGTAGGCGGCGAGGTCCTTCAGGGACAGCTCGCCCGGGCGGGCGTTCCAGCCCGAACCCGGGTCGACCGGAGGGTGGTTGACCGTGTCGACGATGTCCTCGGCCAGTCGGCCGCGGTAGAGCGCGCCCACTCCCCGGGCGCCCAGTTCCCGGTAGGTCCGGGCGAGGTCCGGGTTCTTGAACGTGGAGCCCACCGCGGGAAGCCGGCCGCCGGGCAGGAAGAGCTCCGCGGTGTCGGGGAAGTAGCGGAAGCGGGCTTCGTTGGCCGCGGTCTGCGCGCGGAAGGTCTCGTCGACGGTGAAGCCGTGGCGGGCCAGCCGCTCGGCGGGCTTGAGCAGGGTGCTCAGGGACCGGCTGCCCCACTGGTCGAGCGCGCTCGCCCAGGTGGCGGGGGTGCCGGGGGTGCCGACGCCCAGGCCGCTGCTGACGGCGTCGGCGAAGGCGAGCGGCTTGCCGTCTTCCAGGAACAGGCCGGAGTCCGCGGTCAGCGGGGCGGTCTCCCGGCCGTCGACGGTGTGCACCGTGCGGGACTTCGCGTCGTAGTAGACGAAGTAGCCGCCTCCGCCGATGCCCGCGGAGTAGGGCTCGGTGACGCCCAGGGCGGCGGCGGTGGCGACGGCCGCGTCGACGGCGTTGCCGCCCTTGCGCAGGATCTCGATGCCGGCGGCCGACGCGTCCGCGTCGACGCTGGCGACGGCACCGCCCCAGCCGACCGCCACGGGGGACTTCTCGACGGGGTGGGCCGGGCTGCCCGGGTGTAAGGGCGGGGCCGCCGCCCCCACCGACACCATGGCGGCCGAGACCGCCAGGACCGACAGTTTCCGAGCGACAGGGCGACGCATCCGCACCTCCAGTCAGGACCGTCCGCGCAGCGTAACGAGATCGCGCGGGTCCCGACAGCCCCCGTCCGGGCGGGCCGGCGGCGATCCGGGCTCGAACACGGGTACGCCGCGGGGGTGTCGGCCCGCTACCATGCCCGCCCATGAACGACGACGTGCGCAACATCGTCCTGGGCGTGGTGGCGGCGGGGCTCAGCGCCCTGCTGGGCTGGCTCGTCCGCACCTCCGTGTGGAAGCGGAAACTCCGGCGCAGGCAGGCGTTCTTCGGGCTGCCGGCGAACTCCGAGTCGCTGCTCGTCGTGAACCGCGACCCGGCGACCTCGGAACCGGCGGTCCACCGCTTCGACGTGTTCGCCCTGCTGGAGCTCGCGGCGCTCATCAAGGACTGCGGGGCGCACGTGCAGGTGGTCACCCAGGACGGGGTGCAGCAGGGCTTCGGCGAGCGCACGGAGTTCTGCGTGGGCGGCCCGGGGTCCAACCGGCGGATGCTGGCCCACATGTCGGCGATGCTGCCGGGGGTGCGGATGAACATCGATCCGGAACCCGGGCCGGACCGCGGAGCCTTCCAGATCGGGGCCGAGCGCTACCGCATGGAGCCGGGTGTCACGGAGTACGTCCTGCTGGCCCGGCTGACCGCGGGCGACCGGCGGGAGGCGCGGCCGGTGTTCCTGTTCTGCGGGCAGCGGGCGATCACCAACCAGGCGGCGACGCGCTATCTGGCCCGCCACCACGAGCGGTTGGCCCGCAAGCACGGCAAGGGATCCTTCGTCCTGCTGCTGAAGGTGGTCAACTCCCAGGCGTACGGGCCGGATGTGGTGGAGCTGGTGGCGGACGTGACGCGGGCGGCGCAGGCGCCGCTGCCCGCCCAGGCGAAAGCCACCCCTTCCTCCCACCGCGCCTCCTGAACTCCTCCACCCGGCAACCACATTCATTCATCACACAACAATCGTTACTCCCACGTAACTTACCGACGGGTTACTTACGGTAAGAGGTCACGGTTACCGTCTGGTCACTTTGTACCGGCACCCGTGCCACACGTGAGGAGTGACCGTGGGACACCGCAGGACCCTGCGCACGACCGCCGTCGGAGCCGTCTCCGCGAGCCTGATCGCCGCGGGCGCGCTCGTCGCCGCCCCCGCCGCGACCGCCGCCACGAACGGCATCCGCTTCGTCGACATCGCCGGAGACGGCGGCACCGTCCTCAAGGCGAACGTCATCACGCCGGCCGGCGCCGACGGCACCCGCCGCTACCCGCTCATCGTGTTCCCGACGAGCTGGGGCCTGCCCCAGCTCGAGTACCTCGCCCAGGCCCGGAAGCTGGCCGACTCCGGGTACGTGGTGCTCACCTACAATGTCCGGGGGTTCTGGCAGTCCGGCGGCGAGATAGAAGTCGCGGGCCCGCCCGACATAGCCGACGCCGCGAAAGTGATCGACTGGGCGCTCGCCCACACCCCCGCCGACCCGCGGCACATCGGCATGGGCGGCGTCTCCTACGGCGCCGGCATCAGCCTGCTCGCGGCCGCGCACGACCCCCGCGTCAAGGTGGTCGCCGCGCTCAGTGGGTGGGCGGACCTGATCGACTCCATCTACTCGGGCCGCACCCAGCACTTGCAGGCGGGCGCCGTGCTGGACACCGCGGGAGCGGTCACCGGCCGCCGCAGCGAGGAACTCAGAAGCGTCTTCCGGGGCTTCTACGCCTCCGACCTGTCCCGGGAACAGGCCATGATCGACTGGGGGAAGAAACGTTCGGTCGCTACCTACCTGGACCGACTCAACCACAACGGCACGGCCGTCCTGCTCGCCAACGCCTGGGGCGACACCGTCTTCCCGCCCAACCAGTACGCGGACTTCTACGAGAAGCTGACCGGGCCCAAGCGGCTGGAGTTCCGCCCGGGCGACCACGCCACGGCCGAGCTGACCGGCCTGTTCGGGCTGCCCAACGACGTCTGGACCGACACCGGGCGCTGGTTCGACCGCTACCTCAAGGGCGAGCGCAACGGCATCGACCAGGAGCAGCCCGTGCAGCTCAGCTCCCGCTCCGGTGGCGGCTACGAGGGGTACCCGGACTGGAAGTCGGTCGGCGCGACCAGCCGGAAGATCGGCCTCTCGGGCACCACCACCATCCACACCAACGTGAACTCGGGCGCCGACGGCGGCATCGTGTTCCTGTCCAGCATCGTCGACCAGGTCGCCCAACTCCCCCCGACCGCCTGGATCCCGCTGCTCCCCCGCCGCTGGGCGGCCGTGTGGCAGTCGGAGCGGTACCGCGACGCCCAGCACATCCGGGGCACCGCGACCCTGCACACCACCCTCACGCCGACCGCGGAGAGCGGCACCCTCGTCGCCTACCTGTACGACGTGGGGCCGTTCGGCATCGGCAAGCTGGTCAGCAACGCGCCGTACACCTTCCACGGGCGCACGCCGGGGCGCCCGTTCGGGGTGGACCTGGAGCTGTTCTCGACGGCGTACGACGTCCCGAAGGGACACCGGCTGGCGTTGGTGGTCGACACCGTGGATCCGCTCTACATCGAGCACAACCCGTCCGGCGCGCGGCTGACCTTCTCCTCACCGGCGGACGACCCGTCATATCTGGCGGTCCCCCTGCGCGAGCAGTGATCTCCGGCCGCGCGGCCGGGCGGGTATGGCTCTTGTGAACTGCTGCCCCCCGCGGACGAGGGCCGTGGGGGGCTTCCCCCACCCGGCAGCAGCCCCTGGGACGCCTCCCACGGTGGGCCGGTGACCCACCATCACCCCAGGGATGAACGGCCCATCCTAGTCGAGGCCCGCCCCGGCCGACCCGTCCAGGGCGTACCTCGACGACGGCGGCGGACGGCGCGGAGGACGGGCGGCTTCCGGACGGGCGGCGGCCGGACGGCCGTGGGCGCACGGGAGGCGGGGGGCACGGCACGGGTGCGGCCCCCGCGGGTGCCCGAGGATCCTGGACACCTTCACCCGGCCCGGCGAGACGTTCCGCAGAACGTGCGGGTCCCCACAGTGCTCCTTGACGTTCCCCGGTTCGATCAACGGATCGACGGCCATCCCAGCCCAACTCACTCTCAGCCGTGTCGTGGTGGCCGCAAACTATCCACGCGGGGATGACCGGACGGCACGACACGCACCTTCCGGGCAATAGCCGTATTTACGGCGCGGGGTGGTGGCGCCGGGGGCGGGCTCAGGCCTCCGCGATCTCCGCGTACACCTGGGACAGCTCGGGGACCCCCGTGGCG
The DNA here is from genome assembly GCF_965341775.1 of Streptomyces sp. bgisy159. GTDB lineage: Bacteria > Actinomycetota > Actinomycetes > Streptomycetales > Streptomycetaceae > Streptomyces. The sequence goes on along the minus strand of NZ_CBDQZH010000012.1, from coordinate 87,817 downwards.
GCCCAGTCCCGGCCGTCGGCGACCACGTCGACCTCCCGGCCGGAGACGAGCCGCACGACCGGCGGGCCGTCCCCCGGGATCCGCCAGCCCGCCCCGGGGACGGTGCGCACCACGACGGTGCCCAGGTACAGGCCGGCGTCGGTGCCGAGCCCGGACTGCGTCTCCTCGTCGTCGCGCCAGCGCGGCTTCAGCTGGTCGAGGGCCGCCAGCGAGGCGGGGGTGTCGTCGAGCCGGACGCCCTCCCGTTCGGCCAGGGAGCGCAGCAGCTCGCACTCGGCGAGCAGATCGGCGTAGCCGCCGCGGCCGCCGTCGTCCGGCTCCCCGCCCTCGCGGAACCGGTCAGCCGGGTCGGGCCGGTGGAACTCGTCGGTGCCGCCGGCCGCGCCGGTCTCGGGGAGGACCGCGAGCGAAGGGTCCGCGTCCCGCCTCTTGCGCCATCTGTCCAGGAAACGGATGTCCATGTCACCAGCGTGACATTCATACCGCTGTGCACACCACAGGGCGCGCGGGCCCGCGGCGGCGGGTCGGACGGACGCCGGTCCCCTCGCGCCACCGGCCCTACACGTCCAGGTCCACCACCACCGGCGCGTGGTCCGAGGCGCCCTTGCCCTTGCGCTCCTCACGGTCGACGTAGGCGTCCTTGACCGTGTCGGCGAACGGCTGGTTGCCGTAGACCAGGTCGATGCGCATGCCCCGGTTCTTGGGGAAGCAGAGCTGGCGGTAGTCCCAGTACGTGAAGGGGTGGTCGTACTTCAGGGGACGCGGCACCACGTCGGACAGGCCGGCCTCACGCAGGGCGGCGAGGGCGGCACGCTCGGCGGGGGTGACGTGGGTGGCGCCCTCGAAGGCCGCCACGTCGTAGACGTCGTCGTCCGTCGGGGCCACGTTGTAGTCGCCGAGGACGGCGAAGGGGCGGTCGCCCCGCGCGTCGCCGGCGACGGCCGCGCGCAGGGCCTCGAACCACTGCATCTTGTAGGCGTAGTGAGGGTGGCCGACCTCGCGGCCGTTCGGCACGTACACCGACCAGACGCGGACCGGGCCGCAGGTCGCGGAGATCGCGCGGGGCTCCACCGCGCCCTCGTAGCCGGGGTCGCCGGGCAGACCCTTGACCACGTCCTCCAGGCCGACGCGGGAGAGTACCGCCACGCCGTTCCACCGGCCGGTGGCGTGGACGGCCGCCTCGTACCCCAGCTCGCGCAGCGGGTCGAACGGGAACTGGTCCTCGGCGAGCTTGGCCTCCTGCACGCACAGCACGTCGGTGCCGCTGCTCTCCAGCCAGGCCAGCAGCCTGGGCAGGCGGGCGGTGATCGAGTTGACGTTCCAGGTCGCGATGCGCATGCCTCACAACCTACCCGGCGGGTGTGACAACCGGCCTCAGACGTCCGCCGAGCCGCCCGGCGCCAGCCTCAGGTGCTCGGCGCCGCCGAGGGCGCCGATCTGGCGGTCGTAGATCGGACGGGCCAGGTCGGTCAGGAGGGCGTCGTGGATGTCGTAGGCGCGCTGCGGCCGCACCTCGCGGACGTAGTCGATGACCTCGGAGATCTTGCTCCAGGGCGCCTGCACGGGGAGCATCAGCGTCTCCACCGGGTGGTCGGGAACGGTGAGGGCGTCGCCGGGGTGGAAGACCCGGCCGCCGTCGATGAGGTAGCCGACGTTGGTGACGCGCGGGATGTCGGGGTGGATCACCGCGTGCAGCTCGCCGTGCACCTGGACGTCGAAGCCGGCGGCGGTGAAGGTGTCGCCGTGGCCGACGGTGTGCACCCGGCCCGGGAAGGCCGCCGCGATCTTCTCCGCCACCGACCGCAGCGTCCAGATCTCGGTGGCCGGGCCGGCCTCCAGGGCGGCGCGCAGCCGCCCCTCGTCGAAGTGGTCGGGGTGCTCGTGGGTGACCAGCACGGCGTCCGCGCCGACCGCGGCGTCCTCCTCGCTGAACCCCCCGGGGTCGACGACGAGCGTCCTCCCGTCCTTCTCCAGCCGAACACAGGCGTGCGACATCTTCGTGAGCTTCATGTCCCCCATCCTGCCCCTTGGCCACACCTTCACCGGCCCGGCAGGCCGTCCTACCGGGCGGCCACCGGGCGCCCCACGGGGGCCGAGCCCCCCGGGTCAGTCGTCCAGGGTGGTCTCCTCGCGGATGACCTCCTGGGCCACGCGGAACGCGCTTCCGGCGGCCGGCACGCCGCAGTGGACGGCGGACTGCAGGAGCACCTCCTTGATCTCGGCGGGGGTGAGGCCGTTGCGCAGCGCGGCCCGGGTGTGGACGGCGAGGTCGTCGAGGTGGCCACCGGCGACCAGCGCGGCGAGCGCGACGCAGCTGCGGGCCCGCCGGTCGAGTCCGGGCCGGTCCCAGATCTCGCCCCACGCGTACCGGGTGACGAGTTCCTGGAAGTCGCCGGAGAAGTCGTCGGCCTGGGACAGCGCCCGGTCGACGTGGGCGTCGCCGAGTACCTCGCGGCGCACCTTCAGTCCCGCGTCGTACGGGTCGGGACGGCCGCCCTGCGCGGGCGGCTGCGCGACGGCGGCGGGCGCGATCTCCGCGACGGGCGCGGTGGGCTGCGGCGGGACGGCCGGGGCCGCGGCGGCGGGCATCCCGGGCAGCATCGTCTGGCCGGTACCGGCGGCGGTACCCGTGGGGGGGACGGCCCCGAGGCCGGTGCCGGTGTGGGGGCCGGTGGCGGCGTGGGCGCCGGTGGCGGTGTGGGGGCCGGTGCCGGTGTGGGGGCCGGTGGCGGCGTGGGCGCCGGTGGCGGTGTGGGGGCCGGTGGCGGTGTGGGGGCCGATACCTGCGTGGGTGCCGGTGTCGTAGGCGGGCTGCCAGGCGGTGGAGAAGTGGGTGACCAGCAGGTCGGTGACCGCCGCGGGCTGCTCCACCGGCACCAGGTGCGAGGCGCCCGGTACGACGGCCAGGCGCGCGTCGGGGATGCCGGCGACCAGGGTGCGCGCCTCGGCGGGGCCGGTGACCTGGTCCTCGGAGCCGACCAGCACCAGGGTGGGCACACCGACCATGGCCAGCTCGGCCCGTACGTCGAAGCCGGCGAGCGCCTCGCAGGCGGCGATGTAGCACCCGGGGTCGGTGGTGCGCACCATCTGCACCGCCCAGTCGGTGATCGCGGGCTGCGCGGCGGCGAAACCCCCGGTGAACCAGCGGTCGGGCGAGGTACGGGCGATGGGGTCCAGCCCGTTGGTGCGGACCACGACGCCCCGCTGCCGGAACTCGTCGGCCGTGCCGAACCGGGGTGAGGCCGCGATCAGCGCGAGGGACGCCAGCCGCTCCGGGTGACGCAGCGCCAACTGCACGCCGATGGCCCCGCCGAGCGCGCATCCCGCGTAGCCGAAGCGCTGCACCCCGAGCCCGTCGAGGGTGGCGAGCAGACGGGCGGTCAGCTCGGCGACGGAGCCGGCCGGGTAGGCCGGGGCTCCGCCGTGGCCCGGCAGGTCGAAGCGGAAGACCCGCCACTGCTGGGCCAGTTCGGGAACCTGGCGGTCCCACATGTGCCATGTGGTACCGAGGGACGGTCCCAAGATCAGCACGGGAAGGTGTTCTGGCCCGTCAAAGCGGTATTGCAGCGTTTCGATCTTGCCTTCGGTCACGGGTTCACACCTTCGTCTGTCACGATCTGTCACACGCCCCCTGCGAGACCTCCCCGTGCCTGTGCCGCTGGAAGCAGGTCCGCCACGTCCGGCTTCACGTACCACTTCTTCGTCGTCTTCACGTTGGTGTGCCCCGCCCACCTGGCGAGCAGGTGATCCGGCACGCCGTTGTCGGCGAGACATGTGAGGCAAGACGCCCGAGCATCGTACAGACGGACCCGCGAAGGCCGTTTGCGTCCATCGCCGCCCGCGGACCTCAGCCGGGCGGAGCCCAACTGGCCCAGGTGCAGTTCGCTGCCTTCCAGTTGATCGGAGGTGGCCATTTGATCGGGGTGGCCATGCTGCTCAGCCGTAATCGGCCGGCCGGCCCCGGAATGGGTGGACGGGTGGGACGCCGCAGCGGCAGGCGCAGTGGGCGTGCGCCTCCTCGATGCGCGGTGCGGCCGCCCCGTCGATGCCCCCGGGCGCCGAACCCTCCCGTGGCAGCCGTCGTGTCAGCGGGGACTGGGTGCTCGATGCGAGCCGGCATACCGCCCCGTGGCGCCCGCCTCCGGTCTCCGGCTGACCCGGTCGGGCCGATCCGGCGAGCACGACGTCCTTCGGCCCGAGCGCGGGACGTTGTGCGCGGTGGTGGCGAAAGATTGGCCGTTTGCCGGCCTGTCTCTGTCAGTTCTCTGGCCGTGCTCTGGAAGGCGTGTTTCTGGGGTCGTTGACGTTCCCCCGGAAGTCCCCCCGACTCCGTACTCCTACCGCTCTGGAGACACCTGATGCGTGCAGTGCCCCGTCGTGCCCTCGCCGCCGTTCCCACCGCCGTGCTGATGTGTGCGCTCGTCGCCTGCGGCGGCGGTTCCGACTCCGGTGATTCCACCACCGGTGCGGCCGACGCGCAGGCTGCCGCTCCCGCCGAGGGCGGCGATGCGGTGGAGACGCCGCTGACCGGCGAGGCGAAGGAGAAGGCCGAGGCGGCTGCGCTGGCGGCCTACCCTGGAACGGTGGTCAAGTCCGAGAAGGACGCGGAGAACCCCGGGTTGCTGGCGGTGGAGATCAAGTCGGGAGGCAGGGTGGCAGGATGACGTGGTGTCCGATTCCCTCCGTGAACTGTGGCTGCGCGGCATCGCCTTCAACACGGCGGCCCCGGCCGACGTGCTCATACGCCTCCTGGACGAAGCCGCCGGTGAGGCCGGCCTGCTGATGTGCGAGGGTCGCGACCTGCCCGACGCCGTCATCGACGCGGCCCTGTGCCACCCGGTCGAGCGGATCCGCCGCGCCCTCGCCCGCAACCTGCACGTCGACCCCGCACGGCTTGCTCCCTTGGCGTCGGCCCCATCGGGACTCGTCCGTGCCCGTCTCGCCGGCGGCACCCGGCACCGGCCTCGGTGGGTCCGGCCCCTGCCGAACGACATCCTCGTCACTTTCCTGACCGCTCAAGACGGAGGCGAGGACGGCCGGGTCACCGAAATGGAGATCGCCTCGGAACTCTGCTCCTCCCGGCAGGTCCCTCGGTCCTTTCCCCGGCACGCGGCTGGTCACGACCACCCCGCGCTCCGTCTGTACGCCGCGTTCCAGTGGCAGTCGCTCACCGCCTCGCAGCGCAATGCCCTGCTCGACGACCCCGACCCCGCCGTGCGGGAAGCAGCGAGGGAGGGCAGCCGGCAGCTGGACCCGGAGGCTGTGGAGGCCGAGCTGCCACCCATCGGATCACGCCACGCGATGTTCGTGCTCTGCACCCGCGCCCTGTCACCGGCGGTCGTCGAGCGGTGCCTGCTGAAGGACGAGGTGTACCCGCTGGCCGTGAACCGCCATACCCCGGCCAACGCCCTCTCCCAGCTCGCCCGCCACCCCGATGCGGAGATCCGCAGGCTGATCGCCACCCGGCCCGACCTGGGACCGGAGGCGGCGGAGCTGAGGCAGGATCCGGACGAGGACGTGCGGATGCGTGCCCGCCTCCAGCCCTCCATCCGTACCTGGGACGAATTCCAGGCGGTCGACGGGGTCGTCGGGCACGGGCCCGACTGCACCTGCCCGATCACGGAGCCGGCCACCGAGCCGTCGCCCGAGTGGTACGCCACCTGCGCGGCGTCCGAGGAGCCGGTGCTCCGCCGGGTTGCGGCGAGCTGGCCCCGCCTGCCCGCAGAACTCGTCGGGATACTGGTGCTCGATGAGGACGAGGAGGTACGGATCCGGCTGGCCTGCCACCACCCGCTGGCTCCGCCGAATCTCCTCCTCGACATCTTCGTGACCCGGCCCGCCCACCGCCCGCACCTGCTGACCCTGCCCGCGTTCCCCCGCACCGGCCTGACCCACCTCGTCGGCCACCCGGAGCCCGAGGTACGCGCCTTGGCCGCCGCCGACCCCACCCTGCCCGAACCTCCGCTGGACGACCCCGACGACGCGGTACGCCGGGCTGCCGCCGCCAACCCGACCATGCCACCGGAGATCCTGGACACCCTCCTCACCGGCCTCGGCACCGCAGAGGGCGCCGCGGCCAACCCCTCCCTCCCCGTGCCCCGCATGCACACTCTGCTCGACCACTGTCTGAGCGGTGCCGCCACACCGCCGACGGCAGCCCGATACTGAGTGCACTCGCGGACGGGTTCCCGGATGGTGCCATGAGTGCGACCCCGCGCCGGCATGACCGGGCAAAGAGCCCGACGACAGGCACGCGCATCGCCTGCGCGGGCGGTTCCGCGAGCGCCGCGAAATGCACGCACTGCGGACCGCGTGCGGGGTGGACGCGCGGGGAGCGTCACCCGGACGGCCTTTGGCACCCGGTTACGGTGCCGCGCACGTCGGGTCGTCGACGATCACCGCGTTGGCCGGAATGATCACGATCCCGTTCTCTCCCTTTTCCTCATTCTGTACGGACCGCGTGGTGGTGTAGCCACGCTTGCCCTCTCCGACGCACTTCGTGGCCAGATTTCCGAAGCCGTCGGGGAAGTTGTAGACCTCGGCAGCGGTGTTCTGGCCCGCTCTTCCCTTCACCGGGGCGTCAGCCTTGCCCCGCTCGTCGTAGTAGTCCTGGGAACAGCCGGCAAGCAGCACGGCGGACAGCAGGGCACCCATGACCGCGACACCGGCTCGCGCGCCACGCCGGAGGCCCGGGTGCGGGTGCGGGTGCGGACCGCGCCGATCCGCCCGCGTGCGCGCCGCCCTGCTCAGCCCGCGCACGACTTGTCCTCCACGACCTGCACGTTCGACGGGCCGGTGGCGTTCGTCGTGACATAGGCGCGGAAGCCGTGCCCCACGCACTTCGTGGCGAGGTTTCCGAATCCGTCAGGCATGTTGTAGACCTCGGCCGGTGTGTCTTCACCCTTGCCGCCCTCCACCGGGGCGTCCCCCTTGCCCCGCTCGTCCTGGTACTCCTGCGAACAGCCCGCGAGAAGGGCTCCCACAGTGAGCACCAGGGCCGCGGCCCCAACGGACGCACGTATACGCCTCATCAGCTGCTCCCTCGGACCGGCCGGAAGGCACGGATGGTCGATCATGTCCCCAGAGACAGCGCAACGGCCTGGTCCGGTTCCCGTCGAGGCAGCGGCCGCAGTTGACGTCAGGTCCGGTCTTGCTCGGTTCGCGGTCGTGGTCGCTCGATCGTGGTACCGGACGCTGGACGCCTTGCCGGCGGCCGCCCCCCGCGCGCCTCACCCCGGGCCGGCGAGGCACGGCGTTCGCGCCGTGCCGGGCGGGCGCCGTCGGGAGGGCGGTCCGGGGCGCCGGTAGTGTCAGTGCTTCACGAACAGCTTGAACGAGATGATCAGCAGGCCGAGGACCAGATTGACCAGGGCGGTGAGCGCGATCAGGCGGTGTGGGGCGCCGGCCCGCCGTGCGGCCGCCACCGACCACCCGATCTGGCCGGTCACGGCCACGGAGAGCGCCAGCCACAGGGCGCCCTGGACGCCGAGCCCCAGCAGGGGGCTGACCGCCACGGCCGCGGCCGGCGGGACGGTCCCCTTGACGATGGGCCATTCGTCCCGGCAGACGTGCCCGACGGTGTGGCGGTCGAGGGGGTGCTGCGCCAGGCGGGCGCCGAACAGCTGGGCGTGCACGTGCGCTGTCCAGAAGGCCACCCCGCTCAGGAGCAGCAGGGCGACCAGCTCCAGCCGGGGGAAGGAGCCCAGCGTGCCGGCCCCGATCAGTACGGAGGCGGCCAGCATGGAACCGTAGACACCACCGGTGTAGTCGGCGTGAGCGCGGCGCTCCCCGCGCCGGTCACGCGTGGTGGTGGTCTCGGTTCTCGGCATGACGGCTGCCTTCCGGACGTCGGCCCGGTGGTCGCGGGCCGTGGGCGAGGAGCCCGGTGGTCGCGGGCCGACCCCTAGGGCGGTCGGGCCCGCCGGGCCCGGCCGTACGGTCGGTCGGCGGGTGCCGGGTGGCCGTCCGCGGGCGCCCGGTGCCGGTCGGACGCCGTCGGCCCGGCCCGCCCTGTCCAGGGGACCGGACCGCGCCGGGGAACGCCTCACCCTTGGCGGAGGATGGCACGTCCCCGGGCGGGGCGGAGGCCGATGCCGGTCCGGGACGCCCGGTGCGGCGGTGTGTCTCACAGGAGGCCCAGCCTGCGGGCCTGCCGTACCGCTTCCGTGCGCCGGTTCACCGCCAGCTTGCGGTGGAGGTTCTTCACGTGGGTCTTCACCGTGTTCACCGACACGTACAGGTCGGCGGCGATCTCCTCGGTGGACATCATCCGTGCCAGGCGCACCAGCACGTCCCGCTCGCGCTCACTGAGCCGTTCGACCAGTACGGGCGCGGGCTCGGCACCGGGCGCCGCGTCACCGGGCTCGAGCCACCCGGCGGCCAGCTCCCGCAGGGGCGCCCCCGCGAGGAGGGGCCCGAGCCACGCGCCGGCCTCCCGGAAGGGCCTACGCAGCCTGTCGCGGCGGGCGGTCAGCAGCGCCTCGGTGAGCAGCCGGCGGGTGGCGGCGGCGTCCCCGTCGGCGTGTGCGGCCTGCGCGCGGACCAGCGTGGCCCGTACCCGCACCGCGGGACCGACGTGCCGTGCTCCGGGCAGCGCGTCGAGCACGTCGAGTGCCGTCGTCCGGTCCCCGGCCGCGAGGTGGGCCCGTGCCGCACCCACCACGCACGCCGGCTGCTCGGTGTCCAGGTCGCGCAGCACTTCCGCGGCGGCGTCCGGCCGCCCTTCGGCCAGGTGCGCGCAGGACGCGACCAGTGCGGTGTGGCCCTGCGCCCAGGGCGAGGCGACGTCGGCCGGCACCTCCGCGGCGGCGGCCGCGACCGCGGCGTGCGCCCTTCCGCGGGCCAGCAGCAGCCGGGCCGTCACGAGCGACCGGCCGGCGGCCGTCACCGGGTCCGGTACCGCGCATCCGGGCGTCCCGTCGAGCAGTGCCTGAGCCCGGTCCAGTTCGTCACGCTCGACCGCCACCGCCGCCAGGACCAGTCCGCCGAGGCCGCAGTCGGCGCACTCGGGCACGCCGAACCGCTCCGACTCCGCGAGGGCGGCCGTCACGCGGCGCTGCGCCTTGTCCGGCCAGCCGTCGAGGTAGTCGATCAGCGCCAGGTGGGCGAGCGACTCCTGCCGGGCCATCGCCGTCGAGGCGCTGCCGTGCTCGTCGGTCACCGAGGTCAGTGCCTCGCGCGCCTCTTCCAGGTGCCCCGCCCACAGCCTGGCCGACCCCACGTGGGTCAGCAGCAGGGCGGGCAGCTCGGGGTGCCGGTCGAGCAGGTGGGCCGGGACCTCCCGCTGGATCTCGCCGGCCGCCCGGGCGGCCTGTTCCGCCCGGTGCGGGGAACCGGACAGCCGGGCGGCCAGCGCCTCCAGCAGCGCGTAGCTCAGCTGGACCGCCGGGGGGCGGGCGTTGTCGGCGGCGAGGTGTTCCCTCGCGTCCCGCAGGTGGACCAGGCCCCGGTCGAGGTCGTGGCGGGAGAGGTCACGGGCCGCCTGGACGAGGTCGGACTCCGCGGTCGCCGTGCCGGGTTCCATGTCGGCGAACAACCGGGCCAGGTCGTCGTGGCACAGTCCGGTGAACAACTGTCCGATCGCCAGGTCGTCGACCAGGGCACGGGCCGTGAACTCCCAGTCTCCCGCGGCCGCGCCGTGGGCGACCATCTCGGGCAGGGCCCCGGACCGCCGCAGCCAGTGCGCGGACCGCCGGTGCAGCTCCGGCTCCAGACCGGGGTACCGCTCGCGCAGATGCACCCGGAGGATCTCCCGGAACAGCGGATGCAGGCGGTACCAGGAGTGGCCGAGGTCCTCGACGAAGGCATTCACGCGGTGCAGCTCGGCCAGGGTGGGCTCGGCGTCCCGGCGACCGGTCAGCTCGTCCGCCAGTCCGGCGCAGAAGCGGTCGAGGACGCTGACGCGCAGCAGCAGGTCCTGCGTCGGAGCCGGCTGCCGCTGGAGCACCTCGGCCAGCAGGAAGTCGGCGACGGTGCTGTGCCCGGCCTCGAACTCCTTCAGGTACCGCTCCGGGTCCGGGCTCCGGCGAGCGGCCAGGGCGCACAACCGCAGGCCGGCCGCCCACCCGCGGGTGCGGTCCACCAGGGCCTCGGCCGCGGCGAGGGGCAGGCGCAGCCCGTGCCGCTCCAGCAGTTCGACGGCCTCCTCGGGCGTGAAGGCCAGATCGGCGTCCCTGATCTCGGTCAGTTCGCCGGAGGCCCGGTAGCGGTGCAGCGGCAGCAACGGTTCGGTACGGGTGACCAGCACCAGGTTCAGACCCGGCCCGGCGTGGTGCAGGACGAATCCCAGCTGCTGCGAGACCTCGGGGTCGACCTGGTCGTACTCGTCGACCACCAGGGTGACGCCGGTGCGGTCGCCGCTGAGCCGTGCCGCCAGCCGGTTCAGCAGGGTGGGGTCCGCCTGGCGTGCGTCGGAGGGGAAACCGACGTCGGCGGGGATCGGCACGCCGGCCGTGCCCAGAGCCTTGATCAGGTGGGCCCAGAACATGCCCGGCCGCCGGACCGTCTCGTCCACGGTCAGCCAGGCGGCCCGCCGGCGCAGGCCGGCGGCCCAGTCGGCGACGAGGAGGGTCTTGCCCGCGCCCGCGGCTCCGTTGACCATCACCAGGGGTGTCGTCGACGCCTGCCGGAGGCGTTCGACCAGCCGTTCACGGCGCAGGAACGTCGCGGGTCTCGACGGAGGTGTGAACCGGGTCCGCAGAAAGGGATCGCCCAGCGGATCGACGTCCGGGCCGGCAGGAGGCCGCGACGATGTCTCGGCGTCAGGTGCCACAGCTCTCACCACCCGCTGGATCGCAGTGGCCTTTTCTTGCTACCACCATCAAGCCTCGCTGTCCGTGAACACGCCACCCAGAGGCCGAAAGCCCCTGATGGGGACCGATGGGCCTGCCCCCGCGGGCCCCGGGGGCCCCGGGGCGGGGAGACAGCCGGCGGTGCGCCGCCCGGCAGGTCAGGGCTCGGTGCGCTTCCTGCGGCGGCGGGACACATCGTCGCGGACCTTGTGCCAGCGTGACCGGGTGTCCTCCACCAGGCTCTCCCACTGCTGCCGGACCTCGTGCTCGGAAGGCTGCAGGCCGTCCCGGATCCGGACGAGTTCGTCCCCCACCTCGCGGCCCACCGCGGCCGACGCGACGAGGACGACCATGGCCGCGAAGAGCGCCGAGAGCATCGCGAAGACACTGCCGACCACGCCGTAGCGGTCCGCGTACGAATTGAACAGCCGCGGCAGGTAGAAGTCCGCGCCCCAGGAGTAGACGGCCATGAGCGCCGCCGCGATGACCCCGAACGGCACCAGCTCGCGCCAGGCGATGCGCTTCGCCGCGAGGATCCAGCCGCTCCAGGTGAGGAACACCGCCGTCACGGCCGCCTCGCACACCGTGGCCGGCAGACCGGCCGCCGCCCCTCCCAGCACCGCGGAGATCCACCCGGTGAGCAGTCCGTAGGCGCCGAGGGTGAGGATCCACCACAGGCCGTTGCGCGAGTTGCGCACGCTGAGGGGTTTCAGCTCCCAGGTCTGCTCGAAGAGACGCTGCGCCGCGCGGGCGAAGCTCAGCACGGAGACCGTCAGGAAGAGCGCGCTGAAGACGCCGGTGCTCGCGTCCTCGCTCTGCTGGGGGGAGAACAGGTAGGTCACCGCCTCGGCGCCGGCACCGCTGAGGTCGTAGCGCTGGATGATCCGCTGGGCGGCGTCGACGTGGACCAAGTTGCCCAGGACGACGCCCGCCAGAAGGGCGAGCGGCACCAGCGCGGTGAAGGCACTGGACGCCAGGGCCATGGAGCGGTCGAAGCCCGCGACACGCTGGAAGCGGTTGAGGACGCGCAGGGCGAAGGCAGGACGCAGCCAGAAGGTCAGGGTCCTGAGCACACGCTCGCGGTCGATCCCAGCCGTCGTCTCGCCCTCCTGACGCGCGCGCACCGTGGAACGGCACGAGCGTAGCCGCCGTCCGCGCGCCGGGCGGGGCGCCACCAGGACAGTTCAGCCGGGCGGCCCCGTGCGGTGCCCGCCGCCGGGGCGGGCGCGGGGTCTCACCTGCCCGGGGTGAGGCGGCACGCCGCCGGAGGGCGGCATGCTGGGATCCGCAGGGCCACGAAGCTGCCATCGGCTGTCGGCGGGAGAGCGGCACATGCGCTACGAGATCCGCGTCGAGGGGCACCTCTCGGACACGCTGGCCAAGGTCTTCCCGGAGCTGAACCACGTGGTGGTCTCCGACGAGACCGTGCTGTACGGCCGTGTCGTCGACGAGGCCCATCTGTACGGGCTGCTGGGCCGCTGCCGGTCGTTGGGGCTGCGGGTGCTGGAGATGCGGCGGCTGCCCGACTGAGGCCGTGGTGCCGAGCGCCGCGGACACGCCGATACCGGCGGCCGCTCCGGGCCACCGCCGTACGCCACCGCGGGACCCGCCGCGCCGGCGCCTTCCTGCTCGGCCCGGACCTCGGCGACGTCGTCGACCAGGTCGAAGAGCGGCTGGTCGACCAGGGCTACGACAGGGCGTCCGCCGTCCCCAGGCCCGACCGGCAGGTCCGGGACCGGCGGAAGCCCGCGCGGGCCAGGCTCACCCGTGCGGGGTGAGGCCGGGCCCGCGCGGGGGTGCGCACGCTGGGAGCAGCCGGGGCGGCGGGCAGGACACCTGTCCCGGACCGAGAAGAGAGATGAGCACGCCATGGAACTCGCCTACGACTACCCGCTCCTCAGCATGTTCTGGACCATGCTGTGGTTCTTCGTGTGGATCATGTGGCTGATCCTGCTCTTCCGGATCATCGGCGACATCTTCCGGGACGACGAGTTGAGCGGCTGGGGCAAGACCGGCTGGATGATCTTCGTCGTCGTGCTGCCCTTCCTCGGCGTCTTCGTCTACGTCATCGCCCGCGGCAAGGGCTTGGGCCGGCGCGAGATCGACCACGCCCGCGCCCAGCAGGCGGAGTTCGACGCCTACGTCCAGAGAGCGGCGGGCGTCGGCAGCCGGCCGTCGAGCGCCGACGAACTGGCCAAGCTGTCCGACCTGCGCTCCCGCGGGGACATCACCGACGAGGAGTTCCGCCGGGCCGAGGACCTCGTGCTCAGCGGCGCCGGCACCGCCGCGGGCTCCGGCACCACGACCGCGTCCACCACCGCCGCCACGGCTTCGTCCCCCACCGCACCCGCCGGCCACTGAGCAGGCGTCAGGAATCGAGGCAGAAAGATGACCACCACCCATGCTCCCCAGGAGGCGCAGTCCACGAAGTACGCGTGGGCAGCGGGTCTGACGACCTTCGCCGCCGTCATGCTCACCCTGGTGGGCATCCTCGACATCTTCCGCGGCATCATGGCGATCGCGGAGGACGACGTGTTCCTCGCCACGCGCAACTACGTCTTCGAGTTCGATCTGACCGGCTGGGGCTGGATCCATCTCGCCCTGGGCATCGCCGCCGTCCTCATCGGGATCGGCCTGTTCCAGGCGGCGACCTGGGCCAGGGTCCTCGGCGTGGTCGTCGGCGCGTTCGTCGTCATCGCCAACTTCCTCTCCCTGCCGTACTACCCGGTGTGGTCCATCGTCATGATCGCCATGTCCGGGTTCATCATCTGGGCCCTGTGTGTCGCCCGCAAGGAGGACTTCGACGATCCCTTCGAGACCGTGCCGCGCGGCGACGTGTGAGGGCGTCGCCCCACCGCTCGGCTGCGCCGCACGGCATGCCCGGTCCGGCCGTTCCGTGACGTCGCCCCCGGGCGCCCCGTCGCCCCGGTCCCCCGCGCGGAGGCCGGGGCGGTGCCGCGGGCGGCGGGTGGGGCACCCCGGGTCAGCCGGCCGACCGCGGCAGAGGGGTCGTGAACGCGGGCGCCGAGGCGGGTCAGGTCGGCAGAGCGGCGAGCCAGTCGGTCAGGATGCGGTTGACCTCGGTGGGGCGTTCCTGCTGGATCCAGTGGCCGCAGCCGTCGAGGAGGTGGGAGGAGACCAGGCCCGGCAGGGTCACCGGATACGCCTCGATCGCGTCGGCCAGCCATGCGACGGAGGCGTCCCGGCGGCCGCCCACGAACAGGGACGGCTGGGTGACGGGCGCGCCGTCGAGAGCGGCGAGGTCCTCCCAGTCCCGGTCCATGTTCCGGTAGCGGTTGAGCGCGCCGGTGAAGCCGGTCCGTTCGAACTCCCCCGCGTAGTGGTCGAGTTCCCGCTCGCCGAGCCAGGCGGGCAGCGGGCCGCCGGCGGCCGGGAACCGGTCCCGCAGCGTCCCGCCCCTGCTGACGAAGTGGGGGGCGGGCGCGCCGGGTCCGGGCATGGTGTCGCCGGACAGCGCGGTGTAGAAGCCCGCGAGCCAGCCGCGGACGTCGGGCTCCATCTCGGCCTCGGCGCGGCCCGGCTCCTGGAAGTACGACACGTAGAACTCCTCGTCGCCGCCCATCCGGGAGAAGATCTCGCCGGGGCGCGGGCCGCCGCGCGGGGTGTAGGGGACGCTCAGCAGCCCCACCGCCCGGAAGACCTCCGGCCTGAGCAGGGCGGAGTTCGCGGCGATGGCCGCACCCCAGTCGTGGCCGACGATCACCGCCGTCTCCTCACCGAGGGCGCGCACCACCGCCGCGTTGTCGGCCACCAGGTCGAGCATCCGGTAGTCGTGCGTCGCGGCCGGCTTCGAGGAGCGGCCGTAGCCGCGGACGTCGAGGGCGACCGCGCGATACCCCGCCGCCGCGAGCGCGGGCAACTGGTGACGCCAGGAGTACCAGGACTCCGGGAAGCCGTGGACCAGCAGGACCAGCGGTCCGGTCCCCTGCTCCACCACGTGCGTCCGGCCCGCCGGTGTGGGCACCGACCGGTGGGTGATCTCAGCGGGGTGGTGCGACATGTGATCCTCCTGGGCCATCGGTCCGCGGTCCTTGCCATCGCCACCGATCTTCCTGAAACCGTTGGGCGGAAAGCGAGGCCGTTTGCCGTTTCCGCAAAGCGGCTCGGTGCCCTGTCCGGCATGCGGGACGTCGGCGCCTACTTCCCGCCCGGCGGGGAAGGACGCTGACATGGCACTTTTTACCTGGTCAGGGCACTGACGTGATGGGCTCGCTGGTGTTCGACAGCGACGACCTGGAGGCGACGGAGGACTTCCTCTGTCAGGCGTACGCCCGCATGACGATCGGCGCCTCCCGGGCGGGCCGGGCGCACATACGGCGCGACAGCATGCCGTCGGTCACCGTCGACGAGATCGCCCTGGGCTTCGACATGAGCTACGCGGTGACGCCGCTCGGGCGGATCTGCCTGTGCCTGATGCACGAGGGCACCATCGAGGACCACGTCTTCCAGGGCGTGCGGGACAGCTTCGGGCCCGGCGACATGGTGCTCTTCGCACCGCCGGACCTGCCCTACGCGGGGCGGGTCCGGACCGCCCGCTACAACATCACGATGCTGGACACCGCCCTGCTGGACCAGGTCGCCGCCACCGCCGCGGGGCGGCGCCCGCAGCCCGTACGGCTGACCGGGCACCGGCCCCACTCGGCCGCCGCCGCGCGCCGGCTGAAGAGCACCATCGGCTACCTGCGCGACCACGTAGTCGCCGAGCCGACGGCAGACGAACCGCTGATCGCGTCGACCAGCGGCCAGCTCCTGGCGGCGACGGTGCTCGCCGCCTTCCCCAACACCGCGCGCACCGACCCGACCGCGCGGGACCGCTCGGACGCGCACTCGGACACACTGCGGCGCGCCGTCGCGTACATCGACGACCACGCCGACCAGCCACTGAGCGTCGCGGGCATCGCCGCCGCCGTACACGTGACCGTGCGCACCCTGCAGTACGCCTTCCGGCGCCACCTCGACACCACCCCGCTCGGCTATCTGCGCCGGGTCCGCCTCGCCCACGCCCACCAGGAGCTGCGCGCCGCCGACCCGACGGACGGCACCACCGTCGGTTCCGTCGCCGCCCGTTGGGGCTTCCCCCACCCCGGCCGGTTCGCCGCCCAGTACCGCCAGGCGTACGGCACGAGTCCGTCCCACACGCTGCGGGGGTGAGGCGGGGTCGGTGCGGGTGCCGGATCGGCGCACGTGCCAGATCGGCGTACGTGCCGGATCGGCGCACGTGCCAGGTCGGTGGCATCCGGGCGCGGATACGTGCTGGGCCGGCACACGTACCGGGTCGGTGCCATCCGGGCGCGGTGCCGTCCGGGCGCGGTGCCGTCCGGGCGCGGTGCCGTCCGGGCGCGGTGCCGTCCGGGCGCGGTGCCGTCCGGGCGCGGTGCCGTCCGGGCGCGGTGCCGTCCGGGCGCGGTGCCGTCCGGGCGCGGCGGCGGGGCGGGCGCGGCGGCGGGGCGGGCTGGATGCCGGTTCGGGCTTCTTGCGGGCGCGAGGTCGGGACGGAGCGGTACTGGGCGGTACTGGGCGGGACGTGCGGCGAGTCGGCATCGGGGCGTCATGGCCGCGTTTCTCTCCTCACCATGCGCTTGCGTGTCCCGGCCAGAGAGGCCGTCAGCTCCCGATGGATCTCCGGCGGCAGCCATCCGCAGCGCGGCCACTGCACGAGGTGCTCCGCCACCTCGCGCAGTTTGGTGTTGGTGTGCTGGGAGACCTCTCTGAGAACGTCCCAGGCGCAGTCGGGCCGCAGCCGGCCGTACGCGACCACGACCCCGATGGCCTGATCGACGACGGCATGGGACACGACGGCGTGCTTGAGCTGCTCGACCTCCTCCTGGAGGGCGGCATTCCTGCGGACGAGGTCCTCGTGGTCGCACATGGAGGGACTGCTCCCTGAAGCGGCTCTTCCGGATACGGACAGGGTCCTCCTTCCCGGGTCCCGCCGCCCCAGGAGCACCGGAAACGAAGACCTGCGGCCACGGCAGTCCGGAATGCGAAAGCGACGACCACGGACGCCGACGGCGCTGGTCAAAGCCGCGGGCCGACTCCGAGGACCTCCCGCTTCCCTGACTATGCGTTGGAACGGCCGGGGCGTGTGCTTGTAGAGGGGCCGGTGTCTGGGCTCACAGTCCTCCGGAGCCGCCGAGGCCGGTGAGTGCGCCCACCGGGTCCGGGTCGGGGGTGCCGCGGGGCCACCAGTCGTCCCGGTCCGGTTCCGACTCGTAGGCGTACCACAGGCCGTCCCGGCCGAGGCGGAGCTGGACATCGCCGGCCGGGTGGGTGAGGCGGTTGCGCCAGGGCCGGAAGGCGGGCAGGTCGGCGGCGAGGAGCAGGGGGCGGGCCCGGTCGAAACGCCCGGCCGGCGGGTCCCAGGGATCCTCCAGCGCCGCCAGTCCGTCGGGGCCGCCCTGCCGCCAGGCGGCGACCGCGCGGGCCAGATCGGTCGGGGTGCGGCCGGTGGCGGAGGCGAGCGCGGAGTACAGGGCACGGCTCGCGGCGGTCAGCCCCGAGCCGGGGCGGGCGGCGGCTGTGCGGACCGCGTCCTGCCACAGCGTGAGCTCGCCGATCTCGTCCCGGCCGGTGGTGAGCAGGGCGTGGGCGCGGGCGGCCGCGTCGGTGGCGAGCTGGTCCAGGGCGAAGGAGTCCGGGCCGTCCGGCGCGGACGGGTACGCCGGGGGCTGTTCGGGGTGGGCCGGCGGGGGGAGCGGGGCCGGCAGGGGCGGCAGCCTGCGTTCGGCGAGGGCGTCCGTGGCGCGTACCCCGGGCAGGGGCTCCGGCTCGCGGTCCCGCGCGGCGCGGGCCGCGCGGGTGGCGTTGCGGCGGGACAGGGCGTCGAGCAGGTCGCGCTCGCCCCGGCCGCGCAGCAACAGCAGCACGAAGGGGTCGGCGTCGAGGAGGCGGGCCGTCTGGTAGCAGAGGGCGGCGGCGTGTTTGCAGGGGTGGCCGCGGTCCGGGCAGCTGCAGTGCGGGTCGAGGTCACCCGGGCCGGGCAGCAGCGGGACGCCGCAGTCGGCGAGGGACTCCGGCATCTCCTTGTCCAGCAGGGCCGCGATGCGGTCCGGCCGGTCCACGGCAGCGTCCAGGAAGCGGTCCCAGTCGGCGTCGTCCAGGGTGCGCAGCCGGACCTGTACGCGGTACGGCCTGGGCCGGCTGCCCCGGACGTACGCCAGCACCAGTCCCGGTGTCACGGTGATGGCGTCGACCTGGCCGCCCTCGGCGTAACCGCGCCCGCGCAGCAGCCGCTTGACGTCCAGCGCGCCTTCCTCCAGGGCGGTGACCCAGGCGTTGCCCCACCAGGTCTCGGCGAAGGCGGCGCCCTCGCCGTCCGCGGTGCCGGTGCCGGTGCGCTGCCGGGACGCCGGGAACGCCGGGAACGTGCGCCGCAGGTCGCCGTCACGGGACGGGGCGGCCATGGAGCGGGGCGCCCGCGCTGCTGCCCCGACCGACGGCGCCGTCTCGTCGCGGCCGGGCTGCCCGGCCGCGTCGGCCGCGTCGGCCGCCCGGGTTCGGGCAGGCTCCTCGGCGGCCGCCGGGGTCCGGGCGTCGGACGGGCCGCCGGCACGGGCCCGGGCGTCACCTCCGGCGTCCGGCCCGGGGTGGATGTCCGCGGCTGAGGGGGTGGCGGCCGGAGGGCCCGTCGGCTCCCCGGAGGTGTCCGGTGGGGCGTCGTGCGGGAGGGGCGGTGACTCGTCCGCCGGCATCCGGAAGGCGCCCGACAGCATGGCGCGGAGTTCCCGCGCGCGCTGGCCGGCGCCATGGGCCCCCTCTGCGGTCCGGTGGGCCCGCTCGCCGGCGCCGGGCGCCCGTGTGTCACTCCGGCGGCCTACGGCGTCCTTGTCGGCCCCGGCGCCCCGCCCGGCTCCGCCCCGGCGGCGGCCGCCCTCCCGTCGGGCCTCCTCGGAAGCGCTCCGCCGGGCCTGCGCACGAGCGGCGCGCAGCGCCTCCCGCGCGATGTCCGCGGCGCGGGGCTGACCGGCCGCGCGGTGTGCCGGAGAGGGGGCCGGGGCGGACGCGGCCGAGGCAGCGGGGGCGGATGGGGATGAGGGCGGGACCTGGGCGGCGGAGGCGGGCTCGGGAGCAGGGGCTGCGGTGGAACCGGCGGGGTGGTCCCGTCCGCCGGAGTCGGCCGTGCCGGTCTCGCCGGACGCCCCCGCGGCGGGCACACCGACCTCGTCGGCCGCCCCCGCGGCGGGCACGCCGGCCTCGCCGGACACCCCCGCGGTAGGCACACCGGCCTCACCGGACACCCCCGCGGTAGGCACACCGGCCTCACCGGACACCCCCGCGGTAGGCACGCCAGTCTCGCCGGGCGTCGTCCCAGCCCGGCCCTCGACCGCGGCGGCGGCCACGCGGCCGTCGCCGCGGTCGTTCCCGGGCTCGCCGCTCGTGCCCTCGGCCTTCGCCCGTCGCAGGGCGGCCCGGGCGGCGTCGCCGGGGCCGGGTTCCCGCTCCCGTGCGCGGTCGCGGGCCGCTTCCTGGTCCTCCTCGTCCGCCGCGCTCCCGGTCGCCTCCCGCGCGGCCCGCAGCGCGCGTCGCACGACGTCCGCCGGGCGCACGCCGGCCTCCGGACGCTCCCGGCCGCGTTCCTCCCCGCCCGCGACCGCGTCCGTCCGCGGGTGTTCCCCTTGCCGCCGCTCGTCCGTCACCGCGCCTCCCTCCGCAGCGACACCAGGTCGGCCAGCTCACGGTCCGTCAGTTCGGTCAGGGCCGACTCGCCGGAGCCGAGGATCGCGTCGGCGAGCGCCCGCTTGGCGGCGAGCATCTCGGCGATGCGGTCCTCCACCGTGCCCTCGGTGATCAGGCGGTGGACCTGGACGGGCTGGGTCTGACCGATGCGGTAGGCGCGGTCGGTGGCCTGTTCCTCCACGGCCGGGTTCCACCAGCGGTCGAAGTGGACGACATGACCGGCGCGGGTGAGGTTCAGCCCCGTACCGGCCGCCTTCAGGGACAGCACGAGGACCGGGGTGGTGCCGGCCTGGAAGCGGTCGACCATGCGCTCCCGCTCCGGCACCGGGGTGCCGCCGTGCAGGAGGTCCACGGGTACGGCGCGGCCGGTGAGGTGCGCGGTGATGAGCCGGGCCATGCCCACGTACTGCGTGAAGACGAGCGCCGAGCCGTCCTCCGCGAGCACGGTGTCCAGCAGTTCGTCCAGCAGGGTGAGCTTGCCCGAGCGGGCGGCGAGGAGGTGACCGGTGGCCGTGGCGTGCTCCTCCTTCAGGTAGAGGGCGGGATGGTCGCAGATCTGCTTCAGGGCGCCCAGCAGCTTCAGCACCAGTCCGCGCCGGGCGATGCCCTCCGCCGTCTCGATGGCGAGCATGGACTCGCGCACCACCGCCTCGTACAGCGCGGCCTGTTCGCGGGTGAGCGGCACGGGGTGGTCGGTCTCCGTCTTGGGCGGGAGCTCGGGCACGATGCCGGGGTCGGACTTCCTGCGCCGCAGGAGGAAGGGACGGACCAGCCGGGCGAGGCGCTCGGCGGCCTGCTCGTCCTCGCCGGTCTCCACCGCGCGCGCGTGGCGGGCGCGGAAGGACTTCAGGGGGCCCAGCAGACCCGGTGTCGTCCAGTCCAGGAGCGCCCACAGTTCGGACAGGTTGTTCTCGACCGGTGTGCCGGTGAGGGCGACGCGGGCGGGCGTCGGGATGGTCCGCAGCGCCTTCGCCGTCGCCGAGTACGGGTTCTTCACGTGCTGGGCCTCGTCGGCGACGACCATGCCCCAGGGCTGGGCGGCGAGGGTGGCGGCCGCGGACCGCATGGTGCCGTACGTCGTCAGCACGAAGCCGCCGGACAGGGAGTCGAGGCTGCGGTCGGCGCCGTGGAAGCGGCGCACGGGGACTCCGGGGGCGAACCGGGCGATCTCCCGCTGCCAGTTGCCGAGGAGGGAGGCCGGGCAGACGACGAGGGTCGGTTCGGTGCGGGCCCGCTTCAGGTGCAGGGCGATGACGGTGACGGTCTTGCCGAGGCCCATGTCGTCGGCGAGGCAGCCGCCGAGGCCGAGGCCGGTCATCAGCTCCAGCCAGGCCAGGCCGCGCAGTTGGTAGTCGCGCAGGGTGGCCCTCAGCGCGGCGGGGGGTTCGGCGGGGCGCAGGCCGGCCGTGAGACGGTCGCGGAGCGCGGCGAGGGCACCGGCCGGCACGGCCGGAACCGTCTCGCCGTCGATCTCGGCGGTGCCGGTGAGGGCGACGGCGAGCGCGTCGACCGGGTCCAGCAGGCCCAGTTCGCGGCGGCGGGCCTTGCGGACGAGGTCGGGGTCGACCAGCACCCAGCGGTCGCGCAGCCGGACGACCGGGCGGTGCGCCTCGGCGAGGGCGTCCATCTCGGCCTCGGTGAGCGGGTCGCCGCCGAGCGCCAGCTGCCAGCCGAAGCGCAGCAGGTCCTCGCTGTCGAAGAAGCCCGTGCCGTCGGTGGCCGAGCCGGGGGCGGGCCGCACCACCGCGGTGGCGGTCAGGTCGTGGGCCAGGTCCCTCGGCCAGTGCACGGCGACGCCGGCCGCCGCGAGCCGGGTCGCGGCGACACCGAGGAGGTCGCTCACCTCCTCCTGCGACAGGGCCAGAACGTCGGGAACGTCCTGTTCGCCGAGCCGGGCGAGCGGCGGCCAGACACGGGCGGCGCGGCGGACGGCGAGGGCCGCGTCGACGCGGGCGCGGCGGCCGAAGGCGCCGTCGGCCTCGCCCGCCCACAGGGACGCGGCGTCGGCCACGAGGGTGGGGTCGGCGAGGCTGTGCACCTGGACGATCGCGGCCCCCGCGCCGTCGGTGCGGGCGCCGCCGTCGAAGAGGTCGTACGCCGACAGGTCGAGGCGGAGCGAGATCCGCACGCCCGCGTCCATGCCCGCGGCGACCTCGGCCGCCCAGTCGCGGGCGCCGGGGAGCCGCTGGGGCCGGCGGTCGGCGAAGGGCCGCCCGGCGGCGTACGGCGCGGCGGGGGTGCGGGGCAGGGTGTCCGCGACCGCGTCCAGGAAGGCGCGCAGCAGTGCCTCGGGCCGGGGCAGCCGCAGCGGGCCGGCACCCGGCAGCGGCACGGCGTGGCCCTCGGGGGGCAGGGCGGCGGCGACCGCGCGCAGGTGTGCGACGTCCTGCGGGTCGAGCGGGCCGGCCCGCCAGGCGTCGTGGCCGGTCGGGGTCAGTCCGGGCAGCAGCCTGCCGCGCGCGGTGAGCCGGAGGGCGTGCAGCGCGGCGGCGCCCCAGCAGGCGGTGGCGGGGTGGGCCAGCGGGTCGTGCCGGGCGCGCACGAGCAGCGGCAGCGCACGGTCGAGCGGCAGCGACAGCGCGGGGGCCGGCTTGCGGCGGACGGCGGCGCCGTGGCGTCGGACGACGGTCAGTTCGGTGCGTTCGGCCGGCTCCCCGTCCGGGAGGGCGGGCAGCGGGTCGCCGTCGGGGGCCCAGAAGGCCATGCGGCCCTCGCGGGGCAGGGCTGCGGGCAGGAAGACGGCTGCGAGACGCACCGGGACCCGGGTCCGCTCGGCCACGGCCATGTCGCTCATCCGGTCTGTTCACCTCCCGCCCGCGCGTCGGATCAGTCGTCTTCGACTCTACGGGCGGGGTCTGACAATCGGTCCCGGCGACCGGCGCGCCCCGGCACAGCCGGCCGCCGCGCCGGTCAGGGGACGGTGCGGGAGACGACGTACACCACGGGGTGGGCGGGGTCGCCGGTGTTGACGACGACGTCCTGGGTCGGCCTGGGGTCCTCCTGCTCGTGCACGAGCCCGGAGTGGTCGCCGGGCCGGAAGCCGGGCCCGGTGAACTTCCAGCCGGTGACCTGCTGGTCCCGGGCGCTGATGGTGATGTCGCCCGCGGTGAGGTCGGAGCGGTTGACGCCCAGCCCGGTCAGGAACGCGTCCAGGCCGGCCGGGGTGGTCCGGAACTGCACGTAGAGGCGGCTGGTCTTCCAGTTGTTCGTCTCGTAGTAGGCGACGCTGGTCGAGCCGCCGGGGATCGGCACCTGGTAGAGGCGGCTCTGGACGCTGGACGGCCAGCCGGCGGTGAGGCCGGTCGCCGCGTACTTGCGTTCCTTGTCCTTGCCGCTGTCGCGGCTCTGCGCGGCGGAGATCACCAGGTATCCGGCCGGTACGCCGATGAGGAGCACGATGATCAGCAGCGTGAGCGCCCGCCGGCGGATCATGTGGCGGCGGTCCTCCGGCGGCCGGGCGGGCTCGTCCGGGTGCGCGCCCTGGTGGGGCAGTACCGCGGTCACGCGCTGTCCCGGGTCCGTCGGGCGGCCTCGGCGAACCGCTCGAAGCGCTCGTAGCGCTCCACCCGGCGCCGCTTGGCGCGCCGGAAGCGGCGGGCGACCAGGCGGGCGAGGTCGGCGGCGCCGACCATGCCGGCCTCGGGGCCGAGCTGGGCGCGCACGATGCGGGCCTCGGGGCGGTAGCCGCGGCCGGTGAGGTGCCGCTTGAACGCGTCGCGCGCGGGGCCGATCAGCAGGTCGTCTGCGGCCGAGACGCCGCCGCCGATCACGAAGCAGGAGGGGTCGAGGGCGGCGGCGAGGTTGGCGATGCCGACGCCGAGCCACTGGCCGATGTCCTGGAGCAGCTCCACGCACATGGCGTCGCCCTCGCGGGCCAGCTCGGTGATCATCGGGCCGGTGATGTCCCCGATGTTGCCCTTGACGTGCTCGATGATCCCGTACGCCACCGGCGAGTCGGCGGCGGCCAGCTCCCGGGCCTCGCGCACGAGGGCGTTGCCGGAGCTGTACTGCTCCCAGCAGCCGCGGTTGCCGCACGGGCAGCGGTGTCCGCCGGGCACCACCTGCATGTGGCCGAACTCGCCGGCGACTCCGTACTTGCCGCGCTTGACCTGCCCGTCCTCCAGGATGGCGCCGCCGATGCCGGTGCCGAGGGTGATCATGACGAGGTGGTCCTCGCCGCGGCCTGCGCCGAACCGCCACTCCGCCCACGCCGCGGTGTTGGCGTCGTTGTCGACGAGGACGGGAACCGCGAGGCGTCCGGCGATGCGGTCGCGCAGCGGCTCGTTGCGCCAGGACAGGTGCGGGGCGAACAGCACGCGGTTGCGGTCGGCGTCGACCCAGCCGGCGGCGCCGATGCCGACCGCGTGCACGTCGTGGCGGTCGGACAGGTCCAGCACCAGTTCGACGATGGTGTCCTCGACGACCTTGGGGCTCTTGGACTTGTCCGGGGTCTCGGTGCGCACCTTCTCCAGGATGTTGCCGTCGGCGTCGACGACCCCCGCCATCACTTTGGTGCCGCCGATGTCGATACCGACCGTGGGCACGCGGGGTGCGGTCAGATGCGAGCGGCGCTCCCGGGTGCCGACGGTTCTCAGGACCGGGGCACGACGGGAGCCGATGGGGGCGGTGAGGTCGCGGTAGGTGCTCATCGGGGCCGATTCTGCCTCACGGTGGCCAGCGTTGTCGGGTACGGGTGTGTTGTGGCTGGTGGGGCTCGCCGGTGGGGCCGCGCGCGGGGCACGGTCCCCGGTCTCAGGTCCGCCGCAGCTCGTGGCGCAGATCGTCCAGGTCGCCGCCGCCGGCCATCTGGCCGGTGAGTTCCTCCAGCGTGATGGCGTCGCGTTCGTGGCTGCCCACCATGGTCCCGCGCCGCAGCAGCACGAACCTGTCCCCCACCAGGTGGGCGTGGTGCGGGTTGTGGGTGATCAGGACCACGCCCAGGCCCCGGTCCCGGGCCGCCGCCACGTACTTCAGCACCACCCCGGACTGCTTGACGCCGAGTGCGGCCGTCGGCTCGTCCAGTACGAGGACCTTCGCGCCGAAGTGCACGGCGCGCGCGATGGCCACGCACTGTCGTTCGCCGCCGGACAGGGTGCCGATGGGCTGGTCGACGTCGCGCAGGTCGATGCCCATGCGGAGCAGTTCCGCGTGGGTGGTCCGCCGCATGAGGTCGACGTCCAGGCGCTTGAAGGGGCCGGCGCCCTTGCGGGGTTCGGAGCCGAGGAAGAAGTTGCGCCAGACCGGCATGAGCGGGACCACCGCCAGGTCCTGGTGGACCGTGGCGATGCCGCGGTCCAGGGCGTCGCGGGGCGAGGCCAGCCGGGTCTCCTCGCCGTCGACGCGCAGGACACCGCCGTCGTGCTGGTGCAGTCCCGCGACGATCTTGATGAGGGTCGACTTGCCCGCGCCGTTGTCGCCGAGGACACAGGTGATCTCGCCCGCGTTCACCGTCAGGGAGACGCCCTCCAGGGCCCGGACGGTGCCGTAGTGCTTGCTGACGTCGGTCAGCTCGACGAGCGTCACTTGGTGGCCTCCGCGCGCTTGCGGACCCAGGCGTTGAGCAGGGTCGCGAGGAGCAGCATCGCTCCGAGGAAGAACTTGAACCAGTCGGGGTTCCACTCGGCGAAGACGATGCCCTTGCCGGTCATGCCGAAGATGAACGCGCCGACCGCCGAGCCGACGGCGCTGCCGTGGCCGCCGGTGATCAGGCAGCCGCCGATGACAGCCGCGATGATGTAGATCAGCTCGTTGCCGACGCCCTCACCGGACTGGACGACGTCGTACGAGAAGAGCAGGTGCTGGCCGGAGACCCAGGCGCCGAGGGCGACGCCCGTGTAGAGGCCGATCCGGGTCCGGGTGACGGGGACGCCGACCGCGCGGGCGGCTTCGGCGTTGCCGCCGACGGCGAAGATCCAGTTGCCCGCGCGGGTGCGCAGCAGGATCCAGGAGGCGACCGCGACCAGGGCGAACCACCACAGGATGGTGATCTTGAAGTCGACGCCGCCGATCGTCACCGTCGACGCGAAGACGGCGTGGGCGCTGGGGAACCCCTCCATGTCGGCGATGGTCTTCGTCGAGACCGTGCCGTCGATCAGCTTGGTGCAGCCCAGGTTCAGCCCGGTCAGCATGAGGAAGGTGCCCAGCGTGACGATGAAGCTGGGCAGCCCGGTGCGGTTGAGCACGAAGCCGTTGAAGGCGCCGATCGCGAGGGTGGTCACCAGGGACACGACGACGCCCACCCAGACGTTCGCCGTCATCTGGTAGCTGAACATCGACGAGATCAGCGCGGACGACGTCACCATGACGCCGGCCGACAGGTCGAACTCGCCGCCGATCATCAGCAGCGCCACCGGTACCGCCATGATGCCGATCGTGGAGGAGGCGTACAGCACCGTGCTGAGGCTGGGCGCGCGCAGGAAGCTGTCGGCGGCGAGCGCGAAGAACAGGAAGACCGCGACCGCGCCGACGACGGAGCCCAGCTCCGGCCGGCCGAGCAGCCGGCGCAGGGCGGAGGCGGGCAGCAGTCGCTCGTCGGTGACGGCGCTCATCGGGTGCCCCGTTCGGTGTACCGGGCCAGTTCGGCCGCCTGGTCCTCGGTGACGATCTGCGGGCCGGTCAGCACCGGCCGGCCGCCGCCGAGGACGTCGCCGTTGTACTTGTACAGCCACAGCAGGTCGACGGCCTCGTAGCCCTGGAGGTAGGGCTGCTGGTCGACGGCGAAGCCGAGGGTGCCCGAGCTCAGCCCGGCGGCGACCTTGGCGTTGAGGTCGAAGGTGTCGATCTCGGCCTTGCTGCCGGCGCTCTGTCGTGCCTTCACGGCGGTGTCGGCGTAGGGGGCGCCGAGAGTGACGACGGCGTCGACGGCGGCGTCGGCCTGGAGCTTGGCCTCCAGGGCGGACTGCACGTCGGGCATGTTGGTGCCGTTGACGTAGAGCCGCTGCAGTTGTCCGTGGAAGGTCTTCCCGACGCCGTCGCAGCGCTGTTCGTGGCCGACGTTGCCCTGCTCGTGGAGCACGCAGAGAGCCTTCTCGCGGCCGCGCCGGTTCAGCTCCTCGCCGACCGCCTCGCCGGCGACGGACTCGTCCTGGCCGATGTGGGCGAGCGCGCCGTAGGCCTTGGACCGCTCCGAGCCGGAGTTCACGGTGATCACAGGGATGCCGGCCTCGGCGGCGCGGGCGAGGGCGGCCTTCATCGCGTCGGGCTTGGCGAGGGTGACGATGAGGGCGTCGACCTTCTTGTCGATGGCCGCGTCGACGAGCTGGGCCTGCTGCTGGGCCTCGTCGTCGTGGGAGTACAGGAAGTTGATGTTGTCCTTGATCGCGGCCTGCTTCGCGCCGCTCTGGACGATGTCCCAGAACGTGTCGCCGTCACCCGAGTGGGTGATCATCGCGAACGTCCAGCGCGGTGTGTCCACCCCCGGCCCGCCCCGGGCGGCGGCGGCCCTGCGGGCGTCCTCCGCGCGCTTGCCGCCGGTGCTGCTGCACCCCGCGAGCGATACGCACAGCGCCCCCGCCAATGCGATTCCTGCCCAGGTCCGAAACCGTGCCACGAGGCCGTGCCCTTCTTGCTGTGCTCCGGCGTACCGACGCCGTCCTGACGTGCGCGCGTCCGGTGACCGCTCACCGGACGCAAACGCCCCAGTATCGAACACGGGCCCCGCGCGGCACGTGACCGGGGACCGTGACGGGGTCGCATTGTCCGGACATTGCGACGAAGTCGGGCGTCGGGCAGGGGTCCGCCGGAGGGTTCAGGGCCGTACGAGGAGCTGGAACTCGAAGGAGTAGCGGCTGGGCCGGTAGATGTGGTCGCCGAACTCGACCGGGCGGCCGGTGTCGTCGAAGGTGGTGCGCTGCATGGTGAGCAGCGGGGCGCCCTCCGCCTCGGCGAGCCGTTCGGCCTCGGCGGCGGTGGCGGCGCGCGCGCCGATGGACTGGCGGGCGCTGTGCAGGGTGATCCCGGCGGTCCGCATCAGCCGGTACAGCCCGGTGGCCTCCAGCTGTCCGGTGTCCAGATCGAGCAGGCCGGCCGGCAGGTGGTTGCAGAGGTAGGCCATCGGCTCCCCGTGGGCGAGGCGCAGCCGCTCCACCCGCTGGACGTCGCCGCCCTCCGCGACGCCGAGCGCGGCGGCGACCTCGGCCGTGGCCGCCACGACGGTGTTGACCAGGACGGTGGTGGCGGGCCGCTGCCCGGCCGCCTCCAGGTCGTCGTAGAGGCTGCTGAGTTCCAGCGGGCGCTTGACCTGGCTGTGCACGACCTGGGTGCCGACTCCTCTGCGACGCACCAGGAGACCCTTGTCGACCAGCGACTGGATGGCCTGGCGGACGGTCGGGCGGGACAGCCCCAGCCGGCCGGCCAGCTCGATCTCGTTGCCCAGCAGGCTGCCGGGGGTGAGCGATCCGTGCTCGATCGCCGCTTCCAGCTGCTGGGAGAGCTGGAAGTACAAGGGGACGGGAGAACTCCGGTCCACGCGGAGGTCGAGCTGCACGGTCGGGTCCACATCTGGTTTCGGCACGGGGCCGAGCGTAGCTCCGTGGCCGGTTGACGGGAAGTCGTGTAGTTAGATTGTCCGGACATACGCATTGACAGGGCAGGCGCTCCGACCGCACTTTGTTTCCATGCGCATCGGGGTCATCGGGACCGGCCGCCTCGGCACGATCCACGCGAACACGCTCAGCCGCCACCGCGAGGTCGGATCGCTG
Organism: Streptomyces sp. bgisy159; assembly: GCF_965341775.1. GTDB lineage: Bacteria > Actinomycetota > Actinomycetes > Streptomycetales > Streptomycetaceae > Streptomyces. The sequence goes on along the minus strand of NZ_CBDQZH010000012.1, from coordinate 59,631 downwards.
ATCCTGACGGACGCGGAGCCCGCGCGGGCCCAGGAACTGGCGCGGCGGCTCGGCGAGACGGCGGCGCCGGGAGTCGACGAGATCTTCAGGTGGGGCGTGGACGCGGTCGTGATCACCACGGCCACGTCGGCCCACGCGGAGCTGATCGGCCGGGCGGCCCGCTCCGGTCTGCCCGTCTTCTGCGAGAAGCCGATCGCCCTGGACCTGGCGGGGACCTTACAGGCCATCGAGGAGGTGGAGGCCGCCGGGACGGTTCTGCAGATGGGCTTCCAGCGGCGGTTCGACCGCGGCTACACCGGTGCCCGGGAGGCGGTGCGCTCGGGCCGGCTCGGCCGGCTGCACACCGTGCGGGCGGTGACCTCCGACCAGGCGCCGCCGCCCGCGGAGTGGCTGCCGCTGTCCGGTGGCATCTACCGGGACGCGCTGATCCACGACTTCGACGCGGTGCGCTGGCTGACCGGGCGGGAGGTGTCCGAGGTGTACGCCACCGGGTCGGCCGCCGGACCCTCGATGTTCCGCGCGGCGGGCGACGCCGACACCGCGGCCGTGGTGCTCACCCTGGAGGACGGCACGCTCGTCACGGCCACCGCGACCCGGCTCAACGGCGCGGGCTACGACGTGCGCATGGAGCTGGCCGGGGAGCTGGACCAGATCGTGGTGGGACTGGACGACCGCACCCCCATCGCCTCGACCGAGCCGACGGGGCCACCGGCCGCGGACAAGCCGTGGGCCGGTTTCCTGGAGCGGTTCGCGCCCGCGTACGAGGCGGAACTGGCCGCGTTCGTCGAGGTGGTGAACGGGGAGCGCGCCAACCCCTGCGACGGCCGCGAGGCGCTGCAGGCGCTGCGGATCGCCGAGGCCTGCGACGTCTCGCGGCGGGAGCACAGGCCGGTGCCGCTGCGGGAGATCCCCGGCGGCCGGGAGCCTGCCCCGCTGGGGTGAGCGCCGGCCCGCCTTCGCCGCCCGGCCGGCCTCAGCCGCCCTCCACCGCCAGCACCGTGCCCTGCGCGACGGCGCAGAGCCTCTCCCCGCCGTCCTCCCCCACCGTGTGCAGGTCGCAGCGGACGACGGCCTGGCGGCGGCCGGCCTGGACGACCTCGGCACGGGCGCGCAGTGTGCGCCCGGTGGCGGGGCGCACGTACTGGATGGAGAAGCCGCCCGTCAGGACGGCCGGGCCGAGGGACGAGCCCCCGGCGAAGGTGAGGGCGTTGTCCGCGGCGTAGGACAGCACTCCGCCGTGCAGGAAGCCGTTCTGCTGGCGCAGGTCCTCGCGGATGTCGAGCTCCAGCGTGGCCGCGCCGTCGCCGAAGGCGGTCAGCCGGGCGCCGAGCAGACGGCTGAACGGCTGGCTGTCCAGCGCCTTCCGAGCAAGGGTCAGGTCGAAGTCGGCGGACGGGGCGGGCGCGGGCGGCACAGTGCGTGATGCGGTGGGCGAGGTCGGTGAAGTGGGCGAGGTGGGTGAGGTGGGTGATGTCAACGCGCGCTCCGAGGGTCGGCGGACGGGTCGTCGGACGGGTCGGCGCCGGGCCGCCAGCGCACCGGCAGGGCGCGCAGACCCCGCATGAGCATTCCGGGCAGCCGTTCGCCGGGCGGGCCGTCCAGGGTCAGGCCAGGGGCACGCTCCAGCAGCGTCCCTATCGCCGTACGGGCCTCCAGACGGGCCAGCGGGGCGCCCAGGCAGTAGTGGATGCCGTGGCCGAAGGCGAGGTGGCCGCGCGGGTCACGGTGGATGTCGTAGCGGTCGGCGTCGGGATAGCGGCCGGTGTCCCGGTCCGCGGCGGCGAGGCCGACCAGAACCGGCGCGCCCTTCTCCATCGTGACGCCGCCGATCTCCACGGGCTCGGCGGCGTACCGGTAGGTGGCGTTCTCCACCGGGCCGTCCCAGCGCAGGGTCTCCTCGATCACCCCGTCGAGCAGGCCGGGGTCGGCGCGCAGCGCGGCGAGCTGTCCGGGGTGGGTGAGCAGGGCGTGGACCGTGTTGGTGATGAGATTGACGGTGGTCTCGTGACCGGCGACGAGCAGCAGGAAGGCCATGCCGCGCAGCTCCCCGGCGGAGAGCCGGTCACCGTCCTCGGAGGTGGTGCGGATCAGGTCGCTCAGCAGGTCGCCGCCCGGCCCGGCGGCCCGCTTGTCCTCGATCAGCTCGGTCAGGTAGGCGCCGAGACGGACGAAGGCCTCGTACCCACGCTCCGCGTCGGTGGGGGCCACCACCTCGGTGGACATCTCGCGGAAGGCGGTGCGGTCGATCTCGGGGACGCCGAGGAGTTCGCAGATGACGGTGATGGGCAGCGGGTAGGCGAGGGAGGCGACGAGGTCGGCGCGGCCCTGCGGCAGCATCGCGTCGAGCAGGTCGTCGGTGATCCGCCGCACGCGCGGGCGCAGCTCCTCCACGCGGCGCGCGGTGAACGCCCGGTTGACCAGGGAGCGCAGCCGGGTGTGCTGCGGCGGGTCGGTGATCAACAGGTGCTTGCCGATCAGCTGCGCGTCCAGGAACGTCGCCGAGACCGTCTCGAAGTCCTTCACCAGGCGCGGGTCGGTGAGGGCGGCTCGCGCCTCCTCGTACCCCACCACGAGCCAGCTCTCGTACGGACCGTCGGGGCCCGGCAGCCGCACCCGGTGCACCGGGCCGCGCTCCCGCAGCCGCGCGTACACCGGGTACGGGTCCCGGCGCAGCTCCTCACCGGCCCCGCTCAGGTCGACCACCTCGGTCGTCATGCTTCCCCTCCCGCCCTGCCGACGCCCCCGTCACCAGGACAACGGCCGGGCACGCCGATCAGTGCCCGGGCCACGCTTTGCGGTCGACGTCGTCCTCCCCGTCCTCCAGGAGCCCCGCGTCGTGCGCCAGGAGCGCTATCTGCACACGGTTGTTGAGTTCCAGTTTGGCGAGGACGCGGGAGACGTGGGTCTTGACGGTGGCGACGCTCATGAACAGGGCGGTGCCGATCTCGGCGTTGGACAGGCCGCGTCCGACGGCGACGGTGACCTCGCGCTCCCGCTCGTTGAGGGCCGCGAGGCGCGCACGCGCGCGTGCCCGGCGGGTGTCGGCGGCGGTACCGGCCGCGTGCCGCATCAGCTGACGGGTGACGGCGGGCGACAGCACGGGGTCCCCGGCCGCGACCCGGCGCACCGCCGCCACGATCTCCGCGGGCGGAGTGTCCTTGAGGACGAACCCGGCGGCGCCCGCGCGCAGCGCCCCGAGGACCTGCTCGTCGGCGTGGAAGGTGGTGAGCACGACGATCTGCGGGGCGTCCGGCCTGCCACGCAGCAGTTCGGTGGCGGTCAGCCCGTCCACCGAAGGCATCCGGATGTCCATCAGCACGACGTCGGGGCGGGTGCGCTCGACGAGCGCCTCGACCTCGCCGCCGTCGGCGGCCTCGCCCACGATCCGGATGTCGTCGGCCCCGCCCATCATCAGAGCCAGTCCTGCCCGCACCAGCGGGTCGTCGTCGACGAGGAGCACTTTGATCGCGGTCATACGCCTCACGCAATCATGCCGGTACGGCGAGGACGGACACGGGGACGGCACGAGGCGTGACGGACGTGACCGACGTAAAGGACGGCGTCCATGACGACTCGCGCGGCAGCAGGCGCGGCGACGGCAAGTGCCCGAGGCGGGGCGGCGGGTACGAGGGCGGGGGCGGCCGGGGAGGCGGTCACCGGGCAGGGGCGCGGGCCCCGGCTCATCAGGCGGCCGGCCACGGCAGCCAGGCGCGCACCTCGAAACCCCCGTCGCCGGTGGTGCCGTGGTGGAGCCGCCCACCGGTGAGGGCAGCCCGTTCGGTCAGGCCGATCAGGCCCTGCCCCGAGCCGGGTACGTGCGGTACCTCGCCCCCCGGGGCGGGGTTGCGCACCGCGAGGGTCAGACCGTCGCCCGGGGCACCGGTGACGGCCACCGCGACCTCGGTGCCGGGCGCGTGCTTGCGGGCGTTGGTCAGCGCCTCCTGGGCGATGCGATAGGCGGTGCGGCCGACCGAGGCGGGGACCGCGGCAGGCTCGGTGACCCGCTGGTCGAGGACCACCTTCATGCCGGCCGCGCGGCACTCGGCGACCAGCGAGTCCAGGGCGGCGAGGGTGGGCTGCGGGCGGCCGGCGTCGTCGCCCTCACCGGCCCGCAACACGCCGATGATCTCCCGGAGGTCCTGGAGGGCCTCGTGGGCACTCTCCCGGATGACGCCGGCCGCCCTGCCGATCTCCTCCCGGGGCGCGTCCGGCCGGAACTCCAGGGCGCCCGCGTGCACGCTGAGCAGCGTGAGCCGGTGGGCGAGCACGTCGTGCATCTCCCGGGCGATGGCCTCCCGGGCCAGCCGCTGCGCCTGTTCGGCGCGCAGCCGCGCCTCCGTCTCGGCACGCCGGGCCCGGTCGCGCAGGCTCACCACGAGCTGCCGCTTCGACCGTACGAACATGCCCCAGCCGATGACGGCGACGGTGAGCAGGTCGACGAACACGATGGCGCCCAGATAGGGCAGGTCGGGGTCCGGGCGCATCAGGTAGTACACGGGGACCAGGGCGATCTGGGCGGCGCCGATCCACGCGACGTACTTGAACGGCCGGTGCACGGCGACGGTGAACAGGGCGACCAGGGCCGCGCCGCCGGCGGTGTCGGAGAAGAAGCCGACGAGGGTCAGCGCGGCGGCCAGCGCGACCGGCCGGCGGCGGCGCAGCCAGACCGCGGCGCAGGCCAGCGCGCCCAGCAGCTGGTCGGCGACGGCGACGGTGTGCGGCAGGTCCGGGTTGTCCGACATCGTGTCGGCGGCCGCGAAGCCGATGAGGACGGCGAGCAGGAAGCAGGAGAAGTCGACGATCCAGTCGCGCACGGTGCGCTTGGGCCGACGCGGGCGTGCCGCGTCGGGGCCGGGGTCGTGGACCAGCGCGGAGGGCAGCCACCACCGCCGTCCCGTGGGTTCCGCCGTGAGCGCCATACCGTCCCCGTCCCCGTCCCCGTGCCCGTTCACGGTCGCCAAATCTACGCAGCGCGTCACCGTGGGACCTCCCCCTCGGCGGGATCGCCGACTCACGTCGTGCGAACGGCGACTTTCGTCGCGGACGGCCGCCCCGAACGGCGACGTCCGTCGTCCTCGTCAGGCCTCGTGGCCGATGCCGTCGTCGCGTCCTCGGGGGCGAGGCTCGGGGGCATGAAACAGCTGCTGGAAGTAGTCGGATTCATCGCCCTCGTGCAGGGGGTGCTGGGGCTGGTGCACGAGTTCACCGACTGGCACGTGGGTTTCGTGCAGCGGATCGGCTTCCTCGACGGCTACGAGGTGTACGCGAGCGGCGCGCTGGTGGTGCTGGCCTTCGCCCTGTTCGCCGCCGCGGAGAGTCAGGGCCCGGGGTGACCCCGCCGGCCTCCGCGGATCGCGGTCGCCCGCCTGCCTCGATCCCGCCCCGCCCCGCGCGGGACCAGTGCGGGATCGGGGCGGTACTAGCTTTCGGGCAGCTCGTACGTGCCGTACTCCGGCCGGCCGGCCCGGTCGTAGGACTGGATGGACACGCCCGAGCCGGTGACGCTGCCGCCGGTGTGCCGGAACGCGGTGGGTCGGGTGCCCTCGGTGAACAGGCGGCGGCCCGCGCCGAGTACCACCGGCACGGTCAGCAGGTGCAGGGTGTCCACCAGGCCGAGGTCGAGCAAGGAGCGCAGCAGGGCTCCGCTGCCGTGCACCTGCAGTTCACCGTCGGTACGCTCCTTGAGCTCGGCGACCTCCTTGGCGAGGTCACCCTTGAGCACCGTGGTGTGTGCCCAGGACGGGTCGGTCAGGCTCGCCGAGGGAACGTACTTCGGCAGGGTGTTCAGGGGTCCGGCGATCGGGTCGCCGGGGTCGGTCACCTTGGGCCAGTAGCCGGCGAAGATGTCGTAGGTCCTGCGGCCGAGGAGGAAGGCCCCCGCGCGTGCGAAGACCTCCGTGACGAAGCGGCCGAAGTCGTCGTCCCCGTAGGGGAAGCTCCAGCCGCCCTGGGTGAAGCCGCCGCGGGTGTCCTCCTGGGTGCCGCCGGGGGCCTGGTAGACACCGTCGAGGGTGACGAAGATGGTGGAGACGAGCTTGCCCATGGCGGGTGCCTTCTTCCGTGTGGGTCCTGTCTGTCATCAGCTCAGACCCCCGCGGCACCCGCAACTCATCGGTCAGCCCGCGTGCGTGGAGAACAGTCCTCCCGTGGGGCCCTGCTTGTCGCCGCCCTGGGCCTTCTTCAGGGCGTTGGCCAGGGACTCGATGGTCAGGGACTGCAGGACGACCCGGCCGTTGCCCTCCAGGGTGGCCAGGGAGAGGCCCTCACCGCCGAAGACGGCGTTCATCATGCCCTGCCGGTTGAGGCCGCCGACGCGCTGGACGCCGTACCGGATGCCCTCCTCGAAGGCGACGACGCAGCCGGTGTCCACCTCGATGCGGCCGCCGAAGTCGGCCGGGTTCAGGTCGATGAAGTTGCCGGCGCCGGCGATGATCACGGTGCCACGGCCGGTGAACTTCTCCAGGACGAAGCCCTCGCCGCCGCTCATGCCGGTGCGTCCGCCCTTGAAGGCGATACCGAAGTCGACCGTGGACTCGGCGGCCACGAAGGCGTCCTTCTCGGCGAACCACGCGCGCGAACCGTCCAGCTCCAGGGCGCGCATCTCGCCGGGGAGCACGCCCGCGAACCCGACGGTGCCCTCGCCGCCCTGTGCGGTGAAGTACTGGAACGCCAGTGACTCGCCGGCGAGCATGCGCTGGCCGGCCTGCACGGCGGTGCCCATGGCCTGGCGCAGCATGCCGCCGACGCCGCCCGAGCCGCCGCCCTGCCGGCCCGCGCCGTCCGACGGGCCGGACAGGCGGGTCTCCATCGTCACGCCTGTCGTCTTGAACAGGAACTTGCCGGCCTCGCAGTACACGGTCTGGCCGGGGCTCAGGCTGACCACGGCCATCTGCATCGCGTTGCCGACGATCTCTTGCTGAAGTGTCACGTGGGGGGAACGCGGCGGGGTGCCCCGAAGGTTCCCTCCGTGTCCGTTCCCCGCCAGCGTCCGCTCGTCGCGCCCGGTGGGATGGAGGCATGGCAACGACTGAGGGACCGCTGAACGGCAGGACGGCGCTCGTCACCGGCGGCAGCCGGGGGATCGGGGCGGCCACGGCACTGCGTCTCGCGCGGGAGGGCGCGGACGTGGCACTGACCTATGTGAACGGCAAGGACGCGGCGCTGGACGTCGTACGGGCCGTGGAGGCCCTGGGCCGGCGGGGGGTGGCCGTGCGGGCCGACTCCGGCGACGCCGAGGAGGCCGCAGGTGCGGTGGACCGGGCGGCGGACGCGCTGGGCGGGCTCGACGTGCTGGTGAACAACGCGGGAGTCGGGGTGCTCGGCCCGCTGGAGGACCTGACGCCCGCCGACGTGGACCGGGTGCTGGCCGTGAACGTGCGCGGGGTGTTCCTCGCGTCCCGGGCGGCAGCCGGACGGATGGGCGACGGCGGGCGGATCGTCACCGTCGGGACCTGTATGACGCAACGGGTGCCCGGGCCCGGCGGAACGCTGTACACGATGAGCAAGTCGGCCCTGGTCGGACTGACCAGGGCACTCGCCCGGGAGCTGGGCGGGCGGGGCATCACCGCCAACATCGTGCATCCGGGGCCGACGGACACGGACATGAACCCGGCGGACGGCCCGTACGCGGCCCCGCAGGCGGCGATGACCGCGCTCGGGCGCTTCGGCACGGCCGAGGAGGTCGCCTCCATGGTGGCGTACCTCGCGGGCGCGGAGGCGAGGTACGTCACCGGGGCGGAGTTCTCGGTGGACGGGGGGCACGCTGCGTAGCCGTCCGTCCGTCTCCCGGCCCGTCCCCCGCCCACGGTACGGAACGCACCCGCGCGGGTGACCGCTCGGCGCCGGCCGGGCAACCGTGAGAGGCCGGCCCGGGAGCTGGAGGCCGGGCGACCTCGGGCTGGGGGCGTCGGCCGGGGGACGTGCCGGGGGCGGGCCCGCCGCCGAGTCGCCGGGGGGCGGGCCCGGGGCGGTCAGCCGCCGAGTTCCTGGTCGCGGGCCGACAGGCGGGCGGCGCCCTCGTCGGTGAGGGAGCCGTGCAGGCGCAGGCGGGAGATGCCGCCGTCGGGGTAGATGTCCACGCGCGCGTGGGTGCCGACGACCGGGGTCGGCAGGACGAAGCGGTGGTTGGTGTCGGGCTGGAGGCGGGTGCGGGGAAGGACCTCGCGCCACTCACCGGCCCCGCCGCCGTCGACGTCCTTGACCGACACCGACGCCCAGCCCGCGCTGTTGCCCTTGAGGTACGCCGTGTCGATCTCGATCGCCCGGATCCGCGCCTGCACGGCCAGGCGGTAGCGGATCCAGTCGTTGCCCCGGTCGCGGCGGCGGCGCGTCTCCCAGCCGTCGTCCATCTTGCGGGAGCGGCCCGGCTGGATGGTGTTGCCGGCCGGCGAGTAGAAGCGGTCGGAGGCGTCCTCGACCTGGCCCCCGTTCTCCAGCGCGGCCACGTCGAAGGTGCCGAGCGCCGCGAGCCACCGGGGGTCCGGCACGACCTCGCCGTGCACGCGCAGGCGCGCGATGCCGCCGTCGGGGTGCTGGTTGACCCGCAGGTGGGTGAAGCGCTGCTCGGCCGACACGGCGAATCCGTTCGCCGCGTGGCCGCCGACCGGGGTGCGCGGCACCAGCGTCGTCCACTTGACGTCGTCGGCGAGCAGTTCCTCCGGGGACGGCGAGCCGGGCACGCAGGCCCCTTCGACGGACACGGCCTGCGGGTAGTTGCCCCGGAAGTGGGCCGTGTCCACCACGATCCCCCGGACCACGCCCGGGGCGCCGAGGCGGATCAGTGCCCAGTCGTGGTCGTCTGCGGTGGGCCACGGGTGCTCGGCTGAGACGCCTCGCCGCCGCCGGGTCTCCCAGCCGTCCATGATCTTGCCCTTGTGCCCGAAGTGCTCGGGGTCGAACTCGGCGCGCTCCGGCACCAGCAGGTTCTCACGCTGGGCGAAGAACTCGTCGTTGGCGGCGATGACACCGGCGCCGAGCCGGCGGTCGGCGAGGTCGGCGTACTGGGTGAAGGGGAAGTCGGCGGTGCGGTAGTCCGCGTACGGGTCGCCGCCGCCGTAGGGGTTCGCGTCGCCGGTGAAACTCGGTATCGCCGTCACGGGGATCAGGGGTTCCTTTCGGGTTCGGCCCGCTGCGGGCGCGGGGACTCAGGAGGTGCGGTGGAGCAGCCGGCCCTTCGGCTCGGTGAACTCGCCGTCGGCGGCGATGCGTTCGCCGCGCAGCCAGGTGGACCTCACCACGCCGTACAGGGTCCGGCCGGCGTACGCCGTCACGCGGTTGCGGTGCTGGAGTGCCGCCGGGTCGACGGTGAAGGTCTCGTCGGGGGCGAGGACGGCGAAGTCGGCGTCGCGGCCCGCCTCGATGGCGCCCTTGCGGTCCAGGCCGACCAGTCCGGCCGTGCGGGACGACATCCACCGCACGACGTCGGTGAGGTCGTGACCGCGTCGGCGGGCCTCGGTCCACACGGCCGCCAGGCTCAGCTGCAGCCCCGAGATACCGCCCCAGGCGGTCGCGAAGTCGTCGGTCTTCAGGTCGGCGGTGGACGGCGAGTGGTCGGTGACCACGCAGTCGATGGTGCCGTCCGCCAGTGCCTGCCACAGCAGGTCCTGGTTGGCCGCCTCGCGGATGGGCGGGCAGCACTTGAACTCGCTGGCGCCGTCGGGGACTTCCTCCGCGGTCAGGGTCAGGTAGTGCGGGCAGGTCTCGGCCGTGATCCGCACCCCCGCGGCCCTGGCCTCGGCGATCAGCGGCAGCGCGTCGCTGGAGGACAGGTGCAGCACGTGCACGCGCGCGTTCAGGCGCCGGGCCTGGGCGATGAGCGCGGCGATCGCGGTGTCCTCGGCGTCGCGCGGGCGGCTGGCGAGGAAGTCGGCGTACCGGGGGCCGCCCTGCTGCGGGGCGGCGGCGAGGTGGTGCGGGTCCTCGGCGTGCACGATGAGCAGTCCGCCGAAGTCCGCGATCTCGGCCAGGGACCGGGCGAGCCGGTCCTGGTCGAGGTGCGGGAACTCGTCCACTCCGGAGGGGGACAGGAAGGCCTTGAAGCCGAAGACCCCGGCGTCGTGCAGCGGGCGCAGGTGCTTGACGTTGTCGGGCAGCGCGCCGCCCCAGAAGCCGACGTCGACGTGTGCCTTGTCGGCGGCGACCGCCTCCTTGGTCCGCAGGTGCTCGACCGTGGTCGTCGGCGGGAGGGAGTTGAGCGGCATGTCGACGAGGGTGGTGATACCGCCGGCCGCCGCGGCGCGGGTGGCGGTCCAGAAGCCCTCCCACTCGGTGCGGCCGGGGTCGTTGACGTGCACGTGGGTGTCGACCAGGCCGGGCAGCAGGACGTCGTCGCCCAGGTCCTCCAGGCGGGCGCCGGCGGGTACCTCGGCGTCGTGTCCGAGCACGGCCGTGATCTCGCCGGCGGAGACGGTGACCGTGGCGGGCCGCATCCCCTCCGGGGTGATGACGCGCGTCGAGCGCAGCACCAGTTCAGCGTCGGACACCCGGACCCCTCTCTGCCGCCGTTGACTTCCACGTGACGGAATTCAACTTTCTGTTGAAGGAGTCTTCACTCCCTCCGGGGGCCCGTCAAGGGGCACACTCTCCACCATGCACCGCTGACGCGAACTCTGGACGTTTCCACAAGGCGGAATTAGACTTCCACAAGGCAGAACGTAGTTACGTACCAACCGGGAGTCAACCGACTGCCGGGTAGGCTTCTGCCCTCCCGTCAGTCCCGAAAGGAACGCGCCGTGCCGACGTCCAGCGCCAGCACCACCGACTCCGCCCGGTCCGCCGGCGGAGGCGTCCAGTCCCTCGAGCGCGCCTTCGATCTTCTGGAGCGGATGGCCGACGCGGGCGGCGAGGTGGGGCTGAGCGAGCTCTCGGCGAGCAGCGGCCTGCCGCTGCCGACCATCCACCGTCTGATGCGCACCCTCGTGGCCTGCGGTTACGTCCGCCAGCAGCCCAACCGCCGGTACGCGCTGGGGCCGCGCCTGATCCGCCTCGGTGAGTCGGCGGCCCGGCTGCTGGGCACCTGGGCCCGGCCACACCTGGCGCGGCTGGTGGAGGAGACCGGCGAGACGGCGAACATGGCACTGCTGGACGGCGACGAGATCGTCTATGTCGCCCAGGTGCCGTCGAAGCACTCGATGCGGATGTTCACCGAGGTCGGGCGACGGGTGCTGCCGCACTCCACGGGCGTCGGCAAGGCGCTGCTCGCCTCGTTCCCGGACGAGGAGGTACGCGCCCTGCTGGGCCGCACCGGGATGCCGGCCGCGACCGAGAAGACGATCACCACGCCCGACGGGTTCCTGGCCGCACTGGGCGATGTGCGCCGGGCCGGGTACGCGGTGGACGACAACGAGCAGGAGATCGGCGTGCGCTGCCTCGCGGTCCCGGTGCCCGACTCCCCCACCGCCGCGGCCATCTCCATCTCCGGCCCGGCGGGCCGCGTCACCGAGGCCGCCACGGAGAAGATCGTGCCGGTGCTGCAGCAGATCGCGGCCGAACTGTCCGAGGCCCTGGCCGGCCAGCACCAGCTCTGAGGCACCCGGCCCGAGCCGAACCGGCACCCGGCCCCGCCCGGGCGGCACTCACTCGAGTCGACACCGAAGCCCGCCGCACCACCCCGCCACCGCGACCCCGCACCTCGCGCGCACACGACGGCGCGCCCGACCTTCCCGGCGGGCGCGCCGATCGCCGGTCCGGCGGCATCCTGGCGGGCGCGCCGATCCGCCGCCTTCCCGGCGGGCGCGCCGCCCCGCTACCGTCCGTGCGGTTCGCCGAACAGGTCCACCGCCGCGCGGACCTCCGACAGCCCCGGGGACAGGGCGCTGACGGAGCCGATCGCGCCGGCGATGACCAGTAAGGAGCGGCGCAGCCGGGGGATGTCGGGGACGCCGTCGATCATCATCGCGGCCAGCGTCGCCAATTCGTCCTCGGCGATGGCGCGGTCCGGGAACTCCGCCGGGTGCGCCGCGAGTTGGCGGCGCAGCCGGGACACGGCGACCCGCAGTCCCGCCACTCTCGGATCCTTGTCGCTGCCGGTCACTGGCCTCTGCCCCAAGCTCCGCAACACAGCTCCCGCCCCCTCGCACGTCCTTGTGCGCGAGTCCGTCGTCTCCCGCCTCGCCGCCCCGTGACGGCGCCCGGCCGCCGAGGGACGCGGGTCAGTAAACGCCACCCCGCGCCACCGCGCCACAGCCGTGACGGAAATTCAGCCGCGGGAGACCGTCACGGCCGGCCCGGCCGGGGTAGGCAGGGAGAACGACCATCGACGAGGACGGCACATGACGCGTTGCGAGGACCAGGTCACCGGGCTGCTGCTGGCGGCCGGCGGCGGGCGGCGGCTCGGAGGACGCCCCAAGGCGCTGTTGCAGCACCGGGGCCGCCCCCTGGTGGAGCACGCGGTGGGCGTGCTGCGCGCGGCGGGCTGCGCGCGCCTGCACGTGGTGCTCGGAGCCGCCGCCGGCACCGTACTCGAGCGCGCGCGGCTCGACGGCTGCGCGGTCGTGACGAACCCGGACTGGGAGCAAGGCATGGGGTCGTCGCTGCGGGCCGGGCTCGACTCGCTCGCCGAAAGCGGGGCGCGGGCCGCGCTGGTGCTGCTCGTGGACCAGCCGGGCATCGGGGCGGAGGCGGCGGGACGGGTCCTCGCCGCGTACCGGGACGAGACCTCGCTGGCCGCGGCGTCCTACGAGGGGGTGCGCGGGCATCCCGTGCTGTTCGGGGCGGCCCACTGGGCCGGCATCGCGGCGAGCGCCACGGGGGACCAGGGGGCGCGCGCCTATCTGCGGGCACACGCGCAGGACGTCCGGCTCGTGGAGTGCGGGGACGTGGCCCGGCCGTACGACATCGACACCGAGGCGGACCTGAGCCACCTTGAGTGAGCGCGGTGGCACCGAGAGCCACCTTCCCTCGACCCGGAGAATCTCGACATCAACAAATCATTGAAGTTCCACAATGAGGAAACTACTATCCACTGATCAGAAGCGCCCGACCGAACCGCGGGCGCCAAAAGTCCCCGTTCGTACCTCTCGGCACCCGGTGCCACCGCTGAAGGAAGTGACAGCTCATGTCCGCACCAGCGCCGTCCCCGCTGGCCATCGTCGACGCCGAGCCCCTGCCCCGGCAGGAAGAGGTCCTCACCGACGCGGCACTGGCCTTCGTGGCCGAACTGCACCGGCGGTTCACGCCGCGCCGTGACGAACTCCTCGCCCGCCGGGCGGCGCGCCGCGCCGAGATCGCCCGCACCGCCACGCTCGACTTCCTCCCGGAGACCGCCGCCATCCGCGCGGACGACTCCTGGCGGGTCGCCCCCGCCCCCGCCGCGCTGAACGACCGGCGCGTCGAGATCACCGGCCCCACCGACCGCAAGATGACCATCAACGCCCTCAACTCGGGGGCAAGGGTCTGGCTCGCGGACTTCGAGGACGCCTCCGCGCCGACCTGGGAGAACGTCGTCCTCGGCCAGCTCAACCTGATCGACGCCTACACCCGCAGCATCGACTTCACCGACCCCGGGTCCGGCAAGACGTACGCCCTGCGCCCGGACGACGAGCTCGCCACCGTGGTCATGCGGCCCCGCGGCTGGCACCTGAACGAGCGTCACCTCCAGGTCGACGGGCAGCAGGTCCCGGGCGCCCTGGTCGACTTCGGCCTGTACTTCTTCCACAACGCCCGCCGCCTGCTCGACCTCGGCAAGGGCCCTTACTTCTACCTCCCGAAGACGGAGTCCCACCTGGAGGCCCGCCTCTGGAACGACGTGTTCGTCTTCGCGCAGGACCACGTCGGCATCCCGCAGGGCACCGTCCGCGCCACCGTCCTGATCGAGACGATCACGGCCGCGTACGAGATGGAGGAGATCCTCTACGAACTCCGGGACCACGCCTCCGGGCTGAACGCCGGCCGCTGGGACTACCTGTTCTCCATCGTCAAGAACTTCCGTGACGGCGGCGCCGAGTTCGTCCTCCCGGACCGCAACGCGGTGACGATGACGGCCCCCTTCATGCGCGCCTACACGGAGCTGCTGGTCCGCACCTGCCACAAGCGCGGCGCGCACGCCATCGGCGGCATGGCGGCGTTCATCCCGTCCCGCCGGGACGCCGAGGTCAACAAGGTCGCCTTCGAGAAGGTCCGCGCCGACAAGGACCGCGAGGCGAACGACGGCTTCGACGGCTCCTGGGTCGCCCACCCCGACCTGGTGCCGATCGCCATGGAGTCGTTCGACCGGGTCCTCGGTGACAAGCCGAACCAGAAGGACCGGCTGCGCGAGGACGTGCACGTCGAGGCCGCGGACCTGATCGCCGTCGGCTCCCTGGAGGCGAAGCCGACGTACGCCGGTCTCGTCAACGCCGTGCAGGTGGGCATCCGTTACATCGAGGCCTGGCTGCGCGGCCTCGGCGCCGTGGCCATCTTCAACCTCATGGAGGACGCGGCCACCGCCGAGATCTCCCGCTCGCAGATCTGGCAGTGGATCAACGCGGGCGTCGAGTTCGAGAACGGCGAGAAGGCCACCCCCGAGCTGGCCCGCAAGGTCGCCGCCGAGGAACTGGCCGCCATCCGGGAGGAGATCGGCGCGGAAGCCTTCGCCGCCGGCCACTGGCAGCAGGCCCACGACCTGCTGCTGCAGGTGGCGCTCGACGAGGACTACGCGGACTTCCTCACCCTGCCCGCGTACGAGCGGCTCACGGGCTGACGCAGGGCGGGCCCGACCCACCCGGACGGTCCGAGTGGCCCAGGGGTCTGCCCGGGGCCACTCGGTCGCGTACGGCCCGCTTGACCGCGGTGGGCTCCGGGAAACCCTGCTCGCGGCGGTCCCACACCACCTCGCCGTCGACGCGGACGACGAAGACCCCGCCCGTGCCGGGCTTGAGAGACAGCTCCGTCAGCTCGGTCTCGAAGGTCGTCAGCAGCTCCTGCGCCGGCCAGGCCGCCCTGGGCAGCCGGCGGCACTGGGTGCAGTACTCGATCTGTACGGCCGCGCTCATCCCAGGTGCACCGACCAGTCCTGTTCGGCCGCCGGCCTGCCGTGCAGGTCGGGGACGCGCTTGAGCCAGTCCGGGCGGCCCCGCTGGGAGCGCGCCGCACGCCGGGCGTCCTCGGCGGCCAGCTCCTCCCGGGCGGGGAAGTCGGTGGGCAGCCAGGCGGCGGAGGCACGCACGCGCGCGTGGAGATGATCCACGTACGCCGCCCGGACGTCGTCCGGAGCCGTGGCCTCCTCCTCCCCGGCGAGCCAGGCGTCCGGGACGCACTGCGTGACCGAGCGCAGCAGCTCGGGCGTCACCCGGGGCGCCAGCTCGGCGTCGGCGGCCCGCACGTCGGGGCCGTAGGAGCCGAGGGCGTGATGGCGGAAGTCGTAGGCCTTCTCGGGGTCGGAGGCATCCCAGCGGTGGTGGAAGACCAGGGCCGCGCCGTGGTCGATCAGCCACAGGCGCGGGGGGACCGTCCCCAGGGTCGGCCAGATCATCAGATTGGTGCTGTGGACCGTACGGTCGACGTTCGCGGTCAGGGCGTCCAGCCAGACGATCCGGCCGGCCTCCACCGGGTCCACGGGGAAGGTCCCCGCGCTCTCGGGGGTGAAGTCGCGGGCGCCCGGCAGATAGTCCATGCCCAGGTTGACGCCCGCGCTGGCGGCATGCAGCTCCCGCACCTCCTGGTGCGGCTCGTGCGCGGCGATCGCCGGGTCGAAACGCACCAGCACCAGCTCGGGGAAGCGCAGCCCGAGCGCCCGGGCCAGCTCCCCCACGATCACCTCGGCGACCAGCGCCTTGCGCCCCTGGGCGGAGCCGGTGAACTTCACGACGTACGAGCCGAGGTCGTCGGCCTCGACGACGCCGGGGACGGAGCCGCCGGAGTGCAGGGGCTCGATGTAGCGGGTCGCGGTGACCCTTCTCAGCATTTCCTCACCTCTCCCGCCGTCGACCTTGCGATCCAGGGCGAGCCTCGGAGGTGTCCCACAGCGGGAACTGCCCGTCACCAGCGCTGGGGAGAATCCGGGGAGTTTCGACCGGCATGCAGATCTCCCCGCCTCCCCAGCAGTTCGTCCGTGGCCGTCCCGGCCCCTTGCTTCCGGCCTACAGCATGAAGTGACCATAGTAACCGGGGGTTGATGGTCGGCGAGGAGTGCCCGGGCCGCCGAGCCGCAGTCACCACGGATTCTCCCGCCTCCTGCGTTGTCCCGGTACCACCCAGCACCGCCCGCGGGCCGGATCGCTCCAGGGCGTCGGCCGCGCAGAGCTTCGTCGGACGCCGGCGGAAGTGCGCGGGACCGCACCCGGCTTCGTCAGGCGCTCCCGTGCGTTCAGGTACCGTCGCGCGGCGGGTAGACGGTGAGGGCACCGTGCGCGGTCAGACGGGTGGCCAGGTCATCCGGCTGGTCGCGCAGCGTGGTGTCGAGGAAGGCGAGCGAGGCGGCGGCGGTGATGTGCGGTCCCTCGGTGCGGCCGCGTGATCCGACGATCGACTCCACCGGGGGGAGGTAGAGCGGGGCGTCGGTGAACGTGAGGTGCGCCGCGCCGGGGACGCTGAGCCGGTAGCTGGTCGCACCGCTCAGGGCGAGCACATGGGTGAGGCGGGGGATGTAGTCGGGGTCGATGTCCTGGTGGACGTCCTGGGTCAGCGCCAGCACCGGCTGCGGGAAGGGCTGCGCGTCGGGGTCGTGCGGAAAGCCGTCGAGGTCGATGACGGCATCGAACCGGTGGTCCTGACGGGCCGCCTGCAGGGCGGCACCTCCGCCGAGGGAGTGACCTGCGACGGCCACTCGGCCGGTGTCCATGCGCCCGCCCACGGGGCCCGGTATCTCGCCTCGGGCGACACGGTCCAGCTGGGTGAGGACGAAACCCAGGTCGGCGGCGCGGACCGCGGTCCACTTGACCGCCAGCGCTTCGTCACGGTCGGCGTCGCCCGTGGCGGTGACCTTCGTGCGAATGGTCCGGCCGTCGGCGAGGACGACGGCGGCGGAGTCGTAGGGGTGGTCGAGGGCTGCGACGACGTAGCCGTGGCTGGCCAGTTCCTGCGCCCATGCCGAGTTCTGGGTGCGCACTCCGCCCAGTCCCGGGGAGAACACCACGACCGGGAAGCGTCCGGTGCCGTCGGCCACCGGCGCGTCGGCCACCGCGTGGGTACGGGCGCGGGGCAGGCCGTCGAGCAGGAAGCCGGGCATGCCGACGTAGTCGGCGAGGGCATCGGAGACGATGTCCGCCTCGCGGTCCGTGCGCCCGAGGTAGCCGGCACGTCGCGCATCCGTCGGGTTCTTCCGCGCCGGGTACCACAACTGCACCACCACGGTGCGCCGGTCCTCCCCGTCGGGGGTGGCGTCTTCGGGACGGTCGGCGTCGGTCCACTGCACGACGCTGGTGCCCACGGCGAAGGGGCCGGACGGCGCCGGGAACGCCGGCACGGGAAAGGCCCAGGAGGCGGCCGGACCGACCGCGACCAAACACAGGCACGCCAGTGACACCGGCAGCGCCGCCCACCACCGAGTCCTGCGCGGCGGCCGGCCGCCGCGCGTGCGCAGCTCGGCTGCGACGGCGAACGGCAGGACGAGTGCCGCGCCGGCCAGGACGGGCACCATCTGCCAGCGCACCGGACCCCACACCAGTGCGATGCCGGACAGCAGCACCAGCACCGAGGCACCGAACGCGGTCGGGCGACGCATCCGCTGGGGAAGCCAGCGGGCCGTCACGAGCGCGGCGGCACCTGCCACAACCACGGTTTCCAGGAGGGACATGTGAAGACCCGGCAGTGTCTCAGTCACACCGTCATGCTGGATGCCCGACTGCCGTCCCCACATCAAACCCAGGTCGCGACCATGTGCGACCTGAGGTTGACGGGCCGTCGTCCCAAGGCGGTGCGGATGCGCTCGCGCAGATCGAGACGGTCGGCGGGTTCGCCCGCCGGGCGTACTCGTTCTCGATCGCGTCCAGGGCGGTGACCGAGGAGGTGTCCCGGATGTGGGCGTCGGAGACCCACGGGCAGTGGATCACCTCGGCGGGCTCTCCGGTAACGTCGGGCTATGAGCCATCCGCACCCCGAACTCAAAGCCGCACCGCCGCTGCCCCACGGAGGGCTGAGGGTCACCGCCTTGGGCGGTCTGGGCGAGATCGGCCGCAACATGACGGTCTTCGAGCATGCCGGCAAGCTGCTGATCGTGGACTGCGGTGTGCTGTTCCCGGAGGAGAACCAGCCCGGCGTGGACGTGATCCTGCCCGACTTCACCTCGTTCAGGGACCGCCTCGACGACATCGTGGCCATCGTGCTCACCCACGGCCACGAGGACCACATCGGCGGCGTGCCCTATCTGCTGCGGGAGCGGTCGGACATTCCCGTCGTCGGTTCGAAGCTCACCCTGGCCTTCCTGGAGGCCAAGCTCAAGGAGCACGGGATCAGGCCCCGCTCGGTGCGGGTACGCGAGGGAGACCGGCGTGGCTTCGGCCCCTTCGACTGCGAGTTCGTGGCCGTCAACCACTCCATCCCGGACAGCCTCGCGGTGGCCCTGCGTACCGCGGCCGGGCTGGTGCTGCACACCGGTGACTTCAAGATGGACCAGTTCCCGCTGGACGACCGGATCACCGACCTGCGTGCCTTCGCCCGGCTCGGCGAGGAGGGGGTGGACCTGTTCCTCACCGACTCCACCAACGCCGAGGTCCCCGGCTTCACCACCTCCGAACGCGAGCTGAACCCCGCGATCGAGCAGGTGATGCGCACCGCGCCGCGCCGGGTCATCGTCTCCAGCTTCGCCAGCCACGTGCACCGCATCCAGCAGGTCCTGGACGCGGCCCACGCGCACGGCCGCAAGGTGGCCTTCGTCGGCCGCTCCATGGTCCGCAACATGGGCATCGCCCGCGACCTGGGGTATCTGAAGGTCCCCTCCGGCCTGATCGTGAGCACCAAGGAGCTGGAGAAGCTCCCCGACCACAAGATCACCCTGGTGTGCACGGGCTCCCAGGGGGAACCGATGGCCGCCCTGTCCCGGATGGCCAACCGCGACCACCAGATCCGCATCGGCAAGGGCGACACCGTCCTGCTCGCCAGTTCCCTCATTCCCGGCAACGAGAACGCCATCTACCGGGTGATCAACGGCCTGACCCGGTGGGGCGCCAACGTCGTCCACAAGGGCAACGCCAAGGTGCACGTCTCCGGCCACGCCAGCGCCGGGGAACTCGTCTACTGCTACAACATCGTCCGCCCTCGCAACGTCATGCCGGTCCACGGCGAGTTCCGCCACCTGCGGGCCAACGCCGACCTCGCCATCCGTACCGGCGTGGATCCCGAGCGGGTCGTGATCGCCGAGGACGGTGTCGTCGTCGACCTCGTCGACGGCCGTGCCTCCATCACGGGCAAGGTGCCCGCGGGGAACGTGTACGTGGACGGCATGGAAGTCGGCGGCGCCACGGAGGCGTCCCTCAAGGACCGTCTCACCCTCTCGCAGGAGGGCGTCATCACGGTCGTGGCCATCGTCGACGCCGACACCGGCGTCCTCGCCGAGGCCCCCGACTTCCTGGCGCGCGGCTTCGTCCACGACGAGACCACCTTCGAACCGGTCATCCCCGTCATCGAGAAAACGCTGGCCAACGCGGCTCAGGAAGGCGTCGGCGACGCCCACCAGCTCGAACAGCTCATCGCCCGCGCCGTGGCGAACTGGGCCTTCCGCACGCACCGCCGCAGGCCGCTGATCATCCCCGTCATCATCGACGCCTGACCGGGCCACCCCCGCAGCAGCACACCGAAGGGCCGGAGAAGGGGAACGGATGGGCCTGCGTTTCGAGGAGATCGACTGGCGGCGGACACCGATCGGTGAGATCAGTCTGCGCCGCCGCCGCGACCCGGTGTCGGGCGAGGACGTGTACGAGGTGAAGCTCGGCGACGAGTTCCTGATGTCCAGCCTCTTCACCACCGGCGAGGTCGCGCTCGCGGAACGGGGCCTGGCGGAACTGCCGGACACCGGACTGGACGTGGTCGTCGGCGGCCTCGGGCTCGGCTACACCGCCCGGGCGGCCCTGGACGACCCCCGGGTGCGCTCACTGACTGTGATCGACGCGCTCGCCGAAGTCATCGACTGGCACCAGCGGGGCCTGGTGCCCCTCGGGACCCGGCTGTCCGCGGACGCCCGCTGCCGCCTGGTCCACGGGGACTTCTTCGCGCTGGCCGCCGACCCCCGCGGTCTGGACCCGACCGAGCCGGGCCGCCGCTTCCACGCCGTCCTGCTGGACGTCGACCACTCACCGCGCCATGTGCTCCACCCCCGCCACGCGGCGCTCTACCGGCCGGCCGGGCTCCGCGCCCTCGCCGGACATCTTCACCCTGGCGGGGTGTTCGCCCTGTGGTCGAACGATCCCCCGGACGAGACGTTCACCTCCGCCCTCACCGAGGTCTTCGCCCGAGCAGCGGCCCATGTCGTCGAGTTCGACAACCCCCTGCAGGGCGGTACCTCGGCCAACACCGTCTATGTGGCAGGCACGGAACCGGGCACACCGTAGGCGGAGCTCGGCTGTGCGGCGCGGCCGCGCACGTACGGCGGTACAGCCGCTCCAGGTGGTACCCCGGCGCGTGGGGCGGGGAGGCCGACAGGGCGGAACCGGAGTCTCCCTCGCTCGGTCACCTTGCGTCCGGGAGCGAGCATGATGACCGAGCGAGACAGCCGGGGAGGACGATCCGGGCCGTCCGGACCCGGCGGCGGACTGCCGCAGCAGCCCGCCGCTCGCTCCCGCGGACCCCGCCCAGAGGCGTCGTGGGGTCCGCTCCGGGACGTCGCGGGGTCGCTCAGGGACGTCCCGGGGCCCGCTCAGGCATGGTCGGTGAAGCGCTCCCAGACACGGTGGGAGGCCATCAGCCGGCTGAGCTGTTCCAGCGTGGCCGTCGCGCCGTCGCCGACGATCACGCCGGGTGCGTCGGCGGGCACGGCCGCCGCCTCCAGGACCGTCTCGCCGCCCGCCCAGGCGCCGATCGCCTTGCCGTGCCGGAACGCCTCGGACAGCAGCAGGCCGACGCGCGGGTCGTGCGTCCCCTGGCGCGCGCCCGCGGCTCCGGCCTTGGCGTCCCGGGCCCCGTGGGCGTCGCCGCCCAGGCCGGGCGGGCCGGCGAGCAGCAGAGCATCGAACTCGACGGACCGGGCGGTGACGAAGGTCCGCTGAACGGTCAAGGGCCCGTCGTCCGTGTTCAGGGTGCCGCCCGTCGGCGCGACGACGAGCGGCACCATGCCGGCCCGCAGGATCGCTTCCCGCACGGCGCGCACGCCGTCGAGGTCGCCGCCGGGACCGGTGACGATGCCGACGACGCGCCCGTCGGTGGGCCAGGTCCGCCCGACCTGGGACAGGGCCGGGCTCGGCTCCACCTCGGCGAGCGGCACGGTGGGCTCCGGCGCCGGCAGACCCAGCCCCTCGGCGACCTGGGCGCACAGGTCACCGTCGATGTTGGCCAGTACCTGCAAGGCGCGCTCCTTGACGGCCTGCTCGTAGCATTTGCCGAGTTCGAAGGTGTAGGCGCCGATGATGTGCTCGCGTTCGACCGGGCTCATGCTCAGCCAGAACCGGCGGGCCTGGCTGAAGTGATCGGAGAAGGACTCCGGCGCCTCGCGTACCTTGGCCGCCTCCGGGACGCGTACCGGCGCCTCGACGTACGCCGCGGTGTCCGCTCCGGCGGTGAAGGGGCAGCCGCCGTCCAGGGAGTTGGGCCGGTAGGGGGCGACCCCGCGGTGGACGGCCGCCTGGTGCATGCCGTCGCGCAGCATGTCGTTGACGGGTGCGTGCGGGCGGTTGATGGGCAGCTGGGGGAAGTTGGGCCCGCCGAGCCGGGTGATCTGGGTGTCGAGGTAGGAGAACAGACGCCCCGCGAGCAGCGGATCGTCGGTGACGTCGATGCCGGGAACGAGGTGACCGACGTGGAAGGCGACCTGTTCGGTCTCGGCGAAGTAGTTCGACGGGTTGCGGTCGAGGGTGAGCAGCCCGATGGGCTGCACGGGTGCGAGTTCCTCGGGCACGAGGTTGGTGGGGTCCAGCAGGTCGATACCCTCGAACGTCTGGTCGGGGGTGTCGGGGAAGGTCTGGATGCCGAGTTCCCACTGCGGGTGGGCGCCCGCCTCGATGGCGTCGGCGAGGTCCCGGCGGTGGAAGTCCGGATCGACACCGTTGATGATCTGCGCCTCCTCCCACACCAGGGAGTGCACGCCGAGCTTCGGCTTCCAGTGGAACTTCACCAGCGTGGTCTCGCCGGCGGCGTTGACCAGGCGGAAGGTGTGGACTCCGAAGCCCTCCATCGTCCGGTAGGAACGGGGGATGCCACGGTCGGACATGTTCCACAGGGTGTGGTGGGTCGCTTCGGTGTGCAGGGTGACGAAGTCCCAGAACGTGTCATGGGCGCTCTGCGCCTGCGGGATCTCGCGATCCGGATGCGGCTTGCCGGCGTGGATGACGTCGGGGAACTTGATGGCGTCCTGGATGAAGAAGACCGGGATGTTGTTGCCGACCAGGTCGAAGACGCCCTCACTGGTGTAGAACTTCGTGGCGAACCCTCGCGTGTCGCGCACGGTGTCGGACGAGCCGCGAGAACCGAGCACCGTGGAGAAGCGCACGAACACCGGCGTCTCCACGTCCTTCGCCAGGAAGGCCGCCTTGGTCACGGAACCGGCCGTTCCGTACCCCCTGAAGACGCCGTGGGCCGCGGCTCCCCGGGCGTGGACGACGCGCTCGGGGATGCGTTCGTGGTCGAAGTGCATGACCTTTTCCCGCAGGTGGTGGTCCTGCAGCAGGACGGGTCCCCGCGCTCCGGCCTTGAGGGAGTGGTCGGTGTCGTGCCGCCGGGTGCCCTGGGCGTCGGTCAGGAACGCACCCGCCTGCGCCACCTGGGCCTGTTCGGCTCCGGTCGGCTGTCCGGTCGGCGAAAGGGTGTCGGGGCCGCTCTGGTCGGGCTTCGGCGGCAGCGGTTCGCGCGGCCGGGTCGGCTCCGACACGGGCGGTGACTGAGGACCGGGCTTGCCGGGGATGCCCTCCGGCGGTGCCGAACCATCGCCTTGAACGGCATCGGTGACCTTCTGAGCCGCCCTTTCGACGGGGTTGGTCTCGCTCATGGATGTCGCTCCTCCGGGATCGCTCACACGGTCCCCCCTGCGTACCCACCCGCGGGGGTCCGAGACAGGCATGCCGGGGTCCGTCGCCGGGAGCTGCAACGCCCGACCGCCGGGAGCCGCAACGACGCTCAGGACACTCATAGCGACTGTCGCTCGGCTGCGCTCCGTCATGGGCGCCCGGGGCGGGGGCGGAGCCCGCCTCGGGCGGCCCCGGACAGAAGGGCCGCGAAGGCCGGGGATGACCTCTCGCGAAGGGGGAACCGGGAGGGGACGAAGCGCCGGGCCGTGAGGTACCCGGCGCTGCCCCTGCCGTGCCGTTCAAGGGAGGCGCCATGCAATCCGGCGATGTCCCCGTCCTGACGAGGATCTCCGAGTCCCGCCAGGCGATCACCGCCACCGACGAAGACGTCCGGGGCCGGAAGGTCACCGACCGCTCGGGCAACGAACTCGGCAAGGTCGGCGACCTGCTCGTCGACGAGGAAGAGCGCAAGGTCCGCTTCCTCCTCGTGGAACACGGAGGGTTCCTCGGCATCGGCGAGAAGAAGAGCTACATCCCGGTCGACGCGGTCGCCGACGTCACCGAGGACCGGGTGCGCATCGACCGGACGCGGGACCAGGTGGCCGAGGCGCCCGCCTACGACCCGGAGCTGGTGGACCACGAAGAGTTCTACGACCGCGTCTACCAGCATTACGGCTACGCCCCGTTCTGGGGCGTCGGCTACGTCTACCCGCCGTTTCCCCGCCTGCCCGGCCAGCCGTCGTGAGTGACGTGAGGGATACGGCCCGGCGGGAGCGCGGGCGGGCCCTTGGGCTGCTGCGCACAGGTGCCGTGGGCGTCGGTGTCGTTCTGACGGCGGTGGCGTGTGGGGACAGTGCCGCCGGGCGGTCGACGCCGACGGCGTCCGCCGCCTCGTCCGGCGTGACCGCTTCGACCCCGACTGCTTCGACGCCGCCTTCGACGTCACCCTCGACGACACCGGCGGCGTCCGGCACGGGCACCGCGGCCGCCCCGCCGGGCTCGCCTTCCGTATCACCGGCCCGTTGCACCCACGACCGGCTCCGCCTGTCCCTCGGCCGTGTCTCGCCCGGCGCGGGCAACCGCTACGCCCCCCTGGTCTTCACCAACACGGGCACGCGGCCCTGTTCGCTCCACGGATATCCCGGTGTCACCCTGCTCGACTCCGCCGGTGACCGCATCGGCGAACCGGCCCGGCGCCGGGGCCCCGACGCCGGGCCCCTCACCGTGGAGCCCGGGGGCAGCGTCTACGCGGCCCTCCACACCGTCGCCCAGGGCGTGACGAACGAGCCCTGCCGGCCTCCCGCCGCACAGGTCCAGGCCTACCCACCGGGATCGACCCGGGCCCTGCGGGCACCGGCGAAATCGTTCCGGGTCTGCGGCGGCGTCTTCGAGGTCGGCGCCGTCGAGCCGGGCAAGCACCCCTGACGTGAGCGGCGTGAGCGGGGTGACTCCGCCTCGTCACTCGCGTTCCAGTTCGTGCTCGGCCGGGTGGATGGTCGCCCGTTCCCTCGCCCGGTCCTCGGGCGCGGGGCGCGTGGCCCACCAGCAGGCCGCGGTCCAGGGTCCGGCCAGGAGCAGCCCGGCCAGCACGTCACTGGGGTAGTGGGCGCCGGCGTACAGCCGCTCGAAGGCCACCGCCGCCGTGATCAGCACGGCCAGCGCCACGGCGGTCAGCCGCCACCCCGTGCGGCGGGTGGCCCGGAAGACGATGATCGCCGTGCACGCCGTGAGCGCCAGGGTGGCGGTGACGTGACCGGAGGGAAAGCTCGCCGTGGGCGGCAGCTCGTCGCTCAGGTGCGGTACGTCGGGCCGGGTCCGGGCGACCAGCGCCACGGTGACCAGGAAGAGGGTGACCTGCCCCACCAGGGCCAGGGCGAGCAGGACGAAGGGCCGCCAGCTGCGGGTGACGGCCACGGCGAGCGGTGCCACGATCGCCACCGCGGCGATGATGCCGGGCGATCCCCCCAGGATGCGCAGTCACTCGGCGACCTGGTCCAGCCAGGGTGTGCGCGCTGCGGCCAGGTCGCGCACCACAGCGCGGTCCCAGCCCGGTGGTCCGGAGCCCGGCCCGGCGTTCTTGACCAGTGCTCCCAGCCCGTAGAGCGCGCCCGCGATGAGCTGCCAGGCCACCAGTAGTTCGGCTCCGGCGACCAGCGGCCGCGGCAGGGCGTGGGCGTGCCGCTCGGGCACCGGCCGCAGTTCCCGGGCCGAACCGAGCACCGGGAGCGCGGAGGGAACGCGGGCACGATCGCCGACATGGCCGCGGGCGTTGCCGGATCCCTGGCGGCGGGGCTGCTCCTCGCCCGGTGGGCCGCCCGCGCCTCCCCCCGGCCGGGCGGGAGCGACGATCCGCCTCGGCCCGAGCGGCCACCGGGCTGAGGTGAGCCTGACTGCCTCGTCAGGCCGGACGGCACTCCAGGACCTCGCCCTGCCTCCCCCGCCGTCGCCCGCCGTCGCCCGTCGTCGTGTCCCTCGCACGGCCGTGGGCCGGGCGTTGCCCGCCCGGCCCGCGGCTGCGGCGTGCCCGATCGTTCCCGGGCCCGGTCGGCGGCTCAGCGGCGCTTCGCGCGCAGGGCGACGGCCGCGGCGGTCGCCGCCAGGGCTAGTGCCGGGGTGAGGCGCAGGGCGCGTCGGCCGAGGGGCGGAGCGGGGCGGGCGGCCGGGTCCTTGGACCTGGTGCGGGCCAGCTGGAGGATCTGCCCCAGGTGCAGGGGGCGGTGTTCCGTCCCGGCGTCCTTCATCTGGGTGCGGCAGGAGAAGCCGTCGGCGACGACCAGGGTGTCGGGGCCGGTGTCGCGGACGGCGGGCAGGAGGGCCTGTTCACCGCACTCCATGGAGATCCGGTACTTGCCGGACTCGAAGCCCCAGGAGCCGGCGAGACCGCAGCAGCCGCCCTGGAGGTTGTTCACCTCCAGCCCCATCTTCTCCAGGAGTTGCTGGTCGGGGCTCATGCCGCCGGTGGCGCGCTGGTGGCAGTGGCCCCACAGCAGCGCCGTCCCGTCGAGCCGGGGCGGCTCGACGCCGAAGGTCTGGAAGAACTCGGCGAAATGGTAGGCGTTGCCGGCCAGTCGGCGGGCGTCGTCGTCGTGGGGCAGCAGCTTGGTGAGCTCGTCCTTGAAGACGGCGAGGCAGCTCGGTTCCATGCCGACGACCGGGGTGCCGGCCCGCAGGTGCGGCCGCAGCACCTCCAGCACGCGGCCGAGGTAGCGCTCGGCGGCGTCCAGGAAGCCGTAGTCGTACAACGGCCGTCCGCAGCACACGTGCTCCTCGGGCATGATGACCCGCCAGCCCGCCGCTTCGATGGCTTCCACGCAGGCCACGCCGACGTCGGTGTGGAAGTGGTTGTTGAAGGTGTCGGGGAAGAGCACCACGGGCCGGCCGGTCGGGTTGGCGGTGCCGCCGCGCCGGGCGAACCAGTCCTGCAGGGTCATCGGGGCGAACTTCGGCAGCGGCCGGTGGCGGTCGATGCCGGCCACGAACTTCGCCAGCCGGGCGAACCCGGGCGTCTGGGTGGCGAAGTTGGCCAGTTCGGGTACGCGCGCGGCGAGCCGGGCCGCCTGGTCGATGAACCCGAAGGCGTAGGCGTGACGCGGGCGCCTGCGGGTGGGCGACTTGTAGTGGTGGTATAGGAACTCCGCCTTGTAGGTGGGCATGTCGACGTTGACCGGGCAGTCGTTGGTGCAGCCCTTGCAGGCGAGGCACAGGTCGAGGGCGTCGAAGACCTCCTCGGACTGCCAGCCGTCGGTGATGACGTCGCCCTTGAGCATCTCGTACAGCAGCCGGGCCCGGCCCCGGGTGGTGTGCTTCTCCTCGCGGGTCACCTGGTAGCTCGGGCACATCGTGGTCTCCGCCTGCGGCACCCGGCACTTGCCGACGCCGACACAGCGCACGGTGGCGTGCGCGAAGTCCCCGCCGTCCTGCGCGTAGGCGAACTTCGTGGGGGTGCGCGGCGGGTTGTAGTCGGTCCCCAGCTTCAGGTTCTCGTCCATGCGGTACGGGTCGACGACCTTGCCCGGGTTCATCTTCCACTCGGGGTCCCAGATCGCCTTGAACTCCCGCATGGCCTGGACGAGTTCCGTCCCGTACTGCTTCTCCAGCAGTTCCCCGCGCTGCTGTCCGTCGCCGTGTTCGCCGGACACCGAGCCGCCCATGCCCACGCACAGGTCGGCGGCCTCCTCCATGAACTGCCGGTAGGTGGCGATCCCGTCGGCGCTGCGCAGGTCGAAGCTGAGCCGGCAGTGGATGCAGCCCTGCCCGAAGTGGCCGTACATGGCGCCGGTGATGCCGTGCCGGTCCATGACCTTGCGCAGTTCGCGCACGTACTGCCCGATCCGGTCGGGCGGCACCGCGGAGTCCTCCCAGCCCGGCCAGTGGTCCTTGCCGTCCGGCGGGAAGGAGGTCGAGCCGAGCCCGCTCTCCCGGATCGCCCACACGTGTTCGCTGGTGCCGCCCTCCTGGGTGCTCTGGGCGATGCGGATGCGGTCGCGGGCGTAGCCCTTGTGGTCGGTGAGCCACCGGACGAACTCGTCGGCCCGGCCGCGGGACTCCTCGATGCGGTCGGCGCCGAACTGCACGAGGAGCCAGGCGCCGCCGCCCAGGCGCGGCAGCTCCTTGAGGTCCTCCGGGTGCATGTGGCCGATCTGCTGGTTGTGGATGAGCTTGTCGTCGAGCGCTTCCAGGCCGATCGGCTTCCAGTGCTCGATGATCTCCATGCAGTGTTCGGCCGCGTCGGCCAGCTCGTCGTACTCGACCACCACCGTGGTGCGCTGGAGCATGGCGGGGGTGAGCATCAGCTCGGAGCGCAGGACGGTCGCGCAGGTGCTCTCGGTGCCGACCAGGGCGCGGGCGACGTTGAAGCCGCGTTCGGGCAGGAGTTCGTCGAGGTTGTAGCCGGAGACGCGGCGGGGCACCTGCTCCGCGGAGCGGAAGCCCGCCCGGATGGCGTCGGCGTACTTGTCGCGCAGGGCGCGCAGGGCGGCGTAGATCTCGCCCTTGCGGCCGCCCTCGGCGATGATCTCGTCGAGCCGTTCCTCCTCGTTCACGCCGACCTCGAAGCGGGCGCCGTCGTAGGTGACGACCTCCAGGCTGTGCACGTTGTCGCTGGTGCGCGGGCCGGGGCCGTACAGCTGGGACTGGACGGAGTGGATGCCGCAGGAGTTGTTGCCGATGTTGCCGCCGATCACGCACCGGGAGTGCGAGGAGGGGTCGGGGCCGAAGATCAGGTTGTGGCGGCCGGTGTGGCGGTTGAGCTCCTCGTTGATGACGCCCGGTTCGCAGGTGACCAGGCGGCGTTCGACGTCCACCGCTCCGATGCCGGTGAGGTACTTGGAGTGGTCGATGACGACGGCCTCGTTGACGGTCTCGCCGGACAGGCTGGTGCCGCCGCCACGGCTCAGGACGGGGGCGCCGAAGCGGTGGCACACCTGGTGGACGGCCACCACGTCGTCCAGGGTGCGTGGCACCACCACGCCGATGGGCACCTGCCGGAAGTTGGACGCGTCCTGGGCGTACAGGCCCAGGGTGCCGGTGTCGAACCGCACCTCGCCGTCGACCGCCTTGCGCAGGGCCCGTTCGAGCTTGCCGACGTCCAGGGTCTGCCGGCCGCGGGGCGGTCCGGCGATGTCCGGATGGGTCTTGGCGGGGATGTCGCGCGTGGTGCGGCGGGTGGGTTTGGCCATCGGGTGCTTCTCTCCTATGGACGAGCCGGGGCGGGCGGGTCCGGCGGACCGGGTCAGGTGGGCCGCGTGCCGTGCACGCGGTAGGGCTCGGCGTCGGCCCATTTGACGTCGAGGCCCAGCCCGGGGCGGGCGGGGTCGGGCCGCAGGGTGCCGTCGGCCGGTGTCAGGGTGCCGTCGAACAGCAGGTGCTCGACCCGTACGTGATCGTGGAAGTACTCCAGGTGCCGCAGCCGGCGTACGGCGCAGAACGCGTGGGCGGAGACCGCCGGCGCGCAGTGGGCGGAGAGGTCCAGGTGCCGGGCCGCCGCGAGGCCGGCGACCTCCAGGACGCCGGTGATCCCGCCGCAGCGGGTGACGTCGGCCTGCAGGCAGTCCACGCCGGGTGGTTCGACCAGGTTGACGAAGTCCCGGGAAGTGAACGCGTACTCGCCTGCGGCGATCTCCAGCCGGTGCGGGCCGCGCTCGCGCAGCATGCGCAGTCCTTCGAGGTCGGCGGAGCTCACGGGCTCCTCCAGCCAGCGCACGTCCCACTCCTCGTGGAACCTGTGGGCCCAGTAGAGGGCCTCCTTGCGGCCGAGTGCCCCGTTGGCGTCGGTGAACAGCTCCGGGCCGTCGCCCAGCGCCCGGCGTACGGCGGTCAGCCGGGCCGGGTCGCGTGCGGGGTCGCGGGACGTCTTGAGCTTCACCCGGGGGATGCCCTGACCGACCCAGCCGGCGAGCTGGTCGGTGAGGCGGTCCAGGGAGTAGTTGGTGAAGCCGCCGCTGCCGTACACCGGGACGCGGTCGTGGAAGGCGGGCAGGAGGCGCACCAGGGGGAGGCCGAACAGGCGCGCCTTGAGGTCCCACAGCGCGATGTCGACGGCGGAGACGGCCATGGCGCCGGCCCCCGGACGGCCGGCGTTGCGGATCTCGGCGCCCATGAGGTGCCACAGGGCGGGCGGGGCGGTGACGTCCCGGCCCCGGACGAGGGACGCGAGTTTCGACTCCACGAAGCGGGCGACGGACACGTCGCCGTAGGTGTAGCCGAGGCCGCTGATGCCGCCCGCGTGCACCCGGACCAGGACCATCGTCGTCGAGTCCCAGTCCAGGGTGCCGTCCTGTTCCCGGCCGTCGGGGCCGTCGGTGGGCACCTCGAAAGCGTGGACGTCGACCGCGTCTACACGGCACTCCACCCGCTCGGCCTCGCCGGCGGCCAGGGTCATGGCGTACTCCCTCGGACATGGATCGGACACCCGCTGTCGTCTTCAGTGGGTGACCCGGCTCGGGGCAGGTAAACGGGCCGACGGGGGGTACACCACAGGCCACGGAATCGTCGGACGGTGCGTCTGGGGCGCGTGAGGAGCGAGGAATGACCCAGGAGGTCGTGTCACTGGGGTGGGCCGTGCTGATCACGGGCGGCGTCATGGCGGCGGCGCTGGTGCTGCATCCCGTCAGTGAGCGCACCCGGGTGCCGGCGCCCGCGTTCTTCCTGATCGCGGCGGCGGTGGTGTCGGACTTCGTGCCTGGGCTGCGGGAGGTCCCGATCGAGCTGGTCCAGCAACTGGTCACGATCGCCCTGGTGTTCATCCTGTTCGACGGCGGCATCTCGCTGGGCTGGCGGCGGCTGCGGCCGTCGCTGGCGGCAGCGTCCTGGATGGGGCTGGCCGGCACGGTGGTGATCGCGGCGGCGACGGGCTCGCTGGCCCATGTGCTGCTGGGGTTCGACTGGCTGCCGGCGCTGCTGCTGGGGGTGGCGCTGGCGCCGACCGATCCGGCGGCGGTGTTCTCCGCGCTCGGCCGCCGGGAGATCCCGGGGCGGGCGGGCACCCTGCTGAACGGCGAGGCGGGCCTGAACGACCCGGCGGGCATCGCCCTGCTGGCCGGCCTGCTGGAGCTCGGCGGCCGGACGGGCGGGGCGGCGGTCGGCCATGTCGCCTGGGTGTTCGCGGTGCAGATCGTCGTCGGGGCGGTCGTCGGGGTCGTGGGCGGGCTGGCACTGCCCCGGTTCCTGCGCCTGGTCCCGCTGCCCGGGCAGGGGCTGTACGCGCTCGCCGCGATGGCGGGCGCGCTCGGGGTGTACGGGCTGGCCACGGTGGCGCACGGCTCGGGGTTCCTGGCGGTGTTCGTCACCGGGCTGCTGCTGGCCGGGCACGGGGTGCCCTTCGAGCGGGAGATCGACCGGTTCCACGACGCGCTGGCCAGCCTCGGGGAGATCGCCGCGTTCACGGCTCTGGGGCTGACGGCCACCGTCGGGGACTTCGACGAGCTGGGGGCGTGGTCCGACGGCGCGGTCATGGCGGCGGTGACGCTTCTCCTGGTGCGGCCGGTGGTGATTCCGCTGATGCTGTGGCCGGTTCGCATCCGGGCGGGCGAGCGGGTGTTCCTGGGGCTGGCGGGGCTGAAGGGTGCCGTGCCGATCCTGCTCGGCAGCTTCCTGTTCACCGAGCACGCCGAGCACGGCACGTCGATCTACGCCATCGTCTTCGTCGTGGTGGCCGCGTCCGTCGTCCTCCAGGGCACGCTGATCCCCTGGCTCGCCCGGCGCTGCGGGGTGTCGCTGCAGACGACGCCGCTGCGGCCCTGGCCCCTGGGCATCCGCTTCCGGTCCCCGCCGGACGGGGTGCGCCGCTGCCGGGTCCGGACCGGGGCCCCGGCGGAGGAGTCCCCGATCGAGGACCTCGACCTGCCGGACGCGGTCTGGGTGGCCCTCGTCATCCGCGACGGGCAGTTGCTCTCCCTGCGCCCGGGTACGCGACTGCGCGCCGACGACGAGGTGGTGCTGATCACGGACCCGGAGACGGACATACCGCGGGAAGCCGTCAAGAAGGTGTTCGGCGGCGTGTGAGAAGGAGGCACGCGGCCGTGGCCGTGCGCCGGGTTTCAGGGGGGCCAGGTCGGCCTACTCCCCCGGTGCGGAGGTCGTGCCGGCTTCTGGGGTCGGCGGAGAGGCAGGGAAACGTATGGTTCGGGCTCGCAGGGGAGGCGTCCGGATGCGTCGGCGGGGCGGGCCGGTCGGTGTGGCGCTGGTGGCTGCCGCGTTGGTGGTGGCCGGCTGTGACGGGCCGCCGCCCGCCGAGCGGTCGGAGGTGTTCCCGCAGGTGGAGGTCCGCTTCGACCGTGCCGTGCGCAAGGCGCTCGACGAGGTGCCCGAGAGCAGGCTGCTGTCGGTCGGGCTGCGCGAGCCGTCCGAGACGAAGCCCGTATGGCGCACCGAGGTCGCCACGCCGGACGGCGCGGTGCGCGTGGTGCGCGTCGACGCCACCCTCGGCCGGCTGCTGGGCAGCCCCGAGCCCGCAGACCGGCGGGTGGACGCCGAGGCCCGCACGTCGGCCCTGGTGGAGAGCGCCCGGATCCTGCCCGAGGAAGCGGCCGAGACGGTCGCCGCGACCGCGATGGAGAGCGAGCACTTCGGCAAGGTGACGGAGGTCCGGCTGGCCAAGGGCGAGAAGGGGCGGACCGTCTGGGTCGTCACCGTGGCGGCCATCGAGCCGGGGCGCACCCACACCTACCAGGTCGACGCGGTGACCTCGGACGTGATCGCCGACCACGCCCCCGCTGCGACCCCGGTGCCCACGCCGGGCCTCGTCACCGGTCCCAGCCGCACCACCGGCCCGCGGTGAGGGGAGGAAGCGCGATGGACGACGGCACGGGCAGGCCCCCGGCGGCACCCGACAGCACCTCTCCCCCGTGGGCCCTGCGGGAGTACGCGGTCCTCGCCGACGGCGAGCGCGGCGCGGTCGTGGACCCGCAGGGGCGGATCGTCTGGCTGTGCGCCCCGCGCTGGCACAGCGACGCGGTGTTCTCCGCGCTGATCGGCGGCACCGGGCACTTCACGGTGCGGCCGGTGGACCCCTGGCACGTGTGGGGCGGCGCCTACGAGGAGGACACCCTGGTCCGGACTCAGCGCTGGGTGACCCCGGACAGTGTGATCGAGTGCCGTGACGCGCTGGCGCTGCCGGCGGCCACCGACCGCCTGGTCCTCCTGCGTCGGATGCGGGTCGTACGGGGCGAGGCGCGGCTGCGCGTGGAGCTGGACGCCCGCCCCGGCTTCGGCGCGCACCGCCTGCGCGACCCCCGTCTGGACGGCGACGTGTGGACGGCGGGCGGCGGCGGCCTGCGGATGCGGCTGCTCGGTGCCCGTTCGGCCGCCTGGGACCCGGAGGCCGGTCTCACCGGCGAGTTCCGTCTGGGCCGGGGCGAGCGGCACGACCTGGTACTGGAGCTCTCCGAGGGGCCCGCGGGCGCCGACGCGCCCCGTCTCGACCCGGACGCCCTGTGGGCCGCCACCGAGCGCGAGTGGCGGCGGGCGGTGCCGGACTGCTCCGCGCTCGCCGCGCCGCGGGACGCCGGGCACGCGTACGCCGTCCTGCTCGGGCTGACCAGCGCGTCGGGCGGCATGGTCGCGGCCGCCACGACGTCCCTGCCGGAGCGCGCCAACTCCGGGCGCAGCTACGACTACCGGTACGCCTGGCTGCGCGACCAGTGCTACGCGGGGCTCGCGGTCGCCGCGCACGGCCCGCACGAGCTGCTCGACACCGCCGTGGGATTCGTCGCGGACCGGATCCTCGCCGACGGCGACCGAGTGCGGCCCGCCTACACGGTGGCCGGGGGGTCGATGCCGCAGGAGCGGTCCCTGCCGCTGCCCGGCTATCCCGGCGGCAGCGACCGGATCGGGAACCAGGCGGCCACCCAGTTCCAGCTCGACACGTTCGGCGAGGCGTTGCAGTTGTTCGCGGCCGCCGCCCGGCACGACCGCCTCACCCCGGAGGCGGAGCGGGCGGCGCGGATCGCGGTGGACGCGGTGGAGCGGCGCTGGACGGAGCCGGACGCCGGCCTGTGGGAGCTGGAGGACCGGTGGTGGACGCACTCGCGGCTGAGCGTGGTGTGCGGGCTGCGCCACATGGCGCGGGTGCTGCCCGGCGGGGACGGCCGGCGCTGCGCCGAGACCGCGGACACCGTGCTGGCGGAGACCCGGCGGCGCTGTCTGCACCCGGACGGGTTCTGGCGGCGGGCCGCCGACGACGACGGCGCCGAGGCGGCGCTGCTGGTCCCGCTGGCCCGGGGCGGGGTGGCCGACGGCGACCCGAGTGCGCGACTGACCCGGGACCGGATCGAGAAGCGGCTCTCCCAGGACGGGTATCTGTACCGATTCGAGCGTCCCGGTGTGCCGCTCGGGGACGCCGAGGGCGCCTTCCTGCTGTGCGGGTTCCACATGGCGCTGGCCACGCACCACCTGGGAGACCGGGTCGGCGCCTTCCGCTGGTTCGAACGGACCCGGGCGGCCTGCGGGCCGCCCGGGCTGTTCGCGGAGGAGTTCGACGTGCGTCAGCGTCAGCTGCGCGGCAACCTGCCCCAGGCGTTCGTCCACGCCCTGCTGCTGGAGTGCGCGGTCCGCCTCGACGACACAGCGGTCCTGCCGCCGTGACCGTGGCCGACGAGCCCGTTGCCGTGCGAGCGCAGCCCGCCGGCGACCGCCGTGGCGGCGGAGCCGGCCAGGGCGGTCGCCAGGGCGATGGGCCGACGGTGCCGGGAGATCCAGTGCTGGACGCTGCGCGGGTGCGCCTCCTCGTCGAAGACGCCGTGCGCACCCCGGTCGTGGCCCCCCGCCCCGTCGGCGGGCTCCCACAGGTTGACCGGGCGGGACGGGTCGAGGGGCTCGCCCGTCTGCTGTGAGTCGTAGCCGGTGCGGGCCAGGTAGCGGTCCAGCAGCCCGGCGGCGACGCGCTGGCCGAGCAGGGTGAGGACGGTGGAGCCGCCGACCCAGTACTCCCGCCGCTTCGGGTGGTCGGCCGCGTACAGGATGCCGCGCGCGGCCACCTCCGGCTGGTAGACCGGCGCGACCGGCCTCGGATGGCGGGCGAGCCGGGACAGCACCCAGCTGAACTGGGGGGTGTTCAGGCCAGGCAGCTGCACCATGGTGACGCGCACCCCGCTGCCGTCGTGCAGCAGTTCGCAGCGCAGGGACTCGGTGAAGCCCTTGATGGCGTGCTTGGCGGCACAGTACACGGACTGCAGGGGCACGCTGCGGTACGCCAGCGCGGAGCCGACCTGCACGATGGTGCCCCGGTCGCGGGGCAGCATGCGTTTCAGGGCGGCCTGGGTGCCGTACACGAAGCCGAGGTAGGTCACCTCGGTGGCCCGGCGGTACTCCTCGGGGCGTACCTCCGTCACCGGCGCGAACACGGTGGAGAAGGCGGCGTTGACCCAGACGTCGATCGGTCCGAGCTCCGCCTCAACGCGTTCGGCGGCGTCGTCGACGGCCTTCGCGTCGGAGACGTCCACCTCCAGGGGGAGGGCCCGGCCGCCCGCCTCGCGCACGTCATGGGCGGCGCCCTCCAGACCTTCCCGGCCGCGGGCGAGCAGTGCCACGCGGGCGCCGCGGGCGGCGAAGGCGCGGGCGGTGGCCCGGCCGGCGCCGCCGCTGGCGCCGGTGATCACGACGACCTGGCCGTCGGAGTCCGTGCGCTGTTCCCCGGTCATCAGCGCCCCCGGCCCGGCAGGTGCTCGGCGTACTGGGTGATCTTCTGGCGTACGCCCTTGGTGGCGATCCCCACCTTCTCGGGGTCGTGCAGGGCGGCCTTGGCGGCCTTCTTTCCCTGGGACTTCATGATGTGCGGCGGGATCGGCGCGATCTCGCGGTCCACCTTGAACTCCAGCACCACCGGCCGGTCGCTGGCCAGCGCCTCGTCCCAGGCCGCCCCGATCTTCTTCGGCTTGTCGCAGACGATGCCCTTCAGGCCGATCAGCTCGGCGTACCCGGCGTAGGAGATGTCGGGGATGGCCTGCGAGCCGGGGTACTTGGGGTCGCCGGCCATCGCGCGCTGCTCCCAGGTGACCTGGTTCAGGTCCTGGTTGTTGAAGACGCAGAAGACGAACGGCGGGGAGCCGCCGAGGCGGTCGAGGTACCGCCTGACGGTGATCATCTCGTTCATGCCGTTCATCTGGAACGCGCCGTCGCCCACGAAGGCGATCACTGGCCGGTCCGGGTAGGCGAACCGTGCGGCGATGGCGTACGGCGTGCCGGGCCCCATGGTGGCCAGGGTGCCGGACAGCGAGGCGTGCATGCCGTGGCGGAGCTTGATGTTGCGGGCCCACCAGTTGGTGCCCGAGCCGGAGTCGGCGGTGAGGATGGCGTTGTCCGGCAGCCGGTCGGAGAGCGCGGAGGCGACGGCCTGCGGGTTGATGACGCCGCCGAAGTGCTGGGCGGCCCACCGCTCGCACAGGTCGTTCCACTCCCTGACGCCCTTCTCGATGCCCTTGCGCCAGGACCGGTCCTCCTTGCGCCGCAGCAGCGGCAGGAGGGCCTTCAGGGTCTCCTTGGAGTCGCCGACGAGGTGTGCGTCCATCGGGTAGCGGATGCCGATCATGCGGCCGTCGATGTCGATCTCGACGCCGCGTGCCTGGCCTTCGTCGGGCAGCCACTCGGAGTACGGGAAGCTGGTGCCGACCATCAGCAGGGTGTCGCAGCCGCGGATCATGTCGTCGCTGGGCTTGCTGCCGAGCAGGCCGATGGGGCCGGTGACGAACGGCAGGTCGTCGGGGAGCACCTCGCGGCCCAGCAGGGCCTTGGCGACGCCGGCGCCGAGCAGTTCGGCGACTTCGAGGACCTCGGACTCGGCCTCGGCGGCGCCCTGGCCGACGAGCATGGCGACCTTCTCGCCCTCGTTGAGGATGTCGGCGGCCTTGCGCAGCTCGCCGGGGTCGGGCAGGACCCGCGGGCGGCTCCAGCCGACGCTGGAGAACACCGAGCCGTGCTGTTTGGGCGGGGAGGGCTGGGCGTCCGCCTCCTGGATGTCCTCCGGGATGATGACGGTGGCGACACCGCGCGTGGTCAGCGCGGTCTTGAACGCCCTGTCGATGACGTGTCGGGCCTGCCCGGGGTGCACCACCGTCTCGCAGTACTCGGAGACGTCGGCGAACAGCCGGTCGAGGTGGACTTCCTGCTGGTAGTGCGCGCCGAGGCTGAGCCGCTTCTGCTGGCCGACCAGGGCGACCACCGGCTGGTGGTCGAGTTTGGCGTCGTAGAGCCCGTTGAGCAGGTGGATGGCGCCCGGCCCGGAGGTGGCGGTGCAGCAGCCCACCTCGCCGGTGAACTTGGCGTGGGCGCACGCCATGAAGGCGGCCATCTCCTCGTGCCTGACCTGGATGAACTCCGGATCGCCCGAGGCGCGGTCGAAGGCGCCGAGCATCCCGTTGATGCCGTCGCCCGGATATCCGTACACGCGGTGCACGCCCCACTCGGTCAGGCGCTGCAGCACGTAGTCGGCGACTTCGGTCATGGACTTCTCCTGAACACCCGGTGAGAACGTCGGATGTGTTTGAGTTGCCGTCCCGGTGCCCGGTAAACCGCCGCGGCCCCCTCCCGCGGGTGATGTCCTGGCAAAACTCGCATGATGCGCGCCCGCCGGGGCACCCGGCCCGGCTCTTCCCCCTCGCGCCGCGCCGGTCAGGGGCCGGCCAGGGGGTTGGGCAGGGGCCGGTATCGGGCGGCGGCGCCGTCCGCGCCCGTCCAGCGCAGCAGCAGGTTGGTCTTGGCGGGCAGAGCGGGCGCGGTGAGCAGGGCGGCCGCCTCGGGCAGCCCGTGCGCGGCCAGCTCGTGGCGTACGGCCGGCCAGGGGTCGAGGCCGGGATGGTGCTCGGCGAGGGCGCCGGCGACCTCCATGAGGTGGTTGACGACCAGGCAGTACACCAGGCGCTCCCAGCCGGCCGCCCGGGACACCTCGGGCAGCAGCTTCACGCCCTCGGCGTCCCGGAACAGGGCCTGGGCCGGCGTGCCGGCGGCGTCGACGGCGACCAGGGTGTTCTGCAGGTGCGCCTCCAGGACGACGCCGTGGTCGGCGAAGGCGGTCAGGGCGGGCGGCACGACGGCGCGCACGTACGCCGCCCACCACGCCGCCGGATCGGCGGCGTCGGGCAGCGGGCTGCCCTCGAAGCCCTCCACCAGTCCGGCGGCGAGCAGCGGGGTGGTGCCGGGCAGGGTGTGGCCGCGCAGCCCGTCGCGGACCAGGACGGCGAGTTCCTCGAAGGCGAACCGCGCGGTGCGCCAGCCGCGGTCGCTGAGCCAGGCAGCGTCGCCGGGGGCCGCGGCCAGGGCGCGGGCGACGGCCTCGTCGGTGCGGCGGGTACGCAGCAGGTCGTGGCGCCACAGCCGGCGCACGTCGTTGGTGATCCGCACGTCGAGGCTGAACTTCACGAACACGTCGGCCGCGGGCGCGTACAGGGTGCGTACGGCGGCCGTGGGCCAGGCGGTGGGGCCGGTGGTACCGAGGCGGAGCAAGCGGCCGTCGGCGAAGGCGGGCGCGAGGTCGGCGCCGGTCAGGTCGAGCTGCCAGGGGTGGGCGGGCAGCAGCCGGTAGCCGGGCGGGGCGGCGCCGAGCGCGTCGAGCGCGGAGGTGTCGCCGTCCTCGGCGACCTGGTCCTCCCGTACGGCGAGCAGGGTGAGCGGGAAGCGGGCGTGCGCCTCGGGGGCGTAGGGCAGCCAGCCGGCGACCGGCCCGCCGCCGCGCGCCTTGGGGGCGGGGTGGTGGGGGTGGCCGCTGACGAGGGACTGCTCGGAGCGCAGGTACGGGTCGGCGGGCGGTTCGGTGCGCGCGCGGGCGGCGAGAAGCGCGGCGAGGGCGGCCCGGCTGTCCAGCATCTCGGCGGGCAGTTCGTGGTTGGACAGCCCGGTGTGCCGGCGCAGCACCTCGGCGGTCAGCTTGACCAGCTCGCCGTGGCCGAGTCGGTGCCAGCGGCCGTCGGCGTACACCTCGGGCTCGGCGGGCCGCCGGGTGCCGCGCACCCGCAGCAGCCGCCCGCCGGGCAGCCGGTAGGTGCGCCGGGTGCGGGACGCCGCGCCGCCGGGTGGGGTTCCGGCCGGTTCGGGCAGTGGTTCGGCGACCTCTCTCAGCAGGCAGTTCAACAGGGGCGCCGCCGCGTGGGCGTCGGCGGCGTCGGGGGCCGGCACGGGGTCGGCGGGTGGGGGGGTGCGGTCCACGCGTTCCACTCGTTCCCTACGGTTCATTCGGGCGGAGACGATCAGTATCGCTGTCGTCACGGCCCCGCCGTGTCGTCGTAACCCGTACCCGAGGGAGCCCGTCCGTGCACCGTCCCCCCGCCGCCGAGGCCGAAGTGGCCGCGGAACTGGCCGATCTGCGCCCCGTTCTCGGCCCCCGGTACGCGGCCGCGCTGCCCGGTGCCCGCGCCGCCGTGCTGAGCCGCCTGTGGCGGGCGCTGACCCATGAGCCGCTGCCGTGGGTGACCGGCCGCGAGCGCGGCCGGGACGGCCTCACGCTGCGGCTGGCCGACGGCCGGCGGCTGCACGGCCCGCACCCGGACCCGTACGCGACGGCCGGGTACGTCACGGCCGTCGGTCTGGACGGCACGGAGTACGACGCCCCGGACCGGCTGATGACGGACCTGCGGGTGCCGCACGGCGCGGGCTTCGCCGCCGAACTCGGGCACAGCGTCGCTTCGCTCGCCCTGTCCCGGGCGGCGCGCCCGACGCGGCCGGACGCCTGGCCCGCGACCGACTGGGAGTGGGAGCGGCGGGTGGTCGACGGGCACCCGTACCACCCGAGCTGCCGTTCGCGGCCCGGCTTCTCGGTTGCCGAGCAGCTGGCGTACGGGCCGGAGCACGGGCCGGTGGTGCGGTTGGGGCTGCTGCCGGTGGCGGCGGCCGAGTGCCGGGTGGCGGGGGTGTGGCCGGCGTGGCTGAGGGACGGGGAGCGGCTGCTGCTGCCGGTGCACCCCTGGCAGGCCGCGCACGTGCTGAAGCGGACCTGCGCGGAGGGCTTCGAGGCCCGTCCGCTGATGTCGCTGCGGACCCTGGCGGTGCCGGACGGACCGCATGTGAAGACGTCGCTGAGCGCACGGCTGACGTCGTCGGTGCGGGACATCTCCGTGGCGTCGGTGCTCGACTCGGCCGGCCTGTCGGCCTTCGCCGAGACCCTGGCGGCCCGCACGGACGGCGCGCTGCACGTGACGCGCACGCTGGGCGCGGCCACGGCGGGCTCCCCCGACCTGGGCGCCGTGTGGCGGGAGTCGCCGCGCGTGCACGCGGAGGCCGGCGAGCACGTCGTGCCGGTGGCCGCCCTGGCCACCACCGCGCTGCCGGGCGACCCGGGCTGGCTCGCGGACCTGGCGCGTCTCGCCCTCACCGTCGGGCTGCGGCTGCTGGAGCTGGGCGTGGCGCTGGAGGCGCACGGGCAGAACCTGCTGGTCGTACTGGGGCCGTCGGGTGAGCCCCGCCGCCTGGTCTACCGGGACCTCGCAGATATCCGGGTCAGTCCGGCCCGGCTCGCGCGGCACGGGGTACCGGTGCCGGAGCTGCCGGCGCGGATCGTCACGGACGACGCGACGGCCCTGCGCCGCAAGCTGTTCGGCTCGCTGGTGGGCGGTGCGCTGGCGGGCGTGGCGGGCGGCCGCGAGGCCCTGCGCGCGGCCCTGGGGCCGGCCGTGCGGGACCTGCCGCGCACCCCGGACGTGGTGGCGCTGTGCGAGGAGCCGCTGCCGGTGAAGGCGCTGACGGTGATGCGGCTGTCGCACGGGGCGACCGGCGACCGGTGGACCACGCTGCCCAACCCCTTGTCGGCGTCCGGTTCCTGACCCCGTTTTGATGCGGGGCACCCGGCATCAATAGGATCCGCCGATGATCAGAACACAACGGCTGGCGGCGGGCGTGTGCGCCCTGTTCGCCGCGCTGGCGGCCGGGATAGCGGTCCCGGGCGAGGCGGCCGCCGACGAGATGAGCGCACGCGCGCCGAAGGTCGACCTGGTGCTCGACGTCAGCGGCTCGATGCGCACCAAGGACATCGACGGCGGAACCCGCATGGCGGCGGCGAAGCAGGCGTTCAACGAGGTGCTGGACGCGACGCCCGAGGAGGTCCAGCTCGGCATCCGCACGCTGGGCGCCAACTACCCGGGGGACGACCGGAAGACGGGCTGCAAGGACACCGCGCAGCTGTATCCGGTCGGCCCCCTGGACCGCACCGAGGCGAAGACCGCGGTGGCCACCCTGCAGCCCACGGGGTGGACGCCGATCGGTCCGGCGCTGCTGAAGGCGGCCGACGACCTGGAGGGCGGCACCGGTTCCAAGCGGATCGTGCTGATCAGTGACGGCGAGGACACCTGCGCGCCGCTCGATCCGTGCGAGGTGGCGCGGGAGATCGCCGCCAAGGGCATCGGCATGACGATCGACACGCTGGGCCTGGTGCCGAACACCAAGCTGCGCAGGCAGCTCAGCTGTATCGCGGAGGCGACCGGCGGGACGTACACCTCGGTCGAGCACACCGACGAACTTGCGGACAAGGTCAACCAGTTGGTGGACCGGGCGGCCGACCCGGTGGTGACGCCGGTCGCCGTCGAGGGCGCGTCGTCGTGCGAGAAGGCACCGGCGCTGAAGTCGGGTCTGTACACCGACCGCGAGGAGTTCGGCCAGCAGCGGTGGTACCGGGTGGACGTCGAGCCGGGTCAGGAGCTGCGCGCCTCGGTGAGCGTCGCCGCGGACCGCGTCATGAACCCCGACTACGGGGTGCTGCTGCGGGCGATCACCACGCACGGCCGGGAGATCGTGCGCGGTGAGGCCGCGGGCAACGGCCGCACCGACGTGATCTCGACCGGGCTGCGCTACCCGCGCCCGGACGGCGACGACGACGCTCCGGCGGAGACGGTGTGCCTGCTGGTGACGAACTCCTTCTCGGCGGCCTCGGGTGTGAAGACCACGCCGGGCATGCCGGTGGAGCTGACCGTGGACGTGGTCGACGGTCCGTCGTCCGCGGACGACGTGGCGTCCTTCGGTCTCGGCCGGGGCTGGTGGCTGCTCGGCCTGCTGGTGCTGGTGGGCTTCCTGGCGGGTCTGATCTGGGGCTGGCTGTCGCGCTGGCGTGTCGCGGTGTGGAGGACCAACTGATGCGGATCACACGCGCCCTGGGCGCGGCTCTCGTCCTGGTCGGCCTGGCGGCGGCGCCCGCCGCGGCCGACGCCTCACCGTCCGCGAGCCCGTCCCAGGGGTCGTCCGCGCCGACCTCGGCGGGCACGTCGTTCCGTTCGGCGGCGGAGATCGACCAGGGGGAGACCGCCACGGCGAGCGCCTCCGCGGGTGACTACCTGTACTGGTCCTTCCCCGCCGACGCGGGTCAGCGGCCCACCGTGAAGGCCACGGTGAAGCTGCCCGAGTCGCACGCGGCGCAGACCTGGCAGGTCGACGTGTACGACGGCCTGCGGCGCCGCCAGGCGTGCCAGTACGGCGCCCAGAAGCGCACGGCGGGCCAGGGCACTGCCACGGTCGAACTGGCCTGCGTGCTGCGGACGGTGCGGGCCTGGTCGGAGGCGTGGGCCAACGACCCGCTGCCGGGCACCTACTACGTCCGGCTCACGACGGTCGGCCTCGGCGCGGACGACCTGGGCCAGCCGGTGCAGGCCGAACTGCG
Source organism: Streptomyces sp. bgisy159 (assembly GCF_965341775.1). Taxonomy (GTDB): domain Bacteria; phylum Actinomycetota; class Actinomycetes; order Streptomycetales; family Streptomycetaceae; genus Streptomyces. The sequence goes on along the minus strand of NZ_CBDQZH010000012.1, from coordinate 17,502 downwards.
GGTCGACTCCAAGGACATCGGCGGCGCGGCGGCGGTCGACGGATGGCTGGCCGAGCCGCTGGTGCCGGGCATCGCCGCCCGGCCGGAGAAGGAGGAGGACGACGACACGGCGTCGGCCGTGCTGTCGAGCATCGAGCCGGACGACGGCTGGTCGTCGGGCTGGTGGTCCGACCGGTGGGTGTGGACGGGGATCGGAGCGGTTCTCGCTGCGCTGGCGGGTATCGGCGGTTACACGTTGACCCGGGGTGCCGGGCGGCCCGGTCGGGTGCCGTCGGGCGGCTGATGTCGTGTCAGGAGGCCCGCCGTGCGCGTACCCGTGCGGCGGGCCTCCGGTGTGTCGCGCGGGTGCGGCGCCGTTGTGGTTGATCGCGCAGTTCCCCGCGCCCCTAAAGGGCCTGCTGCCGCAGGGCCTTGGCCAGGGTGCCCTCGCCCGTCACCTCGGCCCGGCCCTCCCGCACCGCCTGCGGCAGGCCGGTGTCGCCCCGGCTGACGGCCTCCCACGTACCGGCGTCCAGCACGAGGCGCGCGTCGGGCTCGCGGGGGGCCGGGCCCTCGCCGTAGACCGGACCGTCCTCCGCGCCGACGTACACGTGGAAGTGGCCCTCTTCGAGGCGCACTTCGACGATCCCCTCGCCCTCCAGGGCGCGCAGCAGGGGCAGGGCGAACCAGTGGGCGCGCACCGCGTCGGTGGGCCGCCGCTCGCCCAGCTCGGCCTGCCCCCACTCCCCCAGCGCCTGCAGGACGGGCAGCAACCGCCGCCCCCGGGACGTCAGTTCGTACACGTACGCCGCGCCGGGCGGGGGCAGCCGACGCCTGGCGGCCAGCCCGTCGCGTTCCATGTCCTTCAGCCGCGAGGCGAGTACGTCGGTGCTCACACCCGGCAGGTCGGCGTGCAGGTCGGTGTAGCGGCGCGGGCCGGCGAGCAGCTCCCGGACGATCAGCAGGGTCCAGCGGTCGCCGACGGTGTCGAGCGCGCGGGCGGCGGAACAGTACTGGTCGTAGCTTCGGCGAGGTGACATGGGACGCAGTCTAGACAAGTGGTTGGACTTTCCAAGCTCCAACTTGGTAAAACCAAGCAACCCCAGTTACCGGAGGGACCCATGGAGTTCCGGCAGTCGAACAAGCTCAGCGAGGTCTGTTACGAGATCCGCGGCCCGGTGATAGAGCACGCCAACGCGCTGGAGGAAGCGGGCCACAGCGTGCTGCGGCTGAACACCGGCAACCCGGCGCTGTTCGGCTTCGAGGCGCCGGAGGAGATCCTCCAGGACATGATCCGCATGCTGCCGCGGGCGCACGGCTACACCGACTCGCGCGGCGTCCTCTCCGCCCGCCGCGCGGTCGCCCAGCGCTACCAGACGCTCGGCCTGGAGGTCGGCGTCGACGACGTGTTCCTCGGCAACGGCGTCTCCGAGCTCGTCTCCATGGCCGTACAGGCGCTGGTCGAGGACGGCGACGAGATCCTGATCCCGGCGCCCGACTTCCCCCTCTGGACGGCGGTGACCACACTGGCCGGCGGCAAGGCGGTCCACTACCTCTGCGACGAGCAGGCGGAGTGGTACCCGGATCTGGCCGACATGGAGTCGAAGATCACCGACCGCACCAAGGCGGTCGTCCTCATCAACCCCAACAACCCGACCGGCGCGGTCTATCCCAAGGAGATCGTCGAGGGCGTCCTCGACCTGGCGCGCCGCCACGGCCTGATGGTCTTCGCCGACGAGATCTACGACCAGATCCTCTACGACGACGCCGTGCACCACTCGGCCGCCGCGCTCGCCCCCGACCTGGTGGTGCTCACCTTCTGCGGCCTGTCGAAGACGTACCGGGTGGCGGGCTTCCGCTCGGGCTGGCTCGTGGTGACCGGCCCCAAGCAGCACGCGAAGGACTACCTGGAGGGCCTGACCATGCTGGCCTCCATGCGGCTGTGCGCCAACGCCCCCGCCCAGTACGCCATCCAGGCCGCACTCGGCGGCCGCCAGTCGATCCGCGAACTGACCGAGCCGGGCGGCAGGTTGCGCGAGCAGCGGGACGTGGCCTGGGAGAAGCTGAACGAGATCCCCGGGGTGTCCTGCGTGAAACCGAAGGGCGCGCTGTACGCCTTCCCGCGCATCGACCCCAAGGTGCACCCCATCCACGACGACGAGAAGTTCGTCCTCGACCTGCTGCTGCGCGAGAAGATCCAGGTGGTCCAGGGCACCGGCTTCAACTGGCCGACCCCGGACCACTTCCGCATCCTCACCCTCCCCCACGCGGACGACCTGGAGGCGGCGATCGGCCGGATCGGGCGGTTCCTGAGCGGGTACCGGCAGTAGGGCGGCCGGTCCGGCTCCGGGCCGACAGCGGCCTTCACCTCAGCGCGACCTCGCACCACACCGTCTTCGTACACGGGTCGTCGCAGATCGTCCCCCAGCGGGTGGACAGGGCCTCGACCAGGAGCAGGCCCCGGCCGGACTCGCCGGAGGCCGGCGGGAGCGCCCCGGGGGCGGGCGGGCGCCGGTCCGGGCGGGTGTCCGTCACCTCGACGCGCAGGCTGGGCCCCGCCGGGTCGAGGACGAGGCGGAGGCGGAAGTCCCGGCCCGGCGTCGCACCGTGCCGGACGGCGTTGGTGACCAGCTCCGCCACCAGCAGCGTCGCGGTGCGGTGCGCCTCCGCACCGTACGGCCAACCCCACGCGTCCAGTTGTCCGGCGGCCAGGCGGCGGGCCAGGCGGGCACCCCTGCGGGTCGCCGAGAGCTGGAGCGTGAAAGGTGTCGCCCGGTGCGCGATATCGACGTTCATGTCACTCAGCGTGGTCGGCTGACTCTACTCTGAACAGCGGCAACGGCAGTACGCAGCGTCACTGTCCGGTCGCTGTCCGGCGCGGTCCGGGCGGTGTGGGTGGCGTGGCGCGGACGGCACGCGGGAGGTGTCCGGGATGAGTGACGGACTCGTCGACGACGAGGAGTCGGCGGCGGTACTGCGCATGGTCGGCAGGGTCATCAAGACCTGCCGCGAGCGGAAGGGCCTGAAACAGGCCGAGTTGGGCGCGGCCATCGGGTACAGCGACGAGCAGGTGTCGTCGGTGGAACGGGGGCGCCGGGCACCGAGCGCGAAGTTCCTGGAGGAGGCCGACCGGGTTCTGGACGCGGGTGGCCTGATCGACGGGCTCAGGAAGGACGTGGAGCACGCTCGGTATCCGAAGAAGGTCAGGGATCTGGCCAAGTACGAGGCCGAGGCCGTCGAGATCTGTGCCTACGACAACTCCGTGGTCAATGGGCTGTTACAGACGGAGGAGTACCTGAGAGCTGTGTTCGGCTCACGCCGTCCTGCCTTCTCCGAGGAGGAGATGGAGCAACTGGTCGCGGCACGGCTGGCCCGGCAGGAGATCATCCGGGGAGACCAGATGATCCCCGCCTTCAGCTTCGTCCATGATGAGGCTGCCCTGCGGAGGCCCGTCGGGGGCAGAATGGTGTGGCGCCGACAGCTCGAACGGCTGTTGGAGGTGGGGCAGATGCGGAACGTCGAGATTCAGGTGCTGCCCATGGATTGCGAGGACAACGCGGGCCTCGACGGCCCTTTCCACCTTCTGCGGCTGCACGAGGGCACCACAGTGGGGCACAGCGACATCCAACTCGTCAGCCGACTGATCTCGGACCGCAGGGAGATCCAGATCCTTGAGCTGCGCTATGGGATCATCCGAGCTCAGGCCCTCACCCCACGGGAGTCGCTGGCCTTCATCGAGAAACTGCTTGGAGAGACATGAGCCTGAAGCCCACGGCCGGTGTCAGTACCGAACTGGAGTGGTTCAAGAGCAGCCACAGCAATCCCGACGGAGCGGCCTGCGTCGAGGTGGCTTCCGTCCCCGGTACCGTCCACGTCCGCGACTCGAAGCACATACACGGCCCCCGCCTCGCCTTCGAACCCCGCCACTGGGCCGCCTTCCTCACCTACGCCGCCGAGTGAACCGACCGCTCAGCCCCGCGCAGCGGCGGGTCGTCGAGGCGGCCGATCCGGTGACCGGGCGGCTGAAGGCCACGCCCGCGCAACTGGACGCCCTGGTCAGGCGCGGGCTCGCGTTCCGGCACCCCCGGCCGCCGCACGACCACTTCCTCACACCGGCCGGCCATCGGGCGCGGGAAGCCATGAGGACACCGGAGCCGGAACCGGAACCGGTGCCGGTGCCGATCGAGCGCGCGGACACTGGTGGGTTCGCGGCGCGGGTCGGCGGGGAGCAGGACGCGCCCGGTGACCCCGCGGCGCGGGCCCGCGAGGTGCACAGCGCCTGGCAGGGGCTGCTGGAGCTGCGGCGGATGACCAATCCGGACGGTTCGACGCAGCGGCCGTGCGGCTGGGAGCGGGCGCATCTGGTGCGGGCCGCCGCGCTCGCGCTGGAGGCGGCCGGGCACCGGCCCGCCGGTCCGGACGGCGACGGCTACCGGGTGCGGGAGACACCGCAGCCGGAGGCCGTGGCGGTCGGCGGGCCGGGCGGGGAGTTCCTGCGGGCGTGCGCGGGCACGCTGGAGGGGGCCGGGTGGCAGGTCGGTGAGCACACGGACCCGCGGTCGCGGCAGCGGTATCTGCTCGCCTCGCCACGCCGGACCTGACCGGCATGTCAAGATCGGTGAGTCATGCACCGACCGCGTGAAAGGGAAGCAGTGAGCGAACCGTTCTCCGTCCGGGTGACCGTCCGCGGCTACGAGACCGACGTACAGGGCCACCTCAACCAGAGCGTGTACATCAACTACGCCGAGCACGCTCGCTGGTCGCTGCTCCAGGCGGCCGGCATCAGCCAGGCCGACATGGTCGGCACGGGCGTGGGCCCGGTCGCACTGGAGACCACCATCCGCTACCGGCGTGAACTGCTGGCAGGCGACGAGGTCGACGTGACGTGCGTCTTCGAGTGGGGCGGAGGCAAGACCTTCCGCATCGAGCAGCTCATCCGCAAGACGGACGGCACGGTCGCCGCCGAGATCACGGCGGTGGGCGGGCTGCTGGACCTGAAGGAGCGGCGGATGGTGGCCGACCCGCAGGACTACTTCAGGAAACTGGCCACCGACCTGAGCCTGTTCGGTCTCTGAACATACCCGTTGAGGGTGGGCCACGGGTCGGACAGGCGCCCCGGCGGAACGGACCGCGGGGGCCCTCGCCGAGCGTCAGGAGTCTCACGCGAAGTCCAGGTCGCTCGAAATGTCGATCAGCACAGTTCTTGATCGACATTTCGAGCACGGCATAGCGTCAGGACGGTGGAAACTACGCACCGGCCCGCCGCCCGGGTCATCTGCCTTGACGCCGCCAACCGCCTGCTTCTTCTGCACTGGCGGGACCCGTTCGACGGAACGTGGCTCTGGGAGCCCCCCGGTGGCGGTATCGAGTCCGGCGAAACGCCGCTGGTGACGGCGCGACGTGAACGGGCCGAGGAAACCGGACTCGACCCGGCTGCCGTCCTTGACCGGTCGGTGCTCGACGCCCTCGTGCCAGACGGTCCGTGGTGTGATCGTGCATGAGCTGCGGCCTCCCCTTTCCGTTTCCGTATCGTTGGCGCGAAGGTCGCTCACATGCTCGGGGGTTGGGTGCGTATCGCAGATCACGCCGTGTGGGACCGGGGTTTTCCAGTGAAGTACCTCTTGGTGAAGGAGGACGATCACGGCGTGGAACAGCTCTGGGGGAGGTGCGCGGGCGCCGAAGGACTGTTCGCCGACCCCGTCCCGCCGCCACGGGAGGTTCTCACCCTCCGCGGATGCCGCCCCGACGGCCTCCTGAGCAAGGTTCTGGCTGAGCCCGATGCGTCGCTGCGCGGTCTGGGCGACGTGTGCGTCGAGGTCTGGAACGACGAGAACCCCGTGCAGTGGTGGACGCTCGTCGATGCCGTCGTGGTGGCCCATCAGCCCTACTCGGCCGATCCGGCGCGGTACGACATCGTGCTCGGCGCCGGCGTCAGAAACGAGGAAGGCTTCTTCGAACTGCCTGCGGCGCCGCGCTTCGAGCTCTTCGCGGGAACGACAGTCGTTGCGGCAAAGGCAGGCCGGTGCTCCGCCGTGGACGGCCTGTTCAAAGCGCGAGTGGAACCAGCTCCCGTTCCGCTGCAGCTCATCGGCTGCGAGCCTGCGGAGCCCCTGCTCGCGGCGCTGCGGCGGCCCCGTCGATGGGAGCGGGACTGGGCCTACCTCCTGGTGCTGGACCGTCATGGTGCTGTGATGGCCTCCCGCCCCGTGGGCCTGGCCATTACCGGAGCGCGACCATCCGTGCTCGGCGGCACGCTCGTCGACATCACCCTCACCGATGGCGGCGACGACCGGCCACCGCTGGCGGCCCGCCCGATCTGGTCGGAGTGGCACCAGGGCCCGCCGACAGAGCCCAACCTGTGGGCGCCGTACGACTCACAGGGCAGGGCCGCATGGTTGGACCTCACCACACGTGCCTGGCGGGCGCCCGCGCTCCACCCGGACCGGTCCGGCGGTGAGCACCATCTCGACGGCCGATTCGTCACGGACGTTTCCGGGCTGCACTGCGCGGTCGCCGAGGCCCTGCTCGGGCCCGGCCGCTATTTCGGCCGGGAGTGGAACGCGCTCAAGGACTGTCTGGGCGGTGGCTTCGGGGTGGCCCCTCCCTTCACCTTGACCTGGCACGACTCCGAGATCGCGCGCCGCGCGCTTCGGGACGTCGTGGGGGATCCGGAGGACGGGCTCTCCTACTTCGAGGACGTCGTGCGGCTCCTCGAACGGTGCGGCGTCACGGTCGTGCTGCGGTGAGCCCGCATGCGACCGAGCGAATACGGCTCCTGGAGGCTGAGGTGTCTTCAGCACCCGCTGTTGGCGCCACAACGCATAGTGCCCTGTTCAGTCGATCCGCGTGCCTGTGCGTGACATGTGGCCGGCCGGTCCTGGCCAGGGCGTACCGATCAGGTGTCGAAGGTGATGTCGAGGCGGGAGGAGTAGCCCGTACCGTGCGCGCTTCCGCCGGACTCCGTCGGTGACTGCGACGGCCCGGACGGCCAGACGTGCACGGCTCTCCAGTCGAAACCGTCCTGTTCGGCCCGCTCCACCGTGAAGGTGACAGGCTGACCGTCGGTCAGGGTGCGGAAGCCCTCGGCCTGAACGGCCGAGTAGTGGGCCCACACGTGGTGGTCCGGCAGGGTGGGCGTCACCAGGACACCCCACCCCTCCTCCTCGTGCCACTCACGCACGCGCCCGCTGAGGACGTCGTCGGATGCCGGATCGGACGTGGCTCGGTCGGGCACGCCTTCCTCCCGTGTGTCGATCGTCGATCCGGCCATGGCAGTACCTCTGGTCAGACGGCACGCGACCGGTGCTCATCACCGTAGTGGCACCGTCAGGAAGCACGGAGCAGGGCTTCCGGAGCCGGGCCGTCGTGGTCCGAGAAGAGGGCAGACCACCCGGCACGGGGCCGGGGATCACCGACGAGCAGGCGACCGCCCCGTGGGGGGCGGCATCTCCCCCGGGCGGTCGGCTGCCGTGCCCACATGATCAGTGCACCGCGGCGATCTCCTCCCCCGCCTCCATCGGATGGGTGACGTCCTGGGCCTCGCCACCCCGCCCCAGGTGATTGAAGACCAGGTTGAGCAGGACCGCCGCCACGCAGCCGGTGGATATCCCGGAGTCGAGGACGATCCTCGCGGTCTCCGGGAAGGCGTGGTAGAACTCCGGCGCGGTGATCGGGATGATGCCGACGGCGAGCGAGACCGCGACGATGAGGACGTTGTTGTCCTTGTCGAGGCCGGCCCGGACGAGGGTCTGGATGCCGCTGGCGGCGACCGAGCCGAACAGGACGACGCCGGCGCCGCCCAGCACCGGGCGCGGGACGACCGCGATGAGGGATGCGGCCATCGGGCACAGGCCCATCAGGACCAGGAAGGCGCCGCCGGTGGCGACGACGTAGCGGCTGCGGATCCGGGTCATCGCGACCAGGCCGATGTTCTGGGCGAAGGCGCTGCACATGAAGCCGTTGAAGAGCGGGCTGAGCGCCGAGCCGAGGGTGTCGGCGCGCAGGCCGGCCGCGATGGTCCGCTCGTCGGCCGGGCGGTCGACGATCTCGCCGAGGGCGAGCATGTCGGCGGTCGACTCGGTCATGGAGACGACCATGACCACACACAGCGAGAGGATCGCGGCGAGCTGGAACTGCGGGGCGCCGAAGTGGAACGGTGTCGGGAAGCCGACGACGGCCGCGTCCGCGACCGGGCCGAAGTCGGTGGCGCCGAAGGGGACGGCGACGAGGGTGCCTGCGACCAGGCCGAGCAGGACGGCGATCTGCTTGACGAAGCCGCTGGTGAAGCGGCGCAGCAGGAGCACGATCAGCAGGGTGGCGCCGGCCAGGCCGAGGTTGGTGCCGGAACCGTAGTCGTCCGCCGCGGGGCTGGAGCCTTGTGCCCAGCCGAAGGCGACCGGCAGCAGGGAGACGCCGATCAGCGTGATCACCGTACCGGTGACGACGGGTGGGAAGAAGCGGACCGCCTTGCAGAAGACGGGTGCGGCGAGGAAGCCCAGCAGACCGGCGACGATCACCGCGCCGAAGATGACCGGCAGGGCGTCCGACTTGTCGTCGGTGGCGGCGACGATCGCGGTCATGGGGGCGACGCCGGCGAAGGTGACGCCGTTGACGAAGGGCAGCCGGGCGCCGATCTTCCAGATGCCCAGCGTCTGCAGGAAGGTGGCGAGGCCCGCGGTGAACAGGCAGGCGCCGGTCAGGAAGGTCAGGTCGGTGGCGGACAGGCCGATGGCCGCGCCGACGATCAGGGGTGGGGCGACGACTCCCGCGTACATGGCGGCCACGTGTTGCAGACCCGTGGTGGCCATCTTGAGGACGGGGAGCTTCTCGTCGACGGGGTGGGGTGACTGAGCGGACACTGCGGCTCTCCTCCGGTCGGTGGCACGTCGGCTCTGACGTGGGTGCAGGGAGGTGGTGCGCCGGCCGTGCGGGACCGGAGAGGACGGGACGGTGACCGTTCCGGGGCGCGCGTGCGCGCCCCGGAGCCGGCCGCCGTGGACTCCGCTGGAGTCCACGGACACCGGTCGGGAGCCGTCCCTCCCGACCGGAGCTCAAGTGCCCTGTGACGGCGCCGGGTTACCGGTCGGCGATCCGGGCCAGTCGCCGTGCCTCGTCGCGTGTGACCCGGGCGATCGCGTCCTCGTCGGCCGTCAGCAGCCGGTTGTCCTCGACGATCTGACGGCCGTTCACGAAGGACGCGGTGACCGGTGCGGCGGCGCCGAACACCAGGGCGGTGACCGGGTCGGCGATGGAGGCGTGGGCGAGAGTATCCAGCTTCCACAGCACCAGGTCGGCGAGCTTGCCCGGCTCCAGGGAGCCGATCTCGGCGGCCCGGCCGAGCACCTGGGCGCCGCCGTGGGTGCCGAGGCGCAGCGCCTGTCGGGCGTTCAGCGCGGCCTCCCGGTGCGCGCCGAGCCGGTTGATCAGCAGGGCGTTGCGCAGTTCGGTGTGGAGTTCGCCGGACTCGTTGGAGGCGGTGCCGTCGACGCCGAGGCCGACGGGGACTCCGGCGGCGAGCATGTCGGGCACGCGGGCGATGCCGGCCGCGAGACGGGCGTTGGACGAGGGGCAGTGGGCGACACCGGTCTTCGTGCGGGCGAAGGCGTCGATGTCGGAGTCGTTCATGTGGACGCAGTGCGCCATCCACACGTCCTCGCCGAGCCAGCCGGTGGACTCGAAGTAGTCGGTCGGGCCCATGCCGAACAGTTCGTGGCAGAACTTCTCCTCCTCGACCGTCTCCGAGCCGTGGGTGTGCAGCCGGACCCCGAGGCGGCGGGCCAGCTCGGCACCTTCGCGGAGGAGTTCGGTGGAGACGGAGAACGGCGAGCAGGGGGCGACCGCGACCTGGGTCATCGCGTCGAAGGAGGTGTCGTGGTGCTGCCGGACGGTGTCCTCGGTGGCGGCGAGCGCGCCCTGAAGCGTCTCCACGGCGAAGTCCGGGGGCAGGCCGCCGTCCTTGACGCTGCGGTCCATGGAACCGCGGGCCAGGGTGAAGCGGACGCCCATGTCGCGGGCGGCGCGGATGATCGCGCCGGACAGGTCGCCGGAGCCCTGCGGGAAGACGTAGTGGTGGTCCATCGCGGTGGTGACGCCGCCGCGGGCCATCATCGCCAGTGATCCCTGGGCGGCCGCGTGGACCATCGGCTCGTCGATGCGCGCCCAGGTGGGGTAGAGCGCGACGAGCCAGTCGAAGAGGTTGTGGTCGGTGGCCAGGCCCCGGGTGATCCACTGGTAGAAGTGGTGGTGGGTGTTGACCAGGCCGGGGGTGACGAGGTGCCCGGTGGCGTCGATCCGGCGTACGACGTCCGTCAGGCCCTCGGGGGCCTTGCCCGCGCCGAGCGACTCGATGCGGTTGTCCGCGATGACGACGTGCCCGACGGCGTACTCGGTGTCGTTCGCGTCCACCGTCGCGATCGCCGCGTTCTCGATGACGATGCGCTGGGCTGCTGCCATGATTCGTCCTTTGCGCTTCAGGTGGAGTGGGCACGGCAGGACCCGTGGGGATTTGAGTGCCGTTGCCGGCGGAGTACCCGCCGGCAACGGGTGCCGATGTTCCGGTGTGGCTTACAGGTTGGTCATGTCGACCGGGATGAGCTGTTCGGCGCCGTCCCGCAGGATGGTGGCCTCGATCAGGCCGTAGGGGCGGTCGGCGGCGTAGTAGACCGCGCCGTCCTTGGCCTCGTTGTCGATCCCGAAGGGCGACAGGTCCGAGCGGAAGTGGTGCTTGTTGGGCATCGAGAAGCGGATCTCGTCCACCTCGTCGCGGGTGTTGAGCACCCGCACGCCCATCTCGAAGAGGGTCTGCTGGAGCGAGTACGAGTAGGTCTCGGCGAACGCCTGGAGCGCGTGCTTGCGTACGCCGTTGTAGGAGCGGTCCCAGTCGGGGGCGTGCGAGTCGACGCCGTCCCAGTTGTGCCGCCACCAGGTGGAGACGGTGGTGGCGAGGATGCGGTCGTGGTCCTCCTGGAGGGTCGTGTACTTGTCCTTCAGGAAGCCCCAGAACTCGGAGTTGGTCGTGTTCAGGACGGTGAGGTCCTTGAACCCGGACAGCACCTGGATGCCGTGCCCGTCGTAGGTGATCTGCGCGACGCGGGTCTCCTGGCCTTTGCGGACGAAGGAATGGGCGATCTCGTCGGCGCCGACGAATCGGGCGCCGCCCTGGGAGGTCTCGATCCGCTCCCAGGCGTACTCCTCGACGCGGATACGGGCCCGGTGGATGGGCTCGTTGTCGTCCACGAAGTGTCGGGCGAGCTTGACGCCGAAGTCCTCGGCGCTCCGGATGCCGTGCTCCTTGGCGAAGGCGTACACCGTGTTCTTGGTGGTGTCGGTCGGCAGGACGTTGGCGTTGGAACCGCTGCGGTGGACCTCCTCCATGTCGCCGGAGAGGGCGACGGAGACGTTCAGGTCCTTGATGTGGTGCGTGTCGCCGTCACGCGTGATCTTGACGACGCGGTTCTCCGCCTTGCCGTACTGGTTCTGTCCCAGGACGAAGCGGGTCATGGTGTCGGTCAGCTCCCTCGGTAAACGGAGTAGCCGAACGGGTTGAGCAGCAGCGGAACGTGGTAGTGCTCGCCGGGCACCACCGCGAAGGCGATGGTGACCTCGGGGAAGAACACCGGCCGGTCGTTCTCGCTGTCCCGAAGCGCGGGGGCGTCCTGCTGGGCCGCGGCTTGCTTCTTGGTGAAGTACGTCTCGGTGTCGAAGGCGAGGCGTACGTGGGTGGTTCCCTCCGGCAGGGCCGGCAGGTCCTTGCACCGCCCGTCCGCGTCGGTCGCGGAGCCGCCGAGCGGCCGCCAGTCCCCTTCCCGCCCGTCATGGGCGGACCGCCCGGAGCGGGCGCTGAGGTGGACGGCGACGCCTTCGGCGGGGCGGCCGAGGCTGGTGTCCAGGATGTGGGTGGACACCGAAGCGGTGGTGCTGGTGCTCATGGGGTCAGGCTTCCTCTTCGACGAGCCGGGCCAGACGGATCCGGTTGATCTTGCCCAGCTCGGTGCGGACGATCTCCCGCTCCTGCTCCGGCGCGTTCCCGATGCGCTCCTTGACCGCGTCGCGCATCTCCTCGGCGGTCCGGCCGGTGGCGCAGATCAGGAAGACGTGGCCGAACCTCTCCTGGTAGGCGAGGTTGAGTTCCAGCATCTCCTCCTTGAGCCGCTCGGAGGCGCCGGCCATGCCGCGCTGTTCGCGGGCAGAGGCCGGGTCGCCGGGTTTCGGCCGGCCGATCGGCGGGTGCCCCGCCATGGCCTCGGCCAGGTCCGCCGGGGTCAGCTCGGCCATGGCGGCGTCGCTCGCGGCGTACAGGGCGTCGGCGGTGGCGTAGGGGCGGGCGGTGAGCAGCCGGCCGGCCCAGGCGGTGGAGGCACACGCCTCGTGGAGGGCGGCGGCGGCCGCGGTGTCCTCCAGGTCGTTGAACCGGGCCAGGCCCGGGGGCGTGGAAGTCGAAGTCACGGGGGCCTCCGTGGCCGTTTCGGCCTTCGTGCTGAACGGGCTGCGGTCAGCTAACGCCCCGTCGCGACCCCACGTCAACACTTTGTTGAAAATTCGGGGTGACAAACGCGTTGCCGGTCCGCCGCACGGCCACCCCGCCCGGTCGGCCGGCCGTCGATCAGCCCTCTTTCTGGCGGTTGAGGTAGTTGTAGACCGTGAAGCGGCTGACGCCGAGGGCGCTCGCCACGGTCTCCACACCGTGCCGGACGGAGAAGGCGCCGCGCGCCTCCAGCGTCCGCACGACCTCCTGCTTGGCCTTGCGGTCCAGGTCGGAGAGCGGCTTGCCCCGCCTGCGCTCCATGGCGGCCAGGATGTGGTCCAGGGAGTCGGCGAGCTGCGGCAGGCGCACCGCGACGACGTCCGCACCCGCCCAGGCGAGCACCACGTCCTCGGGGCCGGCCTCGTCGGGCGGGAGCAGCTCCCCGCCCATGGCGTCGACCAGCGGTTTGACCGCCGCGATGAAGGACTCCTCCCCGGTGCCGGTCACTCGCCCTCCTCTATGACGTTCACCTGGAGGGACACACGGGTGGCGCCGGCCTCCAGGCTCTTGCGCAGCAATGCGTCCACCGCGCCGAGGACCGCGTCGGCGCGCCCCTCGGCGGTGTTGCCGAACGGGCCGACGTCCACCGCGTCCAGCTCGGCCGCCTCGACGACCTCACGGGCCACCACCGCGTGCGCGGGCGCCTCGTCCAGGTCGAAGGGTTCGGTCGTGAACTCCACTCTCAATCGCACTCGCTCAACCTAACGCGCGACACGCCCCACGGGGCAGCCCCGGAGGGCGCGGACCGTCGGCACCGTCCGGGACCCCTTGACAAGCCGCGAGCACCGACGGCAGTCTTCCATTAAGCAGAAACTAACTTCCGTAATACGGAATACACCACGGAAGGGAGCGCGGGATCCATGGGATTCGCAGACCAGCGCTTCAACGTCAACCTGTCGATCCTCTTCACGGAACTCCCGCTCCTGGAGCGCCCGGCGGCAGCCGCCGCGGCCGGCTTCACCGCGGTCGAGCTGTGGTGGCCCTGGACCGACACCCCCACCCCGGAGCGCTCCGAGCCGGCCGCGCTGAAGAAGGCCGTCGAGGACGCGGGCGTCCAGCTCACCGGCCTGAACTTCTACGCCGGCCGGCTGCCCGGACCGGACCGCGGGGCCCTCTCCGTCCCCGGCGAGGAGTCCGAGCGATTCCGCGCCAACATCGACGTGGCCGCCGACTTCGCGCAGTCGCTGGGCTGCACGGCGCTCAACGCGCTGTACGGCAACCGCGTCGAGGGCGTGGACCCGGCCGAGCAGGACGCGCTCGCCCTGGAGAACCTGGTGCTCGCCGCGCGCGCCGCGGACCGGATCGGCGCGATCCTGCTGATCGAGGCGCTGAACAAGCCCGAGTCACCGCTGTACCCGCTGGTGTCGGCCCCGGCCGCCGTCGGGATCGTCGACAAGGTCAACGCGGCGAGCGGACTCGGCAACGCCCGCTTCCTCATGGACCTCTACCACCTGTCCATGAACGGCGAGGACCTGCCCGCGGTGATCGACGCGTACGCGCCGAAGACCGGCCACGTCCAGATCGCCGACAACCCGGGACGCGGCGCCCCCGGCACCGGCTCCCTCCCCCTGGAGAAGCTGCTCGACCGGCTCGCCGAGGCGGGCTACGACGGCTGGGTCGGGCTGGAGTACAAGCCGGGCGACCGCCCGAGCGCCGACGCCTTCGAGTGGCTGTCCCGCTGACCCCCTGTATGTGAGAGGCACCCCTATGAGCACCGACAACCTTCCCAAGATCGCATGGATCGGCCTCGGCATCATGGGCTCCCCCATGTCCGAGAACCTGATCAAGGCGGGCTACTCCGTCACCGGTTACACCCTGGAGCGGGACAAGCTGGACCGGCTGGCCGCCGCGGGAGGCACCGCGGCCGGCTCGATCGCCGAGGCCGTGCGGGACGCCGACGTCGTCATCACGATGGTGCCCGCCTCCCCGCAGGTCGAGGCCATCGCCTACGGCCCCGACGGCATCCTGGCCAACGCCCGGCCCGGCACCCTGCTGATCGACATGTCCTCGATCACCCCGCAGACCTCCGTCGACCTGGCGAAGGCCGCGTCGGACCAGGGCATCCGCGTCCTGGACGCCCCGGTGTCCGGCGGTGAGGCGGGCGCCGTCGAGGCCGTGCTGTCCATCATGGTCGGCGGCGAGCAGGCCGACTTCGACGCCGCCGAGCCGATCTTCGAGGCGCTGGGCCGGACGATCGTGCTGTGCGGTCCGCACGGCTCGGGCCAGACCGTGAAGGCCGCCAACCAGCTGATCGTCGCCGTGAACATCCAGGCGTGCGCCGAGGCCGTCGTCTTCCTGGAGAAGTCCGGCGTGGACCTCAAGGCCGCGCTGGACGTCCTCAACGGTGGGCTGGCCGGCTCCACCGTGCTGACCCGCAAGAAGGACAACTTCCTCAACCGCGACTTCAAGCCGGGCTTCCGCATCGACCTGCACCACAAGGACATGGGCATCGTCACCGACGCCGCCCGCACCGTCGGCGCGGCCCTGCCGGTGGGCGCGACGGTCGCCCAGCTGGTGGCGTCGCTGCGCGCCCAGGGCGACGGCGGCCTGGACCACTCGGCCCTGCTGCGGGCCGTGGAACGCCTGTCCGGCGCCCAGGTCTGACCGCCCCTCCCCCCGACTTCCGGGCGGCGCCGCCGCTGACATTGTCCTGTCGCGCCCAGGCGGCGGCGCCGCCCGGAATCCCCTTCAACAAAACGTTGACGCTCCGATCGCCCACTCCTAGGCTCCACGAAGCGGAAACACATTTCCGCTGACTCCCGCACGGAAGGTCCTCGATGTCGAAGCGCGTGCTCACCACCGAGTCCGGCGCCCCCGTCGCCGACAACCAGAACTCCGCCACCGCCGGCGTCGGCGGCCCGCTCCTCCTCCAGGACCAGCACCTGCTGGAGAAGCTCGCCCGGTTCAACCGCGAGCGCATCCCGGAGCGCGTGGTGCACGCCCGCGGCTCCGGCGCTTACGGACACTTCGAGGTGACCGACGACGTCACCGGCTTCACCCACGCCGACTTCCTCGGCGAGGTCGGCCGGCGCACCGAGGTGTTCCTGCGGTTCTCGACCGTGGCGGACAGCCTCGGCGGGGCGGACGCGGTCCGCGACCCGCGCGGCTTCGCCGTGAAGTTCTACACCCGCGAGGGCAACTACGACCTCGTCGGCAACAACACCCCGGTGTTCTTCATCAAGGACCCGATCAAGTTCCCCGACTTCATCCACTCGCAGAAGCGCGACCCCTTCACGGGCCGTCAGGAACCGGACAACGTCTGGGACTTCTGGGCCCACGCCCCCGAGGCCACGCACCAGGTGACCTGGCTGATGGGCGACCGCGGCATCCCGGCGTCGTACCGGCACATGAACGGCTACGGCTCGCACACCTACCAGTGGACGAACGCCGACGGCGAGGCGTTCTTCGTCAAGTACCACTTCAAGACCGACCAGGGCATCCGCTGCCTGTCCGCCGAGCAGGCCGCCGAACTCGCGGGCCAGGACCCCACCTCGCACCAGACCGACCTGCTCCAGGCCATCGAGCGGGGCGTGCGCCCCTCGTGGACCCTGTACGTCCAGCTCATGCCGGCGGCCGAGGCGGCGGACTACCGCTTCAACCCGTTCGACCTGACGAAGGTCTGGCCGCACCGGGACCACCCGCTGCGGCGCGTCGGCCGCCTCGTCCTCGACCGCAACCCGGACAACGTGTTCGCCGAGGTCGAGCAGGCCGCGTTCTCCCCGAACAACTTCGTGCCGGGCATCGGCCCCTCGCCGGACAAGATGCTCCAGGGCCGCCTGTTCGCCTACGCCGACGCACACCGCTACCGGCTGGGCGTCAACCACACGCTGCTGGCGGTCAACGCGCCGAAGGCCGTGCCGGGCGGCGCCGCCAACTACGGCCGGGACGGCTACATGGCGGTCAACGGCCAGGGCCGGCACGCCAGGAACTACGAGCCGAACTCCTACGACGGCCCGGTCGAGACCGGCCGCCCGCTGTCCGCCCCGCTGGCGGTGACCGGCCACACCGGCACCCACGAGGCGCCGCAGCACACCAAGGACGACGACTTCTTCCAGGCGGGTGAGCTGTACCGGCTGATGTCCGCGGACGAGAGGTCCCGCCTGGTCGCGAACATCGCGGGCAGCCTGTCCCAGGTCTCCCGCAACGACGTGATCGAGAAGAACCTGGCCCACTTCCACGCCGCCGACCCCGAGTACGGGCGGCGTGTCGAGGAGGCGGTCCGCGCCCTGCGCGAGGACTGAACCCCCTGACGGCGTCCGGGACTTGACGGGGAGGTCAAGCCCGGACGCGCCCGACCCGCCACCGCCGAGCGATCCGGATGAGGGGTGATCGCGCGGTACGGCGGGCAAGGTGAGGACCGCGGCGGCGTGCGAGCCAGTGCGGTGGTCAAGGACCCGGGCCCCCTTCTCGACCTGAGGGAAGGCGCCCCGGATCCGTCGCCACCGCCGCGGTCCCAGCCCACCGACCCCGTCCGGTGGCGCGAACGTACTGACTCGCGCCCAGCCTCGCGCCATCGGACGGTCATACGACACCGAGCGCTCCCGAGCCGGCCGGACACCGGCGAGGGAGCGCTCCGCGCTGTCCGCCCGCACCTCGCAGGGAACCGCACCTCGCAGCGAACCGCTCCTCGCGGGGGCGAACCTCGCAGGGAACCGCTCCTCGCTGGAAGTATCCAGTGGTTGCCTCCGTGGGCTTGCCGGGATGAGGGTCCAGCCCCCGTGACGGCGCCGTCGCAGCCGCGGGACAGCGCCCACGGCATACGCCGGGGAGCGTAGGGATCGTGCGTAGAGCCGGTACGCCAACCTCAAATGAAGCTCTGAAGACGCGTCGGGGGGCTTCAACCGGGGCCGGTGCAGGGCACATTGTTCTCGTGCGGGGCCCGCCGGCACGGGGGCGGCGGGCCACCGCGAGCCGCTCGGCACGATGCGGACCCCGGAGCGTCCAACGGGGGCGTGCGAGCGGGGGAACGCCGAAGGGGAGGGGAGAAAGAAGGGGGGGGG
>NZ_CBDQZH010000011.1:0-201357 GCF_965341775.1 Streptomyces sp. bgisy159 | reverse complement strand
CCAGGGTTCGCCCTGGCCCCGCCCCGGGGCCGGCCCGGGGCTGGTCCAGGGCTGGTCCGGGTTCAGTCCAGGACCGGCAGCAGGTCCGGCAGGTGGCCGTCCGAGGCCTCCGCCGCCCGCCTGCGCTCCTCGGGGACCTCGCCGTAGAGGGTGGTGCGGGGGCGGGCCGGGCGGTCGGCCGCTTCGGCGACCGCGATCAGGTCGCGGACCGACTTGTAGGAGCCGTAGGAGGAGCCCGCCATCCGGGAGATGGTCTCCTCCATGAGGGTGCCGCCGAGATCGTTGGCGCCGGAGCGGAGCATCTCCGCCGCGCCGTCCGAGCCCAGCTTCACCCAGCTCGTCTGGATGTTGGGGATGTGCGGGTGCAGGAGCAGCCGCGCCATCGCCGTCACCGCGCGGTTGTCCCGCACGGTGGGGCCGGGGCGGGCGATGCCGGCCAGGTACACCGGGGCGTTGGTGTGGATGAAGGGCAGCGTCACGAACTCGGTGAAGCCACCGGTGCGTTGCTGGATGCCGGCCAGGGTGCGCAGGTGGCCGAGCCAGTGCCGGGGCTGGTCCACGTGGCCGTACATCATCGTCGAGGAGGAGCGGATGCCCAGCTCGTGGGCCGTGGTGATCACCTCGGTCCAGGTGGCCGTGGGCAGCTTGCCCTTGGTCAGCACCCAGCGGACCTCGTCGTCGAGGATCTCGGCCGCGGTGCCGGGGATCGAGTCGAGTCCGGCCTCCTTCGCGGCCGTCAACCACTCGCGGATCGACATACCGGTTCGGGTGGCTCCGTTCACCACCTCCATGGGGGAGAAGGCGTGGACGTGCATGCCGGGGACGCGTTCCTTCACCGCCTTCGCGATGTCGAAGTAGGCGGTGCCCGGCAGGTCGGGGTGGATGCCGCCCTGCATGCAGACCTCCACCGCGCCCACCTCCCACGCCTGCTGGGCGCGGTCCGCGACCTGGCCGAGGGAGAGGGTGTAGGCGTCGGCGTCGGTGCGGCGCTGCGCGAAGGCGCAGAACCGGCAGCCGGTGTAGCAGACGTTGGTGAAGTTGATGTTGCGGGTGACGATGTAGGTGACGTCGTCGCCCACCGCGGACTTCCGTACGTCGTCGGCCACTTGGCAGAGCGCGTCCAGGGCCGGGCCGTCGGCGTGCAGCAGGGCCAGCGCCTCGGGGTCGGTGAGCCGCGTGGGGTCGTCGGCCGCGGTGCGCAGGGCCTGGCGTACGTCGGCGTCGATGCGCTCGGGGGCCATGCCGGGGGCGGCGGCCTCGCGCAGGGCGGCCCAGTCGCCGTACACCTCGTCGAAGTCGTCGCGGCGGTCGGAGGTGCGGCCCTGGCTGTCGATGGTGGTGTGCAGGTCGGTGCGGCCGGACGCGACGAAGGCGTCCTCGGGTTCCTGCCAGGGGTGGCCCTCGACCACGGCGTCGGGGCGGGCCAGGCCGGTGTCGGGGTCGGCGAGGGCACGGACGTGCGGGAGGAGCCGCGGGTCCAGCCAGGGCTCGCCGCGGCGCACGAACTCCGGGTAGACGCAGAGCCGTTCGCGCAGTTCGAAGCCGGCCGCCGCCGACTTCCCGGCGAGGTCCTCGATCTGCGGCCAGGGGCGTTCGGGGTTGACGTGGTCGATGGTGAGCGGGGAGACGCCGCCCCAGTCGTCGATGCCGGCGCCGATCAGCCGCCCGTACTCGCTGTCGACGAGGTTCGGAGGGGCCTGGAGGCAGGCGGACGGGCCCAGGATGTGGCGGGCGACGGCCACGGTGGCCACGAGGTCGTCGAGTTCCGCGTCCGGCATGCCGCGCATCGCGGTGTCGGGCTTGGCGCGGAAGTTCTGGATGATCAGTTCCTGTATGCCGTGGTAGGCCCGGGAGACCTTGCGGAGCGCAAACAGGGACTCGGCCCGCTCCTCGTAGGTCTCGCCGATGCCGATCAGCAGGCCGGAGGTGAAGGGGACGGAGGAGCGGCCGGCGTCCTCCAGCACGCGCAGGCGGACGGCCGGCTCCTTGTCCGGGGAGCCGTGGTGGGGGCCGCCGGGTTCGGACCACAGGCGGGTCGCGGTCGTCTCCAGCATCATGCCCATGGACGGGGCGACCGGCTTCAGGCGCTGGAAGTCGGTCCACGTCATCACACCCGGGTTGAGGTGCGGGAGCAGGCCGGTCTCCTCCAGGATGCGGATGGAGATCGCGCGGACATAGGCGATGGTGTCGTCGTAGCCGTGCGCGTCCAGCCACTCGCGCGCCTCGGGCCAGCGGTCCTCGGGCTTGTCGCCGAGGGTGATCAGCGCTTCCTTGCAGCCGAGGGCGGCGCCGCGCCGGGCGATGTCCAGCACCTCGTCGGGGGACATGAACATGCCGTGTCCGGCGCGGCGCAGTTTTCCGGGGACGGTGACGAAGGTGCAGTAGTGGCACTTGTCCCGGCACAGCCGGGTGAGGGGGACGAAGACGCTCTTGGAGTAGGTGATGACGCCGGGCCGGCCGGCCGCCGCCAGGCCGGCGTCCCGCACACGGGCGGCCGACGCGGCGAGGTCCGTGAGGTGCTCGCCGCGGGCCTGCAGCAGGACGGCCGCCTCGCCGACGTCGAGGGCGACGCCGTCCCGGGCACGTCTGAGGGCGCGACGCAGGGAGTTCTCGGTGGGTCCGGTTCCGGAGGTCGCGGAAGTCGTCATCCTCCGAGCGTATTGGCTCCGCCGGTTCGGCGGGTTTCGGGGTTCTGTGTCGGGGGTGCGGCCCGTCAGCGGGTGCGGGTCGGTGTTGTGGCTGGTCGCGCGGTTCCCCGCGCCCCCGGTGCAGGGTGCTCTCGGTTCACAGGTACTCGGCGTATGCGTCGAGGATCCGTAGCGTCTCCGTCTCGCCCGCCGGGGGCAACTGCGCCACCACCTCATCGATACCGAGGTCCGCGTAGTGGCTGAGCTTGCCGGCGGTGGGCTGGACGGCGTACGGGACGATCTGGAGGGTCTCGGGGTCGCGTCCGGCGTCGGTCCAGGCGGTGCGCAGGACGGGCAGGGCCTCGCCGAGGCCGCGGCCGCCGATCGGGAGCCAGCCGTCGGCGTACTCGCTGATGTGGGAGAACAGCTTGGGTCCGGCCGCCCCGCCGACCAGGGTGCGCGGGCCGACGACCGGGCCGCGCGGCGCCCGGACCGGCTTGGGGTGGGCGTAGCTGGCCCGCACACTGCCGAACTCGCCCTTGTAGGCGGTGGGTTCGTCGGCCCACAGGGCGCGCATGAGGGCGAGGCGGTCCCGGACGAGTTCGCGTCGGGTGCGCCACTCGACGCCGTGGTCGGCGGCTTCCTCGACGTTCCAGCCGTAGCCGACGCCGAGGGTGAGGCGGCCGCCGGAGAGGTGGTCGAGGGTGGCGGCCTGCTTGGCGAGGTCGATCGGGTCGTGCTGGGCGACGAGGGTGATGCCGGTGCCGAGGCCGAGCGTCTCGGTGACGGCGGCGGCCTGGCCCAGGGCGATGAACGGATCGAGGGTACGGCCGTACTCGCGGGGCAGCTCGCCGCCCGCCGGGTAGGGCGTGGTGCGCTCGACGGGGATGTGGGTGTGCTCGGGCAGGTAGAGCCCCGCGAAGCCGCGTTGCTCCAGCTCCTGGGCGAGCCGGGTGGGGGTGATCGTCTCGTCGGTCAGGAAGATGGTCACGGCGATGCGCATGGGGCCTGGCCTCTCGGTCCGCGGATGCTGTGCCCATCTCTACCGGGCCGCGGGCCGACTGTCGATACCGACTGGTCGGCATCCGGATCGTCGCGGGCCGGTCGGCAGGCCCAAGGCGGCCCGCAGCCCACCGCCCCGCCCAGCCGGCTCAGCCCGCCCACCCCTCACCCCTCACCCCTCACCCCGCCCACACGATCGCCTGCAGCTCGCTGTACGCGTGCAGGGCGTAGGAGCCGACGTCCCGGCCGACGCCGCTCTGTTTGAAGCCGCCGAAGGGGGCCTCCATGTTGCGGCCGACGGTGTTCACCCCGACCCCGCCGGCGCGCAGGCGGCGGGCGATGCGGAAGGCGCGGGCGGTGTCGGCGGACCAGACGTAGTCGATGAGGCCGTAGTCGGAGTCGTTGGCGAGGGCGATGCCCTCCTCCTCGTCGTCGAAGGGGATCACCGCCACCACGGGGCCGAAGATCTCCTCCCGGGCCACGCGCATGGTGTTGGCGCAGTCGGCCAGGACGGTGGGTGCGGTGTGGAAGCCCCGGTCGAGCGGCGGGCGTTCGCCGCCGGTGACGACCACGGCGCCCTCCTTGCGGGCCAGTTCGACGTACGACTCCACGCGGTCGCGGTGGGCCGCCGAGATCAGCGGGCCCACCACGGTGTCGCGCTCCCTCGGGTCGCCGACCTTCAGGCGGCGGGCGTAGCCGGCCAGCCGGTCCACCAGGCGGTCGTACACGCCCCGCTGGGCCAGGACCCGGGTCGGGGCGGTGCAGATCTGGCCGCTGTAGAAGGAGAAGGTGGTGCCGATGCCGGACACCGCCGAGTCGAGGTCGGCGTCGTCGAGGACGAGGGCGGCCCCCTTGCCGCCCAGCTCCATCAGCTGGCGTTTCATGGTCCGGCCGCAGACTTCCGCGATGTGCTGCCCGACGGCCGTGGAGCCGGTGAAGCTGACCATGTCGACGTCCGGCGAGGCCACGGTCGCCTCCCCCACGGCCACCGAGCGCCCGGACACCACGTTGACGACGCCCGGCGGCAGCCCGGCCGCCTGGAGCGCCTCCGCCATGCGGTACACGGACAGCGGGTCCTGCGGTGCGGGTTTCACCACTACCGTGTTGCCCATGGCGAGGGCCGGGGCGACCTTCCCGGCGGGGTTCGCCCACGGGTTGTTGTACGAGGTGACGCAGGTGACCACGCCGACGGGCTGGCGGACGGCCAGCGCGCCCAGGACCCCGCCCCCGCCCATGGGACCGGCCTCGTTGATCTGCGGTGGCAGTGCCCGTTCCGCGGGCTCCACGCGCGCGTAGCGCCGGAAGCGGGCCGCGCCGACGCCGACCTGCATGGCGCGGGCGGTGGCCGTGGTGGCGCCGGTCTCGGCCTGGGCGAGCGCCGTCAGGTCGGCCGACCGCTCGTGGATGATCCGCGCGGTGCGGGCCAGCACCGCCGCCCGTTCCTCCGGGGGCGTCCGCGACCACCGTTCGAACGCCTCGCGGGCCGCCGCGCACGCCGCGCGGGCCTGCTCGGGGGACGCCTCGGGCGCCCAGCCGACGGTCTCCTCGGACGCCGGGTCGACGACGGCGTAGTGGCCGCCGTCCGGCTCGACCCACTCGCCGCCGACGAACAGCCGCTGCCTCACCGGGTGCTCACCGTCCGGGTGTCCCGGCCGGAGCGCAGCACCCGTCCCGGGACCGCGCCGGTCACCGTGTCGTCGCGGATCGTCTCGGCCCCGTTGACCCAGACGGCGCGGACGCCGAGGGCCTTGGAGTCCAGGCGCGGGCTGTCACCGGGCAGGTCGTGGACCAGGGTGGCCGGGGCGGCGTCGATCCGCTCCGGGTCGAACAGCACCAGGTCGGCGTGGAAGCCCTCGGCGATGCGCCCGCGCCCGCGCAGGCCGAACAGCCGTGCCGGGTCGTCGGTCAGCATGCGCACCGCCTGCTCCAGGCCCGCCAGTTTCCGGCCGCGCAGGCAGTCGCCGAGGAACCGGGTGGTGTAGGGCGCCCCGCACATGCGGTCCAGGTGGGCGCCCGCGTCGGAGCCGCCGAGCAGCACGTCCTGGTGGCGCCAGGTCTCGGCGCGCAACGCCCAGGACGCCGGGTCGTTGTCCGTGGGCATCGGCCACAGCACCGTGCGCAGGTCGTCGGCGGCGCAGATCTCCACCAGGCAGTGGAAGGGGTCCTGGCCGCGCTCGGCGGCGATGTCCCGCACGACCCGCCCGGTCAGGCCGTCGTTGGCGGGGCTGTAGGTGTCGCCGACGACGTAGCGCCCGAAGTTCGTCAGCCGCCGGAAGACGCCGGCCTCCTTGGCCTCGGCGTGCCGCAGCAGCTCGGCGCGGACCGACGGGTCGCGCAGCCGGGCGATGCGCTCGGGCACCGGCAGGGCGAGGACGGGGCCCCAGCCGGGGATGAGGTTGAGCGCGCAGAAGGTGCCCAGCGACATGTTCATCGGGGTGAGGATCGGCATGGTGAGGGCGACGATCCGGCCGCCGGCCTTGCGGGCCCGCTCACTCGCGAGCAGCTGGCGGGGGACCCGTTCCGGGACGGCCGCGTCGACGGTGAGGACGTTCCAGTTCAGGGGGCGGCCGGCGGTGGCGCTCAGCTCCACCAGCAGGTCGATCTCCTCGTCGGCGAACTGGTCCAGGCAGCCCGCGACGATCGCCTCGATCTGGGTGCCCTCGTGCTCGCCGACCGCCTTCGCCAGGGCCAGCAGCTCGGCCGGGCGGGCGTGGCGGGAGGCGACGGGGGCGCCGTCGCCGTCGGTGTGGGTGCTCGACTGGGTGGTGGACAGTCCCCAGGCGCCGGCGTCCATCGCGTCGTGCAGCAGGGCGGTCATCGCGGCCAGTTGCTCCCCGCCGGGCTGTCCGCCGATCGCCGCCGGGCCCATCGCGTGCCGGCGCAGCGCGCAGTGCCCCACCATGAAGCCGGCGTTGACCGCGATCCGGCCCTCCAGCGCGTCCAGGTACTCGCCGAAGCCGTGCCAGGTCCAGGGGGCGCCCTCCTCCAGGGCGATCAGGGACATGCCCTCGACCTTGGCCATCATGCGGCGCGTGTAGTCGGCGTCGCCGGGCCGGTCCGGGTGCAGGGGTGCCAGCGTGAAGCCGCAGTTGCCGGCGACGACGGTGGTGACGCCGTGGTTGAGGGAGGGGGTGGCGTACGGGTCCCAGAAGAGCTGGGCGTCGTAGTGGGTGTGGGGGTCGACGAAGCCGGGGGCGAGGACGAGGCCGGCGGCGTCCTCGGTGGTGCGGGACGGCTCGGTGATCCGGCCGACGCGGGCGATCCGGCCGTCCCGTATGCCGAGGTCGGCGGTGTACGCGGGGGCGCCGGTCCCGTCGACGACGGTCGCGCCCCTGATGACGTGGTCGAGCATGGTCCGGCCCCCTTACGCGGACTGGCGGAAGCGGGTCGTCCGGTGCACCGGGTCGGTGTCGATCCTGGGGATGACGTGCTCCCCGATGAGCCGGATCGTCTGGAGCGTCTCCTCCTTGGGGACGCCCACCGGCAGGCCGAAGCTGAGCTGGTCGGCGCCGGCCTGCTCCCACCGCTTGCACTGGCGCAGCACCTCGTCGGGGTCGCCGCAGATCAGCAGCTCCTCCTCGATGAGGATCTCGACGAACTCGGCGGTGTACTCGGGCAGCGTCTCGGGCCACTCGGGGAAGCCCTCGGGGCGCGGGAAGGTGTCGTGGTAGCGGAAGACGAGGGACGGCAGGTAGTGCAGGCCGCCGTTCACGGCGATGCGGATGGCCTCGTCGTGGGTGGGGGCGCAGATCGCGGTCGTCGTCACCATCACGTTGTCGTTGACGAAGTCGCCGACCGGCTCGGCGTCCACGACGGCCGTCTTGTACTGCTCCAGCACCCATTCCATGTCGGACACCTTCTGGATGCTGAAGCCCAGCACGCCGAGGCCCTTGCGGGCGGCCATCGCGTACGACGGCGGGGATCCGGCGGCGTACCACATCGCCGGGTGCGACTTGCCGTACGGCTTGGGCAGGATCTTCCGGGGCGGCAGCGACCAGTGCTTGCCCTGGAAGCCGGCGTACTCGTCCTGGAGCCACATCCTGGGGAACTCGGCGATCGTCTCCTCCCAGATCTCCTTGGTGTGGTTCATGTCGGTGATGCCGGGGAGGAAGCCGAGGATCTCGTGGGAGCCGGCGCCGCGTCCGGAGCCGAATTCGAAGCGGCCCTCGGTGAGGTGGTCGAGCATGGCGACCTTCTCGGCGACCTTCACCGGGTGGTTGACCTGGGCGAGCGGGTTGAAGATGCCCGAGCCGAGGTGGATGCGTTCGGTGGCGTGGGCGAGGTAGCCGAGGAAGACGTCGTTGGCGGACAGGTGGGAGTACTCCTCCAGGAAGTGGTGCTCGGAGGCCCAGGCGTACTTGAAGCCGGACCGGTCGGCCTGGATGACGTACTCGGTCTCCTCCATCAGCGCCTTGTGCTCGGCCAGCGGGTCGGTCTCGGCGCGCTTGCCCACGTATCCCTGTACGAACAGCCCGAATTCCACGGCGGTCACCGTCCCCGGCTCAGTTAGCTGACGAGTCGTCAGATTGGCATCGGCGGCTGACACCGTCAATAGCTGACGGTCAGTCAGACAATGGACACCCCGGCCAGCCAGCCGCCGTCGATCACGAACGGCTGCCCGGTGATGTACGACGAGTCCGCGCAGGACAGGAACAGCGCCAGCCGTGCCACCTCCTCCGGGCGCCCGATCCGGCCCAGCGGCACCAGGCCCCGGTAGAGCGTGTCCAGGGCCCGCGCGGTCTCCTCCGGGTCGGCGTCCGGGTCGAGCCGGGAGGGGTTGGACATCGCCGTGTCGATCGCGCCGGGACACACGGCGTTGACCCGGATGCCGCGCGGGGCGAGCTCCAGTGCGGCGACCCTGGTCAGGCCGAGGACGGCGTGCTTGGTGGCGGCGTAGGCGCCCACGGCGGCCATGCCGGTCAGCCCCGTGTAGGAGGCGGTGTTGACGATGGTCCCGCCACCCTCGGGCATCCGCGGCGCCACCGCCTTCACCCCCAGGAAGCAGCCGATCTGGTTGACCCGCACGACCCGCATGAACTCGTCCAGCGGGGTGTCCACGAGCGCGTTGAAGCGCAGGATGCCGGCGTTGTTCACCAGCCCGTCGAGCCTCCCGTACGCCTCCAGCGCCGCCGACACGGCCGCGTCCCAGTCGGCCTCCTCCCCCACGTCCAGGTGGACGTACAGCGCGCCCAGCTCCTTCGCCAGCGCCTGCCCCTGCTCGTCCAGCACATCGGCCACGACGACGTCCGCGCCCTCCGCCCGGAAGAGCCGCGCCTCCTGCTCCCCCTGTCCGCGCGCCGCCCCGGTGACGATGACGACCCGTCCGTCCAGCTTGCCCATGCCGTCTCCTCAGCCCAGTAGGGGCGCCACGTCGGCGCCGAACGCGGTGATCTGGTCGGTGAGTTCCGTCCGGCTCCGGCTGCGGAACCGGACCTGGACCTGGTGCACGCCCATCGCCCGGTACGCCCGCAGCGACTCGGCGACGGCGTCCGGGGCGCCGGTCAGGGTGCGGCGGCCGACGTCCCAGGCGGGGGTGCCGAGGTACAGGGGCTCGGCGAGGGCCCCCACGGTGAAGTCGCCGTGCCGGCCGTGCCTCTCGCGCAGCCGCCGGATGCGGGCGATCTGGTCCGGCAGGCGGTCCCGGGGGTCGCCCTGGGGCAGCCAGCCGTCCCCCTTCAGCGCGGCCCGGCGCACCGCGGCCGGCGAGGAGCCGCCCACCCACAGCGGGACGTGCGGCTGGGCGGGGCGGGGGCGCTGGCCGAGCCCCTGGAAGTCGTAGCGCTTGCCGTGGTGCTCGGGGAACTCGTCCGGGCCGAGCGCCGCACGCAGCGCGTCCACCGTCTCGTCGAGGACGGCCCCCCGGCCGCCGAAGTCCACGCCGAGCGCCGCGAACTCCTCCGGCACGTGCCCCGCCCCGACCCCGAGGACG
The DNA here is from genome assembly GCF_965341775.1 of Streptomyces sp. bgisy159. Lineage (GTDB taxonomy): Bacteria > Actinomycetota > Actinomycetes > Streptomycetales > Streptomycetaceae > Streptomyces. Next base: position 191,799 of record NZ_CBDQZH010000011.1, on the reverse strand, counting down.
AGCCGTCCGCCGCTGAGGTGGTCGAGGGTGGCGTACTGCTTGGCGGTCAGCAGCGGGTGGCGCAGGGCGACGACGGCGACGTGGCTGAGCAGCCGGACGCGTTCGGTCGCGGCGGCGAGGTAGGAGAGGGTGGCGACGGGGTCGTACCAGACCGTGCTCATCGCCGCGGCCAGGCGGCGCGGGACGGCGACGTGGTCGCAGACCGCGACGTACGCGAACCCGGCGGCCTCGGCGGCCCGCGCCACCGCGACCAGGTCGGCGGGGCCGGCGGCGGCCTCCCAGGGCTCGGCGAAGAGGGTGCTCTGCGCCTGGACGGGCAGCTGGATGCCGTACCTCACGGCGACCAGAGCCCCTCCGGGGTGAGCTGCAGCAGCTCGATCGCGTTGCCCCGGACGATCCGCTCGACGACGTCCGCGGGCAGGTGCCCCATCTGCGCCTCGCCCACCTCGCGGGACTTCGGCCAGGTGGAGTCGGAGTGCGGGTAGTCGGTCTCGTAGAGGACGTTGCCGACGCCGATGGCGTCCAGGTTGCGCAGCCCGAAGGCGTCGTCGAAGAAGCAGCCGTACACGTGCTCCGCGAAGAGTTCGGACGGCGGCCGGCGGACCTTGCCGGCGACGCCGCCCCAGCCGCGGTTCTCCTCCCACACGACGTCGGCGCGCTCCAGGATGTACGGGATCCAGCCGATCTGGCCCTCCGCGTACATCACCCGCAGGCCGGGGAACCGCTCGAACTTGCCGCTCATCAGCCAGTCGACCATGGAGAAGCAGCAGTTGGCGAAGGTGATGGTGGAGCCCACGGCGGGCGGGGCGTCGGCGGAGGTGGACGGCATGCGGCTGCTGGAGCCGATGTGCATGGCGACTACGGTGCCGGTCTCGGCGCAGGCGGCGAGGAAGGGGTCCCAGTCGTCGGTGTGGACCGAGGGCAGGCCGAGGTGCGGGGGTATCTCGGAGAAGGCGACGGCACGCACGCCGCGTGCGGCGTTGCGGCGGACCTCGGCCGCGGCCAGCTCGGCATCCCACAGGGGGATGAGGGTGAGCGGGATCAGCCGGCCCCCGGCCTGCGGGCCGCACCACTCCTCCACCATCCAGTCGTTGTAGGCGCGCACGCAGAGCAGCCCGAGGTCGTGGTCGCGCGCCTCGGTGAAGGTCTGGCCGCAGAAGCGGGGGAAGGTCGGGAAGCAGAGCGCGGACTGGACGTGGTTGACGTCCATGTCGGCGAGGCGGGCGGGCACGTCGTAGGAGCCGGGGCGCATCTGCTCGTAGGTGATGACCTCCAGCCGGATGTCGTCCCTGCTGTACCCGACGGCGGTGTCCAGGCGGGTCAGCGGGCGGTGCAGGTCCTCGTAGACCCACCAGTCGCCGAGCGGGCCGTCGTCGCTGCCGGGGCGGCCCATGACGGGTTTGAAGCGGCCGCCGAGGAAGGTCATCTCCTTCAGCGGGGCGCGGACGACGCGGGGGCCGGTGTCCCGGTACTTCTCCGGGAGGCGGTCCTGCCAGACGGTGGGGGGTTCGACGGTGTGGTCGTCGACGGAGATGATCCGGGGCAGGGTGGTGGTCCCGGAGGTGACGGGGGTCGTGGTCGTCTCGGAGTCCATGTCCGCCACGGTAGCGCTGATCTGACGGACCGTCAGCTAGGGTGTCGGCCGGCGGTCCGCGGGGAACGGTGCGGGGACGATGTGCGGACTTCGTGCACTCCCGCCCACCCGCCTGTGATCGGGGTCTCGCCCGGCTGACGTTTCCGGCATGGACAGGGCAAACTGACCTTGATGGTGAGGAAGCCGAGGGGGACTCCGAATGGACGACCGTGGACCGCGCGTGCCGGAGCAGAGGCGTCCGGGCCCCGCCGGCGACGGCGGGGGTGCCGAGGTGCCCGGGCGGACGGCCGTGCGCTTCGGCGTGCTCGGACCCGTACGGGCCTGGCGGGACGGCACGGCGCTGGCGACCGGCTCCCCGCAGCAGCGGGCGCTGCTCGCCGCGCTGCTGCTGCGCGAGGGCCGTACCGCCACCGCCGGCGAGCTGATCGACGCGCTGTGGGGCGAGGAACCGCCCTCCCAGGCGCTGGCCGCGCTGCGCACGTACGCCTCCCGGCTGCGCAAGGTGCTCGACCCCGGGGTCCTGGTCAGCGAGTCGGGCGGGTACGCCGTGCGCGGGCTCGGCGAGGGCGCGCTGGACCTGACCGAGGCGCAGCACCTGGCCGCCGAGGCCGAGAAGGCCCGGGCGGCCGGTGACCTCACCCGGGCGCGCGAGGCCCTGAACCGGGCGCTGGACCTGTGGGACGGCGAGGCGCTGGCCGGCGTGCCCGGCCCGTACGCCGAGGCCCAGCGGGTCCGGCTGGAGGAGTGGCGGCTCGGCCTGCTGGAGTCCCGCCTCGACATGGACCTGGAGCAGGGCTGCCACGCCGAGGCGGTCTCCGAACTGACCGCCCTGACCGCCGCCCACCCGCTGCGCGAACGCCTGCGCGAGCTGCTGATGCTCGCCCTGTACCGCAGCGGCCGGCAGGCGGAGGCCCTCGCGGTGTACGCCGACACCCGCCGCCTGCTCGCCGAGGAACTCGGCGTCGACCCGCGGCGCGGCCTGCGCGAGCTGCAGGGCCGCATCCTGCGCGCCGACCCGGCCCTCGCGGAGCCCCCGGCGCCGGCCGCCGAACCGGCGGTCGTCCCGGTGCGCCCGGCCCAGCTCCCGGCGACCGTGCCGGACTTCACCGGGCGCTCCGCCTCCGTGCGGGAGCTGAGCGAGGTGCTGGCTGCGGCGTCGGGCAGCGAGGGCCGGGTGATGGCCGTGTCCGCGCTGGCCGGCATCGGCGGCGTCGGCAAGACGACGCTCGCCGTGCACGTCGCCCACCAGGCGCGGGCCGCCTTCCCCGACGGCCAGCTGTACATCGACCTGCAGGGCGCCGGCCAGCGGGCGGCCGAGCCGGAGACCGTCCTCGGCGCCTTCCTGCGCGCCCTGGGCACCGCCGACTCCGCGATCCCCGACTCGCTGGAGGAACGGGCGGCGCTGTACCGGTCGGTGCTGGACGGCCGGCGGGTGCTGGTGCTGCTGGACAACGCCAAGGACGCGGCCCAGGTGCGGCCGCTGCTGCCCGGCACCGAGGGGTGCGCGGCCCTGGTCACGTCCCGGGTGCGCATGGTCGACCTGGCCGGCGCGCACCTCGTCGACCTGGACGTGATGTCGCCGGACGAGGCGCTGGCGCTGTTCACGCGGATCGTCGGCGAGGAGCGGGTCGGATCGGAGCGCGAGGCGGCGCTGGACGTGGTCGCCGCGTGCGGCTTCCTGCCGCTCGCCATCCGCATCGCCGCGTCCCGGCTGGCGGCCCGGCGCACCTGGACGGTGTCCGTGCTGGCCGCGAAGCTCGCCGACGAACGCCGCCGCCTCGACGAGCTCCAGGCCGGCGACCTCGCCGTCAAGGCCACCTTCGAACTCGGTTACGGCCAGCTCGAACCCGCCCAGGCCCGCGCCTTCCGGCTCCTCGGCCTCGCCGACGGGCCCGACATCTCCCTGCCCGCCGCGGCCGCCGTCCTCGACCTGCCCGCCGACGACACCGAGGACCTCCTCGAATCCCTCGTCGACACCTCCCTCCTCGAATCCGCCGCCCCCGGCCGCTACCGCTTCCACGACCTGGTCCGCCTCTACGCCCGCGCCTGCGCCGAACGCGACGAACAGCCGCCGAGCGAACGCGAGGCCGCCATGTCGCGGCTGCTGGACTTCTACCTGGCGACCGCGGCCGGGGTGTACGCGATCGAACGGCCCGGGGACCGGCTGGTGGACCACCTCCAGGCCACGGAGTACCCGGGGCTGCGGTTCACCGACGGGCGCGCCGCGCTGGACTGGCTGTACACCGAGGCCACCACCCTGCTCGCCTGCGTACGCCACTCGGTGCGGGGCGGCCGGCTGCGCCGCGCCATCGACCTGCTGTGGGCCGCCAAGGACCTCGCCGAGTCGGGGGCCAACGCACGCGAGTACGAGGAGTCGGCGCTCGCCGCCCGGGACGCCGCGCGCGCGGGCGGGGACCCGCGGGCGGAGGGCCGGGCGCGCATGGCGATCACCAACGTGCACATCGTGGCCGGCCGGTTCGCCCAGGCCGACGAGGAGGCCCACCACGCCATGGAACTGGCCCGGGCCACCAAGGACCCGCTGCCGAGCGGCTGCACCCCCAACGACCGGGGCATCATCGCGCTCTACCAGGGGCGCCACCACGACGGCGAGGTCCATCTGCGCGAGGCACTCACCAACTACCGGGCCGACGGCAACCGGCCCGGCGAGGCGAGCGCCCTGTGCAACATGTCCCGGATCCACCTCGCCACGGACCGCGTCGACAGCGCCGTGGAACTGGCCGGGGAAGGCGTCGCGATCTACGACACCCTGGGGCACTCCCTGCGCGGCGCCAACGCCCGCTACGCCCTCGGCCTGGCCCTGACCCGGTCCGGCCGGCTGGACGAGGCGCTGTCCTGCCTGGACGACGCGCTGGGCGTGTTCCGGGAGAGCCGCCAGCGACTCTGGGAGGGCATGACGCTCTTCCGCATGGCCGAGGTCCACCTCGCCGCGCACAGGCCGGCCAACGCGGCCGCCATGACCGAGCAGTCCCTGTCCGTCCTGCGGGGCATCGGCGGCGAGTGGCGCCGCGCGAACGTGCTGACGGTGCTCGGGCGCAGTCTGAACAGCCTCGGCCAGTCCGACCGGGCCCGCGCGTGCTGGCAGGAGGCGCTGTCGGTCTTCGACCGGCTGGGCTCCCCGGAGGCCGCGGAGGTCCGCGCCCTGCTCGCCCCGGCGACCGCCGCGTGAGCGGCGCCTGAGCGGAGCGAGCGGGCCCGGCCGGGGCGAGCGGGCCAGGCCCGGCCGAGCGGGCCGAGCGGGCCCGAGTACCGCCCCCACGCGGGGCGTTCATCGTTCGTTTATCGCCGGGCGGCACGCTCGGTACCGCGATCCGGCGCTTCGGGGGGCAGGCGGGTCGCCGGTGAAGGCCCACCCGTAGGGTGGCGGCCTCCACGCCTGTCCGGTGGCCCTCGGGGGAGTCACCGGGCAGGTACTTCCGGACCCCGGTCCAGCAGCTCAACCAGAGGAGTCACGACGATGAGCGACGAGACGATCGACACGGCGGTCGCCACGCCCCAGGAGAACCACGCCACCGGCGACGAGGCCGTCACCACGCTGGAGAACCACGCCACCGGGACGCCTCTGAACGCGCCGCAGGGCGAGGTCGCCGGGACGCCTCTGACCACGCTGGAGAACCACGCCACGGGGACGCCTCTGAACGCGCCGCGGGGCGAGGTCGCCGGCGACGAGGTGACCGTCATGGAGAACCACGCGACCGGCCCCCAGAAGATGCTGCTGGAGAACCACGCCACCACGGAGAGCGCCGGCTGACGACCACCGCAGGGGGGACGGCCGCGGCGGCGCCGAGGGGGAGCCGCCGCGGCCGTATTCGCGTTTCAGGGGGAGTCGTCCACCGGGTGCCCGGAGTGGCAGGGGGAGTCGTCCGCCGGGGTCGGGGATCGGCCCGGGATACTCGGCGTATGGGTGCTTCGAGGGGCGAGTGGGTCAACACCACGCATGACTGGGCCGCGTCGGTGGACGAGGGGCATCTCGCTCATGTCCGGGAGCGGGCCGGGGAGTTCGCGCCCGGCGGTGCCTGGCATCTGGTGCTGGAGGTGGTGGCGTACGCCGCCGACGAGGCACTGGGCAGGGGCCGCGGGACCTGTGTGGTCACCGTGCATCGCGACGGGTCCGTCGCCGTCTCCGACGACGGGCGGGGGACGGACACCAGGGTCGACGTGTCCGGGCGGGTGGTGCGCAAGCCGGTGATGGCCACCAAGGACCTGCGGTTCTTCGACTCCCCGGGGGCCGAGCGGCTGCCCGACGGGCACCCCCGGCGCGGGATGTCCGTCGTCGCCGCGCTCAGCGAGTGGCTGGTGCACACCAACCGGCGGCACGACGGCTCCTGGACCCAGCGGTACGAGTACGGCGTCCCGGTGACCGGTCTGGAGCCCGTGCCCGGCGACGGGACCACCGGGACGACCGTGCGCTTCCTGCCGTCGGCCCCGCTGCGGCCGGTGCTGGTGCCGGCCGTGGACCGGCCCGAGCATCCCGGGCGGCTGGCCGCCGTCTGGCCGTGGCTGGAGGTCCGGCTGACCGAGTGATCGTCAGCCTCTGTCCCCCAGCTCGCCCTTCACCACCTCAGTCCCCGCCCCGCAGCTCGCCCTTCAGCACCTTTCCGCTCGCGTTCCTCGGCAGCTCGCGCACGAAGCGGACCGTCCTCGGCACCTTGTAGTTCGCCATCTCGCGCCGGGACCAGGCGATCAGCTCGTCGGCGGTGAGCGACGCCCCCGGCCGGCGGACCACGTACGCCCTGCCGACCTCGCCGAGGCGGGCGTCGGGTACGCCGACCACCGCCGCTTCGGTGACGCCGGGGTGGCGGGCGAGGGCCTGTTCGATCTCCGCCGGGTAGGCGTTGAAGCCGCCGACGACGTACATGTCCTTCAGGCGGTCGGTGATCGTCAGGTTGCCCTGCCGGTCCAGGACGCCGATGTCGCCCGTGCGCAGCCAGCCGTCCGGGGTCAGCGCCTCCCCGGTGGCCGCGCGGTCGCCGTCGTAGCCGCGCATGACGTTGTAGCCGCGGACCAGGACCTCGCCGGGCGTGCCGGGGGCGAGGGCGGCGCCCGCGCCGTCGGCCACCCGCACCTCCACCCCGGGCACGGGCCGGCCCGAGGTGGCGGCGACCACCTCGGGCGGGTCGTCCCGGCGGCACATGGTGACCAGTCCGGACGCCTCGGAGAGGCCGTAGGCGGTGAGGACGGTCGCGACGCCGAGTTCGTCGCGCAGGCGGCGCACCAGCCGCAGCGGGACCACCGCCGCGCCCGTCACCACCAGCCGCAGGGAGGAGAGGTCGTGGTCGCGGCGGGCGGGGTGGTCGAGGAGGGACTGGAGCAGGGTCGGCGGGCCGGGCAGGACCGAGACCCGCTCCGCGGCGATGTTCGCCAGGGCCGTCCCGGCGTTGAAGACCGGCTGCGGGATCAGGGTCGCGCCCCGGGTCAGGCAGGCGAGGGCGCCGGCCTTGTAGCCGAAGGTGTGGAAGAACGGGTTCACGACGAGGTAGCGGTCGCCGTGGCGCAGGCCGGCCAGGTCGCTCCAGGTGTCGTAGGCGCGCAGGGTCTGCGCGTGGGTGATCACCGCGCCCTTGGGGCGGCCCGTGGTGCCCGAGGTGTAGACGATGTCCGAGTCGGCGGGGATCTCCGCCTCGCGCACCTCGGCCGCCGGTACGCCCTCCCCCGCCGCCAGGAAGTCCGGCCAGGTCAGGAAGCCGGGGGGCGCGTCCTGGGACAGCACCACCGCCGTGCGCAGCTCCGGCAGGCCCGGGAGGTCCGGCCCCCGCCCCGCCCCCACCGCCCGCCTCAGCGAGGTCACGTACGACGTGCCGAGGAAGGTGCCCGTCACGAACAGCAGCCGGGTCCCGCTGCGGCGCAGGACGTCGGCCGCCTCGGCGCCCTTGAAGCGGGTGTTGAGAGGGACCAGCACTCCGCCCGCGGTGACCGCGCCGAGGGCTGCGACCAGCCAGTCCAGGGAGTTGGGGGCCCAGATCGCCACCCGTTCGCCGGGGCGCAGGCCGTGGGCCAGGCAGGCGGCGGCCGCGCGTTCGACGCGGGCGCCGAGACCTGCGTAGGTGATCCGGGTACGGCCGTCCACGACCGCCTCGGTGTCCGCGTACCGCACCGCCGACCAGCGCACCAGCTCCGGGATGTTCCGCCACTCCATGAACGGCCGCCTCCCCGCCCCGCACCACACCAGCTGACTGTCCGTCAGATTAGCTGTAATCTGACGACCTGTCAGCCACAGTCGTGGCCGCCGTGCGGAGATCGGAGGTGCGGGCCGTGTCCCTCAAAGACGCCACCGCCATCGTCGGGATCGGACAGACCGCCTTCGCCAAGCGACTCGAGGAGGACGAGCGCGGCCTCGCCTGCCGGGCCGTCGTCGCCGCCCTCGACGACGCGGGGATAGCGCCCGGCGAGGTCGACGCGCTCGCCTCCTACACCATGGAGGAGACCGACGAGGTCGAACTGGCCAAGGCCGTCGGGTTCGGCGACCTGACCTTCTTCGGCAAGGTCGGCTTCGGCGGCGGCGGCTCCTGCGCCACGGTCGCCCACCTCGCCGCCGCCATCACCGCCGGACAGGCCACCGTCGGCGTCGCCTGGCGGTCCCGCAAACGGGGCAGCGGGCCGCGGCCGTGGACGAACGTCCGGGCGCAGCTGCCCACGCCGGGCCAGTGGACGCGGCCCTTCGGGCTGCTGCGGCCCGCGGACGAGATCGCCATGCTGGCCCGCCGCTACCTGCACGAGTACGGCGCCACCCGCGACCACCTGTTCAACGTCGCCCTCGCCTGCCGCAACCGCGCCAACCAGAACCCGGCCGCCGTGATGTACGAACGGCCCCTCACCCGGGAGATGTACATGACGTCCCGGTGGATCAGCGAGCCGCTCTGCCTCTTCGACAACTGCCTGGAAACGGACGGCGCGGCGGCCTGCGTCGTCGTCTCGGCCGAGCGCGCCCGGGACTGCCGGCAGCGGCCCGTGTACGTGCACTCCGCCGCCCAGGGCCTGCCCGCACAGCACCACGGCATGGTCAACTACTGGACCGACGACCCCCTGACCGGGCCGTCCTGGGCCGCCGCCCGGCACCTGTGGAAACAGGCCGACTTCACGCCCCAGGACGTCGACGTCGCCCAGATCTACGACGCGTTCACCCCCCTCATACCGCTCTCCCTGGAGGGCTACGGCTTCTGCGGGCGCGGCGAGGGCGGCCCCTTCACCGAGGGCGGCGCCCTGGAGACCGGCGGGCGGCTGCCGCTCAACACCGCCGGGGGCGGGCTGTCGGAGGCGTACATCCACGGCTTCAACCTGATCACCGAGGGCGTCCGGCAACTGCGCGGCACCAGCACCGCCCAGGTGCCGGGCGCCGCCACCTGCCTCGTCACCGCCGGCGAGGGCGTACCCACCTCCGCACTGCTGCTGAGGAGCTGACCACCGTGCTCACCCCTGTCACCGACCCCGACGGCGCCCCCTTCTGGGAGTACGCCGCCCGGGGCGAGCTGCGCGTCCAGTACTGCGCCGACTGCGCCGAGCCCCGCTTCCCGCCCCGCCCCTGCTGCCCCCGCTGCCAGTCCTTCGCGAGCGAGTGGCGGGCCGTGTCCGGGCGAGGGCGGATCTGGTCGTACGTACTCCCCCATCCGCCGCTGCTGCCCGACTACGCGCGCTGCGCCCCTTACAACGTCGTCGTCGTGGAGCTCGCCGAGCATCCGGGGATCCGGCTCGTCGGGAACGTCGTCGCCCGCGCCGACGCCGCTCTCGACTCCGTGCCCCCGGACCGGCTGCGGATCGGGGCACGGGTGCGGGCGGTGTTCGGCGCGGACGGGCTGCCCCGGTGGGTCCTGGAGGAGCGGCCGTGAGCCTGCTCGTCGAGGCGGACGCCGGCAGCGGGGTCGCCGTGGTGACCCTGGACCGGCCGGAGAGGCTCAACTCCATCGACACCGGGCTGGCGGAGCGGCTGCGCCGGACGTGGCGGAGGTTCCGGTACGACGACTCCGTGCGGGCCGTGGTGCTCGCCGCCGCCGGGACGCGCGCCTTCTGCACCGGCATCGACCGCGACACCGCGGTCCCCCAGCCGGCCTCCCCCTACATGCAGGACGATCCGCTGCTGGACGTCGGGCCCAAGGCGAACGGCCTGTGGAAGCCGGTCGTCGCCGCCGTGGAGGGCATGGCCTGCGGGGGCGCCTTCTACCTGCTCGGGGAGTGCGAGTTCCTGATCGCCGGGGCCGACGCCACCTTCTTCGACCCGCACACCACCTACGGGATGGTCAGCGCCTACGAGTCGGTGCTGATGGCACACCGGATGCCCTACGGGGAGGCCGCCCGGATGATGCTGATGGGCACCGCCGAACGGGTGTCGGCGCGGCGGGCCCACCAGGTCGGACTGGTCTCCGAGGTCACCGAGGCGGGCGCAGCCCGCGCCGCCGCCGTGGCCCGCGCCTCGGTGCTCGCCGGGTATCCCGCCGAGGCCGTGCAGGGCACCGTACGGGCGCTGTGGGCGGCCGGGGAGACGGCCCGGGCGGCGGCGTTCGCACAGGCACCCCACCTGATCGCGCTGGGCAACCTGCCCGCCGACCGCCAGGCGGCCCTGTACGCCGCCCGGCGGACCACCCCGCCCGAGGTGCGGTGACCGGCGGTCAGTTCGTCCTGCCCCGACCGACCGTCCCGCAGGCGCCGGCGACCGCCCTGCACACGCCGGACCGACCGTCCCGCACCCCCGGCCGTCCGTCCCGCCGCAGCCCGGCGACCGCCCTGCGGCGTCACGACGTGCGTGCCGTACCGGTGCCCTTCTCCGCGTCCAGGGCGTACACGCAGCGGTCCTTGCTGCACGCGTACACCACGCCGTCCTTCACCACCGGGGAGCCGGTGATCTCGCCGCCGGTGGCGAGCTTCCAGCGCAGGCGGCCGTCGTCGGCCTTGAGGGTGTACAGGAGGTGGTCGGTGGAGCCGAAGTGGATGCGGCCCTCGGCGACCGCGGGCGCGCCGACGATGTCGCCGCCCGCCTGGAAGCGCCACTTCGGGGTGCCGGTGACCGCGTCAAGGGTGTACAGGCCCTTGCCGCTGCCCACGTGGACGTGGCCGCCCGCGACGAGCACCGGCTCGACGGAGGACCGTGCCTCGGTGGCGATGCGCCAGCGGTCGCGGCCGTCGGTGGCGTCGAGGGCGTACACGGTGCCGAGGTAGTCGGCGAGGTAGAGGCCGCCGCCGGTGACCGCGGGGCCGGGCACGAAGGTGGGCGGGCACAGGAAGACCGCCGGGGCCTCGAAGTGCCAGCGCACCATGCCGCTGACCACGTCGACCGCGAGGACGCGGGTGCCGGCCGAGACGTACACGTAACCGTCGGAGGCCGGGGTGACCCGGACCGGGACGCCGCCGCAGGAGGCCGCGTCGCCGATCGGGTACGACCAGCGCTCCTCGCCGGTACGGGCGTCCAGGGCACGCAGCCGGGCGTCCTGCCAGACGTACACCGTGCCCTCGTGGAGCTGGGGCCCCGCCTCGGGCGACTCGAAGTCGGTCTGGCAGCCGGTGATCTCCCACAGTTTCTGGCCGCCCGCTGCCTCCCAGGCCTGGACGCCGCCGCCGCGCGTCCCGGTGAGGACGGTGCCCCGCTCCGCCTTGAGCGTGTACACCCAGGCCTCGGTCTGCACCCGCCACAGGTCCAGGCCCTCACGGCAGTCCAGTGCGAACAGGGTGGGGCCGTCGGAGGCGTGGATACGGCCGTCGGCGACCGCCATGGACCAGGCGACGTCACGGGTCTTGAAGCGGCGCCGGCCGGTGGCCACGTCGAGCGCGTGGACCTCGAAGGAGGTGACGTAGACCAGGTCGCCGCCGACCGCCGGGGTGCCCCAGACGTCGTTGGACATGCGGAACCGCCAGGGCCGCCAGCCGGTGGCCTCCGGGGGCGCGGCCGGCGCGGGCGGCACCGCGGGGTCGGCGCCGTTGACGCCGGGGCGCGGCTTGGACCAGGAGGCGACCAGGCCGGGGTCGGGCGCCGGCGCCCTGGTGGCGGCGGAGGCGCGGACATCGGCGACGCGCGGGCCGGGCCCGACCGGAACGGCGGCCCCGGCCAGCCGCACCGGGCCGGTGTCCGGGGCGCCGACGCCGGCCGGCACGGGCGGCCGGGCCGGGTGGGCCGGCAGCGCGGGCTCGTGGGACGGCGGGGGCGGCACGGCGGGCAGGCCGCCACCGGAGCCGCCCCGGCCGGGGCCACCGTGGCCGCCGGGGCCACCATGCCCGCCGGGGCCACCGGGGCCACCATGCCCGCCGTGTCCGCCGTGTCCGCCTCGGCCTGACGCGGGGAACGCGGTGGTCCGGCCGCCGCGGCGGGTCTCGATGAGGGCGACCGCCCGCTCGGGCAGCCACGCCGACGCGGTACCGCTGTCGTCCGAGCCGGAGCCGAACAGGTGGGGCGCCAGCTGGGCCTGGAGGTCGGCCGGGTTGGGCCGGGCGGTGGGGTCCATCTGCATGCACGACTCGATGAGCAGGCGCAGCTCGTCGGGGAGTCCTTCGAGGTCCGGGCCCTCGCGCAGCAGCATGAAGACGGTCTCGACCGGGTTCGCGCCGTGGTACGGCGGGTGCCCGGTGGCGGCGAACACCAGCATCGAGCCGAGCGAGAAGACGTCGGACGCGCCCGTCACGCTCCGCGAGTCCTTCGCCTGCTCCGGGGACATGTAGGCGGGGGTGCCCACGGCGACGTTCGTCATCGTCAGACGCGTGTTCGACACGCCGGACGCGATACCGAAGTCGATCACCCGGGGGCCGTCCTCGACGACCAGCACGTTGGACGGCTTCAGGTCACGGTGGACCAGCCCGGCGCCGTGGATGGACTGCAGCGCCTCGGCGACACCCGCCGCCAGCCAGCGCACCGCCTGGGCCGGCAGCGGCCCACACTCGTTCACTATCTCTTCGAGGGAGGGCGCGGGCACGTACGCGGTGGCCAGCCACGGCACGGCGGCGCGCGGGTCGGCGTCGACCACGGCCGCCGTGTAGAAGCCGGAGACCGCCCGGGCCGCCTCCACCTCACGCGTGAAGCGCACGCGGAAGAGCTGGTCCTCCGCGAGCTCCGTGCGCACCGTCTTGATCGCCACCCGCCGGCCGGACGCCGAGCGCGCGAGATAGACCAGCCCCATGCCGCCGGCACCCAGCCGTCCCAGCACCTCGAACGGCCCGATCCGCCGCGGATCGTGCTGCGTCAGCTGATCCACCACTTGCCTGCCACCTCCCCGTACGGGCCGCGCCACCGATGTGTTCACGCGGCCCCGTGCAGCGTCTCACCACCGCACCGCCTTGGCGGCACGCACCCTGATTGTTCCCGGCCGGACGCCCGCTGGCGAACCCTTGCACAAACGGGGTGTCTCATATCAGAGCAGAGCCTAGTGGCGCTCCAGCAGCGCGAACGACGCCCCCTGATTGTCGCTGACGACGGCGACCGTGCCGTACGAGGCGGTGAACGGGCCGGCCCGCACCCGGCCGCCGAGCCGGATGACCGTATCGAGCGCCGCGCCGCAGTCCGCCACCTGGAAATGGACGACGAAGTGCGGGGGCATCTCCGCGGGGAAGACGTCGGAGACGGGCGCCCGCCCGAAGTCGGGGTCGGCGTCCGGGCCGAACAGGGCGTCGTGGAAGAGATCGCCGTAGAAGGCGTTGGCGCGCTCGGTGTCGCGGGTGTACAGCTGCGCCCAGGTGAAGGCGCCGGGGGCGCGCCGCCGCCCGAAGCCTGGGTGGGTGTCGGCCTGCCACAGGCCGAAGACGGCGTTCTCGGGATCGGTCACGAGGGCGGCGACACCCAGCCGGGCGACCCGCAGCGGAGCCATCACGACCTGACCCCCGGCGGCCAGGACCCGGCGGGCGGTCGCCTCGATGTCCGGGGCGGCGAAGTACACCGTCCAGACGGTGGGCATCCGCCCGTCCGCCTTGTGGGCGAGCGCGGCGACGGGCTCACCGTCCAGCCGGGCCCACACCGAGCCGCCGTACGCGTCCTCGAACGTCCATCCGAAGAGCTCGCCGTAGAAGCGGCGGCCCGCGTCGAGATCGGGCAGCTGGGCGTCGACCCAGCAGGGGACGCCCTCGGCGTACAGCCGCGCCGCCGCGCTCTCGGTGGCGCCGGAGGGGGGTGGTGGGGGTGCCTCCGCGCGCTCGGGGGAGCCGGGCGGGGGCGGTGACTCCACGCGCTCGGGGGAGCCGGGCGGGGGCGGGGGCGGTGACTCAGGCGACGCTGTCGGTTCCGAGGACCCCGACGACCCCGACGACTCCGGCGCCCCTGATGACTCCGATGCCCCCGTTGACTCCGATGCCCTGTTTTCGGCCATGAACCCAAAGTAGCGGCGGCCGACGCACCCCGCAGACCAGCAACACCCGCCTCCGAGCACCCGCGCACCCCATTTGCAGTCGGCCGAATCGCGCTCGGACACCCCCTCGGTAAGCTGACGGCATGACAGGACAAGTGCGTACCGTCGACGGCCGCGTTGCCGGTCGGCGCGGGCAGGCGACGCGGCAGAAGCTGCTGGACTGCCTCAGCGAGATGCTCAGCTCCTCTCCCTACCGGGACGTCAAGGTGATCGACGTGGCCCGGAAGGCGGGCACTTCGCCCGCGACCTTCTACCAGTACTTCCCGGACGTCGAGGGAGCCGTCCTGGAGATCGCCGAGCAAATGGCCGCCGAGGGCGCCGGGTTGGCCGAGCTGCTGGAGGGGCGTTCCTGGGTCGGCAAGGCCGGCTGGCAGACCGCGCAGGAACTGACCGACGGCTTCCTGGAGTTCTGGCGGAACAACGACGCGATCCTGCGCGTCGTCGACCTCGGCGCGGCCGAGGGGGACAAACGCTTCTACAAACTCCGGATGAAGATCCTCAACTCGGTGAACAACTCCCTCGCGGACGCGGTCGCCGAGCTCCAGGCCAAGGGGCGGGTCGACAAGGACGTGAACCCGGCGGCGATCGCCGGTTCGCTCGTCGCCATGCTCGCGGCGGTCGCCTCGCACCAGAAGGGCTTCACCAGCTGGGGTGTGAAGCAGGCCGAACTCAAGCCGAACGTAGCGTTGTTGGTGCACCTGGGCGTCACCGGGAAGAAGCCCACGAAGTAACCCTCACGTCCTGTCTCACGAGCGGTGGTCCACCTGACGCACGGGTGGCCACCGCTCGCGGCTTTACGGGGCGGCGGCTCAGGGCCGCACGGGGCACGGGCGGCCAGAGGCTCATGCCTGTGCGGGCAGGGGCCGGTCCTTGACCACGTGCTTCATCACCAGCGTCGACGTCAGCCGCTGCACGCCCGGCAGCGTCGCCAGCCGCTCGTCGTAGAGCCGCTGGAAGGCGGCGAGGTCGGCGGTGGCCACCCGCAGCAGGTAGTCGGGCTCGCCGAACAGCCGCTCGGCGTCCAGTACGTGCGGGATGTCGGCCAGCGCCTTCTCGAACTCGGCGACCGTGTCCCGGTCCTCCTGCCGCATGGACACGAAGACCAGCGCCTCGAAGGTCAGCCCCAGCGCGGTCGGCTCCACCAGCGCCCGGTACCCGCTGATCGCCCCCGACCGCTCCAGCTCGCGCAACCGGCGGTGGCACGGCGAGACGCTCAGCCGCACCCGCGCGGCCAGCTCGGTCACGGTCAGCCGCCCGTCCTGCTGCAGCTCGGCAAGGATTTTCCGGTCCACGTCGTCCATGAGGCATATTTTCCCGGCATGGGATGGCCTGGTGGCAAACTTCAGGAACACTTTCGCGACAAAAGTTCCTAATCTCACCGTCATGGACTCAGGAGCGCTGTTCTCTTTCCTCGCCGTCGACCTGCTGCTGGTGTGCGTACCGGGCGCCGACTGGGCGTACACGATCGCCGCCGGGCTGCGCGGTCGGCCGGCGTCGGTGGGGATCGCGGTGGCGGGCCTGGTCAGCGGCTACGCCCTGCACACGGCGCTGGCGGCGGCGGGCCTGGCCGTCCTGGTGGCCGGCTCCCCGGCGCTGCTCACCGCCCTGACGGTGGCGGGTGCGGCGTACCTGGTGTGGCTGGGCTGGGGGGTCGTACGGCGGCCGGGGGTGCCGGGGGCGGGCGAGGAGACGGGGACAGGGACGGGCGAGGAGACGGGGACGGGGACGGGCGCAGAGACGCTGGGGTCGTCGCGTACGTCGGTCTTCCTGCGCGGGGCGGCGATCAGCGGCCTGAACCCGAAGGGGCTGCTGCTGTACCTGTCAGTACTTCCGCAGTTCCTCACCACCGGCAGCGCCGCCCGCCTCCCGGTGGCCGCCCAGACCGCCACCCTCGGCGTCCTGCACATGGCGTGCTGCGCCCTGGTCTACGGCATCGTGGGCGCCCTGTCCCGCGCCCTCCTGTCGGCCCGCCCGGCCGCGGCCCGCGCGGTGACCCGCACCTCGGGCGCGGCCATGCTGGGCATAGGGGCGTTCCTGCTGGTCCAGCACGCGCTGTGACGCAGTCCCCGTGGCGTACGCCTATGACGCCCGCCGGGTGAGCCGGAAGAGGCGGATCTCGCGCTCCACCCGCTCCTGGTAGGCGGCGTACGGCGGCCAGAACGCCAGGACGGCCTTCCAGGCGGCCTCGCGCTCCTCCCCCTTGAGCAGGCGGGCGGTGACGGGGACGTCGGCACCCTTCCAGCTGATCTCGGCGTCGGGGTGGGCGAGCAGGTTGTGGGTCCAGGCGGGGTGGCCGGGCCGGCCGAAGTTGGACCCGACGAGGATCCAGCCGCTGTCGTCGGGCATGCAGGCGAGCGGGGTGCGCCGGGCCTGCCCACTGCGGGCGCCGGTGGAGGTGAGGACGACCCCCGGCAGCATCTGGGCGCTGAGCAGGACCTTCCCGCGGGTGAGGCGGTGCACGGCACGGTCGAGCGGCGGGAAGACGTGCGGCCCGATCCGGGCGAAGGCACGGGTGGCGGACACCTTCTGCACGAGCCTGACGCCGATCACAGGACCACCGCCTTCCGGTCGGAGGCGTCGTATGTATCGCGTGTATCGCGCGCGTCGGATGTATCGCGTGCATCGGACGCGTCGAAGAGGCCGGCCCGGTCGGCCGCGCGGGCCCGCAGCCGGTGCACGGGCCCGAAGAGCAACTCGTCACCGGCGGCCCGCTTCACGTAGAGGTGCGCGTCGTGCTCCCAGGTGAAACCGAGCCCCCCGTGCAGTTGGACCGCCTCGGCGGCGGAGACCCGCAGCGCGTCCAGGGCCTGGGCGAGGGCGAGCCCGCCGACCCACTCCCTTTCGTCTTCGCGGCCGGACCCGGCCGCGAAGGCGGCGTGGTGGGCCGCCGAGCGGGCCGCCTGCACCCGGACGTAGACGTCGGCCAGCCGGTGCTGCACGGCCTGGAAGGACCCGATGGGCCGCCCGAACTGCTCGCGCCGCCCGACGTGCCCGACGGTCAGCTCCAGCGCCCGTTCCGCCGCGCCGACCGCCTCGCAGGCCAGGTGGGCGGCGGCGGTGTCGCCGGTGGCGGCGAGCGCGGTGAGCACGGCGGCCGGATCACCGTCGCCCAGCAGTTCGGCCTCGGTGTCGCGGAGCTGGATCCGTCCCCGGGGCCGGGTGGCGTCCAGCGCGGTCTGCCGCACCCGGACCAGTCCGGACGCCTCCCCGGACACGAGGAACAGCAGCACGCGCGAGCGGACGTACCCCCCGCTGTGGGCGGCGACCAGCAGCAGTCCGGCGTCGTGCCCGTCGAGGACCTGGGCCGCCTCCCCGTACAGCCGCCAGCCACCGCCGACCCGGCGGGCCTGGACACCCCCGGCGCGCCCGCCGCCCGCCCACTCGCCGCTGTTGGGGCCGGTCAGCGCGAGCGCGGTGGCGAGGGCGGACCCGGGCACGGCGAGGGCGGCGGTGAGCTGTCCGGCGGCGATGCGCGGCAGCAGCTCGGCGCGCTGGACGTCGGTGCCGAGGGCGAGCAGCAGGGGGGCGGCGAGGACGGCGGTGGCCAGCAGCGGGCTCGGCGCCAGGACGCGTCCCGTCTCCTCGGCGGCGAGGGCGAGTTCGGTCACCGAGCAGCCGACGCCGCCGTACGTCTCGGGCAGGGCGAGCCCGGGCAGGCCGAGGTGGCCGGCGAGGGCGGTCCACAGGGCGGGGTCGTGTCCGGCGGGGGTGTCGACGGCGTGCCGGACGTCGGCGCCGGTGCACCGCTTGCGGAGGAGTTCGCGCAGGGCGCGGCGGATGTCGTCCTGCTCGGCGGTGAGGCGGGCGTCCATGGCGGCTCCCTGGCTCTTGCCTGACTCTTCCGTCTTCATCTGACGGTCCGTCATATTAGGGGGGCGGGGACGGATTGCCCAGGGTCGGGAGGCCGCCGATGACACGCGGGAGCCGGAACGTCGCAGTGGTGGGCGTCGCCCTCTCCGACTGCGGAGGAGTACCCGACGCGACGCCGTACACCCTCCACGCCCAGGCGGCCCGCCGCGCCCTGGCGGACGCGGGCCTGCCCCGGCGGCTGATCGACGGCTTCGCGTCGGCGGGCCTGGGCACCCTCGCCCCCGTCGAGGTCGCCGACTACCTGGGCCTGCGCCCCACCTGGGTGGACTCCACCTCGGTGGGCGGCGCCACCTGGGAGGTGATGGCCGCCCACGCCGCTGACGCGATAGCGGCGGGCCACGCGAACGCCGTACTCCTGGCGTACGGCTCCACGGCCCGCTCGGACGTGAAGGCGGGCCGCCGCACGGGCACACTCTCCTTCGGCGGGCGCGGCCCGACCCAGTTCGAGGTCCCCTACGGCCACACCCTGATCGCCAAGTACGCGATGGCGGCCCGCCGCCACATGATCGAGTACGGCACGACGGCCGAGCAGCTGGCGCAGGTCGCGGTCCAGGCCCGAGCGAACGCGGCCCTGAACCCGGAGGCGATGTTCCGGGACCCCCTGACCGTCGACGACGTACTCTCCGGGCCGGTGATCGCCGACCCGTTCACCAAGCTGCACTGCTGCCTGCGCTCGGACGGCGGCGCGGCGGTGCTGCTGACCGCCGAGGAGTACGTACGGGACTGTCGCACACCCCCGGTGTGGATCCTGGGCACGGGAGAGGCGGTGTCCCACGCCGCGATGTCGGAGTGGGAGGACTTCACGGTGTCCCCGGCGGCGGCCAGCGGACGCCTGGCCTTCGAACGGGCCGGCGTCGGACCACCGGAAATGGACTTCGCGCAGCTCTACGACGCCTTCACCTACATGACGCTGGTGACCTTGGAGGACCTGGGTTTCTGCGGAAAGGGCGAGGGCGGGGCGTACGTGACGGACGCCCGCCTGACGGTGACCGACGGGGCCCTCCCGGTGAACACCGACGGCGGCGGCCTCTCGGCCCAGCACCCCGGCATGCGCGGCCTGTTCCTGCTGGTCGAGGCAGTACGTCAGCTGCGGGGCGAGGCGGGGACCCGGCAGGTGCGGGCCCGCGACGGCGGGTTGCCGCGGCTCGGCGTGGCCTCGGGCACCGGGGGATGGTTCTGCTCGTCCGGAACGGTGGTGCTCGGCCGAAACTGAGCGGTGCGCGGGAGGGCCGGGAAGGCGACGGGTGGGGGCGGTGTTGTCGCTGCGGCCCGCCCCGTTGACCGCCCAACATACTTAAGGATCCTCCGATGCCCCTGAGCCGCGAAGAACGAGAGACGTTCCTGTCCGAGCCCCACATCGCCGCACTGTCGGTGGACGGCGGACCGGGCCGGGCACCCCTGTCGGTACCGATCTGGTACTGGTACGAGCACGGCGGCGACGTATGGATCATGACGGGCCGGGAGTCGCGCAAGTACGGCCTGATCGAGGCCGCGGGCCGTTTCACCCTGATGGTCGACCGCCTGGAGCCGACGATTCGGTACGTGTCGGTGGAGGGCCCGGTTGTGGCGGTAGACCCGGCGACGAAGGAGGAACTGCGCAAGATGTCGGCCCGGTACCTGCCCGCCGAGAAGGTCGACGGCTACGTCGACTTCGCGTGGAAGGAACACGGCGAGCAGGTGGTGATCCACATGCGTCCGGAGAGGTGGGTGTCGTCGGACCTGGGCCAGGTGTGACCATGACGCCATGGCACCGGATCTCCACGCACTCCATGAACTCCTGAGGTCACAACGGGTCTGGGACCCGGCGACGACCACCCTTCCGCCCTTCGACCCGGCCTCGGCCCCCGCGGACCCCCTCGCCCTCTTCACCACCTGGTTCGCGGAGGTCGTGGCGGCGGGCGAACGCGAGCCGCACACCATGTCGCTCGCCACGACGGACGAGGCCGGCCACCCCGACGTCCGCATCGTCATGCTCCACGGCGCCGACCACACCGGCTGGTCCTTCGGCACCCATCGCACCAGCACCAAGGGCCGCGCCTTGGCGTCCCACCCGTACGCCGCTCTCGCCTTCTACTGGCCGACCCTGGGCCGCCAGGTACGGGTCCGGGGCCCGGTCGTGACCGGCACGGCGGAGGAGGCGCGGGCCGACCTCCACGCCAGATCGACGGGCGCCCTGGCCGCGGCCCTCACGGGGCACCAGAGCGAGCCGCTGGGGTCGGTGGCGGAGTTGGCCCGAGCATCGGAGGAGGCATGGACCCGGGCCCGGACGGAACCGGCCGCCGATTCCTCCACGTGGACCCTGTACCGCCTGCGGCCGGAGTCGGTGGAGTTCTTCCAGGGGGACGAGAGGCGGCGGCACGTGCGGCTTGAGTACAGGCGCGAGGGCGAGGGGTGGCGGCGTCAGCTGCTGTGGCCGTAATCACGGGTGGTAAACAAGCGTATTGATCAGAAATTCACGGGGCTCACTCGTCGAGGAGGTACCGGACGTATCGGTCGCCGAGGTATTCGCGCACGATGTGGAGCCGACGCTGTCGCGGTGGAAGAAACTGCGGGTCTGGGCGGCGAGTTCGTGCTGGTTTCCACAGGCGACATGACTAGGCGTACACCAGAGCGCCGTTGGCGTCGGGACTCGACTGCTTGACGTACTGCTGCAGTTCACGAATCCCCCGTTCGAGAGCGGAACGACCGAGAACATGACGTCGAACACCTTCCAGCAGAGTGCCGGGTGACGGGGGCGGACCAGGGGATTCGGCCAGCTCGCCATCGCGGTGGGGCTCGGGGCGGGGAGCCTGCCGTTGGTGGAACAGCTCCAGCTCTACCACTGACGTGGATCGCGAAGGTGCGGCGGGTGCTCCGGCACTGGCCGCAGCCATTCAGGCCGGCAGATCGGAGATGCGGTATCCGCTTAGGCCCAAGCCACTCACAGAAGGAAGAATTTTGGAGATATACCACTCGAAGTCAACGTAAATATCGACATCCCGCCTATAAACCGTATCGACTCTTGGATCTACCGATAGCTGCCTCCCCGCGGAGGAGATGAGAAACGATACCCCGATTCCAGTATTCTCCCACGTAAGGATAATTGCACACGATCCGTTAACAATCCTAGCCACCTCCATTTTTTCGATTGCAACGCAATCGCAATCGAGAGGCATATCCTCCCAATCGAACAAATCAGGCTCGACGAGAAACTTGATCCGTCCATCATCATCCGGCCGCCAGCCCCCACCCACGAGGGCGCCGATGATCGACGACACAGAGTTAGCCTTATTGAATTCGAATGCGATGTCAATATACCTACTCATCGAAACCACTCCTCACTGCAGCTGGAGGCATCGGGGTGCGCCCCACATGCAGCACATATGCGGAATATAGATTATCAACCCCGTGGAATTACATCCCAACCAACCTTCGGCAGCTGTGCCAGGGCGAGCCGGGCGGCATCGATGTGGTCGGCCGCGGTGTTGCTGCCCGCGTTCCCGGGCCGCAGCAGGGCGGCCACCGGCTCCCCGGACCCGCCCCTGCCGTGGTCGACGAACCCCATCAGCGGATGATGGCCGAAGGTCTTCTTCCGGGTCGCGGCCGCGTCCTGTTTCTCGGAATGCGCGATCACCAGCACCCCGTCCAGGTCCACGACCACCTGACCGGAAGCGTCCGGCGCCGCGTCACCGGCCAACGTCCACACCTGTTCACGGGCTTGAGCGCGGGCCTGGCGCAGTGCGGTCAGCGCACGCTTCCCCTCCGCTGCCAGCGTGTCGACCAGCCGGGACACCGTCGGGTCGGAAGCCACCGGCCCGAACACCGCCGGCTCGGCCCGCAGCATGCCCACGTCTGCCAGGCAGTCTCCGCCAAGCGCGACAGCGAGGAGCACTCTCTGCGTTTCTGATCACCCACCGGACGCCCTGCCGCGTGAAAGCGCGAGGTTAGGCATCGGACGCAGACTCAGCCCGCGCTACGAGCGCCATTCCCGCAACTACCTCGCGTTTCTCGGACTTGCCTCGGCCCTGTGTTGCTACAAGCGGCTCATCCGCCTCACCACGTAGGACACGGTCTTAGCGGACCGAGCGGCGTCGCCATGCGGTGGACATCGGACGCACGCCCGAGCGCGAGCGAAATCATGAACGCGATCCTGTACGTGGACCGCATCGGGGTACAGTGGCGCTGCCTGCCGCACGATTTTCCGTGTGAGCGATGTCGCTGATTTCGCTTGAACCTCACCGGCTGCTTAGCACACAACGATTCCATAGCCCGCGCTACTCGAAGCGGTCAGAGCGATTACTGCTGGCAATACATCCCGACATACACGTCCCCCTTCCACGCTTTCCCTGCGGGCACGTAAGCGTGATAATCCACCAAGCACTCCCCGTTCCATTCGCGAGCGTATGAGTTCGTCAGGTAGGGGTTACCGTTTTTCAACGCCCACCCCGCTCCCGATGCATGAGAAAGTCGACTGACCAGCTCGGGGGAAGCGCGAACGAAATCCTTCCAACGCATTCCCATAGAGGCCAGATACTCGACACTTTCGGCCGGTTCCGCGACAAATGGCATGTTCGCCGAAAACCCGTCCCCATCCTCCCTCTCACAGAAACGAAAGGATGACACATCCGGAAGATTATCCAAGGAATACTTCCTCTTTAGCTCTCCCGAGAGACCTCCACTCAGGCATGACTCCGACCGCCCCGGCTTCGACATGGAGCACGCCGACATCAGCAACCCTAGACTAATTATGATGGCAGCACCACCACCAGCAACTCGCATCGAAATCACCCCACGAACTCCCGCATCGAGCTTTTGCCTACCATCTTGAATTCTCGAGCCATTCCGAGCTCATGAAGCCGAGCAAAAGGCTCCAGTGAAATCTCCTCGCCTCCGAACTGCGTCAACGCCAAGTTGTACCTCTACAGCGGCAACTTCGTCGAAGGGGGCCAGGACCAGACCCAGCCCTTCAGTGCCACGCCTACCGTGATCGGCACAGGCGGATGGCGGGACTTCACCAACCTCGCCGTCGACGACATCAACGGCGACGGAGTCGGTGACCTGATCGGCCGCAACCCCTCCGACGGCAAGCTCTACCTGTACCCGGGCCAGCTCACCGGCACCTGCCCCGACTCCTGCACGTTCTCCCTCGGAACGCCCACGGAGTACGGCAGCGGCGGATGGACCTCGCGTCCGTACCTGACCTCGCCCGGCAACATCCAGGGCACCGTCGTCGACTCGTCCGTCGAAGACTGGGGCCAGGTGACCCAGTTCAAGCAGTTCCAGCCCACCGCCAACGAGGAGTACGGCGACTTCTGGGCCACCACCCCCGCCGACCCCGACCTTCAGATCCAGTACGTCGACAGCGGGGGAACGCTCACCTCCACCACCTGCCCCACCGGCTGCCTCCTGACCTACCCCGGCGGCCCCACCACGCACCGCAAGCCCTACCTCGCCGGTACTGCCGGCTGGGGAACCCTGATCACCGGCATCTTCTAGCCGTCGGGTGACGAGAGACAGGTGATGCGGGCCGGCCCACCAGGGCCCGGCCCGCATCTGCATCGCCACGGTTCGGAGCGTGCGGCCGCCGTCAGCAGCAGTGGAGCGCGGCGAACAGAGTGCCGGTCACCGGCTGGGATCCGCCGTCACCGGCGTGCCCGCCCGCCCCGGCGCGTAGCCCGCTGCACCTTCGTGAGGCAGCACCGCCCACATCCTGGTGCCGCCCACCGGGTCGGCGCGCGGGCCGCCGATGCCCCAGTCACCCCGGCAGGCGTGGACCACCTGATCGAGGACGCGGAGAGCGAGGCGGCGGTGGGTCCGGCAGGCGGCGTCGAGTCGGGGGTGGGTGTGGCGGGGGTGGCCGTCGTAAAGGGTGACGCGTAGAGCCGTGTCCCGGTAGCGGAGGGAGATGTAGATCTCCGGTGTGGTGGAGAAACGGCAGGCGCAGGCGGTCAGTTCGCTGACGACCTGGACGACGGCGTCGGTCGTCTCGGGCAGGCCGTGGGCCTGGAGGACGGTACGGGTTGCCGCTCGGGCGATGCCGGGACTTCGAGGGTTTGCCGGGAGGGTGAGGCTGCAGGCGAGGGATTCGGGGCCGACGGCAGTGAACGGGGCATCGGCGGGGGTGAGTTTGGGCGTCCGGCAGGACGCGGTGTCTGGATGCACGGCAACTCCCTGAGCGGGTACGAAGGGTGAGCGGAGAGGCATTCGGCAGCCCCGGTGGCCTGTCTCCCTGACGCGGACCCACCCCTCCCAGGGGAGGAGGACGCGGGCGGGTCCACGTGATGCACTTCCGAGGCGACTATGCGCTTTGCGTGGTCGCTGCGTCACAGACTGTAGAGCGAAATGGTGGCACGTTGCCACTGCTTGAACAAAATTGCCACCACTCTGGTGCACTGCCACCGCGCCAACCGGCAGACTGGCGCCGCAACCAAGGGAGGGAATCGACACATGCCGCCAAGGGCGACACCCACCCAGCGCCAGAAGCGCCTGGGCGCGGAGCTGCGCAAGATGCGCCTCGCGGCGCAAGTGAGCACCGAGTACGCGGCCGGGCTGCTCGGCATCGACCGGACCAAGGTCTCCAACATCGAGGCGGGGGTCCGCATCATCACTCCGGACCGGCTGCGCACTCTCGCCTGCAACTACGACTGCTACGACCAGGATTACGTCGACGCACTCGCCGAGATGGCAGCGGACAACACCCCCTGCTGGTGGGACACCTACCGAGGCCAACTCCCGGCTGCACTCATGGACATCGCCGAGTTGGAGTGGCACTCACGGCGGATCCGGGCAGGTCTGGCGATGCATGTACCTGGGCTGCTCCAGACCGACGCCTACGCCCGCACTCTCTTCGCCGCCGCGCTGCCACCCCTGTCACCCGGTGAAGTCGAACTGCGCGTAGCCCTCCGCATGCAGCGCCAGCAGGTGCTGCACCGAGACCGCCCCATCGACTACATCGGGTATGTCCACGAGGCCGCCCTGCGCGTCGAGTTCGGCGGGGCCAGAGTGATGCGGGCGCAGCTCGACCACCTCTGCGAGGCGTCCGAGCGGGAGAACATCGAGGTGCGGGTGATCCCGTTCCGGGCCGGAGCCTTCCCCGGGGCCGGGCAGGCGGTGATCTACGCCGAGGGACCAGTACCGCAACTCGACACCGTGGAGCTGGACTCGGCTCACGGGCCGGAATTCCTGCACGGCCAGTCACAACTCGACAAGTATCGTGCCCACTTGGACTGGATGGACACGGCATCACTCCCACCCGCCGCATCGCGCGACTTCATGCGCCGGATCGCCAGCGACTTCTGAGGAACCCACGATGAACGAGATCACCTGGGAAGACCCGTACTGCGCCGAGGGCGCCAACTGCTTCCGCATAGGCACCGACCCCACCGGCAACGCCTACATCGCCGTCGCCGGACACGAGGACGCCCCGCTCACCGACACCCGCGAAGCCCTCCGCGCGCTCATCCTGGGAATCAAGGCCGGGAACGCCGATCACCTGCTCTGAGGACGTGTTCGCACCTGGTATCGGCTGCGGGCCGACCGCCGTCATGCCGACGGAGCCGTCGACCTGGCGAGGACCCTGGACGGTGAGCCGTCCGGGTCAGCGCGGGTCAAGGGCCCGGTCGTGACCGGTACGGCGGCAGCCCGGGCCGATCTCCGCGCCGGATCGACGGGCGCCCTTGCCTCCGCCCTCCCCGGCCACCAGAGCGAGCCACTGGAGTCGGTGGAGTCACTGGCGAGGGAATCGGAGGAAGCCTGGGAACGAACCCGGACGGACCCGGCCGCAGAGTCCTCACCCTGGACCGTCTACCTCTGGCAGCGGGAGTCGTTGGAGTTCTTCAAGGAGACGAGCACAGGCGGCACGTACGGCTGGAGTGCAGGCGCGACAGCGGGGGTTGGCGGCGTCGGCTGCTGTGGCCGTAACAGATATCGGCATCCCCTGCGGGCGCGAGCCGCACCGGACCTGCGTCAGCCCGGCCCTCCGCACCGTGGAACACGCCGTCACCAGGCGCCGACCGCAGCCCGTACTGCGTTGTATGGATCCCGGCCGCGCAGCAGAGCGTCGACCACGCACCGCAGCAGTCGTCCAGCGAGCTTGAACGCCATCTCGGAGGAACCGACCTCGTCGAAGCCCGCGCGGCCCACGCGCAACAGCCCGGCCGGCAATGCAGCGACCCCCGTGTCCCCGGCCAGTCCGTCGAGAGCTGCTGCGGCGAAGTCGCTGGGCAATCCGGCTACCAGCGGAGGGCCGAGTTCACTTCCGCAGCCGGTGACCGCACCAAGCCCCGCCGACTCGCCGAAAGGAATTTCGAACACGGTCACCGCCCCCCGAGGATCCGGCGAGAACTCGGCACCGAGCAACGCCCGCATCGTCACGCCGCCCAATGCTCGGCTCAGTTCCACGACGGCCCGCGCCGCATGACCGGATTCCGGCGCAGCCGCACGCTCGCCGCATACGATATCCACGCCGACGTACGCGGCAGACTCCTCGTCTGTCCGGATCGCGACCCGACTGCCGCCTTCCGTGAGGATCACCGGAGCTCCATTCCAAATGCGCGACGCCAGTTGTTGTTGTACATCTCCGGGAACTGGTCGATCACTTCGGGTTTGCAGTTCTTCATCAAAGGGTGCGTCTGCACGAGTCGCCGTCATCGTCTGCGTCACCGTTACTGACTTCGGCTCGTCAGGGTGACGTAGGTGTGTACGTGTGTCGGACCTTGCCGGTGCCGGGTGGTCCGTGAGACTCGTCGCATGAGTGAAGAGAGGGCGCCCGGGGATTACCGGGAGAGGGCCGGGCACGTGGTGCTGCTGGCAGTGGTGCTCGCGGTCCCGGCGCTCAAGTTGGCCTGGACCCTCGGCGGCGGTGATGCGGCCAGGGACGCGCTGATCGCCATGGGTCCGGGCAACTGGGCGGACATCCTCATCGGCATGTTCCTGAACGAGGCCCTGTTGGCCACGGTGCTGGCCGTGGTCGTCTCGCGCGCCACCTACGCCCACTTCGCGGCCAGGGGCGGTGCCCTCGGACATCGGGTCACCCCCATGGCGGTGACCGCGGCCACTGCCGCCGTGGTTCCGGCAGCCCTGGGGGTGGTGGTCGGTGCGTTCAACGGCCTGGGCTGGGGCCTGGCCACCGGCCTGGCCTCCTATGTACTGAGGGTGGGGGTGATGGTCGACTACAAGACCGGCCGCCGTGAGGACACCACGGGCCGCCGCACCGGCAACCGGGCCGAGACCGCCCCCCAGCGTGCAGCCGACGCCCTGTGGATCGCCGGACTGCTGCTCGGCGGCATCGTCCTGCCCGCCGTGGCGATCACCGCCGCCCTGGACGGACGCTCCTGGACCAGCGTCGAGACGTGCGACGTGGACATCGGCAGCGGAACCCACCGCGCCCGCCTGGTGGAACTGGCCCGGCAGGGCAACGGCATCACCGGCTGGGACCTGGCCGGCTCAGAGGTCGTCCACGGCGTCAACTGCGCCGCCGACGAGAACGAGACCATCCGCCCCCCGTGGTGGCGCGACGCCTGACAACAACTCGACCGGCTCCCGTCTCAGTCCGCTGCCCGCCGATGCCCCATCGCCCCGCAGGCGTGGACCACGGAGTCGGTGGAGTCACCGGCGAGGGAATCGGAGGAAGCCTGCGAACGAGCCCGGACGGACCCGGCCGCAGAGCCCTCACCCTGGACCGTCTACCTCTGGCAGCGGGAGTCGTTGGAGTTCTTCAAGGAGACGAGCACAGGCGGCACGTACAGCTGAAGCACAGAAGCCTCCCCGAAGGGACCATCCTGATGGCCAGAACCGTCATCGACCTCGACGAAGACATGGTCCGCGAGGCCATGCGCATTTTCGGCACCAAGACCAAAGCCAAAGCTGTCCGCCTCGCCATGGAAGACGCCGTCAAGCGACATCTGCGGCAGGAGGGCTTCGACGCCATCGACGCCGGCGAGCTGGACTTCAGCGAGATCGTGAAGAACACCGGTCCCCGCAACCCCGACGGCTCCCTCAAGCGCAGCGGCGACCGCGACGGAGGGCGGGCCGCCTGATGCAGGACCGCTACCTGATCGACAAGTCCGCCCTCGCCCGCTGGGCCAGACCCGACGTCAGGAGGTACTCAAGCCACTGCACGAGCGCTACCTCCTGGCCGTGTGCCGGCCCACCGAGTACGAGATGATCCACTCCGCACGGGACAACTCGGAGGCGATCCGGATCAGCACCTGGCCCCATGCCTTCGACTACCTCCACGCCGACGAACACACCTTCGCCCGCGCCCTGGAGGTCCAACACCACGCTCTCAACGCGGGTTTCCACCGCGCGCTGCCCCTCCCCGACCTTCTGATCGCCGCTACGGCGGAACTGCACCGGCGGACAGTCCTCCACTACGACGGCGACTTCGACATGATCGCCTCCCTCACCGGCCAAGCCGCCGAATGGGTCGTACCACCCGGCACCGCCGACCGCTGAGCCTGCCGACCGGGCCTCGACTCCTGTTCTCGGACGCGCCGACGTGTTCTCGGTGCGGCAGCCGTCCTGTTCGCCGGCGTTGCCGCTGAGCACGGCTGACCGGCGGAGTTCCACGCGGTCACCGTTGCCGACGCGCCCGGTCCGGCGCGCCTCGGTCCGGCGGGGCTGGGAGCCGGGCCGGACCGAGGGCGTGGGGGACTACGAGGACGGCGATCTGGTGAGGACCAGGGACGGTGGGGCGTCCGGGTCGGGGTGGAACTCCAGGGTGCTGCCGCTCGGGTAGACCTTCAGGCCACCGGCCTTGCCGAGGCCGCCGTCGTCGACCGTGAGGTAGACGAAGTCGGCGGCCACGCTGCTGTCGACGTACTCCCACCGGCCGGCGAAGTCGGCGGGGGCGGTACGGCCGCCGCCGATCGCGTCGCCCGGGACGTGGGTGGCGGCGAACGTCCCGTCGGGATCGAGGACGATCTCGCCGCCGGACGCGGCGTCGCGGTACACGCCGGGCAGTTCGCCGACGTCGACCGAGTCCGAGCCCGTGCACCCCGAGAGGAGCAGCGCGGCGGCGGTCAGGGCGGCGGCCGGCCAGCGGCCGACGGCCTTCTTGCCTGTCACGGCCCCAGCGTAACGTCGAACTGGATCACCTGGGTCTTGGGCGACAGCGGACCGGAGTCACCGACGATCTTGTCGACCAGCGAGCCGACGGTGTCGCTCCACCAGTCCGTGTAGCCGATGACGGGCGGGTGCGTCGCGGACTCGATGTCCGACTCGTTGAACGCGGTGTAGCGCCACACCACGGAGCCGTCCGCGTTCTCGCGGATGGGCGTCATCCGCACGTAGTGCGAGCCGAGGAAGGTGTACGCCAGGTTGCCGGTGAGGCCGGCCGTGGTCAGCGTCCCGTAGTCGGTGAGGTACTTGCCCACGCCGTCGAAGCCGCCGAGCTGGTAGTCGTACATGTAGGTGTGGCCCAGCTCGTAGTCACCGGACTTGGTGCGGGAGGCGAAGAAGGCGATGGCCTCCTTGGTGAACTGGTGGTCGCGGTAGAGCTTGGTGAACTCGTCGTCCGGGCCGAAGCACTGCGACCGGGGGCCGTCACCGGTGAGCCAGCTCCAGCCCAGCTCCCAGGGGTTGGTGTCGTTGCCGGACGGCACCGGGTCGCCGAACGGCGTCAGGCAGCTCTCGGCGCCCTCCGGGAGGCCGTTCTCCTCGGGGTTGATGGGAACGGTCGCGTTGTCCAGGGCGTCCTGGATCGCCTGGCGGATCGCGGCCTGGATGACGAGCACCTTGGCCTCGAACGCGGCCTGCGCGGCGGCGGCCGCGTCCTTGCCCGCCTCCAGCGACGCCTTGCGCGCGGCCGTCGCCGACGCGGCGGCGTCCGCGGCGTAGGACGCGGCGACGGTGGCGGACTGCACGGCCCGCGTCGCCGCGTGCCGCGCCACGCTGCTCGCCTGGCGCGCCGCCGCGGCGGCCTGGCGCGCGGTCTCGGCGGACTGCGCGGCGGCGGCCGCGGAGCCCTCGGCGGCCTCGGCGTTCTGGCGAGCCTCGTCGGCGGACGCCTTGGCGTCAGCGGCGTAGCCCTGCGCGCGGTTGGCCCAGTCGGTGGCGTCGGAGGCGGCGTTGCGGGCGAGTGCGGCCGCCTCGGAGGCGCGGGCCGCGTCCTCCATGGCGTCCCAGGCGATCTTCGCGGCGCGCGCGATGGCCGCGCGGATCGCGCTGACGTGCGTCGCGTGGTCGTGGTCGAGCCGCGCGAAGTCGTACTGCGTCGTCCCGACGAACTGGCGGAGCATGTGCGTGTCGCCCTCGAGGGCGATCTGGGCGGCCGCCTTGACGTAGGGGCCGCCGTTCGCGAGGAGCGTCGTGGCCGCGACCCGGTCGTCCTCGTGGACGGCGGCGGCGCGTTCGACGTGCAGGAAGGTGTGCAGGGCCTCGGCGGTTCCGGCGTCGAGCGCCGCCTGGGCCGCGGCGCGCACCGCCTTGCCGGTGGAGGCGTCGGACAGCAGGGTGAGGATCTCGACCTGGTTGTCCTCCCTGGCCGCGGCGACCGCCCCGCTCTCCAGGAATCCCCGGATCCGGGCGGCGTCCTCGGTCTGCAGGGCGTCGTGGGCCGCCGTGGCCACGTTCTTCGTGGACACCGCGGCGATGGCCGCCGCGTTCTCGGCGTCGTCCTGGTTCATCGCGATGACGCGGTCGGCCTCGACCCAGTGGACGACGTCCTCGTCCGACCCGGCCAGCGCGAACTCGGCGGCCTGCCCGGTCCAGGTGCCCGACCGGTCGATGAGCTGGACCGCGGCCTTGCGCCCGGCCGTCACGGCGGCGGCGGTGTTCCCGTCGCTCAGCGCCGACTCCGCGGTGCCGATGAGTGCGAGGAGTTCGTCGGAGAGCCGCGCCTCCTGGGTGCGCCGGCGGTTGGCCTGTTCGAGCAGGTCGGTCTCGGCGGTCGCCTCCAGCCGTGCCCGCTCGATCGCCTCCTCGGTCTCCTCGGCCAGCCGGGCGAGTTCGGCGTCGCGGGCCGCCCGCTCGACCTCGCGGGCCTCGGCGACGGCGTCGGCCGCCTTGTTCGCCGCTTCGAGGGCGGCGTCGGCGGCGGCCGTCGAACGGTTGGCGTAGTCGACCGCCTCGCCGGCATGGTCGGCCGCCTCCTCGGCGGCGTCCGCCGCCTTCTCGGCGTGGTCGGCGGCGCTGTTGGCGGCGTCCCGGGCCGTGCGGGCGGCGGCGGCCGCCTTCCCGGCCAGGGTGCGGGCCCGGCCCGCGGCCTGCGTGGCGCGGTTCGCGGCGGCCTCGGCCTCGGCGGCGGCCCGCTGCGCGGCGGCGGCCTCGGACTGCGCGGCGCCGGAGGCCACGGCCGCGTCGGCGGAGGCGCGGGCGGCGGCGGCCGCGTTGACCGCCGAACCGGCGGCGGCGGCGCCGGCCTGGTCGGCCGCGGCGGCGGCCACGGCGGCGATGTCGGCCTTCAGGGCCACGGAGCGGACGTAGCCGACCATCTTCCGCGCGGCCTCCGCCGCCGACCTGGCCGCGGACGCCTTCGAGGCGTCCTTGGAGGCGGCGATCGCGGCACGGTACGCGCGGGCCGCGGCGCGCCCCGCCGACGCGGCGGCGGCAGCGGCGGCCTGTGCGGCGGCGACCGCGCGACGCGATGCGGCCTGCGCGGTGCGCGACGCCGACACGGCGGTCGAGGCGGCCGCGGCGGCGCCCTTGGCGGCCTGCGCCGCCTTGTTCGCCGCGGCGGCCGAGCGCTGGACGTCCTGCTCGGCGGCCTCGGCCTCGGCCTTGGCCTCCAGCGCGGCGGCCTTCGCCTTCTCGGCGGCCTCGACCGCCTGGGCGGACAGCTCCAGGGCCTCGTCGGTCTTCCGGCCGGCGCGGCGGCCCTCCTTCTCGACGACCTCGACGAGCTGCTCGATCGTCGCCGATTCCTCGTCCCGCGCCCGGGCGATGTACTGGCCCGTCTCCAGGAACCAGCGGACCGCCCTCGGCGACCCGTCGTCCAGCGCCCGCTGCGCGTACTCGGCCACCTGCGGCGACGCCGACATGAGGATGGTGAGCACCTGTACGCGCTCGTCCTCCTCGTGGGCGGTGAACTGCCCGCCGCTGAGGAAGGCGCGCAGCGCGAAGTCCTCGTCGGTGTCCAGGACGGCGGACGCCGCGCGCTTGACGGCACGGTCGCCGTGGGACATGACGGTGGTGGCGGCCACGCGGAGGTCCTCGTGGACCGCGGTCCGGAAGCCGCCCTTGAGGAAGGTCTCGACCGCCGCGTCTCCGGCGGACAGTGCGCCGTCGATGCCCTCGCGTGTCGCCCGGCCCGCCGAGACCAGGGACTTGGTGAGGGTGAAGCGGTTGTCCTCGGCGCGGGCCGCGGGCAGTTTCTGCTCCAGGAACGCCGTCACGTCCGCCGCGGTGCCCACCAGGGCGGCGGCGGCCGCCGTGCGGACGGCACGGCCGCCCGAGCGGTAGGCCCAGACGACCTTGCCGCGGTCGGTGTCCGGCAGGCCCGTGCCCTCCGGCATCGCCGCGGTGCCGGCCTCGCCCGCCGCGAAGGCCGGACGGGCCGCCCCGATCGTCCAGGCGGGTATCGCGGCCCCGGCCGCCATCCCGGTGAAAATACCGATGATCTGACGTCTGCTGAACGCCCGCCCCGAAGGCTGTGGCATCACGGCTCCCCTTCTGCTCCACTGATCCCGGCCGGGTGTGGTCCCGGCCGTCGACGGACTGCCGCGGTCGTCGGTCCACCCGCGGTACGCGGAGCCGGGCGCGAGGCTCGAACGGCCTCCCCGGCGGAGGGCCGGCCCCCGCCGCCGCGCACGGCCCGCGCCAGGGAAGAGATGTCGCCGCCCCCCTGCGGTCGCCGCCCTCATCGAAGCCGCAGCCGGCAGGCGCCGTCCACCTCAGAAAGGGGGGCAGATCCGGCCAACGCCCGTGGGGTCGCGGTGATGTGCGCCACAGCCGGAAAAGGTTGTAGCGATCTTGGTGGAGAACCGGTGCAGGTGTGGCTGTAGCTTCCGCGGAGTCGTGCGCATCGGGAAGGCTGCGACCTGCAACGGAGGTGCGCGGCGCGCACAGTGAGGTGTGGAGGCCGTTGGTGGGCGGTGCGCAATCGGCAACTGTGCGCCTCGTCTGGGTGTCACGCTCCGCATCTGGGCACAGCGCGGGAAGGGTGGTCAGCTGTCCCGGAGTAGGCGCGCCGCGAGTGCGGGGGACAGGCGGTGAAGGGCTGCCAGGGCGCGGACCTTGCCCACGCGGACGACGGGGCGGTTGCGGTCGAGGCCGTCCAGCAGCTCCCTGGCGGCCTGTTCCGGGCTGATCTTGCCACTGCCCCGGCCGGCCGTCATGGCCGTGTCCACCAGGGGCAGCACGGCCTCCGTCACCCGGATACCGCGTTCGTCGTCGGCGAGCTGGTAGCGCAGGGCGGTGGTGTAGCTGCGCAGTGCGGCCTTGGTGGCGCAGTACAGGGGTGCGCTGCGCTTGGGTGTCAGGGCCAGGGCCGATGTGATGTTCACGATGGCGCTGCCGGGCAGCATCAGCGGCAGGACCAGTGCGGTGAGCTTGACCGGGCCGGTCAGATTCGTGCCGATCTCCGTGTCCACGTCGCGCAGCATGGCGTCACGGTCGTGCTCGGCGACTCGGTAACCGAACTGCACAGCCGCGTTGTTGACCAGCAGTCGGACGCCTCCTCGCGCGTGCAGCTCTGCCGCCAGGGAGGCGATGTCACTCTCCACCGTGAGGTCGCACCGCAGGGCCTCGATGCCCGGTACGGCGTCGGCTGCTGCCACGCGGGTCCGGTCCCGCCCACAGACGACGACCTGCTCGCCCTGATGTGCGAGCCGGCGCGCCAGGGCCAGTCCCACGCCCGCGGTGCCGCCAGTGATCACAGTCAGTCCTGCCGACACGACTGAACCTCCTTCGACGATTTGAATTACATAGCAGTACTGTAATCTATCTCTCCTCGGTCGGGTGAGATCCCGTGAAGGAGAAGAAGCGCCATGACCTACATCGTGATGAACATGCTGCGGTTCCAGCCCGCCTGGCTCCGGCTCGAGCGGGCGGAACGCGCCGCCGTCTGGGAGACGGTCAAGGCGCTGGCCGCCCGCGCCGAGGGGATCAGGCTGCGCTGGTTCGACGCGGAGGCATTCTGCGCCGAGTACAGCGACATCCTGTTCGTGGAGACCGAGGACCTCTCCGCCTACTACATGTTCTGGGAAGCGGTCCGGGACACCGATCTGTTCTCCGTGCCGTATGTGGAGGTGAAGCAGGTCGCGATGGGGATCGAGGACGGATTCGCCGCGTACGACAGGGGCGTCGCGGCCCGCGGGCCGGTGGTGGCCGGTGGCTGAGCGGACGTCCGCGCCGGGCCGCCCGCGCAGCAGCGAAGCCTCGGAGCGCATCCTGCGAGCGACTGTCGAACTGCTGGCGGAGGGCGGGGCGGCCGGGGTGTCGGTAGACGCGGTGGCCGCCCGCGCGGGCGTCTCCCGGCCCACGGTCTACCGACGGTGGAAAGACCGTACGGAGCTGATCGCGGCCGCGGTCCGGGAGGCTTTCGCCCAGGCCAACCCCGAAGCCCCCGACACCGCCGACCCGCTGGCGGATCTCGTGACCGTGCTGTCCAACACGATCCGGCTTCTCACCGGCACATCTCTGGGGCGGGTCATCGCCGGACTGGTCAGTGAACTGCCCCGATCGCCCGAGCTCGCCGCCGCTCTGCGCGCGGTGGAGCGGGAGCGGCGAGAGATCCTGCACGAGGTGCTGCGACGCGCCGAGGAACAGGGGCGGCTGCGCCTGACGGACGTGGGCCTGGCCATCGAGGTCTTGCTCGGTCCGGTCTATCTCAGACTGCTCGTTACCGGTGACCCCGTCCCATCCGATCTCGCCGCGGAACTCGCCGCGCTCGTGGTCGCACCCACCGGTTCCGGGCCACTGCCCGAAAGGCCGCAAGAGATCGACAACGACGGCCGCGAACCGTAGCGCATGCTCACCGAGCCCTGGGTTTGCGCGTTCATTGCGCACCCTCGGCCGAAATTGCGCATCGAGTCTCGGACCCTGCACGTGGTCCCGGCCGTCCTAGCGGTCCTTCGACAGGGTGAGGAGTTCCGCGAACAGGCCGTTGGCGCAGGCCAGTTCGTCGTAGGTGCCCTCCTCGGTGATGCGGCCGTTCTGGAGGACGACGATCCGGTCGGCGAGGCGGGTGTTCTCCAGCTGGTGGGTGACGACGATGGTGATGCGTTCGGCGGCGATGCCTTTGACGCGCAGGAAGATCTGGTGCTCGCCGCGCGGGTCCATCTGGGAGGTGGGCTCGTCGAGGATGAGGAGCGGCGTGCGGCGGTAGAGGGCGCGGGCGCAGGCGAGGCGCTGCCACTGGCCGCCGGAGAGTTCGGCGCCGCCGAAGAGTTCGCGGGCCAGGAGGGTGTCCAGGCCGTGCGGGAGCTTCTCGACGGCCTCGCGCATGCCGACGGCGTCGGCGGCCTCCCAGACCGGGGCGTCGTCGTGGGTGCGGGGCTGGCCGAGGGTGATGTTCTCGCGGGCGCGCAGGGGCCACCAGGCGAAGTTCTGGGGGACGAGGGCGGTGCGGGTCCACAGGGAATCCGGGTCGGCCGTCGCCAGGTCGGTGCCGGCCCAGCGGACGGTGCCCTTGTCGGGCAGGAGGACGCCGGTGATGAGTTTGGTGAGGGTGGACTTGCCGGAGCCGTTCTCGCCGACGACGGCGAGGATCTCGCCCCGGCGCAGGGTGAGCGAGACCCCGTCGAGTGCCGGTTCCGCCTTGCCGGGGTAGCGGTACACCACCTCGTCCAGTGCGATCTCGGGGACGTCCGCCGGGATCGTCGACTCGCCTCGCTTCGGGGCCCGTTCGGCGGCCAGGTCGAGGAAGGCGCGCATGTCGGCCAGGTAGAGGGAGGTGTGGAACATCGCCGCCCCGTTCTGGACGAGTTGCGAGAGGGCGCCGAGGGTCGTCTGGACGGCCACGACGGCGGTGGCGGCGACCGGGAGGGCGATCCGGCCGGTCATCGCCAGCCACGCCAGGCAGGCCCAGGTGACCAGGAGGAACGCCCCGCCGAGGGCGGAGGTCGCGAGAACGATGCGCAGGGTGCGGGGGGCCGCGGTCAGGGTGCGCTCGTCGATGCGTTCGGACAGCGCGCGGTACCAGTGGACGAGGTAGCCGGTCATGCCGTTGGCGCGGACCTCGTCGGTGTAACGGGAGTAGGTCGCCCAGGTGCGCATCATGCCGCGGACGTTCCGGTCGCCGACGTTGGCGTAGTGGGTCTCGTAGTCGACGCGGGCGGAGAGCACGGCGCCGAGGCCGGTGGGCAGTACGGCGAGCAGGAGGAGGGGGAGCAGGAGGGGGTGCAGGGCGGTGATCACGCCGGCCGCCGCGATCATGCGGGTGAGGGCGGCCATGAACCGCTGGGCGTCCTTGACCATGTACGTGGTGCGGGTGACGCCGACCTCGGCGGCCTCCTGCCGGTCGGCGAACCCGTCCTCGCCGTACGCGGCGGCCTCCACCCGGCAGACGGCGGCGACGAGCGCCACGTCGGCCTCGGTGACCAGGCGGGGCGTGATCCGGCCGTCGGCGTAGGAGGCGAGGGCGCCGCTGATCCGGCCGGTCGCCGCGGCGACGGTGACGACCACCAGGGCCGGCAGGGCGGCGTGCAGGCGTTCGGACACCTCGCCGGTGCCGAGGAGGTGGGTCATGGCGCGTGCCGTGAAACCCAGGACGACGGCGGCCGCCGCGCCGGTGAGGAACTGGCAGACGAGGAGCAGGGCGACGGCGGGCCGGTCGACGGCCCAGGCCATGCGCGCGGTGCGGCCCAGAACGCCGGGCAGCCGGGCGCACATCCGCCCGAAACTGGCCTCGGCCAGCGGGTTCTTGCCCCACTTGCCGCCGTAGGTGAGGGTCGCGGGCGGCGGGTAGGGCGGTGTGCCCGCCGCACTCTCGGGGCCGGCTCCGGCGTTCTGCCTGTTCCCTGGGTTCTCGGTCACGGTCACCCGCGTTCCTCCTCAAGCCGTTTCGCCGCACCTGGGTGGTCCGGCGGTGCCCGGCTCAACGAGAGGGCGGGTGATTCGAACGCGCTCGATTTCGGACTCCGCGCAGGCCCGCGGTTCCGGGGGCGGTGCGGGCCGGTCGCGGTGGCGTACGGCCCCCGGAGCCGGCGCGGGTGGCCGAAACGCCGTGCTTGATACGCAGGTGACGGATGGGGTTTCGAGCGAAGCCCGTCTCGTCCCCAGGGGGCTCAGGGAGTCTGTTCCGGGTCCGTGTTCGGGGCCGGGTTCGGCGCCGGGTTCGGGTTCGGTTCCGGGTCCGTCGTCAGGCGGGCGTGCAGGTGCATGTCGCGGAAGGCGTCGCGGCGGCCCGCCTCGAACATCGCGCCGCGCAGCGTGCCCTCGTACCGGAAGCCGCACTTCTCGGCGACGCGGCAGGACACCTCGTGGCCGACGGCGTGGCCCAGCTCCAGCCGGTGCAGGCCGAAGTCGGCCAACGCCCAGCGGGCCATCAGCCGCAGGGCGCGGGTCGCGACGCCGTGACCGCGCGCCTCGGGCAGGACCCAGTAGCCGACGATGGCGCTGCGGGTGGTGCGGTTGACGGCGCTGACGCTGATCTGGCCCAGTGTCGTGCCGCTCGCCGCGTCGGCCACGCGGAAGGCCACGCCCTCGCCGTCGGCGGTCCGCTCGGCCCAGCGGCGCAGGGAGTCACGGGAGCTGTCCATGTCGGTCACGAACACCAGCGGGGTGTTCCAGCGCTTGAACTCCGGGTCCCGCTGGCCGTGCCACCAGGCCTCGACGTGGTCGTCGCGCTCCACGTCCCAGGTGCACAGGCGCAGGCCGTGGCCGTGGAGTTCGGGGGCCGGGGCGGGGGCTGGGGTGCGGTCCGTGTCCATGCGGTCATTGAAGCGGCCACGGCCGCGGGTTTCACCCGGTTTCCCGGCGGGGGCGCGGTCAGGTGCGGGGACGGGCCGGCTACGACGGCCGGAAGACCGGGACACCGTCCCGGAAGGCGACCGACAGGTCCATGCCCGCCCGCAGGTCCGAGGGCACGGCCTCGACCACCTCGGTCATCATGCGCGGGCCCTCCGCCAGTTCCACCACGGCCGCGACGTACGGCGTGCGGTCACGGAACGGCGGCAGGTCGTTGTGGTGGACGACCGACCAGGTGTAGAGGGCCGCCCGGCCGCTCGCCCGCTCCCACCGGACGTCCTCGCTCCAGCAGTGCGGGCAGAACTCGCGGGGGTAGTGGTGGACCCGGTCGCAGGCACGGCAGCGGCGGACCAGCAGCCGGCCCTCGGCGGCGGCCGTCCAGTACGCGCGCGTGAAGGCGTCGGTCTCGGGGATGTCGTAGCGGGCCTCCGCCCCCGGTCGCTCCGACCGGCCGACCGCCTCCGCCTCCGCCTCCAGGGCCTCCGACCGGCCGACCGCCTCCGGGCTCCCCATCAGAACCACCCCAGCGCCGCGTCCACCGACCACGTCTGCCACGCCATCCCGAACAGGCCGACCACCGAGATCAGGGCCATCATCGAGTTCTGCCCCTGCTCGGCCCAGTCGTGGATCATCAGGACGAAGTAGAGCAGGTTGAGGGCGAGGCCCCCGGCCAGCGCGACCGGGGTGAGGACGCCGGCCACCAGGCCGAGGCCGACCGCGAGTTCGCCGTACGCGACGACGTACGCCATGGTCCGGGGCCGGGGCCGGACCACGGTGTCGAAGCCGGAACGGACCGCGGTCCAGCGGTGCTTGGCCGCCACGCCGGCCGCCCAGGCGATGCCCGAGCCCTCGAACCAGCTCTTCTTGTCCTTGTGCCGCCAGCTCTCCAGCCACCACAGACCGAGCCCGATCCGCAGCACCGCGAGCCACTGAGCACCGTCCAGCCAGATCGAGTCCATGAATCTGACGGTACGTCAGATTTACGGCCCCGGGAAGTGGTGGACGCCGACGCAAGGAGACCCACGCCACACGACCCGCACACTTCCCGCCCATCCGTGATCAATCCGCAACCAATTCCGGTCTTGACCGATACCCATCAACGCGGCATGTGATTACGCTCGCGAGCATGGCCGACTCCACACCGTCAGCACCCTCAGCACCGTCGGGGACCACCTCCGCCCCGCCCGCCGCGCACCCCGTCTACGTCATAGGCGGCGGCCCCGGCGGGCTCGCCGCCGCGTACGCGCTGCGGGCCCGGGGCATACGGGCCGTCGTGCTGGAGAAGTCGGACCGGGTGGGCGCCTCCTGGCGACGCCACTACGACCGGCTGCACCTGCACACCACGCGCCGGCTGTCCGCCCTGCCCGGCCTGCCGATGCCGCGCCGGTTCGGGCGGTGGGTGTCCCGCGACAACGTGGTGCGCTACCTGGAGAAGTACGCGGAGTACCACGACCTGGAGATCGTGACCGGCGTCGAGGTCTCCCGCGTCGACCGCGCCCCCGACGGCACCGGCTGGCTGCTGCACGCCACCGGCGGCCGGGAGCTGACCGGGGCCGCGGTGGTCGTCGCCACCGGCTACAACCACACCCCGCGCCTGCCGGACTGGCCGGGCGCGGACACGTACGGCGGCGAGCTGCTGCACGCCTCGGCCTACCGCAACGGCACGCCGTACGCCGGCCGGGACGTCCTGGTCGTCGGCGTCGGCAACACCGGCGCGGAGATCGCCGTGGACCTGGCCGAGAGCGGGGCCTCGCGCGTCCGGCTGGCGGTGCGCACGGCGCCGCACATCGTGCGCCGCTCCACGGCCGGCTGGGCGGCCCAGTACTCCGGCGTCCTCGTACGCCGGCTGCCGGTACGCCTGGTCGACCGGCTCGCGCGGCCGGTGGCGAAACTGACCCCGGACCTGACGGCGTACGGCCTGCCGCGCCCCGACACCGGGCTGTACAGCCGGGTCCTTCAGGGCGCGGTGCCGGTGCAGGACGTCGGTCTGATCGACGCGGTGCGCAAGGGGAAGGTCGAGGTCGTCGCGGCCGTCGAAGGGTTCGAGGACGACAAGGTGCTGCTCGCCGACGGCACCCGGATCTCGCCGGACGCGGTGATCGCGGCGACCGGGTACGAGCGCGCGCTGGAGGGCCTGGTCGGGCACCTGGACGTGCTGGACGGCCGGGGCAGACCGGCGGTGCACGGACCGCGTACGCCTCAGAACGCCCCTGGGCTCTACTTCACCGGGTTCACCAACCCGATCAGCGGGATGTTCCGGGAGCTGGCGATGGACGCGGTGAAGATCGCGAAGGCGGTGGCCGCGCGCAGCGGCCCGGACACGGCGCGGCTCGGCGGCTGACCCGTGACACCCGGGCGTGACGACGTCCCGGGCGTGACGACGCCTCGGGCGTGACGACGTCCCGGGCGCAACGACACCCCGGGCGCAACGACACCCCGGGGCGCGACGCCCCAGGGTCGCCCGCCCCGCATTCTGCTCTGCGCAGCCGTATTCCTGACGCCCCGTCAGTTCGCTAATCTGACAGGACGTCAGCTTACTCGGCAGTCACACAGGAGCGGGGCGGATCGATGCTCGGATCAACCCACGGCACCCTCACCACCGACTCCCGCCGGGCCCGCGTCCTCGCGTGCGGCGAACCGCCCGGGCCCGCCGTCCACGGCCGGCCCGCCGACGCGGGTGACCTGGACGTCAGCGGCCGGCCGCTGTACGCGGACGTCCCCGACCTCGACCGGTTCTTCCGCCCCGAGTCCGTCGCCGTCGTCGGCGCGAGTGACGCCGAGGGGCGGCCGGCCGCCGGGATCACCCGGCAGCTGGTGGCCTGGGCCGAGCGGGTGGGGGCCCGGCTGCACCCCGTGCACCCCACCCGCGCCACGGTCTTCGGCCTGCCCTGCGCGCCGAGCGTGGCCCACCTGCCCGAGCGGGTCGACCTGGCCGTGCTGCTGGTCTCCGATCCGCTGCCGGTGATCGAGGAACTGGCCGAGGCGAAGGTGCGGTTCGCGGTCGCCTTCGCCTCCGGCTTCGCGGAGACCGGGGAGGAGGGGGCCGCGGCGCAGGCCCGCCTCGCGGCCGCCGTGCGCCGCTCGGGGCTGCGGCTGCTCGGCCCCAACACCAACCTCAACGCCTTCGAGCACTTCCGCGACGACCTGACCGGACCGGCGATCGCGCTGATCACCCAGTCCGGTCACCAGGGGCGCCCGGTCTTCGCCCTCCAGGAGCTCGGCGTCCGGCTCTCCCACTGGGCGCCAACCGGCAACGAGGCCGACCTGGAGACCGCCGACTTCCTCTCCTACTTCGCCGAACAGCCGGAGGTCGGCGCCATCGCCGCCTACGTGGAGGGGCTGAAGGACGGCCGCGCCTTCCTGCTCGCCGCCGACCGGGCCGCCCGGCGCGGGGTACCGGTCGTCGCGGTCAAGGTGGGCCGCACCGAGACCGGCGCCCGCACCGCCGCCTCCCACACCGGGAAGCTGACCGGCGCCGACGACGTCGTGGACGCCGCGATGCGCCAGTACGGCGTGATCCGCGTCGACGGCCTCGACGAACTCCAGGACACCGCCGCCCTGCTGGCGCGGGCCCGCCCGCCGCGCGCCGACGGCGTCGCCGTCTACTCGATCTCCGGCGGCACCGGCGCCCACGTCGCCGACCTGGCGACGGCGGCCGGGCTGCACCTGCCCCGGCTGTCGGCGGCCCGGCAGGCGGAGCTGCACCGGTGGATCCCCGCGTACCTGAACGTGGCCAACCCGGTCGACAGCGGCGGCCATCCGGTCGGCGACGAGCGCGGCCGGAAGATCATCGACGCGATCCTCGACGACCCGTCGATCGGCGTCCTGATCTGCCCGGTCACCGGCCCGTTCCCACCGCTGAGCGACCGGCTGGTGCGGGACCTGGTGGACGCGGCCGAGCACACCGACAAGCTGGTCTGCGTGGTGTGGGGCTCCCCCGTCGGCACCGAGCCCGCCTACCGCGACGTCCTGCTCGGCTCCTCCCGGGTGGCCACGTTCCGCACCGTGGCGAACTGTCTGACAGCCGTCCGCGCCCACCTCGACCACCACCGCTTCACCCGCTCCTACCGCTCCCCCTTCGACGAGGCGCCCCGCACCCCCTCACCGTCCCTGCGCAAGGTCCGCGACCTGTTCCAGCCGGGCCGCCGGCTCAGCGAGCACGCGGCCAAGCAGCTGCTGCGGGCGTACGGCATCCGCGTCCCGCGCGAGCAGCTGGTCACCAGCGCCGCGGCGGCCGTGCGGGCGGCGGGGCAGGTGGGCTACCCGGTGGTGATGAAGGCGTCCGGCGCCCGGATCGCTCACAAGACCGAACTGGGCCTGGTCAAGGTCGGCCTGACCTCGGCCAGCCAGGTCCGCGACGCCTACCGCGAGCTGACGGACACCGCCCGCTACGAGGACGTGTCCCTGGACGGCATCCTGGTCTGCCAGATGGTCGAGCGGGGCGTGGAGATGGTGGTGGGCGTGGCCCAGGACGACCTCTTCGGACCCACGGTGACGGTCGGACTCGGCGGGGTGCTGGTGGAGGTGCTGCGCGACACCGCCGTACGGGTGCCGCCGTTCGGCGAGGAGCAGGCCCGGGACATGCTCGCCGAGCTGCGGGGGCGGGCGCTGCTGGACGGTGTGCGGGGCCGTCCCCCGGCGGACACCGACGCCCTGGTCGAGGTGGTGCTGCGCGTCCAGCGCATGGCCCTCGAACTGGACGGTCTGCTCGCCGAGCTGGACATCAACCCGCTGATGGTCCTGGACCGCGGGCAGGGCGCGGTGGCGCTGGACGCGCTGGCGGTGTGCCGGTGACCGCCGGGGTGCGGACCACCACCGACGGCGGCATCACCCACATCACCCTCGACCGGCCCGAGGCGCTCAACGCCCTCACCCCCGCCATGCGCGACGGGCTGATCGCGCTGCTGACCGCCGCGTCGGCCGACCCGGACGTCCGGGTGGTCGTCCTGACGGGGACGGGGCGGGGGTTCTGCGCGGGGGCGGACCTGCGGGGCGTGCGGGGCGCGAGCCCGGCGGCCGGGGCCGGACGCGTGACCGAGGCCGCACGCGTGACCGAGGCCGCACGCGTGGCCGGTGACGTCGCCCGCACCCTCCGGCTGGGCGCCCAGCGCCTGATCTCCGCCGTCCTGGACTGCGAGAAGCCGGTGATCGCGGCGGTGAACGGGACGGCGGCCGGGCTCGGCGCGCATCTCGCACTCGCCTGCGATCTGGTGCTGGCCGCCGACTCGGCGCGGTTCATCGAGGTGTTCGTCCGCCGGGGCCTGGTCCCCGACGCGGGCGGGGCGTACCTGCTGCCCCGCCTCGTCGGCCCGCACCGCGCGAAGGAGCTGATGTTCCTCGGCGACGCGCTCACCGCACCCGACGCCGAACGCCTGGGCCTGGTCAACCGGGCGGTCCCGGACGGCGAGCTGGCGAAGGCGGCCCAGGCATGGGCGGCCCGCCTCGCCACCGCCCCCACCCGGGCCCTCGCCCTCACCAAGCACCTCGTCAACGCCTCCCTCGACACCGACCGCGCCACGGCCTTCGCGGCGGAGGCGGCCGCCCAGGAGATCAACATGACGACCCACGACGCCCAGGAGGGCCTGCACGCCTTCACCGAACGCCGCTCACCGGACTTCCGGGGCCGCTGACGCCCGCCCGGGCCGCGGGGCTCGCAACTCCCGCCGCCCGCGCGCCCGTCGCGGGGACCGTCTCAGGCTCGTGGGCGGAGCACGGCGAACAGCCCCCGGGCGTGGGTGCCGTCAGGCTGCTGCCACGCGCCGGTGACATGGCCG
Organism: Streptomyces sp. bgisy159; assembly: GCF_965341775.1. Taxonomy (GTDB): domain Bacteria; phylum Actinomycetota; class Actinomycetes; order Streptomycetales; family Streptomycetaceae; genus Streptomyces. Next base: position 148,405 of record NZ_CBDQZH010000011.1, on the reverse strand, counting down.
ATCGCCCCCTGCGGGAGGACGGGCGCGCCCTCCGGGGTGGCGCGGGGCGTCCTCCGCAGGCGCAGGACCACGTCCTCGGACACGGTCAGCTCGGTGCCGTCCTCGTCGTCCGCGACGGCAGGGGTCACCGCGTCGCCGAGGGGGCCCGCACCGTCGTAGGACGCGGTGATCTCGCGGTCGGGCAGATCGCTGGTGTTCTGGTCCTGGGCCTGCGCCCGGCCCTCCAGCAGCGCCGTCAGCTGGGCGGCCAGTACCGGATCGTGGCAGCCGTCGTAGGCCCAGCGGCGGCCCAGGACGCCGTGCTCCATGGTGCCGACCAGGGCGTGCTCGGCCCCGTCGAGCGGGGCCCCGCGGTAGGTCAGGGGGACCAGGTACGGGACCGGTTCGGGCCCGGAGACGTCCGTGACCACCATGAACTCGATGCCGACCTCGCCCTCCGGGTCGTCCAGCCGGAACCCGCCGGACTTCACCAGCTCGGGCCCGGCCGCGCCGCCGCGGTACCACGGCCGGGAGGGCAGCCAGGCGGCGAGCAGTTCCAGCTTGCTCGGTCTGAGAACGGTGTGGTGGATGACGGCCATGCCGGACGATCTCCTGCTCTACGAGGACGTGGTGTCCCCCACTCTGGCACCCGGGTCCCGTCGCGGCACAGGCTGTCCGGCAGGTCCGGCGCCCGCCCGGAACGTCCGCCGGTACGCCGTCGGCGTCACCCCCAGCGCCGCCTGGAGGTGCTGGCGCATCGACTGGGCGGTGCCGAAGCCCGCGTCCCGGGCGACCTGGTCGACGGACAGGCCGGTGGTCTCCAGCAGGTGCCGGGCGCGTTCCACGCGCTGCTGGGTGAGCCACTGGCCGGGGCTGACGCCGGTCTCCTCGCGGAAGCGGCGCGTGAAGGTCCGTACGGACATCGCCTCCCGCGCGGCCATGTCGCGCAGCTGGATCGGCTCGTGCAGCCGGCCGAGCGCCCAGGCGCGGGCCGCGGTGGTGGTGGCCTGCTGGGGGTCGGGCACCGGCCGTTCGATGTACTGCGCCTGCCCGCCGTCGCGGTGCGGCGGTACGACGGTGCGGCGGGCGACGTCGTTGGCGACGGCGGTGCCGTGGTCGCGGCGCACCATGTGCAGGCACAGGTCGATGCCGGCGGCGACGCCGGCCGAGGTGAGGACGTCGCCGTCGTCGATGAACAGCACGTCGGGGTCGACCCTGACACGGGGGAACATGCGCTGGAGCCGGTCCGCGTCGGCCCAGTGGGTGGTGGCGGGCCGGCCGTCGAGGAGTCCGGCGGCGGCCAGGACGTAGACGCCGGTGCAGATGGAGGCGAGCCGGGTGCCGGGCCGGATCAGGGCGAGGGCGGCGGCCAGTTCGTCGGTGAGGACGCCGTCGTCGTGGACCGGGCCGAGTTCGTAGGACGCCGGGATGATCACCGTGTCGGCGGTGGCGAGGGCCTCGGGGCCGTGGGCGACGTGGACGGCGAAGTCGGCGTCGGTCTCGACGGGGCCCGGCGGGCGGACGGAGCAGGTCACCACCTCGTACAGGGGGCGCCGCAGGGCGTCGCGGGGGCGGCCGAAGATGCGGTGCGGGATGCCCAGTTCGAAGGGGAGCAGTCCGTCGAGGGCGAGGACGACGACGCGGTGGGGACGGTACCCGGGCTCACGGTCCATGGCCCGATCCTAGCGAACCCTGTCCATCGGGCCACTCGTCGCGCGGGGCGGCGGACCGGAAGCTCTATGGCGTGACCCAGACAACCGAAGCACCAGCAGGGACGGACGGCGTCGAGGGGCGGCGCCGGGGACGGCGCGTGCACCGGGCGTGGTTCGTCGCCGCCGTCACGTTCGTCACGATCATCGGCGCTGCCGCCTTCCGCTCGCTGCCCGGACTGCTCATCGACCCGCTGCAGGCGGACTTCGGCTGGTCGCACGGCACGATCGGGGCGGCCGTCTCCGTGAACCTGGCGCTGTACGGGCTGACCGCGCCGTTCGCGGCGGCCCTGATGGACCGCTTCGGCATCCGCCGGGTGGTCGCCGTCGCCCTGACGGTGATCGCGCTGGGCTCGGGCCTGACGGTGTGGATGACGGCGGCCTGGCAGCTGATGCTGTGCTGGGGTGTGCTGGTGGGCCTCGGCGCGGGGTCGATGGCGCTGGCCTTCGCGGCGACGGTCACCAACCGCTGGTTCACCGAGCGCCGGGGCCTGGTCAGCGGCATCCTGACGGCCGCCTCCGCCTCCGGCCAGCTGATCTTCCTGCCGCTGCTGTCGTGGATGGTGACCCGCTACGACTGGCGTCCGGCGGCGGTCACGGTGTCGCTGGCCGCGCTCGCGGTGGTGCCGTTCGTGTGGCTGCTGCTGCGCGACCACCCGGCCGACGTGGGCCTGAAGCCGTACGGCTCGACGGAGTTCGTCCCGAAGCCGGCCCCGGTGGCGGGGGCGGCGACGCGCGCGGTGCGGGTGCTGCTGTCGGCGGTGCGCACCGGCCCCTTCTGGCTGCTGGCGGGCACCTTCGCGATCTGCGGCGCGTCGACGAACGGCCTGATCCAGACCCACTTCGTGCCGGCCGCCCACGACCACGGGATGCCGGTGACGGCGGCGGCGTCGCTGCTGGCGGTGATCGGGGTCTTCGACGTGGTCGGCACGATCGCCTCCGGCTGGTTCACCGACCGCTTCGAGCCGCGCCGCCTGCTGGCGGTGTACTACGCCCTGCGCGGCGTCTCCCTCCTGTTCCTCCCGCTGCTGCTGGCGCCGACGGTCCACCCGCCGATGGTGTTCTTCATCGTCTTCTACGGCCTCGACTGGGTGGCCACGGTCCCGCCGACCCTCGCGCTGTGCCGTGAGCACTACGGCGACGACAGCGCCATCGTCTTCGGCTGGGTCCTCGCCTCGCACCAGGTCGGGGCGGCCCTGGTGGCGTTCCTCGGCGGCGTCGCCCGCGACGTCTTCGGCTCCTACGACGTCGTCTGGTACGCCTCGGGCGCGCTGTGCGCGGCGGCGGCCCTGATGGCCCTGGTCATCCGCCGCCGCCCGGCGCCGCCCCTCGCGGCGACGGCCTGAGGCCCGTGTACCGGGGCCGGCCATCGGCGGGTACGTGTCACCGCGCGGGCCGGAAGGCGCAGGCCGGCGCGGACGCCGGTGACACGCACTCGCCGATCACCGGTCGCCGAACCGCCGGAAGCGGCCCCGGTGGAAGAGGAGCGGCGCGGTGTCGTCGTCGGCGCCGAGGGCGCTGACGCGGCCCACGACGACGAGGTGGTCGCCGCCGGTGTGGACGGCGTGGACCACGCAGTCGATCCAGGCGGCGGCGCCGGTGAGGCGGGGGGAGCCGGTGACGGGGGCCGGGTCGTGGGCGACGCCGGTGAACTTGTCCGTGCCGCTGCGGGCGAAGGCCAGGCAGAGGTCACCCTGTGCGGCGCCGAGCACGTTGACGCAGAAGACGCCCGCCCGGGCGATGCGCGGCCAGGTCGTGGACGTGCGGCCGACCATGAAGGCGACGAGGGGTGGGTCGAGGGAGAGGGAGGTGAAGGACTGGCAGGCGAAGCCGGCGGGGGCCGGCTCGTCCGGTGCGGCGGGGGCGGTGATCACCGTGACACCGGTCGCGAAGTGGCCCAGCACCCGGCGGAACTCGCCCTGGTCGACGGCCGCCCGCTCGTCCTCGCCGACGCACCGCAGCCGCGGGCGCGGCGGCGGCTCGACCGGGGGTGCGGTCCCGGCCGGCGGTGCGGCCGAGACCGGTCGGAGGTGCCGGACGGCGGCGGCGGCCGCTCCTGCGTGTCCCATCACCCCTCCATTGAAACTGACGGACCGTCAGATGGGAAGGGTCCGGACGGTGCGAGACGCAAGGCAGGGCCGTCAGAACGTGAGCACCGCCCGCGCCACCCGGCCCGCCTCCGCGTCGGCGCGGGCCTTCGCGAAGTCCTCGACCGGGTACGTGGCGGTCACCAGCTCGTCCAGGAGCAGCCGCCCGGCCCGGTACAGGCCGGCGTAGAGGGCGATGTCGCGCTGGGGCCGGGAGGAGCCGTAGCGGCAGCCGAGGACGGCCTTGTCGAGGAAGAGGGAGGAGACGAGGAAGCGGGCCTCGGCATGGGCGTCCGGCACCCCGAGCAGCACCGCCTGGCCGCGCCGGTCGAGGAGGTCCACGGCGGCGCGGATCAGTTCGACGCGGCCGACGCACTCGAAGGCGTGGTCGACGCCGTGCGGCAGGATCTCGCGCACCTCGTCCACCGAGGTCAGGAAGTCGGTGGCGCCGAACCGGCGGGCGGCCTCGGCCTTCGCCGGGTTGGCGTCCACGGCGACGATCCGCAGCGCGCCCGCGAGCCGCGCCCCCTGGATCACGTTGAGTCCGACCCCGCCCGCCCCGATCACCAGCACGCTGTCGCCGCGGTCCACCCGGGCCCGGTTGAGGACGGCGCCCACCCCGGTCAGCACCGCGCACCCGATGAGCGCGGCCGACGCCATCGGGATCTCCGGTGGTATCCGTACCGCCTGCACCGCCTTGACGACGGTCCGCTCGGCGAAGGCGGAGTTGGCGGCGAACTGGTACACCGGCCGGCCCGCCCGGGTGAAGGGCCGCTGGGGGCGTCCGATGGACCGCCGGCACATGGTGGGCCGTCCCCGGTCGCACTCCGCGCAGGCCCCGCAGTTGGCGAGCGTGGACAGCGCCACGTGGTCCCCGGCGGCGACGTGCGTCACCCCGGCCCCCACCGCCTCCACGACGCCCGCCCCCTCGTGCCCGAGCACCACGGGCACCGGGAAGGGGATCGTCCCGTCGATCACCGACAGGTCGCTGTGGCACAGCCCGGCCGCCGCGACGGCGACCCGTACCTCCCCGGGGCCGGGCTCGCGTACGCCGAGGTCGTCGGCGACCTCGACCCGCCGCCCGTCGAACACCACGCCTCGCATCACGGCCGTCTCCCTACTGCCTGGGCTGTCTGGGCAGGCCGAGCACCCGCTCGGCGATGATCGTGCGCTGGATCTGGTCCGAGCCGCCGTAGATCGTGTCGGCCCGGGAGAACAGGAACAGGTGCTGGACGTCGTCGAGTTCGTACGGCGCGGCGGCCGACCAGTCGACCGGTCCGACGCCCGCGCCGGCCCCCCGCACCCGCACGGCCACCTCCCCGAGCCGCTGGTGCCAGCCGCCCCACAGCAGCTTGGCCACGCTGGGTGCTCCGGGGGACGGGGAACTGCCGAGGGTGCGCAGCGCGTTCCACCGCATGGCCCGCAGTTCGCCCCACAGTTCGACGAGCCGGTCGCGCACGACGGGGTCGGCGGCGGTCCGGTTGGCCACGGCGGTCCGCACCACCTGCCGCAGTTCCTCGGCGAACCCGATCTGCTGGGCCAGTGTGGACACCCCGCGTTCGAAGCCGAGCAGGCTCATCGCGACCCGCCACCCGTCGCCCTCGGCGCCGACGCGCTGCTCGGCGCGGGCGCCGTCGAAGAACACCTCGTTGAAGTCGCTGGTCCCGGTCATCTGCCGGATCGGCCGGACCTCGATGCGGCCGGGCTGGTCCATCGGGACGAGCAGGAAGCTCAGCCCGTGGTGGCGCCGGGAGCCGGGGTCGGTCCGGGCCAGCACGAAGCACCAGTCGGCGTCCCGGGCGAGCGACGTCCAGATCTTCTGCCCGGTGACCCGGTACGTCCCGTCCGGCTGCGGTTCGCCCCGGGTGCGCACCCCGGCGAGGTCGGACCCGGCCTCCGGCTCGCTGTAGCCCTGGCACCACAGTTCCTCGCCCGCGGCGATGGGCGGCAGGAACCGCTCCTTCTGCTCCCGTGTCCCGTGCGCGAGCAGTGTCGGTGCCAGCAGGTTCTCCCCGATGTGCCCGCACCGCCCGGGCGCCCCGGATAGCACGTACTCCTCCGCCCAGGCCACCTGCCCGCCGAGCGAGGCCACCCGGTTGCCGTAGCCCCCTTCCCCCCACCCGATCCCGACCCACCCGGCGGCGCCGAGCGTGCGCTCCCAGCTCCGCCGGCCGGCGGCGTGGGGCACGTGCTCGGCGAGCCACGCCCGGGCCTCGGCACGAAGGTCCTCGTCAGCAGGGTCGACTTCGAACTCCACGCTCACTCCAACTCCTTCAGGGGCGCGGGGAACCGCGCGATCGACCACGACGCGTCCCGCACCCGCCGACGCACAACCCGCCCCGCCTCAGGAGGCGTTCGGCCGAGCCCCCTCCCTCGCCGCGCGCTCCATCTCCTTCACCCGCTCCAGCAGCGGCATCGGATCCACCCCCACGGACCCGGGAAGCACCTCCGCGATCCGCTCGGCGGACCAGGAGCCGTCGGCGTAGGCGGCGCGCAGCTCACGCGGCTGCGCCCACACCGCCAGCTTCGCGCCCGCGATCGTGTACACCTGTCCGGTCACGCCCTGTTCCCGGGCCCGGTCGGACAGCAGGTAGGTCACCAGCGCGGCCACGTCCTCCGGCTCCCCCATCTCGGCGAGTTCGACGGGGACGTTCGCGGACATCCGGGTACGGGCGACCGGGGCCACCGCGTTCGCGGTCACCCCGTACTTGTGGAGGCCGAGGGCGGCGCTGCGCACGAGGGAGATGACGCCGCCCTTGGCGGCGCTGTAGTTGGCCTGCGACACCGATCCCTGGTGGTTGCCGCTGGTGAAGCCGATGAGGGTCCCGGACCGCTGGGCGCGCATCACGGCGGAGGCGGCGCGGAAGACGGTGAAGGTGCCCTTGAGGTGGGTGGCGACGACGGGGTCCCACTCCTCCTCGGTCATGTTGAACAGCATCCGCTCGCGCAGGATCCCGGCGACGCAGACGACCCCGTCGAGGCGCCCGTAGGAGGCCAGGGCGGTGTCCACGACCCGCTGCCCGCCGGTCATCGTCGAGATGTCGTCGGCGACCGCGACGGCCTCGCCGCCCGCCGCGGCGATCTCCTTCACGACCGCCTCGGCCACCTCGCTGGACGGTGCCGCCCCGTCCACGGCGACGCCGTGGTCGTTGACGACGACGCGGGCGCCCTCGGCCGCCGCGGCGAGGGCCACCGCCCGTCCGATGCCGCGCCCCGCCCCGGTCACGGCCACGACCTTGCCGGCCAAGAAGTTCCCCACGTCCGGCCCCTTCCCGCAGAATCTGACGGACCGTTAGATTTTATGACCGGTCAGCCGCGCGAGGACAAGCCCCGGGGAGGCACCGGATGACACTTCCGGCCGAGTTCCACGCAATCGCCGAGCGCGTCAACAACTGGGGCCGCTGGGGCGCCGACGACGAGATCGGCACGCTGAACCTGATCACCGACGAGGTGGTGCGCGCGGCGGCGGCCGAGGTCCGCACCGGCCGACGCGTCGCGCTCGCCCTCCCGCTGCGGGAGGACGGCGTCCAGACCGGTGTGATCCCGGGCCGGGTCAACCCCCTGCACGCCATGGTGCAGATCAACCAGGAGCTGTTCGGTCCGGGCACGGTGGCGTGCAGCGACGACGCGGTGACGATGGGCCTGCAGGCGGGCACCCACTGGGACGCGCTGAGCCACGTCTCGCACTCGGGCCGCCTCTACAACGGCCGCCCGGCGGAGCTGATCACCGCGCACGCCGGCGCCGCCTTCGCCGGGATCGACAAGCCGCGCCACATCGTCTCGCGCGGGGTACTGCTGGACGTGGCCCGGGCACACGGCGTGGAGCGGCTGCCCGGCGGCCACGCGGTCACCCCGGGCGACCTGGCGGCGGCCGAGGAACTCGCCGGTACGCGGGTGCGCGCCGGCGACATCGTCCTCGTACGGACGGGGCAGGTCCGGGTGCTCCTGGCGGGCGACCGGCACGCCTACGGGTATCCGTCGCCCGGCCTGTCGGTCCGCACCCCCGAGTGGTTCCACGCCCGGGATGTGGCGGCGGTCGCCAACGACACGCTGACCTTCGAGATCTTCCCCCCGGAGATCGAGGACCTGTGGCTGCCGGTGCACGCCCTGGACCTGGTGGAGATGGGGATGATGCAGGGTCAGAACTGGAACCTGGAGGAGTTGTCCACAGCCTGTGGAGAGAGTGGCCGGTACGCCTTCCTGCTGTCGGCGACGCCCGAGCCGTTCGCCGGCGGCACGGGAGCGCCGGTGGCCCCGGTGGCCGTCCTGTAGCCGCGCCTCGCCCCCGGCGGGACGTGAGCGCCGGCGGCCGTCCCGCAGCCCGGCCCGCCCCCGGCGGGACGCGAGCGCCGGTAGCCGTCCCGCAACCCGGCCCCGCCCCCGGCGACCCCCGACGGCACGAGACCGCGTCCGCCCGCCCGGATCGCACGGGAACCCCCGCGGGATGCCGGCGGATCCCGGCGGAAGGCCCCCCAGGGGCTCTCCCCAAGCCCCCCTCGGAAGCTCCCCCCGAAGCCCCCGAAGCCTTCCGCCGGGACGTTCCGGCCTCCGGCCGGCGGCGCGCCGCGCCCGCCCCGAGCACGGCACCGCGCACCGCCCGACCGGCTTCGGCGCACCCGCCCCGCTCCCCCTCGGCCCTGAGCCGGGACGGCGCCGAATCCACGACCCACACTCGTCGAGGGTCTCCGTCACCGAGCCCCTCGTCGTCCCCTCGCGGCGAATCGCTGACCACAAGCGTGATCAAACGGACACGTCTCGTCAACAGGGGGTCGGAAGTTTGTGGGGGTTGGTCCGATTCACCACGGGCGCGCACGGAAGCACGTCCGGGCGCACGACCCGGGGCTCCTGACGGACCGGCAGCGCTCCCTGCGACCCCGCGCCCCAGCGGGTCACACAGCCTCGTAGGCGAGCCCCTCGACGCCCCCGCACCCCTGGTACGGCTCGTACGCGCCGCACGCCGCCTCCGGGCGCCCCACACTGCCGCCGACCGCCGTCATGGCGTCGGACGCGGCGCAGCGGTCCAGCTCGCACCAGATGCGCTTGCCCGCTCCCTCGACGTTCCATCCCCAGCGGTCGGCGAGGCAGTCGACGAGGGCCAGCCCCCGGCCGCCGGTCGCGTCGCCGTTGGCACAGCGGGGCACCGGCACCCGCTCGCTGCGGTCGGTGACCTCAAGGCGCACGGTGACCGCACCCTTCGCCGGGTCCGACGCCGCGTCCGACGCCGGGAGGCTCAGCCGCAGCACCGCCGGACGGCCGGTGTGCACCACGGCGTTGGTGACGAGTTCGGAGACGAGCAGGACCAGCGTCTCGGCGAGGGGGTCATCGTCACCCATACCGGACCCGGCCAGGCGCGAACGGGCCCACTTCCGGGCCCGCCCCACCTCAGCGGGGTCGGGCCGGATCTCCAGCTGCACTTGAAGCACCTGCACCGCTCACACCATCCGAACCGGCGGACACACGGGCGCACGCCACGCGAACCACGCGCGACACACGAACACCGTGACGACGAGGGCCACGATCGTAGCCATTTTCCGCATGCGCAGAACAACAGCGGGAAGCGGGGTGACGGACCGTGAATCCCTTACCGCACAGGATGGTTGACGTTGTGTCACCCCAACAAGCGCTTCAGGCATATTCCAGCGCGAAGGAGTACCCGTGCGGCATACTGTGCGACGCCCCGCGGGGGGAGTCGAACAGGCAACACCGGCTCGCCACGCACCGGGAACCACTCGCATCCCCCGAAGGTACCGGAGCCACTCCACGACTCCAGGACGTGACGGGGCACGGTAAGGACACAACCCGGTCTCGGCGGCCCACTACGGTGCGTGATGACGGAATGCCACGATCCGCGACACCTTTGGCCCCGGCTCGGGAGCGTCGGCCGGCCGCCACCCCCGCCACCCCAGCCCAGGGCGGCGGCCGGCGCTAGCCGCCCCCCGCCCGCACCAGCCCCGCCGCGAGCGCCTCCTCACTCTCCGTGCGGCCGCCGCCACGCCGGGCACGCACCCAGGCGCGCTTGAGGTGCAGGTGGATCTCCGCCTCCCAGGTGAACCCCATGCCGCCGTGCACCTGCACGCAGTCCCGCGCACCGCGTACGGCGGCCTCGTCGGCCAGCAGGCGCGCGGCGGCGATGTCCAGGGGGTCGCCGGTCACAGCCGCCGCGTACACGGCCACCCGGGCCGTCTCCACCCGCGCGAACATCTCGGCGCACAGGTGCTGGACCGCCTGGAACGTCCCGATCGGCCGCCCGAACTGCTCCCGGTGCCGCGCGTACCCCACCGCGAGCTCGCACACCCGGCCGGCCGACCCGACCTGCTCGGCGGCGGACAGCAGCACGGCGACGGGACCCGCGCCGAAACCGGACCCGGCGGCCCGACCGGCGCCGGCCTCCCCCGCTCCGGGGCCGGCGCCCGAACCGGCCGCCGCGCCCGCGCCCCCCGCCGTCCCCGGCACCCGGTGCAAGGGCGTCAGCGGGTCCACGGACCGCAGCGGTACGGCCCCGAGCGGCCCGCGGGCACCGGAGCCGCCCGCCGCGGGTACCCGTCCCACGCCCGGTACTTGTCGTTCCACGCCCGGTACCTGTTCCACGGCCGGTTCGTCCCGTGACCCCGGTGCCCCGCCCGCCCCCGACACCACCTCCGACCCCGTCGCCCCGTAAGAACCCGCCACCCCGTAAGAACCCATCACCCCGTCCGCCCCCACCACCACGTCCGCCTCCTCCAGCCACTCCACCAGCCCCCCGTCCACCGCTGTCACCACCGTCTCCCCGGTCGCCGCCCCGGGGACACGGCCGGCGGCGAGGTGGGTGGGGACGAGGGGGCCGGGCAACAGGGCGCGGCCCGCCTCCTCGAAGGCGAGGGCGGCCTCCGGGAGGCCGAGGCCGACGCCGCCCCCGGACTCCGGCAGGCGCAGGGCGAAGAAGCCGGCGGCACCCAGTTCCCGCCACAGGCCGCGGTCGAGGCGGGGTTCGGCCACGGCGGCCCGCAGCGCCTCGGCGGGGAAGCGCCGGGTCAGCAGCGCGCGCATGCTGTCCCGCAAGTCCCGCTGTTCGTCGCTCAGTCGGAAACGCACCTGCCTCTACCGTCCCTTCGGCAGCCCGAGAATCCGCTGCGCCACGATGGTCCGCTGGATCTGGGAGGTCCCGGCGGCGATGGTGTACGAGAGGGCGGACAGGCGGTCGCGCACCCAGGGCCGGTCGAGGTCGAGCGCGTCGTCGCCCAGGACCTCGGCGGCGGCCTCGTACAGCTCCTGCCGGGCGTGCGAGTAGCGCAGTTTGAAGACCGAGCCGCCCACTCCCGGGACACCTGCCGCAGCCTCGCTGACGTTCCACTGCACGAGCCGCCACAGCGCCCGGAACTCGGCGTCCAGGGCGCCCAGTCGGCGGCGCGGCGCCGGGTCGTCCCAGCGGCCGTTGCGCCGCGCCGCGCGGGCCAGTTCGGTGAGGACGCGGCGGCAGGCGACGACCTCGCCCGCGAAGGCCGTACCCCGCTCGAAGGACAGCGTCACCTGGGTGACCCGCCAGCCGTCGTTCTCCTCGCCCACCCGGTTGGCGACCGGCACCGGCACGTCGTCGAGGAACACCTCGGCGAACTCGGCGGACCCGGCGAGCGTCCGCAGCGGCCGTACGGTGATGCCGGGCGCGTCCATGGGCATGGCCAGCCAGGTGATGCCGTGGTGCTTCCCGGCGGCCGGGTCGGTGCGCACCAGCAGCTCGCACCAGTCGGCGACCTCGGCGTGCGAGGTCCAGATCTTCGACCCGGAGACCCGGTAGACGTCCCCGTCGCGGCGGGCGCGGGTGCGCAGGGCGGCGAGGTCGGACCCAGCGTCCGGCTCGCTGAAGCCCTGGCACCACACCTCCTCGCCGCGCAGGATCGGCGGCAGCCAGCGGGCCCGCTGCGCGTCGGTGCCCTCGGCGGCGACGGTCGGGCCGGCGTGCAGCAGCCCGACGAAGTTGGCGCCGACGTAGGGCGCGCCCGCCCGCTCCGTCTCCTCCAGGAAGACCAGCCGTACCGCCGGCGGGGCGTCCCAGTGCACCTCGCCGTACCCGGCGTCGTACAGCCGCCGCTGCCAGCCGAGGTCGTAGGCGCGGCGGGCGGGCCAGTCGTCGGGCGGCGGCTCGGGCGGCAGCGTGGGCAGCACCGCGCGGAGCCAGGCGCGCAGCCGGGCCCGGAACTCCTCCTCCTCGGGGGTGCCGGCCAGTTCCATCAGCGGGCCGGGTTGCCGTCGAGGCCGAGGCCGAGCATGCGGATCGCGTTGCCGCGCATCAGCTTGTACACCGTCTCGTCGTCGAGGCCCTTCACATGGTCCAGGGCGACCTCCTTGGTGTGCGGGAAGGTCGAGTCGACGTGCGGGTAGTCGGTCTCGAAGGTCGCGTTGTCCCGGCCGACGGTGTCCAGCGAGGCGACGCCGTGCCTGTCGCGGAAGAAGCAGCAGTAGATCTGCCGGTAGTAGTACGTGGAGGGCGGTTCGGGGATCAGGTCGCGGACGCCGCCCCAGGCGCGGTGCTCCTCCCAGACGTCGTCGGCGCGTTCGAGCGCGTACGGTATCCAGCCCATCTGGCCCTCCGAGTAGGCGAGGATGAGCTTCGGGAAGCGCACCAGCACCCCGCTGAAGAGGAAGTCCGTCATCGAGGCCATGGCGTTGTTGAAGCTGAGCGACGCCTGGACGGCCGGCGGGGCGTCGGGGGAGGCGGCGGGCATCTGGGAGCTGCTGCCGATGTGCATGTTGACCACCGTGCCGGTGTCCTGGCAGACCGCGAAGAAGGGGTCCCAGTAGCCGGAGTGGATGGACGGCAGCCCGAGATGGGTGGGGATCTCGGAGAAGGTCACGGCCCGCACCCCGCGCGCGGCGTTGCGCCGGATCTCCTCGACGGCCAGCGCCACGTCCCACAGCGGGACCAGGCAGAGCGGGATGAGCCGGCCGCCGCTGTCGCCGCACCACTCCTCGACCATCCAGTCGTTGTAGGCGCGGACGCAGGCGAGGGCGACCTCCTTGTCGTGCGCCTCGGCGAAGGTCTGCCCGCAGAAGCGGGGGAAGGTGGGGAAGCACAGGGAGGCCTCGACGTGGTTGAGGTCCATGTCGGCGAGGCGCGCCTTGGGGTCCCAGCAGCCGCGCCGCATCTCCTGGCGGGTGATGCCCTCCAGGGTCATCTCGTCGCGGTCGAAGCCGACGGCGGCGATGTTGCGCTTGTACGGGAACTTCAGGTCCTCGTAGACCCACCAGTCGGTGGGCGGGCCGTCGGGGTCCATGGTGATCTGGTACTTGCCGCCGATGTAGGCGAGTTCGCCGATCCCGGCGGTCAGCGGCCGGGGGCCGCGGTCGCGGTACTTGGCGGGCAGCCAGGTGTCGAAGAGGTGCGCGGGCTCGATCACGTGGTCGTCGACGCTGACGACACGGGGCAGTTCGGTCTCCATGGCTGGCCTCCGCCGGACCGTGGGTAGCTGACGGTTCTCTCTGAGGAGTTCTCCCTGAGGAGTGCTCCTTGACGAGTCCTGTCTCACTATCTGACGACTCGTCAGATAGCATGGCACCTGACGAGTCGTCAGCCAAGCAGGGGGCACCCGTGAACGAGACCCCGCACTCCCTGGGCACCGCCCGCACACTGTGGGACCTGCTGGACCGCCGCGCCCGGCTCACCCCGGACCGGCCCGTCCTGCTCCAGAAGGACCGGACCGTCACCTTCGACGGCCTGCGAACCCGCGCCGAGCGCACCGCGGCCGGCCTGTACGCCATGGGGGTGCGCCCCGGCACGGTGGTCGCCTGGCAGCTGCCCACCCGCATCGAGACCGTCGTCCTGGTCTTCGCCCTGGCCCGCCTGGGCGCCGTGCAGTCACCGGTCATCCCCTTCTACCGGGACCGCGAGGTCGGCTTCGCGCTGCGCGAGTCGCGGGCGGAGTACTTCGCGGTGCCGGGTGTCTGGCGGGGCTTCGACCACACGGAGATGGCCCGGCGGCTGGGCGCCCGGGGGGTCTTCGAGGCGTACGACGCCCTCCCGGACGGCGACCCGGACGCGCTGCCCGCCCCGCCCCGCGACGGCACCTCGGTCCGCTGGATCTACTGGACGTCCGGGACCACCTCCGACCCCAAGGGCGTGCTGCACACCGACCGCTCACTGATCGCCGGCGGCGCCTGCCTCGCCCACGCGCTGCGGCTGTCCGCCGACGACGTCGGCTCGGTGGCGTTCCCCTACGCGCACATCGGCGGCCCCGACTACACGGTGATGCTGCTGCTGTACGGCTTCCCGGCGGTGCTGTTCGAGCACTTCGCGCTGCCGGACGCGTTGCCGGAGTACCGGCGCCACGGGGTGACGGTGGCCGGCGGCTCCACCGCGTTCTACTCGATGTTCCTCGCCGAGCAGCGCAAACTGCCGCCGGGCGAGAAGGCCGTTCCCTCCCTCCGGCTGCTCGCGGGCGGCGGGGCGCCGAAGCCGCCCGAGCTGTACCACGCCGTCGTCCGGGAGATGGGCGTCCAGCTCACCCATGGGTACGGCATGACCGAAGTCCCGATGATCACCATGGGGTCGCCCGACGACACCGCGGAGCACCTCGCGACCACCGAGGGACGGCCGCCGGAGTCCATGGAGATCCGGATCGTGGACGGGGAGGTGCGGCTGCGCGGCGAAGCGGTCTGCCGGGGCTATCTGGACCCCGCCCAGTCGGCGGAGGTCTTCGACGCGGACGGATTCCTGCGCACCGGGGACCTCGGACACCTCACCGCCACCGGCCACCTCGTCCTCACCGGCCGCCGCAAGGACGTGATCATCCGCAAGGGCGAGAACATCTCGGCCAAGGAGATCGAGGACCTGCTGTGCGCCCATCCGGACATCGCCGACACCGCGGTGATCGGCCTGCCCGACCCCGACCGCGGGGAGCGCGTCTGCGCGGTGGTCGAACAGCCCGACGGGGCGGACGCGGTGACCCTCGACACGGTGACGTCGTATCTGCGGGCGCGCGGTCTGTCGGTGCACAAACTGCCGGAGCAACTGGAAGTGGTGGACGCCCTGCCGCGCAATGAAACCCTGCGGAAGGTGCTCAAGTACCGGCTGCGGGAAAGGTTTTCGGACATGGCGTGATAACGCCCCTCGAACCCGTCCGCCGGACCCCGGAGTTACGTGTGTAGGGTGAAGACGTTCGAGCTCACTGCATTTCGGTGCTCGCCGTCTGGACACAAGGGGGGATGTCCGGCGATGAGAGAAGACTGCCACGTCCGGGGACACGGCGGTCCGTCCGCCATTGCGCGGTCCGCGGTCGAGCGGAAAGCAGTGAAACCGGCCCCCGGCCCACGGGACGGACGATCCGGGCCGGTACGGGCGATGACCGACGCGGCCCCCCTTTCGCGGATTCCGAGAAATGCGGCGGCGGGCGCGCGAGATCCCCTCCGCCCTTGCCGGACTGCGAAGCGGTTCGCACTCGCCCGGCTCCTCTTTCCCTTTATCGTCACTTATCGGCAGGAGTGAACACCGCTTCATGACCAGACATGTTCCACGCCGTACCGCCATGGCGACGGGCCTCCTGGCCGCCGCCCTGCTGACCGCCGGACTGCCGGCGTCGGCGCACGCCGTCACGGGTCCCGCCGTGACGGACGGCGGCTACGCCTTCACCGCACGGCTGGAGATAGGCGACGGGGAGGACACCCTGCACGCCTGCACCGGCGCTCTCGTCGACCCGCAGTGGATCCTCACCGCCGCCTCCTGCTTCACCGGCGGTTCCGGCGAACTCGCCCCCGGCGCACCGGCCGAGAAGACCGTCGCCACCGTCGGCCGCACCGACCTGACCACCACCGGCGGACACGTCAGCGAGATCGTCGACCTCGTGCCCCGCCCCGGCCGCGACCTGGTCCTGGCCCGCCTCGCACAGCCCGCCACCGGCATCACCCCGGTCAAGGTCTCCACCACCCCCACGGCCCAGGGCGACACACTCACCGTTCCCGGCTACGGACGCACCAGGACGGAGTGGGCGCCCACCGGCCTGCACACCGCCTCCTTCACCGTCGAAGCCGTCACCGCCACCGAAGTCGACATCCACGGCACCACGGCCGACGACGCGATCTGCAAGGGCGACGCCGGAGCCCCGCTGCTCCGCGTCACCGGCGGCACCCCGCAACTCGTCGGCGTCGGCAGCCGCTCCTGGCAGGGCGGCTGCTTCGGCTCCGACCCCGCCCAGACCCGCAACGGCGCCATCGCCGGCCGCGTCGACGACATCGGCGCGATGCCGGCCTCCCGCCTCACCGCCGGACAGCGGCTGTCCTCCGGCGACAGTCTGATCGCGGGCCGGGTCCGGCTGACCATGCGCACCGACGGCGACCTGGCCGTCGTCTCCCCCGCCGGCAGGACCCTGTGGTCCGCCGGCACCGCGGGCCACCCCGACGCCACCGCCGCGCTCGACACCACCGGCAACCTCGTCGTCCGCGACGCCGCCGGCACCACCGTCCTGTGGCAGTCCGCCACCGCCGCCACCGGCGGCACCGCCACCCTGCGGCCCGGCGGCGACCTGGTCGTCCGAGACGCCCAGGGCGTCTCCAAGTGGTCCAGCAACAGCGCGCCGCGCCACGACTACAACGGCGACGGCCGCAGCGACATGGCCGACTGGTACGACTACGCCGACGGCAGCGACAAGATCCACGCCTTCCTCGCCACCGACAACGGCGGGTTCGACAGCCCCGTGCACGGGTGGTACACCGCCCCCGGCAACTACTGGGCCGAGAACATGAAGCGGCTGACCGGCGACTTCAACGGGGACGGCATCGCGGACGTGGCCGCCTTCTACGGCTACGCCAACGGGGACGTCGCGCTGCTGACCTGGCTCGGCAACGGGGACGGCACCTTCCAGAACCCGCTGCACTCCTGGAAGGTCACGTCGGGCTGGACCTTCTCGCGCATGACCGCGAACGCGGGCGACTTCAACGGCGACGGCCGCGACGACATCGCCGTCTGGTACGACTACGCCGACGGCAGCGACAAGCTGCACACCTTCCTCGCCAACGCCGTCGGCGGTTTCAGCGCGCCGTTCTCCTCGTTCCAGCGCACCGACGGCTGGACCGCCTCGAACATGAAGTTCACCACCGGCGACTTCAACGGCGACGGCCGCGACGACCTCGGCACGCTGTACGGCTACGCCAGCGGTGAGGTGAAGCTCATCACCTTCCTCGCCAAGGCCGACGGCGGATTCAACGAGCCCGTCCACGGCTGGAACAGCACGGGCTGGAACTTCGACCGGGCCAGCATCCACTCCGGTGACTTCGACGGCGACGGCCACGACGACATCGTGAGCTGGTACGACTACGGCGACGGCCACGACGCGGTCATCCGGTTCACCCTCGACGGCAACGGGGCGTTCGGCGACCGTACGGAGATCTGGAGCACCCCGGCCGGGAACTACACCCGCTCCGGCATGAAGATCGTCACGGGCGACTACGACGGCGACGGCCGCGACGACCTCGCCACCGTCTACGGATACGCGGACGGCAGGGTCAAGACCATCACCTGGACCAGCAAGGCGGACGGCACACTCAACTCGCCGCTGCACAGCTGGGAGGCGCCCGCGGGCAGCTGGACCTTCAACAGCATGCACATGATCGAGCGGTACAACAGCCCCTCGTAGTCCGGCGCCCCGGCAACGGCGAAGAGCCGGGGACGGGACGGAACACGGTGTCTCGCGTCCCGTCCCCGGCTCTTCGCGCTACGCCGACAGCGGCTCCGACCCCTCGGCCACCGCGTCCTCCACGTCCACGTACACGTCGAACAGCCGCCGCACGCCCAGCGCCCCGAGCACCCGGTTGACGTGCGAGCCCTCCACCGCGCCCCGGGCCGGCAGGACCAGCCGGAGGCGGCCCTGGCAACTGCGCAGCAGCCGGCGGGCGGCGATCAGGACGCCGATGCCGCTGGAGTCACAGAAGCGCACCTCGGACAGGTCGAGGACGACCAGTCGCCGCCCGTCCGCCACCTCGTCGTGCACCCGCTGCCGCAGCACCGGCGAGGTCATCAGATCCAGTTCCCCGGACACCTGGAGCACGGCCCATCCGGCCTGCTCACCGCAGGTCACCTTGAAAGCCACCACCACGCCCTTCACTCGCCGGTACGGAAGCGGTCCCTTCGCCTCCTTGCAGCGCGGCTGCCCAGCGGCCGTTCCCCGAAACACGAGCCGGAAAACAGAAACCAAAGGAAAGAGGCTTGTTTCCGTCGTATTCGATCCGGTTCGATCGAGGGCGGACACGGATCGCACGGGGGGCGCACATCGCGACAAAGGGGCGTGCGCTTTCGGACGTGCCGACTACATTCGGAGGGACCGAGGACGCAGGCTTGACGCAGGCACGGGGTGAGGGGGTTCACATGGCGGCGAAGGACACACCGGCCCGCTGGGACCGCACGATGCAGCAGCGGCTGGCCCGCGGCGAGGCAGCCGCCCTCGGTGAGTTCTACGACCGCTTCGCTTCACTCGTGCACGGACTCGCCCATCGGGTGCTCGAAGACGAACAGGCCGCCGACCGCGTCACCCGCGAGGTCTTCCGCCACGTCTGGGAGCACCCCGACGCCTACGACCCCCGGCAGGGCCCCCTGCGCACCTGGGTCGCCGCCCTCACCCACCGTCTCGCCGTGCAGCGGCTGCGTGCCACCGGGACCGCCGCCCTCGCCCTCGGCGGCCCCGGCACCCCCGAGGAGCTGGAGCACCGAGTGCGGCACGCCTCGGTGGCGGCCCGCGCCGACTACATCGTCCAGTCGATGCCGGCCCCACTGCGCGCCGCCCTGGAGCTGGCCTATTTCCAGCGCCGCGACTACCGCCAGGCGGCCGCCGACCTCGCCATCACCGAGGACGAGGCGCGTCGCCGCCTCCGCCTCGGCCTGCAGCTGCTGGCCACCGCCCACGACTCCGCGGCCCCCGGCGCCCCGCCCGGGTACGGGGGTGCGGCGTGACCGGTGCGGGACGGCACGAGGCGTACGACGGCCGCGGCGGGTCCCAGGGAAGAACCGAGGGGCGCGGCGACCACCCCGCCCGCCGCGGCGGCCACCACACCGACCACAGGCACGACGACGACCACACGCACCACACCGGCCACCACACCGATCGCACCGACCACGGCGGGCATCGAGGCGACGGACGCGGACCTGACCAGCCGCCTCCGGCGCCCCACACCACGATGCCGTCCGACCGTGCCGAGGGGGAGGACACGCACGGCGTGAATGACGAGGGGGACACGGCGACGCCGCCGCGTCTGGAGCACCCGGTGCTCAAGGCGCTGCTCGGTGCCTGGGCACTGGCGGCCTGCTCGGCCGAGGAGGCCGCCGCCGTCGAGGCGCACCTCGGCGACTGCGGCTCCTGCGCGGACGAGGCGCGCCGACTGCGCGAGGCGGTCGGCCTGTTGCAGCGCCCGGAGAGCCTCGACCTCGACCCGGGGCTGCGCACCCGGGTCCTGGACGGCTGCCTGGACCGGCGCCCGCCGCGCATCCCGGTACCCGAGTGGGTCGCGCCCTACGACGCGGAGACGGCCCGCCTGGACGCCCTGCTGCAGGACTTCGGCGACGCCGAGTGGCACGCGCCGGTACGGCTGCGGTGGTACGAGGGCGAGGCGACCCGGCGGCGCCGTACGACGGTCGCCGGGGTGATCGCGCACCTGCTGGCGGTGGACGGGCTGGTCGCGGTGGCGCTCGGCCTGGCGGACCCGCTGCACCAGGGCGCCGGCACCGCCGACACCGGCGGGGACGACCCGGTCGCGACCCCGGCCGACCGCACGGAGAGGTACTGGAAGGAGGCGCGCTTCCCGCACACCCGGTCGGTGCGCGGCCCGTGGCGGGACCAGACCCACGCGATCGTGCGGACCGCGTCCTGCGCCGACGGCGGTGCCGGGGAGCTCGGGGTGGCGTTCGGGGCGGGCGTGGAACTGCGGCTGCGGGACGCGATGCTGGACCGGGCGTTCGAGTGCTGGGTGCACGCGGAGGACATCGCGGACGCCGTGAACTACCCCCACGGGCCGCCCGCGCCCCGCCATCTCAACCAGCTGATCGAACGGGCCGCCGGGCTGCTCCCGGACGCGCTCGCGGCCCGCCGCCGCGCCGGTCTCGCCGAACCGGTCCAGGGCCTGGTCACCGCCGGCCGGCCCGGCCGCAGCCTCCGTCTGGAGATCGAGGGCCACGGCGGCGGCCAGTGGCACATCCCGCTCGACTCCCCCGCCGCCCTCGGTTCCGCCGACCACGAGGTGGCCCACGTGGCCCTGGACGGCGTGGAGTTCTGCCATCTCGCGGCAGGCCGCGTTCCGCCGGAGGAGGCGGCGGCGGGCCAGGTGGGCGACCGCGGGGCGATCAGAGACGTGCTGTTCTCGGTGGCGTCACTGAGCCGGATGTAGGCGGTGGCCGACGGCGGAGGGCACCCTTTCCACCGGGGGCCGGACTCGGCAGTCGGCCGGGCTCGGCTAGGCGAAGACGACCGTCCGCCGGCCGTTGAGCAGGATGCGCCGCTCGGCGTGCCACTTGACGGCCCGGGCCAGTGCCTGGCACTCCACGTCGCGCCCGACGGCCACCAGCTGGTCGGGGGTGACGTCGTGCCCCACCCGCTCGACCTCCTGCTCGATGATCGGCCCCTCGTCGAGGTCGGCGGTGACGTAGTGCGCCGTGGCCCCGATGAGCTTGACGCCCCGGGCGTGCGCCTGGTGGTACGGCTTGGCGCCCTTGAAGCTCGGCAGGAAGGAGTGGTGGATGTTGATGATCCGCCCGCTCAGCTGCTTGCACAGGTCGTCGGAGAGCACCTGCATGTACCGGGCGAGCACCACGAGTTCCACCCGCTCCTCACGCACCAGCTCCAGCAGCCGCGCCTCCGCGTCCGGCTTGGTCTCCTTCGTCACCGGGATGTGGTGGAACGGAATGTTGTACGAGCCCACCAGCTCGGCGAAGTCCGTGTGGTTGGACACCACCGCCGCGATCTCCACCGGCAGCGCCCCGATCCGTGCCCGGAAGAGCAGGTCGTTCAGGCAGTGCCCGAACCTGCTCACCATCAGCACGACGCGCATCTTCTCGTCGGCCCGGTTGATCTGCCAGTCCATCTGGAAGGAGTCGCCGATCGCCGCGAAGCTGGCCCGCAGCTTGTCCACCGTCACCGGCGCCTCCGCCGAGAAGTGGACCCGCATGAAGAACAGTCCCGTGTCGTGGTCGCCGAACTGCTGGCTGTCCTCGATGTTGCAGCCGGTCATGAACAGATAGCTGGACACGGCGTGCACGATGCCCTGCTTGTCGGGGCAGGACAGCGTGAGGACGTACTGGTCGGCGAGGGCCGCGGCGGCTCGGGTGGGCTGCTCGTTCATGCAGCACAGGGTCCCATACCGCGCCCCGCTCCGGGCAGGCGTCCCGGAACGCGGACCCGCCCGGCGCCGGGTCCTAAGCGGCCCGGGTCATGATCCGCAGGACCTCCAGGCTGCGCGGCGGCGCGTCCGGGTCGTCGCCGTCGCTCGCCGCGAGCCGCACGTGGGCGTCCCGCGCCGCCCGGACCGCGTCCGGCCAGCCCTGGTGCTCCAGATAGGCCGCGACCGGCGCGTCCGGCCCGACCTGGTGCATGATCCGCAGCACCCGCAGCACGGCGGTGTCGACCAGCGCGGCCTCCTGCGAGTCGCGGAAGATCGTGCCGACGTACTTCTCGGCGGACCAGTTGTCCAGCCAGGTGTCCTCGACCAGGCGGTACACGGCGTCGGTGACGTCGCCGTAACCGTCGGCACCGGCCAGCCATACGTCCCGCTGGAACGCCGGGTCGGAGAGCATGTGCAGCGCGGAGCGCACATTGCTGCGCCAGCGCCACCACGGCATGTCGTTGAGTGGCATGCCGCCCATGGTGGATGAGCGACGGCCGCGACGGGAAGTGTTCTCCTGAGCTTGCACGGTCATCGATCGTACGATCCGTGTCACACCGGCCGCGTCCCGCCCTCGCCGCGACCTGCGCGCAGCGCCCCGGCTCCCCCAATTCACCGTCACGTCACCTTCCGTTGCTCTCGGGTCACGCCCGGGTTAGTGGTGTGACGGAATCGTGCGTGTCCATGACCGGCAGGCGATGTACACGAAGCCCCCTTCTCCCCACGTACCGCCGCTTCACCCGGCGGCTCAGATCCACCGCGCTGCACGCGGGCGCCCTGGCCGCCGGTGCGTCGCTCGTCGCCGGCTGCGGAGTCCTCCCCGGCACCACGGGGGGTTCCGGCGACACTCCGATCACCGTGATGACGTGGGCGCCGGAGGACACCACGGCCACCAACAAGCCCGGCATGCCCGCCTTCGCCCTCGCCTACGCCCGCTGGATCAACGCCCAGGGCGGCCTGAACGGGCGGGAACTGAAGGTGCTGGCCTGCAACGACCGCAACGACACGGTGGGCGCCGCGGACTGCGCCCGGCGTGCCGTCAAGGAGGGCGCCGTGGCGGTCGTCGGCTCCTACAGCCAGTACTCCGCGTCCTTCCTGCCGCATCTGGAGGGCGCCGGCATCCCGTACATCGGCGGCTACGGCGTGACCACCGCCGAGTTCACCAGTCCGCTGTCCTACCCGGTCAACGGCGGCCAGCCCGCGCTGCTGGCGGGCCTCGGCCAGGAGCTCGCCCGCACCTGCGGCGAGGTCGCCCTGATCCGCCCGGACACCATCGCCGGCGACTCCCTGCCCGGCATGCTGAACTCCGGCCTGAAGTCCCGCGGCCACGACGGCGCCCGGGACCAGCGCGCCGCCGAGGACGCCACCGAGTACTCCACCGAGGCCGAGCGGGCGCTGCGGGCGGCGGGGCGCGGCGACGACGGCGAGGGCTGTGTGGTGCCCGTGCTCGGGGACCGCACCAGCACCTTCATGGACTCCTTCCGGCGCACCGGCGACAAGGCCGCCGACGTCCGCACCGGCACCGTCCTCGGCAGCGTCGACCAGACGCTGATCAACTCCACCGGCGGGGCGAGCAGCCCCTACGAGGGGTCGTACGTCACCGGCTGGTACCCGGTGTCCAGCGACAAGCGCTGGGACGAGATGAAGAAGATCATCAACGAGGAGGCGTTCACCGACAACCGGATCGACCCGGACGACACCGGCGTGCAGACGACCTACCTCGCCTACACCGTCTTCCGGAAGGTCGTGGAGTCGCTCGGCGGCGGCGAGGTGAGCGCCGACACGGTCCGGGGCGCCCTGAACGACGGGCTGAAGGTCACCACGGGCGGCCTCACGCCGACGCTGCGCTGGGGCTTCGCCGAGCGGCTCGGCTCGGTCGGCCTGCCGCGCCTGGTCAACGCCGACGTGACGTTGCAGGTGGTCCGTGACGGGCGGCTGGTGGCGGCCAGGAACGGCTTCGTCGACGTGACGCGGACGCTGGAGGCCGCCGACCTCTGACCGGCGGCCTCGGGGAACCCAGGGGAGCCCGGCGGCCGTCCGGCGCCGGGCAGCCGGCTCAGAGCTGGCTGGGCTGGCGCTGGGTCAGGCCGTACGGCTGGGCGATGGCGTTCCACAGCGGAGCCGCCTTGCCCTTCTGGGCGGTGGCGGTGCCGCTGGCCCGGTTGCCGGCCTGGGTCTCCCCCGTCGCCCGCGCCTTGCCCTTCTTGCACAGGTCCTTCTTCTTGGCGGCGACCTGGTCGGCCCAGGCGGCGTAGTGGTTGTCGGCGGACGCCGACGCCTGCCAGGCCTTGGTGAGGGCGGTGGTCAGCGCCTCGTGCTGGGGCAGCTTGTCCACGGGCAGGGCCCCCAGGCGAGTGACCAGGTCGGCGCGCTGTCGGGCGGCGGCCCGCAGGTCGGCGGCGGCCTGCGCGAGGTTGCCGCACGACTTCACGTCCGACACGGCCTTGATCACGCTGGCCCGGCTGGTGCCGCTGTCGGCGAGCAGCTTGTCCAGGGCGATCGCCTGCTGCTCGGCCTCGTCGACGGTCGCCGACGGCGACGGCGTCCCGGCGGGCGCCGACGCGGCGACGGTCTTGCCGTCGTCCTTGTCGTCGCCTCCGCCCCCGCCGCCCAGCAGGGCGCCGGCGCCGATGCCCACCACGGCGATGGCGACGCCGATCGCCGCGAACAGCGGCAGCCGGGAGCCGGTGCCGCCGCGGCGGCCGCCGTGGTCGTCGGCGTCGTCGTGCACGGCGCGGCGCGCGGACGGCGGGATGAAGGAGCCCTGCGGGGCCGGGGCGCCCTGCGGCGGGCCGCCGTAGCCGGCCGGGGTGCCGTGGCCGCCGGACTGCGGCTCGGTGAAGCGCGGCATCTGCTGGGTGGAGGCGGCCGGCGCCTCGGCGTCGGCGGGACCCCCGCGGAAGAGGTTGTCGAACTCCGCCGGGGGCTGCCGTCCGTCGCCGCCGGGCGCGCCCGGACCGCCGTAGCCGCCCTGCGGGCCTGCCGGAGCACCGGTCACCGGCGGTATGTACTGGGTGGCGTCGGCGTCGGAGCCGCCGGGGGCGGCCGGTGCCTGGGCTCCCGGGTAGCGCGTCGGCTCCGCCCGGTTCTCGTGCGGCAGCGCGCCGGACGGGACCGGGGGTATGTACTGGGTGGCGCCCTCGTCGGCGCGCGCGGCGACCGGCGGCAGGTACTGGGTGGCGTTGTCCACGGGACCGGTGCCGGGGCCGCCCGGCGCGCCGGTCACCGGGGGTATGTACTGGGTCGCGCCCTCGTCCGCGGCGGGCGGCAGCGGCCCGCCCGCGGTCCGGCCCTGGCCGTACGGCGGCTGCGGCGCGTTCTCGGGCGGCAGCGGGCCGGGGCCGCCGGACCGTGCGCCGCCGCCCCACGGGTCCGCCCCCGTCTGCCCCGGCTGCGGCGGGGCGGAGCCCCACTGCTGCTGGTCCGCGGGAAGCGGCCAGCCGCCGGGGGCGGACAGCTGCTGCGGCGGGGACCCGGGGTGCGCTCCCGGACCGGCGTGCGGCGCGGCGCCGGGCTGCGCGCCGGGGCCGGGCTGCGGGGGCACGCCCTGCTGCGCGCCGGCGTCCCAGCCGCCGCCCCAGCCGCCGTCGGCACCCGGCTGGGGTACCGCGCCGGGCTGCGGGCCGCCGTACGAGGCGTCGGGCGGGCCGGGCTGCTGCCCCGGCAGGTGGCCGCCGCCGTCGGCGCCGGCGTCGCCGTACCCGGCTTGGTGACCGTAACCGGCCTGGTCGCCGTAACCGGCCGGGGCGCCGTACCCGCCGTGGCCGTAACCGCCGCCGTAGCCGTCGGCGTGGCCGGGCGGGCCCTGGGGGCCGCCGGACAAGCCCGGCAGCAGGGGTTCGCCGCCGTCGGAGGGCAGCACGATGCCTTCGCGCGCGGGTCGCGACGAGGGCTCCTCGCCCTGTCCACTCTGCGTCACCGGGACTCCTGCTGATGGGGGACCTTCGGAATCGTCGGCTCACGCTACCGGGTCCCCCAAAGTCCGTGCCACGCAGCTCAGAAGGCGACCTGCCGCCCTGTGACCCCGCTGACGGCGCTCAGGCCGCGACCTGGACGTCGAGCCGCGCCCCGAACTCCCTCACCACCGCCTCCTCCCGGAAGGGTTCCAGCCGCTGCTGGAGGTCCTCCAGATACTCCGCGCCGCGGTTGGAGCGCAGGGTCTCCAGCAGTTCCACGGCCTGCAGGCCGGTGTGGCAGGCCTGCTCCACCTCGCGCTGCTGGACCTGGGCGGTGGCGAGCAGGACGTAACCGATGGCACGCCGGCGGGCCCGGCTCTCCGGGTGGCCGGCGAGAGACTGCTCGGCGCAGCGTGCCGCCGCCTCGGCCTGGCCGAGATCGCGGTGGCAGTGCGCCAACTCGTCGGCGAGATAGGCCTGGTCGAAGTGGGCGATCCACGCCGGGTCGTCGCCGGACGACGGATCCGCCGCCTCCAGCGCCGAGACCGCGCGCCCCGACGCCGCCTGCGCGGCGCGCACGTCGCCCATCAGGGCGTGCCCGCGCGCCTCCGCGGCGTGGAACATCGCCTCCGCACGCGGGGTCACGCGCCCCCGCGCCCCCTCCTGCGCCGCGCGCGCCAACTGCGCGATCTCCCGCGGGTTCCCGAGCTGCGCGGCGAGGTGGCTCATGGACGCGGCGAGGACGTAGCCGCCGTAGCCGCGGTCCCCCGCCGCCTGGGCGAGCCGCAGCGCCTGGATGTAGTACCGCTGGGCCAGGCCCGGTTGGCCGGTGTCCACGGCCATGTACCCGGCGAGTTCGGTGAGTCGGGCGACCGCGGCGAACAGGTCGCGGCCGACCGCCTCCCGGTAGGAGCCGGCCAGCAGTCCCGAGACGACGCTGTTGAGGTAGTGCACGACGACCGGGCGGACGTGCCCGCTGCCGTACTGGTGGTCCAGGTCGACCAGCGCCCGCGTCATGGCGGTCACGGCCGCCACGTCGGACTGCCCGACGCGGGGCCCCGCCGAGCGCGCGACCTGCGCGTCCGGGGCGGAGATCAGCCAGTCCCGGCTCGGCTCGACCAGCGCGGAGGCCGCCACCGACGACCCGGACAGGAAGTCGCGCCGCCCCACGTCGCTGCGCCACAGCTCGCAGACCTGCTCGATGGCCCCCAGCACCGTCGGCGAGAACTGCAGGCCGACGCCGGAGGCGAGGTTCTTGCCGTTGGCCATGCCGATCTCGTCGATGGTGACCGTACGGCCGAGTTTGCGGCCCAGTGCCTCGGCGATGATCGCCGGTGCCCGGCCCCTCGGCTGCTGGCCGCGCAGCCAGCGGGCCACGGACGTCTTGTCGTAGCGCAGGTCGAGCCCGTGTTCGGCGCCACACATGTTGACCCGGCGTGCGAGCCCGGCGTTCGAGCACCCGGCTTCCTGGATGAGCGCCTGCAACCGTTCGTTCGGCTGCCGCGCCACAAGCGGCCTTGCGGCCATGGCATAACCCCCTGCGAGCCTGATGAAGCGAAAAGATCCGGCCGTGAAGATCAATGCCCCGCACACAGGACGAAAATGCGAGGCATGCGAGGATTGCCGGGGTAAAGGCGGATGCCGACCCCCTTCCTGACTACCCCCTCCCGCTCCCGTTCGTTCCACGCGCCCCCGCCCGTGCACCCATGCGCCCCGGAGCCCGGAGCGATGCACCTCCCCCGCGCACGCGCGCGGGCGTAACCCCTGGTGACCGCCAGAGTTGTGTTCATCGTGGAAGACACCATCGCGGGCACCGAAGCCGCTCAGATCCCGAAGCAGCGCGGACAATCGCTGCTGGAGACCGCCGTCCGTTACGCCGAGGAGCGACACTGGGACGTCTTTCCCGGCACCTGGCTGGAAGCCGTGGACGGGGCGCAACGCTGCTCCTGCGAAGACGCCGGGTGCCCTGCGCCGGGGGCGCATCCCGCCCGGCCCGACTGGGCGACCCAGGCCACCGGCAGCGCGACCGTGGCGCGCCGGATGTGGCAGAAGCAGCCGACCGCGTCGATCCTGCTGCCGACCGGGCGCACCTTCGACGCGATCTCCGTCCCGGAGACGGCCGGGTTCCTGGCGCTGGCGCGCATGGAGCGGATGGAACTGACGCTGGGTCCGGTGACGTTGTCGCCGGACCGGCGGATGCACTTCTTCGTGCTGCCGGGGGCCGCCGTGAAGATCGCCGATCTGGTGCGCAAGCTGGGCTGGTCGTTGTCCTCCCTCGATCTGACGGCGCTCGGCGAGGGCGCGTACGTCGCCGCCCCGCCGACCCGGTTCGGGTCCCGGGGCGCCGTGCAGTGGGCCTGCCGGCCGACGCCGGCCAACCGGTGGCTGCCGGACGCCGAGGAGCTGATCTCACCGCTCGCGTACGCGTGCGGGCGGGACCGGTAGGGCCGCGGGTGCCGGTCCGGCGGGCTCGCCCGCGCTGTTGCGCGCCTCTGCCCGGCCGTTGACTCCGCCGTAGGGTTTGACGCATGACGTCAGCGGCTGTTCGGGTGCGGGGACTCTGGAAGCGGTTCGGGGAGCAGGTCGCGGTCGGGGGGATCGACATCGATCTGCCGGCCGGCCGCTTCATCGGGCTCGTCGGACCGAACGGTGCCGGGAAGACCACCACCCTGTCGATGGTCACCGGGCTGCTGCGGCCCGACGCCGGGAGCGTGGAGGTCGTCGGACACGACGTGTGGCGGGACCCGGTGGTCGTGAAGGCGCGGATCGGGGTGCTGCCCGAGGGCCTGCGGCTGTTCGAACGGCTGTCGGGGCGGGAACTGCTCGGCTACACCGGGCGGTTGCGCGGTCTGCCGGGGGCGGAGACGGACCGGCGGGCCGACCGGCTGCTGGACGTGCTCGACCTCGCCGGCGCCCGGCACAAACTGGTCGTGGACTACTCGACCGGCATGCGCAAGAAGATCGGGCTGGCGGCGGCGCTGCTGCACAACCCCGAAGTGCTTTTCCTGGACGAGCCGTTCGAGGGGGTCGATCCGGTGTCCGCGCAGACCATCCGGGGCGTCCTGGAGCGCTACACCGCCTCCGGCGCGACCGTGGTCTTCTCCTCCCACGTCATGGAGCTCGTGGAGTCGCTGTGCGACTGGGTGGCGGTGCTGGCCGCCGGGCGGATCCGGGCCCAGGGCCCCCTCGCGGAGGTCCGGGGCGACGCGCCCTCGCTGCAACGGGCGTTCCTGGAACTCGTCGGCGCGCCGGGGCGGGACGCCGGGTCGGATCTGGACTGGCTGGGCGGCGGCACCCGATGAGCCCGCTGACCGCGACCGTCGTCCGGCTGAAGCTGTCGCTGCTGCGCAACGGGCTGAGGCAGTCCGGCGGGCGGCGGGCCGTATACGTCGCCTCCGCCGTGCTCGTCGTGGCGTTCGCCGCGCTGCAGCTGATCGGGCTGATCGCGCTGCGCGGTCACGAGCACGCCGCGTCCCTGGTGCTGCCGCTGGTGGCGGTGCTGGGGCTGGGGTGGGCGGTGATGCCGCTGTTCTTCCCGGCCGGGGACGAGACCCTGGACCCGACGCGGCTGGTGATGCTGCCGCTGCGGCCCCGCCCTCTGGTGCGCGCGCTGCTCGCCGCCTCCCTGGTGGGCATCGGCCCGCTGTTCACCGTCCTGCTGCTGGCGGGCTCGGTGGTGTCCGTGGCGCACGGGGCGTTCGCGTACGCCGTCGGGGCCGTCGGCGTCGTGCTCGGGCTGCTGGTGTGCGTGGCCCTCGCGCGGGCCGTGGCCGCCGCGAACATGCGGCTGCTGACCAGCCGCCGGGGCCGGGACCTCGCGGTGCTCAGCGGACTGGTCGTCGCGGTCGGCGCGCAGGTCGTCAACTTCGGTGTGCAGCGGCTCGGCACGTCGGGGCTGGGGCAGCTCGACCCGGTCGCGGACGTGCTGCGCTGGGTGCCGCCCGCGGCGGCCGTCGGCGCGGCCGACTCGGCGAGCGACGGCTCGTACGGTGCGGCGGTGCTGCAGCTCCTGCTGTGCGCCGGGGCGCTGGCGGGTCTGGTGGGTGCGTGGGCGGCGAGCCTTGACCGGCTGATGACCGCGCCCGACGGGTCCACGCTGCCGGCCGCCGAGCCGGGCGCGGGCCGGCGGCGCTCCGGTGGTCTCGCCCGGCTGCTGCCCACGGGGCGGACGGGGGCCGTCATGGAGCGCGGCCTGCGGTACGTGTGGCGCGACCCGAAGACCAAGGCGGCCTGGGTGACCGCGCTGGCCATCGGTCTGATCGTGCCGCTGTTCAACGCGGTGCAGGGCACCGGCTCGGTCTACTTCGCCTGCTTCGCCGCCGGGATGCTCGGCATCCAGATGTACAACCAGTTCGGCCAGGACACCTCCGCCTTCTGGACGGTCGCCATGACCATCTCCTCCCCGCGGGACGCGTACGTCGAGCTGCGCGGACGGGCGCTGGCACTGCTGGTGATCACCCTGCCGTACGTGACGCTGGTGACCGTGGTGACGACCGGGCTCCTCGGCGACTGGGCCCGGCTGCCCGAGGTGCTGGGGCTCTCCTTCGCGCTGCTCGGCGCCCTGCTGGCCACCGGCGCCTGGACGTCGGCCCGCTTCCCCTACTCCATCCCCCAGGAGGGCCACAAGAACGTGGCTCCCGGTCAGGTGGGGCTCGCCTGGGCGGGCATCGTGGGCGGCATGGTCGCGGCGGCCCTGCTGTGCTCGCCCGTCATCGCGGTGTCCATCTGGTGGAACGTCACCGGGGTCGGCAACGCGTGGAGTTGGCTGCTGCTGCCGTGCGGCGCCGGGTACGGGGCGTTGCTGACCTGGCTGGGGCTGCGGCTGGCGGCACCGAGGACGGCGGCCCGGCTGCCGGAGATCCTCACGGCGGTCAGCAAGGGGTGAACGGCGGTCGGCATCGGGCGGAGGGGGAACCGGCCGGCAACGGGTGACCGCAGCAGCCGGTCGGCAACGGGTGATCGCAGGTCGACAACGGGTGGAGGGAGCCGGTCCGGCCCGGGCGGCCCTTCGCGGGGCGCGGGGCAGGTCAGGTCTTGAGCACCTTCTCCAGGAACGGCTCCACCGCGTCCCGCCAGGCCGCCGGCCGGTCGTAGTGGACGAGGTGTCCCCCGTCGGCGACCTCCGCGTACTCCCCCCGGGGCAGGACCCGCACCATCTCCTGCGCCTCCGCCCGCCCCAGCTCCCCGTCCGGTCCGCGCAGGACCAGGGTCGGGCAGCGCACCTGCGCCAGTTCCTCCCAGTGCGCGTCGTAGACCCAGGTCTCGCGCGAGCGCAGCATCTGCTCGGGGTCGAACACCGGCCGCCAGCCGTCGGCGCACTCCCGCATGATCTCCGCGAAGTACGCGCCGCGGGCGGGGTCGGGCCGCTCGACCCGGGGGTCGTCCGCACCGAACCACCTGCGGACGTCGGTGAGGGTGGCGAACGGTACGGGCCAGGACCTGAACCAGTCGGTCCACTCGCGCTGCGAGGCCGCGCCGAGGGCGGAGGCCCGCATGTCGCAGATGACCAGGCCGCACACCAGGTCGGGGCGTTTCGCGGCGAGTTGCCAGGCGGTCAGGGCGCCCATGGCGTGGCCGACGAGGACGGCCGGGGCGAGGCCGAGCTGTTCGAGCGCCGCCTCGGCGTCCTCGACGTAGGCCTCGCGCGTGAAGGCGGCCCGCGGGGGCTTCTCGCTGTGGCCGTGGCCCCGCTGGTCGAGGGCGACGGCGCGGTGGCGCTCGGCGATCCAGCGGGCGGTGGCCGCCCAGTGCGAGGCGCGGCCCATCAGGCCGTGCAGTAACAGCACGCCGGGGGCGCGCTGCCCGTGGCCGTCCGGTGCTCCGGCCGGCCGGCCGGGCGGGAACGGGACGGGCATCGGACGGTCGGGCACCGGCTCGGGCGGGTCGCCGAACTCCCACGCGGCCAGGCGTACGCCTCCCGCCCCGGTCACGTCGCTGCGTCGCGCCACTGGTCCGGCACCCCCTGGCTTCGCTCGGCCGCTGCCCACTCTCACGCGTACTGGTGCTGTTGCCGTTGCCGCTCTCACGTCACGCGCAGATTATCGAACTCGCATTCGAGACTCGCTCTCTTCCCGGCCAACACCCCTCGTACGAGTGACGACACTCAAGGAATGATCGCCGTTGTCGAGGGGAGATCTTCTGCGGGAGGCGGACCGCTCGGGGAAACCGGTCCGACGGGAATGACCCTGAGAGCTCGGGGCTCCGGGTCAGCACAGGGGAGGACAGGCCCCGGCGCCACTGGGCGCCGGGGCCCTCCGCTCGTCTGCGGCACATCTTCCCGCCCCCTAGGTCATATGCCTCGGCTGTGCCTCAGCGACAGACTGGCACGAGACGCGACACGGCGCTGCGGTTTCCGGCCGCCGCTTTCCCGGCGGCCCGCCGTCCGCGCCCGGGGCGCAGGTCAGCGCTTGGCGACGAAGACGTGCGAGGCGACGTCCGCCGCCAGTTCGGCGGCCTCACCACCGCTGCCGACCAGCACCCCGCCCGCCGACTCCGTCACGCTCACCACCGAACCGGGCTGCACCCCCGCGCGGCGCAGCGTGTACATCAGCTGCGCGTCGGTCTGGATCGGCTCGCCGATCCGGCGCACGACGACGGTCTTGGCCTCGTCGCCCGGGGCGAGGTCGGCCAGCGAGACCATGCCCTCGTCCAGGAACGGATCCGCGCCGTCCTTCTCGCCGAGCTCCTCCAGGCCGGGGATCGGGTTGCCGTACGGGGACTCGGTGGGGTGGCGCAGCAGTTCCAGCACGCGCCGCTCGACGGCCTCGCTCATCACGTGCTCCCAGCGGCAGGCCTCCGCATGCACCTGCTCCCACTCCAGGCCGATCACATCGACCAGAAGACACTCGGCGAGGCGGTGCTTGCGCATCACCCGGGTGGCCAGGCGACGGCCCTCGTCCGTCAGCTCCAGATGACGGTCGCTGGCGACCGACACCAGTCCGTCCCGCTCCATACGGGCCACCGTCTGGCTAACCGTCGGACCGCTCTGGTCGAGGCGCTCGGCGATACGGGCGCGCATGGGGACGACACCCTCCTCCTCGAGTTCGAGGATGGTGCGGAGATACATCTCCGTCGTGTCGATCAGTCCGGACATACGTGCCCCTCGATGAGATCTCCCGGAGGCTCGACGGCTCTCCGGCGAACGCGTGCGCTGGCCCTGTGCCCAATTCTGCCGGATGCCGCCGACAACCGTGCCGCACGGAAGGAACCGCCCGGTTCCCGACCGCCCCCACGCCGTATTGACACCGCACTGGTCCAGACCGCACCGTGATCCGCGACACGGACACCGGACACGGCAAAGGGGCCCCTCGGATGAGTGACCGTACGCTCGGCGGCCAGTTCCTCGACGCGGCGATCGGACTGCTGCGGCGGGTCCGCGACGAGGAGGCCGACGGGATCCGGGCCGCCGGCACCCTGCTCGCCGACACCGTCGCCGCCGGCGGCCGCCTCTTCGCCTTCGGCGCCGGCCACTCCTCCCTCGCCGCACAGGACCTCGTGTACCGCGCGGGCGGCCTCGCGCTGATGAACCTGCTCGCCGTCCCCGGCGTGGTCGGGGTCGACGTCACCCCCGCCACCCTCGGCTCCGCCCTGGAGCGCGTCGACGGCCTCGCGAGCGCCGTCCTCGACACCTCACCCGTGCGGGCCGGCGACGCCCTGGTGATCGTCTCCCTCTCCGGCCGCAACGCCCTGCCGGTCGAGATGGCGCTCAACGCCCGCGCCCTCGGCGTCAAGGTCATCGGCGTGACCTCGGTGGCGTACGCGAGCGAGACCAAGTCGCGGCACGCCTCGGGGAGCTTCCTGAAGGACCACTGCGACATCGTCCTCGACTCGAAGATCGCCGTCGGTGACGCCGAGCTGACCCACGACGCCGTCCCCGCGCCCTTCGCGCCCGCCTCCACGGTCGTCACCACGGCCCTCCTCCAGGCCGTGATGGCCACCGCCGCCGGTGCCCTCGCCGACCGCGGCGTCGAACCCCCGCTGCTGCGCTCCGGGAACGTCGACGGGGGCCACGAGTGGAACGGCCGCGTGATGGAGGAGTACCGGGACCGGATCTTCTACCGCCACTGACGCGCCTACCGCTCGCCCTGCGCCCAGGGTCCCCCAGGTCCCTCAGGTCCCCCATGTCCCTCAGGCCCCTCAGGTCCCTCAGGTCCCTCAGGTCCCTCAGGTCCCCATGATCCCGCGGCCTTCTCGGCCCCCTCGGAGCCCTCGCGCCCCCGGGGTTCCTCCGGTCCGGCCGTCCGGGCCGTGTCCGCGAGGTCGAGCGCGGCGGCGATGCGCAGGGCCACGTCCTCCGCGTAGGTCGTGTCCGAGCGCTCGAAGGCGGTACGGCCGCGTCCCCGGAGGAAGGTGACGACGCCGAGGGTGCGGCCCCTGCT
The DNA here is from genome assembly GCF_965341775.1 of Streptomyces sp. bgisy159. GTDB lineage: Bacteria > Actinomycetota > Actinomycetes > Streptomycetales > Streptomycetaceae > Streptomyces. Next base: position 115,031 of record NZ_CBDQZH010000011.1, on the reverse strand, counting down.
GCGCAGCGCCGCACACAGCGCGTGGACCGTGTCCTGCGGCCACTGGCGGCCCCGCGCCCACTCGGCGGACCGCTCCTGCGGGACCGCGCCGCTGCCCGCCCGCACGGAACCGGCGCGGGCCACGCACTGCAGCGCGGGGTGCCCCTCGGCGTACCGCACGGGCAGACCGGCCCGGCCGGTGAGCGCGGCGGGGCCCGGCCCGCCGGACGGGGTCTCGGCGATGCGCACCAGCCGCAGCGGCGTCGTCCCGCCGTCGCCGGACGTCGTGCCGCCCGCCACCCGGTCGATCAGGGCGTGGTCGGCGAAACCGGCCAGCGCGAAGTCCAGATGGACGGTGACCGCCTCCGCCGGGTCCTCGCACTCGGCCGCCGCGCGGGCGGCCCGGTGCATCTGGTTGGTGCGGAAGCGCAGCACTGACGCCTCCTGCTCGCCCTGCTTGGTCTCGGTGACGTCCTGGAACAGCCAGCCGACGCCCAGCGGCACGGGCTCCTCGGCGAGCGGCGAGGCCAGCCGCAGGAAGCCGCTGCGCCAGCAGCGCCGCTGCTCGCCGTCGGGGGTGCGCACCCCCACCCACATCTCGGTGAGCGCGGGCGGCGCGCCCTCGGCCAGCACGTGGGTGAGCGCGTTCTCCACCTCCTCCACACCGTGCGTGAGCAGGTCGCCGAGCGGGCGCCCGAGGACGGCGGTGCGGCCCGAGCCGAGCGCGCGGGCCGCGTGCGCGTTGACGACGGCGGGGCGCAGGTCGGCGTCGACGAGGACCACACCCCAGGAGGCGTCCTCCAACAGCGCCTCGCTCAGCGCGATCGACCGTTCCAGGTCGATCTGCGCGTGCACCTCGCTGAAGGCGCAGTACACGCCGGCGGGTTCGCCGTCCGGGCCGCGTACGGCGGCGGACTGCGTGCGCACCAGGACCCGGCCGCCGTCCTTGGTCACCAGCGCGAACTCGTGCACCTGGCGCCCCGGCGCGTGCATCGCCGCCATCAGCCGCCGCTCGATCTCCTCGGCGTCCGCCGCGCGCACCGCCCATCCGGCGAACCCCTGCCGGCCGACCGCCTCGGCGGCGCTCCAGCCGAGGATCCGCTCGGCCTCGCGGTTCCAGTGGGTGACGACGCCGTCGGCGTCGAAGGCGCACAGCGCCGCGTCCATGCCGTCGAGCAGCGCCGCGAGCAGATCGGAACCGCCGATGTGCTCGGCACTCGCGGCGCCGCCCCGCTCGGGCGGCTCGGGCTCGTCCGGCCCCAGCTCGTCCGTGGTCCCGCTACGCCGGGAAGCACTCACCTGTGGACCCCCTGCAGGCTTGGCCCTGGCCGACCCTCGTCGGCCTCTCGTCAGCCCCTCGTCGGACCGTTGTTGGCCTTCATTCAACTGGAACGTGACGCAGCCCACACGGGGTTCCCGCAATATCGCGAAGGAATCGTTGTGATCGCCCGGCACCACCGCCCGCGCCGCACCGGGCCCCGTCCGCCCCGGCGGCGCGATCACGCCGGGAACGGTCGCCGGAAGGCCGGCGCGACGCCTGGGACCGCGATCCGCGGCCGCGCTTCTCGAAAAAGCTGTTGATGACTGCCCGACCGGTTCTTAGGGTGGGTGCCATCGCTGAAAGGAGGTGATCCGGTACATGAGTGAATCCCGGACGCGCGAGGTGACTGCGGGCTAACGGCCCGCCGTCGTACTCGGTTCGGCGCCGGACCGGCGTGCGCGCGACGCACGCAGCCGGCCAATCCAACGCAGTCACCCGGCCCGTGGGCTGCCGGTACGTCCGGCCGGCTCCTCCTTGAGAGGACCAAGCCCACGGGCCGTCTGCGTTTCCCGGAGGACTTGCGGCCGTGAGGCGCGTCATACGGGGATTCTCCGGCGCGCAGTACCCTGAGGGCATGCTTTCGCTCGTTCGACGCCGCCACGTGGACTACGTCCGCGTCACGAGCACGGGCTGTCGACGCTCCTTCTGAGCAGTCCGGCCCCCTTTTCCTTCCGCGGTCACCGCCGCCTCACCTCCACGTGGACACACCCATGTCGCACACCCTGACGTACCCGTCCAACCCGACGTACCCGTCCGACCCGTCGCACCGGTCCACTCCGTCGTACCGGCAACTCCCGATCATCGACCTGTCGCTCGCCGACGGCGGCCCCGAGGCGCGGGCCGTGCTGCACGCGCGGCTGCACGCCGCCGCGCACGACGTCGGCTTCTTCCAGCTGGTGGGCCACGGGGTCGGCGCGGCACAGACCGCGCGGCTCGACTCGGCGATGCGGCGCTTCTTCGCACTGCCCGAAGCCGAGCGGCTCGCCCTCGACAACGTCAACTCGCCGCACTTCCGCGGCTACACCCGCACCGGCGACGAGCGCACCGGCGGCCGCCGGGACTGGCGGGACCAGCTCGACATCGGCGCCGAGCGGCCGGCCCGCGCACCGGGCCCGGACGAGCCCGCCTACTGGTGGCTGCAGGGCCCGAACCAGTGGCCCGAGTCCCTGCCCGAGCTGCGCACCGCCGCCCTGGACTGGATCGACCGGCTCAGCGGGGTCGCCGAGCGGCTGCTGCGCGAACTGCTCGCCGCGATCGGTGCCCCGCCGGACTTCTACGACCCGGTCTTCGGGGAGCGGGCGCATCCGCACCTGAAGCTGGTGCGCTACCCCGGGCGGGCGCGCGACGGCGCCGAGCAGGGCGTGGGCGCGCACAAGGACTACGGCTTCCTGACGCTGCTGCTGCAGGACGCGGTGGGCGGGTTGCAGGTGCAGCGCGAGGACGGGCTGTTCCATGACGTGCCGGCGCTGCCGGGCGCGTTCGTGGTGAACCTGGGCGAGCTGCTGGAGGTCGCGACCGACGGGTACCTCGTCGCCACCAACCACCGGGTGGTGTCACCGCCGTCGGCCGTGGAGCGGTTCTCCGTGCCGTTCTTCTACAACCCGCGCCTCGACGCGCGCGTGGAGCCGCTGCCCTTCCCGCACGCGTCGGCGGCGCCGGGCGTCACCGCAGACCCGGCCAACCCGCTGTTCGCCGAGTACGGCTACAACGAACTGAAGGGCAAGCTGCGGGCCCACCCGCTGGTGGCGGAACGGCATCACCCGGGTCTGCTGACACCGGCGTGAGCGCTGTCGCCCCGGGGCGCGTGGGCCGCGCCCCGGGGGTTCCCGCTCAGTGGGCGATGTCGCCGTGCCCCTGGATCTCGCGCGGGTCGCGCGGGCCCGGTCCGACGTACCGCGCGGAGGGCCGTACGAGGCGTCCGGTCCGCTTCTGCTCCAGGATGTGCGCCGACCAGCCCGCCGTACGGGCGCAGGTGAACATGGACGTGAACATGTGCGCCGGCACCTCCGCGAAGTCCAGGACGATGGCCGCCCAGAACTCGACGTTGGTGGCCAGGACGCGGTCCGGGCGCCGGTTGTGCAGTTCCTCCAGGGCGGCCTTCTCCAGCGCCTCGGCGACCTCGAAGCGTGGGGCGCCGAGTTCGCGGGCGGTGCGGCGCAGCACGCGTGCGCGGGGGTCCTCCGCGCGGTAGACGCGGTGGCCGAAGCCCATGAGGCGCTCGCCGCGGTCGAGGGACTGCTTGACGTACGCCTCGGCGTCCCCGGTGCGTTCGATCTCCTCGATCATGTGCAGCACGCGGGAGGGGGCGCCGCCGTGCAGCGGCCCGGACATGGCTCCGACGGCTCCGGAGAGCGCGGCGGCCACGTCGGCGCCGGTGGAGGCGATGACGCGGGCGGTGAAGGTGGAGGCGTTCATGCCGTGCTCGGCGGCGGACGTCCAGTAGGCGTCGACGGCGGCGACGTGCTTGGGGTCGGGCTCGCCGCGCCAGCGGATCATGAAGCGTTCGACGACGGACTCGGCCTTGTCGATCTCGCGCTGCGGCACCATGGGCCGGCCCTGGCCGCGCGCGGACTGGGCGACGTACGACAGGGCCATGACGGCGGCGCGGGCGAGGTCCTCGCGGGCCTGCTCGGCACTGATGTCGAGGAGGGGTTTCAGGCCCCAGACGGGGGCGAGCATGGCGAGCGCGGACTGCACGTCGACGCGGATGTCGCCGGAGTGCACGGGGATGGGGAACGGCTCGGCGGGCGGCAGGCCGGGGTTGAAGGCGCCGTCGACGAGGAGGCCCCAGACGTTGCCGAAGGAGACGTGACCCACGAGGTCCTCGATGTCCACGCCTCGGTAGCGGAGCGCGCCGCCTTCCTTGTCGGGTTCCGCGATCTCCGTCTCGAAGGCGATGATCCCTTCGAGTCCGGGTACGAAGTCGGACATCAGGCGGCTCCTCGTGATGTGTGACGGGTGGGGCGTCCGGGCTGTGGGTGTGCCGGGGTGTGGTGGGGCGGCTCGCGGTCCGGGCGGCCGTCCCGGAGGGTTGCCCCGCGCGTGCCCGGGCGGGGCCCCGTGCGGTGGTGATGCCCCGTTCGGCCGACGGTCACCCGGCCGGAGGGGTACCAGCACGATATCCCCGAGTGCCACCTTTGGGGAGTCCTCGCGGCACTGAGTGCCACGTAAGTGTCGGGGCAGGGCCGGTCTGCCGGGGCCGGGGATGCGGGAAGATGACACAGTGAGCGACCGAGACGCCGTCCCTTTCGATCCCGTCCGTGATCCCGTGCCCGACCCCGCGTCGATGCGCAAGCAGTACCGGGTGGAGGGTTTCGCCGAGTCCGATCTGGCCGACACGCCCGTGGAGCAGTTCGCGCGCTGGTTCCGGGAGGCCGCCACCCAGGCGCATCTGTTCGAGCCGAACGCGATGGTCGTGTGCACGGCCGACGCCGAGGGGCGGCCGTCGTCGCGCACGGTGCTGCTGAAGCAGTTCGACGAGCACGGTTTCGTCTTCTACACGAACTACGAGTCCCGCAAGGGCCGGGACCTCGCCGAGAACCCGTACGTCTCGCTGCTCTTCCCGTGGCACCCGATGGCCCGGCAGGTCATCGTCCAGGGGGTGGCGCGGCGTACCGGCCGGGACGAGACGGCCGCCTACTTCCGGACCCGGCCGCACGGCTCGCAGCTGGGGGCGTGGGCGAGCGCCCAGTCCGCCGTGGTCGCGTCGCGCGCGGAGCTGGACGCCTCGTACGCGGAGCTGGCCGCCCGCTACCCGGAGGGCGAGCAGGTGCCGGTCCCGCCGCACTGGGGCGGCTACCGGGTGGCGCCGCAGAGCGTGGAGTTCTGGCAGGGCCGGCTGAACCGGCTGCACGACCGGCTGCGCTATGTGGCGGAGCCGGACGGGAGCTGGCGGGTGGAGCGGCTCAGCCCGTAGGCGGTCGGGGCGGCTCAGCCCAGTGCCTGGTCCAGCAGGGCCGCCCACTGCTCGACCACGCGCTCGCGTCGCTGCTGGTCGTCGGTGAGGAGGTTGGCCAGCCCGAGCCCGCGGGCCATGTCCAGCAGGCCCTGGACGGTCTCGCGGACGCCGGGGCGGGTCTCGTCGGCGGCGAGGAGTTCCACCGCGATGCGATGGGTCTCGCGGCCGACGCGGGCCTCCAGCTCGGTGACGCGCGAGCGCAGCTGGTCCTCGTTGGAGGCGGCGACCCAGAGGTGCAGGGCGGAGCGGAACAGGGGGCCGGTGTAGAGGTCGACGAGGGCGGCGACCACGGCCCGCCGGTCGCCCGCCGCGCCCTCGGGGAACAGGGCGCGCAGGGCCGTGGAGCGCTCCTCGGCGACGTACTCCACGGCCGCCGTGAAGAGGTCCTCGCGGGTACGGAAGTGGTGTTGGGCGGCGCCCCGTGAGACACCGGCGCGTTCGGCGACGACGGTCACCGTGGAACCGGCCCAGCCGTGTTCGGCGAGGCAGGCCACGGCGGCCTCCAGCAGCCGCTGCCGGGTGGCGCGGCTGCGGTCCTGCTTGGGGACGCGGTCGACTGTGGTCACAGCACCCATGGGGGATCCCGTCTTTCAAGGAAGGCCGTCATCCCCTCGCGGGCCTGCGGGGAGGCGAACAGCCGTGCCGAGAGCGCGGTGAGGTGGTCCGCGTCCCGGTCGAATGCCTCCAGCACCCTAGTCGTGAGCAGCCGCTTCGTCTCGGCCAGGGCGTCGGGTGCGGACCGGCGCAGTCCGTCGAGGACGGGACGCAGTACGGCGTCCACGTCGTCGCCGGCAGCCGTGAGCAGGCCGACGCGGACCGCCTCGGCCGGATCGAAGCGCTCGCCGGTGAGGTAGTGGCGGGCGACGGCGCGGGGGTCGGCGCGGGGCAGGACCGGCAGGGAGATCACGGCGGGGGCGACGCCGATGCGGACCTCGGTGAAGGCGAACGTGGCGTCGAGGGAGGCGGCGGCGATGTCGCAGGCGGCGAGGAGGCCGAGGCCGCCCGCGCGGACGTGTCCGGTGACGCGGGCGACGACCGGTCGGGGCAGCTCGACGATCTGCCGGAGCAGCGCCACGAGCGCGTCGGGGGCGGGCGGGTCGCGCAGGTCGGCCCCGGCGCAGAAGGTGGTGCCGGTGTGGGTGAGGACGACGGCGCGGGTGCCGGGGTCCGCGGCGCACTCGGTGAGTGCCTGGGCGAGGTCGGCGACCAGGGCCGCCGAGAGGGCGTTGCGGGTTCCGGGCGAGTCGAGGGTGAGGGTCTCGATGCCCCGGACGCGGGTGCGGGCGACGAGGGTCACGGGCGCTCCTTGAGCCGTCTGCGGAGGATCTTGCCGGAGGCGGCGCGTGGGACGGCGTCGACGAAGGTGACCCGGCGGACGCGTTTGTAGGGGGCGACGCGTTCGGCGACGTACATCATGACCTCGCCGGCGGTGAGGCCGGCGGCGGTGGGACCGCGGACGACGTAGGCGTGCGGCACCTCGGTGCCCTCGTCGGTGGGGGTGCCGGTGACGGCGGCGTCGGCGATGCCGGGGTGGGTGAGCAGCAGGGCCTCCAGCTCGGCCGGGGCGACCTGGAAGCCCTTGTACTTGATGAGTTCCTTGACGCGGTCGACGACGAAGAGCCAGCCGGCGGCATCGACCCGGCCGACGTCCCCGGTGTGCAGCCAGCCGTCGGGGTCGATCATGGCGGCGGTGGCGGTGGGGTTGCCGAGGTAGCCCTTCATGACCTGGGGGCCGCGGATGAGGATCTCGCCCCGCTCGCCGGTGCCGAGGTCCTTGCCGGGGTCGTCGAGGGAGACGATGCGCATCTCGGTGCCGGCGATGAGCCTGCCGACGGTGCCGGCGGGGGCGTCGCGCATGGCGTCCAGGGGGACGACGTGGGTGCCCGGGGAGAGTTCGGTCATGCCGTAGGCCTGGCCGACGGGGGGCAGGTTCAGGCGGCGGGAGCAGGCGGCGGCGAGGTCGGCGTCGAGCGGGGCCGCGGCGCTGATGACGTACTTCAGGGACGACAGGTCGTACCGGGCGACCGCCGGGTGTTTGGCGAGGGCCAGGACGATCGGCGGGGCCACGTAGAGGGCCGTGATGCGGTGGTTCTGGATGGCCGCCAGGAACGTCTCCAGTTCGAAGCGGGGCAGGACGACGACGGTGGCGCCGCTGCGCAGCGGCGCGTTCATCAGGGCGGTGAGCCCGTAGATGTGGAAGAGGGGCAGGACGGCGAGGACGCGTTCGCCGGGGCCGGCGGGGATCGCCGGTTCGAGCTGGGCGAGGTTGGTGGCGAGCTGCCGGTGGGTGAGCATCACGCCCTTGGGGACGCCGGTGGTGCCGGAGGAGTACGGCAGGGCCGCGACGTCCTCGACCGGATCGATGGCGGGGTGCGGCTCGGGGGCGCGGGAGGCGAGCATGTCGATCAGGGAGCGGTGTCCGGGGGCGCTGTCGCAGACGAGGATCTCCTCGATGCCGCCGGAGAGTTCGGCGGCGCGGCGGGCGGTCTCCAGGAACGGGGAGACGGTCACGATCCAGCGGGCGGCGCAGTCGCGGAGCTGTGTGGCGAACTCCTCGGCCGTGGCGAGCGGGTGCACGGTGGTGACGGTGGCGCCGGCGCGGGTGGCCGCGTGGAACGCCAGCGGGAAGGCGACCGTGTTGGGGCTGTGCAGGGCGAGGACGTCGCCCTTGCGGACGCCGGCCTCGGCGAGGGCGGCGGCGACGCGCCGGTGGAAGCGGTCCACCTGCTCGTAGGTGAGCGTGGTGCCGTCGGTGCCGTCGATCAGGGCGGGCAGGTCGCCGAACTCGGCGGCCCGGCCGAGGACCGCCTCGTGGATGGGGAGTTCTACGGCCGGGACGTCTGCGTACTCGCTGCGGAACACGCTTCCTCCTCGCACAGCGCGGTGCCGGACGGTGGTGGTCGGTGCGGTCGGAACGAGCGGTCGCTACGAGCGGTCGCTACGAGCCGTCAGTACGACTTGGGCAGGCCCAGGGTCTGGTGGGAGACGTAGTTCAGGATCATCTCGCGGCTCACCGGGGCGATACGGGCCACCCGCGCGGCCGTGATCAGCCGGGCCAGGCCGAACTCGCGGGTGAGGCCGTTGCCGCCGAGGGTGTGCACGGCCTGGTCGACCGCTCGCACACAGGCCTCCCCGGCCGCGTACTTGGCCATGTTGGCGGCCTCGCCGGCACCGGCGTCGTCGCCCGCGTCGTACAGCCCGGCGGCCTTCTGCATCATCAGGCGGGCCAGTTCGAGTTCGATGTGCGCCTGGGCGAGGGGGTGGGCGATGGCCTGGTGGGCGCCGATGGGGGTGTTCCAGACGGTGCGCTCGCGGGCGTAGTCGAGGGCGCGTGACAGGGCGTGGCGGCCCATGCCGATCGCGAAGGCGGCCGTCATGATGCGCTCGGGGTTGAGGCCGGCGAAGAGCTGGAGCAGCCCGGCGTCCTCGTCGCCGACGAGTGCGTCGGCGGGGAGCCGGACGTCGTCCAGGACGAGTTCGAACTGCTTCTCCACGCTGTCGAGTTCCATGTCGATCTTGCGGCGGGAGAAGCCGGGGGTGTCGCGCGGGACGATGAACAGGCAGGGCTTGAGGCGGCCGGTGCGGGAGTCCTCGGTGCGGCCGACGACGAGGGTGGCGTCGGCGATGTCCACGCCGGAGACGAACACCTTGCGGCCGGTGAGGAGCCAGTCCCCGGTGCCGGGGTCGCGGCGGGCGGTGGTGGTGATGCGGTGGCTGTTGGAGCCGGCGTCGGGTTCGGTGATGCCGAAGGCCATGAGGCGGCTGCCGTCGGCGAGCGCGGGCAGCCACTGCCGTTTCTGGGCTTCGGTGCCGAAGCGGGCTATGACGGTGCCGCAGATCGCCGGGGAGACGATCATCATGAGCAGGGGGTTGCCGGCGGCGCCCAGTTCTTCGAGGACGAGGGAGAGTTCGGTGATGCCGCCGCCACCACCGCCGTAGGCCTCCGGCAGGTTGACGCCGATGTAGCCGAGCTTGGCGGCCTTCTGCCAGAGGTCCCTGTTGTCCAGGTCGTGGTGGCTGGTGGCGAAGGACGAGACCGCCTCGCGCAGCGCCTTGTGTTCCTGCGGTTCGATGTGGGTGGTCATCGGTGTCCTCCGGGCTGGTCCTCGTGGGTGGTTGCTCGCGCTGTTCCCCGCGTCCCTTCCGGGTCGGTCTCCTCGACCACGGCCAGAAGGGCTCCGACCTCCACTTGCTGTCCTGGTGTCACCGGCAGGGCGGTCAGCACGCCCGTCGCCGGGGCCGCGATGACGTGCTGCATCTTCATCGCTTCGAGCCAGACGATCGGCTCACCGGCGCGGACGCCCGATCCGGTGACGAGACCGTCCGCGAGTCTGACGACCGTGCCCGGCATCGGTGCCAGGAGGGAGCCGGGGGCCTGCTGGGTGGTCGGGTCCGGGAAGCGGGGCAGGGCGGTCAGGGCCGTGGTGTTGACGTACACGCGGTCGCCGTAGCGGGCCACGTCGTAGCGGCGTCGCACGCCGTCGGCCTCCAGGACGACCGCCGAGCCGTCCGCGTGCACCACCCGCACCCCGTCGGCCCGCAGGCCCTCGCGGGTGTGGGTGTAGCGGACCTCGTGTTCCCGCCCCGCCATCTCGTACCGCTTGACCTGCGGTTGTGCGGGCATGTTGCGCCAGCCGCCGAAGCGGGAGCGGCCGTGCGCGTCGGCGAGGGCGGCGGCGAGCGGGGCGTGCGGGTCGGGGGCGGGCGCGGTGAGGGCGGCGAGGTGACGGTCGTAGAAGCCGGTGTCCATGCGGGCGGAGGTGAACTCCTCGTGCCGCAGGGAGCGGATCAGCAGCTCGCGGTTGGTGACGGGGCCGTGCAGGGTGGTGTGTTCCAGAGCGCCGGCCAGTCTGCGGATCGCCTCGGCTCGGGTGGGGGCGTGGGCGACGGCCTTCGCGAGCATCGGGTCGTAGTGGACGCCGATGTCGTCGCCGTCGGTGTAGCCGGTGTCCAGGCGGATGCCGTCGGGGGCGGTCAGGCGGTGCAGGCGGCCGGTCTGCGGCGCCCAGTCGCGGGACGGGTCCTCGGCGTAGAGGCGGGCCTCGACGGCGTGGCCGCGCGCCTGGGGCGGGGCGTCGGCCAGGACGGCGCCCTCGGCGATCCTGATCTGCTCGGCCACCAGGTCGATGCCGTAGATCATCTCGGTGACGGGGTGTTCGACCTGGAGGCGGGTGTTCATCTCCAGGAAGTGCGCCCGGTCGTGCGCGACGAGGAACTCGACGGTGCCCGCGCCCACGTAGTCCACGGCGCGCGCGGCGCGTACGGCCAGCGCGCGCAACTCCTCCGCGAGCGCCGGGGTGAGTCCGGGCGCCGGCGCCTCCTCGATCACCTTCTGGTGGCGGCGCTGGAGCGAGCAGTCGCGCGTGCCCAGCGCCCACACCGTGCCGTGCGCGTCGGCGAGTACCTGCACCTCCACGTGCCGGCCGTGCTCGACGTAGGGCTCGACGAACACCTCGCCGTCGCCGAAGGCGCTCGCGGCCTCGGCGCGTGCGCCCTCCAGGGCGGCGCTGAGGTCGTCGAGGCGGCGCACGATCCGCATGCCGCGCCCCCCGCCGCCCGCGGCCGCCTTCACCAGCACCGGCAGATCGGCCTCGGTGACCTCGTCCAGCGGGGCGAGGCCCAGCAGTTCCTTGGCGCGTGTCTTGGACGCCATCGCCTCGATGGCCGCCGGGGGCGGGCCGATCCATCCCAGGCCCGCGTCGAGCACCGCGCGCGCGAAGTCGGCGTTCTCGGAGAGGAAGCCGTACCCGGGGTGCACGGCGTCCGCGCCGGCGGCCACCGCGGCCTTCACGATCAGGTCGCCCCGCAGGTACGTCTCGGCGGGTGCCGCCCCGGGCAGCCGTACCGCCGCGTCGGCCACGCGCGCGTGGAGGGCGTTCTCGTCGGCGTCGGAGTACACGGCGACCGTCCCGAGACCCAGCTCGCGGCAGGTGCGGAAGACGCGGCAGGCGATCTCGCCGCGGTTGGCGACCAGCACAGTGGAAAACACGTGACCCCTCACATCCGGAAGACGCCGAAGCCGCCCCGCACGCCCTCGAAGGGCGCGGTGTGCACGGCGGACAGGCACAGGCCGAGAACGGTGCGGGTGTCGCGCGGGTCGATGACGCCGTCGTCGTACAGCCGCCCCGACAGGAACATCGGCAGGGACTCGGACTCGATCTGCTGCTCCACCATGGCGCGCAGCGCGGAGTCCGCCTCGTCGTCGTACGGCTGTCCCTTGGCCGCCGCCGACTGGCGGGCGACGATCGACAGCACGCCGGCGAGCTGCTGCGGGCCCATCACGGCGGACTTGGCGCTCGGCCAGGCGAACAGGAACCGCGGGTCGTAGGCGCGCCCGCACATGCCGTAGTGCCCGGCGCCGTAGGAGGCCCCCATGAGGACCGACAGGTGCGGCACCCGCGAATTGCTCACCGCGTTGATCATCATCGCGCCGTGCTTGACGATGCCGCCCTGCTCGTACTCCTTGCCGACCATGTAGCCGGTGGTGTTGTGCAGGAAGACCAGCGGGATGTCGCGCTGGTTGGCGAGCTGGATGAACTGGGCGGCCTTCTGGGACTCCTCGCTGAACAGGACGCCCTGGGCGTTCGCCAGGACACCGACCGGGTAGCCGTGCAGGCTCGCCCAGCCGGTGACCAGGCTCGTCCCGTAGAGCGGCTTGAACTCGTCGAAGTCGGAGGCGTCGACGATCCGGGCGATCACCTCGCGCGGGTCGAAGGGGGTGCGCAGATCGCCGGGGACGATCCCCAGGAGCTCCTCCGGGTCGTACTCGGGCGGCGCGGCGGGCCCGGGATCGCCGTGCGCCTTGCGGTGGTTGAGCCGCGCCACGACCCGGCGGGCCTGCCGCAGCGCGTCCGGCTCGTCGACGGCGAAGTAGTCCGCGAGACCGGACACGCGCGCGTGCATCTCCGCGCCACCCAGGGACTCGTCGTCGCTCTCCTCCCCGGTGGCCATCTTCACCAGCGGCGGCCCGCCGAGGAACACCTTCGCGCGCTCCTTGACCATGATCACGTGGTCGGACATGCCCGGGATGTACGCGCCGCCCGCGGTGGAGTTGCCGAAGACCACCGCGACGGTCGGGATGCCCGCCGCCGACAGCCGGGTCAGGTCGCGGAAGATCGCCCCGCCCGGGATGAAGATCTCCTTCTGGGACGGCAGATCGGCGCCCCCGGACTCCACCAGGCTGATGCACGGCAGCCGGTTGGCGAGCGCGATGTCGTTGGCGCGCAGGGCCTTCTTCAGCGACCACGGGTTGCTGGCCCCGCCCCGCACGGTCGGGTCGTTCGCGGTGATCAGGCACTCCACGCCCTCGACGACCCCGATCCCGGTCACCAGGGAGGCCCCCACCGGGTACTCGCTGCCCCAGGCGGCCAGCGGCGACAGCTCCAGGAACGGCGTGTCCGGGTCCAGGAGCAGCTCGATGCGCTCACGGGCCAGGAGCTTGCCGCGCCGCCGGTGCCGCTCGACGTACTTCTCGCCGCCGCCCGCGAGCGCCTTGGCGTGCTCCGCGTCCAGATCGGCGAGCTTGGCGAGCATGGCCTCGCGGTTGGCCCGGTGGCCGGGGTCCGCGGTGTCCAGGGCGGAGGTCAGAACGGTCACAGGAGGGCCTCCGGGATGTCCAGGTGGCGGGAGCGCAGCCATTCGCCGAGCGCCTTGGCCTGCGGGTCGAAACGGTGCTGGGCGGCGACGCCCTCGCCGAGGATCGACTCGACGACGAAGTTCAGGGCGCGCAGGTGCGGCAGGACGTGCCGGGTGACCGGCAGGGGGCGGCTCTCCGGGATCAGCTGCCGGAAGCGGTCGACGGTCAGCTCGTGGACCAGCCAGCGCCACGCCTCGTCGGTGCGCACCCACACCCCGACGTTGGCGTCGCCGCCCTTGTCGCCGCTGCGCGCCCCGGCGACCAGCCCGAGCGGCGCCCGGCGGGTGGGCCCGGGCGGCGGCGGCTCGGGCAGCGGCGGCTCCGGGACGTCGTCGAGCGGGCGGGTCGCCTCGGGCGGCCGTACGGCGAGACGGCGCCCGTCCGGCAGCACGGCCACCTGCTCGACATCGCCCTGCGGCAGGCGCGCCGCCTCGAACACGCCGTACGGCGCCCCCTTGCCGGGCGGGGCCGACACGTGGAAGCCGGGATAGCCGGACAGCGCCAGCTCCACCGCGGCCCCGCTCAGCGCCCGCCCCACGGCCTCCTGCCGGGGGTCGCGCACCGTGAGCCGCAGCAGGGCGCTCGCGGTCTCCTCGGTGTCGGCGTCGGGCCGGTCGGTGCGCACCAGGTCCCATCGGACGTCGGCCGGGCGCGACTCGGCGAGCGCCTCGTCCATCTGTTCGCGCACCAGGGCCGCCTTGTCCTCGATGTCCAGGCCGGTGAGCACGAACACGACCTCGTTGCGGAAGCCGCCGAGCCGGCTCAGGCCGACCTTGAGGTCCGGGGGCGGCGCCTCGCCCCGCACCCCGGTGATCCGCACCCTGTCGGGGCCGTCCTGGGCGATCCGGACGGTGTCCAGGCGGGCGGTGACGTCGGGGCCGGCATAGCGGGCGCCCGAGGTCTCGTAGAGCAGCTGGGCGGTGACCGTGCCGGTGTCGACGAAGCCGCCGGTGCCGGGGTGCTTGGTGACGACGCTGCTGCCGTCGGCGTGGATCTCGGCGAGCGGGAAGCCGGGGCGGCGGACGTCGCGGCCCCGGAAGAACGCGTAGTTGCCGCCGGTGGCCTGCGCCCCGCACTCCAGCACGTGCCCGGCGACGACCGCGCCCGCCAGCCGGTCGTGGTCGTCGGGCGTCCAGCCGAAGTGGGCGGCGGCGGGCCCGGTGACCAGGGCCGCGTCCGTCACCCGCCCGGTCACCACGACGTCCGCGCCCGCGCGCAGGCAGGCGGCGATGCCGAAGCCGCCCAGGTAGGCGTTGGCGGTGAGGCTCTCCGGGAAGCGGGGGCGGACGTCGTCGCCCTCGACGTGGGCGACCCGCACCGGGACGCCGAGCCGGTCCGCCAGCTCCCGCACCTTCCCGGCGAGCCCGGCCGGATTCAGCCCGCCCGCGTTGGTGACGATGCGCACGCCGCGCTCCCGGGCGAGGCCGAGGGTGTCCTCCAGTTGCCGCAGGAAGGTGCGGGCGTAGCCGGCCGCGGGGTCCTTCACCCGGTCCCGGCCGAGGATCAGCAGGGTCAGCTCGGCCAGGTAGTCGCCGGTGAGGACGTCCAGCTCCCCGCCGGTGAGCATCTCGCGCACGGCGTCGAAACGGTCCCCGTAGAAGCCGGAGGCGTTGCCTACGCGCAGCGGCCTCACGCCTGCTGCCCCTTGGGCTCCCGGCCCGCACCCGGCGGCCCCGCGAACGCCTGCGCGATGTCCAGCCAGCGGTCGGCGTCCTCGCCCTCCGCGCGGACGGCGAGGTCGGCCCGGTGGGCGCGCTGGGTGACCAGGAGGCAGAAGTCGAGCGCGGGTCCGGTGACGCGCTGGCGGGCGTCCTCGGGGCCGTGGGCCCAGAGGGCGCCGGAGGGGGCGACGAGTTCGACGCGGAACTCCTCGCCGGGGACGGGCAGGCCTCGCGCGCCGAACGCGAAGTCGCGGGCGCGCACGCCGATCCGGACGACGTGTGCGAGCCGGTCGGTCGGGGTGGGGGCGACGCCCAGCGCGTCGGCCACGTCCTGGCCGTGGGCCCAGGTCTCCATGAGGCGTCCGGTGGCCATGGAGGCGGCCGACATGGGCGGGCCGTACCAGGGGAAGCGCGCGCCGGGCGGTGCGGCCCGCAGGGCCCGGTCGAGGGCGGCGCGGCCCCGGCGCCAGCGGGTGAGCAGTTCGCCGGGCGGCAGCAGCGCGCCCTCCTCCGCGCCCTGGTCGACGAACGACTCCGGAGCCTGAAGGGCCTTCTCCACCAGCGCGCGGAAGGCGTCGGCGTCGGTCACGGCGAGCAGGGCCGAGTGGTCGGTCCAGGCGAGGTGGGCGATCTGGTGGGCGATGGTCCAGCCGGGGGCGGGGGTGGGGAGCGTCCAGCGCTCCGGCCCCAGGTCGGCGACGAGCCGGTCGAGTTCGTCGCTTTCGGTACGCAGGTCGTCGAACACGGGCGTCGGGTCGGCCATGCGGAGGAGCATGGCAGCACGCCCCTAAACAATCAAGCATGCTTGCATGATTTATTGGCTCTGCATGTGCTCGCCCGTGGCCCGCCGGGACTTCCGCCTCCCCACCTGGGTTCGCACCGCGCCCATGCTGGCCCCGATGACCAGGGCGATGGCGACGGCCTGCGGGGTGGACAGGGCCTGGCCGAGGACGAGGAAGCCGGCCGCGGCGGCGAGGGCCGGTTCCAGGCTCATGAGGACGGCGAAGGTGGCGGCGGGGAGGCGGCGCAGGGCGAGCAGTTCGAGGGTGTACGGGAGGACCGAGGACAGCAGGGCGACCGCCGCTCCGAGCCCCAGGGTCACCGGGTCGACGAGCTTGGCGCCGGCCTCGGCGACCCCCAGCGGCAGGAAGAGGACCGCACCGACGGCCATCGCCAGCGCCAGCCCGTCCGCCTGCGGGAAGCGGCGGCCGGTACGGGCGCTGAAGACGATGTACGCCGCCCACATGGCGCCCGCGCCGAGGGCGAAGGCGGCGCCCAGCGGGTCGAGGCCGCCGAAGCCGCCGCCGCTCAGCAGGAAGACGCCGGCGAGGGCGAGTCCGGCCCAGACCAGGTTGACCGCGCGGCGCGAGGTCAGCACCGACAGGGTCAGCGGGCCGAGCACTTCCAGGGTGACCGCCGGGCCCAGGGGGATGCGGTCGAGGGCCTGGTAGAAGAGGCCGTTCATCGCGGACATGGTGACGCCGAAGACGATCACCGTGCCCCAGTCGGCGCGGGAGTGCCCGCGCAGGCGCGGCCGGCAGACCAGCAGCAGGACGACCGCAGCCGCGAACAGCCGCAGCGCCACCACGCCCAGGGCGCCGGCCCGCGGCATCAGCAGCACCGCGAGCGCACCGCCGAACTGCACGGACACTCCGCCGGCGAGCACCAGGCCGACGGGCCCGAGGGAGCCGCCCCGGCGGGACGGGGTCACCGCACGGCCGGCGACGGCCTGCGGCGAGGAGGTGGCGGCGGCTTCAGGGGCGGTCACGGGCGGTCCAGGGGCTCGGAGGGGCGGGGCTGTCGGGCCGAGGGGGCGGGCCGCCGGGGCGGGGCGCCGCCGTTCGGGGCACGCCCGTCGGCCCATTGTTCATCGTGCTGCACTGCGAAGTCCACGGTAATGGACCCGGTCAGGTGTGTGAAGCGTTTATGCCACTGTCTCACCGTCCTCCCGTTCCAGCGCCTCGGCCAGCACCTCCGCCAGGTGCCGCCCCCGCACCCCGCCCAGCTGCTCCAGCTGGGCGCGGCAGGAGAAGCCGTCGGCCAGGACGGCCGCGCCCCCGGGTGCCTGGCGCACCGCCGGCAGCAGCCGCTCCTCGGCACAGGCCGCCGACACCTCGTAGTGCCCCCGTTCGAAGCCGAAGTCGCCGGCCAGGCCGCAGCAGCCGCCGACGAGGTCCCCGGCGAGGCCGGCGGCGGCCCGCAGACGGCGGTCGGCGGCGTCGCCGAGCACGGCGTGCTGGTGGCAGTGGGTCTGGCCGACGGCCGGCCGGTCCACGCGGGGTGGCGCCCAGTCGGGGGCGTGCTGTTCGAGGGCCTCCGCGAAGGTGCGGACCCGGTCCGCGAGCCGGGCCGCGCGCGGGTCGTCCGGCAGCAGCCCCGGCAGGTCGCCGCGGAGGGCGGCGGCACAGCTCGGCTCCAGCACGACGACCGGCGCGGCCGTCTCCAGCACCGGCTCCAGCAGGTCGAGGGTGCGGCGCAGCACCGTACGGGCCCGGTCCAGCTGGCCGGTGGAGACGTACGTCAGCCCGCAGCAGACCCGGCCGCGCCGGGCCGTCACCGCGGCGCTCAGCAGCGCCGCGGGCGACCGGGACGTGCCGTCGCCGACCGGCCGTACGCGCGGCCGCACCGTCGGCGGCAGGGTGACCCGCAGTCCGGCCGCCTCCAGGACGCGCACGGCGGCCCGCCCGACGGACGGCGAGAGGTACTCGGTGAAGGTGTCGGGCCACAGCACCACCAGGTCACCGGGCGCGGCCCGGCTCTCCGGCTCCGGGCCCCGGCCCCGCCACCACCGGCTGAACGTCACCGGAGCGAGCGCAGGGATCTCCCGCTCGGCGGCGACGCCGCCCAGCCGCTTCCCCAGCCGCGCGAGGGGGCGTACCGCGGCGAGGGCGTTCAGCGGCCGGGCCAGCCGGGCACGGTCCACCACGCGAAGCCACTCGGGCAGCCGGCCCATGCTGTGGTGCGCGGCCGGGCGACGCCGGTCCGCGTAGTGGTGGTGCAGGAACTCCGCCTTGTAGGTGGCCATGTCGACGCCGACCGGGCAGTCGGAGCGGCAGCCCTTGCAGGCCAGGCACAGGTCCAGGGCGTCCCGCACCTCCTCCGACCGCCAGCCGCCGGTGACGACCTCACCGGCGAGCATCTCGTGCAGCAGCCGCGCGCGCCCGCGCGTGGAGTGCTCCTCCTCGCCGGTGACGCGGAAGGACGGGCACATGACGTCCGGCCCGGACGCCGTCGTCGTACGGCACTTGGCGACGCCCACGCAGCGCCGTACCGCCGCCGCGAAGTCACCGCCGTCGGCCGGGTAGCCGAAGGCGACCGGGACGGGCTCGCGGGGCAGCACCGCGAAGCGCAGGTCCGCGTCCAGGGGCGCCGGGCGGACCAGCATGCCCGGGTTGAGCAGGTCGTCGGGGTCCCACACGACCTTGGCCCGTTCGAAGAGGCGGACCATGTCCTCGCCGTACATCCTCGGCAGCAGTTCGGCGCGCGCCTGCCCGTCGCCGTGCTCCCCGGAGAGCGAGCCGCCGTGTGCGACGACCAGGTCGGCCAGTTCCTCCGAGAAGCGGCGGAAGCGGGCGACGCCGGGCGGGGTCAGCAGGTCGAAGTCGATACGGACGTGGATGCAGCCGTCCCCGAAGTGCCCGTAGGGCGTGCCGCGCAGGCCGTGGGCGGCGAGCAGCGCACGGAAGTCCCGCAGGTAGGGGCCGAGCCGGGCGGGCGGCACCGCGCAGTCCTCCCAGCCGGGCCAGGCCTCCGTGCCGTCGGGCATCCGGGTGGCCGTTCCGCTGGCGTCCTCCCGGATCCGCCACAGCGCCCGCTGGGCGCCCGGGTCGGTCACCACCCGCGCGTCCACGGCGTCGGCGGCCCGCACGACCGCCTCCGCACGCGCGCGTGCCTCACCCGCAGACTCACCACCGGTCTCCACGAACAGCCAGGCCCCGCCGCGCGGCAGCTCCGCCGCCGACCGCACCAGGTCGGCCGCCATGCCCTCCACGGTCAGAGGCCCCTGGGTCAGCAGCCCTGCCGCCGCCTCCGCCGCCGCGCCCTCGTCGCCGTACCCCAGCACGGCGAGCGCACGCGCGCGTGGCGCCTCCACGAGCCGTACGGCGGCCTCGGTGAGCACCCCGAGGGTGCCCTCGGAGCCGCAGAAGGAGCGGGCGACGTCGGCGCCGTTCTCGGGCAGCAGCGCGTCCAGGGCGTAGCCGGAGATACGGCGGGGCAGCTCGGGGAAGCCGGTGCGCAGCCGGGCGAGCCCGCCGTCGACCAGTTCCCGCAGCCCCTCCGGCGACCCGGCCGCCCCCCATCCCCGCCCCAGCCGGAGCCGCTGCCCTCGCGCGGTGACGACATCCAGCCGGCGCACGCTGTCCGCGGTCGTGCCCCAGGCCACGGAGTGGGACCCGCACGAGTTGTTGCCGATCATGCCGCCGAGGGTGCAGCGGCTGTGGGTCGACGGGTCGGGGCCGAAGCGCAGCCCGTGCGGCGCGGCGGCCTCCTGCAACCGGTCGAGGACGAGGCCCGGCTGCACCACGGCGGTACGGGCCTCGGGGTCCAGGGCGAGCAGGCGGTTCATGTGGCGGGTGAAGTCGAGCACCACGCCGGTGCCGGTGGCCTGCCCCGCGATGGACGTACCCCCGCCCCGGGCCACCACCGGCACGCCCCGCTCCCGGCACACCGCCAGCACGGCCGCCACGTCGTCGGCGTCGCGCGGCGCGACGACACCGCGGGGGACGCGGCGGTAGTTGGACGCGTCCATGGTGACCAGGGCACGGGCGGTGACGCCGAAGGCGACGTCACCGCGGACCACGGCACGCAGCGCGGCCTCCAGCTCGGCCACCGGTACTGCCTCCAGACCAGTCATGCCTCCAGCAAAGCAGCCCGTGCGGCGGCCGTGTCCACCATCCGTCTCACCCGACGGACGACGTTTCGACCAGGTTTCCCCCAGGGGCTACGCTCCCCTTCGTGGCTGAGATCCAGATTCCCGCTGACATCAAGCCCGCCGACGGTCGATTCGGCGCTGGCCCCTCCAAGGTGCGCACGGAGGCGCTGGACGCCCTCGCCGCGACCGGCACCTCCCTGCTCGGCACCTCGCACCGCCAGGCCCCCGTGAAGAACCTGGTCGGCCAGGTCCGCGAGGGCGTCTCCGAGCTGTTCCGGCTGCCCGAGGGCTACGAGGTGATCCTCGGCAACGGCGGCTCCACCGCCTTCTGGGACATCGCGACGCACGGCCTGATCGACAACAGGTCGCAGCACCTCTCCTTCGGCGAGTTCAGCTCCAAGTTCGCCAAGGCCGCCAAGCTCGCGCCGTGGCTGGCCGACCCGGACATCGTCTCCGCCGACCCGGGCACGCACCCCGAGCCGGTCGCGCGGGAAGGCGTCGACGTGTACGCCTACACGCACAACGAGACCTCGACCGGCGTCGCCATGCCGATCAAGCGCGTCGAGGGCGCGGACGCCGGCTCGCTGGTCCTGGTCGACGCCACCTCCGGCGCCGGCGGCCTCCCGGTCGACATCGCCGAGACGGACGTCTACTACTTCGCCCCGCAGAAGTCGTTCGCCTCCGACGGCGGCCTGTGGATCGGCGTGTTCTCCCCGGCCGCGATCGAGCGCGCCGAGCGGATCCACGCGTCGGGCCGGCACATCCCGGAGTTCTTCAGCCTGCCCACGGCGATCGACAACTCCCGCAAGAACCAGACGTACAACACCCCCGCCCTCGCCACCCTCTTCCTCCTCAACCAGCAGCTGGAGTGGATCAACGGCCAGGGCGGCCTGGACTGGGCGGTCCGGCGCACCGCCACCTCCGCCCGCACGCTGTACGGCTGGGCCGAGGACGTCAAGTTCGCCAGCCCCTTCGTCACCGACCCCGCCAAGCGCTCCCAGGTGATCGGCACCATCGA
This sequence comes from Streptomyces sp. bgisy159, assembly GCF_965341775.1. Classification (GTDB taxonomy): domain Bacteria; phylum Actinomycetota; class Actinomycetes; order Streptomycetales; family Streptomycetaceae; genus Streptomyces. The sequence continues at coordinate 94,585 of NZ_CBDQZH010000011.1, read as the reverse complement.
CTTCACCGACGAGGTCGACGCCGCCGCCGTCGCCAAGGTCCTGCGCGCCAACGGCATCGTCGACACCGAGCCCTACCGCAAGCTCGGCCGCAACCAGCTCCGCGTCGCGATGTTCCCGGCGATCGACCCGGCGGACGTCGAGGCGCTGACGAAGTGCGTGGATTACGTGATCGAGAAGCTGTAACGGCTCTCCCACGACGACGAGGGCGCCCGGCGATGTTGTCTCGCCGGGCGCCCTTCGTACGTGTGCGACGCCTACGCGAACTGCTGGAGGAATGCCTGCCAGCTGTCGCGGGAGACGGTGAGCAGGGGGCCGTCGTGCTGCTTGCTGTCGCGGACGGCGCGGCCGCCGGGGGCGGTGTCGGCGACCTCGACGCAGTTGTTCTCCTGGCCCGAGTACGACGACTTCCAGAAGGGGCTTACGACCTCGGTCACGATGTCTCTTCCTTCAAGTTCCGCAGTATGCCCCGGATGAGTTCGGCGCTCGCATCCGGTGCCAGTGCCGACGATCGTAGTAGGTCGAACATATTGGCGTAAGCAGTGAGGTCTTCGGAGCCTTCGAGGACCGATGTACCCCGCAGGTTGTCCAGGGTGACCGCTTCCACCGTCGGGTCTTCGTCGAAACTGAAGGAAGAGAAGGCGGAGGCAGAGCCACCCAGTGCACCCGCGGTGAACGGCAACACCTGCACAGTGACGTTCTTCCGCTCTCCGGCCTCCAGAATGGCGGACAGCTGCTCCCGGTGAACTTCAACGGGCACGAGCGGATGCGCAACGACCGCTTCCCAGAGGATGGCAGTGTACGACGCTCCGCCTTCCTCGATCTTCGCCTGTCGACCCACACGCACCTTCACCAACTCGGCGACCCGTTCCGGATCGATGGGGTGAGGGCCACCGGCGACAACGGCCTCCGCATAGGCCGGAGTTTGCAGGAGCCCCGGCACGATGGCCGGCTGCCACTCGCGGATGTAGGTCGCGTCGTCCTCCAGCGCGATGTGGTCAACGTAGTCCGGCCGCAGGTGCGCGGCGTGTTCGAGCCACCAGCCGCGATTCTTGGAGTGTTTGGCCAACTCCTCCAGCTTGGTGCGTACTTCCTGGTCCTCGACGCCGTACGCGTCCAGCAGCAGCCGCACCTCGATGACACGGGCGGTGACATGCCCGCTCTCAAGGCGACTGATCCTGGCCTGACTTGACGCAATGACCTCGGCGGCCTGCGGCTGGTCGAGCTTGGCAGCCTGCCGGTACTGCCTGAGTGCCGTACCCAGGCGCCTGCTGCGCACCGTCGGCCGTCCACCTGCGGGCATGGGGCCTCCCCTCTCCTGCGGAAAACCATGCCATGCATGCCCCCTCACGTCGGGGTGCATCACACGATCGAGCGACACGTCTGCATGTATTCATTGGTTCGCATTGCGTTGGTTACGAATGCGGCCCTAGCTTCCCAGTCATGCCAGAAACCGAAACCTTCCGCATTGCCAAGCGCAAAAGGCACGTGCCGACCGCACGGCAGCGCATCCGCAAGGCGCTCGCGGACTGGGGTGTCACCGGTGAACCGGCCGACACCATCACCCTGTTGGCGAACGAACTCGTCACCAACGCCGTGGCCCACTGCCGGGTCTCGCACGCCCTGGTCGAGGTCACGCTCACCCTCCACGGACCCGACCTGACGCTGGAGGTCTCGGACCCCGACCGGGAGCACCTCCCGGAGCTCCACCACTCCGGTGCGGACGAGGAGCGGGGGCGCGGACTCGCGTTGGTGGAGGGGTTGGCCGACGCCTGGGGCCACCGGCAGGAGCCGTTCCGGAAATGCGTGTGGGCCCGGTTCACGCTCCCGGAGAGGCAGGAGGCGACGCGTGTTCCGGCAGGCTTATGAGACCGCCGCCCGCCTGCTCACCCGGCGCGCCGCCCTGACCCCCGTACGCGAGATCCCCACCTCGGGACCGCCCGTCCACCGGCTACCGAACCCCCGCGACGCCCGCTGGCGCCGCTGGGCCAAGCGCTCCCGCGCGGCCGGCTACCGCTTGCCATTGCCCCGCGACGAGGAGTGCTGGCGTGTACCCACCCGTCCCGGCCCGCCCCTCCGGGAAGTCACCGAGGACCCGGTGCGAACGTACGTACTCAGGCGCTGAATTGCAGGCGGCTCCCGGATCAGCGGGCTACGCCGAGACCCGGGGCCATCCCCGCGAGTGCGGGGAGCAGGCAGCCATGTCGCACGCCCAGGCTCTCGGCGTGGGGCCATCCCCGCGGGTGCGGGGAGCAGACTGCGGGGCGGCGGTCAGGTTCGCTGCGGCCGGGGCCATCCCCGCATATCTGTCGCTGGCCCTGGTGACCTGCTCCCCGAACCGGCGGCACGGCCGTCTTCCTTGTCCTGACAGCACCTGACAGCGTGAGACGGGCGCCCGGTGGCCCACCGGGCGCCCGTCGGCCGGATCGGTCAGCCGGCCGGCTCGGTCCGTTCGGTCCGTTCGGTCCGTTCGGTCCGCGGTCAGCTCGCCGTGCAGGTCACGCTGGGCGTGCCCGCCCCGCCCGGCGCGCCGCCGAAGCCGAAGCTCGCCGAACCGCCCGGTGCGAGGCTGCCGTTGTGGGCGGCGTTCACCGCCGTCACCGTGGAACCGGTCTGGGTGTACGAGGCGTTCCACATGTTGGTGATCTGCTGGGCGCCGGACCAGGTCCAGGTCACCTTCCAGGAGCCGATGGCCGTGGTGCCGGTGTTGGTGACCTTCACCTCGGCGTTGAAGCCGCCACCCCAGTCGCTGCTGACGGTGTAGGCGGCGGCACAGGCCGCCGTGGAGCCACCGCCACCGTCACCACCGTCCCCGCCACCGTCCCCGCCACCGTCTCCGCCGCCGTCGCCACCGCCGCCGCCCGGGAAGCCCGGTGCCTTCACGCTCGTGAGGTAGCCGTCCTTGACGGTGTCGACCGTCTGCCAGTCGTCCTTCAGGATGCCGCCGGTGTCACCGGAGTTGGGGTTCCAGGACCAGAACGTCCAGTGGAAGGAGTCGGCACCGTACGTCGCGGTCGGGCGCAGGTAGTCCACCAGGGCGGCCAGCCACCGCTGGTCGACGGTCGACCGGAGGGTCGTGCCGAACTCTCCGACCCACACCGGGGCGATGTCCTGCTTGAAGATGTAACCCCAGTAACGGTCCCAGACGCCGAGCATGTTGGCCGGGAAGGACGGGTCGCTGAACCAGCTCTGCTGGGCCACGCTGGTCGCGTAGTCGTGGGCGGAGTAGACGAGCCGGTTCGGTACGTCGAGCCGGACGGGGTGGTCGGCGACGCCCATGAGGTTGCCGCCCCACCAGCCCGAGACGCCGTTGTACGTCTGCACGCCCTCGACGAAGACCAGGAGGTCGGGGTTGACGGACAGGACGGCGTTGCCGGCCCGTTCGGCCGCGAGGCGCCAGTCCCGGGCCGTGTCGCCGCAGCCCCAGCAGGCGGGATCGTGGGGCTCGTTGTGCAGGTCGATGCCGACGACGGTCGGGTCACCCGCGTAACGGGAGGCGAGGGACCTCAGGTTGGCGATCCACGTCGACTCGGGGACTGCCGAGGTGTACCAGAGGGCCGACTGGCCGCCGGAGTCGGGACGGTGGCGGTCCAGGATGACCTTCAGGCCGGTCTGGCCGGCGTACGCGACGATCCGGTCGAGGACGCCGAGGGAGTCCTCGCCCTGGAGGTCGGCGTTCTTGCCGCCGGAGAAGTCGATGCTCTCGGGGGTGGTGCCGGGCTTGAGGATGTCGTCGCTGAAGGGCAGGCGGAGGGTGTTGTAGCCCAGCGAGCGCATCTGGTCGAGCATGCTCTTGTAGTCGCGGGACCACAGGCCGTGGACGACGTGGTTGCCGGTCTCGAAGCCGAACCAGTTGATGCCGGCGATCCGGACCGGCTGCCCGGCCTCGTCCAGGATGCGCCGTCCGCTGGTGTGCCAGTAGCCGGCTCCCGCGTCGGCGGCCGTCACCGTCCCGGCCGCCGTGTCCGGCGCCGTCCGCGGCTGTGCCGCCTGGGCGGACTGTGCGCCGATGCCCAGCGGTAACGCCAGGGCGAGCGCCGCGGCGGCCGTGCCCAGCGTTCTGCGCAAGCTGTGGAACATGTCGCTGTCTCCTCCTCGGGAGGGACGGGCCCGGAATCGGGTGGGAGCGCTCCCACCGCCCGTGCCTCCCAGGAAACCGGCGTCACATGAGCACGTCAAGTGGGCCGTAGGGACTACCCGCTCACCGCCGCTTGATCAGCCGCCGCACCGCGAACACCGCCCCGCACACCAGCGCCACCGCCAGGGCGCCCCGCGTCAGGCCGTCGTCCAGCCCGCCCCCGCCGCCCCCGGAGGCGCCCGAGGCACCCGACGAACTCCCTCCGCCGGACGACGAGTTGCCGTCGGCGCCGGCACCGCCGCCGGGCGGGTCCTCCGCCACGACGGTGCTCTCGGCGCCCTCGCTGCCGTACATCAGACGGGAGCCGTCGGCGGTGTAGGTGACGGACTCGCCCTGGCGCTGGAGGGGCACGTCGAGGCGGCCGATGCGGCGCGGCCGGCCGTCGTTCCAGTCGTAGGCGACGGCGCCGAAGTACCCGCGCACGACGAGCCGCCGACCGTCCGGGGAGAAGGCGGCGTCGGTGGCCCACAGGTCGATGGGCGCGACCGGCTTGAAGACGTTGGGGGCGGTGGTGGAGAGCCGGTCCGGGCCCGCGTACAGGTGGCCGCCGTCCTCGTGCTTGTCGATGATGTAGACATGGCCGGTCTTCGGGTGGACGACCAGGGACTCGGCGTCGCGCGAGCCGTCCTGGTACTTGACCACGTACTGCGTGGCCCGGATCGTCTGGTCCTTCAGCCGGGCCGGCTCGGGCAGCCGGTACACCCACACGTAGTCCCACTGGACGCCGTCGTTGTCCCCGATGTCGCCGACCCAGATCTGGTTGTCGGGTCCGATGGAGATCGCCTCGACGTCGCGGGGCCGGCCGACGCCGGTGAGGGTGATGGTCGCGACGGTCTTCCCGGTGGCGCTGTCGACGGCGTAGAGGTACGCGCCGGTGTCCTGGTCGTTGTGGGTCCAGTAGATGCCCGGGTGCTGCCGGGAGGCCGCCAGCCCGCTGGACTCGACGATGCGGGGGTCCTTGATGGTGAACCCCTCGTCTTCGTCGGCGGAAGCGGAGGCAGGGACAGAGGCAGAGGCAGCCGCAGAGCTGAGGGCAGAACTCGAGGCGGAGGCGGAGCCGGCGAGGGACGCGGGCGCCGCTGCGGCGGGTGCGGAGACCGCCGAGGCGCAGGCGGGCGCGGCGGACGCGCCCGTGAGGAGGGCGGCGGCGAGGACGGCGAGCGGGGCGAACGGTCGGCGCATGCGACCAAGACTGCCACCCGTCCCGCCGGGCGGACGGCGTGGTGGGCCTCACACCCCGCCGGGTCCCGCGCTCCGCACCCGATCATCCATCATGAGCGGATGCTCAGGTTCATGCCCGTCGGCGACTCGATGACCATCGGGAGCGCCGGGGAACACACGTGGCGCTACCGGCTGTGGCAGCACCTGCGCACCACGTACGGGGGGCCGTTCGCGCTGGTCGGCCCGCGCGAGACGCTGTACGACAAGGCCACGGACGCGCCGACGTCGTACGAGTACGCGGACCCGGACTTCCCCCGTGCCCATCTGGCCGGCTGGGGCGAGGGCTGGCTGCACATGGCGCCGCTGATCGGGGACGCGGTACGGGCGCACCGGGCGGACGTGCTGCTCGTGTCGCTCGGCCTGATAGACCTCGGGTTCTACACGAACGCCGAGCAGACGGCGCGGAACGTGCGGGAGTTCGTGGCGGGGGCGCGGGCGGCGCGGCCCGGCGTGCGGATGGTGGTGCTGCCGGTGATCCCGAACGTGCGCGCCGAGACCGAGGAGTCCTTCGCCACCGAGCTGGCGCGCTTCAATGAACTCCTGGCGAAGGCGCTCGCCGACCTCGACGAGCCGCGCTCGCCGCTGCTGCTGGCGTCGTGGCCGCCGTCGTACGACATCCACCTGGACACGTACGACGGCACGCACCCGAACGCGAGCGGGGAGCGGAAGATCGCGGGGGCGTTCGCGGAGGCGATGTACCAGGCGTGGGGGTGGGGGGAGCCTTATGACCCGGACGTCATGGACTAGTTGACCGACATATTCCATTCCGCCCCTGTCCCTCCCGCCCTGCGTATCGTTGAACCGCGCGGCCGCCCTCAGGTGCGGGGCTGCCGGGGAGGAGCGCCACGGTGACCGTCCTTGAAGACAGGATCGCGATGGTCGAGGAGAGCGGCGAGCTGACTCTGGACGTGATGTTCGAGTGGCTTGAGAAGTTGCCCGTCCCCGAGGGAACGAAGGTCGAGATCGTCGGGGGGCACATCTTCATGTCGCCGCAGCGTCAGCAGCACTGGGAAATCATCCTCGACATCGCCGAGCAGCTGCGCAGCAAGTACCCGCGCCGACGGTTGGCCTCGGACGTGCGGATCGACTTTCCCGGACACCTGAACGGATTCGCCTGTGACGTGGCGGCGATGACCGAGCGCTCGGTCAAGGACGGCAAGGGTCGCTGGCGATACCAGGACGTCGAATTCGTGGCCGAAGTGATCTCCAAGGACACAGCGGCCAACGACTACGGCCCCAAGAAGACCGCCTACGCCCTCGCCGAGGTCCCCGTCTATCTGATCGCCGACCCGTACCAGGGCAGGTGCCACCTCTACACCCAGCCCAAGGACGGGGAGTACCTGACGGAGCTGTCCGTGACGTTCGGGGCGAGCGTCGACATGACCGGCACGCCCGTGGACCTCGTCCTCAGGACCGACGAGTTCCCCCGCGAGTGACACCCGGCCCGGTGCGGAGACGGCGAAGCCGCCGCCTCCGGCCCGCCTCGCGTGCGGGCGGAGGGCGACGGCTCCTCCTCGGGCCCGCTGCCTCACCCGGGCCCGCTGCCTCACCCGGGCCCGGTGACTCGCCCAGGCCCGGTGACTCGCCCAGGCCCGGTGACTCGCCCGGGCCCGCGCCTCACCCGGCCCCGCTGCCTCACCAGGCGAAGGCTTCGGGAGTCGGTCCGGGGCCGGGGAAGATCTCGTCCAGGGAGGTCAGCAGTTCCTCGCTCAGCTCCAGTTCCAGCGCGCGCAGCGCCGAGTCCAGCTGCTGCGGGGTGCGGGGGCCGACGATCGGGCCGGTGACGCCGGGGCGGGTCAGCAGCCAGGCGAGCGCCGTCTCACCGGGTTCCAGGCCGTGCTTGTCGAGGAGGTCCTCGTAGGCCTGGATCCGTTCGCGCGTCGTGGTGTCCTTGAGCGCGTCGGCGGCCCGGCCGCTCGCCCGGCGTCCCTCGGCGGCCTCCTTCTTGAGGACGCCGCCGAGCAGCCCCCCGTGCAGCGGGGACCAGGGGATGACGCCGAGTCCGTAGTCCCGCGCGGCCGGGACGACCTCCATCTCGGCGCGGCGCTCGGCGAGGTTGTACAGGCACTGCTCGCTGACCAGGCCCAGGTGGCCGTGGCGGGCGGCGGTCTCGTTGGCCTGGGCGATCTTGTAGCCGGGGAAGTTGGACGAGCCGGCGTAGAGGATCTTGCCCTGCCGGACCAGGACGTCGATCGCCTGCCAGATCTCCTCGAACGGCGTCGACCGGTCGATGTGGTGGAACTGGTAGAGGTCGATGTGGTCGGTCCGCAGCCGCTTGAGGGAGGCGTCGACGGACCGGCGGATGTTCACCGCGGAGAGCTTGTCGTGGTTGGGCCAGACGTCGCCGTCGGCCGCCATGTTCCCGTACACCTTGGTGGCGAGGACGGTCCGGTCGCGCCGTCCGCCTCCCTGGGCGAACCAGCTGCCGATGATCTCCTCGGTGCGGCCCTTGTTCTCGCCCCATCCGTAGACGTTGGCGGTGTCCACGAAGTTCACACCCGCGTCGAGGGCGGCGTCCATGATGGCGTGGCTGGTGGGTTCGTCTGTCTGCGGACCGAAGTTCATCGTGCCGAGAACGAGTCGGCTGACCTTGAGTCCGGTGCGTCCGAGCTGCGTGTACTTCATGGGCCACCAGCCAACTGCTTCGAGCCCGCTCCAGGCAAGGAGCAACAGGGTGGTGACGACGGCCGGCCCGCGACCGGGCCCGGTGTCACCGCCGCGCCCCCGGCGTCACCTGCCGAGGGCCGCTGCCAGGGCGACGACGACGAACAGCAGCACGAGCGCACCGGCCATGATCCGGTTCCGGGTCTTAGGGTCCACGTGTCGAGCCTAACCGGCTCCGCCGAGCGGCCAGCGGCCGACCGGCTCGTAGTGGGGCTGCTCACCCGCCACGCCGGAGGCCGGCAGGTCGCTGCGCATCAGCGTCAGCTCGGCGACCGTCCAGGTGCGGCCGGTGAAGTCGCGCAGGGCGTCGACGTGCGGCCGGACGTCCACCGCGCGCCGGCTGCGGGCCACCGTCAGGTGGGCCTGGTAGCGCCGGTGCTCGCCCATGGCGACGCCCGCCCTGCGGCCGGCCGCCTCGCTGCGGTCGGCCAGCAGCCGCAGGGCCGGCAGCCCCCCGCGCGCCCCGGTCCACAGCACCCGCCCGTGCCCGAACTGGCCGCCGCCGCTGAGCGCCAGCTCGAACGGCCCGCCCCGGTGCGCGGCCCGCTCCAGCCGTGCCGACAGCTCCGGTACGACGTCGTCCGCCACCTCGCCGTAGAAGGCGAGGGTGAAGTGCCAGCCGGGGCGGCCGGTCCAGCGCAGGCCGTCCGCGCCGGGCAGCCGGCGCAGCAGCGCCACCTCGGCGGCGAGTTCGTCGGCCACCTCGGGCGGGGGCAGCACGGCGGCGAAGAGTCTCACGAGGGTTTCCTTCCCGAGCGGGCACGGGTGACCCGTCTGCCCTCCGAGAGTGCCGCCGCATCACCCGGCGGGGCAGGGGCCGCACCGGCAGGACAGGGACCGCCGGCCTCGTACCGGCGGGGCAAGGGCCGCCGGCTTCATACCGGCGGGGCAAGGGCCGGGCGTCGTACCGACGGAACAGGGGCCGCCGGCGTCGTACCGGCGGCCCAGAACCGTTCACGCCACCGCGGCCAGTTCCGGCTCCGGCTCCCGGTTCCTGGGTACGAAGCGGATCGTCGGGTGGCCGCGGTGCCAGCCGACGGAGAGGCGCAGGCCGCCGACGCGGGCGAGGACCAGGGCGATGGTGACCGCGGCGGCGGCGGAGACCGCGCCGCCCGCGGCGAGGCCGGCCCGGACGCCGTACGCGTCGGTGATCCAGCCGGCGATCGGGGCGCCGACCGGGGAGCCGCCGAGGAAGACCATCATGTAGATGGACATCACCCGGCCGCGCATGGCGGGGTCGGTGGCCATCTGGATGGCGGTGTTGGCGGTGACGTTGATGGTCATGCCGAACATGCCGAGCGGCGTCATCAGCAGCGCGAACAGCCAGAGCGAGGGGGCGGTGGCCGCGATCAGCTCCAGGGCGCCGAAGAGGCCGGCCGCGACGACCATGACCCGCAGCTTGGCGGTGCCGCGCCGGGCGGCGAGGAGGGCCCCGGCCAGGGAGCCGACCGCCATCAGGGTGTTGAAGAGGCTGTAGGAGCCGGCGCCGGCGTGGAAGACGTCGTCGGCGAAGGCCGACAGGTAGACGGGGAAGTTGAAGCCGAACGTGCCGATGAAGCCGACCAGGACGATCGGCCAGAGCAGCTCGGGCCGCCCGGCGACATGCCGCAGCCCCTCCCGGAGCTGGCCCTTGCCGCGCGGGGCGCGCCGGCCGGCGTACAGCTCACGCGTCCGCATCAGCAGCAGGCCGGCGATGGGCGCGACGAAGGACAGCCCGTTGAAGAGGAACGCCCAGCCGGTGCCCACGCCGGTGATCATCAGGCCGGCGACGGCGGGCCCGACGAGCCGGGCGGACTGGAAGTTCGCGGAGTTCAGGCTGACCGCGTTCTGCAGCTGGTCCGGGCCGACCATCTCGGAGACGAAGGACTGGCGGGCCGGGTTGTCGACGACGGTGGCGAGACCGACGGCGAACGCGGCGACGTAGACGTGCCAGACCTGGACGTGACCGGTGAGGGTGAGCAGGGCCAGCGCGGTACCGGTGACGGCCATCGCGGACTGGGTGAACAGCAGCGCGCGGCGCTTGGGCAGGCGGTCGACGAGGACGCCGCCGTAGAGGCCGAAGAGCAGCATCGGCAGGAACTGCAGTGCCGTCGTGACACCGACGGCCGTGGCGGATCCGGTGAGGCTGAGGACCAGCCAGTCCTGGGCGATGCGCTGCATCCAGGTGCCGATGTTCGAGACGACCTGGCCCATGAAGAACAGGCGGTAGTTCCTGACCTTCAGGGAGGAGAACATCGAGGACCCGCGGTGGGGGTGAGGAGTAGGTGCGGGGGCGGAGTGTGCTCCGTTTCCCGTACTCAAAAGCGTTCGCCTCCTTGTCGACGCCGGCTTACAGGTGTGCGAGCTTCTCCAGTACGGGGGCGGCGGCGCGCAGTTTCGCCCACTCGTCCTCGTCGAGTCCCTCGACCAGGCCCGCCAGGAACGCGTTGCGTTTGCGGCGGCTCTCGGCGAGCATCACCTCGGCCTGCTCGGTCTTGGTGACCACCTTCTGGCGGCGGTCCTCGGGATGCGGCTCCAGCCGGACCAGCCCCTTGGCCTCCAGCAGCGCCACGATGCGGGTCATCGACGGGGGCTGCACATGCTCCTTGCGGGCCAGCTCGCCGGGGGTGGCGCGGCCGCAGAGGGAGAGGGTGCCCAGCACCGACATCTCGGTCGGGCTCAGCGACTCGTCGACCCGCTGGTGCTTGAGCCGACGGGACAGTCGCATCACGGCGGAGCGAAGTGAGTTCACGGCGGCGTCGTCGTCGCCATGGGTCAGGTCCGGCATGTTCATTAGCTTAACTCATTACCCTGACTAAAGACCACCCGGGTGCGCCCGGTCGATCGCTCTGCGCGCGCCCGATGCCCGTGATTCCGGCCATCGAAGCACAAGGTCACTCATCCGGGTGATACGAGCGCGGAACGGCACCCACCGGCCCGAACCGTGCCGCGACCCTCGTACCCATGGGGACCAGTGTGCTCAGCCTGCGAATAGACCACGACCTGCTGGAACGACTCCGGGAACACGCCGCCCGAAGAGGAATGAGCGTCCAGGACTACGTCATCCGGACGCTCATTCGTGATGACTTCGACGAGCGGTTCCAGACCGCCGTCGAGGAGACCGAGAACTTCTACGGCCGCGCCTGAGCCGCCCGCTCGCGGTACAGGCGCGGCCGGTTCCGGCCGGAAGGGGGCTCAGGTGAGGCCCAGGGCCGGCATCAGGTAGTAGAAGGCGAACACGGCCGAGACCACGTACATCGGGACCGGCACCTCGCGGCCGCGGCCGGCGGCCAGGCGCAGGACGGCGAACGTGATGAAGCCCATGCCGATGCCGTTGGTGATGGAGTAGGTGAACGGCATCATGACCATCGTCACGAAGGCCGGGATGGCGATGGTGTAGTCGGCCCAGTCGATCTCCTTGACCGAGCCGGACAGGATCAGGAAGCCGACCGCGAGCAGCGCGGGTGTGGCCGCCTGCGCCGGGACCATCGTGGCCACGGGGGTCAGGAAGAGGGCGACGGCGAAGAGACCGCCGGTGACCATGTTCGCGATGCCGGTGCGCGCGCCCTCGCCGACGCCCGCCGTGGACTCCACGAAGGCCGTGGTCGCCGAGGAGGAGCTGGCGCCGCCCGCGGCGACGGCGATGCCGTCGACGAACAGGACCCTGCTGACACCGGGCATCTGCCCCTGGGCGTCGGTCAGCTTGGCCTCGTCGCTGACACCCATGATCGTGCCCATCGCGTCGAAGAAGCACGACAGCAGCACGGTGAAGACGAACAGCACGCCGGTGAGCACACCGACCTTCTCGAAGCCGCCGAACAGGCTGAAGTCGCCGATCAGGCCGAAGTCGGGGCTGGCGACCGGGTTGCCGGGCCACTTCGGTGTGGTCAGACCCCAGGACGGCACGTCGGCCACGGCCTCGATGAGGACCGCGAGGGCGGTCATCGTGACGATGGAGATCAGGATCGCGCCGGAGACCTTGCGCACGATCAGCACCAGCGTGAGCAGCGCGCCCAGGATGAACACCAGGACCGGCCAGCCGGTGAGGTGCCCGTCGAAGCCGAGCTGGAGCGGGACCGTGGTGTGCGCCGCGTCGGGGATCCGGGAGACGAAACCGGCGTCGACCAGACCGATCAGCATGATGAACAGGCCGATACCGATGCTGATCGCCTTGCGCAGCCCGAACGGCACCGCGTTCATGACGCGCTCGCGCAGGCCGGTGGCGACCAGCAGCATGACCACGAGGCCGGCCAGCACCACCATGCCCATGGCGTCCGGCCAGGACATCCGGGGGGCGAGCTGCAGGGCGACGACCGAGTTCACGCCGAGGCCGGCGGCCAGCGCGATCGGGACGTTGCCGATGACCCCCATGAGCAGGGTGGTCAGGGCGGCGGTGAGGGCGGTCGCGGTGACCAGCTGGCCGTTGTCCAGCTGATGTCCGTACATGTCCTTGGCACTGCCGAGGATGATCGGGTTCAGCACGATGATGTACGCCATCGCGAAGAACGTGGCGAAACCGCCCCGGATCTCGCGGGGCAGGGTGCTGCCGCGCTCCGACATGCGGAAGTAGCGGTCGAAAGCACCGGAGGGGGGCCTGGCTCCCGGCTGTTCTGGGGCTGGGACCTTGGCGGGGGCCGAGGTGGGCATCGTTTGGTGATTCCTACGAAGAGAAGCGGACAGGCGCAAACGATTTCAGTATGAACATATGACGTCCGGAACAACCATCTCCGCGCGTAGACGTGACCACCTCGTAAGCTGTGCCCATGGCCGGGTTTATGACGGGATCCCCCAAGCACGAGGCGCCGGAGCCCCTGGAGGGCCCGGTGGTCGCCACCATCACCGGCGGCACGATCATCTGGTTCGCCCTCTTCCTCGTCCAGCTGCCGTTCTACGGCTGGTTCGACGACCACGGGCACACCTGGTGGCTGTGGACCTGCCTCACCGGCGGCGGACTGGGCCTGTTCGGCATCTGGTACGTCCGCCGGCGTGAGGCGGCGATCAGGGCCGCGGCGGCGGAGGCGGCCGGCCAGGAGACCGTCACCGCCGAGTAGCACCGGGCCTACGGCGTCCCGCGTACCCCGGCGTCGCCCGCCTCCTCCCCTGGTCGGATCTTCCGCGCCTTCGGCGGGTGAAGGCCCGGATCCGCACGTACCGTCGAATGCATGACGCATGCCGACGCCGCTCCCGCAGCCCTCCCGGTGCACCCGGCGACCGGGCTCACCGCGGCCGAGGTCGCCGAGCGGGTGGCCCGCGGCGACGTCAACGACGTTCCCGTCCGCAGCTCCCGCACGCTCGGGGAGATCGTCCGCGCGAACGTCTTCACCCGGTTCAACGCGATCATCGGCGTGCTGTGGCTGATCACCCTCGCCGTGGCGCCCATCCAGGACGGCCTGTTCGGCTTCGTGATCCTCGCCAACACCGGGATCGGCATCGTCCAGGAGTGGCGGGCGAAGAAGACCCTCGACTCGCTGGCCGTGATCGGCGAGGCCAGACCCACCGTCCGCCGCGACGGGGTCGCCGGCCAGGTCGCGACCTCGCAGATCGTGCTCGACGACCTGATCGAGACCGGACCGGGCGACAAGATCGTCGTGGACGGGGTGTGCGTCGAGGCCGACGGCCTGGAGATCGACGAGTCGCTGCTCACCGGCGAGGCCGACCCGGTCGTGAAGCACCCCGGCGACCCGCTGATGTCCGGCAGCTTCGTGGTGGCCGGCGGCGGCGCCTTCCGCGCCACCCGGGTCGGCCGCGAGGCCTACGCCGCCCAGCTCGCCGAGGAGGCCTCCCGCTTCACCCTGGTCCACTCCGAGCTGCGCACCGGCATCTCCACCATCCTCAAGTACGTCACCTGGATGATGATCCCGACCGCGATCGGGCTGGTCATCAGCCAGCTGGTGGTCAAGGAACACGACATCAGGGAGTCCGTCGCCCGCACCGTCGGCGGCATCGTGCCGATGGTCCCGGAGGGCCTGGTCCTGCTCACCTCCGTCGCCTTCGCGATCGGCGTGATCCGGCTCGGCCGCAAGCAGTGCCTGGTCCAGGAGCTGCCGGCCATCGAGGGCCTGGCCCGCGTCGACACGGTCTGCCTCGACAAGACGGGCACCCTCACCGAGGGCGGCATGGACGTCGCCGGGCTCCGTGTGCTCGACGGCTACGAGGAGCCGTACGTACGGCGGGTGCTGGGCGCGCTCGGCGAGGCCGACCCCCGGCCCAACGCCTCCCTCCAGGCGATCATCGACGCCTACCCGGACGCCGAGGACTGGCGCTGCGCCCAGTCGCTGCCCTTCTCCTCCGCGCGCAAGTACAGCGGCGCCCGCTTCAGCGAGGGCGACGGCGAGACCAGCACCTGGCTGCTGGGCGCCCCCGACGTGCTCCTCGGGGCGGACGCCCCGGCGCTGGCCGAGACCGAGCGGCTCAACGAACAGGGGCTGCGGGTGCTGCTGCTGGCCCGCGCCGCCCAGGACCTGGACCACCCCGATCCGGCCTCCGGCGCCGAGCCCGCCGCGCTGGTGGTGCTGGAGCAGCGGCTGCGGCCCGACGCCGCCGACACCCTGCGCTACTTCGCCGAGCAGAACGTCCACGCGAAGGTCATCTCCGGCGACAACGCGGTGTCGGTGGGGGCGGTGGCCGCCAAGCTGGGGCTGGCGGGCACCGCGGTGGACGCGCGGCGGCTGCCGCGGGAGCGGACCGAGATGGCGCGGGCGCTGGACGACGCGACCGTGTTCGGGCGGGTCACCCCGCGGCAGAAGCGGGACATGGTCGGCGCCCTGCAGTCCGGCGGGCACACCGTCGCGATGACCGGCGACGGCGTCAACGACGTGCTCGCGCTGAAGGACGCGGACATCGGCGTCGCCATGGGGTCCGGCTCGGAGGCGACCCGGGCGGTGGCCCAGATCGTGCTTCTGAACAACAGCTTCGCCACGCTGCCCTCGGTGGTGGCCGAGGGGCGCCGGGTCATCGGCAACATCACCCGGGTGGCGACGCTCTTCCTCGTCAAGACGGTGTACTCGGTGCTGCTGGGGCTGCTGGTGGTGTGCTGGCAGGTGCAGTACCCGTTCCTGCCGCGCCATCTGACCCTGCTGTCCACCCTCACGATCGGCGTCCCCGCCTTCTTCCTCGCGCTCGCCCCCAACAAGGAGCGGGCCCGGCCGCACTTCGTACGGCGGGTGATGCGGTACGCGATCCCGGGCGGGCTGGTGGCCGGTGCCGCCACCTTCGCGACGTACCTGCTGGCGCGGCACCACTACACGGGGGCCGGGGCGCTCGACGCGGAGACCAGCGCCGCCACGCTGACCCTGTTCCTGATCTCCCTGTGGGTGCTGGCGATCATCGCCCGGCCCTACACCTGGTGGCGGGTGCTGCTGGTCGCCGCGATGGGGGCGGCGTTCCTGGTGGTGCTGGTGGTGCCGTGGCTTCAGGACTTCTTCGCGCTGAAGCTGGTCGGGATGGAGATGCCGTGGGTCGCGGTCGGGATCGCGGTGGTGGCGGCGGCCGCCCTGGAAGGTGTGTGGAAGTGGGTCGACCACCGCTTCCCCACCTAGGACCGTACACTTGTTCGAACCGGACCGGTGTCCGGACGAGCCCGCGGACCCCCTCCCGAAAGGTGACGCCGTGATCCTCCTGCTCACCCGCTACACCAAGGACGGGGACCTTCCCGACGCGACCACCGACGTCACGGCGGTCGGCGCGGAGGCGCTCGGCGCGGTGCTGGGGGTGCCCGCCGACCGGCTGGTCGACGTGTACCCGCTGACGCGGGCCCACGCGGCGCGCCTCCAGCAGCTGACCGGCATCCCCCTCGACCCGGAGACCTACGACTACTTCCTGGAGCCCGGCGCCGAGTGACGGCCGGGGCGGGCCGTCAGTCGAACCAGCGGTCCCGGGCCAGCTCCGCCGTCCGCGACGGGTCCTCCAGCAGAGCCGCCACCTCGAACCGGCGCGGCCACTGCCCGGCCGCCCAGGACAGCCCGGCCGCCACGCCCTCCAGCGTGGCCGCGTGCAGGACGCCGTCCTCGGTCAGCCGCCAGTCGATCTCGACACCGTCGACGACCAGCTCCTCGTGCTCGACGTAGGTGCGCGGCGCGCGCGGGCCGAGGAGCACCGCCACCGGCTCCGGTACGTCGTGCTCGGTGCCCTCGGAGTCGACCTCGCCGGTGACGGACTCGCTCAGCCGGCGCACCTGGAAGAGGTCGGCGAGATCGGCGGCCCGGGCGGGCCGGACGGGCAGCAGCGGAACGCCCCCGGTGAAGGGCAGCAGGTCGGGCGAGTCCACGACCACCGCGTCGGCGGCGTCGACGACCTCGACCCGCCCGTCGACCACGGCCCGCACCTCGTCCGGCAGCGTCACCTGGTCGGGGTCCAGCTCCGCCAGGGCGCTGTACAGGCCGTGCAGCTGGGCGCCGGTCACCGTGCGGCCGGGGTCGGCGAGGCGGTCGAGGAGTTCGGCCGCGCCGCCCGGCTCGTCGAGGAGGGCGGCCACCGAGGTGCGCACCCCGAGGGCCCGCAGGACCTGCTCGTCGTCGAACCCGGTCGCGTCCGCCTCGTCGTACAGCCCGCGCAGCAGCGGGTCGCCGCCGGCGGCCAGCAGACCGGCGGGGCGGCGGCCGTCGAGCACCGGGTGACCGCGCAGCCACCAGGCGGTGTAGGGCCGTACGACCTCGTGGGTGCCGTCGTGCAGGAGGACGCGGACGGGCTGGACCAGCGCGTCGCGCAGGGGCGGCCGGGACAGCAGGGCGAGTGCCTGCGGCCACTTGTCGTCGTCGACCAGGTCCAGGTCGCGGACGGCGACCAGCTCGGTGGCGACCGGCGGGACCGGCGATCCGGGGAAGCGGTCGAGGACGTCCTCGGCCCACACGTCCACGGCGTCGAGCAGTCCGGCGTCGTCGGGTTCGGCGAAGTCGCCCTCGCGGGGCTCCAGTTCGTCGGGGTCGAGGACCACGTCGGTGGCGCGGACCAGGGCGAAGCCGGCGAGGACCCCGCAGGCGGCGAGGGGCTGCTCGCCCCACTTGGCGGCCAGCTCGGCGTCGACGGCGGCGAGTTCGTCCTCCCGGACCACGGCCGCGAAGGCGCTGCCGGGCAGGACCAGTTCACCGGCCGGCGCCAGCTCTCCCTCGTCGTCCGGCAGGGCGAGGGCGCCCAGCCACGGCTCGTCGCCCGGCTCCAGACCGGCCTCGCGCACGAGGGCGAGCACCGTGTCGGCGAGTTCCTCGGCGTCGAGGGTGTCCTCGTCCCAGGCGCCGCCGTCGTCGTCGAGCGAGGCGGCGACGGCGGCCCGCACCTGCGGGGTGGTCAGCACGGCCCGCGGGGTCGCGGGCAGCGCGCCGAGCTTCTCCAGCAGCGGGTGCGCGGCGTCGGCGTGCGCGACCTTCAGGCCGAGACGGGCCAGGACCTCCGGATCGATGCCGGTGGTGTCGGGGGTGGGAAGGAGGACCTGGCGGGGTCCGATGGTGGTCCGCCGTCCCCCGGTGCCGAAAGCCTGGGAGGTGCCTCCGGCGAGGGGCACGGGCAGCCCGGAGAGCCGGTCGGGGTCGACCCCGGCGAGGCTGTCGTACAGGCGCCACCACCAGTCGGGGGACTTCTCCAGCCCCGCGAGCCGGTCGACGGCGTCGGCGAGCGGGATCCGGCCGACGCCGAGGGTGCGCAGCTCGGCCCGGCGCTCGAGACCGGCGGGCAGCAGGGTGGGCAGCACCTCGGCGAGCACCCGCACGGTGTCGGCGCCGGCCCCCTCGACGACCTCGGCGTCGCGGGGACGCAGCGCCTCGGGCAGCTCGGGCAGTTCGGGCTCGGCCTCGGTTCCGGCTTCGGTCCCGGCTCGGGTCCCGGCTTCCGTACCGGCTTCCGTACCGGCTTCGGAGGATGCGACGGCGGGTGGCAGGAAGGCCGTGTGGGGCAGCCGTTCCAGGACGGCCTGGCGCAGGGCGCCGTCCAGCTCGCCCTTGCCGAGCGGGCCGGGGACGAGGTCGATGATCGCGGGGGTCACCGGGCGCCAGTCGGCGAGGAGTTCGGCGTAGGCGTCGGCCGCGCGCTGGACGAGGAAGTCGGTCAGCGGGCCGGGGGCGGCGTGCCGGCGGGTCGAGTCGAGGGGGAAGGAGGCGATGAGGAGGGCGGGCACGCCGAGCGGTTCGTCGCTGGGGGTGGGCGCGTGCACGACGGGCGCGGTGCCGGGCCGTACGGGGGCGCCGTCGGCGTCGGTGGGCACGGCCCAGGTGACCGACCAGTGCGGTCGCAGCCGCTCCTCGACGGGCCGGTCGGCGAGCAGGTCGGGGGTGAGCGCGCCGTGTGCGGCGGCGGTGCGCCAGCGGGTGGTCCGCCCGTCCCGGGAGTCCGACACGGCGATGACGGTGCCCTCGGTGTCCCGGCGCAGGGTGCGGGCCGGGGCGTCGCCGGCCTCGATGACGACCTCGCTCAGGCCGGGCAGGGCGAGCAGCAGGGCGTCGTCGACGGCGGTGAGGAGCCGTTCGGCCAGGTCGGCGGCCGCCGTGTCGCGCAGGGGCAGGATGACGGCGGTGTCGTAGGGGGCGGGGGCGATGCCCTCGGCGGCGAACGGCAGGCGCAGCAGGGGTACGTGCCCGTCGCGCCGGCGGATCTCGTCGCCCAGGCCGGGGCTGTGCCGGGCGACGTCGGTGGCGAGGTGGCGGGCCTCGCCGAGGGACCAGCGCACGCCGCCGTGCCGGCCGACGACGGCGGGCTCGTCGGTGACGGCGAGGACGGCGGCGAAGCCGACGCCGAACCGGCCGACCGCGGCGGTGTTCGTCTCCCGCTTGGCGGAGGCCCGCAGCGTGGCCAGGGACTCTACGCCGGCCGCGTCGAGGGGGGCGCCGGTGTTGGCGGCGACGAGGACGTTGTCGCGCAGCGTCAGCCGCAGCCGGCCGGGCACCCCGGCGCGGGCCGCCGCGTCGGCGGCGTTCTGCGCGAGCTCGACGACGAGGCGGTCGCGGTAGCCGCCGAGGACCAGGTCCTCCTCGGCGTTGGCGTCCTCGCGGAAGCGGGCGGGGCTGGTGGCCCAGGCGTCGAGTACCCCGCGGCGCAGTCGAGCCGTCCCGAACGGATCGGCCCCCTCGGCCGCGGGCCGCACGTACTTGCTCACGTTCACTCTCCTCGTCGACGTGAGGACGAAGGTACCGCTCGCGGGGGCGGAGGTGGACGGCAGCGGGCGGCGGCGGGGCCGGGAGGGGGGTGTCGGCGACCGCGACGGCGGGTGCGGCGGCGGGGCCGGGACGGCGGCCGGGCCGGATACGACTGCCAGGCCGGGTCGGCGGGCCTCCCGTACCCTCCGTCCCATGAGCCGACCCCCGAGCCTCGCCCTCCCGCCACGGACCCGGGTACGCCGTCTGGAGACCGGGCGCGGCCCCTTCGCGGTCCTCGACTCCGTCCCGCCGGACGGCGTGGAGCGGGCGGGCACCGTGCTGATGGTGCCGGGGTTCATCGGGAGCAAGGAGGACTTCCTGCCGTTGCTCCGGCCGCTGGGCGAGGCGGGGTTCCGGGTGGTCGCCGTCGACGGCCGGGGCCAGCACGAATCGCCGGGGCCGGCGGACCCGTCGGCGTACGCGCAGTCGGAGCTGGCGCTCGACGTACTGGCGCAGTCGGCTGCGATCGCGGTGGAGTCACCGGGGCCGCTCCACCTGCTCGGCCACTCCATGGGCGGGCTGATCACCCGCGCGGCCGTCCTCGCCGCCCCGGCGCCCCCGCCCTGGGCGTCCCTCACCGTCATGAGTTCCGGCCCGGCCGCCCTCCAGCCCGCCCAGCAGCAGCGCGTCCGACAGCTCGTGGAGTGGCTGCCGGTGCTCGGGAAGGAGGCGCTGTGGGAGCAGATGCAGGAGGCCGAGGGTGAGGCGGAGGTCATCGAACTCCCGGTGGAAGTCGCCGAGTTCCTCAACCGGCGCTGGCTCAGCACCGTGCCGGAACAGCTGACGACGACCGGCGGCTGGCTCGTCACCGAGCCCGACCGCACCGCCGAGCTGGCCGCCGTTCCCCTCCCCAAGCTGGTGATTTCCGGGAGCACCGACTACGCCTGGCCGGTCGGTTGGCAGGACGACATGGCCTTGCGTCTTGCCGCCGACCGAGCGGTCATCGCGGGCGCCGACCACTCTCCCAACGTGGAACGCCCGACGGAGACGGCCCAGGCGCTCACCGCGTTCTGGGAGAAGGTCAGCCCCTGACGGCGTACGACAGGAAGTCGGTCCAGGCGGAGGGGTGACGGCAAGGCGGGGGCCGGCATCGGTGTACGCCGGCGGGAGAGCCTGGGCCTGGATCTCGAACTTCAACACCTCGATACCGCCCTCGGTCCCAGCGTGCACCTCCCGGGAATCATGTCCTCGCTGTAGCCGACCACCTCCGCGAACCGGCCCGCCCGCATTCCCGCCGCTTCCCGGTGCAGCTTCAACTGTCGTCCCACGGTGGTGACGACGGCGATGCCCCAGTCATCGTCCGGGTCGACCTCCCACCCCGGCTCGTCTTCCAGGACCACCCGGAACTGTTCTCCCGGGTCTCCGAGGTGCTGGGCATCCCCTTCGCGCCCATCACGTCGGTCACCGTCGAGCCGACGGATCTCACCGAGAGCCGCCCCCTCGAACGCCGCGTGGACACCCTGCTGCGGCTGGAGACGGAGGGCGAGGCGCCCCTGCTGCTGGCCGTCGAGGCGCAGAGCAAGAAGGACCCGAAGAAGCCCGCGAGCTGGGCGTACTACGCGTCGTTCCTGCTCAACAAGTACGAACTGCAGCCCCTGCTCCTGGTCGTCTGCCAGGACCGCGCGACCGCGCGGTGGGCCGAGCAGGAGGTTCATTTCGGCCCTCCCCAGTGGCCGACGCTCACGCTCCGCCCCCTGGTCGCCGGGCCGCACAACATGCCGGTGATCACCGACCCGGCGGAAGTCCGCAAGGACCTGGCCCTCGCCACGCTGGCCTCCATCGCCCACGCCGCGCATCCGGACGCCGAGGCCGTCCTGAGGGCCATGACCAAAGCGCTGAAGGACACACCGGACGATCTTGCCAATCCCATTGTCGAGGTCATCGCCCAGGGCCTGGGCAAGCACCCATCCGCACAGATTTGGAGCAAACTAGTGGCCGTGGACCTGTCTTTCTACAAGTCATCGCTCTCCGAAGAGATCCGAGACGAAGGCCGGGCCGAGGGCCGGGCCGAGGACATCCTGCACATCCTGGAGGTACGCGGCCTGGACATTCCGGAATCCGTCCGTGAACGCGTCAAGGGCTGCGGCGCCCCTGAAACGCTACGCCGCTGGCTCGGCCACGCCGTCACCGTCAGCTCCGCCGAAGAGATCTTCGCCGACGGAGAGTAAGACGCACGCCCCGCCCTCAGGAGTGCCCCAGCTCCGCCGTCGCCTCGTCCGTCACGTCCGGGACCGAGCCCGCGTCGCGGGTCGGGCGCAGGGGGAAGGGGTCGACGCGGGTCTCGTCGATGACCGGCGCGGCCGGCTGCGGGGGCTTGGGCATGACGGCCGCCTCCGAGTGGCCGCCGCAGCCGTAGGTGAGGGAGACCACGCGGCCGTCGGCCGGGGAGAACTCGTTGGCGCAGACGCCGAACGCCTGGCCGAGGGAGCCGCCGATGGGGACGAGGAAGCCACAGCTGAGGCAGGACGCGGGGGCCGCCTGCGCCATGGGGGTCTTGGCGCCGTAGGCCTCGTCCCAGCGGTCGGCGGCGGTGTGCAGGCCGTAGCGGGACAGGACGCGGGCGCGGCGCATGCCGAGCTCTTCGGCGACGTCGGCGAGGGAGCCGCGGCGGGGTGTGGTGGGGAGGGCGGCCGGAACGCCGGCGGTCACGTCGGCGTCCTCCGCCTCCGCGAGGTCGGACATCTCCGCGGAGACGGCGGCGTTCGGCGGGGGCTCGTCCTCGCCGGTGTAGCCGGGCTCCAGACGCAGGTCCTCGGCGTCGGTGGGCAGGAGGTCGCCGGGGCCCATGTCGCCCGGGCGCAGCCGCTCGCTCCAGGGCACCCATTCGGGCGCGAGGACCGCGTCGGGGCCGGGGAGCAGCGCCACCTCGTCCAGCGTGACGAGCTTCGCGCGGGAGGCGCGGGCGACGGTCGCGGCCCAGCGCCAGCCGCGGTACCCGGGCTCGGCACACTCGAAGAAGTGCGTGACAACGCGGTCGCCCTCGGACACCATCCCGACGTGCGGGCCCACCACACCGGGCGCGGCCGCCTCCTCGGCGGCGGCGCGGGCGAGGTCGACGGCCTCGGCGCACAAGCGGTCGGGGGTGCGGCTTCGCGTTGTCGCTGCGCTCACAGGTATCGCTTCTCTCCTACGCCGTCTGTCGGGTGCCGTTGCCGCCGGCGGTCGGGCGGCGGACGGAGCGGACCTGGGGGCCGCGTCGACGTCCGCGTTTCGAATCGCGCTCGGGCGCACCTGTGCCATCCATTGTGCGGGATGGTTGAGATACGCACGCTACCCGGTCACGGGCGCTCGGCCTACACCGACGTGGGATTCGTACCCGCCCGGAGACCGAAGTCGCGGGCGGTGCCGGAAAAGAAGTACCGGGGCACACCGGCCGTCCGGGCACTACACACGGCGTTCTCGGGGCACTATGGCGGGGTGGCAGCCGCGAAGACACCCCCCGGCGCCACCGGTATCGGTGGGGCACGGGGTTCCAGAGGGAGGGACCGGGGGACGGAGTCCGGCCGGTTCGCCGGGACCGTCCGTGCGATGGGCCGCGCCCTGCGCTTCCCGGTGACCGGCACCGCCCGGGGCATCCGCAGGGCGACGCACGCGCACGGCGCGGGCGAGTCGGGCCTGGGCAAGCTGATCGAGTTGCACGGGGTGAACGGGGCGGGCGACGTGATGATCACCGTCGCGCTCGCCTCGACGGTGTTCTTCTCCGTGCCGACGGACGAGGCGCGCGGGCGTGTCGCGCTGTACCTGGCGATCACGATGGCGCCGTTCACGGTGCTGGCCCCGGTGATCGGCCCGCTCCTGGACAAGCTGCCGCACGGCCGCCGCGCCGCGATGGCCGGGGCGATGGCCGCCCGCGCGCTGCTGGCGCTGGTGCTGTCGGGGGCGGTGGTGTCCGGCAGCATCGAGCTGTATCCGGCCGCGCTGGGCGTGCTGGTCGCCTCCAAGGCGTACGGCGTGGTGCGCAGCGCGGTGGTGCCGCGGCTGCTGCCGCCCGGGTTCTCGCTGGTGCGGGCCAACTCGCGGGTGACGCTGGGCGGGCTGCTGGCCACCGGGATGGCCGCGCCGGTCGCAGCCGGGCTCCAGTACCTCGGGCCGCGGTGGCCGCTCTACGGCGCCTTCGTGATCTTCGTCGCGGGGATGTTCCTGTCGTTCTCCCTGCCCCACAAGGTGGACTCGGCCAAGGGCGAGGACACCGCGCTGCTCGCCGCCGACGAGGAGCACCTGCACGGGCCGCACCTCAAGCCGGTGAAGCGGCCGGGCCTACGCACGGTGGGCATAGCCGTCACCCACGCGCTCGGCGCGAACGCCGCCCTGCGCTGGCTGTCCGGTTTCCTCACCTTCTTCCTGGCGTTCCTGCTGCGCGAGCATCCGCTGACCGGGCAGAGCGCGGCCGTGTCGCTGGGCATGGTGGCCGTGTCGGCGGGCGTGGGCAACGCGCTGGGCACGGCGGTGGGGGCGGGGCTGCGGTCCCGGGCGCCGGAGCTGATCATCGTGACGGTGGTCGCGGTGGTGCTGAGCGCGGCGGTCGTCTCGGCCGTCTTCTTCAGCGCGTGGCTGGTGGCGTGCCTGGCGGCGGTCGCCGGGCTCTCGCAGGCGCTGGCGAAGCTGTCGCTGGACGCGCTGATCCAGCGGGACGTGCCGGAGCTGGTGCGCACGTCGGCGTTCGCCCGCTCGGAGACGCTGCTGCAGATGTCGTGGGTGTTCGGCGGCGCGGTCGGCATCGCGATGCCGCTGAACGGGACGCTGGGCCTGTCCGTGGCCGCCTGCGTGCTCGCGCTCGGCTGGGTGACGACCGTACGGGGGCTCTTCGGCTCGGCCCGGCACGGCGGGGCACGGCGCACCCGCGTGGCGTGACCCGTACGGCACGCCCCTGACCCGTACGGCACGACCGTGGGCCTGGCCCGTACGGCGGGACCCGCGCGGCGGCTTCGGGGCCGTGGCACGGGCGGCGGCGTGGGCGATGACGTGGGCGGCGGCGTGGGTCGTGGGGCGGCGGCTCGCGTGGCGACTCGCGTGGCGTAACGCTGAGCGACGCCCCACCCCGCGTAGAGGGACCACCCGGCGCGCCCTATAGCCTTCGGCCATGACCCTGCAATCCGCTGCTGTGCGACGCCGCCGCGCCGTCGCCGCCGCCGGCGCCGTTTCCGCCGGACTGCTCGTCCTGTCGGCCTGTGACAAGCCGACCCCGATGGCCACGATCACCGTGGACACCTCCTCGGTGAGCGAGGAGGCCACGTGTGGCGGTGAGGGCGAGGTGCTCACCGACCCCGAGATCACCGAGTGCCTCAAGGACAAGGACATCAAGTCGATCAAGGTCGACCCCGACGAGACCGTGCGGTTCGGCGTCGACCCCGAGATGGCCGACAAGCACTGGACGATCCTGATGAACGGCCAGCAGCTGACCGACGAGAGCACCAAGACCTACCGGGCCATCCCGGGCAGCGTCTTCTTCAACGAGCAGTACGGCGCGCAGGGCGACTCCACGCTGGTGTCCATCCGCACCGGCGACGGCAAGGACGACAGCCAGAAGGCGACCGGCCTGTGGTCGTTCAAGCTGGAGAAGGACAACTAGTCACGGCGGTACACGTGAGCGAAGGACGGGCCACCGGGTCCGCGCGTCCGCGCCGGGTCCTCATCGCCACCGCCGTCCCCGCCGAGCGGGACGCGGTGGCGCGGGCCGGGCGCGAGGGCGCCGCAGATCTGCTGGTCGCCGGTGTCGGGCCGGCCCTCGCCGCCGCCTCCGTCGGCTCGGCGCTCGCCGTCGCCGCCCACGAGGGGCGGCCGTACGGCCTGGTCGTCAGCGCCGGGATCGGGGGCGGTTTCCAGCCGGACGCGCCCGTGGGGTCGCTGGTCGTCGCCGACGCGATCACGGCGGCCGATCTGGGCGCCGAGTCGCCCGACGGCTTCCTGCCGGTCACCGAGCTGGGTTTCGGAACCGTCACCCACCTGCCGCCCGCCCCGCTCGTCCGGGAGGCCGCCGGGGCCACCGGGGCGGCCGTGGGCACCGTGCTGACCGTGTCCACCGCCACCGGCACCGCCGCCCGGGCCGCAGAGCTGCGCCGCCGCCACCCGTCCGCGCTGGCCGAGGCCATGGAGGGCTTCGGCGTCGCGGAGGCGGCCGCGCTGCACCGCACGCCGGTGCTGGAGGTACGGGCCGTCTCCAACCCCGTGGGCCCCCGGGACCGGGCCGCCTGGCGGATCGGCGACGCCCTCACGGCCCTGACGGCGGCCTTCGACAAGCTCGCCCCCGCACTGGAGAGTTGGACAGCCGTATGAGCCTGCGGACCGCGTACTCCCCCTGTCCCAACGACACGTTCGTCTTCGACGCCCTCGCCCACGGCCGGGTGCCCGGGGCCCCCGCGCTGGACGTGACGTTCGCGGACATCGACCTCACCAACGGCATGGCGGAGCGCGGCGAGTTCGACGTGCTGAAGGTGTCGTACGCCGTGCTGCCGTACGTCCTCGACGAGTACGCCCTGCTGCCCTGCGGCGGCGCCCTCGGCCGGGGCTGCGGGCCGCTGGTGCTCACCCGGGAGGCCGGTGCCGACCTGACGGGCCGTACCGTCGCCGTGCCGAGCGAGCGGTCGACGGCCTACCTGCTGTTCCGGCTGTGGGCCGCCGACGTCGTTCCCGGCGGGGTCGGCGAGATCGTCGTCATGCCGTTCCACGAGATCATGCCGGCCGTGCGGGACGGCAAGGTCGACGCGGGGCTGGTCATCCACGAGGCGCGGTTCACGTACCAGCGCTACGGGCTGTGCCGGCTCGCCGACATGGGCGAGCACTGGGAGCGCACCACCGGACTGCCCATCCCGCTGGGCGCGATCATCGCCCGGCGGTCGCTGGGCGCGGCGGCGCTGCGGCTGCTCGCCGACTCGATCCGCGCCTCCGTACGCGCCGCCTGGGACGACCCGGCCGTGTCCCGGCCCTACGTCATGGAGCACGCCCAGGAGATGGACCCGGCCGTCGCCGACCAGCACATCGGCCTGTACGTCAACGCGTTCACCCACGACCTGGGCGAGGACGGCTACGCCGCCGTGCGCGGGCTGCTCACCCGCGCGGCGGCCGAGGGCCTGCTCCCGCCCCTCGGCCCGGACGCGCTGGCCTTCCCGTGACGTGACGCGCCGGCCTTCCCGTGACGGACGGCACTGCGCGCACGGCACGGCTCGCATGGCACTGCGCGCACGGGACGGCTCACACGGACAGGACGGCTCAGACGTCCAGTTGGTCGGCGACCGCGCGCAGCAGGCCGGCGATCTTCTTGCCGGACGCCTTGTCGGGGTAGCGGCCCTTCTCCAGCATCGGCGTGATGTTCTCCAGGAGGGTCGTCAGGTCCTGGACGATGGACGCCAGCTCGTCCGGCTTCCTGCGCTGCGCCGCCGCCACCGAGGGCGTGGGGTCCAGGACGGTCACCGACAGGGCCTGGTCGCCGCGTTGACCGGCGACGACACCGAACTCCACGCGCTGGCCCGGCTTCAGCGCCTCGACTCCGGCGGGGAGGACCGAGGAATGGACGAAGACGTCACCGCCGTCGTCACGGGAGAGAAAGCCGAAGCCCTTCTCAACGTTGAACCATTTGACCTTGCCGGTAGGCACGTCTGTCCTCGTCCTCGTACTCGTCGGAAAACTGCGGGGAAAAGCTGCTCAACAACAACCCAGGCGGGTCGACCGTGACCCGCCGGTACCCAGGCTAATGGTCGGGGGACGGCTGACAAGACGTCTCCCGGTTGTTCCTTCGCGCTGGGAACTACCCTGGTCGGGTGCGAGACGAAACCCAAACGAATTCCGCCGCGCCCGGTGACCGGCTGATCCGCGCCGGTGCCGTGGTGTTCTTCGCCGGAGCCCTGGCCACCCTCGTCACGGTGGCCCCGCTATTCTTCGGCACGAAGCCGTTCCCCACCTACATGTTCGGCCTGAGCATGCTCATGGGGGTCGGGTTCCTGCTGGCCGGTGCCGGTGTGCTGCGCTCGGCGGCGGCCGGGCGGCGTCAGGCGCGGGCCGCCGCCCCGCGGTAGTCCGCGAGCCACGCCGGAAACTCCGTCAGGTCGTCCAGCACCACGTCCGCGCCCGCCGCGCGCAGCTCCGCCTCGGGGCAGGGCCCGGTCGGCACGGTGACCGACAGTGCTCCGGCCGCGCGGGCGCCGCGTACGTCCCCGACGTGGTCGCCGACGTACACGCTCGCGCCGTGCTCGCGCAGCGCCCGCGCCTTCTGCTCGGCCCACAGGTTGCCGACGACGGCGTCCGGTTCGATGCCGAGGTGCGCCAGGTGCAGCTCGGCGTGCGGCTCGTTCTTGGCGGTGACGACGATCGCGCGGCCGCCCGCCCGCCGTACGGCCGCTATCGCCTCGGCGGCGCCGGGCATCGCCTCGGTGCGGTGAATGGCGTAGTCCGGGTACAGCTCCCGGTAGAAGGCCACCATGGTGTCGACCCGCTCGGGCGGGAACCAGTACGCCAGCTCGTGGGCCAGCGGCGGACCGAGCCGGGTGACCACCAGGTCGGCGTCGATGAACGTCCCCGTCCGCGCCGCCAGCTCCGTGTACACGGCGTGGATGCCGGGCCGGGAGTCGATCAGGGTCATGTCGAGATCGAATCCGACGGTGGGCGCGGGGATGCTGGTCACGGTGGCCATGGGGTCCATTTTGCCGGGGCCGGGGACAAGGGGGGCGCGAGGCCCCAGGGTGTGGGCCGCCCGGGCGTGCGGGCCACCCGGCGCGGGGGCCACCGGCGTACGGGCCGCCGGGCGTGCGGGTGCCACTGGCGCGAGAGCCGCCGGGCGTGCGGGTGCCAGTGGCGCGAGGGCGCGGGGCCCCGGGGGAGCTACTTACCGCGCTGCGAGCGCCAGACCAGGAACAGGGCGGAGGCGATCGCCGCCCCGCGCAGGACCCACGGCCAGGTCTCCCCCACCGCCGCGCCCATGCCCCCGTCGATGATCGGCTGCCCCCACCGCCCGTCCCGCCGTCCCCACAGCCACACCGCACCGGCGGCCAGCGCGGCCCCCGGCAGCCACATCACGGCGATCTTCGTCTCCGTGTCGGTGAGCCGCCGGGAGGCGTACGCGATGACCCAGCCGAGCAGGAGGGCGAAGCCGTTGCCGAGCACGGCGCCGGCGACGAGGGAGGCGGCGCCGAGGAGGAGCAGGGGGTTGCTCCAGCGGCGGGCGGGAAGGGAGAGGCGGCGCCTGCGCGGCCCGGGGTCCTCGGTCACGACCGGCGCGGCCCCGACTTCGACGGCCCGCTCACCCGCGGCCTTCTCGCCCCCCTCCGCGTCCTCTGCCTTCTCGGGCTCCTTCCTCGGCACCACCGGCCTGAGCAGCTCGGGGATCTCGATGCCCCCGACGAACCCGGGAATGTCGTCGTCGAGCGCGGTGACGGGTCCGCGCGGCCCGTCCCGCCACCAGTCGAGGCCCGCGAGGCCGGGGGCGTCCGCCGCGGGAACGCCCTGCCCGCCGGCCGGCTCCGGATCGGCGGCCCGGGGGCCCGGCACCTTGCGCCACAACCCCTTGGGCCGCTCGGCACCGTCCCGCTGGACCGGCACGGCCGGCGTCGGACGGGCCGGCGGCACCTGGACCGACGGCGACGGGGTCGCGGGGCCGGTGCCGGTGCCGGAGGCGGCGGTGACCACGTCGTCGGGGGTGCCGAGCCGGGCGATGATGCGGCGGACGGCGGCGGGCGAGTCGGCGGGCGCCTTGGCGCGGCGCCGGTCGATCTCGTCGCGCAGCTCGTTGACGAGCCGCATGCGCGTGGCCGACGACAGCTGCCGCTGCTGCGCCACGTCACCGACGCGGCTCAGATACTCGTAGACGACCTGGTCGCTCTCGATCCCCACGAAGTCCCCTCCGGGGCTGTGCGATGCGGTGATTTCCCGTGGCTCGAAGGTAGCGCAGGGGGTGCGCGGCACGCGCGTACGGTGCGTCAGGCCGGCTCGCAGACCAGGGGGTTGCTCACCTCGGAAACAGAGCCGGCTGCCGTGGGAGCGCAGCACGTCCCGGCCGCCCTGCTCGGTGAGGTAGGTGAGGAAGGCGGCGGGGGAGCCGGCGGGCGGCTGGCCGCAGGTGCAGGCGAACTCGCGCAGGGTGACGAGCGGGGGCGGCGCAGTTCCGGTTCTGACGCGAACGTACGGACGGAATTCACCGGGGAGACACCTGGGAAACGTCCCGTTCCCCGGCCGGAGGGGCGGGGCCGGCGCCGGTGCGGCGGCTGCGCCGCGCGGGCACGGACGGCCACACCGAGACCGCGGCCGCCGGAACAAGAGGTCCCACCGCGACGCCCGGGCGCTACCGTGGCCGGATGAGCGAGCACCAGACGGCCGCCCCCCGCTCCCTGGCGGAAGCGCTCCGCGCCAGGGACGACGCCTCCCTGGCCGCCCTGCTGCGCGCCCGGCCGGACCTCATCACGCCGGTGCCCACCGACCTCACCCAGCTCGCCACCCGCGCGGGCACGCGGGCGTCCGTCGTACGGGCCCTGGAGCGGCTGGACCGGTTCGCGCTGCAGACGGCCGAGGCGCTGGCGGTGGCCGGAGACCCGGCGACGTACGACGAACTGCTCGGCCTGATGGCCGGCGACGAGCCGGACCCGGCGGTCGCCGCCGCGCTGCCGCGGGCCCTGGCCGGGCTGCGCGAGCAGGCGCTGGTGTGGGGCGACGACGACCGGCTGCGGCTGGTGCGCACCGCCCGCGAACTGCTGGCGCCCGGCCCCCAGCACCCGTCGCCGACCGGGCTCGGCCCCACCCTGCGGGAGGCCACGGCGGGCATGTCGCCGGGGCGGATCCAGGAGCTGGTGGCGGCGGCCGGGCTGCCGTCGACACACGACCCGGTGTCCGCGGTGGCCGCGCTGACCGGGCTGTTCACCGACCGCGCGCGGATGGCGGAGCTGCTCGGCGAGGCCCCGGAGGAGTCCCGGCAGGTGCTCGGCCGGCTGATGTGGGGGCCGCCGTACGGGCAGGTCACGGCGGAGCCGGCGGCGCATCTGCGGTGGCTGCTGGACCGGGCGCTGCTGGTGCCGACGACGCCGGGCACGGTCGTACTGCCCCGGGAGGCGGCGCTGCACCTGCGCGGCGGGCGGGCGCACCGCGCGCCGGAGCCGGTGCCGCCGGCCGTGGCGCCGGCGGCGGTCCACCCCGCCCGGGCCGTGGACGCGACGGCGGCCGGCCAGGCGTACGCCGCGACCGCGACCGTCGAGGAACTGCTGAAGGACTGGCACGAGGGCGGGCCCCCGGTGCTGCGGTCGGGCGGTCTCAGCGTCCGCGACCTCAAGCGCACCGCGGTCGCCCTGGACCTGCCCGAGCCGCTCGCCGCGTTCTGGGTGGAGCTGGCGTACTGCGCCGGGCTGCTCGCGTCCGACGGCGAGGCCGACGAGCGGTACGCCGCCACCCCGGCCTACGACGAGTGGCTGGAGCGTCCGCCCGCCGAGCGGTGGGCCCTGCTGGCGGAGACCTGGCTGGCGGCGACCCGGACGCCGGGGTTGGTCGGCGGCCGGGACGCCAAGGAGCGCCCGCTGTCGGCGCTCGGCCCGGGCCTGGACCGGTCGGCGGCCCCCGAGGTACGCCACCGGGTGCTGGGCCTGCTCGCCGCGCTGCCCGAGGGCACGGCACCCGACCGGGAGTCGGTCCTCGCCCGGCTGCGCTGGGAGCGCCCGCTGCGCGGCCCGCAGCGGCACGACGACGACCTGCGGACCCGGCTCGCCGAGTGGACGCTGCAGGAGGCCGAACTGCTGGGCGTGACCGGGCGCGGCGCGCTCGCCGGGCACGGCCGGGCCCTGCTGGGACACCCGCCCGAGCCCACGGACCCGCACGCCGACGCGCCCGCCGGCGCCGAGGACGACATCCCGGACACCCCCGGGGACAAACTGCCGGTGGCGCACCACCGGCCGGCGCCCGCCGACCCGGTGGCACGGGCCGCCGCCTCGGCCGCGGCCGTCCGGCTGCTGGCGCCGCTGCTGCCCGAGCCGCTGGACCACGTGCTGCTGCAGGCGGACCTCACCGCGGTCGCGCCCGGGCCGCTGCGGCGCCCGCTCGCCGAGACGCTGGACGTGCTCGCCGACGTGGAGTCCAAGGGCGGGGCCACGGTGTACCGGTTCACACCGGCCTCCGTGCGGCGCGCCCTGGACGCCGGGCGCACCGCCTCCGACCTGCACGCCTTCCTGGCCGAGCACTCCCGTACGCCGGTGCCGCAGCCGCTGACGTACCTGATCGACGACGTGGCCCGCCGCCACGGCCGGCTGCGGGTCGGCGCGGCCTCCGCGTACGTGCGCTGCGACGACGACGCGCTGCTGAACGAGATCATGGCCGACAAGCGGGCCGCCGGGCTGCGCCTGCGCCGTCTCGCCCCGACCGTGCTGGCCGCCCAGGCGGACCCGGCCGCGCTGCTGGAGGGGCTGCGGGCGATGGGGTTCGCGCCGGCGGCGGAGTCCGCCGAGGGCGATGTGCTGATCACCCGGTCCGACGCCCGCCGCACCCCGCCGCGCACCGCGCCCGAGCCGGTCCCGGACGGGCCGCCGGTCCCCGACGCCACCCTCCTCGCCGCCGCGATCCGTGCGGTCCGCGCCGGTGACGTGGCCTCCACCGCCCCGCGCAAACCGGTCGACAGCGCCCCGCTCGCGGCCGGTGAGCTGCCCCGCACCTCCTCGGCCGAGACCCTCGCCACCATGCAGGCCGCCGTCCTCACCGGCGAGGCGGTGTGGATCGGCTACGTCAACGCCGAAGGCGCCGCCAGCCAGCGGGTCATCGCCCCGGTGCGGGTGGAGGGCGGCTTCGTGACGGCGTACGACCACACGGCGGACGAGGTCCGCACCTACCCGCTGCACCGGATCACGGGCGTGGCGGAACTGGCGGACGACTGACTCCGGACCGACCGTGATCGCCCGCTGGTGCGGCACACTGGAGGTTTGGCCGTACGGAAGGGATGTGCGTACGTGAACGGTCCTCTCATCGTCCAGTCCGACAAGACTCTGCTGCTGGAGGTCGACCACGAGCAGGCCGACGAGTGCCGCCGGGTCATCGCGCCGTTCGCGGAGCTGGAGCGGGCGCCCGAGCACATCCACACCTACCGGGTGACGCCGCTGGGCCTGTGGAACGCGCGGGCGGCCGGGCACGACGCCGAGCAGGTCGTGGACGCCCTGGTGTCGTACAGCAGGTACCCGGTGCCGCACGCGCTGCTGGTCGACATCGCCGAGACGATGGACCGGTACGGGCGGCTGACCCTGAGCAGGCACCCGGCGCACGGGCTGGTGCTGACCAGCACCGACCGGCCGGTGCTGGAGGAGGTGCTGCGCTCGAAGCGGATCGCGCCGCTGGTCGGGGCGCGCATCGACCCGGACACCGTGGTGGTGCACCCCTCGGAGCGGGGGCAGATCAAGCAGACGCTGCTGAAGCTGGGCTGGCCGGCCGAGGACCTCGCCGGGTACGTCGACGGCGAGGCGCACCCGATCGAGCTGGCCGAGGACGGCTGGGCGCTCAGGCCGTACCAGAAGCAGGCCGTGGAGAACTTCTGGCACGGCGGGAGCGGGGTCGTCGTCCTGCCCTGCGGGGCGGGCAAGACGCTGGTCGGTGCGGGCGCGATGGCGCAGGCCAAGTCGACGACGCTGATCCTCGTCACGAACACCGTCTCGGCCCGGCAGTGGAAGCACGAGCTGGTGCGGCGGACCTCGTTGACCGAGGACGAGATCGGCGAGTACAGCGGCACGAAGAAGGAGATCCGGCCGGTCACCATCGCCACCTACCAGGTGCTGACGACCCGGCGGAAGGGGATCTACCCGCACCTGGAGCTGTTCGACTCGCGGGACTGGGGCCTGATCGTCTACGACGAGGTGCACCTGCTGCCCGCGCCGGTCTTCAAGTTCACGGCGGACCTCCAGGCGCGGCGGCGGCTCGGGCTGACGGCGACGCTGGTGCGCGAGGACGGCCGGGAGTCGGACGTGTTCTCGCTGATCGGGCCGAAGCGGTTCGACGCGCCGTGGAAGGAGATCGAGGCGCAGGGGTACATCGCGCCCGCCGACTGCGTCGAGGTGCGGGTGAACCTGACGGACTCCGAGCGGCTCGCCTACGCCACCGCCGAGGCGGAGGAGAAGTACCGCTTCTGCGCGACGACGGCGACGAAGCGGAAGGTGACCGAGGCGATCGTGCGGCGGTTCGCCGGGCAGCAGATCCTCGTCATCGGCCAGTACATCGACCAGCTCGACGAGTTGGGCGAGCACCTCGGCGCGCCGGTGATCAAGGGGGAGACGTCGAACGCGCAGCGGGAGAAGCTGTTCGACGCGTTCCGCGAGGGGGAGATCAGCGTGCTGGTGGTGTCGAAGGTGGCGAACTTCTCCATCGACCTGCCGGAGGCGACGGTCGCCGTCCAGGTCTCCGGGACCTTCGGGTCGCGGCAGGAGGAGGCCCAGCGGCTGGGCCGGGTACTGCGGCCCAAGGCCGACGGCCACCAGGCGCACTTCTACTCCGTGGTCGCGCGGGACACCATCGACCAGGACTTCGCCGCCCACCGGCAGCGGTTCCTGGCCGAGCAGGGGTACGCGTACCGGATCGTGGACGCGGACGAACTCCTCGCGGAGAGCTGACGCCGGCCGGGGCTACCTGCGGTGCACACCCGCCTCTTCGGCGTACTCGCCGAGGACGATCACTTCGAAGGCGGTGGTCACGAAGACGCGGGCAGCGCGCACCGCGTCGCCGAGGCGGTGCCGGTGCGCGCCGGACAGTGGGGTGGCGCCCGACGGGCGGCCGGGGGCCGGGGCTGGGGTGAAGGTCGCTGCGCTCATGTCTCCATGGTGCGATTGCGGGCATAAGACCGGCATCGGTCCGGGGGATGCCGCGTCCCCTAGGGGCATCGGGCCGGCGGGTACGACCTGGGGCCGGGGGCGGGCGCAAAGCATTGGCGTTCCGGTGGATGCCGGTCCTAGAATCTCCGCTCTTCCCCGCCTCCCCACGGAGTGCCGCCGTCCGGTCGGAAACCGGTCGGCTTCCGAGGTCGCGAGACCGTATCCGCGTCGCCGCCGCGTACCGCGTGCCCGCGCACCCGCACCCGCACCCGCACCCGCACCCGCAGAACCTTCCGGAGGCACCCCCTTGTCCGGCCCGTTGTCCGCCGCATCCCCCGTATCCCCTGTATCCGCCGAGGCCGCCGAGGCCGCCGAGGGCCCTCTTTCCCGTGAGCGCGCCCACCTCGCCGCGTCGCGCACCGCGCTGCGGGCCATGCGGGAGGACGCCGAGGCGCTCGACATCAGTGACGTGACCGCGAACTGGGTCAACGCCGAGGTGCTGGCCCGCCAGATCGACGAGCGGATCAAGGCGCTGGCCGATCTCAGCGACACCCCGCTGTTCTTCGGCCGGCTGGACTATCTGCACGCTCCCGGCGCCGAGCGGGCCGAGGGGGCGCAGGGGGAGCGCTTCTACATCGGGCGGCGGCACGTCCACGACGCCGAGGGCGACCCGATGGTGATCGACTGGCGGGCACCGGTCTCACAGCCGTTCTACCGCGCGTCGAAGAGGGACCCGATGGACGTGGGGCTGCGCCGCCGGTTCGGCTACACCGGCGGCGACCTCACGGCGTACGAGGACGAGCACCTGTCCGACCCGGCCGAGGCCGCCCGCACCAGCAAGCTGCTCCAGCGGGAGATCGAGCGGCCGCGTGTCGGCCCGATGCGGGACATCGTGGCCACCATCCAGCCCGAGCAGGACGAGATCGTGCGGTCCGGGCTGTCGGGGACGGTGTGCGTGCAGGGCGGCCCCGGCACCGGGAAGACCGCCGTCGGTCTGCACCGGGTGGCGTATCTGCTGTACGCCCACCGGGAGCGGCTGGCCCGCACCGGCACCCTGGTCATCGGGCCGAACCGGTCCTTCCTGCACTACATCGAGCAGGTGCTGCCCGCGCTCGGCGAGCTGGCGGTCCGGCAGGCGACCGTCGACGACCTGGTGGCCCGCGTCGAGGTGCGGGGCACCGACGACGCGGCGGCGGCGCTGGTCAAGGGCGACGCCCGGATGGCGCGGGTGCTGCGCAGCGCCCTGTACTCCCATGTGACGATGCCGGCCGAGCCGGTCGTGGTGGTGCGCGGTTCGCGGCGCTGGCGGGTACCGGCGTACGAAGTGGAGGAGATCGTCCGCGAGTTGCTGGACCGCGGCATCCGCTACGGCGCCGCCCGCGAGGCGCTGCCGCAGCGGATCGCGCACGCGGTGCTGGTGCAGATGGAGCGGGCCGGGGAGGCGCCGGACGACCGGGTGCAGGACGCGGTGGCCCGCAACAGCGCGGTGAAGGCGGCCGTGAAGGCGGTGTGGCCGCCGGTCGACCCGGCGAAGCTGGTGCTGCGGCTGCTGACGGACGGGGAGTTCCTCGCCGAGCACGCGGCGGGGGTCCTCGACGTGGACGAGCAGAAGACGATCCTGTGGGCGAAGCCGGTGCGGTCGGTGAGATCGGCCAAGTGGTCGGCGGCGGACGCGGTGCTGGTCGACGAGGCCGCGGACCTGGTGGAGCGGACCCACTCGCTGGGCCACGTGGTGCTCGACGAGGCGCAGGACCTGTCCCCGATGCAGTACCGGGCGGTGGGCCGCCGTTGCACCACCGGCTCCGCGACCGTCCTCGGCGACCTGGCGCAGGGCACCACGCCGTGGGCGACCCGGAGCTGGACCGAGGCGCTGGCGCACCTGGGGAAGCCGGACGCGGTGGTGGAGGAGCTGACGGCCGGTTTCCGCGTCCCCACCGACGTGATCGCCTACGCCTCCCGGCTGCTCCCGCACATCGCGCCGGGCCTGACCCCGGTGGCGTCGGTCCGGGAGAACCCCGGCTTCTTCGCCCTGCGCCCGGTCTCCTCGGACACCGAAGTACTCGCCGCCTGCGAGGAGTTGCTGCACCGCGAGGGCTCGGTGGGCCTCATCGCCGCCGACGCGCGGATTCCCGTACTGGCGCAGGCACTGGCGGCCGCCGGCACTCCGTACCTCGCTCCCGGCGAGGAGACGACCGCCGACGCCCGCCTCACCCTGGTCCCGGCCTCCCTCGCCAAGGGCCTGGAGTACGACTACGTCGTCCTCGACGAGCCCCGGGCCGTCGTCGACGGCGAACCCGACGAACGCACCGGCCTGCGCCGCCTGTACGTCGCCCTGACCCGAGCCGTGTCGGGCCTGATCGTGACCCATGCGGCGGAGCTGCCGGAGCAGTTGGGCTGACCGGCCCCGCCCGGTGCGCCGGGTACGGTTCCGGCAGGCCGACAGCGGAGGAGAACGCCGTGTCCCAGTACCTGACCGTCCTGACCACCACCGACACCGCCGACAAGGCGCGGGCGTTGGCGAGCGGTGCCGTGGAGGCGCGGGTGGCGGCCTGCGCGCAGATCGACGGGCCGGTCACCAGCGTCTACCGGTGGCAGGGTGCGGTCCAGGCCGAGCAGGAGTGGCGGGTGCTGTACAAGACGACCGCCGAGCGGTACCCGGACCTGGAGGCGCACCTCAGGAGCGTGCACGACTACGACACCCCGGAGATCATCGCGACACCGGTGACCCACGGCAGCGACGCCTACCTGGCGTGGGTGAGCGAGGAGACCGCGCGGGACTGATCCGCGGCTACGCCGTGCTGTCCAGGGCCTCGCGCCACTGGGCCACCGCCCGCGCCGACACCGGGCCGGCCCAGCCGTCCGGGCGGGCCGCGCCGCCGATGTGGAAGGCGGTGAGGCCGGCGGCGCGCAGGTGCGGGACGTGGTCGAGGCGGAGGCCGCCACCGACGAGGAGCTGCCGGTCGTAGCCGGGCTCCGTGGACCGTGCCGCCTCCGCGAGGAGGGTGGGCAGGCCCTCGTCGACGCCGCCGGAGGCGCCGGCCGTGAGGTAGGTGTCCAGTCCGGTGACGCCGTCCAGCCGCTTGCGGACCGCGTCCCGGTCGGCCGCGTGGTCGATGGCCCGGTGGAACGTCCAGCGGCAGCCGTCCAGTTCGGCGACGACCCGCTCCACCGCCGTGAGGTCGACGTCGCCGTCCGCGTCGAGGAAGCCGAGGACGAACTGGTCGGCGCCCTCCCGGCGCAGCTCGCGCGCGACCTCGGCCAGCCGGTCCACCTCGCCGGCCGCGAAGCCGTCCGCGAGCCGCAGCATCACACGCAGGTCGATGTCGACGGCG
This sequence comes from Streptomyces sp. bgisy159, assembly GCF_965341775.1. Classification (GTDB taxonomy): domain Bacteria; phylum Actinomycetota; class Actinomycetes; order Streptomycetales; family Streptomycetaceae; genus Streptomyces. The sequence goes on along the minus strand of NZ_CBDQZH010000011.1, from coordinate 57,389 downwards.
GCCCGGATCCCGGCGAAGGCCGCCAGGGGCGGCGTGAGCCCGTCGGCGGCCATGTCGGTGACCAGCTCCAGCCGGTCCGCACCTCCGGCCTGGGCGGCGACCGCGTCCTCGATGTCGAGGGCGATCACCTCCAGGACTGCACGCGAGCTCATAGGACCCCTTCCATCGGTCTGGAGCGTTCCATCGGTCTGGAGCGACTACAGGTCTAGTCCAATTCAAAGAGTACGCTGCCCGCCGCCCGGCCAGGGCGAGGACCGCCAGGACCGGCCGGCGCCGCCACAATGGCCGTATGGCAGACGACCCCGCCCTCGCCCCGCCGGACGACGCCCTGCGCGGCCGCTTCGCCCGGGCCCTGGAAGCCACCCGTGCCCCGGCCGGCCCCGACGCGCCGGACCCAGCCCCCTACGCGGACAACCTCCTGGCCCGCTGGCGGGAGCCCCAGCGCCGCTACCACACGCTCGCCCACCTGACCGCCGTGCTCGACCACGTCGACACCCTGGAGCCGTACGCCGCCGACCCCGACGTGGTGCGTCTCGCCGCCTGGTTCCACGACGCCGTCTACCTGCCCGACCGCTCCGAGAACGAGGAGCGCTCGGCCCGGCTCGCCGAACGCGCCCTGCCCGAGGCCGGGGTGTCCGCGGCGAAGACCGCCGAGGTGGCCCGGCTGGTACGGCTGACCGTCGGCCACGACCCGGCCGACGAGGACCGCGACGGCCAGGTCCTGTGCGACGCCGACCTCGCGATCCTCGCCGCCCCGCCCTCCGCGTACGCCGCCTACACCGCGGCCGTGCGCGAGGAGTACCACTTCGTGCCGAACGACGCCTTCCGCGCGGGCCGCTCCGCCGTACTGCGTCAACTGCTGGAGCTGCCAAGGCTGTTCAGGACGCCCTACGGCGTGGAGCACTGGGAGGCGACCGCCCGCTACAACATCGGCGCGGAGCTGGAACTGCTGTCGAACTGAGCCCGCCCGGCGCCTACGCTGCCCCCCATGGAGACATGGGGCGGGGACCAGGTGGAAGCGGCCGTCGCGAGCTGCACGGGGCTGCTGCGGACGGTGACCGCCCGGGACTGGGCGGGCACCCGGGCCGGCCGGGTGGAGTGGAGCTGCCGGGAGTCCGCCGAGCACATCGCGGCCGACCTCTTCACCTATGCCGGCCGGCTGGCCGCCCGGGCCCCCGCCCGCGTTCCCTTCCGCGTCGCCCCCGACGACGGCACCGGCAACGCCGACGTCGTGGACGTCATCGCGGTGGGCGGGGCCCTGCTCGCGGCGACCCTCCGCGCCACGCCCCGCTCCGCCCGCGCCTTCCACCCGTACCCGTTCCGCAGCGCGAACCGCGAGGGGTTCGCCGCGATGGGCGTCGCGGAGGTGCTGCTGCACACCCACGACATCGCCGAGGGCCTGGGCGTGCCCTACGAGCCGCCCGCCGGGCTGTGCGAGGGCGTGCTGACCCGGATCTTCCCCCGGGTACGCCCGGCCGCCGCACCCTGGCCGGCCCTGCTGTGGGCCACCGGGCGCGGCGACCTGCCCGGCCGGGCGCCGGTCACCGAGTGGCGCTGGCACAACAACCTGGTACTGCCGACCGACCGGCTCACCCTGGAGGGCCTGACCCCGGCGGCCGCCGCCGACCTCCGGGCGGGCGGCGACGGCGGCTTCACCTGGCTGGGCGGCGCACCCCTTCCCGGTGCGCGGGACGCCGCCGGGCTGCTCCTCAAGGCGTACGGGTCGGGCGTCCACCAGCCGGAGTTCGGGGTCTTCGTCGTCGTACGTCGGGACGACGACCGCGCGGTCGGCAGCATCGGCTTCCACGGGCGTCCCGACGAGGAGGGCCGCGTGGAGGTCGGCTACGACCTCGTCGAGCCGGCCCGCGGCCACGGCTACGCCACAGAGGCGCTGCGCACCCTGGCGGAGTGGGCGCTGGCCCGCGACGACGTACAGGCCCTGGGCGCGGTGATCGACGACGACAACCCGGCCTCGCAGCGGGTGGCCGGCCGGGCGGGCTTCACCCCGGCACCGCTGGAGACGGACCGCGCGGCGCGGGAGCCGCGGGGGGAGGCGCCGGCCGAGCCGCGGTTGTTCGTCCGCCGCGGCTGATCCGGGTCGGCAGGTCCGGGCAGCGCGAGGGTCCCTGCCACCCCTGCCGACCGTGCCGTCAGACGGGACGGCCCGCGTACTTGGGACGCCGCAGGCCCGCCTCGGTGAGCCTGCGGACCAGTTCCTTCGAACCGATCTCGACCGCGCCGGCCGCCACCGCGTCGGCGTAGCGGTGCGCGGGCAGGTCGTAGTGGTCCCGCTCGAACGCCCGGCGCGGCACGCCCAGCCGTTCGGCGAAGGCGTGCAGTTCCTCGTACGACGCGTCGCTGACGAGGTGGGACCAGAGCCGGCCGTGGCCCGGCCAGGTCGGGGGATCGATGTAGAGGGTCACCGGCGCCTCACGAGGACGCCGCCCCGTCGCCCGTCGCCAGGGCGAGCGAGCCCACCGGCGCCACCTTCACGCCCGCCTCGGAACACACCCAGTGCGGGTCGGTGCCCAGTTCCGGCTCGACGTCGAGCGCGTGCGGGTCGCCCGAGCCGCACACCGGGCACAGCGGCCAGCGGCCGTACCGCTCCAGCAGGGCGTCCTGCACGTCCTGCGCCACCAGGCCGGTCACGTACGCCGCCCCGTCCGGCCACTGCTCCACCCACCAGCGCCGCTGCACGAGGGACTCCTCCACCAGCGACACCACGTCGGCGTCCGCGACCCGCCCCGCCATGAGGTCGGCCAGCACGAGGGCGCGCGCCGCGTGCAGCGCCTGTTCCAGGGGGCTCAGGGGGGTCTTCGGGGCTTCCATGCCCCCATTGTGCGCACTCTTGACGGCCTCCTCGACATGAAAATAACTTTCAGTACGTGACCCAGGACGCGAAGGAAACTTTCGCCCCCGCCGCACTGACCGCCAAGGTGCGCACGCTCGCCCCCACCATGACCCGCTCCATGCGGCGCGTCGCCGAGGCCGTCGCGGGTGATCCGGCCGGGTGCGCCGCCCTGACCGTCACGGGCCTCGCCGAGCGCACCGGCACCAGCGAGGCCACCGTCGTGCGCACCGCCCGCCTCCTCGGCTATCCGGGCTACCGCGATCTGCGGCTGGCGCTCGCCGGCCTCGCCGCCCAGCAGCGGTCGGGGCGGGCACCCGCCATCACCACCGACATCGCCGTGGACGACCCGCTCGCCGACGTCGTCGCCAAGCTCGCCCTCGACGAGCAGCGCACCCTCGCCGACACCGCCGCCGGGCTCGACACCGCACAGCTCGGCGCGGCCGTCGCCGCCGTCGCCGGGGCGCGGCGCACCGACGTGTACGGGGTCGGGGCGTCCGGGCTGGTCGCCCAGGACCTGGCGCAGAAGCTGCTGCGGATCGGGCTGGTCGCGCACGCGCACAGCGATCCGCACCTCGCGGTCACCAACGCCGTGCAGCTGCGCGAGGGCGACGCCGCGGTCGCGATCACCCACTCGGGCGCCACCGGCGACGTCATCGAACCGCTGCGGGTGGCCTTCGAGGGCGGGGCCACCACCGTCGTCATCACCGGGCGGCCCGAGGGAGCGGTCACCCAGTACGCGGACCTCGTGCTGACCACGTCCACGGCCCGGGAGAGCGAGCTGCGGCCGGCCGCGATGTCGTCCCGCACCGGCCAGCTGCTGGTGGTGGACTGCCTGTTCGTGGGCGTGGCGCAGCGGACGTACGAGTCGGCCGCACCCGCCCTGGCCGCGTCGTACGAGGCGCTGGCGCACCGGCACCGGTAGGACCGGGTGAGCCGGACCGACCGCCCTCGCACCGAAAGAGCCACCCCGTCATGACTGCATCCTCCGCGCGCCGCCCCGACACCGCCGACACCACCGACACCACCGACACCGACAGCCCAGACACCTCCAGCACCCCCAGCACCCCCAGCACCCCGAGCCTCGCCCGGTCTGCCGGGGGCGCCGGCAGCGACGGCGGCGATCTCCTCGCCCAGCTGTCCGCCCTGCCGACCGAGGCGTTCCGCGCCGACCTCGCCGACATCGACCGGCTGCCCACCCTCGACATCGCCCGCCTGATGAACGGCGAGGACTCCGCCGTACCGGCCGCCGTGGCGACCCAGCTGCCCGCCATCGCCGCCGCCGTCGACGCCATCGCCGAGCGGATGGCGCGCGGCGGGCGGCTCGTCTACGCGGGTGCCGGGACCGCCGGGCGGCTCGGCGTACTGGACGCCTCGGAGTGCCCGCCCACCTTCGACACCGCGCCCGGGCAGGTCGTGGGGCTGATCGCCGGCGGGCCCGAGGCCGTGGTCAGCTCGGTGGAGGGCGCCGAGGACTCCCGGGAGCTGGCGGTGAGCGACCTGGACGCGCTCGGTCTGACCCCCGCCGACACCGTGGTCGGTGTCTCCGCCTCCGGCCGCACCCCGTACGCCGTCGGGGCCGTCGAGCACGCCCGGGCGGCCGGGGCGCTGACCGTCGGGGTGGTGTGCAACCCGGGGAGCGCGCTGGCGGCGGCCGCCGCGTACGGCATCGAGGTGGTCGTCGGGCCCGAGCTGATCACCGGGTCGACGCGGCTGAAGGCCGGCACCGCGCAGAAGCTGGTGCTCAACATGCTGTCGACGATCACGATGATCCGCCTGGGCAAGACGTACGGGAACCTGATGGTCGACGTGCGGGCGTCCAACGAGAAGCTGCGCGCCCGCTCCCGGCGGATCGTCGCCCTCGCCACGGGCGCCGGGGACGCGGAGGCCGAGGCCGCGCTCCACGCCGCCGGGGGCGAGGTGAAGAACGCGATCCTGGTCGTCCTCGCCGGTGTGGACGGACCCGCCGCCGCCCGCCTTCTGGAGGAGTCCGGCGGCCATCTGCGCGCCGCGCTGGCCGCCGCCCGCCGCTGAGCCGCACGCTCGGGGCATGCGCACCGACCCCCGCCACACGGCCGCCGCCCTCCTCCCCCTGGTCGGCGGCCCCGCCAACATCACCTCCGTCGCCCACTGCGTGACCCGCCTGCGGCTCACCCTCACCGACCCGGCACGGGTGGACACGGAGGCGGTGCGGGCGGTCCCGGGTGTCCTGGGCCTGGTGACGGCTGCCGACGGATGCCAGGTCGTGCTGGGGCCGGGGGTCGTCGGGCGGGTGACCGCGGAGTTCGAGGGACTGGTCCGGGCGGCGGCAGGCATCGCCGACGCCACCGGCCCTGCCCACGTCCCCGACGCCGCCGGCCCTGCCCATGTCCCCGACGCCGCCGGCCCTGCCGACGCCGCCGGGGAGACGACCGCGGTCCCGCCCACGGTCGCCGACGGGCTGGCCTCGCGGGGCGCCGAGCTGAGGGAGGCCGCCCGGCGGCGCAACGCCACCCCGGTCAAACGGGCGCTGCGCCGCCTCGCCGCCGTCTTCGTGCCGCTCATCCCCGCGCTGATCGGCTGCGGCGTCCTCGCCGGGCTGAACGGGCTGCTGGTCAACACCGGCCGGCTGACCGGCCTGACGCCCGCCCTGACCGCCGTGTCGTCCGCGTTCATGGCGCTGATCGCGGTGTTCGTCGGCGTGAACACGGCGAAGGAGTTCGGCGGGACGCCGGTGCTGGGCGGCGCGGTCGCGGCGGTCGTCGTGTACCCGGGGGTCGCGAAGGTCACCGCGTTCGGTGTGGCCCTCTCCCCCGGCCAGGGCGGGGTGCTCGGGGCGCTGGCCGCCGCGCTGCTGGGGACGTACGTGGAGAAGGCGTGCCGGGGCCGGTTCCCGGCGACGCTGGACGTCCTGCTCACGCCGACCGTGACCGTCCTGGTCGCCGGCCTCGCCACCCTGTACGGGCTGATGTACGCGGCCGGCGCGGTCTCCTCCGCCATCGGCACCGCGGCGACCTGGCTGCTGACCACCACCGGGGCGCTCGCCGGTCTGGTTCTCGGCGGGCTGTTCCTGCCGCTGGTGATGCTCGGCCTGCACCAGGCGCTGATCCCGCTGCACGCCACCCTCATCGAACAGCAGGGGTACACGGTGCTCCTGCCGGTCCTCGCGATGGCCGGGGCCGGCCAGGTCGGCGCGGCCTGCGCGGTGTACGTACGGCTGCGACACGACGCCTCGCTGCGCGCCACCATCCGCTCGGCGCTGCCCGCCGGTCTCCTCGGCGTCGGCGAACCGCTCATCTACGGCGTGTCCCTGCCCCTGGGGCGCCCCTTCGTGACCGCCTGCGCGGGCGGCGCGGCCGGCGGAGCCTTCGTCGGCTTCTTCGCGACCCTCGGCGACCAGGTCGGCGCCACCGCCATCGGCCCGTCCGGCTGGGCCCTCTTCCCCCTCCTGTCCGGCACCGCGAGCCTCACCGTCACGGCGGCGGTCTACGCGGGCGGTCTCCTGACCGCCTACACGACCGGGTTCGCCGCGACCTACCTGGCGGGCATCCCCGAATCCCGGCTGCGGGCCCCGGCCGCGACCGGGGGCGACCGGCCGGCGGCGGAGGCCGTCCCGGCGAGCGATGTCTCCGGCGGCGACGCGGCCGGACCCGGGCGTGTGCGACGGTAGGAGGGTGAATCACGCCCAGCTGAACGCTCTGGGCCGTGCCCTGCGCCTTCTCGGGGAGCACGGCGAGGCCCTGACCGCCGACACCACGGACGCCGCGTTGCACGAGGTGAAGGCCGATCTGCGGCGTGCCCTCGACCTCCTGGACGAGAGTGTCGGCACGGCCGCGCGGACCACCCGGTGCGCCGAGCACCCCAACGGGCCGGTCGACGAGAGCGCCCCCGACCTGTGCCTGCTCTGCGAGACCCGGCGGCGCGCCGCCCGTCGCGCCGAGTACGCCGGCCCCGCGCCCCAGCCGCTCCCCCGGGACCACACCGACCCGGCGCCGTCCCGCTACGGCGTCCGCGCCGACCGCCCGCAGCCCCAGCAGCGCTGGCTGCCGGAGCTGTGGAACGGCCAGGAGTGGCAGCTGTGCGGCACCCCGCGCCGCGACCGTCACGAGGCCGAGCTGTACCTGGCGGCGCTGCGCCGCGGATCGCGGCCGGCGATGGCGTACCGGCTGGTGCACGAGTTCACGGACTACGAGGTGCTGCGGGTCTGGGGCACCCCGGTCAGGGTCGACATCGAACCCCTCGGCAACCTCTGACCTCCGGCCTCCGGCCCGCCATCGCCCTCTGACCGCTGGCCCTCTGACCTCCGGCCCGGCGCGGCGCGGCCCGGACCGGCGCGGCCCGGCGCGGCCCGGCGCGGCCCGGCGCGGCCCGGCGCGGCCCGGCGCGGCCCGGAGGGCAGGCCGCGGTGTCAGCTGAGCGTGCGCAGCGCCGCACCGTCGTACGGCGTCAGCTCGTCGAAGCGGCCCGCCAGCACCTTCTCCGCCCACCGCGGGTCCTGCAGCAGCGCACGGCCGACGGCGACGAGGTCGAACTCGGCGCGCTCCAGCCGGTCGAGAAGGTTGTCGAGGCCGCCGAGCGGCGCGCCCTCGCCGGCGAAGGCCCGCACGAAGTCGCCGTTCAGACCGACCGAGCCGACGGTGACGACCGGCTTGCCGGTGAGCTTCCTGGTCCAGCCGGCCAGGTTGAGGTCGGAGCCGTCGAACTCGGGCAGCCAGTAGCGGCGGGTGGAGGCGTGGAAGGCGTCGACGCCGGCCGCGGCGAGCGGCGCGAGGATCGCCTCCAGCTGCTGCGGGGTCTCGGCGAGCTTCGCGTCGAAGGCGTCGGCCTTCCACTGCGAGTACCGGAAGACCACCGGGAAGTCGGCCGGGACGGCGGCGCGCACGGCGGCCACGATCTCGGCGGCGAACCGGGTCCGGGCGACGGGGTCGCCGCCGTAGCCGTCGGTGCGGCGGTTGGTGCGCTCCCACAGGAACTGGTCGATCAGGTAGCCGTGGGCGCCGTGCAGTTCGACACCGTCGAAGCCGATGCGCGCGGCGTCCGCCGCGGCCCGCGCGAACGCGGCGACGACGTCGTCCAGGTCGCCGCTCGTCATGGGCTTGCCGGCGCCCTCGGTGCCGTCGAGGCGGATGCCGGAGGGGCCGACGGCGGGCGCGTCGGCGTAGGGGGGCCTGCCGGTCTCGCGGACCATGCCGATGTGCCACAGCTGGGGCACGATCTTCCCGCCGGCCGCGTGCACCGCGTCGGCGACCTTCGCCCAGCCGGCCAGCTGCTCCTCCCCGTGGAACCGGGGCACCCGGTCCTGGTCGCCGGCCGACTCGTGCCCGACGTAGGTCCCCTCGGTGACGATCAGCCCGACCCCGGCGGCGGCCCGGCGGGCGTAGTAGGACCGCACGTCCTCACCGGGGACACCGCCCGGGGAGAACATCCGCGTCATCGGCGCCATCACGATGCGGTTCGGGACGGTCATCCCGTTGATCTCGACGGGACGGGAGAGCAGCTCGGCCGCGCGGGACGCGGCGGACTCGGCGGTGGTGGCGGTCACGGGGACTCCTCGGATCGACCAGCTGGTATGTGCATACGCATCGTTGCACCTGATGAAGCAACTGCCGATACCCCGCCGCGCATTCCCCGTCCGCCCCGTCTGTGACTCCGGACACGCCCGAGGGCGGCACCCCCTGCCGCGCAAGGAGTGCCGCCCTCGGTCCGCTGGACGGTCGATCAACCCTGAGGTCGATCAGAAGTCCATGTCACCGCCCGGCATGCCGCCGCCGGCCGGGGCCGCGGCCTTCTCCGGCTTGTCGGCGATGACGGCCTCGGTGGTGAGGAACAGGGCCGCGATGGAGGCGGCGTTCTGCAGCGCGGAGCGCGTCACCTTGGCCGGGTCGATGATGCCCTCGGCGATCATGTCGACGTACTCGCCGGTCGCGGCGTTCAGGCCGTGGCCGACCTGGAGGTTGCGGACCTTCTCCACGACGACGCCGCCCTCGAGACCACCGTTGACGGCGATCTGCTTCAGCGGGGCCTCCAGCGCGAGCTTCACGGCGTTGGCGCCGGTCGCCTCGTCACCGTCCAGCTCCAGCTTCTCGAAGACCTGGGAGGCCTGCAGCAGGGCCACGCCACCACCGGCGACGATGCCCTCCTCGACGGCCGCCTTGGCGTTGCGCACGGCGTCCTCGATGCGGTGCTTGCGCTCCTTGAGCTCCACCTCGGTGGCGGCGCCGGCCTTGATGACCGCGACACCGCCGGCGAGCTTCGCCAGGCGCTCCTGCAGCTTCTCGCGGTCATAGTCGGAGTCGCTGTTCTCGATCTCGGCGCGGATCTGGTTCACGCGGCCCTGCACCTGCTCGGAGGAGCCGGCGCCGTCGACGATGGTGGTCTCGTCCTTGGTGATGACGACCTTGCGGGCCTTGCCCAGCAGGTCGAGGCTCGTGTTCTCGAGCTTGAGACCGACCTCCTCGGAGATGACCTCGCCGCCGGTGAGGATGGCGATGTCGTTCAGCATCGCCTTGCGGCGGTCGCCGAAGCCCGGGGCCTTGACCGCGACGGACTTGAAGGTGCCGCGGATCTTGTTCACGACCAGGGTCGACAGGGCCTCGCCCTCGACGTCCTCGGCGATGATCAGCAGCGGCTTGCCCGACTGCATGACCTTCTCCAGCAGCGGGAGCAGGTCCTTGACGTTGGAGATCTTGGAGTTCGCGATGAGGATGTACGGGTCGTCGAGGACGGCCTCCATACGCTCCATGTCGGTCGCGAAGTAGGCGGAGATGTAGCCCTTGTCGAAGCGCATGCCCTCGGTGAGCTCGAGCTCCAGACCGAAGGTCTGCGACTCCTCGACGGTGATGACGCCTTCCTTGCCGACCTTGTCCATGGCCTCGGCGATCAGCTCGCCGATCTGGGTGTCGGCGGCGGAGATGGAGGCCGTGGAGGCGATCTGCTCCTTGGTCTCGACATCCTTCGCCTGCTCCAGCAGGGCGGCGGAGACGGCCTCGACGGCCTTCTCGATACCCCGCTTGAGGGCCATCGGGTTGGCGCCGGCGGCCACGTTGCGCAGACCCTCGCGGACCAGCGCCTGGGCGAGGACGGTGGCGGTGGTCGTACCGTCACCGGCGACGTCGTCCGTCTTCTTGGCGACTTCCTTGACCAGCTCGGCGCCGATCTTCTCGTACGGGTCCTCCAGCTCGATCTCCTTGGCGATGGAGACACCGTCGTTGGTGATCGTGGGGGCGCCCCACTTCTTCTCCAGGACGACGTTGCGACCCTTGGGGCCGAGGGTCACCTTGACGGCGTCCGCGAGCTGGTTCATGCCGCGCTCAAGGCCGCGCCGCGCCTCTTCGTCGAACGCGATGATCTTGGCCATGTGAAGTGGTCCCTCCAGGACTGGGGGTGATTCCTTCGGACCGCGCCCGCGCCCGCGACGGACGGCTCGCGGGCCTCGTGGTTCCTTGCCCCACCCGGCCTGCGGGCCTCACCGACCCGGTCCTTCGCTGTCACTCTCACCTTCAGAGTGCTAACGCCAATGATTAGCACTCGGCACCGTCGAGTGCAAGCGCCTCCAGGGGGGAGGAACGGGGATCAGCCGGGGACGGACAGGACGAAGGGCCCGCACCCGGGACGGGTGCGGGCCCTTCGGCGAAAAGGACGTTCAGGCGGTGACGCGAACCATGTCGGCCTGCGGGCCCTTCTGGCCCTGCGAGATCTCGAACTCGACCCGCTGGCCCTCTTCCAGGGTGCGGTAGCCGTCCATCTGGATCGCGCTGTAGTGGACGAAGACGTCCGCACCACCGTCGACCGCGATGAAGCCGTACCCCTTCTCCGCGTTGAACCACTTGACGGTGCCCTGAGCCATGCCTAACTCCCCTATTACTGGCCCTTGCACAGATCCACACTTCGCGGATCCGGGTCAGACCTCACCCCCCAGTCGTCGGGGGCGTGCGCCGGAACGCGTCGACCGCGGCTGAATGTATCTGTCCAACTGCCGTCTGCAACAGGTCAATCGGACGAGAAATCTGGACGCACCAAGCCCGGAAAGAGGGGGCGAATAGGCGGAATTCAGGCCAAGTCGGGCCCCACAAAAGGAACAAATGCCGCGAATGCAAGGCGCACTTTGGCTGCTTCTCGACGGCAGCGCGGCAGAAACACGCGGCTCCCGGCTCGTCGGCCGGGACCACGTTCCCCAACTCTACCGCGCTCAATCACATAGAATTGCCCCCTCCGTTTCTCTCACGGAGGAGGCAATTCCATGAACGCTCGGTAACCGTGATTACCGAAGGTAATGATCAGCCGCCGGCGACCGCCGGAATGATGGAGACTCCCGCGCCGTCGGGGGTCGCGGTGGCCAGGCCCTGCTCGAAACGGACGTCGTCGTCGTTCACGTACACGTTCACGAAACGGCGCAGCTTGCCCTGGTCGTCCAGCACGCGCGCGGCGATCCCCGTGTGGTTCTTCTCCAGGTCGGCGATGACGTCGGCGAGGGTCGCGCCCTCGGCCGGCACCTCGGCCCGCCCACCGGTGTAGGTGCGCAGGATGGTGGGGATGCGAACGGTCACGCTCATGCGAGGCCAGCCTCTCGGAAGGAGTCCAGGTTCGGGCGGATGGTGGCGGTGAGGCCGGTGCCGGCCACCGCGTCGAGGGTCTTCAGGCCGTCTCCGGTGTTCAGGACGACCGTGGTCTTCGCCGGGTCGAGCACGCCGTTCTCGATCAGCTTCCTCGTCACGCCGACCGTCACACCGCCGGCGGTCTCCGCGAAGATGCCCTCGGTCCGGGCCAGCACCTTGATCGCGTCCACGACCTGCTCGTCGGTGACGTCCTCCACGGCGCCACCGGTCCGGCGCGCGATGTCCAGCACGTACGGCCCGTCGGCGGGGTTGCCGATCGCCAGGGACTTGGCGATGGTGTCCGGCTTCTGCGGGCGTACGACGTCGTGGCCGGCCTTGAACGCGGTGGAGACCGGCGAGCAGCCGAGCGCCTGCGCGCCGAAGATCTTGTACGGCCGGTCCTCGACCAGCCCCAGCCCGATCAGCTCCTGCAGACCCTTGTCGATCTTCGTGAGCTGCGAGCCGGAGGCGATGGGGACGACGATCTGGTCCGGGAGCCGCCAGCCGAGCTGCTCGCAGATCTCGTAGGCCAGGGTCTTGGACCCCTCGGCGTAGTAGGGCCGCAGGTTGACGTTGACGAAGCCCCAGCCCTCGCCGGCCGGGTCGCCGATCAGCTCGGAGCAGAAGCGGTTCACGTCGTCGTAGTTGCCCTCGATGCCGACGAGCTCGCCGCCGTAGACCGCGGCCATGACGACCTTGCCCTGCTCCAGGTCGTGCGGGATGAACACGCAGGAGCGGAAGCCGGCCCGGGCGGCGGCGGCGCCGACGGCACCGGCGAGGTTGCCGGTGGAGGAGCACGACAGGGTGGTGAAGCCGAAGGCGCGCGCGGCCTCCAGCGCCTGTGCGACCACGCGGTCCTTGAACGAGTGCGTCGGGTTGCCGGAGTCGTCCTTGATGTACAGCCCGCCGGTGACGCCCAGTTCGCGCGCCAGGTTGTCGGCCTTGACCAGCTTGGTCCAGCCCGGGTTCAGGTTGGGCTTGTCGGCGACGTCGGCGGGGACCGGGAGCAGCGGGGCGTAGCGCCAGATGTTGGCGGGTCCGGCCTCGATCCGCTTGCGCAGTTCCTCCGTGTCGTAGGAGGAGAAGTCGTAGGCGATCTCCAGCGGGCCGAAACACTCCTGGCACGCGAAGACCGGGCCGAGGGGGACGCGGTGACCGCACTCGCGACAGCTCAGGGCCGCGGCGGGACCGAGGTCGACGGTGGGATTGCCGGAGTTTGCAACTGTCTGCACAGCCATGTGAGGCGAGGCCCTTTCTCCTCATCTTCCTCACGACGCATCTCGCCGTGAGACGGATTTGGCACCTTCCCTAGCCGGGAGCCTCGCCACGCCGACGTGACGGGAACCGACTGGAGGGTTGCCGGGGCTTCATCGGGCCGTATCCCTCTGCCCCTCTGGATGAGCGGTATGTAGTTGTAAGCGCAACAACCCCCGACATGCGATGGTCATCAGCGTTGTTCAAGACTGTAACCGACGACCAGGACAGTTGAGATAGTCGTCCGAACCGCGAGACACCCGCGGACACCGCCGAGACACCGTGAGGAGCCGCAGGCGTGCTGGAAGAAGTCGAGCGCTGGCTGACCACCCGCTCCTGGTCCGTGAGCGACCGCCCGCCGCACCGCGTCCTGGCCGCCAAGCGCGCGACCGGCCAGACGGTCTCCGTCGTGCTGCCCGCGCTGAACGAGGAGGAGACCGTCGGCGACATCGTCGCCGTGATCCGCCACGACCTCATGCAGCAGATCCCGCTCGTCGACGAGATCGTGGTCGTCGACTCCGGGTCGACCGACCGCACCTCCGAGGTGGCCGCCGCCGCGGGCGCCCGGGTCGTCCACCGCGACGACATCCTGCCCCGCCTGCCCGCCCTGCCCGGCAAGGGCGAGGTGCTCTGGCGCTCCCTGCTGGTGACCGGCGGGGACATCGTGTGCTTCGTCGACGCGGACCTCAGGGAGTTCTCCTCCGACTTCGTCACCGGCATCGTCGGCCCGCTGCTCACCGAACCCGGTGTCGCCCTGGTCAAGGGCATGTACGACCGTCCGCTGGCCGGGGCGGCGGGGCAGGGCGGCCGGGTCACCGAGCTGATGGCCCGCCCGCTGCTGAACATGCACTGGCCGCAGCTGGCCGGGTTCGTGCAGCCGCTGGGCGGCGAGTACGCGGCCCGCCGCTCCCTGCTGGAACAGCTGCCGTTCCCGGTGGGCTACGGGGTGGAGCTGGGCATGCTGGTCGACGCCCTGCACCTGGTGGGCCTGGACGCGCTCGCCCAGGTCGACCTGGGGGTGCGCATCCACCGCCACCAGGACGGCCAGGCCCTCGGCCGGATGGCGGCGGCCATCTACCGCACCGCCCAGCTGCGGCTGGCCCGCGGCCACCTCGTCCGGCCCTCCCTCACGCAGTTCGAGCGCACCGATGAGGGGTTCGAGCCGCGGACGTACTCCGTGGACACGGAGGAGCGGCCGCCGATGGTGGAGATCGCGGAGTACGCGGCCCGCAAGGTGGCGTGACGGGCGGCGCCCCGGGCCGACGGGCGGCCCGTCGGCGCGGGGGCACGTCGGCCCGGACAGTCAGCCCGGATACCCGTCAGCCCGGATACCCGTCAGCCCGGATGCCCGTCCGACCAGCGCCAGGTGCCGGAGGAGTCCTGCTCGCAGGTGAGGTACTCGCCGCCCCTGCCGTAGGTGCTCAGCCCGTGGTGCCGCTTGGCGCAGAACTGGCCGTCGGCGTAGCAGTTCCCGGCGGGGCTGGTGATGGCGCAGCTCTTGTCGGTACCGGACGTGCCGCCGGAGGACCCGCCGGACGAGCCGCCCGACGAGCCGCCGGAGGTCTGCGCCGCCCGCGGGGTCGGGGTGGGCGTGTGCAGCAGCCGGCCGGAGCAGTCACGGCCGTCCCGCGCGACGACGAAGGCCACGTCGAAGGAGGCGGCGGCGTCGTCGGGATCGTCGATCTGCTCGCAGACCTTCTCGGCCGCGCCCCAGGAGGAGGCGGTCCGGCCGCCGCCGCCGAGCGGGGCACCGGTGCCCTGGAGGTACACGGCGTACGCCAGACCGGCGGCCTTCGCGTCGGCGGCGGCCTTCCCGACGGCCTGCCCGGTGTGGTCGGCGAGCGTGGCGAGGGCGGGAGCCGGGGTGGGGGTCGGGGGCGGCGTGGGCTCCGCGCGGGTCGGTGAGGGCTCGGGCGTGGGGCCGGCGGGGCTGTCCGTGACGGCCACCTGGGTGACGCTCGTGTCCGCCGCCGCGCCGTCGTCACCGCCCTCGCAGCCGGCCAGGGCGAGTACGGACGCGGCGAACAGCGCGGCGAGCCCGGTGGCTCTGCGGTCGCCCAGGAGACGTCTGCGGAAATCGATCACGAATGCCCACCCCCGGCCGTGCGCGCCACGCGCTCCTTGCCACGCATGGCATGTGCGCGGCACATCATCCCCTCTTCACACAATGTTCACAACGGGTCGAGTGGAACCGTACGTTTGAGCGTTTACCGGGCGGGCTAGGTTGTGGCGTATGGCTTCCACGCACGGTGCTGCCCAGGTCCTGGTCGCCTCCAACCGCGGCCCGGTCTCGTACACACGGGAGACGGACGGATCACTGACCGCCAAGCGCGGCGGCGGCGGACTGGTCTCGGGCCTGTCCGCCATCGGCTCGGACGCCGGGGCCCTGTGGGTCTGCTCGGCCCTGTCCGACGGTGACCGGGAGGCGGTGCGGCACGGGGTCGCCGAGCCGGGCACCCGGATGCTGGACATCCCGGCCGACGTGCACGCCGACGCCTACAACGGCATCGCCAACTCGGTGCTCTGGTTCGTCCACCACATGCTGTACCAGACCCCGCTGGAGCCGGTCTTCGACGCGGAGTTCCGGCGGCAGTGGGCGTCGTACGAGACGTACAACCGCGCCTTCGCCGAGGCACTGGCCGAGGAGGCCGCCGAGGGCGCGTCGGTGCTCGTCCAGGACTACCACCTGACCCTGGTCCCGGGGATGCTGCGCGAGCTGCGCCCCGACCTGCGGATCGGCCACTTCTCGCACACGCCCTGGGCGCCGCCCGAGTACTTCCGGATGCTGCCCGACGACATCGCCCGGCAGCTGCTGACCGGCATGCTCGGCGCGGACCGGCTGGGCTTCCTGACCCGGCGCTGGGCGGACGCGTTCACCGCGTGCTGCGACGCCGTCGTCGGCGGCGTCGGCACCACCCGGATCGGGGTGCACGGGCTCGGCGCGGACGCCGACTTCCTGCGCGAGCGAGCCCACCGGCCCGATGTGGCGGAGCGGATGGCGGCCCTGCGCGAGGAGATCGGCCCCGGCCGCAGGACGGTCGTCCGGGTCGACCGGACCGAGCTGTCGAAGAACATCGTGCGCGGGCTGCTGGCCTACGCCCAGCTGCTGGCGGACCACCCCGAGTGGCGCGAGCGCGTGGTGCACGTCGCCTTCGCCTACCCCTCCCGGCAGGACCTGGAGGTCTACCGCGCCTACACGGCCGAGGTGCAGCGGGTCGCCGACGAGGTCAACGCCCGCTACGGAACCCCCGGCTGGACCCCGGTGGTGCTGCACGTCAAGGACGACTTCGCGCGCTCCCTGGCCGCCTACCGGCTCGCCGACGTGGCCCTGGTGAACCCGATCCGGGACGGCATGAACCTGGTCGCCAAGGAGGTGCCGCTGCTGGCCGACGACGGCTGCGCCCTGGTGCTGTCCCGGGAGGCGGGGGCGTACGAGGAGCTGGGCGAGGACGCGATCGGGGTGAACCCCTACGACGTGACGGGCACCGCCCGCGCCCTGCACGAGGCGCTCACCCTGTCCCCGGAGGAGCGCGCCGAGCGCTCCAAGCGCTTGGCGGAAGCGGCGACCGCGCTGCCGCCGGCGCAGTGGTTCCTGGACCAGCTGACCGCGCTGCGGGCTCAGCCGGCGAGCTGAGCGGCCAGCGCCCGCAGCAGCCGTACGACGCCCTGCGGGCCGGGCACGACGAGGTCGGCCCGGTCCGCCAGCTCGGTGACCTCGGCGCTGCCGCTGCACACCAGCAGCCCGGGGACCCCCTCGGAGCGGAGTTCCTCCACGGCGGCGAAGGCGGGCAGGTCACCGAGGTCGTCTCCCGCGTAGAGGACGGCCCGGGCGCCGGTCTCCCGTACGTACGCCGTCAGCGCCACGCCCTTGTCCATGCCGGGCGGGCGCAGCTCAAGGACCATGCGCCCCGGTTCGAGGACCAGTCCGTGCCGGGCGGCGAGGGCGTCCAGCGGCCCGCGCAGCGCCTCGAAGGCGCCCTGCGGGTCCGCGGCCCGGCGGGTGTGCACGGCGACGGCCCGCCCCTTCTCCTCCACCCAGAGCCCGGACCGGCCGGACCGCTCCAGCAGCCCGGGCAGCTCGCCCCGCGCGGCGGCGACGCCCGGGTGCGGCTCCGGCGCGCTCACCTCGCCGGTGCGCGCGTCCCACCGTTCGGCGCCGTAGTGCCCCAGCACGGCCAGGTGGTCCAGACCACTGACCCCGGCGAATCCGCCGTACCGTACGGCCACCTCGGCGGGGCGCCCGGTGACCACGGCGACGGACGCCACCCGGGGCGCGAGGGCGGCCAGCGCGGGCACGGCGTCGGCGTGCGCCCGCGCCCGCTCCGGGTCCTCGACGATGGGCGCGAGCGTCCCGTCGAAGTCGAGGGCGACCAGGGTCTCGCCGGGCTTGCGCAGGATCGTTTCGAGCGCGTCCCGGCCGGCGGGGGTGCGCGGAGCGGGAAGGGGTTCCGTGGAGTGCGTCTCGTGGGTTCCCATACGACGACCCTAGCGGTGTCACCGCTCCGAGCGGCGGGCCTCGCGCACCCTGCGCAGCCGGTTGACGGTCACCGGGTCCTCGGCCAGCGCCTCGGGGTCGTCCAGGAGCGCGTTCAGCAGCTGGTAGTAGCGCACCGGCGACAGTCCCAGCTCCTCGCGGATCGCCCGCTCCTTCGCGCCGGGCCCGGAGAAGCCGCGCCGCTCCAGGCCGAGAATCGCCCGCTCCCGTTGCTCCATGCCCCGACCGTAACCCAGCGGTTCAGTCCGACACCTTGCTGTCCGCCGTGATCGCCTTGGTCTGCAGCTCGCCGAGGACGGAGGCCGGGTTGCCGACCGGTGCCACCGCGGCGCCGATCCGCTGCTTCACCACCGCGCTGACCGCGGCCCAGGAGGTGCGCCCGACGGGGTACAGCTCGGACAGCGGCAGCTCGTCGAGGAACGGCTTGAGGTCCCGGTCCTCCGGCGAGGAGTCCATGACCTCGCTCGCGGACGTCGTCACCGGCAGCAGGTCGTAGCGCCGGGAGAAGTCGAGCACGTTCTCCTCGCTGTAGACGAAGTTGAGGAAGTCGCCTATCTCGTCGGCGTGCCCGTTCTGCTTGAACGCCATCATCCAGTCGGCGACGCCCATCGTGGACTTGCTCGCGCCGTCCTTGCCGGGCATCGGCACCATGCCGTACTTCACGCCCTTCGCCGAGGCGGCCTTCATCAGCGACGGATGCCCGTTGAGCATGCCGACGTCCCCGTCGGCGAACGCCGCGAAGGCGTCGGCGCGGTTCAGCTTGCCGGGCGGGACGGGACCGGTCAGCCCCTTGCCGACCAGCTCGTTCTTCAGCCAGCCGAAGGTGGCGACGTTCTCGGTGGAGTCGAGGGTGTAGCCGCCGACCATCGAGGTGTAGCCGCCCCCGCCGCTGAGCAGCCACTGCATGGTCTCGGCCTGCGCCTCCTCCGGCCCGAGCGGCAGCGCGAACGGGTACTTCACGCCCTCCTCCTTCAGCGCCTCGGCGTCGGAGGCTAGCTCGGCCCAGGTGGTGGGCGGCTTGATGCCGGCCTTGGTGAAGAGGGACTTGTTGTAGAACAGCACGCGGGTCGACGCGGCGAACGGCATGCCGTACTGGACGCCGTTGACCTCGCCGGCCTTGGACAGCTGGGAGACGAAGTCGGCCTGGACGGGGATGGAGAGCACGTCGCCGGCCTTGTAGAGCTTGTCCGCGGCCGCGTAGTCGGAGTACGCGCCGATCTGCGCCATGTCGGGCGCCTCGCCCGCGTCGACCATCTCCTTGACCTTGCGGTCGACGTCGTTCCACGAGTAGACGGTGACCTCGACGTGCACGTCGGGGTGCTTCTCCTCGTAGCGCTGGACCAGCTCGCTCCAGTACTTCTCGGAGGTGTTGGCCGCGCTGTCGCCGTAGTCGGCGGCGACCAGCCGCAGCGTCACCTCGTCCGAGCCGCCGCCGAGCCCGCAGCCGGCGACGGCTCCCGTCATCCCCAGCGCGGCCCCCACCGCGATCACTCCCGTACGCCATGCGCGCCGCTGCACTGTCACTCCCGAGTTGTACGACATATTCCGCTTTGTTCCGCGATGTCCCGCGACTGGGTCGTCTGGACCACCATCCGAATACCGGATTGAGGTCTACACCACAAGGATTCAGGTCTACACCACGCAAGTGGACTAGACCTCTTGAGGGTAGTGGGGCCACACTGTCCCCCGTGAGACATGTCATCGCCCTCGACGTGGGCGGCACCGGGATGAAGGCCGCCCTGGCGGGGCCGGACGGCGCTCTGCTGCACCAGGCCCGCCGGGCCACCGGGCGCGAGCGCGGCCCGGACGCGGTCGTCGCCGGCATCCTCGACTTCGCCGCCGAGCTGCGGCAGTACGGCGCCGAGCACCTCGGCGGGCCCGCGGCCGCCGCCGGCGTCGCCGTCCCCGGCATCGTCGACGAGCCCGGCGGCATCGCCGCCTACTCGGCCAACCTCGGCTGGCGCGACGTACCCCTGCGCGCCCTGCTCGCCGACCGCCTCGGCGGCGTCCCGGTCGCCCTGGGCCACGACGTGCGCACCGGCGGTCTGGCGGAGGGCCGCGTCGGCGCGGCCCGGGACGCCGACCGGTTCCTCTTCGTCGCCCTGGGCACCGGCATCGCGGGCGCCATCGGCGTCGACGGCCGGGTCGAGGCGGGCGCGCACGGTTTCGCGGGCGAGATCGGGCACATCGTCGTACGGCACGGCGGCCCCGCCTGCCCCTGCGGGCAGCACGGCTGCCTGGAGCGCTACGCGTCCGCCGCCGCCGTCACCGAGGCGTGGGCGGCGGCGAGCGGGAACCCGGAGGCGGACGCGGCCGACTGCGCCGGGGCCGTCGCGTCCGGCGACCCGAACGCCGTCCGGGTCTGGCAGGAGGCGGTCGACGCCCTCGCCGACGGCCTGGTCACCGCCCTCACCCTGCTGGACCCCCGCACCCTCGTCATCGGTGGCGGCCTCGCCGAGGCGGGGGAAACCTTGTTCACACCGCTGCGGGAGGCCGTCCGGCGGCGGATCACCTTCCAGAAGCTGCCGGCGATCGTCCCGGCGGCTCTGGGCGACGCGGCGGGATGCCTGGGCGCGGGCCTGATGGCCTGGGATCTGCTCACCACCACTCGGACTCAGGAGGAACCGGCCTGATGGCAACCCCCTCAGGGACGCGGGACAGCGCCGACGTGCGGCTCCGCCGCGGAGCGCGAGAAGCGACCACCCACCCGCACCCCGCTCCGGCCGGCACCCCTCTGGTGCTCTCCGGCGCCGAAGTCGTCCTCCCCACCGGCGTGGTCCACGGCGGCCGCGTCGCCATTGAGGGCACCCGCATCGTCGCCGAACCGTCCCCCGAGGCACAGGTCGTCAACCTCACCGGCTGGCTGGTCCCCGGCTTCGTCGACCTCCACAACCACGGCGGCGGCGGCGCCTCCTTCACCTCCGGAACGGTCGAGGACGTCCTCACCGGCATCGACACCCACCGCCGGCACGGCACCACCACCCTCGTCGCCTCCACCGTCACCGGTGACATGGACTTCCTGACCCGGCGCGCCGGACTCCTGTCCGAACTGGCCGAGCAGGGCGACATCGCGGGCATCCACTTCGAGGGGCCGTTCATCTCCCCCTGCCGCAAGGGGGCCCACTCCGAGGCACTGCTGCGCGACCCGGACCCGGCGGAGGTGCGCAGGCTGATCGACGCCGCGCGCGGCCACGCGAAGATGGTCACCCTGGCCACCGAGCTGCCCGGCGGCGTCGACTCGGTGCGGCTGCTGGCCGAGCGCGGCGTGATCGCGGCGATCGGCCACACGGACGCGACGTACGAGCAGACCCGCGAGGCCATCGACGCGGGCGCGACCGTCGCCACCCACCTCTTCAACGCGATGCCCGCCCTCGGCCACCGGGCCCCCGGCCCGATCGCCGCCCTCCTGGAGGACGAGCGGATCACCGTCGAGCTGATCAACGACGGCACGCATCTGCACCCGGCCGCCCTGCAACTGGCGTTCCACCACGCGGGCCCGGGCCGTGTCGCCTTCATCACCGACGCGATGGACGCGGCCGGCTTCGGCGACGGCCTCTACAAGCTCGGCCCGCTGGCGGTGGAGGTCGCCGACGGCGTCGCGCGGCTGGTGGAGGGCGGGGCCATCGCGGGCTCGACGCTGACCCTGGACCGCGCCTTCAAGCGGGCGGTGACCGTGGACGGGCTGTCGGTCGAGGACGCCGTGACCGCCCTGTCCGTCAACCCGGCCCGGCTCCTGGGCATGGCCGACCGGATCGGCTCGCTGGAGCCCGGCAAGGACGCCGACCTGGTGCTGCTCGACGAGAACTTCGACGTGCGGGGCGTGATGCGGCGCGGCACGTGGGTGGTGGATCCCCGACTGGCCTGAGAAGTCCGTTCGTTGCGAGATGGTGACCGGCGCCGGGACTGCGCCGGCCGCCGTCCGTTTGGCATGATCGTGTCCCCCGGGGATCGCCCGCGAGCTCCGGGAAGCGGCACAGGACTGACGGCAACACACGCAATCGGGGGAGGTCGGCCCGGTGATCCTCACGGTCACGCTGAACACCGCTCTCGACATCACCTACCGCGTGCGGTCCCTGCGACCGCACACCTCGCACCGGGTCTCGGAGGTCTGCGAGCGGCCCGGCGGCAAGGGGCTGAACGTGGCGCGGGTGCTGGCGGCGCTCGGCCGGCCGGTGACGGTCACCGGCTTCGCGGGCGGCGCCACCGGCGAGATGGTCCGCGAGGGGCTGAGGACCCTCCCCGGGCTGACGGACGCCCTGCTCCCGGTGGCCGGTGCGACCCGCCGCACGGTCTGCGTCACCGACGAACGCACCGGTGACAGCACCCGGTTCAACGAGCCGGGTCCGATGGTCCGGCCCGCCGAGTGGTCCGCCTTCCAGCGGTCGTACGAGGCGCTGGTGGCCGGCGCGGACGCGGTGGCCCTGTGCGGGAGCCTGCCGCCGGGGGTACCGGTGGGGGCGTACGCGAGCCTGATCCGCACCGCGCGCGCCGCGGGGGTGCCGGTGCTGCTGGACACCGGCGGTGAGGCGCTGCGGCGGGCCGTCGCCGCCCGCCCGGACATCGTCAAGCCGAACGCGGACGAACTGGCCGAACTGACCGGCTTCCACGAGCCGACGCGCGCCTCGCAGGACGCCCGGCGGCGCGGGGCGCACTCCGTGGTGGCCACGCTGGGCGCGTCCGGCCTGGTCGCGGCGACCCCGGAGGGCCGCTGGCGGGCCACTCCGCCGGCCCGGGTGCGCGGCAACCCCACCGGCGCCGGTGACGCGGTCTCCGCCGCCCTCCTGGCCGGCCTGGTCACCCACCGCCCCTGGCCCGACCGCCTCGCCCACGCGGTGGCCCTCTCCGCCGCCACGGTCCTCTCCCCCACCGCCGGCGACTTCGACCGGCGGGACTACGAGGCGCTGGTGAACCGGGTGTCGGTGACGGGGGAGGCGAGCGCCGCCCAGGCGCGCTGACCCACCGAGGGGCTAACCCTTCACCTGGCCCTTCTTCAGCCAGAACTGGTCGAGGAGGACGTTGCACTTGTCGCCCTGCTCGCAGGAGACGGTGATGGTGTTGGTGCCCTTGGCGAGGGTGGGCCAGGTGTAGGTCTGGGTCCAGCCCTTGGAGAAGTCGCCGTCCGACGTGTGCGTGAAGTTGCCGTAGTTGATCTTGCTGCCGAAGGGCTTGCCGTTCACGGTGAGGGTCATCTCCTGGTCCTCACCGACCGTGCTGAAACGGCTGAAGAGGGTGTACGCCCCCTCCTCCGGGATCCCGTTCACCGTCCAGGTCACCGAGTTGCCGACCTGGTTGAGGTTGCCGACGTAGACGCCGCCCTCGGACTGGGCGCCCGGGATGTCGGAGGCGATGTTGGCGGTGCCGCCGAGGCGCAGGGCCTTGGCGTCGATGGTCGGCAGCTCGACCTCGGTGGCCTCGCTGGTGCTGGACTCGCTGGGTGTGGGGCTCGGGGAGGCGGACGCCGAGGCCGTCGGCTGGTCACCGCCCTTGCTCTCGTCACCGGTGTCGCCCTGCGACATGGCGACGGCGATGCCGACGACCACCGCCGCGACCACCGCGACCGCGCCGATCAGCAGCCCCTTGGTGTTGGGCCCGCCGCCCCGGCCGCCACCGCCGCCGGCGGGCGCCGGCTGCTGCCGGACGGGCGCGCCGCCGGGAAGGCTCTCCGGTGCCGCGTAGTGCGGGTTCGGCTGGCCGTAGGCGCCCTGCGGCTGGCCGTACGGCTGCTGCTGCTGGGGCACGGTCGACTGCCCGCCGTACTGCGGCTGGCCGTACTGGCGCTCGCCGACGGCACGCACCCTGCTCACCGAGTTCGGGTAGCCGTAGCCGCCGGAGGGCGGCTGGGCTCCGTTGGCCTGTCCGTCGGCGTAGAGGTAGCCGAACGGGTCGTCGTCCTCGGGCGTGCTCGCGCCGTTGTTGCCGGGCGTCATCCCTTCGTACTCCTCAACAGTGCGGGGCGGATGCGGTGCCGTTCTGAAGCGTGCGATCCAGGTCTGAAATAAGGGTGGCGAACTGCGAGCCTACCCGTTCCCTGGGGCCCAAACGGGTGACTCGGATCGCACCAACTCGCTGACCTGCGCCTTATCCCGCACGTCTGTGCTGTTTGGGACGAGATCGTTTCTCGACGTACATACGTTCGTCGGCTGACTTGAGGACTTCGTCCGCGGTCATGCCGCAGTGCGCCCACCCGATGCCGAAACTGGCGCCCACCCGGACCGCCCGGCCCTCGGCGCGGATCGGCTGGATGATCTCGTTGCGCAGGCGTACGGCGAGGTCCTGGGCGTCGGCGCGGCCGAGGCCGTCGGCGAGGATCACGAACTCGTCGCCGCCGAGCCGGGCCACGGTGTCGCCGTCGCGCACGCCGTCGGACAGCCGCCGGGCCACCTCGATGAGGACGGCGTCACCCGCGTTGTGCCCGAACCGGTCGTTGATCGACTTGAAGCCGTCGAGGTCGCAGAAGAGCACCGCGAGGCCCTTGGTGCCGTCGTCGCGGCCCTCCTCGGGCGCCACGGTGTGCACGTGGTGGTCGAAGGCGTCGTAGGTGTCGAAGCCGCCGGGCCGGAAGTCGAAGCCGTGGCCGTTGGCGTCGTGCGCGGCCTGCCCGTGCACGGGGTCGTGGGAGTCGTAGGCGTCCACGGCGGCCGGGTGCGCGGACTGCGGGCGCCGGCAGAGGCGGGCGGCGAGGCGGGAGCGCAGTTCGGCGGAGTTCGGCAGGCCGGTCAGGGAGTCGTGCGAGGCACGGTGGGCGAGCTGCAGCTCGCGGCGCTTGCGCTCCTCGATGTCCTCGACGTGGGTGAGGAGGAAGCGGGGGCCGTCGGCGGCGTCGGCGACGACCGAGTTGCGCAGGGACACCCAGACGTAGGTGCCGTCCCGGCGGCCCAGGCGGAGTTCCGCGCGGCCGCCCTCCGCGGAGGTGCGCAGCAGGGTGCCTATGTCCTCGGGGTGTACGAGGTCGGAGAAGGAGTAGCGGCGCATCACGGAGGCCGGGCGGCCGAGCAGCCGGCACAGGGCGTCGTTGGTGCGGAGTATGCGCCCGTGCTGGTCGCCGCCCATCTCGGCTATCGCCATGCCGGAGGGGGCGTACTCGAAGGCCTGCCGGAACGACTCCTCGCTGGCGCGCAGCGCCTGCTGCTCGCGCTCCAGCCGGACCAGGGCCCGCTGCATGTTGGCGCGCAGCCGCGCGTTGCTGATCGCGATGGCCGCCTGGAACGCGTACATCTGCAGCGCCTCGCGGCCCCAGGCGCCGGGCAGCCGTCCGTTGCGCGGCCGGTCCACGGACAGGACGCCTATCAGCTCGCCGCCGGAGCCGCCCGGCACGGCCGGCGTGTACATCGGGGCGAACAGGCGGTCGCTGGGGTGCCACTCGTCCTCGAAGCGGGGGGCGGGCCCGTCGGTGTACCACTGGGGGACGTCGTCGTCGTCGAGGACCCAGCCCTCGGTGTGCGGTATGAACACCAGGCCGCCCCAGTGCTCGCCCATGTTCAGCCGCCGCTCCCAGGACTCGCGGGATCCGACCCGGCCGGTGATCAGCGCCTCGGCCGCGGGGTTGCCGGAGAGCGCGGCGACGACGAGGTCGCCGTCGGGGCGCACCAGGTTGACGCAGGCCAGTTCGTAGCCGAGCGCGGTGACCACGCCGTCGGCGACCGTCTGCAAGGTGTCCGCCAGGCTGCGGGCCGTGTTCATGTCGGCCATGACCTGATGCAGCTGTCGCAGGGACGCAAGGCGGACGTACGGCTCCGACTCGGTCTCCATGCTCGCCCTCCCCCCGAGACTTCGCAGCGAATCAAGGGTTGTCTTCGGCGCTATCTTCTCGGTGGTGTCCGGTGCAGCGTCTCCGCCACTGAATCACAGCGCGCTCCCCACTCGGTACACAGGGTCAACAATTCCTGCCCCTTGTGACTCAAGTCACAGCGAAACGTGAACAATTGCGTGGAGATTCCGCGCTTTCTACGTCTTCAGAACCGGCCGTGCCTGCCACTTCTCCGCCTCTTGCGCTTCTCCCGCACCTTCCCCGCAATTCCCCGCGCGTTTACCGAAGGCGCCCGACCGAGTATGCGGCACCCCGCTCGGACCACGGTCCTAGGACTCTTCGCCCACCTTCCTCGGCCCCGTCTCGGGCGGGGGTCCGATGTGCGCCGCCGACGACGGACACTAGCGTTCCCAGGGTGCTGACGACTTCTTCCACCGCGCCTTCCCCGTCACCCGCCGCCCGCGCCGGGCATGCTGAGGGGGTGAGCGACGACGCGTTCCGGGCCGCCATGTCCCGGCTTGCCGGCGGCGTGGTCCTGGTGACCGCGCAGGAGCCGTCGCTGGACCCCGACGACCCGGACGCGCCGCCCGGCGAGGACATCGGCATGACGGCCACCTCCTTCGTCTCGGTCTCCCTGGAGCCGCCGCTGGTCATGGTCAGCCTGCGCACCGGCTCCCGCATGGACGACCTGCTCGACGAGCAGCCCCGGTGGGCGGTGTCGGTCCTCGCCCAGAACCAGCGCCACATCGCGGGCCGGTTCGCGATGAAGGGGCGGATCAGCGACCGGCTGCTGTTCGAGGACATCGCCTGGACCCGGGGCGAGGTGTCCGGCGCGCCCCTGGTGGGCGGCGCGCTCGCCGCCCTGGAGTGCAGCACCGAACAGCGGGTCACGGCGGGCGACCACACCCTGGTGATCGGCCGCGTGCGGGCCACCCACCTGCCGGGCGTGGAGGGCGGCCCGCTGGTGTACTTCCGGGGGCGGTACCGGCAGTTGGGGTGAACCCACCCACCTCCACCTCCACGTCAGCCGGCGCCGCGGAACTCCGCCGGAGGGCGCTCACCCCGATGCCGGCGACTTCACCGGCATCGGTCTCTAACCCCAGTCCCGCGCGGAGCGCCCCCGTTTCGTCTCGGAGCGCTGCTTCTTCTCCCGGAGCCGGCGTTCGTTGATGCCGCGCGGGATGCGGGTGGGTCTGCGCGGCTTGGGAGGGGGCGCGGTGGCCTCGGCCAGGAGCGCGGCCAGGCGTACCGCGGCGGCCTCACGGTTGCGCCACTGGGACCGGTGCTCGGAGGCCCGTACGGTGACGACGCCGCCGACGAGCCGGCCGGCCAGCCGGTCCAGCGCGCGCCGCTTCCACACCTCGGGCAGCGCCTCGGTGCGGGCGAGGTCGAAGCGCAGCTCCACCTGGGAGTCGCTGGTGTTGACGTGCTGGCCGCCCGGCCCCGACGACCGGGAGAAACGCCACATGAGCTCGGCCTCGGGAAGGGCGACCGAGCCGCGGATGGGATAGGGACCGGACATGCCGTCCATGTTCCCGGCTCTGTCCGGTTCACGTCACGCGAATATCCGTGGGTAAAGAAAGTAAAGCGAGCTGGAACCTCCCGCACCCCTCGCCGCGTTCATAGAGGTAGTAGCTTCTTGCCGTAACGCACCGAGGGAAGGGACTCCCAACAATGGCTGTAAGCCTGTCCAAGGGTGGCAACGTCTCGCTCACCAAGGAGGCTCCGGGCCTGACCGCCGTCACCGTGGGCCTCGGCTGGGACGTCCGCACCACCACCGGGACGGACTTCGACCTCGACGCCTCCGCGATCGCGGTCAACTCCCAGGGCAAGGTCTACTCCGACGCCCACTTCGTCTTCTTCAACAACAAGCAGACGCCGGACAGCTCCATCGTCCACACCGGCGACAACCGCACCGGCGAGGGCGCCGGCGACGACGAGGCGATCAACGTCAACCTCGCCGCCCTCCCCGCCGACATCGAGAAGATCGTCTTCCCGGTCTCGATCTACGACGCGGAGAACCGCTCGCAGAACTTCGGCCAGGTCCGCAACGCCTACATCCGCATCGTCAACCAGGCCGGCGGCGCCGAGATCGCCCGCTACGACCTCTCCGAGGACGCGGCCACGGAGACGGCCATGGTCTTCGGCGAGCTGTACCGCAACGGCGCCGAGTGGAAGTTCCGCGCGGTCGGCCAGGGCTACGCCTCCGGCCTGGTCGGCATCGCCCAGGACTTCGGCGTCAACGTCTGAGAACGAGTCCGGGCGGTCCGTCGCCGAGCGACACGATTCCCGGAACCCGGCTGCCGCACCGCCGGTCCCTCGGACGTCCCCGCGGACGTCATGCGGGCCGGCGGTCGGCAGTCGGGCCGGCGGTCGGCACGGTGGTCGGCAGTCGCTCCGGACGGCCCCGTTCGGCCGGGGCGCCGTTCCGCTTGCCGTCTGTCGCGGTCCGGGACCGTGCGGCCGGCCCGGCCGGTCCGGGGCACGACGGTCCCGCGGTCCGGGACGGAACGGTCCGCCCCGTCCCTGGTCGCGTGCCGTCACCACCCTCAGTCCGGGCCGCTCCAGTCGAAGGTGATGTGCTTGCTGGACTTGCCCTCCCGGCCCCACCGGAAGCCGAAGGCGTCCACCCGGTCGGCGGTGGCGCGGCCCCAGGTCGCCACCTGGCCGGGGCCCGTCTCCGAGCCGGGCAGGTTCACCGTCTGCACCCGGGCACCCTCCGGCGTGGTCGGCCCGGTCAGCGCCTCGGCGCTCGCCTCGACCTTGCCGGGCACGGTGACCCGCCAGCCGCCGAGGTCGTCGTCGGCCTCGAACCGGATGGGGGCGACCTCCATCCCCCGCATCTCGGCCGCGAACATGGTGAACATCTGCGTGGGCCAGCTGCCCGCCTGCCCGCCGAAGATCATCTGAAGGGCTTCGCGCTGCGCGTCGTCCGCCCGCTCGTCGAGGAAGACCGCCCCGTACGCGTCCGAGTGCTCTCCCCAGACGTTCCCGACGAACGAGGCCACCATCAGCACGTTGAGCCCGTCCAGGGGGACGTCCCCGTAGTTTCCCTCCCGTACATGCCAGGCCAGCACGCCCTCGCAGTCACCGTAGGTGGGCGGCTGGGCGAACGAGCACGGGCACGGGATGGCGCACTTGCAGGTGTCGAACCAGTCTCCGGACACATGCCACTCGGGTATCACCGGCGCCGTCTGCGACATGTCGTCACCTCCTCACGCCGTACCCCGTTCATTCTCGTCGCGCAACCCGGTGATCGCACGACGAGGCGAGTCGGCACCCGGGGGCCGGCTCCGCCCCCGCCCGGCGGGGAGTCAGCCCACGCGGGGAAAGCGGGCCTGGAGCGTCCAGATCGCCGGGTTGTCGCCCAGATCCTCGTGCAGGTCGATCAGATCGGCCAGCAGGTCGTGCAGGAAGTCCCGGGCCTCGCGGCGCAGCTCGGCATGGGAGAAGGTCAGCGGCGGTTCCTCGGCCGGCATCCAGTCGGCCTCGACGTCCACCCAGCCGAAGCGGCGCTCGAAGAGCATGCGGTCGGTGGACTCGGTGAAGTCCAGCTCCGCGCGCTGGGGGCGCGAGGCGCGGGAACCCGCCGGGTCCCGGTCCACGCGCTCCACGATGTCGCACAGTGCCCACGCGAAGTCCAGCACCGGCACCCATCCCCAGGCTGTGGACAGCTCCCGGTCCTTCTCGGTGTCGGCGAGGTAGACGTCCCCGCAGAACAGGTCATGCCGCAGGGTGTGGACGTCCGCGCGGCGGTAGTCCGTCTGCGGCGGGTCCGGGAAGCGGTTGGAGAGGGCGTAGCCGATGTCGAGCACGTACGTGATGGTGTCACGCGGCGGCGCCACCCTCCGTACCGGCCACGACCCGCCCCCGACGCGCCCCGAGCCCGCACACCCGGCCACGACGTACCCCCACAACCCTAAGATCACTGACATGTCCAGATCCGCACGGCTCGCGCCCGTGGCCGCTCTGCTCTCCCTGGCCCTCGCCCTGACCGCCTGCGACAGCGGCAGCGGCGGTGGCAGCGGCGGCGACTCGGCGCGTCCCGGCGCCCCCGGCGTGCGCGACCCGTACTTCCCGCGGGCGGGCAACGGCGGATACGACGTCTCCCACTACGGCCTGACCCTCTCCTACGACCCGGCCACCACCCGCCTGACCGGCACGGCCGTCATCACCGCACGCGCCACCCAGGCCCTGTCCGCCTTCGACCTGGACCTGGCGGGCCTGGACGTGGCGGGGGTCACCGTCGAGGGGCGCCCGGCGCGCACCAGCCGCGACGGGCAGGAACTGACCGTCCGGCCGCAGGACGAACTCACCGCCGGGGAGACCTTCGAGGTCACCGTCCGCTACTCGGGCCGGCCGCGCACCCTCACCGACCCCGACGGTTCCGAGGAGGGCTGGCTGCCCACCGCCGAGGGCGCGCTGGCGCTCGGCGAACCGACGGGCTCCATGGCGTGGTTCCCGGGCAACCACCACCCGTCCGACAAGGCGACGTACGATCTCGCCGTCACCGTGCCCGAGGGCCTGACGGCCGTGTCGAACGGGGAGTTGACGGAACGCCGGGAGAGCGGTGGGCGGACCGTCTTCACCTGGCACACCGGAGAACCGATGGCGGGCTATCTCGCCACTCTCGCCATCGGGCGCTACCGGGTCAGCGAGTCCACCACCGAGGACGGGCTGCCGGTGTACACGGCCGTCGACCCGGAGGTCGACGAGGCGAGCCGGGACGTCCTCGGCCGGCTCCCCGAGGTCGTCGACTGGGCGACGGAGAACTTCGGCCCCTACCCCTTCTCCTCCACCGGCGCGATCGTCGACCGCCCGGGCGACGCCGGTTACGCCCTGGAGACCCAGAACCGCCCGGTCTTCCCCGGCCCGCCCACCGTGGAACTCCTGGTCCACGAGCTGGCCCACCAGTGGTACGGCGACTCGGTCAGCCCTGAGTCCTGGCGGGACATGTGGCTCAACGAGGGCTTCGCGACCTACGCGGAGTGGCTGTGGGAGGAGGACCACGGCGGCGACGACGCGGAGGAGATCTTCACCGAGCTGTACGAGCACGGGCGCCACGGCGACGAGGTGTTCGAGGACCTCTGGGACTTCCCGCCCGCCGAGCCGCCGACCGCCTCGGACATCTCCGGCGAGCCCGTCTACCAGCGCGGCGCGATGGTGCTGCACCGGATCCGCCGGACGGTCGGCGACGACGCGTTCTACGACCTCGTCCAGGGCTGGGCGGCCGAGCACCGGCACGGCAACGCCGGCACCGACGACTTCACGGCGTACGTGGAGAAGGCCTTCCCGGACGAGGACTTCACGTCGCTCTGGGAGGACTGGCTGTACGGCGAGGGAAAGCCGGACCGCCCGTAGGGAACGGACGGCCCGGCCCACGGCGCTGCCGAGGTGGCGGCGTCAGTTGACGTTGACGGCCTTCCAGGCCGCCGCCACCGCGGTGTACTCCGCGCTGCCGGAGCCGTAGAGGTCGGCGGCCGCCTGCAGGGTACCGACGCGGGCGTCCGCGTAGTCGGTCGACGAGGTGAAGTAGGTACTCAGGGCCTTGTACCAGATCTGGTAGGCCTTGGCCCTCCCGATGCCGGTGACCGTGGAGCCGTCGTACGTCGGGGAGTTGTAGGAGACTCCGTTGACGGTCTTCGCGCCGCTGCCCTCGCTCAGCAGGTAGAAGAAGTGGTTGGCGGGCCCGGACGAGTAGTGCACGTCGAGCCGGCCGACCGAGCGCGACCAGTAGTCGGCGGAGTTGCCGTCCCGGCTGGGCCGGTCCATGTAACGCAGCGGGGTGCCGTTGCCCCGGATGTCGATCTTCTCGCCGATGAGGTAGTCGCCGACGTCGGAGGAGTTGTTGGCGAAGAACTCCACCGAGGTGCCGAAGATGTCGGAGGTGGCCTCGTTCAGGCCGCCGGACTCCCGGTTGTAGCGCAGGCCGGCGGTGGACGCGGTCAGGCCGTGGCTCATCTCGTGGCCGGCGACGTCGAGCGAGGTGAGCGGCTTGAGGTTGTTCGCGCCGTCGCCGTACGTCATGCAGAAGCACTGGTCGGACCAGAAGGCGTTGACGTAGGCGTCGCCGTAGTGGACGCGGGAGTAGGCGGCCTTGCCGTCGTTGCGGATGCCGTTGCGGCCCAGCGCGTTCTGGTAGAAGTCCCAGGTGACCTGGGCGCCGTAGGCGGCGTCCACGGCGGCGGTCTGCCGGTTGACCGGCGTGCCGTCGCCCCAGGCGTCGTCGGCGTCGTGGAAGAGGGTGCCGGTGCCGGACGTGCCGCCGTTCAGGTCGTACGTCCGGTGGCCGCCGCGACCCGAGTCGACCAGGTCGTAGCCGCCGGAGGCGGAGGCGGTGGTGCCCAGCTGCACGGTGCCGCTGTACTGGCTGGTGCCGGCGCCGGTCTCGACGGCCTCGTAGGAGAACAGCTCCTTGCCGCTGGTGGCGTCGGTGATGACGTGCAGCTCGCTCGGGGTGCCGTCGTGCCGCAGGCCCTTGACGACCGACTCGTAGGCGAGGACCGGCTTGGCGCCGGCGGCCCAGACGACCTTGCGGGCGGAGGCGACACCGGCGTCCCCGGCCGTGGCGCCGTCCGCCGCCGCGGCGGCGAGCGCGGACTTCTTCACGCCCGCGACGGACACGGCGGCCTCGGTCGACGGCACCGATATCCGGGCCCGCGTCGCCTTGCTGACGCCCTTCAGGGTGCCGTTCCCGGTGACGTGGGTGACGAGGTCGCCGCCGAGTACGGGCAGACCGGCGTAGGTGCGCTCGTAGCGGGTGTGGACCGTGCCGTCGCGGTCCTTGACGACGTCGCGCACGACGAGCTTCTCCCGGGCACCCAGGCCGAGCCGGCGGGCGGCGGCCGGAGCGGCGTCCTGGGCCGAGGCGATGGCGGCGGCTCGGGCGGAGGCGTTCACGGGGAGGGCGGCGGCGCCGTTCGCCTGCTCGGGGACCGCGGTGGCGGGGCCGTTCTGGACCGCCAGCACGACCATCGCGGCCGAGCCGATCAGAGCGGCGGCGCGCAGAGCGGTGGTGCGGGGAGTGCGGGTGACGCGGGACTGCAGTCTCACTCGGTCTCCTTCTTCGCCGGCCTCGGGTTTCGAGGCGCAGGACGGGCCTCGTGGGGGGAGGCCACATGTGGGGCACAGGGTTGCGGCGAGCGAGGAGAGACTGACATCCCCAGGCCCCTGTTTGACAGAGCGCCGTCAAGACTTTACGTGTTCGTTTCCGAAAGCCGTTACTGCGGATCCGCTATCCGGACGACCGGCCGAAGCACCAACCCCCTTACAACACAGCGCAGTTACCCGCCCGGACGTCACCCGGCGGGCGACCTGCGCAACACCGCGTGCAAGGAGGGGCGTTCCGGGTCGCCCCGCCGGTCGATCGCCTCGCGCCTCCCACCCGAGGGCCGAGCAGAACGCGAGCCCCTTCGGATCGGCGTCCGGCACGGCAAGTCGGACACCACTTCGCCCCGCCTCACGGAGCCGTGCCTCCACCGCCTCCGCGAGCCGACGCCCGAACCTCTGCCCCCGCACCGCCGCGTCCACTTCAGCAGCCCGGTCCAGGGGACCCTGACCAACCCGGCGAGCGACTCGTCCGGAACCCGGCGCTCGCCGACGAGGCGAGGAGACCCGGTGATCACCGCGGCACGCTCTGCCACGGCATCCGGTCACGGTGTCAGGCGGTCCAGTTCCCCCGCGATCGCCGCCCGGAGCGGGTCGTGCCGCGGGCCGAGCGCGTACCGCCCGTCGGTCCATCGCTCCCGCGGGTACAGCCACACCGGCCGGCCCACCAGGTCGGGGGGCTCCCAGTCGAACCGCGGCCAGACGTGGGCGTGCAGAAAGGGCTCGGTGTTCCCCAGGATCTCCAGGTTGACCCGCCGGAAGGCCGGGTCCAGCCGCGCACAGGCCCGTTCGACGGCCTCGCCGAGCCGGTCCATACCGGACAAGAAGGCCAGCCTCCTGCTCCTCGGCAACTCGGAGAGCCGCCGCACCGCGGGGTCGTCCACCAGGAGCAGCGAGTACCCCGGCAGGAACTGGACGTCCCCGATGACGGCGAACCCCGCTTCCAGTCTCCGCAGCACCGTGGGATTGTCACCCCGCAGTGCGCTGCCGATCCGGTCCCGGCGCCACGCCTCCCCTGCCCGGGCGTCATCCGCTGCCGGCGTCGCACGTCCCATGCCTCGCCCTTCCTCCCTCGCCTTTCCCCCTCTCCTTCCCCTTCGCCCTTCCCTCCCCCTCCAGTCCTTTCCTCCTCCCCCTCCAGTCCTCCACCACCGGCACCCTCACCACCCCCGCCGCTACCCCTCCACCCGGATGCCCCACTCCGCGGCCAGAACCGGCGCCAGGTCCATCAGTTGCGCCACGCTGATCACCGCCCCGGAGAGCCGGTCCAGCCCGCCCGCGACGGTCAGCTCGCTCGCGCCGCGCAGGTCGACGTCGCGGAGGGTGGCCCCGTGCAAGTCCGCCTCCCTCAGCGCACAGTTCAGGAACTCCACCCGCTCCAGCGTGGCTCCCCCGAAGTCCGGCTCGACCAGGACACAGCCCTCGAAGACAACGTCTCTCAAGCGGGCCTGACGCAGGTTCAGGTAGTCGATCTTGCCGCCACGGACCAGGACCCGCTCCAGAACCGCGCCGTGCAACTGCGTCCCGCCCAGCCGTGCGTCGGTCAGCTCGACGTCTCGCAGAGTCGCCTTCGCGAGGCCGGTCCCGACCCCCCGTACATCGCTCAGCACCGAGTCCAGGATCCGGGCCCCCGCCAGCCCCGTCCCGTCCAGCGCGCACCCCCGCAGCGCGCAGTCCATGAACCGGGCCCCGGCACCGCCCTGCCCGGAGAGGTCGGACCCCGCGAACTCCACCCCGTCGTAGTCCCCGTCCGGCTCCAGCCCGCCGCCCCCGTACGCCTCCAGCGCCGGCAGGCGCACCTCCGGCCGCCGCGCCCCCTTCACCTTGCCGCCACCGCTCTTCGCCATACCGTCCATCCTCCACCTCACCACTGACAACGCCCCCCGACCACGCCCCCGCTCCCCACCCGCCGTGCCTTCGCCCCACCGACCACGCCCCCGCTCCCCACCCGCCGTGCCTTCGCCCCACCGGCCGCCCCACCGGCCGCCCCTGCCACCCGCCGTGCCTCGCTCCCGGCGGCGGCCGCCCCGCCCCTTGACCTCAATCCCGCTTGAGGTCGGAGGCTGTTCTCCGTCGGAAGGCACCCGAGGACGGCACCGGAAGGCACCCGAGCACCACGCCCGCCGGAAACGCCCGACGACACCCGACGACACCCGGCGACACCCGGCGACGACGGCGCCCGACAGCCACACCGCAAGCCCACCGAACGCAGCACCGCAGGACCACACCGGACGCAACCCCGCAGGACCACACCGGACGACCACAACGGGGGACCCGTGAAGACCACCCACCCCATGCACGCCATCCGCCTCCACGCCTTCGGCCCCGCCGAGAACCTGCTCCACGAGCGGATCGACGCTCCCGTACCCGCCCCGGGTCAGGTCCGCGTCGCCGTGGCCGCGGCCGGCGTGCACCTGCTCGACACCGCGATACGGCAGGGCGTCCAGGGCCCTCTGCCCCGGCTGCCGGACCTGCCGACCGTGCCCGGACGGGAGATCGCCGGGGTC
Source organism: Streptomyces sp. bgisy159 (assembly GCF_965341775.1). Taxonomy (GTDB): domain Bacteria; phylum Actinomycetota; class Actinomycetes; order Streptomycetales; family Streptomycetaceae; genus Streptomyces. The sequence continues at coordinate 22,858 of NZ_CBDQZH010000011.1, read as the reverse complement.
GTCGAGTCGCTCGGCGAGGGCGTCGACGGCCACTGGCTCGGCAAACGCGTCGTCGCCCACCTCGGCTTCGCGCCCGGCGGCTACGCCGAACTCGCCGTCACGGACACCGGCCGCCTCCACGAGATCCCCGGGAACCTGGACTTCGCCGAGGCGGTAGCCATGATCGGTACCGGACGCACGGCGATGGGGATCGTGCAGTTCACCGATCTCGGCCCCGACTCGGTGGTCGTCGTCCCCGCCGCCGCCGGAGGCCTCGGCACGCTTCTGGTCCAGTACGCCCGCAACGCCGGCGCCACGGTCGTCGGCCTGGCCGGGGGCCCGGACAAGACCGCCCGCGTCCGGGCGAACGGCGCCGACCTCGCCGTCGACTACACCGCCCCCTCGTGGCCCGCCGAGGTCCGCACCCACCTGGGCGGACGGACGGCCACCGTCGTCCTCGACGGCGTCGGCGGCGAAGTGGCCCGCGAGGCCGTCGCCCTCCTCGGGCCCGGCGGCCGGCACCTGGTGTTCGGCTGGTCGGCCGACGGCATCCGGGACGGCGGCCCCTACGTCGTCGAAGGCGTCACCGAGCAGGTCCTCGGCCCGGTGATGATGCGGAAGGCGGGCGGCCCCGATCCGGTCCGCACCCTCGAACTGCGCGCCCTCGCCGAGGCCGCCGCCGGCCGTCTCACCCCGGCCGTCCAGCGCTTCCCGCTCAGCGAGGCCGCCGCCGCACACCACGCCCTGGAGACCCGCCGCACGACGGGGAAGGTGGTCCTGGAGCCCTGACCCGCCCCCGCCCCCGCCCCCGCCCCCGGCGCCGCCCGAGGCACCCGAGGGAAAGCGGCCACCCGAGTGACCCGGGCAGCCGGAACAGAACTCGTGGGAATGACCGCCCCCGTCCCTGGCAACCCACCGAGAATGCGACACATCCCGAACCATGCTGTTCTGGGCCCGTGAGTGTCACCCCACCGGGTGAGGCCCGGCCCCAGACCGCCGACCCCCACCGCTGGTGGGGGCTCGTGATCATCGCACTGGCCCAGCTGATGGTCGTCCTCGACGCGACCATCGTGAACATCGCCCTGCCGTCCGCCCAGCGGGAGCTGGGCATGTCCGACGGCAACCGCCAATGGGTGATCACCGCGTACACGCTGGCCTTCGGCGGCCTGCTCCTGCTCGGCGGCCGCGTCGCCGACCTGGTGGGCCGCAAACGCACCTTCGTCATCGGCCTGATCGGCTTCGCCGGCGCCTCCGCGCTGGGGGGCGCCGCCGTCGGCCCGGGCATGCTCTTCGGCGCCCGCGCGCTGCAAGGCGTCTTCGCGGCCCTCCTGGCGCCCTCCGCGCTCTCCCTGCTCACCACCACCTTCACCGACCCGAAGGAGCGCGGGAAGGCGTTCGGCATCTACGGCGCGCTGGCCGGCAGCGGCTCCGCGATCGGCTTCATCGTGGGCGGGCTGCTGACGGAGTACCTCGACTGGCGTTGGTGCCTCTACGTCAACGTGCCCATCGCGGCCGTCGCCGTCTTCGGCGCCCTGGCCCTGCTGCACGACCGCCCCGGCCACGCCGGCGCCCGCCTAGACGTGCCGGGCGCGGTACTGGGCTGCGGCGGCCTCGTCGCGATCGTCTACGGCTTCAGCGAGGCCCAGCCCCGCGGCTGGACCGACCCGCTGGTGCTCGGCCTGCTCGGGGGCGGGGTCGCCCTCCTGGCGGTGTTCGTGTGGTGGCAGACCCGGGCCCCGATGCCCCTCCTGCCGCTGCACATCATCCGGGACCGCGACCGGGCCGGCTGCTTCCTGACCATGGGCCTCGCCGTGATCGGCATGTTCGGCCTGTTCCTGTTCATGACGTACTACCTGCAGGGCATCCTCCAGTACTCGCCGGTCCGCACCGGCCTCGCGTTCCTGCCGCTCACGGTGGCGATCGTCATCGGCTCGACCCAGATCTCGGCGCGGCTGCTCAGCCGGGTCCAGCCGCGCATGCTGATGGCTCCGGGCATGGTGCTGGCCGCCGGCGGCATGCTGCTCCTCACCCGGATGACCGTGGATTCCTCCTACACGACGGACATCCTGCCCGCCCTGATCCTGATGGGCCTCGGCATGGGTCTCACCTTCATGCCGGTGTTCTCCACCGCCACCGCGGGCGTCGCCCCGCAGGACTCCGGCGTGACCTCCGCGACCGTCAACACCTCGCAGCAGGTCGGCGGCTCCATCGGCACGGCCCTGCTCAACACCATCGCCACCACCAGCAGCAGCGCCTACATCGCCGCCCACCTGAGCAACCCCGCCCGCAAAGCCCAGGTCGTCGCCGAGGGCACGGTGCACGGCTACACCGTCGCCATCTGGTGGGCCGCCGGCATCATGCTCCTGGCGGGCGTCGTCGCGGCGACGATGGTCACCGCCAAGCCGCCGCCGAAGCAGGGCGCGCACGCCCGTCAGGCGGTACCGGAGTCGGTGGCCTGAGGGCCCGCGGGCCCCGGACACCGGACATCGGACACCGGACACCGGACACCGGCCCTGGCTGCCCTGTCCTGCCCGGCCCGCGCGTCGGGCGGCGGACGGTCAGCCGCCCAGCGCGGCCAGTGCCTCGTCCGTGAGCCGGTAGCCGCGCCACTCGTCCTGCGGTACGGCGCCCAGCCGCTCGTAGAAGTCGATCGCGGGCCGGTTCCAGTCCAGCACCGACCACTCCAGCCGCTGGTAGCCGCGCGCCACGCACAGCCGCGCCAGCTCCGTCAGCAGGGCCTTGCCGTACCCGCCGCCCCGCGCGGCGGGACGCACGTACAGGTCCTCCAGGTGGACACCGTGCGTGCCGCGCCAGGTGGAGAAGTTCAGGAACCACAGCGCGAAACCGACGACCTCCCCGTCGCCGTCCTGCGCGACGTGCGCGAAGACCGCGGGCCGCGCCCCGAACAACGCCTCCCGCAACTGCTCGGGCGTCGCCCGCGCCTCGTCCGGGGCCTTCTCGTACTCGGCGAGCTCGCGGATCAGGGCGTGGATGACGGGCACATCGTCAGGCGTGGCGACACGAATCACCCCGGAAGCGTATCCCGGCCCCGGTGAGCACAGCCTGCGGAATTCCCCGGAAAACGACGGAATCCGAAGGAGACACCCCCCTCCCAGTCGGGTTACCGTCCGCCCATGACCAGCCCCACCACCGATCCCGTCGATCCGACCGACTCCCCCGCACCGACCGACTCCCCCGCACCGGCCCACTCTCCTGTACCGGCCCACCGCACCGGCCCCGACGATCCCGTCAACGGCGGCGTCTCCTTCTGGTACGCCTCGGACGGCCTCCCGGCCCCCCGCCCGCCGCTGCCCGGCGACACGGCCGCCGACATCGCCGTCGTGGGCGGCGGGTACACCGGCCTGTGGACCGCGTACTACCTCAAGAAGGCCGCCCCCGACCTGCGGATCACGGTGCTGGAGCAGCGGTTCTGCGGGTACGGCGCCTCGGGCCGCAACGGCGGCTGGCTCTACAACGGCATCGCCGGCCGGGACCGGTACGCCCGCCGCCACGGCCACGAGGCCGCCGTACGCCTGCAGAAGGCGATGAACGCCACCGTCGACGAGGTCGTGCGCGCGGCCCGCGAGGAGGGCATCGACGCCGACGTCCACCGGGGCGGCGTTCTGGAGGTGGCCCGCACCCCCGCCCAGCTGTCCCGGCTGCACGCCTTCCACGCGCACGAACTGACCTACGGGGAGCACGACCGCAGGCTGTACGACGCCGCGGAGACCGCCGAGCGGATCCGGATCGCGGACGCGCTCGGCGCGAGCTGGACCCCGCACGGCGCCCGCGTGCACCCGGCGAAGCTGGTACGCGGCCTCGCGGCGGCGGTCGAGGCGCTCGGGGTGCGGGTGCACGAGTCGACACCGGTGACGCAGATCCACCCGGGCCGGGCGGTCACGCCGTACGGCACCGTCCGCGCGCCGTACGTCCTGCGCTGCACCGAGGGCTTCACCGCCGCCCTCAAGGGCCAGAAGCGCACCTGGCTGCCCATGAACTCCTCGATGATCGCCACCGAGCCGCTGACCGCCGGCCAGTGGGCGGACATCGGCTGGGAGGACCGGGCCACCCTGGGCGACATGGCGCACGCGTACATGTACGCCCAGCGCACCGCCGACGGCCGGATCGCGCTGGGCGGGCGCGGCGTGCCGTACCGCTTCGGCTCGCGCACCGACCACGACGGCCGCACCCAGCCGGAGACGGTGGCGGCGCTGCGCCGCATCCTCACGGACTTCTTCCCGGCCCTGTCGGGGGTGCGTGTCACGCACGCCTGGTCGGGCGTCCTCGGCGTACCGCGCGACTGGTGCGCGACCGTCACCCTGGACCGCGCGACCGGCCTCGGCTGGGCGGGCGGCTACGTCGGCTCCGGCGTCGCCACCGCCAACCTCGCCGCCCGCACCCTGCGCGACCTGGTCCGCCTCGACGCGGGCGAGGACGGTCCCACCGAGCTGACCGGGCTGCCGTGGGTGGGGCACCGGGTGCGCCGCTGGGAGCCGGAGCCGCTGCGCTGGCTGGGCGTGCAGGGCCTGTACGCCACCTACCGCGCGGCCGACCGCCGGGAGAGCGAACTGCGCACCACCGGCTCTTCCCGGCTGGCCCGCGCCGCGGACCTGATCGCGGGCCGCCACTGAGAACCCGCGGGCCCGGGCCGCTCCTCACACCGGCCCGGGCCCGCTCCGCTCCCGAGCCGCACCTGAGCCGTGGCCGACCTGCGCGTGACCGGCGTCGTCCGCGAGAGAACCCCGCCGGGAGCGCCGTCCCGGCCCGCGACGGCAGCGGGCGCGGCTCGTGGCGGGCGACCAGCGACAGGCGGCTCCTGGCGGGCGACGAGCCCGCTCCCGGAGCGCGCTCAGGTCTCGCGCCCAAGGAGCTCTCGCACCGCCTGCTCCGACCAGTGGCCGGCAGCTCCCGGGCAGGCGGCGAGGTACTCGGCGACCGCCTCCGTGTCCCACGCTCCCGCGGCGAGCAGCCCGACGGCCAGCAGGCGAAGGTAGGCGGCCGACGGCGCGACCCACCTCACGTCGCGCACACCCCACGGGGCCGTGAAGGTGAGCAACGGCACCCCGTCGATCTGCCCGGCGCAGACAAGGGTCTCGTGGTGCCCTTCGCCGAGGACGGCTCGGCCGTCGGTGAGCACCGCGCCCAGATCGAGGTCCACGCCGGCCGCGCGGTACATCTCCTGAGCGGCGATGTCGGAGAACTGCCCGGCCGACAGCAGGTGCGCCCGCGCCAGGACCCGCCCGTCGGCCCGCGGGTCGTAGAAGGCCCTGCCGCCTCCCCACACCGGCGACTCGGTGGCGAAGTACAGCACCCCGGCCAGTTCGACCGGGACCGACCGGGAAGGCATCCGCGGGTCGCGGCACCCCGGACAGGCCCGCGCGGCACCGGGAGGCCGGCCGCCGCGGAGGTAGAAGGCGAGCCGGTCGAGGTCCGTGTTGGACCCGTAGGCCGCGTACCAGACCCGGTCGGGCCGCCGGTCGGCCGGCAACGCCGGATCAATGACACCGAGCGCCTTCACCCCGACCGGCTCCCGCCCGCCGCAAAAACCACCCACAGAGCCCCCTGTCGGATTCGAACCGACGACCTTCGCTTTACAAGTTCGTCCAGGGGGGCGGCTGGCCTGCTCGGCTGGGCCTCTTGGAGGTCTCGGCGAGCACCTGAACGATCACTCCGGGCCGCGTCTGTGTGCTGACGTTGCCGTCAAAGGCTGCCGTCACTGCCCCCATGAACCTCGGTAGCGCACCGCCCTGCGGATGCCTGCGGCCCTCTTCTCATCCGCTCTGCGCGAGCCGCTAGGCCGTTCGCAAGCACGCTCCCCGGTGCTGGGTCCGGGAACCCCGCGCCGCACGGCGTCGCTAGATGGTTACCGTGCTGATCACTGACAGCAACCGGGAGTTGTTACTCTCCTTACACCTACCGGCAAGTATATTTTGCTTTAGATGACACAAGCTGTCGCTGTTGATCATTTACGATCAGGCTTGCTCATGAGTGGGTAAGGGAACCCTGGTCGTGGCAGTGGAGTGAATAACTGACACTCACTGTGGTCGTTAGGTCACAGCGAGGAACTGATGTCACAGGCGGAACCTAAGGTCGGAGCATGCAAGCTGTCGCAGCACCGGGGATGAGGCGGGCGATTTCGCCGGGCCTCCCCAGCCCACGCCTGCTCACCAGAGAAAAACCTGGTCATTCTTCGCATAAGGCCATGATTCGCGCTGGAAGCTGGGGTCGCCGCGGCTCTACCGGCAGCACGCTGCAGACCGATCCTCTACGCTTTGGTGCATGTATCCCCAAGGCAGCCGCGGGAGGTTCCATGCCGCCGCGGGCAAATAAGCCGACGAAGAACGACGTCGGATATTTTGATATTGCCCATTATGGTGCGGCAATCGAGAATTCCACTGGCGGAGTTTACCACGTAAAACTCAACGCTTACGCACGCCAAGACACGTCCGCTAAGCCGTTCGCTGTCGTCAATGACTTTGTAGCGAGTTCACTAGGCATGGCGGCAGGCCTCCCGGTACCTCCGGGTAATTTGGTGGGCTTGTACGGCGGCAAGCATGGATACGTCTCCCTGGCCTTCGGTGATCGAGGTGACCGCCCTCCACCCGTAATCCCACCCAAGTTTTGCGCTGAGCGACCTTGGGAGGCCTGTGGAATCATCGCTTTTGATCACTGGATTCTGAATACTGATCGACATGACGAAAACCTCGCATACCTGCCTGATGTCGGGGTTTCAGTATTCGACCATGATCGCACCTTGATCAATCAGCCGCCCGACGGAGATGCGATTGCATCGCTGTCCAGCGGAAAAGACATAGCCTACAAAACTCATTGCCTGATCCGTCACGTGAAGGATGTGTCACACTTCCCGGAATGGTTTGATCGAATCTCTTCTGTTACTCGTCGGGAAATTTTGCAGATCGTGGGGCGTTGTCATTCTGCAGGTTTGATTGACGCTCATGTGCGCGACGCCTTGATCGAATTTATTGAATATCGCCAGTCCAGGATCCGGTCTTTCATTGATAGGACTAAGGACCAGTTCATTAGCGCTGATGAATGGACTCTTGATCTTGAGGGGGTGGATGGTGGCAATTAACTGGTATCTGGTGAAGTACGTCCCTGACCCTTTCAGGAACGAGCCCAAGAATATTGGCGTCGTTGTTGAAGCTGAGGGGCGAGGGGCAGTCCGTCTGGTCGGGCAGAAGGGGGACATTCTGGACGGTCGCCGCGTCCGGGGCATAGTTCGGAGCTCTCGAACCCTTCGGGCGTGGCTTGAGTACCTCGAATACCACCTCGAATCCGGCTCGTTCCGAGAACAGCTTGAAAGGCTTTCCGGACGAAGTGGGCAAAACTATTTGATCGAGCCGCGAGGCGTGCTCCTCAATGCCCCGGATGCAACGATAAAAGAAATCGCCGAAGGGCTATTCCAGGAGCTTGTGGGCGAGTCTACGTCTTCCGATGAGCCGTCGATAGACGAAATAGCGAACACTCTCCTGTACCGGCGATTGAAAGTTCCCCAGGGCCACCGCATAGAGCGCAATGTTGTGTATACGGTGGAGTTGAACGGCGAGCCGCATGACGTTGGATTCGATTACCGTTACGAGAACGGGCGCACCACTCTCCTGGATAAGATCACTCTTTCCCCGCAGGATAGGATCATTCGACAGAAGGTCCATGATCTGCTTTTCCGTATAGAGCACGTGCGTGAAGACCTAAAAGTCAAGCAGCCGAATTTCGTTACACTTTACGACCTTGGGAAGACTAGAGAGTCCGGCCCAGTTGACAGTTATCTTCGCGCCATAGAGCGTTTTTCGCACACGGTCAACGTGAGAGATCGGCGTGCAGCGGAGAATGTTGCTGATGCTCTAGGCGTTCCCGTGCTGCAAAGCGCTTGAATCTAATTACCGCGCCATAAGTAAGAGCGCAGGCCGGGGGGAGGGTCCGAGTCGGCGCGGAGAGCGGAGCAAGCAGCCTTACCCCTGTTGGGAAGGCTGGAAGCACACCTAGGTCTCGGATCCAAGGAGCTCCCGGATGGTCTGCTCCGACCAGTGGTCAATCGCTCCGGGGCAGGCAGCGACATACTCCGCGACTGCTTCCGCGTCCCATGCACCTGCAGCTAGTAGACCAGTCGCAAGGAAGCGGACGTAAGCGGCCGAGGGAGGGTTCCACCTCACGTCATGCATGCTCCACGGGGCGGTAAATGTGAGCACTGGCGCCCGGTCGACCTGGCCTGAACAGATAAGAGTCTCGTAGCGCCCATCGCCCAGCATGACGCGCCCGGTTGTCAGTGCCTCACCGAGATCGAGGTTCCTGCCAGGCTCGCGGTACATCTCCTGAGCGGCAATGTCGGAGAACTGCTCAACCGACACCAGGTGGGCACGGCCCAAGACCCGCCCGTCCGCCTGCGGGTCATAGAAGGCCCGGCCACCTCCCCACACGGGAGACTCGGTGGCGAAGTACATCGCCCCTTGCAGTTCAACCGGGATGGATCGCGAAGGCATCTGCTGGTCGCGGCACCCCGGGTAGGTCCTGGCGGCACCAGGCGGCCGACCGCCGCGGATGTAGTAGGCGAGCCGGTCGAGATCCATGTTCGAGCCGTACGACGTGTACCAGACCCGTTCCGGTTTCAGGTCGGTCGGCAACGTCGGGTCAATGGCGTTGAGGGCTTTCACGCCTGCTCGCTCCTGGCTAGGGGACTCAGTCTGCGGAAACGTCGTACGCGATGACATGTCGGTCCCCCGGAAGGATCGTGACCATTACTCGTAGCGGACGGTCGTCCTTGTCGTATCCGGTGCGCATGTGGACAGCCACGGGCGTGGCCGACGGCAACGACAGCTTTTCGATCTCGGCGCGGGTCGGCATCCGGACTGTGATCTCGTCGCGGTACCGGGCCTGAACGAGCCCCACGCTGGCCAGTACACCGCCCGGAGCGGAGACGTCCTCAGGAAGCATCAGGGGTGTGCCCCGTACAAGTTCCTCAGGGAAGTACGAGTCAGCCAGTGCGTACGGGTCCTGGTCGACTATGCGCACGCGCTCCCGTACGACCGTCAGCGCGTTCTCGGGGTCCAGCCCCAACCGCTCGGCCACGACCTTAGGCGGGCGCCGGATGGATACGCGCACTTCCTGTCGCGGCTGACGACCACTTTCGGCCACGATGCTGGACCACTGGTCGCCCTGTTGGTCGCTCTGGTGACGGGAGCGGGACTCCAGTACCGACCAGTCCCACACCGCTGGCGTGAGGCTGCGCCGCACGAAGCTTCCTCGGCCCTGACCAGCGATGATGAGCCCTTCTTCGGTCAGCCGGCGCAGAGCGAGCCGCACTGTGTTCCGGCTCGCCTCGTAGCGGTCCACCAACTCGAACTCCGTCGGAAGCTGTTCACCGGGCTCCAGCTCCCCCCGCTCGATCTGTCCTCGCAGGTCATCGGCGATGCGGTGATACCTGGGGCGTTGCTCCCTCACGGTTCCCTCCCGACGGTTGGCTGACTTGTGCCAACAACATACGCCGATTGCCTTGACGATCCCAAGCGGTTGAGGCAACACTCAGGGCGTCGGTTGTTGGTACAACACCACCAACACCGTTGAGTCAGTCTTTATGCCGGACAGGTGCTGTCCACGGAACCTCGTGGTCCTGAACTGGGCGTTCTTTGAGAACTCAACAGGGTGTGAAGCGACGGGGTGGAAGTCCCCGTCCCCGTAGCGGCCCGGGTCACGGCCGCCGGCGGCCACTTTGCGGCAGGAGAACACGTCCTGCCCCGCGTACCGGCTCTGGAGAACAGTCCTGGGGATCATCCCTTCATTTCTGGAGGTCAACCCCAGGGGTGCCACCCGGTGCGCGCCGCCCTGCTGGCGTCAGAGCAGTGACGATGACGCGCCCGACTGTCCCGGCTCGGGACCGGTGCTCCGTGGCAACGGCGTACCGGTGAAGCCGTGTCCCTGCGACCTGCGGGAGTTCGGTGTGAACCGACGACATACCTAGGGCGCCGCCGTGTCGGACCATGCGCGCGGCTTGCCCACCGAGTCCCTTCCAGATCCTCCGTGTGCGGGCGTCCCGGTGTTGCCGGTGGCGTGGTCGTGCGCGGGGTGATGCCGCAGCGTCGCCGGCGCTGCGGCCGGTTGCCTCCCTCGCCCGTCCGGCCCGCGCCGTGTGTGCGGTGGTCGTACGGGCGGGGTGCGGGGAGCCGAGATGCCGGCTTCAACGGCGCGCGGCTCCCGGGGGCGCATCCCCGGGAGCCGCTGTGCGGGCCGTTCCACCGTGTGAGAGGAAGACGACCCAATGAGTCACATCGTGACTGTTCAGGAGGCTGTTACCGCGTTCGCGGACTGGATGGAACCGACGGACGCGGAGCTGGACGCCATCGACGCCGAGATGCCCGCGATTCTGGCGGACGTCGAGGAGCTGGACGTGCGTATCGCGCTGCTGGACCGGGTGCCGGGTGAGCTGGACACGCGCCGGGCGCGGCGCGAGCGGCACCGGGTGCTGGTCGAGCGGGCGATGGTCGCCAACCGTGCTGCGGTGCGGGAGGTTGCCTGATGGCGCGGGAGTTCGCGGCGCAGATGTCCGTATCCAAGGGGCGGTGGCGGCTGTATGTCGTCCTGCTGGACGGCACTACGACGCGGTGGCCGGAGTTCAGCTTCGGCCGGGCTGAGCCGGTGCCGACGTTCACGGAGCGCTCGGAAGCGCTCAGCGTGCTGGGCTTCGAACCGGTGCCGGGGGCCGAGTGGGAGTGGACGGAGTACAGCGCCGACCTTGACGACCCGTCGTCGCCGGTGACGCTACTCGCCGCCGTCCGGGTGCGTTCATGGACGGGGGCGGTGGCATGAACGCCGTTCAGGTCCGTTCAGCCGAGCGCGCCCTGTCGGTCGGCACGTGGCTGATCGTGGCCGGGGCGATGCTGTACTCGATCCTGACCGTGACGCCGCTCGCCGCCGCGCACACGCCCGACAAGTGGGACTGGACGTCCCCGATCCTGCCCCTGGTCGTGGACGCAGCAGTGGTCATCGTGGTCCGGCTGGACTCGGTGTTGGCCCGCCTCGGCGGTCACGGCGGGGCCTGGCCGATCGCGCTGCGGTGGATGACCGGCTGCATGACGTTGGCCCTGAACGTCGCCGACTCCGCCCTGCACAAGGACATGGTCGGCGTCGCCGTCCACTCGGTGGCGCCCTTGCTGCTGATCGTTACGGCCGAGACCGGGCTCGCCTACCGGCGCGCCATCACGACGGCCGTGACCGCGCTGAAGGAAGCACAGCGGGCGGAGCGTGAGCGGGCGGAGCAGGCTGCCCGGGAGCGTGCCGAGGCCGCCCGTCGGCAAGCGCGGGAGGAGCGCGAGCATGCCGCGTTGCTGGCGCGTGAACAGCGTGAACACGAGGCCGCGTTGGCGCGCGAGCAGGCGGAGCGCGAGGAGCGGCGCCACCGTGAGGAGCAGGAGCGGCAGGCGGTCCGGGAGGCTGCAGAGCTGGCGGAGCGTGAACGCCGTGAACGCGAGCGTGAACAGCGCGAGCGGGAGCGTGAACGCGCCGAGCAGGAAGCAGCCGAGCGGCGCGAACGCGAGCGCCATGAGGCGGCCGAGCGTGAACGCCGTGAACAGCGCGAGCGGGAGGAGCGGGCCGAGCGTGAACGCGCCGCGCTGCTGGCGCGCGGCCCGGCCACCAGCAAGCTGCCCGAGGACGAAGCGCGCGCGGTCGTGGCCGCCGCGTTCACGGCGGGGCTGTCGGTGCGGTCGGCTGCGGAGCTGTGCGGCTGGTCGGTCGGCTGGGTGTCCTCCCGCTACGCCGAACACCGCGACCCGGCCGCCGGTGGCGGCGCTGAGCTGGCCATCGCGGGCCGCTGATGGCCGCGCTCCCGGTCTACCGGTGGCGGCTGGCCCCTGACGGGCTGGCCACGCGCCGCCAACTGCGTGCGCTGGGGCTGCGGCCGGGCGGTCAGGATGTGGTCGCGCAGGTCGAGCGTCCGCGCCGTCGGCGCGGCCCGCTGGTCGCCTACCTCTACCGGATCGACCAGGCCAAACCGGTCCGGCCGATGACGCCCGCCAAGTGGGCGGCGCTGGCCAGAGCGAACGCCGTCCGCCGTATCTGCCCCGAGTGCCGCCGGGACGCCGGATACGTCATCCCGCCCTCACTCGGCATGTGTGCCACCTGCGCCCATTCCGAGGAACAGCGCGCCGCATAAGCCCTGTTGGCAGGCCCGGCCAGCAACTTTCCACGGCCCTGGCCGGGCCCTACTCCCCGAAGAGGAGTGCTCTCAGCATGACGGAAGTCAGCATCGAGCCGGTAACCGTCGAGGCGCCGGCCACACCCCAGCCGCCGCCCGCACCGACCACGACACCTTCGGCCCCGGCCCCGGTGGAGGTGGAGCACACGCCCGGCGGCTGGCCGGTCCTGCCGCTCGCCCTGTCGGGCGCCAACTCCACCGTCGGCATGCTCGCCGCCGCATCCCTGGCCGGCGGCCCGGTCGCCGCGATGGTGGCCGCGACCGGCGCCGTCGTCCTCGGCACCGTCGCCGCCACCCGCTCTCACAAGCCCAACCCGCGCCGCGATGGCCGCCGGTCCGCGGCCCGCGCCGCCGGCCGTACGGCGGCCCGCCAGGCCAGCACGAACCGCAGCGGAGCCACCCCGCCGAGCGCCCGCGCCGGTCGGAGCGGCGGCCGGTCCAACCGGGTGCCCGCTCAGCACCGCCGGCGCACCGGCCCGGCCGCGCGGAATGGCAGCACCAACACCCGCACCAAGACCCCGGGGAACGCCTCCCGCAGCGCGTCCCCGCGGCCAGCTGGCGTTGTCGGCAGGGCTGCGGCCCGGGTGGGGCAGGTCAGGGCGCTGCGGTCCGCGCAGCATGCTGCGGCCGGCTCGCGTGCTGAGCGGCGGGCGCAGACGACTGCGGCCCGGCGGGCGGTCGCTGATGCCCGCCGCGCCTCCCGCGCCGGATCCGCTGGCAGTAGGCCCGGTAGCGGCGGGCGTTCCGGGGGCCGCCTGTCGAGTGGCGCGGCTCGGAAGGCTCGCGGTGCGCGGGATGCGGCGGTCACCCGGAGCCGTGCCCAGCGCGACGCCAAGACCGCCGGGACCGTGGCGGCGCAGCGGGCGGCGGTGCGGAAGGCTCCGGCGCGGCGGGCCGCCCGCAAGGCGCTGCGCCGCTCGGCGGCCCGGTTCCACGGGCGCCGTCTGCTGGCCGCCCTGCTCGCCCTGCCGGTCGGGCTGCTGAGCTGCCTGTCCTCCTGGGTGGGACGCAAGTTCGGCATCCCGGCGCTGATGCATCCGGGGCGCCGCTTGTATCGGCGGCTGTCCCGTACGGCGGCCGAGCAGCGCGCCGAGCGCGATGAAGGGATCCGCGAGCAGCAGCGCGACGCCGAAGCCGCTGCGGACGCGGAAGCAGCCACGGACGGCACGGACGGCATCGCCGAAACCGTCGAGCGGCCCGCCACCCCTGCACCGACCAGCCCGAATGTCTCTGTGAGTGAAGGAGAGAGTGTGTCCGGTTTCCGGTTCGAAGAGGTCGCGGCCGAGATGGAGCAGGCCGCCACCCAGTACGACCCCGAGAACGCCATGGAGATCCTGGCCATGGTCGAGGGACTGCCCGCCGCGCTGACCAGCGTCGCGAACGTGATGAAGATTCTCGCCGAGCGCTCCGACAGTGAGTTTCCGCTGGAGAAGGAGGTTGCGGACGGCTTCAACGACATTTTCGGCGCCCTGATGAGCGCCGTCGCCGTCGCGGAGGACATGGGCCCGCTGTTCCGGCAGGCCCACGAGCAGGACATCGCCCGCCACGAGGACCCCCGCAACGGCACCGAGGCCGAGAAGGGCTGGAACGTCTGAGATGAGCAGCACCGCCACCGCCAAGCAGAACGCCGGCAGTGGCCCGGTGCTGGACTGGGCCGCCGGTCACGGGTCCGTGACCGGCGCCCTGTCCGCCACCACCGGAGCCTTCGCCATCGCCACCACCGGCGCCGCCACCCACATGCCCCCGGGCTGGGCACTCGCCGTCGGCACCGCCGGCGCCCTGGGACACACCGTGATCGGGCTGCGCGTGCGCAACGCCGGCCGCACCCTTGCCACCCGCGCCGCGTCCTGGCTCATCGGCGCCGGCTGGACCACATGGGCCATGACCCACGGCCCGCTGACCTGGGCCGCGCTCGGATCGCTCGCCACCATCGGCGTCGGGATCGGCGCCGCCGCTCGCTCCACCGCCCTCTACGAGGAAGCGCGGGAGGCGGAGACGCTGGCCGTCGAGCAGCGGCAGATCGCAGCGGAGCTGTCCGCCGAACGCCGCGCCATCGCCGCGGAATGGATCGACCGCATCCAGCGGGTGTGCGGCATCACGGTGCGCATCGTGGGGGTGGAGCGGTGGGAGACGGGGGCCGGGTTCTCCCTGGACGCTGAACTCCCGCCCGGCGGCGCCACCTACACCAAGATCGCCGCCGAGTCGGGGCGGCTGTCCGCCGACGCCCGCCTCCCGCACGGCTGCACCGTCGCCGCCTCCCCCGGCATCGACCAGGGCCGCGTCATCATCGACGTCACCACCGTCAACGTCCTCGCCGAACAGCGCACCTACCCCACCGACTACGGCCCGCTCTCCCTCACCGCAGGGATCCCGTGGGGGTACCGGACGAACGCGGAGCACGTCCTGGCCCACCTGCGCGAGCAATGCGCGCTGGTCGTCGGGCCGACCGGATCAGGCAAGACCAACATGGTCCACACGATCCTTGCCGGGTTCGCCCGCGCCGACGACGTCCTGACCTGGGTCATCGACCTCAACGCCGGATCCGCCGGCCTCCCCTGGGTGCTGCCCGCCCTGACCGGCGACCTCACCCGCACCGACGGCACGCCGGTACGGCCCGGCGTCGACTGGCTCGCCGGCACCTACGACGAAGCGCTGACCATGCTCGACACCGCCGTGAAGGTCGCCAAGCAGCGCAAGATGGCCTACCAGGATCTCCTCGCCCGGGAGAACACCGACCTGCTTCCGGTCGGCCCGCGCATCCCTCAGATCATGCTCGTCATCGACGAGGGCGCCGAGATCCTGGCCAGCCCGGACCGGGCCATGCGCAAGCTCGCGGAGAAGATCCTGGAAGTCATCCGGATCGCCCGCGCCATGGGCCTGCGCACCATCCTGACCGCCCTCGGCGCCACCGGGGCGGTGCTGGGCAACCTGATGATCCGCCGGGAAGCCAAGGTCCGCGTCGCCCTCACCGGCGGCGAGACGGAGGGCATGGACCTGTCCAAGATGTTCCCCGGCTCGCGCGGACTGCGCGTCGACCAGGCCCCGTACAAGGGGGCCGGGTTCATGGGCACCCCGGAGTCGCCGGCCGCGCTGTTCAAGGCGTGGCGGATCCTGCCCAACCAGATCCGCGAGATCATCGCCGCCACCTCCGACCGCCACCCCGTCCTGGACGCCGTGTCCGCCAAGGCGGCCGGACCCGCGTACGCGCGACGGTGGGACGCCGAGCGCACAGCCTGGATGCGCGACCAGCCCGCACCCGAGCACGACAACGGCGGCCCGGGCGGGCGGCAGGCCGGGGCGGGGCTGAACCTGTCCGCGCTGCGCGAGCAGGCGGCCGGACAGGTCTCGCCGGAAGACGAGATGCTGCGCCGCTTCCGCGAGCAGATCGACGCCGAGTTCGCCACCACGCCCGACCCCCACACCCCGGACGCCGAACCGCCGGCCACCGGGACGATCGGGCTGAACCTGTCGGCGCTGCGGGGCGAGCAGGACAACCCCGCGCAGCAGGCCGCGCTCGCCGCGCTGCTCGCCGCCGGCCCGGAGGGCACCGGAGCATCCGCCATCGCCCGCGCCCTCGCCGACGAGTACGGCACCACCCGGCAGACCGTCGTCGGCTGGCTCAAGACATGGGTGCAGGACGGCACCGCCGTGCGCGTCGGGGAGGGCACCAAAGCCCGCTACGTCCACCACCGCCACGCCCCCGAACAGCCCGACGCGAACTGATCACTTGTCGCTTGTCGCCCGCGAGAACACATGCGCGTCCGGGCCGCCCCGAGGGCCCGAAAACGGCCTGTGACCTGCAAGGCGACAAGCGACAAGACAAGACAAGCGACAAGCAGGACGACAAGCAGCACGACAAGTGAGACGACAAGCAACGCGACAAGCCACACCCCACCACCACACCCACCCACACGGGCCCGCGCCACCGCCGGCGCGGGCCCGCGGCTCACCCCGAGGGAGCCCTGATGAATCACACCCCGCCGGGCCATATCGCCCCGCACATACCCGCCGACACCTTCCACCGCGCACAGGCCACCGGACAGCCCGTCGTCATCGTCGTCCACGACCAGGCCCCGGCCCGGACCGAGTGGCGGCGCGTGCTCATCCCCTTCGCCATCGCCGGCGCGGTCGTCGCCGGCGGCTGGGGGCTGGTCGCCGCCCTGTGCGTCCTGCTCGACACCGCCGCCCACACCGCCACCGTCATCGCCGGCGCCGCCGGACCCATCGGTATCGGCGGCATCACCCTCAAACTCGCCCGCCACAAGGGCGCCTAGCTACGCCAAGGGCGGCCCCCGTCTCGCCAAAGTCCGGGGCCGCCCTTGTCAGCCAGAACCCGTCAAGGAACTGGAGACCTTCAGGATGACCCATCCCATCGCCAACCGGCGAGTGCGCGGCCGTCGACCGCGTCTGCTGGATCTGTTCTGCTGCCAGGGCGGCGCCGGCAAGGGTTACGCCGACGCCGGGTTCGACGTGACCGGCGTCGACCTCGCCCCCCAGCCCCGCTACCCCTACCGGTTCGTTCAGGCGGACGCGATCGCGTTCGTGCTGGAGCATGGGGCGCAGTTCGAGTTCATCCATGCGTCGCCGCCGTGCCAGCACGACAGCGACTGCCAGCGCATCCAGGGCAACACCCACCCGGACCTGATCGCCCCCACCCGCGCCGCCCTGGAGACGACGGGGCGGCCGTGGGTGATCGAGAACGTGGGCGGGGCGGTGCCCAAGTTGCGTGCTCCGGTGATGCTGTGCGGGCCCATGTTCGGCGTGGAAACGTACCGGCACCGGTTCTTCGAGACCGGCGGCGGCTTCGCCCTCGGCCAGCCGGACCACCCCGCCCACACCGCGCCGCAGGCAAAGATGGGCCGCCCCGTCCCGCCGGGCTACTACGGGCAGTTCGTCGGCAACTTCTCCGGCGTCGACCTCGCCCGCAAGGCGATGGGCGTGCCCTGGATGAACCGCGACGGCATCCGCGAATGCATCCCGCCCGCCTACACCCAGTGGATTGGCCGCGCATGGCTCGCCGCTTCAACCGTGCTGGAGGCGGCGTGAACGAGCACCTTCTCCGCGCTGCCTTGAACGCCGCCGCGCGCGGCTGGCACGTCATCCCGCTGCGCCCCCACGACAAGCGGCCCGCCGGGCACGCCGAGCAGTACTGCCCCGGCACCGGCCGCTGCGCCGACGGTCACAAGACCCCGGAGGAACGCGCCACCACCGACCCCGGCCTGCTGAGCGAAGCGTGGGCACACAAGCCGTACAACGTTGGTATCGCGACCGGCCCGTCCGGGCTGCTGGTCATTGACCTGGACACGCTCAAGCCTCAAGAGCGAGAAGGAATGCCTGACGGCGTGACCAGCTTTCAGGCGCTCTGCGAGCGCGCCGGACACCCCGTCCCCGACACCTACCGGGTGCGGACCGCGCGCGGCGGTGAGCACCTGTACTTCACCCAGCCGCCCGGCACTCGCCTGCACAACACCGCCGGACGGCTCGCCAAGAAGATCGACACCCGGGGCTGGGGCGGCTACGTCGTCGCCCCCGGCAGCACCACCACAGACGGCACCTACACCGTTCTCGACGGCCGCCCGCCCGTCGTGCTGCCCGAGTGGCTGCACGACGCCCTCAAACCCCGCCAGCGGCCCACCCACGGCCGCACCGTGCCGGTGACGACCCGCGCGAGCGGATACGCCTCAGCAGCGCTGCACGGCGAGGTGCGCAACGTGGCCACCGCCGCGGACGGCACCCGCAACGCCACCCTGCTGCGGGCCTCGCGCGCCCTCGGTCGGCTGGTCGCATCCGGCGACCTCACCCGCGGGGAGGTCGAGGAGGCTCTTAGTAGGGCGGCGGCGGGCAACGCCACCCAGTCCCAGCGCTACTACGACGACGTGATCCGGCGCGGACTGGACTGGTCCATCGCCCGCAACGCGGCCGACAGGCGGGTGGCATGACCAGCCCACCGCCTACTAAGAGCCTGCCCACCACCGCCGCCGGGCCGCCGGCCGCTCCACAGCCTGTGGACACCGCATCCGTGGGCGAGCCGACAGGCGCCGCCCGTCAGGGCGTCCGAACTGTCCTTCGCTCTGACCGGTTCCCCGCCGACAGCGCACGCCACCGCACGGACGACCCGACGCCCGACCGGCCCGGCATCCGCATCAGCGCCCCGCCGGTCTACCGCCACCCCGACGACGGTGCCCGCTGGTCCAAGCGGCACGGCGAGACCCCCACCGCCGCCTACGCCTGCCCCTGCGGCCGTGCCCGCACCGCCCGCGGCCCGGCCGCCGTGACCGCCCTGGTCGCCGACTACACCGACCACAAGCACCTCTGCACCGGCACCCCCGCCGAGCACACCGAACGGAGGAACGCCGCATGACCCCCACCATCGACGGGGCTGCGCTGCTCAACGAGGTGGAAGCCTTCCACCGCCGCTTCAACGTCTTCCCCACCGAGGCCGCCTACGTCGCCGTCACCCTGTGGGACGCGCACGCCCACCTGATCGACGCGTTCGACGGCACGGCCCGGCTGGCGTTCCTGTCCCCGGAGCCGGGGTCGGGCAAGTCCCGCGCGCTGGAGATCGTGGAAACCCTCACCCCCCGCGCGGCCACCACCGTCAACGCCTCCGCCAACGCCCTCTTCCGACTCGTGGAAGCCGAGGAAGGCAAGCCCACGCTCCTCTTCGACGAGATCGACACCGTCTTCGGGCCGAAGGCCGGCGGCAACGAAGAGGTCCGCGGGTTCCTGAACTCCGGATACCGGCGCGGCGCCAAGTCCCTGCGCTGCGTCGGGGACGGCTCGAACCAGACCGCCGCGTGGTTCGCCTCGTTCTGCGCGGTCGCCATGGCCGGGCTCGGCTCCCTGCCCGACACCATCCTGACCCGCTCCGTCATCATCCGGATGCGCAAGCGCGCACCCAACGAGACGGTCGAGCCCTACCGCCGACGCGTCCACGAGAAGCAGGGACACGCCCTGCGCGACCGGCTCGCCGAGTGGACCGCAACCGTTCACGACCAGGTCGCCGAAGCCTGGCCCGCGATGCCCGAGGGCGTCACGGACCGGCCCGCAGACGTGTGGGAACCGCTGCTCGCGGTCGCCGACGCGGCCGGCGGCCACTGGCCCGACCGCGCCCGCGCCGCCTGCGTCGAACTCATCAAGGCGGCCAGCGACGAAGGCAACGAAGCATCCCTCGGTGTCCGTCTCCTGACCGACCTGCGCGACAAGGTGTTCTGCGGCGCCGACCGCATGCCCACCGCCGTCATCCTCGAAATGCTGCTCGCCCTGGACGACGCCCCGTGGGGCGATGTGGACGACAAGCCGCTCAACGCCCGGATGCTGTCCAAGCTGCTCGGCCAGTACGTCACCCCCGCCAACAAGCCCATCAAGCCGCGCGGTATCCGCACCCCGTCGGGCTTCCCCAAGGGCTACTACGCGGAAGACCTCACGGACGCGTGGACCCGGTACTGCCCCCCTCCCTCCGGAGAATCCGCCACGTCCGCCACGTCCGCCACACCGCAGGTCAGCGGGGGCGAATCCGTGGCGGAAACCGCCACCGGCATCCGCCACACGCCGGCCGAAGGCGCCACACAGCCCATCCTCGCCGGATAGCCGACCGCCCCTCCCTCGCCGCCACACCCGCCACGGTGTGGCGGCGCCCATCCGCCACAGAACCGCTACCCGCCACACGATCAAGGCTTTGACCTGCGCTGTGGCGGCGTGGCGGACGTGGCGGATTTCCCAGAAGGAAGCCGAGGAAGGCCCCACCCCGTCTTGGAGGTTCCGACGTGCTCACCGTCGTCCCGACAGAGCCTCAAGCCCTCACCGTCGCGGAAGTCGTGGTCGCCCTGCGCCTCAGCCGCAGCAAGGTCTACGACCTGATCCGCTCGAAACAGCTCCCGAGCTACACGTCCGGCCGGGCCCGCCGCATCCCCGTCGATGCCGTTCGCCGCTACATGCAAGACCGACTGGAGGAGAACGCAGCCTGATGGCACCCCGCAAGAGGAACCCGAACGGCGCCGGCAGCATCTGGCAGCGCAAGGACGGACGCTATGAGGCGCGCGTCTACGTCCCGCAGCCCGACGGCACCCGCAAGCGCAAGACGGTCTACGGCGCCACCTGGGAGGAGTGCGACGAGAAGCGGCAGGAGCTGGTGCGCCGCGACCGGCAGGGCATCCCGACCCCGTCGCGGTCGGCCAAGCTCTCCGAGTGGCTGCCGTACTGGCTGGAGGAGTACATCCGGCCGCACCGGAAGCGCACGACGTACGTGAAGTACGAGATGCACGTCCGGCTGTACCTGGTGCCGCTGCTGGGGAGCCGTCGGCTGGAGTCGCTGACCACCGCCAACGTCCGGCAGATGCTCTCCAAGGTGACTGCACAGGCGTCCGCCGCGACCGCGAAGGAGGCGCACCGCGTGCTGCGCACCGCCCTCACCGCTGCCTGCCGTGAGGAACTGATCAGCCGCAACGTCGTCCAATTGGTGCCGGCGCCGCGCGTCGAGCCGCGGGAGCTCCGGCCGTGGACGCTGGACGAGACCCTGACCTTCCTGGAGGCCGCGCGCACAGACGGGCTTTACGCGGCATTCGTCCTGGCCGTCGCCCTGGGGCTGCGGCGGGGCGAGATCCTGGGGTTGCAGTGGAAGGACGTCGACCTTGACCGGCGCACCCTCACGGTCCGCACGACGCTGCACCGGGGCGGCAATGAGCTGTACCTGGACACGACGAAGAACCGGCGGGCCCGCGTCGTCCCGATTCCGCTGATGTGCGTGGCGCCGCTCCGGTGGCAGCGTCTGCGGCAGGCGGACCGCCGAGCGGCGGCCGGAGCTGAGTGGCACGAAAGCGATCACGTGTTCACGACGCGCAGCGGTCGGCCCATCGAGCCGCGGAACCTCTACCGGTCGTTCCTGCGGATCTCCGAGTCCGCCAGCCTGCCGAAGGTGCGGTTGCACGACACCCGCCACGGGTGCGCGTCGCTGCTCTTCGCCGCCGGCGTCGCGCCCCGCACCGTGATGGAGATTTTGGGGCACTCGCAGATCGCGGTCACGATGAACGTGTACACCCACGTGAGCGACGACCACCGCAGGGAGGCCATGGGTCACATGGATCGCCTGCTCAAGCGGCGCCGATAGGCGCGACTGCCGTCAAATCCTGCCGTCAGCATCCCCCCGGTCCATGATCGCGGGGACGCTGATGCAGGTAGACACAGAGCCCCCTGTCGGATTCGAACCGACGACCTTCGCTTTACAAGAGCGGTGCTCTGACCAGCTGAGCTAAGGAGGCCCGCACGGGTCTGTCACCCGCGCGCCCGAGCAGTGTACCCAGGTCGCCGGTCGGTCCCGTCGAAAATTTCCGCGAAGTTCACAGTCCCCCAGGTACTGACAGGGCGGGTGAACGGAAGGTACCGTCCTGATCGAGTTCACCCGTGTGGACTACACCAACCACCTTCCTACAACGGATCGTCCGGCACGTTCCTGCCGGTAGAAGGGGGCCCATTCACCATGGCCACTGTTACGTTCGACAAGGCGACCCGCATCTACCCGGGTTCCGAGAAGCCCGCCGTCGACGCCCTGGACATCGAGATCGCGGACGGCGAGTTCCTCGTCCTGGTCGGCCCGTCCGGCTGCGGCAAGTCCACCTCCCTGCGGATGCTCGCGGGCCTGGAGGACGTCAACGGCGGCGCCATCCGCATCGGCGACCGCGACGTGACCCACCTGCCGCCCAAGGACCGGGACATCGCCATGGTGTTCCAGAACTACGCGCTCTACCCGCACATGACGGTCGCCGACAACATGGGCTTCGCGCTCAAGATCGCCGGCGTCAACAAGGCGGAGATCCGCAAGAAGGTCGAGGAGGCCGCGAAGATCCTCGACCTCACGGAGTACCTGGACCGCAAGCCCAAGGCCCTCTCCGGCGGTCAGCGCCAGCGTGTCGCGATGGGCCGCGCCATCGTGCGTGAGCCGCAGGTCTTCCTCATGGACGAGCCGCTGTCCAACCTGGACGCCAAGCTCCGCGTCTCGACCCGTACGCAGATCGCCTCGCTGCAGCGCCGCCTCGGCATCACCACGGTCTACGTCACCCACGACCAGGTCGAGGCTCTCACCATGGGCGACCGCGTCGCGGTCCTCAAGGACGGTCTGCTCCAGCAGGTCGACACTCCGCGCAACATGTACGACAAGCCCGCCAACCTGTTCGTGGCCGGCTTCATCGGCTCCCCGGCGATGAACCTGATCGAGGTGCCGATCGCCGACGGCGGCGTGAAGTTCGGCAACTCGGTCGTGCCGGTCGAGCGTGAGGCGCTCTCCGCCGCCACCGACAAGACGGTCACCGTCGGCGTCCGCCCCGAGCACTTCGACGTGGCCGGCGCCGGCTCCGACCAGGGCGTCGAGGTCACCGTCAACGTCGTGGAGGAGCTGGGCTCCGACGCGTTCATCTACGGCACCGCCCAGGTCGGCGGCGAGGCCAAGGACCTCGTGGTCCGCGTCGGCGGCCGTGACGTCCCGGAGAAGGGCAGCTCGCTGCACGTCGTGCCGCGCGCCGGTGAGACCCACGTGTTCGCCACGTCGACGGGCGCCCGCCTGTCCGACTGAGGACCGGGACACCCCGGGAAGAATCCCGGGTAATTCACCCAGGTTGACGATCAGGGCCCCGCAGAGAACTGCGGGGCCCTTTTCAACGCACCGGAATACCCCGGCATTAC
>NZ_CBDQZH010000010.1:0-209495 GCF_965341775.1 Streptomyces sp. bgisy159 | reverse complement strand
GGCCGCACCGGAGGGCTCACCCGCACCACTCGGCCACGACCGCCGACGGACAGGCCCGGGTGCCCCGCACGACGCGGGCACCGGGGTCGTCCTCGGCGGAGCGGCCCCGACCGCCGGCGAGCCTGTCGCACCGTCGACGGCCGTGCCCGAGACGCCCCGCGCGTCGGACGCTGCGCGCCGTCGATGCCTACGGCATGGGGCTCGCCCGCGAACTACTGGCGAACAGGCAGTGTTCCGGTGCTGCGCTGTTCCCCGGTCGCGAGGAGCAGCAGTCCAGTGGATGCCGGGCACAGGCTGGGCGAACTGCGGGTGGGAGAGGGCCGTCCGGGCGGAGTCGGCTCCGGCGGATAGTGTGAGGCAACGCGTCAAGTCGGTTGTGGGCGTGCGGGACGTCCGGTCGGCGTCTTCGGGGACCGTGCCCGTTCGTCGATGGCGCCCGGAGGATCTTGCCGCCGTGACTCTTTCCGTCCGACGGCATACGGGCACCACCTGGACAGTCGTAGGAGCAGTGATGTGCCTTGCCGGAGCTGTGCTCCACGTGATGCCCGGTCGTGGCTTCCCCGTACCGGAGCCCTGGTGCTGATGCTCCGGCAGTGGATTGGCCTTGCCGTGTTCTCTGCCACGCTGTTGCCCGTCGGCGTCGCCCTGCTCACCGACCGTGTACCCCAGCGGCTGCGCCCTCGCCTGGAACCGATGCGCGCCCGCGGCCTGGCACTTCTCGCCCTTTACGCCGCTGCGCCACTCAACACCGTTCCGCGCCTGGCCGACGCCTCGCCCCTGATCACCCTGGCCGCCACGGGCCTGGAGGCGGTGGCGGCCCTCGCGGGATGCATCGTGGTGATCGTCGCCGCCCAGCGGACCAGGGTCCCCCGGTGACCGGCCGTGCACGCCTGGTGCGGCAGGCCTGGTCCCTCACAGCCTGGTGGCTGCTGCTGACCCTGGCGCTGTGGCTCCTCGGCCACGCCGTCGGCCAGGTCTCTTCCCCCACGGCATGTGCCGCCTCCTCGGCCTTCCTGGTCGGCATGGGGGAGATCGGCGACTGGCTGCGACGACGCTGGGCAGCTCACCGCGGACAGTCAGGGACCGCTGCTCAACGGTCCCGTGCCACTCGGGTGCGGGAGTGAACCGGTGCTCTCTCGTTGGTGGTACGCCCTGAGCAGTGCCGCGTGCCTGCTGGGCTTCCTCGTCGCCGCGACCACGGGTGCCTGGGCCGATGAGCACGAGGTCGGCCGGCTGTCTTCCGGCTGCGTCGCCGTGGGAGGCGTCCTGCTGGGCGTCGGACTGGTCATGGCCGGGCGGGCCCTTCTGCCTGGCCGGCTGCGGCGGGCGATGTTCCGGGTGCCCCCGCCCGAAGGACGGCACCGACGACCAGGGCCGCCGCGCTGAGGGGAATCGTGTCCCCGGCCCAGGGCATCATCGGTCTCCTCTCGGGTGCGAAGGACCGCCCGCAGGCCGGGCACATCGTGACGGCCGCCGAACTGCTGCCGCTGCCGGCCGAGTTGTGCGCAGAGGCGCGGGGCGGGTCGGCGGGCGGCGCCCTGCCGCTTCGGCGGCGCACCGCTCTCGCGGCGCGTTAGTCTCGACGCTCGTGAAGCGACGACGGCAGAAGAAGCTGACGAGGCGTCTTGTCGCCGCGGCGACGTTCGACGACCCCGGCGCGCTCGACGCGCTGCTGCGGTCCGGCGCCGACCCGGCCGCACCGGACACCGACGGCCGCACCCCGCTCTACGCGGCCTCCGTCTGCGGCCACGCGGACGCCGTCCGGCGGCTGCTGGAGGCCGGCGCGCCGCCCGACGCGGAGAGCGGCGGGCTCGGTTCCGAGGGCACCCCCCTGTGTGCCGCGGCCTGCTGGGGGCACACCGAGACGGTCCGTGCCCTCCTCGACCACGGTGCCGATCCCGCGCTGCGCGAGGACGGCGGCACCGGCCGCACGCCGCTGGAGTGGGCCCGCACCGGCCCGTACCAGGACACCGTCGAGGTGCTGCTCGCGGCCGGTGCCGAAACCTGACGGCGGCGGAGCCGGGAGCCGAAGGGCGCGCCGAGCCGGGGGTCGCCCGCTCGGCGCGCCGTCGCGTCACACCGGTTCGCCCGCCTTCGGCAGTGGCGGGGACAGCGCCTTCTCCGCCCGTTCCGCCCTGCGGCGCATGCGGCGGCTGCGCCGGGACTCCTGGTCCGGCAGCCAGCCGAAGGCCAGACAGCTGCCGGTGATCCCGAGGAGCAGGCCGATGAGGAAGCCGCCCAGGTTGGAGGTCACCCAGGTGCCCAGGGAGACCATCACCCCGACGATGGAGTAGAACAGGCGCTGGGACGGGTTGAAGAGGATCAGCAGCCCGAGCACCGCCATCAGGGCGGGCAGGAGGTAGCCCGCGAGCCCCTGGATGCCGATGTGCAGCATGACCGAGAGCGGCGCCTTCATGGTCAGCAGGATCTCCCCGCCGGCCAGGGCGAGCAGCAGCCCGCCCAGGAAGGGCCGCCGCCCGCGCCACTGCCGGAAGCGCAGCCTCACTGCGGGCAGCCCTTGCCCCCGAACCGCATGTGCAGGTCGGGAAGCTTGAACACGGCCGCTGTGGCACCGTAGTTGTGCTGGTACAGGTCGGTGATGACGACCTTGTCCGCCTGCTGGCCGTAGACGCCGGGCAGGCCCCGGGTGTCGACCTTGTCGAAGGTGCTGGCGTCCCGGCCGATCTCGATGTTGTTGAAGGCGGCGTTGCCGGTGATGTCGTCGGAGTCGATGGCGAGGTTCTCCACGCTCACCTTGGTGCCCTTGTCCCCTGCGGTGAGGACGAGCTGGATGCCGCCGAGGTCGACGCTCTGGCACAGGTTGGTGAGCTTGCCGTTCTTCACCACCGAGGTGACGACCAGGACCTGGCCGCCCGTGTCGCCCTCGTTGGGGCTGTTCTCGATCATGTGGTCCAGCGAGCCGAACTGGGCGAAGCCGTCGCCCTCCAGCTTGTCGGCGGTGACCACGAACGGCATGCCGGAGATCGCGAACTGCACGCCCAGGGCTCCCTGGGCCGTCATGATCGCGAGTCCCGCGGCGACCGCGGTGGCGGGCACCGCCATGACGGCGGCCCGGCGCAGCCGGACCCGGCCGCGTCTCTCTTCGGATCCGTTCACCGGATCCCCGTTCGCGGGGGTGTTGTCGGCGGACGACGTGACGTCCGAGGACGAGGCCATGTCTGCTCCCAGGGGCATAGTCATGCGAGGTGGGCTTCAGTGGCGCGTTGTCCTGGCGCGGACAGCGGATGCCGCGCACGACTCCTCGCGACCTCCCGGTCGCCGCAAGGGCTTTCTCGTTACGCGGCAGTAGCCAATTCGGAAGTTACCGATGGTTACAGCGAAGGGTCAAGGGAGGTGTGGAAAAACGGTGTCCGTCGTGTGGTGCCGCTGCGGCGCACCCTGCGCGGAACTCCTGCATATATCTGCACCGACCTCGCGGACACGACCAACTTGCGTCGCAGACCTTGACGTTGACTGTTCATCAGGTCTACAACTTGCCTGGCTCGGCCCGGATCCGTGGCGCCGGATCCGTCGCGCGGCGGCAATGCCCGCGCGCCTCCCGGACCCCATCCATCACCACGGGCGTGTCCGCCCCTTCCGCCCGGTCCGGCCGCAGGCGATCCCCCACCAGTGACCTCGGCCGGTCCCGGCCGTCCGCCGTCGCCGGCCCGTTACGTACGGAGAAGGCGTCACGGGCCGGCGACGGCCGGCACCGCCCCGCGGTGACAGCCCGCACAGCACCCCCGTGCCACCCCCAAGTGCCACCCCCCACACCCCAGGGCGTACGTCCCTCACCTCCGTACGTGCCAGCACTCCCCACAGAAATGAGGCACCCCCATGCGCGCTCGCTCGCTCCTCGCCGTCGCCGGTACCGTCGCCGCGCTCGCGATCCCGGCGATCACCCCGGCCTCCGCCGCCGACAACGTGCTCACCACCGGCTCCGCCGGCGGTGACGCGGTCGCGGTCGGCGACGTCCTCACCGCGTCCCTGGCCACCGGCAGCAACGCCACCCTCTACTCCAGCCCGACCGGCACCAGCGGAGTCACCTGCGGGACCTCCGGGTTCACCGCCACCGTCACAGACAACCCCGCCGCCCCCGGCGCCGCCACCGAGTCGCTCACCGCGCACAGCTTCGGCAACTGCGCCTCCAACGTCTTCGGCGTGCTCGGCGTCA
Source organism: Streptomyces sp. bgisy159 (assembly GCF_965341775.1). Lineage (GTDB taxonomy): Bacteria > Actinomycetota > Actinomycetes > Streptomycetales > Streptomycetaceae > Streptomyces. The sequence continues at coordinate 205,321 of NZ_CBDQZH010000010.1, read as the reverse complement.
ACGGCATCACCGTCAACAACCTGCCCTACACCGCCACCGCGGGCTCCGACGGCACCCTCACCGTGACCCCGGCCGACGGCTCCACCATCCGTACCACGGTCGTGCTGCGCACCCTGCTGGGCACCGTCACCTGCGTCTACCAGGCGCCCAGCCTGACCGGTGCCACCGGCAACGCCGACAACAGCATCACCTTCACCAGCCAGGAGTTCACCAAGGTCTCCGGCTCCTCCCTCTGCTTCGCCAACGGGTACTTCACCGCGAAGTACGCCCCGGTGAACTCGGGCGGCGCGGCGGTCTTCGTGAACTGACCGGTACCACCCCCCTATAACGGACGGCGCGGCGCCATGCCCGGGTGCCGTTCCGCCTCGCCCGCGTGCCGTTCCGCCATGCCGGGGTGCCGTTCCGCCGCGCCCGCGTGCCGATCCGCCATGCCCGCGCGTCGTCCGTCCCCACCGTCGCGTCCACGCCACCGCGCCCCGGACCGCAGTCGGGGCGAAGCGGGCATTCGCGGTCGACCCGCCGCCACCGAGGGGGTGTTTCCGGCCTGATCAAGGGTTTCCCCTGTATCCCGGCGACCGTCCCGTTGCCTATCGTTCCTGCACAGCTGACCCGCAGGTAACCCCTGAGACGGCCGGCTGACCGCATGGCCGGCCAACGCGCTGCTCCTCGATTCACCCCCCGCCGCTTCGACGACGAAGCGAATCGACCGCTGCTCCGTCCTGCCCGGAGCAGGCCATGAAAGGCATGGTTTTGCGCACCCCACCCCACATCCGACGGAAGCTGATATCCGTCGCCGCGGTCTCCGCGGCCCTGCTCACCGCCACGACGACCGCCTCGGCCGCCGCGGCCCAGGACCCCGCTCCCCAGCCGGCCGCCGTCCCCGCGGCACAGGCCGAGGCCGCCCCCGGTATCCCCGCCGAGCGCCTCATCGTCGGCTACAAGTCCGGTGCGGAAGAGGCCACTTCGAACCAGGCCGCCGAGGCGGACGCCGCAGCCAAGGGCAAGAAGGCCGGCGAGAAGGCCGACTTCCAGCGCCGCCTCGGCACCGGCGCCGCCCTCGTCGGCCTCGCCGACGACGCCAGCACCTCGGACGTCGCCGGCGTGGTCGCCCAGTACAAGGCCGACCCGAGCGTCGCCTACGTCGTGCCGGACCGCCTCAACCGACCCATGGCCACCACGCCGAACGACACCGAGTACGCCAAGCAGTGGGACCTGTTCGAGGACACCGCCGGCATGCGCGTACCTGGCGCCTGGGACGTCGCCACCGGCTCCGGCGTCACCGTCGCCGTGATCGACACCGGCTACGTCGCCCACTCCGACCTCGCCGCGAACATCGTCGCCGGCTACGACTTCATCGGTGACACCAGCGTGTCCGTCGACGGCAACGGCCGCGACAGCGACCCGTCCGACCCGGGCGACTGGTACAACGCGGGCGACTGCGGCGCGGGCGTCCCGGCCTCCAACTCCTCCTGGCACGGCACCCACGTGGCCGGAACCATCGCCGCCGTCACCAACAACGGCAAGGGCGTCGCGGGCATCGCCTACGGCGCGAAGATCTCCCCGGTGCGCGTCCTCGGCAAGTGCGGCGGCTACGACTCCGACATCATCGACGCCATCACCTGGGCGTCCGGCGGCTCCGTCTCCGGCGTGCCCGCCAACGGCAACGTGGCCAAGGTCATCAACATGAGCCTGGGCGGCGACGGCGCCTGCACCTCCGCCACCCAGAACGCCATCAACGCGGCCGTGAACCGGGGCACCACCGTCGTCGTGGCCGCGGGCAACGAGAACGACAACGTGGCGAACCACTCGCCGGGCAACTGCAACAACGTCATCTCGGTGGCCGCGACCAACCGCACCGGCGCCAAGGCGTCCTACTCCAACTACGGCTCCCTGGTGGACATCTCGGCGCCCGGCGGCCAGACCAGCACCGGCACCGCCAACGGCATCCTGTCCACGCTGAACTCCGGCAGCCGGACACCGTCCACCGAGTCGTACGCCTACTACCAGGGCACCAGCATGGCCACCCCGCACATCGCGGGCCTGGTCGCGCTGATGAAGTCGGCGAACCCGGCGCTGACCCCGGCGCAGGTCGAGTCCGCCATCAAGACCAATGCCCGTCCGCTGCCCGGCAGCTGCTCCGGTGGCTGCGGCGCCGGCCTCGCCGACGCGGCCAGGACGGTACAGGCGGTGAGCGGCTCGGGCGGCTCGACGGGCAGCACCACCTTCACCAGCACCTCGGCCGTCGCCATCCCGGACGCGGGCTCGGCCGTCGAGTCCCCGATCACCGTCAGCGGCGTCGGCGGCAACGCCCCGGCCACCCTCCAGGTCGGTGTGAACATCACCCACACCTACCGCGGCGACCTGGTCGTCGACCTGATCGCGCCGGACGGAACGGCCTACCGGCTGAAGTCCTCCAACTCCTCGGACTCCGCGGACAACGTCAACACCACCTACACGGTGAACGCCTCCGGCGAAGCCGCCGACGGCACCTGGAAGCTGCGGGTGCGGGACGTCTACGCGCAGGACACGGGCACGCTCAACAGCTGGAAGCTGACCTTCTGACCAGGGCGCTCATGACCTGAGGGCCCCGATGGACGGGCGGGCCGGCCGGTGTGGATGGACACCGGCCGGCCCGCCTTTCGCGCCGTCAGGACGCTGCCAGGTCCGTGCGCTCCGAAGTGGCCAGGACCCGGGCGCCCCGGTCGGCCCGGGCGTCCAGGCCGGGCAGCAGACCGGGCACCGCGATGCTGGGCAGGATGTGCGCCCACATCACCGCCAGCCGCTCCGCGAGATCGGCCCGGCCGGACACCGCACGGGCCATCAGCTGAATCCCGGTGAACGACCCCACCAGCAGCTCGACCGTCTCGCTCGGCTTCACCGTCGGCAGCAACTCCCCGCGCTCACGCGCCGTCTCCAGCAGGGGGACCAGCCGCTGCGCCCACTGCCGGAAGGGCGCGCCGTGGTCCACGCCGGTCGGAGTCTCCTGGTCCACCGCGAGCCGTACGCCGCCCCGCAGCAGGGAGTTGGTCAGCAGCCGCTCACCGACCACGAACGTGATGTCGATGATCTCCTGAAGTCTGCACGGCTGGGGCGGCACGGCCCCGAAGGGCACCTGCGCCTCCAGTACCGCCTGTGCGAGCGATTCCTTGGAACTGAAGTGGAAGTAGAGGGCGCCCTTGGTGACTTCCGCCCGCTCCAGGACCATGGCGATGGTGGTGGAGGTGTAGCCGTGCTCGTCGAAGACCGCGCCGGCCGCTTCCAGGATCGCCCTGCGCGTTCTGATCGCGCGCTCCTGTTTCGCCATAAGAGCCCTTTCACGGCGCCGAGTCGGCCTGGTCCCGCGATCGCATGCGGGTTCGGGCCGATCATAGGATGCCGTTGACTGATCTCATTGAAAACAAACCGGTCGCCTCGTACTGTAGCGCTCGGCGGAGCGGACGCCTGGCCGTCTGCCGTGGCCTCCGGGGGACCGTAGGGAGAGACATGACTCGACCGCGGCAGCTTGCCGACAGCCCGCCCATGACGGCGGCCGTTCCCCGTCAACTCGTCCATCGGGCGGCCGTCGCGGAGACCCTGCCCACCGGCTGGCGGCGGACCGGGCCGGACCGGTTCACGGTATCCGCGCAGTGGCCCCGCGCGCACGGGTTACACGTGTCGCCGGACTGGTCGGCGTACGACCCGCTCCTGGTGGTGGAGACGATCCGGCAGAGCGGCACGCTGATCTCCCACACCGAGTACGACGTGCCGCTGGACCACCACTTCGTCCTCCAGGAGTTCCAGGTCAGCACCGTACCGGGGGAGTTGGCGGTCGGGCCGCTGCCGGCCGAGCCCGAAGTCGACCTGGTCTTCACCGACGTCCAGTACCGCGGCCGGCGCCCGGCCGGCGCCCGCTACACGGCGCACGTGCGGCGCGACGGCGTTCAGGTCGCCACCGCGGACGTCGCGTTCACCTGCGTGAGCCCGGCCGTCTACGGGCGGCTTCGCGGCGGTCGTACCCCGGACGGGGTGACCGCCGTACCGGTGCCGCCCGGACTGGATCCGGGCGCCGTGGACCGCGCGCTGCCCACGGACGTCGTGCTGGCGCCACCCGACCCCTCGGGCCGCTGGCAGCTCCGCGTACATACCGCACACCCCGTTTTCTTCGACCATCCCCTCGACCACGTCCCCGGCATGCTCCTGCTGGAGGCGGCCCGCCAAGCGGCCTTGTGCGCCACCGCCGAAGACCGCTCCCCGGCCGTGTATCAGGCGCTCTTCCATCGCTACGCCGAGCTGGACGAACCCGTGTTGATCGAGGCGAAGGCCGGGGGCGACGGCGAGGTCGAAGTCATCGGCAGCCAGGGCGAGTCGACGGTCTTCGAGTGCCGCGTCGGGACCGTCGGGACGTGAGCTATGGTGGGCAGGGGGTAAGAAACAAACGGCATGACCCGTTCTTTACTGGCCCAGGAGAGTTCACTCGATGGCGAGGCAATTACGCGCCGAGCAGACCCGCGCGACGATCATCAGGGCCGCGGCCGACCTGTTCGACCGGCGCGGCTACGAGTCGACCAGTCTGAGTGACATCGTCGAGCACGCCCAAGTGACCAAGGGGGCGCTGTACTTCCACTTCGCGGCCAAGGAGGACCTGGCTCACGCGATCATGGAACTGCAGTCCCAGGCCTCACGCCGGGTCGCCGGCGAGATCGACGACCGGGGCTACTCGTCGCTCGAAGCGCTGATGCGGCTCACGTTCGGCATCACGCGGCTGTCCGTCGAGGGCCCCATCGCCCGCGCGGGACTGCGACTGGCCACGGGGGGCGTGCCGATACGCCCGCCGCTGCGCCATCCCTTCACCGAGTGGCTGGAGTTGATCTCCCGGGGGCTGGCGGGCGCGGTCCGCGAGGCCGACGTCCACCCCGACGTCGACGTCGACGCCGTCGCCCACTCCCTCGTCTGCTTCTTCGTCGGCACCCGGGTCGTCGGCCGCTCCCGCGAACCGGCGACCCGACTTCCGCGCCGCATGGCGGAGATGTGGTACGTCCTGATCAGAGGGCTGGTACCGGTGACCCGCCGGCCCCGCTACCTGAGCCTGGCGAACCGTCTGGAGCGGGAGATCATGGTGGGGGCCCGGGTCTAGGACGCCGGTCCGGGGGAGTGGTCTCAGGTCCAGGGGAGGGGCCGCCGGTCCGGGGGAGTGGTCGCCGACCCCGGCAAGGCGTTCCGGCTGATTCACGCGATGGTGTGATCATGTGCGGCCCGCCGGATGGCGGTACCGGGGCATGGGTAGTGCCCGGCCATGACGCAGCCGTTTCACCTCCCGCACTTCTACATGCCGTATCCCGCGCGGCTCAATCCACATGTCGACGCGGCCCGCGCCCACTCCACCCGGTGGGCGCGCGAGATGGGCATGCTGGAGGGTTCCGGGATCTGGGAGCAGGCCGACCTCGAGGCGCACGACTACGGGCTGCTGTGCGCGTACACCCACCCCGACTGCGACGCGGACGCCCTGTCCCTGATCACCGACTGGTACGTGTGGGTCTTCTTCTTCGACGACCACTTCCTGGACATGTACAAGCGCACGCAGGACCGTGCCGCCGGAAAGGCCCACCTGGACCGGCTTCCGCTCTTCATGCCGCAGGATCCCGCGACCCCGGTGCCGGAACCGGAGAACCCCGTGGAGAAGGGCCTGGCCGACCTGTGGGCGCGCACCGTACCGGCGATGTCCGCCGACTGGCGGCGCCGCTTCGCCGTCGCCACCGAACACCTGCTCAACGAGTCGATGTGGGAGCTGTCCAACATCAACGAGGGGCGGATCGCCAACCCCGTCGAGTACATCGAGATGCGCCGCAAGGTGGGCGGTGCCCCCTGGTCGGCCGGACTCGTGGAGTACGCCACCGCCGAAGTGCCACCGTCCGTCGCGGGATCCCGGCCGCTGCGGGTGCTGATGGAGACCTTCTCCGACGCGGTGCACCTGCGCAACGACCTGTTCTCCTACCAGCGCGAGGTCCAGGACGAGGGCGAGAACAGCAACGGCGTGCTCGTCCTGGAGACGTTCTTCGGCTGCACCACGCAGGAGGCCGCCGACACCGTCAACGACGTCCTGACCTCCCGCCTGCACCAGTTCGAGCACACCGCGCTGACCGAGGTGCCCGCCCTCGCCGTGGACCAGGGGCTGCGCCCCGACGAGGTCGCCGCCGTGGCCGCCTACACCAAGGGGCTGCAGGACTGGCAGTCCGGCGGCCACGAGTGGCACCTGCGCTCCAGCCGCTACATGAACGAGGGCGCGCGCACCGCCGCCCCCTGGGAGAGGCTCACCGGCACCGGCACCTCGGCCGCCGACGTCGGCGCGCTGCTCGCATCGGCCGTCGCCCCGGGGGCACCTCCCACGTCCTCCCGGCAGTGGGGGAGGCTGCGGGCCTACAGCCACGTGCCGTTCCAGAAGGTCGGCCCGTCGGTCGTGCCCGACCTCTACATGCCGTTCCAGGTGCAGCTCTGCCCCCACCTGGACGGCGCCCGGGGGCGGCTCGTCGACTGGACCCGCCGGATGGGCATGCTGTCGGAGGGCGTCTGGGACGAGGACCGGCTCGCCGCCTCCGACCTCGCCCTGTGCTCGGCCGGCCTCGACCCCGACGCCACACCGGAGCAGCTCGATCTCAGCGCCGCCTGGCTGGCCTGGGGCACCTACGGCGACGACTACTACCCCCTGGTCTTCGGACACCGCCGCGACCTGGCCGCCGCCCGCCTGACCACGGCCCGGCTGTCGGCATGCATGCCCCTCGACGGGGAGCGGGGGGCCGTCCCCGCCAACGGCATGGAGCGCGGCCTGACCGACCTGTGGGCGCGCACCACGGCGGACATGACCCCCGAGCAGCGGCGCGTGGTCAAGGACGCGGTGAACGTCATGACGGAGGCCTGGACCTGGGAGCTGTCCAACCAGCTGCAGAACCGGGTCCCCGACCCGGTCGACTACCTGGAGATGCGCCGCGCCACCTTCGGCTCCGACCTCACCCTCGGCCTGTGCCGCATGGGCCACGGCCCGGCCGTGCCGCCGGAGGTCTACCGCAGCGGCCCCGTCCGCTCGATGGAGAACGCGGCCATGGACTACGCCTGCCTCCTCAACGACGTGTTCTCGTACCAGAAGGAGATCGAGTACGAGGGTGAGATCCACAACTCGATCCTCGTCGTGCAGAACTTCTTCGGCATCGACTACCCGACCGCGCTGCCCATCGTCCACGACCTGATGACCCAGCGCATGCGGCAGTTCGAGCATGTCGTCACCCACGAACTGCCCGTCCTCCAGGACGACCTCGACCTGTCGGAGGAGGCCCGTACGGCCCTGGGCGTCTACGTCGACGACCTGCGGAACTGGATGGCCGGCATCCTCAACTGGCACCGTGCGGTGGACCGTTACAAGCCCGAGTTCCTCGCCCGCCGGGTTCACGGTTTCCTCCCGGACCGGCCGCCGGCCCTTCCGGTCACGGTCGGCTGACCCGCCGGACCGCGTACTCCGCGGCGGCCCGCGCCGTCGCCCGGACGACCGGGCGCGGGCGCGCGCCGTCGCCGTACAGCTCGGACGGCGGGGGACCTCGGTGCCGTGCAGCCCGGACTGGCGGGGCGCGCTCTGGTGCCGTACAGCTCTGTTCCTGGGGGCCTCGGGTGCCTGGCGGGGGCGTCGGCCGTACGGGTGGGAGGGGCGGTGGGGGCGGGCGCCGGGCCGGGTGCGTGCCCTTGCCGGATGGCTCGTCGCGGGGCCTGCCTCGTCCGACGGGCGGTCAGTCTCACTCGTTCGTGTCTCGTCGGCCGCCGGTGCGCGGGGTAGAGCACCAGCCGGAGGCGATCCCCATGGAACAGACTGCGTTGCGTCCCAAGCCCATGCCCGGTCAGGAAGCCGGTGGCGACGGCGGGGGCGGGAGCGGGGGTGCGGGCAAGGGCGGAACGGGCGGCCGGCCCGGCGGCCCGGCCCGCCGTCCGCAGGCCCGGCGGCGCGGCCGCCGACTGCTCACCCTGCTGTTCGGCCTGCTCGCCGGTGCCGTCCTGGTCCTGGCGGGCGTCGGCCTCGGCACCGTGGGTGCCACCGTCATCGGCATGAGCAAGCTCGCGGAGCTGCAGCGCGAGGCCGCCGCACAGGGAGCGGCCGGGACGCACGGCCGCGCCGGCCCCGGGGACGCCCCGTCCCCCTCCGCCGAGCCGTCCCCCGCGCCTGCCGCGCCGACGCTGGGCGTCGAGGTCGTGGACGCCGAGAAGGCGGGCGCGAAGGTCGTGGCCGTCCATGTGCCCGGCCCCGGCTACACGGCCGGCCTGGTGCGCGGCGACGTACTGCTGTGGTTCGGCGGCACACGCGTGGAGTCGGCCGCGGACCTCGTCCGAGCGGTGCGCGCCGCCCGGCCCGGCACGGCGCACAAGGTGACGGTGCGGCATCGCAGCGGCGGCTACCAGCAGTTGGCGATCGTGCCGGGAATCGTCACCTGAGTCCGCGGTCGGATCAGCCCACCGTGCGGAAGTGGGTGGTGAGCCGTCGCCGGTCGTCCAGTACGTGGAAGGCCGGCCCCACGCGGTAGGGCGCCCTGCTGTCGTGGTCGCCCGGACACGTCAGCACCGGGAAGGGGGCGCCGCCGTCGGCGAGGCCCAGGAGGCGGGCGGCCTCCTCGTACTCCGCCTCCGTGCCGTGGTCCGCCGATGTCGCCGGTGACCAGCAGGGCGTCCACCGCGCGCGGCAGCCTCACAGCCGGTCGCGCACCCGTTCGGCCCGCTCGGTGGCCCGCGCGGTTCCGTCCAGGCGCGGATCGCTGATGTGGGCGATGACGAGCACGGTGACCGCCTCCCCCTTCCGCAACGCGTCTGAGGTTCGCAGCGCATCCGGCCATCAGATTCCGGAAGTGATCAACGGTCCGGCCGTCAGCCCGGCGACCGGGCGGCCCCGGCGTGGTCCTCCGGCCCGGCCGGAGCCGCGAACCGGCTCGCGCCACCCCCGCCGTAGGGGCAGGATGCTGCCCGTGGTCACACGCGAACTGGGAGGCCCGGATGACCGGCAGCACGCGCGCCCTCTTCACCGCCGACGACTACCGGGCCCGGATGGAGCGGGCCGCGCACGCCGCCGCCGACGCCGGACTCGCCGGACTGCTCGTCGCCCCGGGCCCCGACCTGGTGTGGCTCACCGGCTACACCCCGACCGCGATCACCGAACGGCTCACCCTGCTCGTCCTCGCACCCGGCCGGGACCCCGCCCTCGTCGTCCCCGCCCTGGAGGCACCCGACGCCGAAGCGGCCCCCGGCGCGCCCGCGCTGACCCTGCGGGACTGGACCGACGGCACCGACCCCTACGCCGTCACCGCCGACATCCTCGCCGCCGACGCCGCGAGCAGCCGGTACGGCATCAGCGACAACACCTGGGCCCTGCACCTGCTCGCCCTCCAAACCACCCTGCCCGGCACCTCCTACGCCGCGCTCACCGAGGCGCTTCCCATGCTGCGCGCCGTCAAGGACGCGGCCGAGCTGGAGCTGATGGCCGCCGCCGCGGCAGCCGCCGACGCCGCGTTCGAGGAGATCCGGGGGCTGCCCTTCGCCGGCCGCCGGGAGTCCGAGGTCGGCGCGGACCTCGCCCGACTGCTGCGCGAGCACGGGCACGAGCAGGTCGACTTCACCATCGTCGGCTCGGGCCCCAACGGCGCCAACCCGCACCACGAGATGGGCGACCGGCTCATCGAGCGCGGCGACATGGTCGTCCTGGACTTCGGTGGCCTCAAGGACGGCTACGGCTCCGACACCACCCGCACCGTCCACGTCGGCGAACCCACCGACGAGGAACGCCGGGTCCACGACGTCGTCCGCGCGGCCCAGGAGGCGGGCTTTTGTGCCGTACGGCCGGGCGCCGCCTGCCAGGACGTCGACCGCGCCGCCCGCGAGGTCATCACCGACGCCGGGTACGGGCCGTACTTCATCCACCGCACCGGGCACGGCATCGGCGTCACCACCCACGAGCCGCCGTACATGATCGAGGGCGAGGAACAGCCGCTCGTACCCGGCATGTGCTTCTCCGTGGAGCCCGGCGTCTATCTGCCCGGCCGCTTCGGGGTGCGCATCGAGGACATCGTCACCGTCACCCGGGACGGCCGCCGGCGCCTCAACGCCACCACGCGCGAGATGGTCATAGTTGACTGAGAGGCGACCAGGAGCAGCACCCATCGGCCCATCGACGACAACGGCGCGATCCATGACCCAGGCACCGACACCGACACCCACCGCGGACACCGTCCGCAGGCTGGTCCGCACCCTCCTCAAGGAGGACCCGCGGGGCGGCGGACCCGACGTGCGCCCCGTCACCGAGGGCGGCTCCACCACCTGGTGGGTCGGCGCCCGCCACGTGCTACGGCTCGCCGCCGACCGCGACGCCGCGGCCCACCAGCGCCGCGAACTGCGCCTACGCGACCTCGTCCGCCCGCACCTGCCGCTCGCCGTGCCGGCCTGCGTCGCGCACGGCGAGTGGTCACCCGGCCTGACCTGCAGCCTCGACACCCGGATCCCCGGCGGGACCGCCGAGGACCACGACGTGTCCGCCGCCGGCGAGGGCGACCTCGCCGGCCTGTTCACCGGGCTGCGCGAGGTGCCCGTCCGGCAGGCCGAGGCGCTCGGCGTTCCCCGGGCCGCCCCGCGCTCCCTGGAGGCGCTGCGCCGTATGGCGGTGGCCGCCGCGGCGCGCCTCGCCGCCGCCGACGAGTTCGACGCCGCCCGGCTGCACCAGCTCACCCCGCTCGGCGCCACCCAGCTCGCCGCCCAGCCCGGCACCGCCGTCCTGGTCCACCACCGGCTCGCCGCCGGGCACCTCGTGGTCGGCGGCGACGGCCGGGTGCGCGGGGTCCTCGACTGGCGCGGGGCCGTCCTCGGCGATCCCGCCGAGGACATCGCCGGCCTCGCCCGCGCCGTCGGTTCCCCCACCGCCGTACGCGCCGCGACCCTCGCCGGCTACGCCGCCCGCCCCTGCCTGCGCGGCCTGTGGCTGGCCCGCTGCGACACGGTGATCCGTCTCGCCGACCGCCTCGCCGGCCACGGCACCGAACCCCCGCCCGCGCTGCGCACCGAACTCGCGCACGCCTGGGAGGCGATCCTGCTGGAACGGGTCACGGAGCTCCGGGAGGGCGACGGCACCTGAGCCGACCGCCCTGACCTGGCCCGCCCTGACCTGGCCCGCCCTGTCGTCGGGGTGTCGCGGTCACTCCTGCTCCAGCACCACGCACGCCTCACCGGGCAGATGCAGCAGCCCGTCCCGGCCGGGCGCCCGCACCGGCTCCCACGCCGCGAGGATCCGCGCCGGCCGGGGCCCCAGGGGGATCGCCGTCGGCTCCCCGGCGAGGTTGACCGCCACCCGTACGTCACCGCGCCGGAAGGCGAGCCAGCGGGCCTCCTCGTCGTAGGCGACCCGCAGGTCGGCGAGGTCGGGGTCCATCAGGTCGGGGTGCTCCCGGCGCAGGGCGATCAGCCGGCGGTACCACGCGAGCACGCGCGCGTGGGGCTCGCGTTCCGGCTCGGACCAGTCCAGGCAGGAGCGCTCGCGGGTCGCCGGGTCCTGCGGGTCGGGCACCTCGTCCTCGGCCCACCCGTGCGCGGCGAACTCCCGGCGCCTGCCCCGCCGTACCGCCTCCGCGAGGTCCGGGTCGGTGTGGTCGGTGAAGAACTGCCAGGGTGTGCTCGCCGCCCACTCCTCGCCCATGAAGAGCATCGGCGTGAACGGTGCCGTGAGCACCAGCGCCGCCGCGCAGGCCAGCAGCCCGGGGGACAGGGACGCCGACAGGCGGTCGCCCTGGGCACGGTTGCCGACCTGGTCGTGGGTCTGGCTGTAGCCGAGCAGCCGGTGCCCGGCCACCCGGGACCGGTCCAGGGGCCGGCCGTGGTGGCGCCCCCGGAAGCTGGAGTACGTGCCGTCGTGGAAGTACCCCCCGGTGAGGGTCTTGGCGACGGCCCGCAGCGGAGCCCGCCCGAAGTCGGCGTAGTAGCCCTGCGCCTCGCCCGTCAGGGCGGTGTGCAGCGCGTGGTGGAAGTCGTCGTTCCACTGCGCGTGCAGGCCCAGGCCGTGCTCCTGGCGCGGGGTGATGACCCGGGGGTCGTTCAGGTCGGACTCGGCGATCAGGAACAGCGGCCGGTCCGTCTCGGCCGCCAAGGAGTCCACGGCGGCCGACAGCTCCTCCAGGAATTGGTACGCGCGCGTGTCCTTCAGCGCGTGCACCGCGTCCAGCCGCAGCCCGTCCAACCGGTAGTCCCGCAGCCACGCCAGCGCGCTACCGATCATGAACGCGCGCACCTCGTCCGAGCCGGGCGCGTCCAGGTTGACCGCGGCACCCCACGGCGTGTGGTGGGTGTCGGTGAAGTACGGCCCGAAGACCGGCAGGTAGTTCCCCGACGGCCCGAGGTGGTTGTGCACGACGTCCAGCACCACCCCGAGCCCCAGCTCGTGCGCCCGGTCCACGAACCGCTTCAGTGCCGGCGGACCCCCGTACGGCTCGTGCACCGCCCACAGCGACACCCCCTCGTACCCCCACCCGTGACGCCCCGGGAAAGGGCACAGCGGCATCAACTCCACGTGGGTGACGCCGAGTTCGACGAGATGCTCCAGCCGCCCGGCGGCCGCGTCCAGCGTGCCCTGCGGGGTGTACGTCCCCACGTGCAGCTCGTACAGCACCGCGCCCCGCAGCGGGCGCCCGGCCCACTCGGCGCGCCACTCGTACGCCCCCTGGTCGACCACGGCGCTCAGCCCGTCCGGCCCGTCCGGCTGCCGCCGCGAGCGCGGGTCCGGGCGCACCGGCCCGTCGTCCACGGCGAACCCGTACCGCGACCCGTCACCCGCCTCGGCCTCCGCGACCCACCACCCCCGACGCTCCGCGTCCCGCTCCATCACCCGGGTGACCCCGTCGCACTCCAGCGTCACCCGATCGGCCTGCGGTGCCCACACCTCGAACTGCACGGACGGTTCCCCTTCGTCTGCTCACCGTGACGTAGCCCGTCCCATCCTCCGCCAAACGAGATCTTTCCGCCGGGGAACGCTCCGGGTCACCGGCGGATGTCGGAACACGCGCGCGGGACGGCCGACGAGACTTGGTGATCATTTGGCCGGCGGCCCGTGGCCTCCCGCCACGCACCTGCCATACGTTCTAGCGGCGTATCACTCATGTCAGGCACCTCAGGGGGAACCGTGCCCATCGAGCACACCGTCACCACGCGACCTGCCCGAAGCGACGAACGTCCGGCACCGCCGGCCCGGTCCGGCGGCGCCGCCGCGGCCGGCTGGATCCTCACCGTCGCGCTCAACGTCGTCGCTCCGATCCTCACGTACAACATGCTCCGCGATCACGGCTGGAGCGAGTTCGCGGCGCTGCTGGCGGGCGGTGTCTGGCCGGTGCTCGACAGCGTCGTCCACGTCGTCTGGCGGCGCCGGCTCGACGAGTTCGCCGTCGTGACCCTGGTCTTCCTGGTGATCACCGCCGTGGTGTCCCTCGTGGGCGCCCACTCCGCCCGGGCCCTGCTGGTCAAGGACTCCGCCGTCACGGGCCTGTTCGGCCTGCTGTGCCTGGCGACCCTCCTGGCCCCGCGCCCGCTGATGTTCTACTTCGGCCGCAAGTTCGCGACCGACGGCACCGCCGCGTCCACCGCCTGGTGGAACGGCCTGTGGGAGTTCGAGGGATTCCGCGCCACCATCCGCACCATGACGACCGTGTGGGGCGTCGCCTACTGCCTGGAGGCCCTGGCCCGCGTCGCCCTGGCCTACACCCTGAGCACCGACACCATGGTGATCCTCAGTCCCTTCCTCATCTACGGCACCCTCGCCGCCCTCGCCACCTGGACCGCCCTCTACGGCAAGCGCGCCCGCCGCAAGGGCGAGGAACGAGCGGCAGCGGCAGCGGCCGCGGAAGCGCGGACCGGAGGCCTGTGACACGGTCACCCCGCCGCACGGCGCCGCGGTGAGGCCGGGCGGAAGGCGGACGGCAGGACCGGCCCTCGCCCCGCGGCGCGGGCCCGGCACCGGCCGTTTCCCCGTCTTCTGGACACCCGCCGGGCCCCTGACCGACAATCACCAGCGTGACGTCGTCTTTCGAGTTCAACACGTACCCCGCGCGGCTGTCCGACGGGGAGCGCGACAAAGCGCTGAAGGTGCTCAGGGACGGCGTCGCCATGGGTCGGCTGTCGCACGACACGTTCATCCGGCGCATGGAGCTGGCGCTCGTCGCCCGGCGCTCCGACGAACTCGCCGCGCTCACCGCCGACCTGCCTCAGGAGAACCGCCTGGCCCGGGCGGTGTTCGGTACGGTCGAGGCCGTCTCCGGCTTCACCGTACGGCTGCGCAACGCCTGGCGGGCCGAACGCCTGCCCAAGCTGTTGCTGCCGCACCCGGGCGCCGCGCACCCGCTGCGCATCGGGCGCGACCCCGTCAACGGGCTGCGGCTGAGCCACGAGACCGTCTCCCGGGTGCACGCCGAACTCAGCCTGCAGGGCGGGCTGTGGGTGCTGCGCGACCTCGGATCGACCAACGGCACGACCGTCAACGGCCGCCGGGTCGTCGGCGCCGCCGTCGTCCGCGAGGGTGACCAGGTGGCCTTCGGGCGGATGGCCTTCAGGCTGTCGGCGAACTGACGGCGTCGCGCGCCCGCCCCGCCCCGAGCGGCGAGGTGGCCGAAAAACAACTCTGCCGCGTGGCCGACAAACCTGTTCCGCGGTGTTGACGTACCCGCGTTCCATGACCCACTGTGATGACCCGCTGTGCGCGCGCCGCGACACCAGGTGAGCCACAGGCAATACCGGCACCGCACTTGGGAGGTGTGTTCTGCCGCCCCTCCCGCGCTATCCCACCGTCGACGAGCTCACCGCGCGGGCCGTCGCGCTCGCCGCCCGTCACCCCCGCCGCGCCCGGCTGCGCCGTGTCGGCGCGTCCCGCGCGGGCACGCCGTTGTGGCTGCTTTCCGTCGGTCACGGAGACCGCCACGCGCTGGTCGTCGCCGGGCCGCACGCCAACGAGCCGGTCGGCGGGGCCACCGCCCTGCGGCTGGCCGAGCGCGCCCTGGCCGACCCCCGGCTGACCGAGGGCGCCGACGCCACCTGGCACCTGCTGCTCTGCCTCGACCCCGACGGACTGCGCCGCAACGAGGGCTGGCTGTCCGGGCCGTACCGCCTCGACCGCTACTTCCGGCACTTCTTCCGGCCGGGCTTCCTGGAGCAGCCGGAGTGGCTGCCCGACGGCCCGGACGGGGCCACCTTGCCGGAGACCCGGGCACTGCTCGCCGTCCAGGACGAACTGAAACCTTTCTTCCAGTGCTCGCTGCACGGCGTCGACATCGGCGGCGGCTTCGTCGAACTGACCCGCGACCTGCCCGGCCTGGCCCGCCGGGTCGCCCACACCGCCGCCCGGCTCGGCGTGCCGCGCGAACTCGGCCCCTACGACGCCCTGTACTGGCCGCCCCTCGGCCCCGCGGTCCACCTGGTCCCACCGCCGCGCCGGGGCGGCCTGGCCGCCGCGATCACCGAGGCGGCCGTCGACTCCACCTGGTTCCACCCGCGGCGGCACGGCACGGTCACCGCGATCGTCGAGGCGCCCATGTGGGGCGTGGCCGCCGTGCAGGACGGCTCGCCGCCCGACGACCGGGACGCCGTCCTGCGCGCCGTCAGCGCCACCCTGCGCCGGGACACCCGGCTCCTGTCGAGCGTCCTGGACCGGATCCGCCCGCGGCTCACCGGCGTCCCCGGCGCTGACCACCTGCTCGCCCCCGTCGACGACCACATGCTGGTCTGCCCCGGCCTCGCCGACTCCTG
Source organism: Streptomyces sp. bgisy159 (assembly GCF_965341775.1). GTDB lineage: Bacteria > Actinomycetota > Actinomycetes > Streptomycetales > Streptomycetaceae > Streptomyces. The sequence continues at coordinate 189,556 of NZ_CBDQZH010000010.1, read as the reverse complement.
GGACCCCGCCACCGCCGATCCCGAGCGCCCACTGCCGCGGCTCACCACGGCCCACCTGACGGCCCTGTGGATCTCCGGCCGCCGCCTGGCCGCCCGTACGGCGGGACTGCTGCACCAGCTCGTCACCGCGAGCGGCGCCGACCCGGCCGCCGTCCTGCCCGAGCTGGACCGGCTGATCGACGCCCGGTGCGCCGACCTCCGGGACGGCTGCCGGGCCCGCTGGATCCCGGTCGCCCGCCAGGCCGAGTACCAGGCGCGGGTCGTGCTCGCCGCGTTCGACCTGGCGCTGCGGAGCACTCCGCCCGGCGACGCGCGTTCGGGTGAGCCGGACTGGGGTGCGCGGCCCGTCGTGCCGATGCACCGGGAATGACGCACACCACCCACCGCGGACCGCGCACCCTCGTGACGACCGTGCTGCGCCGCGCCCTCCCCGCCACCGCCGTCGTCCTGCTGACGGCCGCCCCGGCGCACGCCCGCGCCACCGCCGACGCCGGCCTGCTGGACGACTGGCTCCAGCTCTCCGTCACCAAGGGCACCCCCCGTTCCAGCGACATCCGGGGCACGCTGCTGCTGTGCGACCCGCCCCAGGGCCACTCGCGCGCCACGGAGGCGTGCGCGCAGCTCACCGAGGCGGAGGGCGACCTGAGCGCCCTGCGCCCCGACGAGGACGCCGTCTGCGCCCTCGTCTACGCCCCCGTCACCGTGCGCGCGGAGGGCAGCTGGCACGGCCGGCCGGTGCGCTACGAGGAGACCTTCGCGAACACCTGCCGGATGGCGGCGACGACCGGGGCGGTGTTCGCCCTGGACGGGTGACGTCCACGCGGGCGGCCCCGGGCCGGGACCGTGAGCGGCCGGCCGGGCGGTCTCCACGGCCCTGCCCCGGTCGCGGCCGTACACCGGCCACGGGCGCCGCCGATCCACGTGGCCCGCTCGGCCGTCGGGCGCAGGCCCCCGCGTGCGCGGACGCCGCGACCGTCGCCGGTCGCGGGGCCCGCCGTTCCCGTCGCGGCCGAGCGGCGCCCGCCCGGCGGGTGCCGCGCCGACGAGGCGCCGGCCCCGCCTCGACGACGGCCGACCGCGGGGCGCGTCAGCGTTCGGCCGGGGCGTTGGGCAGCGCACGGGCGTGCAGCGCCGTCGACACGACCGTGCGGGCCTGATGCTCGATCTGGTGCTCCAGGGGGACCCAGCGGGCGTGGAAGCGTTCCGCGAAGGCGTCGCTCCAGGCGCCGACCAGCTCCTCCAGCCGCGGCGCGGCGTCGTCGCCGTGCTCGCGCAGGACGCGCAGCAGCATGGCGGCCGACCGCAGCGGCAGCCGGCGCCCGAAGGCGTCCACGCTGCCGACGTACGCCATCGTCGTGTCCGCCGGCGGCATCCGGATCCAGTCCTCGGCCAGCCCCGGCACCAGCTCCAGGGACCAGCGCGCGGCCCGCAGCAGCGGCCCCTCGGCGTGCTCCAGGCGGGGCAGCGCCTCCGTGAGGACGCGCCGCACCTCCCGGCCGTCCCGCAGCAGCCGGTGCGCCAGACGGCGGATCGCCGCCGCCGGGGCCGGGTGCGGCGCGGGGTCGTCCACCAGGTCGCTCGCCCACATCGGCACCTCGACGACGGCGGTCAGACCGCCGTGGCGGTGCACGTGGTACCAGGTGCTGTGGCGGGCGTCGTCCGGCATGCTCGGGTACGCCGCACCCGACCCCGGGCCGGGCATCACCCGCACCCCGGGACCGCTGGCCGGCCACCCCGCCGCGTCGGAGGCGCCGGTCTCCACCGGAATGCGCAGTTCCGCCGCGGACTTGGCGAACGGCTCCGCGAGACCCGGCACGTCCCTCGTCAACTGCACCCAGCTGCCGCCCAGTTCGGTGCCGTGCAGGCTGACCTGGAGGTAGGGCCGCAGCTGGTCGATGACCCGGGTCAGGGCGCGGGTCTCCGGCGGCAGGCGGTCCGGGGGGAGCAGGGCCGGCGACCACTCCGGCTGCTCGGGGCCGGCCGGCCGGTAGAAGCCGAGGTGGTACTCCAGCAGGCTGCGCGGCGCGGGTGTGACGTGCAGGCTCGCGCCGTCCGGGTCCGCGCACAGCAGGAAGTGCCAGGACACGCCGTCCCGCAACACCCGCTCGCGCAGCACCCGCCCGGCCACCGCGAGCAGGGTGGCCCCGCCGGTCGGCTCGTTGGGGTGGGCCCCGGCGACGACCAGTACGGCGCGCCGGGTGTGTCCCACGGACAGCAGGTGCAGCGGCCGGCCCGCTCGGGACCGGCCCACCTCCCGCAGCGTGCACAGACCGGGTCGCTGCGCTGCCAGCGCCCGGGCGGCGGAGGTCAGCTCGGCCACCGTGGGGTAGCGCGGTTCAGGCACCGCTCTCACCCCCGTCACTCATCCTGCCCGGATTAGCTCTCCGCAGTACCCCACGCGGACCGACCCCTGTCAAGGACACGAGACCCGGCCTCCGGGGCGCCTCGAAGCGCGCGCCGGGAGGCCGCCGGCGGCGGTCGACCGGGGCGGTGCTCCTGCGCCCCCGGCACGACGACGGCACCCTCCCGTGCCCGGGACACGATGACCGAGTTCCCCGGCCGACCCCCGGGGCGCGAGCAGCCCCCGCGCCCCTCGCGCCCCGGCCCGGTCACCCGGCGTCGGCGCGCTCCAGCAGCGCCACGGGCAGGCGCTCGAAGAGCTCCGCCACGCGCGCGTGGCCCGTGAAGACCCGCTCCGGGAACAGCACGTCCGCCCACCGCCCCGGCGGAAGCGGCAGGACGGTGTCCCGCCAGCCGCCGGCCTGGGCGAGGCGCAGGGACAGGCGGGTGACCGCGGTGACCACCGAGCCGGAGCGGGCGAAGGCCAGGCAGTGGTCCGCCGCCGGGCCCTCGGCGGTCAGCGGCGCGTACGTCGCCGCCGTCCCGAAGACCTCCGGCCGCCGCCGGCGCAGCCGCAGCGCGGCGGCCGTCACCGCGGCCTTGGCCTCCCCCGGCTCCGTCCGCGCCTCCACCCCGGAGACGGCGGCTTCGGAAGGGGCCGTACCGAAGGCGCCTTCCCCGGCAACGGCCGCCGCCGGGAAGGCCACCGGACGCCGGTTGTCCGGGTCGACCAGCGCACGGTACTCGCGCTCGGTGCCCTGGTACACGTCCGGCACCCCCGGCATGGTCAGCTGCACCAGCGCGGTGCCGAGGACGTTGGCCCGGATGTGCGCGTCCAGCTCGGCACGCAGCGCGGCCACACGCTCGCCGGGCACTCCGCACGGCCCCGCCGTGACGAACGCGGCCACCGCGTCCTCGTAGGGCGGCTCCTGCTCGGTCCAGCTGGTGTACAGCCCGGCCTCGCGCACATGCTTCAGCAGCGCCTGCCCGACCCGGTCCGGTGCCGCAGGGCCCAGTCCGAACACCGTCTGCCAGGCCGCCCACGCCAGCTGCCCGTCCGGCGCCACGTCGTCCGGCCGCGTCACCTCGGCCAGGAGCTCCGCCCACCGCCCCGGGCACTCGGTGAGCACCGACAGGGCGGCCCGCACGTCGGCGCTGCGCTTGGTGTCGTGGGTGGAGGCCACGGTGCCCGTGTCCGGCCAGTCGCGCTGCACGCGCGCGCAGTACGCGTGGAAGGCGTCCGGGGAGACGGCGGGTGCGCCGGGGTCGCCGCCGACCTCGTTCGCCGACAGCAGCGGCACGTACCGGTAGAACGCCGTGTCCTCCAGGGACTTCGCGCGCAGCGCCGACGCGGTCTGGGCGAACCGCGCGCAGACCTCCCGGCGCTCCGGCCCGTCCCCGCCGCGCCGCCCGGTCACCAGGTCCCGCACGACGTCGACCGCGCCCGCTTCCTCCGGCACCACGAAGGCTTCCCGGGCCTCCTCGGCGGCCTCCTCGGTGACGACGGTGGCCGCGTCGCCCGAGGTGTACGGCCGGTACACCTCCAGCCGGACCAGCAGTTCCTCCAGGGCGGTGCGCAGCGCCCAGGGCGCCCGGTCGCGCAGGGACGGGTCGGGGGACGCGGCGCACACGCGGACCACCGCCCGGGTGAGCCGGTCCAGCTCGGTGGCCAGCTCGTGCCGCAGGACCGCGTACGCCGCCCGCCGGGCCGTCGTCGCCCAGTCGCCGCCCCGGTCGGTCTGCGGGGCCGCGAAGCGCCGGTAGTGGCCCAGCAGGTCCTCGGCGCCCGCCGGGTCTGCGAACAGCCCGTCGACGCGGCGCAGCGCGTCGTAGCCGGTGGTGCCGGCGACCGGCCAGGAGGGCGGCAGGTGCTCGTGGTCGGAGAGGATCTTCTCCACGACCGTCCAGCGGCCCCCGGTCGCCCGGTGCAGCCGGGCCAGGTAGGCGTCGGGGTCGGCGAGGCCGTCGGGGTGGTCGACGCGCAGCCCGTCGAACACGCCCTCCTTCAGCAGCCGCAGGATCGTGCCGTGGGTGGCCTCGAAGACCTCCGGGTCCTCCACCCGGACCCCGATCAGCTCCGAGATGCTGAAGAAGCGCCGGTAGTTCAGTTCCGTGCGGGCCAGCCGCCACCACACCGGCCGGTACCACTGGGCGTCCAGCAGCCGCGGCAGGGGCAGGTCCCCGGTGCCCTCGCGCAGCGGCAGCTCATGGTCGTAGTAGCGCAGCACCTTCCCGTCGACCGTCAGCCGTCCGATCTCGTCGCCGAGCGGACCGCCGAGCAGCGGCAGCAGCACCTGCCCGCCCTGCGCCTCCCAGTCGATGTCGAACCACCGGGCGTAGGGGGACTTGGGGCCCTCCCGCAGCACCTCCCACAGGGCGTGGTTGTGGCGTGGCGCCATCGCCATGTGGTTCGGCACGATGTCCACCACGAGTCCGAGGCCGTGCTCGCGCGTGACCCGCGCCAGCTCCCGCAGGCCGGCCTCGCCCCCGAGTTCCTCGCGCACGCGCGCGGGGTCGACGACGTCATACCCGTGCACGGACCCGGGGACCGCCTCCAGGACGGGGGACAGGTGCAGGTGGGAGACCCCGAGCGAGGCGAGGTACGGCACGGCGGCGGCCGCCGCGGCGAAGGGGAACGCGGGCTGCAGCTGGAGCCGGTAGGTGGCGGTGGGCGGGGCGGGGACGGGCAGCGCAGAGGTCATGTGGACGTACGTACCCGCCCCCGGCGGCCGGGGTGCACCCGAGCGCGCAAAGGCACACGACAAGCGGTGCCGTCGGCCTGCCCGCCCTGGCGGAGAACGCTCCCGGACGGGGAAGCTCCCGGCCGGAAACGCCGACGGGCCCGCCCAGGCCGTCAGGCCGGTCGCCTGAGGACCGCCATGCTGCGGTCGACGAGCGTCAGCCGGTCCCCTGCCTGCACCTTCGGCCCGTCGTCCGCCGTCACCTCCGCGTGCTCGGTGTCGACCACGACCTGCCACTGCCGTCCGTGATCCACCGGCACCACGAACTCCATCGGCTTCGGGGAGGCGTTGAACATGAGCAGGAACGAGTCGTCGGTGACCCGCTCTCCCCGCGCCCCCGGCTCGGAGATCGCGTTGCCGTTGAGGAACACGGTCAGCGCCGACGCCGGTGCGGTGTCCCAGTCCCGCTGGGTCATCTCGCGGCCCGCCGGGGTGAACCAGGCGATGTCCGACAGGTCGTCGTGGGTGCCCTCCACGGCCCGGCCGTGGAAGAACCGCCGCCGCCGGAAGACCGGATGCTCCCTGCGCAGTCCCACCAGCGCGCGCGTGAAGTCCAGCAGTTCGCTGCCGTCCCGGGGCCACTGCACCCACGCCAGCTCGCTGTCCTGGCAATAGGCGTTGTTGTTGCCCTGCTGGGTGCGGGCGAACTCGTCCCCGTGGCTGATCATCGGCACACCCTGGGACAGCATGAGCGTCGCCGTGAAGTTGCGCATCTGGCGGGCCCGCAGCGCCAGCACCTCCGGGTCGTCGGTCTCGCCCTCGGCGCCGCAGTTCCACGACCGGTTGTGGCTCTCGCCGTCGCGGTTGTCCTCGCCGTTGGCCTGGTTGTGCTTCTCGTTGTAGGAGACCAGGTCGTGCAGGGTGAACCCGTCGTGGCAGGTGACGAAGTTGATGGAGGCCAGCGGACGCCGCCCGTCGTCCTGGTAGAGGTCGGAGGAGCCGGTCAGCCGGGAGGCGAACTCCGCCAGGGTGCGCGGTTCGCCCCGCCACAGGTCGCGGACCGTGTCGCGGTACTTGCCGTTCCACTCGGTCCACAACGGCGGGAAGTTGCCCACCTGGTAGCCGCCCTCGCCGACGTCCCACGGTTCGGCGATCAGCTTCACCTGCGAGACGACCGGGTCCTGCTGCACCAGGTCGAAGAACGACGACAGCCGGTCCACCTCGTGGAACTGCCGGGCCAGGGTCGCCGCCAGATCGAAGCGGAACCCGTCGACCCGCATCTCCAGCACCCAGTACCGCAGCGAGTCCATGATCATCTGGAGTACGTGCGGGGACCGCATGAGCAGGGAGTTCCCGGTGCCCGTGGTGTCCATGTAGTAGCGCGGGTCGTCGGTGAGCCGGTAGTAGCGCGGGTTGTCGATGCCCCGGAAGGACAGGGTCGGGCCCAGGTGGTTGCCCTCGGCGGTGTGGTTGTAGACCACGTCGAGGATGACCTCGATGCCCGCCTCGTGCAGCGCCCGCACCGCCGACTTGAACTCCAGCACCTGCTGACCCCGGTCGCCCCAGGAGGCGTAGGCGTTGTGCGGGGCGAAGAAGCCGATGGTGTTGTAACCCCAGTAGTTGTTGAGGCCCATGTCCACCAGACGGTGGTCGTTGACGAACTGGTGTACGGGCATCAGCTCCAGGGCGGTGACCCCGAGCTCCGTCAGGTGTTCGATGATCGCCGGGTGGGCCAGCGCCGCGTACGTGCCGCGCAGCTCCTCCGGCAGCCCGGGGTGGCGCATGGTCAGGCCCTTGACATGGGCCTCGTAGATCACCGTGCGGTGGTACTCGATCCGCGGCGGCCGGTCGTCGCCCCAGTCGAAGTAGGGGTTGACCACGACCGACGTCATCGTGTGCGGCGCCGAGTCCAGGTCGTTGCGCCGTTCGGGTGCGTCGAAGTGGTAGCCGTACACCTCCTCGCCCCACCTGATCGACCCGCTGATCGCCTTCGCGTACGGGTCCAGCAGCAGCTTCGCCGAGTTGCAGCGCAGCCCGCGACCGGGGTCGTACGGGCCGTGCACCCGGTAGCCGTAACGCTGCCCGGGCATGACACCCGGCAGATACGCGTGCCGGACGAACGCGTCGCTCTCGCGCAGTTCCACCGCCGTCTCCGAGCCGTCGTCGTGCAGCAGACACAGCTCTACTCGGTCCGCGGCCTCCGTGAAGACCGCGAAGTTCGTGCCGGCGCCGTCGTACGTGGCGCCGAGGGGATACGCCTCTCCAGGCCAGACCTGCATGGATACGACTCTTCCAGGTGTTGCGCGCCGCGGGGGGCGCCTTCGGCTCCGAGTCTCCCCGAAAGTGAGGGAACCACCCCCGCCCCGCGCCCCTCTTACCGGCCGACCGGGCACGGGCCGTCGTACGGCGCGTGCCGAACCAGTGGGGCAGACGCGTACTCCCGGGGACACAGGGGGAGTAGGGGGACATCGTGCGTACGACGGTACGCCGCCACCTGGGGAAGGTGGTGGCGGGTACGGCCATAGCGGTGGCCGGGACGGCACTGATGGCGGCGATCACCTTGCCGGACAAGGCGGGAGCGGACGGCGACCGGCCCGGCGGGCGGAGCACGACCCGGCAGCAGGGCGGGCAGCAGGGCACCGCGGTACCTCCCGGAGTCGTCGCACCCGCACCGCGGCAGGGGACGGGCGGCACCGGCACCGACCCGCTGACCGCCGACGAGACCCGCAAGGCCGAGCGGATCGCGCTCGACCGGCAGCTGCGGGCCGACGGCGAGGACGTCGGGGGCGAGCGCGGCCCGCAGCCCCTCGGCGTCGACCTGGCCGCGCCGCCGAGCGGCGACGGCGACGCTCCGGGCGCGGCACGCCGCGCCACCGTCACCTTCTACGACTACGGCAGCGACACCCTCATCACCCGGACGGTGGACATCGCCACCGGCAGGGTCGAGTCGACCACCCGGCGCAAGGGCATCCAGCCACCCCTGAGCCCCGAGGAACAGACCGAGGCGGCCCGGCTGCTGATCGCCGACCCGCTCGGCGCCGGCCTCAGGGCCGACTACCGGGACGCGACCGGGCGCGAGCTGACCGGGCCGGACCAGCTGCTGTCGGCCGCCATGGTCTACCGGTCCGTTCCCGGCGCCCAGCCCGCCGCCCTGGACCGGTGCGGCGAGCACCGCTGCGCGCGGCTGCTGCCGAAGGTGCGCAACGGGCCCTGGATCGACGCCCGGTCCCTGGTGGTCGACCTCAGCGCCCGCACGGTCGTCCGGCTCGCGCACTGACCGCCCGCTCGACCCGCTCATCTCCTGTCCGTCCGCTCGTATGCCGAAGAGCCATCCAGGGAGTCATGTCCTCATGCGCGTGAACACCACCGGCCGAGCCCGCTCGACGGCGGCCATCGCCCTGTCCGTGGCCGCGCTGGCCGCCTGTGTGACGACCGGCGCGGACCCGGCCGCCGCCGCACCGCCGCCCGCCGGGACCAAGTGGGACTGTTCCCCGGCCTACCGCATCGAGCAGAAGCTCGCCTCCGGCACCAGCTGGCGGATGTGCTGGAGCTACGAGGCCAGATCGGGGCTGATCCTGCATGACGTCACCTACCAGCCGCCCGGCGAGCCCCGCCCGATCAGGGTCCTCAACACCGCCAGGATCGCGCAGATCCACGTGCCCTACGACGACGGCTCCAACGAGTACAACGACATCACCGACTACAACTTCGGCTCCGGCCTGGTGAACCTGGCCCCCGCCGAGTGCCCCGGCGGCACCATCAGGACGATCAGGGTTCCGCAGGCCTTCGACGCCGACCACCCGGACGTCAAGGGCCTGTGCACGACCACCCGTTCGCGCGGCCACGCCTACCGCATGCAGTCCGACACACCGGACCGGGCGTACCAGGCGCAGGGCACGGACATGCTGGTCTACACCGTCAACAAGGTCGGCTGGTACGAGTACCTGACGGAGTGGCGGTTCTCCGACGACGGCGTGATCCACATGAACGTCGGTGCCACCGGCAGCCTCTCGCCCTACGACTACGACGCCGGCGACGGCCGCGGCTGGCCGATCGGCGACGGCGCCGCGTCGTACGCCACCAGCCACAGCCACAACGTCTTCTGGCGGCTCGACTTCGGCCTCGACGGTTCCTCCCGCACCGCGGTCGAGCAGTACGACTCGGTGGTCAGTCCGCCCGGCTCCGGGCAGCAGGGACCCACCGCCACGACCCGCCGCACCGCCGTCACCAAGGAACTCGCCGGTGACGCCCGGGCCATGCGCTGGTGGCGGGTGGTCAGCACGGCCGGCCGCAACAAGGACGGCCACCCGCGCTCGTACGAGATCGTCCCGGGAGCCGGCGCCGCCTACCCGGGCCGGCCCTTCACCCGGCACGACGTCTACTTCACCGAGTACAACGGGTGCGAGCAGTACGCCAGCCGCAACCCGCTCGACTGCGGTGCCGGGCACGGCGACTCGGTCGACACGTGGGTCGACGGCCAGACCCTCACGCACCCCGTGGCCTGGGTGAACGTCGGCTTCCACCACATCGCGCGCGACGAGGACCAGCAGCCCATGCCCGTCCACTGGCAGGGCTTCGCCATCGCCCCCCGCGACGTCACCGCTATGAATCCGCTCACGCCGCCCGCCCTCGCGGGCCAGAACGGCCAAGCGGAACAGGAGTAGTTGGGCAACGACCCTGTCCATCCGGCTGCACCGCCCGCCGCTCGCGGAGTACCCTTCCTTGATCGTTGGGACGGGGAGAGCTCGGGGGAGCGGAAGGCGGTGCGCGGGTGGGCTCGGGAGGGCTGGAGCTGCCCCCTGGTGACGAGGGTCACGAGGGAGGCTCCGCAGACGTCCCGCCCGGGACGGTGTCCCTGGCCCGGCCGATGGAGACGGGAGCCATCGGACCGGAGCTGGACTGGGACGCGGAGGCCTGGCGCGAGGTGCGCACCCGCGCGCAGCGGGCCGGCCGGGCCTACATATGGCTCAACCTCGTCGAACAACGGCTGCGCGCCGTCGTCGCCGCCGTTCTGCGGCCAGTGTACGAACCCGTCCACGGCGACGACTGGGTGGTCGCCGCCGCCGGACCGGCCGGCCAGGAGTGGGTCCAGCGCGCCGTCGCCGTCCGCGAGGTCAGCCGCCGCAAGGGCTACTTGCTCGACCCGGCCGACGACAACGTCATCTCCTTCCTGACCCTGCCCCAGCTGCGCGAGCTGATGGTGCAGCACTGGCCGTGCTTCCAGCCCTACCTGGACGACCGCCGGGACGTCGAACTGGCCCTCGACGAGCTGGAGGTGACCCGCAACGTGGTCTCCCGCAACCGGGCGCTGTCGGAGGCGGTGCTGAGCCAGGCCGAGCGGGCCTCCGCACGGCTGCTGGAGATGCTGGGCACCGGCGGGAACGCCCCCTCCGCGCGCCGGCTGCCGGTCGACGCCGTCGAGGACCTGGTCGGCGACCGGTACGCCGACGTGGTCGCCGTACACCCCGACCGGGTGCGGCTGCTGCGGCAGTTCCCCGCCGAGGACATCTTCGACGGGGCCCGCCGGATCGACGCCATCGGCATCGGCCTGAACCTGCTCGTGCAGAACTTCTCCGGCCGCCGCCTGGTCCGTCTCGCCGACGACGGCTGCCGGGTGCGGCTGCTGTTCCTCAACCCGGCCTCCAGCGCGGTCAAGCGGCGCGAGCGGGAACTCGGCATCAAGCGGGGCGAGCTGAGCCGGGCGGTCGAGATGAACATCCTGCACATGCGCCGGGTCCGCGCCCGGCTGCGCGACCCCGGTGCCTTCCAGATCCAGGTGTACGACGACACCCCCCGCTTCACCGCCTACCTGGTGGACGGCGACGGCTCCGACGGCGTCGGCGTGGTGCAGTCCTACCTGCGCCGCATGCGGGGCATGGAGGCGCCGGTGCTGGTGCTGCGCAACGGCGACCGGGTGGTCAAGCCGGGCGAGGTCGGCGAAGGGGGTCTCTTCGCGGCGTACCGCGAGGAGTTCGAGCTGGGTTGGGTGGATTCGCGCCCCGTGTCCTGAACTGTCCCACCGGGTCGGGCGCACAAGCGGAAGCCGGTCCTCTGATTGTCAGTGGCGCATGCGAAGGTGGAGACCACTGGGGGAAGCACCACCAAGAAGGGGGGCCACCATGGCCTGGCACCGGGAGCTGCTGATCGGCTTCGACCTGGAGACGACCGGCACCGATCCGCGCGAGGCGCGCATCGTGACGGCGGCCGTCATCGAGGTCCGGGGCGGACAGGTGCTGGGACACCGGGAGTGGCTGGCCGACCCGGGGGTGGAGATCCCGGCGGACGCCGTCGCGGTCCACGGCATCAGCAACGAGCGCGCGACCGCCGAGGGCCGCCCGGCCGACGAGGTCGCCGACACCGTCGCCGACGCCCTCGTGGGCTACTGGAGGACGGGAGTCCCGGTCGTCGCCTACAACGCGGCCTTCGACCTCACCCTGCTCTCCGCCGAACTGCGGCGGTACGCGCTGCCCTCGCTGCGCGAACGTCTGGGCGGCCTCGACCCGGCGCCCGTCGTCGACCCGTACACCATCGACCGCTGGGCCGACCGCTACCGCCGCGGCAAGCGCAACCTCGAAGCGGTCTGCGCGGAATACGGCATCGCCCTGGACTCCGCCCATGACGCCTCCGCCGACGCGCTCGCCGCGGCCCGCCTCGCCCGCGCGATAGCCGCCCGGCACCCCAAGGTCGCGGCGCTCGGCCCCGCGGAGCTGCACCGCTGCCAGATCGAGTGGTACGCGCAGTGGGCTTCCGACTTCCAGGACTTCCTGCGCCGCAAGGGGGACGCCGCGGCCGTGGTGGACGGGGCGTGGCCGGTGCGGGAGTTGGCCGACGAGACGGTGTGAGGGGACCACCCCGTCAGGCGGGCCTCGGCAGGCTCAGAACGCGTACCACCGCACGGTCTCGTCCCCGTCCCGCAGGGACGCCACCCTCCGCCCGAACTCCGCCCGTGCCTTCGGGTTGCCCGGTGCGTGCTGGGCCACCCAGGCGCAGCTCGCCGTCTCGCGGGCGCCGCGCAGGACCGTACAGCCCTCCCACTCCCGCACGTCCCAGCCGTAGGCCGTGGCGAAGGCTTCGTACGCCTCGCCGGGCAGGCCGTAACGGTCGCGGGAGAGGGCCATGACCACCAGGTCGTGCTCGCGCAGGTCGAAGGAGAAGGTCTCCAGGTCGACCAGGACCGGGCCGTCCGGCCCGATGTGCACGTTGCGCGGCAGGGCGTCGCCGTGGACCGGCCCGGGCGGCAGGTGCGGCGTCAGCGTGGCGGCGGCCGCCGCGAAACCGTCCCGGCGCTCGCGCAGATACGCCGCGTCCGCCGGGTCGATCGCCTCGCCGGCGAGCCGCAGCCAGCGCTCGACCCCGGACAGCAGATCGCGCGGCGGCAACGCGAACGAGGGGGCGGGCAGGGCGTGCACCGCGCGCAGCAGCCCGGCCAGGTCCTGCGGCTCGGCGGGCCGCACCGGATCGGGCAGCCGATGCCACACCGTCACCGGGTGACCCGCCACCAGCAGGGGCTCGGAACCGGCCGCGCGGACGGCCGGCACCCCGGCCTCCGCCAGCCAGCCGGCGACGGCCACCTCCCGCCGCGCCCGGTCGAGCAGTTCCGCGTCGTCCCGTCCCACCTTGACGACCAGCTCACCGGCGGCGAAAACCGCGTTCTCCCCGAGGGCGAGCAGGTGTGCGCCCCCGGCGGTCTCCGGAAGCACCCCGGCCCCGGCCAGAACCTCCCGCGCCCGCGCCTCGTCCATCGCCCGTCTCCCTCCCACCGCCGGCGGCCACTCGACGGCAGTCTCGCATCCGGCGCCATCGGGGACGACCCGGCGCCGGTGCGGTCACCTGGGCCCGCTAGCGTTCGCCTGTCTCGTACCGGACAAGCCCAGGGGGGCACGCATGACTCTGCTCAGGAACCGATCGGCGTTAACGGCCGCGGTGGCGCTGGCCGGGGCTCTGCTCGTCCCCGGCTGCTCCTCCGGGAGCGGCCAGGAGCCCGCCGCGTCTCCGACGGTCACGACGCCGTCCGGTGTGCGCAGCGGGAGGCCTGCGCTGACCGCGGAGCGCCTCATGGCTCTGGCGCTGCCCGAGAGCGAGGTCCCGAACTCGCACAGTGCTCCGGTACAGCGGCTGAGCAGCGGCCGGCAGACGTTCCCGCCGGTCTCCGACGCGTCGTGCGAGCGCCTGCTCGACGTGATGACAGGGGAGACCGCGTCCGCCGTCGTGGGGCAGACCTTCAACTGGGTGGACGACATCTGGGGCGGGGACTCCCTCCTCGCCTCCTACCCGGAGGCGACGGCGCGGGAGGAGTTCCGGGCCGCTCGTGACTCGCTGAAGACCTGCAAGTCGTTCACCGGAGTCGCCTGGGCCGGGGAGTACGCGGCCGAGGTCACCGTGGAGAAGGCCCCCGCGCTGGGCGACGAAGCCCTCAGCTTCCACCTGATCTCGCAGCTGCCGGACGGGGGAGGACAGCGCGACGCGCACCACGTCCTCGTCCGGACCGGCACCACCGTCGTGGACTTCCACAAACTGAACGTGGACGCGAGAGCGCAGTTCCCGCTCGCTCTCATCGGCAAGCAGGTGGACCGGCTGAGCGCCGCCCAGAGCGGCTGAGGGCGGAACTCGCCCCCGCCCGCGCCGTACGACGCGAACGAAGGGCCCGCCGGCTCCTGTTCGGAGTCCGGCGGGCCCGGGGGACGTTGACCGGGCGGTCAGACGCCTACGCGCTCGCCCTCGTCGTCCCGCACCGCGTCGCCGTGGGCCACGGCCTCCGGCGCCTCGTCGTGGGTGAGGTCGGGCAGCCGGTGCAGCCACTTCGGCAGGTACCAGTTGCGCTCGCCCAGCAGGGCCATCACCGCCGGCAGCAGCACGCCCCGGATCACCGTCGCGTCGATCAGCACCGCGGCAGCCAGGCCCACGCCCATCTGCTTCATCGACTGCATGGACAGCGTCCCGAAGATCGCGAACACGGCGACCATGATGACGGCGGCGCTGGTGACCACCCCGGCCGTGGTGACCACGCCGTGCGCGATCGCGTCCTTCGTCGTACGGCCCCGCAGCCGCGCCTCGCGGATCCGGGACACCACGAACACGTGGTAGTCCATCGACAGGCCGAACAGGATCACGAAGAGGAACAGCGGCAGCCAGGTGACGATGGCACCCACGCCCTCCGCACCCACCAGCGACGCGCCCCAGCCGTGCTGGAAGACCCCGACGAGGATGCCGTACGCGGCGCCCACCGACAGCAGGTTGAGCACGATCGAGGTGATCGCCACGGTCAGCGAGCGGAAGGACAGCAGCATGAGCACGAAGGCGAAGACCACCACGAAGACGAAGACCGGGACCACGGACCCCACGAGCTGGTCGTTGAAGTCCTGCGAGCCGGCGACCTGACCGGTGATCGGCGCCTGCACGCCGTCGACCTTGCCGAGCGTGGCGGGCCGCACCTCGTCGCGCAGCTTGTCCAGGCTCGCCCCCGCCTTGTCCAGGTCGGAGCCGCCGACCAGCGGGACGTAGACGAAGGCGACGTTCTGCGCGTCGTGCAGCTTGATCTCGACGGGGCCGCGCGAGGCACCCGAACTGATCGCCCGCTCGCGGAAGTCGGCGAGCGCGGACCGCACCTCCGGCGCGTTGATGTCCTCGGCCTTGACGACGACCTCGGCCGGCTCGGTACCGCCCGGGAAGGACTCGTTGACCCGGTTGTACGTCTGCACGATGGGCAGCGAGTCGCCGAACTCCTGGTCCAGCGTCAGCTGCTGCGTCTTCATGCCGACCGCCGGCGCGGCGATCGCCAGCAGCGCGCCCGTCGCGACCAGCACGGACACCACCGGCTTGGCCAGCACGCCCTTCAGCACGGCCGACCAGAACCGGCTGCCGCCGTCGCCCTTGCGCGTCCGACGCCGCAGGAACGGTATGCGGCCCTTCTCCACCCGCTCGCCCAGCAGCGACAGCAGCGCCGGCAGTACGGTCACCGAGCCGACCATGGCGACCGCGACGACGATCAGCGAGGCCAGACCCATCGCCTCGAACTCGGCGAGGCCGGTGAACAGCATGCCCGCCATCGCCACGCACACCGTGACACCGGAGACGATGATCGCCCGGCCACTGGTGGCGGCGGCGACCCGGAGGGCGGTCTGCGCGTCCCGGCCGGCGGCCCGCTCCTCGCGTTCCCGGCGCAGATAGAACAGGCAGTAGTCCACGCCGACGGCCAGACCCACCAGCAGCATCACCGAGTTGGCGGTGTCGCTCATCGGCATCGCATGGCTGACGACGCCCATCAGACCCATCGTCGCCATGATCGCGGTGATGGCCAGCAGGACCGGCAGCAGCGCCGCCACCAGCGCGCCGAAGGCGATCAGCAGAATGCCGAACGCCACCGGCACCGCGGAGTACTCGGCCTTCTGGAAGTCGTCCCCGAACGCGTCGTCGAACGTCTTGCGCATGCTGGCGCCGCCGATCTCCTCGATCCGCAGCGTGTCGGCGTGCTCCTTCTGCACCTGGGCGACCGCGTCGAGGACGGGCTGCACCCGCTCGCCGGCGGTCTCCGGGTCGCCGGTCATGTCGAACTGGACGAGCGCGCTGCGCCCGTCCCCGGAGATGGTCTCGGTGTCGTACGGCGAGGTGACGTCCGTGACCTTCCCGGTGCCCTCGACGGCCTTCATCACCGACTGGACGGCCTGCCGGAACTCCCCGTCGGTGGCCTTCAGCCCGTCCCTGCCCTGGATCAGGACCGTCTCGCTCGCGGGCTCCTCGATCCCGGAATCCTCGATGATCTTCGCGGCGGTGTGCGTCTCGCCCTGGAGCTGGTCGCTGTCCTTGACGTCGACCCGGCCCGCCGCCGAACCGAGCCCCATCGCCAGTACGACGAACAGCACCCAGATCCCGACGGCCGCCCATCGGTGCCGAGCACTCCAGCCGCCGGCCCGGGCGGCGAGGCCCCGCACCCGCGTTGTCTGGTTCCCCATGACGGGCTGCCCCCTCATCTGTCGTGACGACCCCCTGCCGCCACCGTGTGTATCGAAGGTATGCGCGGGATAAAGCCATCTCGTCGTACTGCCCGGTGAACCCGGGGGAACCCGCCTCCTCCCTCCGCACGCCGCCGTATCACCGCTGGGGAGGACAACGGGCCCTTACATCTATCGGGGTGCCGAGGGAAGGTGATCAGGGTTCGGGAGCCGCTTAGGGTGGGCCCATGACGACGACGTACGCGGCGCTGCTGCGCGGCATCAACGTGGGCGGCAGCCGAAAGCTCCCGATGGCCGAACTGCGGACCCTGATGGAGGGCCTCGGGCACGTCGGGGTCCGCACCTACCTGCAGAGCGGTCAGGCCGTCTTCGCGTCGGACCACGGCGACGAGGACTCCCTCGCCGCCGAGCTGGCGCGGGCCGTCGACGAGCGGTTCGGGTTCGCCGTGGACGTGATCGTGCGCGACCACGCCTACCTGAAGGCCGTCGCCGAGGACTGTCCCTTCCCCGCGGCCGAGCTGCAGCCCAGGCAACTGCACGTCACCTACTTCTCCGCTCCCGTGGGCGCCGACCGCTTCGCCTCGGTCGATCCGGCGGCGTACGCCCCCGAGGACTACCGGCTGGGCGACCGGGCCCTCTACCTGTACGCGCCCGACGGGCTCGGCCGGTCCAAGCTCGCCGAGGCCCTGTCCCGGCCCCGCCTCACCAAGGGCCTGATCGCCACCACCCGCAACTGGAACACCGTCGTCAAGCTCCTGGAGATGACCGATGACCTCGACGACTGAGCACGGCCCGGCGGTCGCCGCCGCCATCGAGGGCGAGCTGCGGCTGCTCGACCCGGCCGTGCGCTGCCGGCCCGACCTGGTCGACGAGCTGCTGCACCCCGACTGGCAGGAGTTCGGCGCCTCAGGCCGGCGGTGGGACCGCGCATCGATGCTCGCCGCCCTCGCGGCCGGCGCCTCCCCCGACGACAGCCCGATCGTCGCGACCCGGATGAACGGTGTCGAGCTGGCGCCGGACCTGGTGCACCTCACCTTCGACACCGACCACGACGGCCGCCACGCGCACCGCAGTTCGTTGTGGCGCCGCTCACCCGACGGCCGCTGGCGGATGTACTTCCACCAGGGAACCCTCTTCACCCCCGCCGCCGACTGACCCCGCGTGGCGCGCGGCGGTCTCGGGGCTCGGGTGCACGACCTTCGGCCCGCCCTCCGGGTGACGGGCCATCAGCCCCCCTACCGGCCACGGTCGTTCGGCCCTGCCCTCTGCGGCGAGGCCGGCCTGTGCGAGGCTCGGCCCATGCGCTACATCATCATCGGGGCGGGAGCCGTCGGCGGCACCATCGGCGGGCGGCTGGCGGGGGCCGGGCAGGAGGTGGTGCTCGTCGCGCGCGGCGCGCACCACGCGGCGCTGCGGGACGACGGGCTGCGCCTGAGGGTGCCCGAGGGCGAACTGACGTACCGGCTGCCCGTCGTCGAGGGTCCGGACGGGCTGGACGGACTGCGCCCGGACGACGTCCTCGTCCTCGCGGTGAAGACCCAGGACAGCGAGGCGGCGCTGCGGGCCTGGGCCCCGGTGCCGGTGGCCGGCGGAGGCACCGCGGCGGAGCGGCTGCCGCTGGTGTGCGCGCAGAACGGCGTGGAGAGCCAGCGCCTCGCCCTGCGCCGCTTCCGGCACGTCCACGGTGTCTGTGTCTGGTTGCCCTGCACCCACGTCGAACCCGGCGTCGTCTCCGCCGCAGGCACCCCCCTGACCGGCATCCTCCACCTCGGCCGCCATCCGCACGGCGCGGACGACACCACCCACCGGATCGCCGCCGACCTGGAGAAGGCGCACTTCGCGGCGCCGGTGGTGGCGGACGTGGCCCGGTGGCAGTACGCCAAGCTGCTGAGCAACCTGGGCAACGCCCTGGAGGCGCTGACCGGGCCCGTCGACAGCGCCGACGCGAGGGCGCTGTACACCAGGGTGCGCGCCGAGGGTGAGCGGGTCCTCGACGCCGCAGGCGTCCCGTACGCGAGTGCGGAGGAGGAGCGGCGGGCCCGGGGCGGCAGGATGACCCTGGTCCCGCTGCCCGGCGCCCCGCGCGGCGGCGGTTCCTCGTGGCAGTCGCTCAGCCGGGGCACCGGAACCATCGAGGCCGACTACCTCAACGGTGAGATCGTCCTGCTGGGACGGCTGCACGGCGTACCCACCCCGCTGAACGCCCTTCTGCAGCGACTCGCCGACACGTTCGCGCGGGAGCGGCGTCGGCCGGGGCAGATGACCGTGGCGGAGCTGGTCCGCCTCGCCGACGAGGCCGGCTGAGCCGGGCCGGGCCGCCCGCGCGGTGTCGCGTTTCTTCAAGACGCCCGGCGCCGGCCCTTCGTAGCGTGCTCGGCATGACGTACGACGAGGCACACCAGTACATGTCCGAGTGCGCCGCCGAGGCGGCCCGCATCGCCCGCGGGGTCCGGCCCGAGCAGCTGGACGCCCCGAGCCACTGCGCCGGGTGGGACGTCCGGACCCTGGTCGGCCACTGGGTCCTCTACACCTCCCACGGACTGGAACACCGGGCCCGGCGCACCGCGCTGTCCGAGGAGCTGACCTCCCGCGACTTCACCGCCGAACCGGACTGGGCCGAGGCGTACGCCGCCCAGCTCGACCGCGCGGTGGCGGCCTGGGCGGACCCGGCGGTCTGGGAGGGGGAGATCGACCTGGGCGGGGCGATGATGCCGGCCGCCGACATCGCCGCCATGATCATCAAGGAGATGGCGGTGCACGGCTGGGACGTCGCCGCCGCCACCGGCCAGGACCTGCGCGTCTCGGACGGCGCCGCCCGCTTCGTCCTCGACGTGGTCCTGCGCCACGGCGACCTCTACCGCCAGTACGACGGTTTCGCCGACCCGGTGCCGGTCCCCGACGACGCGCCGCCGTTCGACCGGGCCCTGGGCGAGAGCGGCCGGGACCCGCGCCAGGGCAAGGTCGTCCGAGTGGACCACGGAACAGGTCACTGATCGGGTCGGTGCAAGGACCCACCGCGCGCCTGGCGTGAGCGGCGCCGAACCGGTGCTGCCGGGCGCGGGAAACGTACGCTTCACTCACACGCGTGAAAGACGGCGGCGATCCTACGGCGTGCCGCATGCACGAGGAGCAGGTGGGGAGAACTGCCCTGTCCGACGAGGTCCCCGTCGAAGGAGGGCGCGGTGTGGCAGGTCGTCTTCACGGCTGATTTCGCCTCGGAGACCCAGTGGGTCGCCGGGCGTTCGTGGGCCTATCCCGGCGGTGGTCCCACCAATCCGGGTGACAACAAGCTGGATCACCTGACCGATGCCGCTGATCACAGCCGCACCGGGACCTTCCGCGCCACCCGGCGACCCGACGGCCTGTGGGACACCGGCCTGTTGACCACGGAGGGGAGCGCCGAGGGCTTCCAGGTCCGCGCCGGGGACCGGCTCCGGGCCCGGGTGCGGCTGCCCGTCGGACTGGGGGCGTGGCCGGCGATCTGGACGTGGCGGGACGGCGGCAACGAGGTCGACGTGTTCGAGTACCACCCGGACAACCCCGACCTGCTCGAACTGACCAACCACGTACGGCGGTCGGGCGAGTACGTACGCGACGACGCCATCCGTCGCGGAGGCCTCATCGACGTGGGCGTGACCTTCGGCCGGCGCGACGTGGCGTGGTCGCTGAACGGCGAGGAGGTCTTCGCGGACGGGCGCGGCGTGGGCCGCGAATGGCACGCGTACCTCATCGTCAACCTCTCGGTGTCGGCGGGCCGCTACCACCCGCCTCCGGACCCTGACGTGACCGAGCTGTCGTACACGGTGGAGAGCCTCGTCGTGCACCGGCCCACGAGGTGGTGGCCGGCCCGCTGACGCCGTCCGGGCTCCAGAAGGCTCATGAAGATCTCTTCATGAGCCTTCTAGGCGCCGACCGCGGCCGCCAGCGGCAGGCGGGCGGTGTCGTAGCGGCGCAGCAGCAGGCGGGCCACCTCCGGGGCCGGGCCCAGGACCTCGGCCAGGACATCGGCGTCCGCCGCCCCACGCGCGATGCGGTCGGGGAGGAAGCCGGGCGCCAGGACGTACGGCGCCACCGCGACCCGCGCGCAGCCGAGCGCGCGCAGTTCCCGCACCGCGTCCTCGGTGCGCGGCGGGGACGCGGAGGCGAACGCGGGCCGCACGGCGCACCAACCGGTGTGCCGCCACTCCCGCGCGATTGCTGCGATCACCGCGCTCGCCTCCGGGTCGGAGGACCCCGCCGAGGCCAGCACGACCCCGGTCGAGGACTTGTCGGCCGGACTCAGCCCGGCCTCGTACAGGCGGCGCTCCAGAGCGGCCAGCAGCAGCGGCGACGGACCGAGCACCTCGGCCTGCCGGATCCGCAGCCGCGCCGGCGCCTGACGCAGCACCGCCGGGATGTCCGCCTTAGCGTGGAAGGCGCGGGTCAGCAGGAGCGGCAGCGCCACGACGTCCCGCACACCCTCCGCCGCCAGCGACTCCAGCACCCCCGGCACCGACGGCACGTTGAAGTCGAGGAAGCCGGTCTCCACCCGCAGACCCGGGCGCTGCGCGCGGACCCGCTCCACCAGGGCGTGCACGGTCGCGGCGTGCCGCGGGTCACGGCTGCCGTGTGCGACGACGAGAAGAACCGGCTGTCCGAACACGGGCGTTCAGCTCCTCGCCAGCAGACCGCGGCTGCGCAGCACCCACCGCTCCAGCGGACTGAAGATCAGCAGGTCGATCGCGATACCGACGAACAGGATCATGATGATCGCCTGGAACACCATCGCCATGGAACTGGCGTTGCGGCCGTTCTCCAGCAGCGCGCCCAGACCGACGCCCAGGTCGGGCGAGGAGGCGATGATCTCCGCGGCCATCAGGGAGCGCCAGGAGAAGGCCCACCCCTGCTTCAGACCGCCCAGGTACCCCGGCAGCGCGGCCGGCATGACGATGTGCCAGGCGCCCTTCAGCCCCGTCGCGCCCATGGTGCGGCCGGCGCGCAGGAACAGCGGCGGCACCTGGTCGATGCCGGAGACCAGGCCGTTGGCGATGGACGGCACCGCACCGAGCAGGATGACCGCGTACATCATCGAGTTGTTCAGGCCCAGCCAGATCACCGCCGGCGGCACCCACGCCACCGACGGCAGCGACTGCAGACCGGACAGGATCGGCCCGATGGCGGCGCGCACGAACTTCACCCGCGCCACCAGCAGACCCAGCGGCGTGCCGATGGCCAGCGCCAGCAGGAAGCCCAGCAGACCGCGCGAGACGCTGGTCCAGACGAACTCGTGGAGCGTGCCCTCCAGCCACGCCTCGCGGAACTCGGCGCCCACGTCGGCCGGCGAGGGCAGCTTGGTCGGGTCGTCGACGATCTCCAAGGAGATCAGCGCCTGCCAGGCGATCAGGACCACCACGACGGCGACGATCGGCGGCAGCACCTTGTCGATCAGGGTGCGGCGCAGCGGAGTACGGCTCGTCGTCGAGGTCTCCAGGGCGTCCAGGCCCGCCTCCAGACCGCCCAGCTCGCCGCCGCCGTCCTGGTCGCGCGCGGCCGGGTCGGTGGTCTCAGTGCTGGCCATGACGGCGGATCTCCCCACGCAGTACTTCGGTGATCTCTCGGGACAGTTCGGCCACCGGCGCGTCCTCGATCCGCCGCGGCTGCGGGATGTCCACCCGCCACTCACGGGCCACCCGGCCCGGCCGCGAGGACAGCAGCACCACGCGCTGCGCCAGCCGCACCGCCTCGCGCACGTTGTGCGTGACGAACAGCACCGACAGGCCGGTCTCCGCCCAGATCCGGGTCAGCTCGTCGTGCAGCACGTCCCGGGTGATGGCGTCCAGCGCCGCGAACGGCTCGTCCATCAGCAGCAGGTTGCTGTCCTGGGCGAGCGCGCGGGCCATCGCGACCCGCTGCCGCATCCCGCCGGACAGCTCGTGCACCCGCTTGCCGTACGAGCCCCCCAGCCGGACCAGTTCCAGAAGTTCCTCGGCGCGCCCGCGCCGCTCGCCCTTCGCGACCCCCCGGAGCTTCAGGGCGAGTTCGATGTTCTTGCCCGCGGTCAGCCACGGGAACAGGGCGTGCTCCTGGAACATCAGCGCCGGCCGGCCGTCGGTCGTGATGACCCCCGCGGACGGCCTGTCGAGCCCCGCCACCAGGTTCAGCAGCGTCGACTTGCCGCAGCCGGAGGCGCCCAGCAGCGTGACGAACTCGCCCGGCGCGACATCCAGCGAGATGTCGTCCAGGACGAGCTGCTGCCCGGCGGGCCCGGTGAAGGACTTCGATACGTGGTCGATTCGGGCGGCGTGCTCGACGGCCCGGGCGTCCTCGGCCTTGACGGTCGCGATGGCCATGGTCGTCACCTCCTGGGATCTTCGTTGGCTGCAAGCTGGACTGCGGGTCGGTCCGCGGGCTGGTGCACGGGGCTCACCCGGCGCCCAGGCCGGCGTCGTCGACGGCCGGCTCGCCGGCCGCCGCGAGGACCTTGTTGAGCGGCCCGAGGTCGTAGATGCCGGCCAGTTCGGGCCGTTCCAGCAGACCGGCCCGTGCGGCGTGCCGCGCCTGGACGGCGAGCGTCGCGGCCAGCGGGTCGTCGGTGAACCGGATGGACGCCCAGGCCGGGCCGAGCACGTCGGCCGGCAGCGGCTTTCCGGCGTCGGCCTTGAGCTGGGCGTTGGCCGCGGCCTTCGCCTCGTCCGGGTGGGCGTTGATCCACCGGTTGGTCTCGACCGACGCCCTCAGCACCGCCTCGACGGCCTTCGGGTGCTCCGCGAGGAACTTCTGCGACACGATGATGTTCGTGATCACGAACTTCTCGTCCGGCCACAGGTCGGACTCGTCCAGCAGCACCTTCGCGCCCTCGGCCACCAGCTTCGACGCGGTCGGCTCCGGCACCCAGGCACCGTCGACGGAGCCGGACCGGTAGGCGTCGGGCACCACCTTGTTGTCCGTGCGCACCACCGACACGTCGCCCTTGCCGCTCTGGGCGTCGACCGTCCAGCCCTGTTCGGCGATCCAGTCGAGGAGGGCCACGTCCTGGGTGTTGCCGAGCTGCGGGGTGGCGATCCGCCTGCCCTCGACGTCCGCCGGGGTCCTGATCTTCTCCGGGTTCACCACCAGCTTCACCCCGCCCGAGGCGGAACCCCCGATGATGCGCAGGTTGCGGCCCTCGGACCGGGTGTAGCCGTTGACGGCCGGGGACGGCCCGATCCAGCCGATGTCCAGGGAGCCCGAGTTCAGCGCCTCGATCTCGGAGGGTCCCGCGTTGAACACCTGGTACCGCGCCCGGGTGGCGCCGAGGGCCTTCTGGAAGAAGCCCTCGTGGTGCGCGACCAGGGCCGTCCCGTGGGTCAGGTTGCCGAAGTAGCCGATCCTCACGGAGTCGAGTCCGTCGATCTTCTCCGCCCCGGCCGCGATCTGCTGGCGGGCGTCGGCGTCGACGGCCTTGGAGCCGTAACCGCAGGCGGCGAGCAGCAGCAGGGGGAGCACGGCGAGCACCGCGAGCGTGCGGCGGGGCACGGGGGTGGCAGGCACGGGAGGGGTTCCTCTCGGTGGCCCGGCGGTCACGGTCTCAGAGCGTGGCCGGGAGGTCGGCAGGGCGTTTTCGTCGATGACGACGGCTGCGGGTGTACGTCATCGCGCACATCGCGCTACCCCGCCCTGCCCGCAGCCCAGAGCGCCGCTGCCGACGCGGCCGCCCTCCTTGGCGAACGTGGACCAGTAGTCGGTGGGATGCATGTCAGAAGTCCCACCCGTCGTCCTCGGCGCCGTCCCGGACGGGCTCCGGGGCGGCGAAGGACTCGCCGACCATGCCGGCGGTCAGCGTGGTGCCGTCGGCGGGGTCGATCAGGATGAAGGAGCCGGTGCGGCGCGAGTCGGCGTAGGAGTCGACCGGCAGCGGCTCGGCGGTGCGGATCTTCACCCGGCCGATGTCGTTGGCGGCCAGCTGCCCCGGGTGCGGGTGCAGCGACAGGTCGTCCAGCGTGAGCCGGGACGGGATGTCCTTGACGATCGCCTTGACCGTGCGGGTGCCGTGCTTGAGCAGCACCCGGTGGCCGACGGTCAGCGGCTGGTCGGCGACGTGGCAGACGGTGGCCTCGACGTCCTGCGTGGTCGGCGGCGCGTCCTTGCTGGGCACGATCAGGTCGCCGCGCGAGACGTCGACGTCGTCCGCCAGCAGCACCGTCACCGACTGGGTGGTCCAGGCGACGTCGACCGGGCTGCCCAGCAGCTCGATCCCGGCGATCTTCGTGGCGCGGCCGGACGGCAGGATCGTCACGTCCTCGCCGACGTGGAAGGTACCGGCGGCGATCTGGCCGGCGTACCCCCGGTAGTCGGGGTGCTCGGCGGTCTGCGGCCGGATCACGTACTGCACGGGCAGTCGCGCGTGGCAGTGCGCCAGGTCGTGGCTGACCGGGACGGTCTCCAGGTGCTCCAGCACCGTCGGGCCGCCGTACCAGTCCATGTGGGCGGAGGGCTCCACCACGTTGTCGCCCTCCAGCGCCGAGATCGGGATCGCGGTGACCTCGGGAACGCCCAGCTCGGTCGCGTACGCCGTGAACTCCTCGGCGATGGCCGCGAACACGGACTCCTGGTAGCCGACCAGGTCCATCTTGTTCACGGCGAGCACGACGTGCGGGACGCGCAGCAGCGCGGCGATCGCGGCGTGCCGGCGGGTCTGCTCGACGACCCCGTTGCGGGCGTCGACGAGGATCACCGTCAGCTCGGCCGTGGAGGCGCCGGTGACCATGTTCCGGGTGTACTGCACGTGCCCGGGGGTGTCGGCCAGGATGAACCGGCGGCGCGGCGTGGCGAAGTAGCGGTAGGCCACGTCGATGGTGATGCCCTGCTCGCGCTCGGCGCGCAGACCGTCGGTCAGCAGCGCCAGGTCGGGCGCTTCCTGGCCGCGGTTGCGGGACGCGTGCTCCACGGCCTCCAGCTGGTCGGCGAGGACCGACTTGGAGTCGTGCAGGAGCCGGCCCACCAGGGTGGACTTGCCGTCGTCGACGGAACCGGCGGTGGCGAACCGCAGCAGGGTGGTGGCCGAGAGCGCCTCGGTCGTGGTCGTGCTCATGTTTAGAAGTACCCCTCGCGCTTGCGGTCTTCCATCGCGGCCTCGGAGAGCTTGTCGTCGGCGCGGGTGGCGCCGCGCTCGGTGAGCCGGGAGGCGGCGATCTCGGCGATCACGGCGTCCAGCGTGGTGGCGTCGGAGTCGACGGCGCCCGTGCAGGACATGTCACCGACGGTCCGGTAGCGGATCAGCCGCTTCTCGACGGTCTCGCCGTCCTTCGGCCCGCCCCACTCGCCGGCGGTCAGCCACATGCCGTTGCGGGCGAACACCTCGCGCTCGTGCGCGAAGTAGATCTCCGGCAGCTCGATGCCCTCGCGGGCGATGTACTGCCAGACGTCCAGCTCGGTCCAGTTCGACAGCGGGAACACCCGCACGTGCTCACCGGGCGCGTGCCGGCCGTTGTACAGGTTCCACAGCTCCGGCCGCTGGCGGCGCGGGTCCCACTGGGAGAACTCGTCCCGCAGGGAGAACACCCGCTCCTTGGCCCGCGCCTTCTCCTCGTCGCGCCGGCCGCCGCCGAAGACCGCGTCGAACCGCTCGCTCTGGATCTTCTCCGTCAGCGGCAGCGTCTGCAGCGGGTTGCGGGTGCCGTCCGGGCGCTCCTTGAGGACGCCGCGGTCGATGTAGTCCTGCACGGAGGCCACGTGCAGCCGCAGCCCGTGCTCGGCCACCGCGCGGTCGCGGTAGTCGATGACCTCCGGGAAGTTGTGCCCGGTGTCCACGTGCAGCAGCGCGAACGGCACCGGCGCCGGCGTGAACGCCTTCAGCGCCAGGTGCAGCATCACGATGGAGTCCTTGCCACCGGAGAACAGGATCACCGGGTTCTCGAACTCCCCGGCCACCTCACGGAAGATGTGGACGGCCTCGGACTCCAGGGCGTCCAGGTGGGAGAGGGCGTACGGGCTTTCCGTGTCCTCGTGGACGGCGGCGACGGTCGTCATGCCAGTCCCCTTTCGGTGAGCAGGGCGTACACCGACGCCGCGGACTCCTGCACGGTCTGGTTCTGGGACTCGATGCGCAGGTCGGGCGTCTCGGGCTCCTCGTAGGGGTCGTCGACCCCGGTGAGTCCGGTCAGCTCGCCCGCCGCCTGCTTGGCGTACAGGCCCTTCACATCGCGTACGGAGCACACCTCGACCGGCGTGGCCACGTGCACCTCCAGGTACGCGGTGCCGCCCTGCTGGTGGCGCTTGCGCACGGCCTCACGGCTGTCGGCGTAGGGCGCGATCACCGGGACGAGCGCCTTGACGCCGTTGCGGGCGAGCAGTTCGGCGAGGTAGCCGATGCGCTGCACGTTGGTGTGCCGGTCCTCGCGGCTGAAGCCGAGGCCCGCCGAGATGAACTCGCGGATCTCGTCGCCGTCGAGCACCTCGACGCGGTGGCCCTCCGCGCGCAGCCGGCCGGCCAGTTCGTGGGCGATGGTGGTCTTGCCGGCGCTCGGCAGCCCCGTGAGCCAGACGGTGGCTCCGCTCGTCACGTGAGTCTCCTGAGTCGTGGTGGTCGTCTGCGCCGTGGGGCGCGTCACTTCGGTCACAGCAGTAACAGCCGCGGCTGTGGATGCCGTGTGTGCGCCGTGGGCGGCGGTCATGCGTGCAGTCCGCACTCGGTCTTGGCGCTGCCGGCCCAGCGACCGGCACGGGCGTCCTCGCCCGCCAGGACCCGGCGGGTGCAGGGCGCGCAGCCGACCGAGGCGTAGCCGTCCATCAGCAGCGGGTTGGTCAGTACGCCGTGCTCGGCGACGTAGGCGTCCACGTCGTCCTGCGTCCAGCGCGCGATCGGCGAGACCTTGACCTTCTGCCGCTTCTCGTCCCAGCCGACCACCGGGGTGTTCGCCCGGGTCGGGGACTCGTCGCGGCGCAGCCCGGTCGCCCACGCCTGGTAGCCGGTGAGACCCTCCTCCAGCGGCTGGACCTTGCGGAGCCTGCAGCACAGGTCGGGGTCGCGGTCGTGCAGCTTCGGCCCGTACTCGGCGTCCTGCTCGGCGACCGTCCGGCGCGGGGTGAGGGTGATGACGTTGACGTCCATCACCGCCTCGACCGCGTCCCGGGTGCCGATGGTCTCGGGGAAGTGGTAGCCGGTGTCGAGGAACACCACGTCCACGCCCTTCAGGACGCGGGAAGCGAGGTGGGCGACCACCGCGTCCTCCATGGACGAGGTCACGCAGAAGGACGTCCCGAAGGTGTCCACCGCCCACTGGAGGATCTCCAGCGCGGAGGCGTCCTCCAGGTCGCGCCCCGCCTGCTCGGCGAGTGCCTTCAACTCATCGGCCGTGCGCTCCTGCTGAGCCGCCGTCATGTCCGGTCCCCTCCGTTTTCGGCCTGCCGCAGACCCCGGGCGAGCAGTCCGAGGAACTTCAGCTGGAATGCGCGGTTGCAGGCCCCGCACTCCCAGGTGCCGTGCCTGCCCTCCCCGGCTTCGCTCGGCCGGAGGTCCTCGTCGCCGCAGTAGGGGCAGTAGAAGGGCGCCGCGCGCTCGCTCACGACAGGGCCTCCTCGGAGGCGCGGGCCGCCCAGGCGGCGAACCGCTCGCCGTCCTCGCGCTCGGCCTGGAACCGCTTGAGGACGCGCTCGATGTAGTCCGGCAGTTCCTGCGCCGTCACCTTCAGGCCGCGCACCTTGCGGCCGAAGCCGGGCTCCAGGCCGAGGGCGCCGCCGAGGTGCACCTGGTAGCCCTCGACCTGCTCGCCACGGTCGTCGACGACCAGCTGGCCCTTGAGACCGATGTCCGCCACCTGGATACGGGCGCAGGCGTTCGGGCAGCCGTTGAGGTTGATGGTGATCGGCTCGTCGAACTCCGGGAGGCGGCGCTCCAGTTCGTCGATCAGCGTCGAGCCGCGCTGCTTGGTCTCCACGATGGCGAGCTTGCAGAACTCGATGCCGGTGCAGGCCATGGTGCCGCGCCGGAACGAGGACGGCCGCGCGGTGAGGTCCAGCGCTTCCAGACCGTCGACCAGCGAGTCGACCTGGTCCTCCGCGACATCGAGGACGATCATCTTCTGCTCGACCGTGGTACGCACCCGGCCCGAGCCGTGCGCCTCCGCCAGGTCGGCGATCTTCGTCAGCGTGGCGCCGTCGACGCGGCCGACGCGCGGCGCGAAACCGACGTAGAAGCGGCCGTCCTTCTGACGGTGCACGCCGATGTGGTCGCGCCACTGCTGGACGGGCTGCTCGGGGGCGGGCCCGTCGAGCAGCTTGCGCCCGCCGAGGTACTCGTCCTGAAGGACCTGGCGGAACTTCTCCGCGCCCCAGTCGGCGACCAGGAACTTCAGCCGGGCCCGGTTGCGCAGCCGGCGGTAGCCGTAGTCCCGGAAGATCGAGATGACGCCCTCGTAGACGTCGGGGACCTCGTCGATCGGCACCCAGGCACCGAGCCGTACGCCCAGCTTGGGGTTGGTGGACAGGCCGCCGCCGACCCACACGTCGAAGCCCGGGCCGTGCTCGGGGTGGCGGACGCCGACGAACGCGACGTCGTTGATCTCGTGCACCACGTCCAGCAGCGGTGAACCCGAGATGGCCGTCTTGAACTTGCGGGGGAGGTTGGAGTAGGCCGGGTTGTTCAGCACCCGGCGCTTCATCTCCTCCAGGGCCGGGGTGGCGTCGATGATCTCGTCCTCGGCGATGCCCGCGACGGGGGATCCGATCATCACGCGCGGGGTGTCGCCGCAGGCGGTCACCGTGGACAGGCCCACCGCCTCCAGCCGGTTCCAGATCTCGGGGACGTCCTCGATCCGGATCCAGTGGTACTGGACGTTCTGCCGGTCGGTGATGTCGGCGGTGCCGCGCGCGAACTCCTGGGAGATCTCACCGATGACCCGCAGCTGCGCCGTGGTCAGCGCGCCGCCGTCGACGCGGACGCGCAGCATGAAGTACTCGTCGTCCAGTTCCTCGGGCTCCAGGACCGCGGTCTTGCCGCCGTCGATCCCGGGCTTGCGCTGGGTGTAGAGGCCCCACCAGCGCATCCGGCCGCGCAGGTCGCTGGGGTCGATGGAGTCGAAACCCCGCTTGGAGTAGATCGTCTCAATGCGTGTCCGCACATTGAGACCGTCGTCGTCCTTCTTGGCCTGCTCGTTGCCGTTGAGCGGGGTGAAGTGGCCCATGGCCCACTGACCCTCACCGCGGTGACGGCTCACCTTGCGGCGGGGCGCGGAGGCGGCAGGATTCTGCGGGGTGGCGGCCATCGTGAATACGTCCTTCGGGACTGTCGGGACTTCGAGAAAAACTGCAGAACGGCTCTGACCTGCGCATACGGGCGCACGAGTGCGTTGCCGTGCGCCTCGTCGCGCACAGGGAGACCAAAGGGGGATGCGGCGGTGCTGTGGGCGTCAGCTCGCCGGACAGATGGCGCTGGACATGCGGCCGAGGTCGACGTGCCGCCGACTCACCAAGGCAATTCCAGTTCCAGGCATGACGGAAGCGTGTCATGGCGATCTGGACACAGTCCAGCTTTGTCCAAAATGCGGACACCCTTGTCCCGAAGAGTGGGACAAGGGTGGTGTCGGTCACATGGCGCGGACGAGGGGTTGTCCGCGCAGGTCGGGCGCGGTAGGCGCCGCGGTCTCAGCCGGCCTCGGGGTGGGCGCCCGGCCACGGCCCCGGGGCCGCCACCGCGCGCTGCTCCTCCACCTTGGTGTCGAACAGCCGGAAACCGCGCCGCTGGTAATTGGCCATGGCGTGCTCGCCGTCCAGGCTGCAGGTGTGCAGCCACACCCGCTTGGTCTCGGCCAGCCCCGGCCAGCGCTCCGCGAGGTCCCACGCGCGGGCGGTGCCGTACGACAACAGGTGCCCGCCGATGCGCCGGCCCCGGAACGCCGGGATCAGGCCGAAGTACTCGATCTCCACGACCCCGTCGTCCCCCGGGGTCAGCTCCACGTACCCCGCCGGTGTGCCCCGCTCGTAGGCCACCCAGGTCTCCACCCCCGGACGCGTCAGGTGCTCCCGCCACCGGGCGTACGACCAGCCCAGCCGGTCCACCCAGCGGATGTCCCCGCCCACGGACGCGTACAGGAACCGGCTGAACTCGGGGGAGGGCACCTCGGCGCGCGTCACCACCACCTCCTCGTCGGGTGCGGCGGCGGGCAGCAGGTCGGCCGGGGAGGTCTGCTCCAGGGACCAGGTGGTCACGGGGATGTTGCTCATGCCGGTCAGACAACCATCTACTCGGCCGATCTGTCGATGTCCGCCAGCTCCAGCGCGAACAGCGTCCGCCCCGACTGCGCCCACACCTCGCCGGTCCGGGGCCAGTAGGACAGCGACCGGGTGAGCCCGCTCCAGCAGCGGTGGACACCCGAGCCGCAGGTCGGGGAGCGCGCTCCCGCTCCGTCCTGCCGCCACAGCGTGCCGTGCTCGTGCCCCGGGGCGGCCGCCCGCGTCACGTACCAGGCGCCGTCGCGGGCCAGTACCCCGCGCACCCCGGTCGCCTTCGTCTCGTACACCTCGTCCGGCACCGCCCGCCCCGCGGCGTCCGTGACGAGCGGCCCGGAGCGCTCCGGCACGGCGCTGAACGCGTAGCGCCACAGGCGCGCTCGCCCGTCGCCGTCCGGGGTGGTCCGCTCGGCGGCGACCAGGCTGGGCGGGGTGGTGCTGCGGTCCAGCGACACGGAGGCGGTGGAGGGGGTTCCCGGGCCTCCGGCCGGACGGTAGGTGCCGACCGCGGGCAGGACGAACCGGGCGTGGTGCGCCGACCAGCCGCCGGGCACCCGGCCCACGGCGTCGCCGGGCGCGGTGGCCCGGTGGATCCGGTTGACGTCGTACACGTACAGCGCCGTGCGGTCGCCCTCGTCGGCGGTCACCAGCAGCCGGTCCCGGAACCAGACCATCCCCGCCACCCGCGACTCCAGGGCCCGGTAGTCCCGGCCGCCCTCCACGGGCACGACGAGCAGCACCCACGTGTAGCTGAGCCGCTCCGGATCGTCCGCGTCGACGAAGGCGACCCGAGCCAGACGGCCGCCGCCGTCCCTGCCACCGGGCCCCGGCGCGCCGTCCGGTACGACGGCGTCCCCGGCCTCGGCGGCACCGCTCGCGCCCGCCTCGTCCGTCGTGCCGCCCGCCTCGGTCGTCGTGCTCCCCGCGTCGGACGTCCCGTCCGGCTCCGTCTCGTCGCCGACCGTCGACCAGCCCGCGAGGATCACCTGGTGCGCACCCCAGCGGCCGTCGTCGGAGGCGTCACCTGAGGTGGTGACGGCACCGGCGTGCCAGCCGCGGGTGTCCTCGGCGTCCCAGCAGTACGCCCGGGTGGCCGCCGGCGCCTCGGGCAGCGCGCCCCGCTCATCGGGGGCGCAGTCGTCGGCGCCGCGCAGCGTGTGGTCGGCGTCGGCCAGCACCTCCCCGACACCGAGGGGGCGCCCCATGGCCGAGGCCAGCCGGTCGAGGGCGGCGCGCGGCACCGGCTCCTCCGCCAGCCGCGCCGCGCCGGCCTCGGCGCCGGTGGCGGCGAGGGACCTCAGTGCCCCGGGATCGTCGGTGACCGTCGCCTGGGACGCGCTGATCAGCGTGGCGGCGCCGGTGAGCGCCAGAGCGGTTCCGGCCAGGAACGCGCGCAGCGCCCTGCCGCGCCTGCGCCGGCGGTGTCGGCCCCGATGCTTCATTCGTCCTCCCGAG
Source organism: Streptomyces sp. bgisy159 (assembly GCF_965341775.1). Classification (GTDB taxonomy): domain Bacteria; phylum Actinomycetota; class Actinomycetes; order Streptomycetales; family Streptomycetaceae; genus Streptomyces. The sequence goes on along the minus strand of NZ_CBDQZH010000010.1, from coordinate 157,947 downwards.
GCGAGCCAACTGCGCCCGGTGGTCCGTACGTTGACACAGGAGCAGGTGGGGTGGCCCGTAGGGGGGATGCTACGGCAGGGGACCCGGGCCGCGGACGAAGACTGCGCAGATACCCGGAAGATGTCCCGGCGGCCGCCCGAATGCGATAGGAATCAGCCACGTTCGCGCCCGGCGGCCACCGTAGGTGCCGAGGAGTGCGTGAGCAGGTCCCGAGGGTCGTCGGGCAGCAGCAGCTCGACGTCGGCGTCCTCGCTGAAGCGGTACGGGCGATGCTCCAGCAGACCCCCGAGATACCGCCGCACCCGCGACATCTCGGCCCGCACCGTCACCGTCCGCCCCGGGTCGCCGAACACCTCCCCGGCCAGGTCGGCCGCGCTGCGCCCCCCGTCGCGCACCGCGAGGAGGTACAACAACTCCGCGTGGCGCGGGCTCAGTTCGTGCGACCAGGTGCCCGCCGCCCCGGACACGCGCACCGACCAGCGGCGCGGCCGGGTCAAATCCAGCACGATCCGGGTGGTGCCCGGCGGCAGCGGCTCGTCGGCGGCCCGGATCAGCCAGCCCCCGTCCAGCGGCTCCACCGCGCACACCCCGAGCGCGGGCAGCCACCGGCGGCCCGGCAGCGGCGGCTTGGGCAACGTGATCCGGCTGGTGTACGGCATCCCGCTGACCGCCGCCGTCCAGCCGTCCCGGTCCACCACCGCGGCCCGGCCGCCCAGCCGGGCGAGGATCGGCGCCGCCACCGCCCGCAGCCGCTCCAGCGCCACCAGATGCCTCTCGCGCAGCCGCGCCTCCGCCAGCTTCGCCACCGAGTCCACCCAGGCCAGAGTGGCCGGATGCATCGTCTCCAGGGGGCCGCTGACATCCACCACGCCGATCAGCCGACCGTCCCGCGGGTCCGTGATCGGGGCGCCCGCACAGGTCCACGTGGTCTGCGAGCGCACGAAGTGCTCGGAGGCGAACACCTGGACCGGCCCCCGCACCACCGCCGGGGTGCCGATGCCGTTGGTGCCCACCACGTCCTCCCGCCAGTCGGCGCCGACTTCGAAGCCCAGCACGTCCGCCCGGCGCAGCACCGGCACGCAGCCCTCCCGCCACAGCACCCGGCCGTCCTCGTCGGCGACCACCATGATGTGGTGCGCGGTGTCCGCCACCGACAGCAGTCCCTCCCGCAGGACCGGCAGCACCTCCTTCAGTGGCGAGGCGTCCCGGCGCCGGCGCACCTCCTCGGAGCTCAGCAGCCCCGACCGGCGGTCGTGCTCCGGGTCCACACCGTGGCGCAGCATGCGCTCCCACGACTGCTCGATCACCGGGCGGGGCGCCACCCGCGCCCGCTGCCCGGCGAGCCTGGCGTCGCGCACCTCGCTGAGCACGCGCGCCGCCCGGGCGGCGTCCACGGCCGCGAGCTGCGCCACGTTCACGGGCGACTTCGCCACAAGGGCCTCCCGAAGAGCAGAAGCGGTCCGGCACACAGGGTTCACCAGAGGACGCGGGCGGGTGTCAAGCCGTCGGGCCGACGGTTTCCGGCCGCTCCGGTGCGTCTCATACTGCCGCCCCGCACGCACGGAAGGGCACACTCCGGTCACACCGTCAGCAAGTTGCAACCCTCTGCAACCCTGGTGCGCCCCCGCGCCGCTGATTGAAGATTGAGCAACGCCGTCCCGAGCGGCGTTTCTGGCCTCGCAGGGCCAATCCGGCGGGGGTGGTGCCGTGTCGGCGCAGCACCACCCCCGCCCCCCCCTTCAGCGCCGCTCGCGGCTCACGGCCTCCGGCCGGGCGACCGCCCCCCACGGCTCATTCCGGCCGGGCCCGGGCCACCACGGACGCCACGTCCAGGGAGTGCGGCAACGACCCGAAGGACGCGCCCGCGTCCCCGCCCAGCCGGCCCGCGCAGAACGCGTCGGCGACCTCCGGGGGAGCGAACCGGACCAGCAGCGCCCCCTGCAACACCAGGGCGAACCGTTCCGCCAGCCGTCGTGCCCGGGCCTCGGCCCCCTCCAGATCGGCCAGCTCCGTCAGCAGGTCCTTGATCGCCGTGTCCAGCCGGTGGTCCGCCCCCCGCGCCAGACCGACCTCCCGCAGATAGGCGTCCAACGCCGCCGGCTCGCGCCGCAGCGCCCGCAGCACGTCCAGCGCCTGCACATTGCCGGCGCCCTCCCAGATCGAGTTCAGCGGCGACTCGCGCACCAGCCGGGGCATCCCGGACTCCTCGACGTAGCCGTTGCCGCCCAGGCACTCCGCGGCCTCCACGACCACCGGCGCGCACCGCTTGGTCACCCAGTACTTCGCGGCCGGCACCGCGACGCGCAGCAGCGCCCGCTCGCTCTCGCTCCCGTCGTCGCAGGCCGCCGCGAGCCGCATGGCCAGCGTCGTCGCCGCCTCCGACTCCAGCGCGAGATCCGCCAGCACGTTGCGCATCAGCGGCTTGTCGACCAGCTTCCCGCCGAACGCCTCCCGGTGGTCGCAGTGGTGCACGGCCTGCGCGACCGCCTGCCGCATCAGCCCCGCCGAGCCCAGCACACAGTCCAGACGGGTGGCCGCCACCATGTCGATGATGGTGCGCACCCCCCGCCCCTCCGGGCCGACCCGGCGCGCCCACGTCCCGTCGAACTCGACCTCGGCGGAGGCGTTCGACCGGTTGCCCAGCTTGTCCTTGAGGCGTTGCAGCAGGAACGGGTTGCGGGTGCCGTCGTCCAGCACCCGCGGCACCAGGAAACAGGTCAGACCGCCCTCTCCCGCCGACGGGGCCGCCTGGGCCAGCACCAGGAACCCGTCCGACATCGGCGCCGAGCAGAACCACTTGTGCCCGGTCAGCTCGTACGCTCCCGCCTCGGCGAGCGGCCGCGCCGACGTGGTGTTCGCCCGGACGTCGCTGCCGCCCTGCTTCTCCGTCATCGCCATGCCGAACAGGGCACCCGCCTTCTGCCCTGCGGGCCGCAGCTGCCGCTCGTACAGCCTCGACGTCAGCCGCGGCTCCCACTCGGCGGCCAGCTCCGGCTCGGCGCGCAGCGCCGGGACCGCCGCGTGCGTCATGGACAGCGGACAGCAGGTGCCGGCGTCGACCTGTGTCCACACCAGGAACCCGGCGGCCCGCCGTACATGCCCGCCGGGCCGGGTCCACGCGGCCGTCAGGCCGGCCCCGGCACCCTTGCCGAGCAGCCGGTGCCAGGCCGGGTGGAACTCCACCTCGTCGATGCGCCGCCCGTAGCGGTCGTGGGTGTGCAGCCGGGGCGGGTTCTCGTCGGCCTGCACGGCCCACTCCCGCAGCTGGGCCGACCCGGCGGCCCGGCCCAGGGCCGAGAGCTCGCTTCTCGCCTCGCCGAGCACCGCCGGGTCCAGATGTCGCTCGACGGCCGCCACCAGGGCACGATCGGCGCCGTAGACGTCGTATCCGATCAGAGGAGGGGGCTGGTTGATCACGGAGTGCGTGCTGCCTGCCATACCGCGAACCTACCCCGACGCAGGGCCCACCGGGGATGAGTGCACCCTCGTACGGCGGATACCTTTAGGACGTGCAGCCAGCAAGTCAGTCACCCGAGCAACCCGGAGCCGCCGCGGGGCGTCTGCACCGGGCGCGTGCCCTCTACCGGAACGTCTCCAAGCGACGGACCGCCTGGCTGCTCCTGAAGGACACGGTCAACTCCTGCATCGAGTACCGCATCCTCGGCCTCGCCGCCGAGGCGGCCTTCTTCACGCTGCTGTCCGTGCCGCCGCTGCTGCTCAGCCTCATCGGACTCCTCGGCTACGTCGACGACTGGACCGGCACCGACACCATCACCAGCCTGGAGACCAACCTGCTGGAGGCCTCCCGCACGGTCCTGTCCGACAAGGGCGTCCAGCAGATCGCCCAGCCGATCCTCGACGACGTGATGAAGGGCGGCCGGCCCGACGTCATCTCCATAGGGTTCCTGTTCGCCCTGTGGTCGGGTTCACGCGCGGTCAACGTCTTCATCGACACGATCACCGTCATGTACGGCCTGGACGGCGTCCGGGGCATCGTCAAGACCCGGCTGGTCGCCTTCCTGCTGTTCATCGCCGCGCTGCTGATCGGCTCGGTCGCGCTGCCGCTGATGGTGGCCGGGCCGGACGCCGTCGTGCGGCTCGTGCCGGGGTCGGCGACCCTCGTGCAGGTGCTCTACTGGCCGGTGGTCCTCGTCCTGTCGGTCGTCTTCCTCACGACCCTGTACCACGTCTCCGTGCCGGTGCGCTCCCCGTGGATCGAGGACGTCCCGGGCGCGCTGGTCGCCCTCGGCATGTGGGTGCTCGGCAGCTTCCTGCTCCGCCTCTACCTGCAGAGCACCATCGAGGGGGCCACGATCTACGGCTCGCTCGCCGCCGCCGTCGCCGTCCTGCTGTGGATCGGCGTGTCCGCCTTCGCCGTGCTGGTCGGGGCCGCCGTCAACGCCGCGATCGACCGTGTGTGGCCGGCCGCCGCGACCGCCGCCGCCCGCGCGGCCAACGAGCGGCTGCGGGAGGAGGAGGCCGCCGAGTACGTCGCCCGCATCGCCGCCGCCCGCGCCCACGAGGACCCGGACGACCCCGACATGCCGTCCGAGTTCCCCGAGCGCTGGTCCCGCTTCCTCCCACCCGAGGACGTCACGGGCCGCCTGCGCACGACGGCGCGTACGGCCCACAAGGGGGGTCCCGGGGACGGCGGCACGCCGAGGGAGAAGTAGCGGCGCCGGGGCGCGCCCGTCCGCAAGTCCCGGCCGGCCCGCCTGGGGCCGTGCGGGCCGCGGGGCGTGCGGGCCGCGGGTCCCCCGCCCCCGCGGGGGCAGTGCGGGCCGCGGGTCCACCGCCCCAGCCACCGCCGTGGCCCGTACGAAGGCCGTGGCCCGCGCCGCTCGGCCGCCCGCGCGTGCTTCCACCGCACGAGCGCGCGCATACGCTGACGCCATGGACGTACTCGCCGGGCTGCTGGACGGGCCGCGCGCCAGGGGCGCCTTCATGATCCGCGCATGTTTCGACCCGCCCTGGAGCGTACGGGTCGAGGACCGGGCCCCGCTGACGGTGATGCTCGTGGTGCGTGGCGACGCGTGGATCCTGCCGGACGCGGGGGAGCGGGTACGGCTGGCGGCGGGCGACCTCGCCATAGCGCGCGGGCCCGACGCCTACGCGTGCGCCGACGATCCCGGAACCGCCCCGCAGGCCGTGATCCTGCCCGGCGGCCGGTGCACCTACCCCGACGGGCGCTCGCTGAACGGGTCCATGGACCTGGGCGTGCGCACGTGGGGCAACCGGCTGGACGGGGAGACGGTCGTCCTGATCGGCACCTACCAGATGGCGGGCGAGATCAGCCGCCGGCTGCTGGCCGCGCTGCCGCCGTTGCTCCACCTGCCCGCCGACCGGTGGCCCTCCCCGCTGACGCCGCTGCTCGCGGAGGAGATCGTCCGAGAGGAACCCGGCCAGGAGGTCGTCCTGGACCGGATGCTGGACCTGCTGGTCATCTCCGCGCTGCGGGCCTGGTTCGCCCGCCCGGAGGGGGCGGCACCGGCCTGGTACCGGGCGCTCGGCGACCCCGTGGTGGGACGGGTCCTGCGTCTCCTCCAGGACGACCCGGCCCGCCCGTGGACGGTGGCGGCGCTGGCGGCCGAGGCGGGCGTGTCGCGGGCCGCCCTGGGCCGCCGCTTCACCGACCTGGTCGGCGAACCCCCGATGACCCACCTCACCGGATGGCGCCTGGCCCTGGCCGCCGACCGCCTGCGCGACACCGAGGACACCATCGGGGCGATCGCCCGGCAGGTCGGGTACGGCAGCGCCTTCGCGCTGTCCGCCGCGTTCAAGCGGGTCCACGGGGTGAGCCCGCAGGAGTACCGGGGCCGCCTGGTGGCCGTGTAGCGGCGCGGGACGGGCCCCCGTACGACCCGGGCCCGATCGGCCCCGCCGTACGGCCGGGCGGGCGGCCCCGCTGTACGGCCGGCCCGGGCGGACCCGCCGGAAGGGCCCTAGCCTGTCCGTGTGTACCAGGAGCGCCCCTCCCGACTTCCCGGTGCGGTCCTCTGGAGCAACGAGCCCTCGGCGGCCGCCCCCCGGCCGGTGCTGCCCGACGGCTGCATGGACCTGCTGTGGCACGAGGGCCGCCTCCTGGTCGCCGGCCCCGACACCCACGCCCACACGCCCGGCGGCCCGCCCACCCCCTGGTCCGGCGTCCGCCTCTTCCCCGGCACGGCACCGGACCTCCTGGGCGTCCCGGCCCACGAACTGCTCGACCGCCGCGTGGACCTGGCCGACCTCTGGCCGGCCGCCCGGGTACGCCGGCTGACCGCCGGGGTCGAGGCGGCCCCCTGCCCCGCCCGGGCCCTTGAGGAGATCGCCCTCGCGTACGCGGCCCCGCCCGAACCGGCCCTGCGCAGGCTGGTCACCGCGCTCGCCGAGGGCCGCCCGGTCGGCGCGCTCGCCGACGAACTCGGCCTCAGCGCGCGCCAGCTGCACCGGCGCTCGCGGCACGCGTTCGGCTACGGCCCGAAGACCCTGGCCCGCGTCCTGCGCCTTCAGCGCGCCGTGGCGCTGGCCCGCGACGGCGTACCCCTCGCGACGACGGCGATCCGGTCCGGTTACGCGGACCAGGCCCACCTCGCCCGCGACGTGCGGGAGCTGACGGGCCGCACCCCCAAGGACCTGCTGCGAGGGTCCTAGAGCCCTGCTGACGGATCCCCGTGGCGTCCCAGCGGCGCGAACAGATCCACCCCGTTGCCGTCCGGGTCGTGCACGACGGCGTACCGCTGCCCCCACACGGCGTCCCAGGGCCCCAGCTCACCGTGGTACCCGGCGCCCACCAGCTCCTCGTACACCCGGTCGACCTCCTCCGGACCGGCACAGAGGAACGCGAGCGAGGCCCGTCCGCTCCCGGACGGCGCACGCCAGTCCGGGTGGAAGGACCGCACACCCGCCTCGGTGTCCAGCAGCAGCCGCATCCCGCCGCCCAGGCCGGCCTCCGCGTGCGGCCCCTCCTCGGCCCCCTCGGGGAAGGCGAGTCCGAGCCGGCGGTAGAAGGCGACAGCGGCGGCCATGTCGGAGACGACGAGTCCGACGGCGTCGCACCGCGGAGTCACCCGTGAGGTGGTCCGCGCGGCCGCGCGCGAAGTCGTACGTGAACCCGTAGACGCACCTGTATGTGAACCCGTATGTGAACCCATACGCCGACCGTAGGCTGCTCCCGCCCTGCCGGTCTTGAACGAATCGGACACGTCGGCGGAGCCACACCCGGGCCGCCCTCGTGGAACCCCGGTGCGTCAGGATGGCCGCATGATCCGTTCCGTACGCGCCCTGCCGGCCCTCCTCCTGGTCGCCCTCCTGACCGCCGGCTGCGGCACCGAGGAGCCGGGCTCCCCGTCCGCCGCCCCGGCCGGAACCGGCGCCCCGACGGGAACCGCCACCCCGACCGGAACCGGCGCCCCGGCACCCGCAGACCCGGCCGAACTCGCGTCCCGAGCACAAGCGTTGGGCATAGCGCCGGAGCACGTCTACACCACCGAGGCACCCGGCTACACCCTCGCCCGGCAGTCCGTCGGCGTCTACGGCGGGGACGGCTTCTCCGCGACCTACGTCTCGCCCGGCACCGGCGCCCAGCTCCACCTCTACGTCGACCGGGGCACCCTGACCGCCGAGAACTGCCCCATCTGGCCCGCCACCGACGACTCCGCGGCCAGCACGCCCTGCACCCGCGACGGCGACGCCTGGGTCCGGGGCACCGGGAAGGCCACGGGCTACCTCGTCCCCCGTCAGGGCCACGTCGTCCGCGTCACCGGCGAGAACGTCCCCCGCGCCGTCCTGCGCACCGCCGCCACCCGCCTCCACCGCCCCACCGCCGAGGAACTCGACGCCCTCCTCCCGCCCGCCCCGGCGAGCGGCGGCGAGCCGGTGGAACGCGGAGACCTCCCGCCCGTGGGGGACGCAGCCCCCGACAACGACGTCAACACGGGCGGCTGACCGGGCGGGACGGCGGTCCGGCAGCCGGAACCCTCGCCCCGAGCGGAACGCCGGACGGGAGCGGGCGCGGCCGTAGGGTCGGAGCATGACCGCGCGACTGCTCGTGTACACCCGCACCACCGACTACCGTCATGACTCCATCCCGGCCGGCGTCGCCGCCCTGCGGGCGCTGGGGGAGTACGACGTCGACCACAGCGAGGAACCGGCGGCGCTGGAAGGACCGCTGGACCGGTACGCGGCCGTGGTCTTCCTGTCCACGAGCGGCGAGGTGCTGACCCCGGCGGGGCGGGAGCGGCTCGCCGCGTACGTGGAGGCGGGCGGGGCGTTCGTGGGGGTGCACGCCGCGGCCTGCACCGAGTACGGGTGGCCGTACTACGGGGAGTTGCTCGGGACCTGGTTCGAACGGCACCCCGACCACCAGCCGGGCAAGGCGGTCGTCGAGGACCACGACCACCCCGCCACCCGGGGGCTGCCCGCCGTCTGGGACCTCACCGACGAGTGGTACGACTTCCGCGGCAACCCGCGTCCGGTGGTCCGGGTGCTGCTGAGGGCGGACGAGACGTCGTACGAGGGCGGGGGGATGGGGCCTGACCACCCGCTCGCCTGGTGCCGTGACCAGGGCGCCGGCCGGGTGTTCTACACCGCGCTCGGACACGCCCCGGAAGCCTACGAGGACGCGCTGTTCCTCGCCCACCTGCGAGGGGGGATCGACTGGGCGGCGGCAGCCTCCGGGCGTACCGGCCGCGGGGGGCGGTGACCCGGGAGCCGGCCGGCGCATCCGGGGCCCGGTCCGGCACCGTTGCCGATGAGGGGGGCGAGGGAAAACACGGCAGCCGCGGCGCTGCGCAGGAGGACCGCGGCCGCACTCGCTGCCGGGAAAAGGGTTGGGCGGACCGACCGGCCGGCTGGTACGTTGCGAGGGACCGTGACTTCGCCGGAGGAGGTGAGACCCGTGAACGCTGTATCGAGATGGGTGCTCCCTCTCTCCGTCACGGTGTTCGACTGACCTGGGTGTCGTCGGGAGCGCCTGTGTGACAAGGCACTCCTGAGAGGCGAACACCCATGAACACCGTGATGATCACGCGGGTCACGCAGACCGAGTGGCAGGCCGTGGCCGACGACCGGATCGTCGGCCGGGGCGATGTCTCGCACCGGCCCGACGGACGGCGGTTCATCAGCATCGACGCATGGCAGGACGCGGCCTTCGACCGGATCGCCGCCGCGATGCTCACGGACCTCCCCGAGCCGCTGCACACCCTGGTCGGCGAGGCCGACGACGAGTCCCGAGATCACTGGGAACGGCTCGGCTTCGCCGTCGGACGCCGCGAGTCGGAGTACGTCCTGCCCACCGACCCCGGCGAAACCGGGCTCGGCGCCCTTCGACTCCCCGCCGGAGTGACGGTCCTGCCCGCCGGCGAGGCCGACGAGAGCCCGCTGCGCGCGCTGGACCGCGCGCTCCGTGAAGAGATCGAAGCCACCGTCGGCTGGCGTACCATGCCGGCCGAGGTACTGCCCCAGCCGGCCGTGCCCGTTCCGGTCGACCCGTCGAAGTACGCGGTGGCGGTGCGCGACGGCGCGTACGTCGGACTGGTGCGGGTCGCGCCGGTGCCCCGCCGGGCGCGGATCGGGCTGCTCGCCGTCGAGGCCGGTCACCGCCGGCACGGCATCGGGCGCGCGCTGCTGGCCCACGCCCTGGGCGAGCTGCACCGCGCCGGGCGCGACTCGGCCTGGGCCGAGGTGGACGCGTCCAACACGCCGGCGTCCGCGCTGGTCGAGAGCGCCGGCGCCCGGCGAACGGGCGGTTACCAGGAACTGGTACGCCGATGACCCCCCGTCCGCACACTCCCCCACGACCCTGACCTCACACGACCCATCGCCCCGCCCACGACCCACAGGACCCACAGGACCCACCGACCCCGCCCGACACACAGAATCGAGAAGCGAGAGACCTTGGCCAGAACCGCAAGCGGCCTGGAAGTCGAGGGCACCGTCCTCGAATGCCTGCGCAACGCCACTTTCACGGTGGAATTGGAGAACGGGCACCACGTGCTCGCACACATCAGCGGGAAGATCCGCAAGAACCGCATCAGGATCCTCCCGTACGACCGCGTCCTCGTGGAGCTCAGCCCCTACGACCTGACCCGCGGCCGGATTCTCTACCGGTACCGGAACTGAGCGGCGGCGACGCGCGCCCGTGCCCCCGGGCGCGCGTCGACCGCACGCCCCACCGCTCCCCGCGACAACGCCCTGATCGCCGATACCGCCCGAGTCCTGGTCGAGGCCCTGAACTCATCCGCGGAGTAGGCTCGATGGTGATCGATCGTCTGATGGCTTGGAGGAAGTACCCATGACGAAGGGCCCGTTCGTCGCCATGGCAGCCGCGACCACGGCGCTGGGGACCGTACTCGGTTCCCTGGCGCTCCAGTTGCGGGCACACGGCTATGAGCAGTACGTCGACTCCGTGGCCACCTTCAGCGTCCTGATGTACGTCACCGCGGCCCTGGTCGTGGTGACGTGGGTCCGAGACGGCCGACCGCACGCGAACTGAGGGCGCCGCCGGCCCGCCGGGGGTCGGCGGATCTTCGGCGGGACCGTGCTCTTGGGGGTTCGGCGAATCCTCTCGGGGGCGCCGTGCCCGCCCGGAGGTTCAGCTGCCCTCCGGCGGCGCCGTGCTCGCGCGTTGGACCAGGCGGGTCGAGAGTTCGGTACGGGTTCCCTCGGGGTGTTCGCCGTCCATCATGCGCACCAGCAGCCGCAGCGCCGTGGCCGCCATCTCGGCCAGCGGCTGCCGGACGGTGGTCAGCGGTGGACCCGCCCAACGGGACTCGGGAAGGTCGTCGAAACCGACCACGCTGATGTCGCCGGGCACGCTCAACCCCCGCTCCGCCACCGCCCCGTACACTCCGAGGGCCATCCGGTCCGAGCAGACGAACACCGCCGTCGGCGGGTCGGGCAGGTCGAGCAGTTCACGCATGCGGCGGCGGGCCACCGCCTCCTCGAACGCGCCGTAGCGGACGTACTCGGGCCGCAGAGGCAGACCCGCCGAGGCGAGCGCGGAACGGTAGCCGGCCACTCGGGCACCACTGCACATACGCCGGCGCAGCCCGGCGATCACCGCTATCCGCTCGTGGCCGAGGCCGATCAGGTGCTCGGTCGCGGTCACTCCGCCCTGCCAGTTGGCCGCGCCCACCGACACCACGCCGGACGGCGGCTCCGCCGCGGGGTCGATCATCACGAACGGGATGCGGTGCTGTGCCAGCCACGCGTACTGCGACTCCGACAGTTCGGCCAGGTTGAACAGAACCCCGGCCGAGCCGCGCGTGGTGAGCTTGTCCAGCCAGCCGCGCCGCGGCCGGTCGCCCTTGGTGCGGGCGAGGCCGGCGGAGACCACCACGTCCAGTCCGGCGTCGTGCGCGGCGGCCTCCACGCCGTGCAGCACCGCTCCTGACCAGGAACTCTCCAGTGAGTGCACGACCAGGTCGACCAGCCGGGGCGGCTTCGACGCGTCGAACCGCGGCCTGCGGACGTAACCCAGCCGCTCCAGCGCCTCCGTGACCCGGCGCCGGGTCTCCGGGGCCACGTCCTCACGGCCATTGACGACTTTGGACGCGGTGGGTACGGACACGCCGGCCTCGCGGGCGACGACCGCCAGCGTGGGTCCGGCCGTCGTGCTCGTACTCCCCGTGCGGCCCATCGGGAACCACCTCTCCGGCCCGCCCGAGGGCCAGCGAAAGCTCGACCAGCGCTGATGTCGCGACCGGGCGCATGTCGCCGGTCGACAGAAAGCGCTTGCTATCCTAAGGCGGTGTCAGCGCGGCGGGAAGACACCCGCCCTTGCCGGACCTTGAGGCCGGGAACTGCCGTCCCCTGGTGGGGAGGCGTGGGCAGGGGGGTGGGGGCGCGGTGCCGGATTCGGGGCGCGGGCCGCGGTGGGCAGGGCGGTGCGAGGGGGGCGGGGCGCGCCGTCACGCCATCCGGGCCAGGTCCGCGAGGCGCACCTGATGGGCCAGCGGAGCGCCCGCGGCCAGCCGCTCGGCCTCCTCGACGACGATCCTGCCGAGACGCTCCAGCTCGTTGCCGAGTGAACCCGCGATGTGGGGGGTGAGGAAGACGTTGGGCAGTGCGTAGAGCGGGGAGTCGGCGGGCAGCGGCTCGGGCTCGGTGACGTCCAGCACGGCGCGCAGCCGCCCCGAGACCAGCTCGGCGGTGAGCGCGTCGGGGTCGATCAGGGCGCCGCGCGAGGTGTTGATCAGCACGCCGCCGTCCCGGATGAGGGCGAGCCGCCCGGCGTCGAGCATGCGGTACGTCTCGGGGATGTCGGGGGCGTGCAGGCTCACGATGTCGCTCCGTCGCAGCAACTCCTCCAGCGACACCGCCTCGGCGCCCAGCCCGACGGCCTCGGCGGGGGTCACGTACGGGTCGTGCAGGAGAACCGTGAAGTCGAACGGGCGCAGCAGTTCGAGCAGCCGACGGCCCACGCGGGACGCGCCGACGACCCCGACGCGGCGGCCGACGTTGCCGGTCGCGGCGGTGTCGGCGGGGGTCGGGCAGGCGTGCGTGGCGCGGAAGCGCTCGCGGTGCGTGAAGACGTCCTTCCCGGCGAGCAGGATCATGGCGAGGGTGTACTCGGCGACCGGCAGCGCGTTGCCGGTGACCGCGCTGGAGACGGCGACACCGCGCTGCCACAGGGCCTCCCCGACGAGCGAGCGGACCGAGCCCGCCGCGTGGAGCACGGTGCGCAGCCGGGGCGCCGCTGCGAGGACGCCCGCGTCCAGTGGGGGGCAGCCCCAGCCGGTGATCAGGACGTCCGCGTCGGCCAGCGCGCCGGCCACCGCCGGGGCGGCGAAGTCCCGTACGACGAGCTCCGGGTCGATGGCGGACGCCTGCCGCAACCGGGCCATCAAAGGCGCGGGGAAGAGCAGGGGCAGGTGCACCGGATCCATCGCGAACACGGCCCTCGGAGGCTGGGGGTGGGGCATGACCCTCCTGACGCGGGGGTGACGGGAACCGTCTTGGGGAGAAAGCGCATTCTAAAGTAGCTCGGTGGTGGCGGGAAGCGCCGGTCGCTGCGGGGCTGCGGGGCTGCGGGGCTGCGGGGGTCGCGGGGGCGTGCGAGATGTCTTATGCGGGTGGTCGGGATTCGGCATACGACATACGACATACGGCGAACGGCATGCTGAATGCGAAAGACGGCATGCGGCATGCGGCATGCGGTGTCGTGCCCACACCGACGCACGGGAGGTGACGGCCGACGCATCTGAAGGAGCCGCTGTACGCCGAACGGCCTCGTGCCGAGCCGGCGGGCCGGAATACCGGCTGCGGATGTGGTGCTGTGGGTATACGCGGTGCACGAGCGCGGTGAAGGGCTGGTGGGCGCATGACGGCGGACCAGACGGACCACCCCGGGGGACCTGCGGCAGTCCCGGGTGTGAACCCGGGCGCGGCCCCCGTGGTAGACACCCCGTACGGGGCCGTGCGCGGCCGGTACGAGCGCGGCGTCGCGGTCTTCAGGGGGATTCCCTACGCGGCACCCCCGTTCGGTCCGCGCCGGTTCCGGCCGCCGGTGCCGCCCGACCCCTGGGACGGCGTGCGCGACGCCGGCTCCTTCGGCCCCACGGCGCCCAAACCGCCGTACTCCGAGGCCTTCGACAAGTACCTCTCCGACCCGGTGGTGCCGGGCGACGGATGTCTCAACCTCAACGTGTGGACCCCGGAGCCGGGGCCCGCTGCCCGGCTCCCGGTCCTGGTGTGGCTCCACGGCGGCGCCCTGACCAGGGGATCCTCGGCCGTCCCGGTCTACGACGGCCACGCCTTCGCCCGGGACGGCGTGGTGTGCGTCTCGGTCAACTACCGGCTGGGCGTCGAGGGCTACGGCCTTTTCCCGGACGCCCCGCCCAACTCCGGCCTGCGCGACCAGCTCGCCGCCCTGGAATGGGTCCACCGGTCGATCGCGGCCTTCGGCGGCGACCCCGACCGCGTCACCCTCGCCGGGCAGTCCGCGGGCGCCATCAGTATCGGCGCCCTGATCGCGGCGCCCCCGGCCCAGGGCCTGTTCCGCCGGGCCGTACTGCAGAGCGGTCCGCCCGAAGCCTCCGAACGGGACAAGGTGCGCCGCATGGTCCGCCGGATGGCCGCCCGGCTGAAGGTGCCCGCCACCGCCGAGGCGTTCGCCGCCGTCGACCGCGCGTTGCTGCTGCGCGCCCAGACCGAGGTCGGCAGACTCAGCAGCCCCGTCCTGGGCGGCCCCGCCTTCGGCATCGTCGTCGACGGCGACCTCGTCCCGCGCAACCCGCTGGAGGCACTGATCGAGGGGGCCGTGGCACGTGACACCGAGTTGCTGATGGGCTGGACCCGCGATGAGTACCGGCTCTGGCTGGTCCCCGGCGGACTGCTGGAACGCGTCGACCGGCTCGGCCCGGTCGCCGTGGCCGGTGCCATGGCCCGCTGCCACTGCGGGCACGAGGTGCCGCGCGGCTACCGTGCGCTGCAGCCGCGTGCCGGCACAGCCGAGATCATCGGGCAGATGGTCACCGACCACCTCCTGCGCCGACCGCTGCGACGGCTGGCCGACGCCCGGCCCGGCAGCTCGTGGCTCTACGAATTCGCCTGGCCGTCCCTGCTCCCCGGCCTCGGCGCCTGCCACGCCCTCGAACTCGGTTTCGTCTTCGACACCGGCGAGGTCCCCGAGTCCACGAAGCTCGCGGGCCGGGGCGCACCGCAGGAGCTGGCGGAGGCGATGCACGGGGCGTGGGTGCGGTTCGCGGAGACCGGAGATCCGGGGTGGGAGGCGTGGGACGCCCGGCATCCGGTGCGGGTGTTCGGGGATGCGGCCGGTCTCGGTGGGCCCGACCTCGACGGAGCCGGACTTGAGAAGACAGGCTCTGAGGAGATCGGCCTCGTCGGGGGCGGCTTGGGTGAGGGTGGCCTTCGTGCGGTCGGCCTCGGTGGGGACGGTCGTGAGGGAACCGGACTCGGTAAGGCCGGCCACGATGCCACCGACGGCGGTGGAGCCTACCGCGATGTCACCCAGCGTGATGGAGTCGACCTCGCTGGAGCCGAGCTCGGTGGGGCCGGCCTCGGTGGTCCGGATCGCAGCGGGGACGGAGAAGGTGGGCGGTACGCGGGCGACGGCGAGCGGTATACCACCTGTCGCAGACCGTATACCGCATACGGTCTGCGAGATGCCGAACTGAGCCTGTGGACCGCCGCCGAGTCGCCGACGACGCCACCCGGCACCGGCAGTGGCGACCCGGCGACGGTCGCCCCGTCACCGACGGACGCCGTCCCGGCGGCGGAGGCGACGGCGTCGGAGGCTGCCGTGGCAGAGATCGAGGGAATCGCCCCACCCGACGCGGCCCCCACCGAACCCGGGGGCGCCATGCGTTCCCTGGAACTGCGGGCCGCGGTGCGCCGACTGCGCCGGGCCACCGGGACCCGGCGCCGCTGACGGGTCAGCGGGCCCGAAGCGACAGCGCTCGCTCGGCAGGGATCGATCCTGGCAGAGGCAGAGGCAGAGGCAGAGGCAGAGGCAGAGGCAGAGGCAGAGGCAGAGGCAGAGGCAGAGGCAGAGGCAGAGGCAGAGGCAGAGGCAGCCGCGCTCGCAAGGGGCCCCGACACGAGGCGATGACCCTCGGTGGGCCGTCAGTCCCTGCGGGCGGGCCGCAGGCCCCGGGCGATGGCGGCGACCGCCTCGGGCCCCACCCGGCAGCAGCCCCCGATCAGCCGGGCTCCGGCCTGTTCCCAGCCGCGCACCTGCTCCGGGGAGAAGGTGGCGCGGCCTGTCCAGGCGCGGGCCCGGGCGTCCCAGCCCTCGCCGCTGTTGGGGTAGACCACCACGGGCTTCCCGGTCACTCGCCGGGCGGCCGCCACAGCCGCGTCCACGTCCTGTGGGGCGCAGCAGTTCACCCCGACCGCGATCACCTCGTCGGCGTCGGCGGCCGGCGCGAACGCTTCCTCGAGCGGCTGACCGGCCCGAGTCCGGCGACCGTCGACGGTATACGAAAGCCAGGCGGGTGTATTCAGTCCACGGACCGCCCGCAGCAGTGCTCGCGCCTCCTCCACGTCCGGCACCGTCTCCAGCGCCAGCACGTCCGGCCCGGCGGCGGCCAGCACCTCCAGCCGGGGGCGATGGAACCCCTCCAGTTCGGCCACGCTCAGCCCGTACCGGCCCCGGTACTCGGAGCCGTCCGCGAGCATCGCACCGTACGGCCCGGCCGACGCTGCGACCCACAGCGGGCGCGTCACGCCGCGGGCGTACGCCTGCCCGGCCGCCGCCCTCGCCAGCTCCACGCTGCGGCGCAGCAGCCCGGCGGCCTCCGCACGGCCGGTCCCGCGCCGCGCGAAGCCCTCGAAGGTCGCCTGGTAGCTGGCGGTGGTCGCCACGCTCGCCCCCGCCAGGAAGTAGGCGAGATGTGCCTCGGTGATCGCCTCCGGCGTGTCCGCGAGCAACCGTGCCGACCACAGCTCGTCGCTCAGGTCGTGCCCGGCGGCTTCCAGCTGGTTCGACATACCGCCGTCGAGTACAACGGCCCCGGCGCCGATCGCCTCGGCGAGGGAGGGGCGGACGGGAATGCGGCTGGTCATGCGACGACGTTAGCCGACGGGGAGCTGAGGTCCCGCGGCCACTGGCGGCCCCTCCACGGTCGGACTCCCTCGCGACGCCACGCCTGCCCTCACCCCCGAGACCGATCGGCTCAGCCCTCGGCCCGCCCCCGCCCGTGCCCCCGCCCGTCACGACGCGCAGGCCGGGTGCCGCTCCGCCCCGGCCGTCGTCGGCCGTTGCCGCTGGTCCGCAGGGTCGCCGGGACGACCAGTCCGCCCAGCATGCCGAGCGCCAGGACGTACGGCCACCATCCGAATTGCTCGCTCCCGGCCGAGCCCGCCCCCTGTGTCGCCGGGAAGCCCGCGCCCGCGGAGCCGGGCCCGTGCCGGAGGCCGGTGGGGGTGTCGGTGACGGCGGTCAGTACCACGTCGTTGCCGTCGCCGCCCCGGTAGCTGATCCGGTACACGGCGCCGGCGAGCCGCACCTCCGCCCCCTCGGGCAGTCCGTCGAAGGTGCCGGTGGTGGCGGCGGTGCCGGCATGGTCGAGGACGGTGACCGGGGGACGGGCGGTGGGCGAGGTCGCGGAGGTGGAAGCGGAGCCGTGGGCGGACGCGGTACTGCCGGAGGACGCGGTACTGCCGGCGGACGCGGTGGTAGCGGCGGGGGCGGCCGCCGGCAGGTCGAGCCCCCCGGCCAGCCGTGCCTTGCCCCGCACCCGCAACGGCACTCCGCTGAACCGCAGTTGACCGCTGGCGGTTTGCGTGTAGTCACCGGTCACCGTCAACCCGCCGTTCACCACACCCTCGTTGGCCACCCCGCCCAGTACGCTGCCCACTCCGCTGAGCGAGCTGGTGACCCGTAGTGCCCTACCGCCGGTGTCCAGTCGCGCGCCGGGCGAAGTGAGCTCGATCGCCCTGGTGTTGGCGAGCGTGGCGCCGTCGCGCAGAGCCAGAGTCCCCTTCTCGACCGTCGTCGTGCCGGTGTACGTCACCGCCGCGCCGGACAGCGTCGTCGTCGCCGTTCCGGATTGCACGAACGACCCGGAGCCGCCGACCCGGGACAGCGTCGCGGGTGTGGAACGGTTCTGCGCCACCAGGGTGCCGTTGTTCACCACGCGGCGGCGGTCGGTGCCCATCAGCAGCGAGCCGTCGCCCCGTTCGGAGCCGAGCCGCAGCACCGCGCCCTTCTCCACGGTCGTGGAGCCGTCGTAGTACTGGGCGGCGGCGAACGTCACGTCGTTGCCGGGCGTACCGGCGATCAGGACGTCCCCGGCGCCGGGAGCGGAGAGCGTGTCGTGGAAGACGCCCCCGCCGATGGGGGCGCCCAGGGTCACCGGTCCGTCGTAGTCCAAGGTCAGCTTCGAGCGTGTGCGGGCGGCCAGCAGGTTTATGTATACGGTCTCCGCCGTGCCCGGCATGAAGATGCGGTGTGTGGAGCCGTCGCCCCAGTGGACGTCAGCACCCTTGATGTTGATGCCGCGCTTGTTGACGTGCTTGGGCGCGGGCGTCCAGTTCAGGGCCGGGTCGCTGAGCGAGGGGTCGGTGTCGCCGCCCCGGTCCGACCAGCTGTACTGGCCGGTGAGGATCACCTTCCCGCCGGGCCGCGACTGGATGTTGATGTCGCTGCCGTACTCGCGCTGGTAGAAGTCCATACCCATGGTGACGGTCTGGCCGAGCGGGGTGTCCACGGTCCAGGTGCCCTGGTTGAGGACCTTGCGCACGCCGGGCAGCGAGGTCGCGAACTCCGGCCGCCCCGCGTTGACCTGCGTGCCGTTGTCGATCACTCCGGTGAAGGGGTGGGCCCCGGACAGGTCCCAGGTGCCCCAGAGGAACCGCGGCTGGGTGATCAGCCCGGAGCCGGTGATGGTCCCCAGGTTGTAGGCGCTCTTCAGGGCCAGCCGCAGGGTGCCGTCGACGCGGATGTTGTCCTGGTTGAGGTGGAACGCGGGGGTGTCGTAAGGGAAGTGGCCGATCAGCCCGGTCGTACCGCCGTCGCCGTACTGGAGCGTCGCGCCGCGCTCGACGATGACGGCGGGCGGGTCGGGGGCGGTCGTGGTGACGTACGGGTGGTTGCCGCCGCGGATCCGCACGCTCTGGTGCCGCCGTGACGGCGGCAGGGTGAAGTCACTGTCCTTGAGGAGGACCAGGGCGCCGGTGCCGCGCACGGTGAGCGTGCCCTCGCCGCGGAACACCCCTGCGTACGTCGTCGTCCCGGGTGGCAGGCTGACGACCGTGTCGCCGGTGAGGGTGACGTCGCGGCCCGCGAGCACGTCTTCGGTGACGTCACGGGGGCCCGCCGCCCACGCCGGGGGAGCGGTGAGGGTGAGGCCGACGGCCGTGGCCAGCGCGCCGACGGCCGCCGCTGTCTTCTGGGTGAGGCTGTGCACGCCCTGGGAGACGCGCGGGCGACCGGCCGATAACAGAAATTCGACGACTGTTCCCTCCGCCCGGGGCAGCCGTGTCCCCCGTGCGGTGAAAGCGCTGTCTGTCAATCACGTCGGACCCGTTGACCTCCCCCTGGCGCACCCTTACCTTTTCGGCGTTCGTAATGGCAGATGGTGTCCGTGATCTCGAACGAACGAAGGAAAGGCAGCCCCCCATGAGCCGCGAGGACGACCTGCCCGAGCTCCCCCACACCCCCACCCGACGCGTGATGCTGAAGGGCGCCCTGGCCGCGGGCGCTCTCGCCGCCGTGACCTCGGCAGAGGCGAGCGCCGCCCCCGACCACCGGAAGGCGGCGCCCTACCTGAACCCGCTCGTCCCCCACCGCGCCGACCCGCACATCCACCGGCACACCGACGGCCACTACTACTTCACCGCCACGGCACCGGAGTACGACCGGATCATCCTGCGCCGCTCCCGCACCCTGAACGGCCTGTCCACGGCCACCGAGTCGGTGATCTGGCGCGCCCACCCGACCGGGGACATGGGCGCGCACATCTGGGCGCCGGAACTGCACCGGATCGACGGCAAGTGGTACCTCTACTTCGCCGCCGCGCCCGCCGAGGACGTCTGGCGCATCCGGATCTGGGTGCTGGAGAACTCCCACCCCAACCCGTTCAAGGGCACCTGGATCGAGAAAGGGCAGGTCAAGACCGCGTGGGAGACCTTCTCCCTGGACGCCACCACCTTCACCCACCGCGGAACCCGCTACCTGTGCTGGGCCCAGCACGAGCCCGGCATGGACAACAACACCGCGCTGTGGCTGTCGGAGATGGCGAACCCCTGGACGCTCAAGGGCCCGCAAGTCCGGCTGTCGACCCCTGAATACGACTGGGAGTGCATCGGATACAAGGTGAACGAGGGCCCGTACGCGCTCCGGCGCAACGGCCGGATCTTCCTCACCTACTCGGCCTCCGCCACCGACCACCACTACTGCGTCGGCCTGCTGACCGCCGACGCCGACGGCGACCTGATGGACCCGGCCGCCTGGGCCAAGTCCCCGACCCCCGTCTTCACCGGCAACGACACCACCGGGCAGTACGGCCCCGGCCACAACTGCTTCACCGTCGCCGAGGACGGCCGCACCGACGTCCTCGTCTACCACGCCCGCCCGTACAAGGAGATCGTGGGCGACCCGCTCGACGACCCCAACCGCCACACCCGCATCCAGCGGTTCGGCTGGCACCCGGACGGTACCCCGGACTTCGGCATACCGGTCGCGGACACCATGGCGGGGGACGCCGCGAAGGGACGTGTGTGACATGAGACGTGTGTACGCGGTTCTGGCCGCCCTCTGCCTGGCCCTGGCCGGTGCCCTCGCCGGCGCCGGACCCGCCCAGGCCGCACCCCGGACCGTCCTCAGCGGCACCCAGTTCACCGACACCGCGGGCAGTCCCGTGCACGCACACGGCGGTGGCGTCCTGAAGGTCGGCGCCTACTACTACTGGTTCGGCGAGCACCGCGACGCCGACAACACCTTCCGCTACGTCGACGCCTACCGCTCGACCGACCTGCGCACCTGGGAGTTCCGCAACCACGTCCTGACCCGGGCCGGCAGCCCGGAACTCACCACCGCCAACATCGAGCGGCCCAAGGTCATGTACAACGCCTCCACCGGCAAGTTCGTGATGTGGATGCACAAGGAGAACGGCACGGACTACAGCGAGGCCCGCGCGGCCGTCGCCGTCTCCGACACCGTCGACGGCGACTACACCTGGCGGGGCAGCTTCCGGCCGCTCGGGCAGCACATGTCCCGGGACATCACCATCTTCGTCGACACCGACGGCGCGGGCTACATGGTCTCCGCCGCCCGCGAGAACTACGACCTGCACATCTACCGGCTCACCGCCGACTACACCGGCGTCGCCGGCCTGGTCGCCAACCCGTGGCCCGGCGGCCACCGCGAGGCACCGGCGCTGTTCAAGAGGGGCGGCGTCTACTTCATGCTGACGTCCGGCGCCACCGGCTGGAACCCCAACCAGCAGCGGTACGCCACCGCCACCAGCCTCAGCGGTCCCTGGTCGGCGATGCGTGACGTCGGCGACTCGACGGCATACGGATCGCAGACCGCATACGTTCTGCCGGTGCAGGGATCCGCGGCCACCTCGTATCTCTACCTGGGAGACCGCTGGGGCAACTCCTTCGGCGGAACCGTGAACGACTCCCGCTACGTCTGGCTGCCCCTGACCTTCCCGTCCGCCACCTCCCTCTCGATGTCCTGGGCCCCGGAGATCACCGTCGACACCACCGCGGGGACCGTCACCGGCACCTCCGCCGCCTACCGGACGCTGATTGCACGGCACTCCGGCCGGTGCGCGGACGTCGTCAGCCGGTCGCAGTGGCCCGGGGGCCGGATCAAGCAGTACGACTGCAACGGCGGCGGCAACCAGAGCTTCTGGTTCCGGCCCGTCGACGACGGCTCCTACCAGCTGATGGCCCGTCACAGCTCGCTGTGCGTGCAGGAGAACGCCACCGACGTCACCCAGGAGACCTGCGACGCCTCGGTCACCGCCCAGCAGTGGACGCTCACCACCACCGGCGGGTACGTGAACGTCAGGTCCCGCGCCACCGGGGAGTGCCTGGACGTGAGCGGCGCGTCCACCGCCAACTCCGCCGCGATCATCACCTATGCCTGCAACGGAGGGACCAACCAGCAGTGGACGCGCGGCTCGTGACGCCCCGGCGGTCCGGACGGGGTCTCAGTCCAGAAGGTCTATCGCGTCGATCGCCGTCCCCGCGCTGAGGTAGGACGTCAGCCCCGACCCGCTCACCACGTTGATCCTCAGCTGGTTGTACTGACCGTCCGTGCGCCAGGCGGACGCCGGGATGTCATAGGTGAACGTGTGGTTGTTGCCCCGGTACGAGCCGTTGGTCAGTGACCTGGTGTTCGGCTGGGTGGGCGGGGAGGGGATGGCGGACGTCCAGGTGTCGTTGACGACGATCTGCGGACGGCCGTTGGCGTACGCCGTCGTCACCCCGATGCGCAGCGTGTGCGCGGCGGCGGCCTGGGCGGCGGTCAGCCGGAAGTGGACGACGATGCCGCTGTTGACGTCCTTCCACAGGTAGCACGGGAAGGCGGAGGTCTCGGAACCGCTGCCGATCACCACATTCCCGGTCCACGGCGCGGCTCGCACATCGGAGGGGTGCGCGTACGTCATCAGCTCGGCGTTCTTGAAACCGCGCGGGGTACCGTTCCAGTCGCCGATCCGCCAGATCGCCCGCGCGTGGGAGGGGTCGGCGGCGGGGGAGAGCGCGATGGTGTGGAGCGCGGTCGTCCGACCGGCGGATACCGTCACCTGCATACTGTGGACAGCCAACTCGTCCTTGTAGACGGTCAGCGTGTACGTCCCGGGCAGCACGCCCGCGACCGAGAAGTAGCCGTCCGAGGTGCGCGCCGGGCCCCAGTACTGCGCGTTCGCGTTGGCGAGCCCCACCGTGTACGGGTACGCAGGATCCCGCCCGCTGATGCCGACGCCCGCGACCCTGCCCCGGCCGGTGGCGCCGACGTATCCGGGGATCCCGAGATCGTCCGCCCACGGTGTCGTGAGCGTGCCCGGGAACGGTGCCGAGGAGGGGGCGCCACCGTCGGTGAAGGCGATCACGTACGGGCCCTGGAGGCCGAAGCGCTGGGCCTCGGTCTGGTTCTGGCCGTAGTACAGGATCTCGTACAGGCCGCCGCCGTCGGCGCTCTGGTGGCGCAGCAGCGAGCGGTAGAACGGCCCGCCGGAAGCCTTCTCGTGGTTGCTGCGGACGATCCACAGGCCGACGCCGCCCGCGCTCCAGCCGATGTGGTCGTAGTCCATCACGCGCAGCCGGGAGTAGTGCTTGGAGCGGGTCTGCCCGTCGTTCTTGCGGAACACGTCCGACGCCTCGATGGTGGTGGGCGCGTAGGTGTAGGAGTCCGGCTCGTCGTTGAGGAACATGCCGGGGCGCGTGCGGACGATGAAGCGGGTCGCCGAGACCGAGGTGTCGGCCTTGTGGGTCCACAGGTAGACGTTGTTCTCGCCCTTGCGCGCCGCGTAGTAGTGGCGCAGCGTGCCGTACGCGACCGAGACCAGGATGGTCGATCCGGACTGGCGGATCGTCACCTGCGAGGTGCCGAGACCGGATTCGATGTGCGAGTTCTTGCCGCCGTAGCCCTGGTACTCCGTGCCGCGGTAGACCAGCGAGCTCAGGTCGCCGTTGGACTTGCGGACCTTGAGGACGAGGTCGGCGCCGGTGTCGACGACGTAGTTCGTACCGTCGTCGCGCCAGCCGAAGGAGGCGGTGGAGGCGGCGGTGGCGGCGGTGGCGAGCGGTCCGGTGAGGGCGGCGGAGCCCGCGGTGGCCGCGGTGCCGAGGACGAAGGCACGGCGGCCGACCGGTGCGCCGGGTACGGGGGAGCCGTCGGGGGACGGTGGCGGGGGTGGGGACGACGGTCCGTGCGGGGATGTGGACATGGGGTTCCTCCTTAGGGGAGGTGCGTGGGGAGTGCGGGTGCGAGTATCGGTGCCCGAGGGGCGGCGCGGGCCGGCACGAGTGCGATGCCGTACGAAGACGGCGGCGCCGGCGTCCTCCGGCGCCCCGCGCTCCCGCGCACGGCGGCCGCCCGCTCGCCGGTGGCGGGCGGGTGGCGGCACCCGACGGCGGCCCGGTCCGTCGGGGCAGGCAAGTGCAGGGTGACAGTTGAATCGATTTCGCGAAAGGGCTTTCGAGGAGTGGGTGTCGGAGGTGAGGGGAAATCTGGTCAAGGGGTGGAAAGCGCTTGTGGCAACCGGTACGGTCCCCACCGCCGGGCACTGTAGCCGTGACGGAGGAGCCGGCAAGTGAGACGATTCAACCTCGCCGTGCTGACCGCGGTGAGCATGACCACCGCCCTGACGGCCGTGCCGGCCCACGCCGGTGAGGGCGGCAGGCCTCTCGGCATCGCGAACTGCACCGCCACGGCCTGCCACTTCGACGTCCCGCCCGGCACCTACGACGTGAAGGTGCTCCTCGGCGGCGAGGAGGCCTCCAGCACCAGCATCGCCGGTGAGACCCGACGCGCCCTGCTCCCGGAGACCGCCGCGTCGGCCGGTGGACGCGTCGCCCGCAGCTTCACCGTCGACGTCCGCACACCCGAGGGCGAACCGACCGGAGCCGCCGGGAGCCCCGGCCTGGACCTCACCCTCGCCGGCACCGCTCCCGCGCTCGCCGCGATCAGGGTCACCCCGGCCCGGCACGCCCGCCAGATCTTCCTGGTCGGCGACTCCACGGTCTGCGACCAGCCCGGTGAACCGTATACAGGATGGGGTCAACAGCTGCCGGAATACCTACGGCGAGGACTGTCGGTCGCCAACCACGCCGACTCCGGCGAGAGCACGGTCAGCTACCTCGCCGACCCGCTGCTGTGGGACACCGTCGCACCCAGGATCCGCCCCGGCGACCTCGTCCTGATCCAGCTCGCCCACAACGACAAGCAGACGGACGAGACGACGTACCGGACGAACCTGGAGACACTGGTGGCGGGTGTCCGGGCCGAGGGTGGCCGGCCGGTGCTCGTCACGCCGATCGTGCGCCGCTGGTTCAGCCCCGACGGCACACTCGACAACGACATCGCGCTGCTGGTCAACGGCCTCGGCGTGAACCACCCGGCGGTGATCCGCGCGGTGGCCGCGGCCCGGCACGTACCGCTGATCGATCTCACCGCGAAGACCAAGACGCTGGTGGAGGCTCTCGGCCCGCAGGACTCCAAGGCGCTCTACCTCTACAACGAGAAGCGGGACAACACCCACACCTCCGTGCACGGGGCCACCGTGTTCGCGGGCCTGGTCCGCGACGCGCTGCGTGACCAGCACCTGGTACCCGGGGGGCTGGTGCGGCAATGAGCGCGGCGTGAGCACCCGGGGCCAGGCCACCGGCCCGGTCGACCCCGGGACCGTGCCACGGATGATCCCCGTACGAGACCCTGGGGCGCGCGACCGGAACCGGAGCGCCACGGGCCCCTGCCGGCAGGACCGCCCCTCCCGGCAGGCCCCCCGCCGGGAAGACCGCCCCCCGCCGGAAGGACCGACTCACCCATGCACCTGCCTCCGCCCGCCGCCGACCGTAGCCCGTACACCGGATACACCCGGGCGCACTGGGAGTCGGCCGCCGACGCTCTGCTCGCCGCCGCGGCCCTCTACGCCGACCGGAGCCGGGCGCTCTACCACTTCCCCGGCGACCGCGTGAGCTGGGCCGGCCGGTTGTCCGACGGCCTGGAGGGATACGCGCGGACCCTACTGCTCGCCGCGTTCCGCCGCGACGAGACGGTGCTCGAACGGTACGCCGAGGGCCTCGCCGCCGGCACCGCGGGCGTGTGGCCCCGCATCGAGGACCGCGGCCAGCCGCTGGTGGAAGCCGCCTCCATCGCCCTGGCGCTGCGGCTGACCCGGGAGTCGCTGTGGGACCGGCTGGACGACGCGGTGCGGCAGCGGGCGGCGGCCTGGCTCGCGGACGCGCTCACGGCCGAGGCCTGGCCGTGCAACTGGGAGCTGTTCCCGGTGACGGTCGGCGGGTTCCTGGAGTCGGTCGGATACGAGGCGGCGGCGTCCCGCAAAGCGGTGGAGCGCGGACTGGAGCGGATCGAACGGTGGTATGTCGGCGACGGCTGGTACACCGACGGTGACGGCCGGAAGTTCGACTACTACAACGGCTGGGCGATGCATCTGTATCCGGTGGTGCATGCATGGCTGGCGGACGACAGTGACCTGTTGTCTGTACACGGTCCGCGGTTGTCCGCCCACCTCGCCGACTACGCCCGGCTCTTCGGCGCCGACGGCGCACCGATGCACCAGGGCCGCTCCCTGACGTACCGTTTCGCCACCACGGCCCCGCTCTGGCTCGGCGCGCTGACCGGTCACACCCCACTGTCCCCGGGTGAGACCCGCCGACTGGCCTCGGGTGCGCTCAGGTACTTCCTGGAGCGCGGCGCGGTCGACGACCGGGGCCTGCTCACCCTCGGATGGCACGGCCCTGACGAGCGCGTCCTGCAGGGGTACTCGGGTCCCGCCTCCCCCTACTGGGCCAGCAAGGGCTTCCTCGGCCTCCTGCTGCCGCCCGACCACGAGGTGTGGACGGCCACCGAGGAACCCGGCCCGGCCGAACGCGAGGACGCGGTCACCCCGCTCACCGCGCCCAACTGGCTTTTGCAGACAACCTGTTCGGACGGGCTGGTGCGGCTTCACAACCACGGCAGCGAGGACGTCCGCTACGACCCGTACTACACCCGCCTCGCCTATTCGACCGTGACCACACCCTCGGCGTCGAACGACAACAGCGTGATCGTGGGAGGGGATCCGGGCCGCACGGGGATCGTTCCGCTCGGCGCCGGGACGACGTGGGCGGCTTCCCGGCACACCGCGGCCGGCGGCACCGCCGAGGTCACGACTCTCGTGGTCGCGTCCGGCGCGACCGAGGTACGGGCGCACGTGGTGACGGGCGCGCCCGCCGGGACGCCGGTACGGATCACCGGGTGGGCGCCGGCGGAGGGCGTACGGACTGAGCTGCTGCCGGTGACCGGGATCGGTGCCGAACTCACCGTGGAGACCGACCCGTCGGGCCTCCCCTCCGTGACCGGCCGCACCGGCGAGGCCGTTGCCGTGACCGGCCGCACCGGCGAGGCGTCGGGCGGGGGTGCGGGCGCAGACCCCACCCTCTTCGTCACCCTCGCCCGTCTCACCGCAGAACCGGAACCGGCCCCGCTGGAGCGGACGGTGACGGTGGAGGTGTGCGAGGCGCACGAACTGCACCTGAGCTGGTCCGACGGCGGGCGGGAGTGCCACCGGCTGCCGCTCGGTCCCGGCCGGGAAGGGAAAACCTGTCGCTTTCCGTCCTCGCCCGCCGAAGAATTCCCGGCATGACATCTCGCATCCACCACGCCACCGTCGACTGCGCCGACGCCTACGCCCTCGGCCGGTTCTGGGCCGAGGTACTGGGACAGCCGGTCCACGACGACGACAAGCCGGGCGACCCGGAAGTGCTGATCGAGGGGGCCGGACTGCTCTTCGTCACCGTGCCGGAGGGCAAGACGGTGAAGAACCGTGTTCATTTCGACCTCCAGCCCACCGACCGCACGCGGGAGGAGGAGGTCACCCGCCTCCTCGCCCTCGGCGCCACCCTGGTGGCCGACCGCCGCAACGCCGACGGCACGGGCTGGGCCCTCCTCGCGGACCCCGAGGGCAACGAGTTCTGCGTGGAACGGAGCGCGGCGGAGCGGGGGTGAGGGAGCGGGAGGTGAGGCAGGGCGTGGTTCAGCGCGCTGAAGCAGTAGTCGCCGTGAGGGCGAGGACGTGACGCGAGGCGTCATGGCGGGAGCGAGAGCGGGAATGGGGCCGACGAGCAAGCGACTGTACGGTGTAGCCCGCCGACGTGAGGAAGTCGTGCGTCTCTTCCCCTGTGCCGTGAACCTCGCAGATGATCGCCGGCCGAGCCTCCGCCAGGGTGTCGGCCATCCCTCGAAGGACGCTGAGTTCCGCACCCTCGACATCGATTTTCACCACGTGCGGCAACCTGATCTGACCGTAGCGGACCAGTTTGTCGATGGACCAGCAACGGACAGGAATCGCAGCGCGGGCCCCGGGTGGCGGCGGTAGCGAGTTCAAGCGTGCCCAGAAGGGCTCACGAGCCGGTGCCAGCATGGCCGTGCCGACGCGGTCCGTGATGGCGCACGGCATCACGGACACGTTGAGTGAGCTGGAGATGCGGACGTTGTGGCGGAGAGCCTCCACGTTTCCGGGCAGCGGTTCGAAGGAATACACGCGCCCCTCTGATCCGACTCGTTGGGACCCGAGGACTGTATGGAAGCCGACGTTGGCTCCAATGTCGTAGAACACGTGACCGGGCTGAAGCAGGTCGTGAAGCGTCGCTTGGACATGGGGCTCACTGGTGCCCAGGGCGAAACTCGGTGCAGACCCGCCGGCGTTGAACGGTGTGCCTGAGCAGGCCCCGAAGGGGATGATCACGTCGCGTCGGCGAAGTGGACTTAGCAGTTTTCGCGCCAGGGCGGCTCCACGTGTATCGCCGAACCGTGGACTGACCAGGCCCAGGGCCATCCGGGGTGGTACGAGCCGGACGAACCGCAGGAGCATTCCGCTGTCGGCGGGAACTCGACCGGCTCCGGTCTCGCCGGGCTCATGGTGCCTCCGCGCGCCTTCCGGAGTGGGACGCATGTGACCTCCCTATTCACGTCCAACGTGGCGCCCCGCAGTATCCGCCACACGGAAGCCCATCGCCTGACGGCCTTCAGGTCGAGGGAGCGGCGGGCCCGATAGGCGTTGAGGTATGCCCGGGAGAACGCCCAACGCCCCGCCGGTGCCGCTGCACAGGCCCATCGAGGGGCCGACTCGGGTATGGCACCGCATGCGATCGTAACGAGTGTGATCGCCACGTCGGCGGCGGAGTTGCCGCGGACGGCACCGGACCAGTCGACGGCCAGCCACTCGCCGCTCGCGGGCCGTCGCAAGAGATTGGCCGGGTTGAAGTCACCGTGCAGGAGCCGATTGCCGGTGGGCAGGGTGCGCATGAGCTCGCCGAGGATTTGCCGGGCGCTCCGCGGTAATTGACGGCACGCGATGTGCGAGAGCACGACCTCATGCGCCGTAGGCAGCATCGCGGGTGCTGTCACGTCATGGATTGCCGCGTGGACGGTTCCCATGATGCGGCCGGCCGCCATCACGGACCATGGGGCCGTGCTCATACTGTGCAACAGGTGAGAAGGCTCCAGGCGTTCCATCACCAATCCATAGTGGCCGCCTATGTTGGCGGGTCCGTGTGGCCGGGGTACAGGAGCTCCACGATCCCACGCGGTGACGTGGGCCTTGAACGCCCAGTCGTCAGGACCGCTTCCGCGGCGGCTCACTCGGAAGACGCTGTCAGCGTCCAGGGCGAACACCTGAGCTTCGCTTCCCTGGCCGATGAGGATGCCCGCTGACGACGCGCCAGGTTCTGCGTCGGACCGAGCCAACCGACCGAGGGTGAGTGTCGCGGACGCCGGGTCATCCACGAGACCGCACCGAGGTCAGCCAGTCCGCGCTGGGCAGGTGCGGCAACGTGTCACGATACGGTTCCCATGCCTGATCGGGTTCCGCCGCATCCCGCCAGAGATTCTCGAACACGCGCCTGTAGAGGTGTATCAGGTGCTGCCCCCCGGAGCTGCTCGCGGTGGTGATGACAAGTGAGTTGGAGGCGCCGGACAGCGGTCGGCCTCCAGGGTCGGCGAGTCCGCGATCGTCGTAGGAGTACCAGCCGACCGCCAGGACTTCGTCGGCAAGCAGTCTTCCCCGTAACGAGGCAGTTGCCGAATAGCACTTGAGCTGCAGTCCGATGCTCCGAGCGCGGTCCGCCGGGATACGGTACGCAAGCGCGCGGAGTCCCTCCGCGAGCCGGTAGTCCCGCTGGTAGTCACTGATCGCGGCAGACGGGTGAGCGACAAGGAGCCGTATTTGCTGAGTGCAGCCCTCCTCGCCGAGTTTCGCGAGTAGCGGAAGAGCGCCGAATGCGCTGTATTCCAGCATATCGACTGTCCGGGGCCGCTCACGGACGACATGGGCGATCAGGTACGGCACGGCCTCGTCGTCATTCTTGCAGGCTGTGACCTCGTAATGCTGCACGGCCCGGCCCTGCAACGTGATCTCGAGCAGCATGGTGAGCAGAGTGAGGTCAGCGCCGATCATGACGGCCAGACTGGCGGACAGACTCAGGGCTCCGACCGCCGATGCCACCACCGAGGCGACCGGGGGAAGGACGAGGCAGCCGAGCAGCATACGCCGGACTCTGCGGTTCTCCAGCCGCGACGGCTCTGCAGTACCTGTCATGGCGACTCGGCGTGTTCAATGTCCAGGCGACTGACATCTATGTCGACCACGATGGGGTAGTGGTCGGATATCTGGTCGGTTTCGGCGTTCTTGAGTACCCGGTAGTCGGTGACAATCGCTGCCAAGGGTTCTGTCGCGTAGCAGTAGTCGAGTCGCAGCCGGGGAAAGGAAGGTCCTGGTAGGGGCAGCGGGGTCGGTAAAGTGTGGCCGGTCGAGCCGCGAAGACGCCCCACATCCACCAGGCCTGCGGATTCCAGACATTCAAGGGCGCGAGCATCCACTTTCCCACTGCCATCCGACGCCAGATAGCGGGTTCGGATCCGGAGCTGCGCCTTCGCGAACGTGGACGTGTGATCTGCATGAGGTTCCGGCGAGTTCAGGTCGCCGACGACCAAAGCGGGCTCATCGCCGCGCAACAGCCTTATCAGATGCTCTGCCTCGGCCAGCCGGATTTCTGGAGAGTCCGGACACCAGTGTGCACCCAGGGCGTGCAGTACACCCCCGTTAGGGAGAGGGATTCGAATACTGATCAGGGCATGGAAGAAGTCGGGGCGGCCGAAACGCGCACATGTGGCGCCGAGTTCATGTCGCACAAAGGCGGCGACGTGGTATCCGCTGTCTGCAGTGGAGAGGAATCCGGCCAGTCGCAACCGACGTCCCACGTCGTTGAGGAGGCGGTTGTCCTGCGCGTCGAAGTTGCGGGCTTCCTGGAGGAAGACAAGGTCAGCCTCACAGGACCGGATGATATCGACAGCGCGGCCCAGTCGGTACCGATCGCCATTGTCCTGGCCGCCGTTGAGTAGATTCCAGCTGATGATCCGCATGCGTGGAGCGCCCCCGCATCAGCCCGTTCCTGCAATAGGGAGAATTC
The DNA here is from genome assembly GCF_965341775.1 of Streptomyces sp. bgisy159. Classification (GTDB taxonomy): domain Bacteria; phylum Actinomycetota; class Actinomycetes; order Streptomycetales; family Streptomycetaceae; genus Streptomyces. The sequence goes on along the minus strand of NZ_CBDQZH010000010.1, from coordinate 127,356 downwards.
TGGATCGATGAGACAGGCCAGTCAACCCTCACGCATCGGACTCCTCCAGCCCATGCGGACGCAGCGTGGCCCTGGCGATGTTGTTCGGCGTGGGGTCGGGCTTCGTGCAGAGGACCTCGCGGGCTTGGTCCGCCGCCCGGGCGGGGCTCTCGCAGACGAAGCCGAGGAATCGGACCATGTTCCGCAGGCGGGTGGAGGCGGGTGGAGGCGGGTGTGGCCGAGCTGAGGACGCCCGCGCCCTGCCGAGCGGTCGCGGCTACCTGTGCTTTGTCGCGGGCGCTGGTCGTCATCGACTGGTGCATGAGGTGGTCGTCGGCGACATAGCGCTCGCCGCGCCGGTCGTCGCGCTCCCGCCGGGCTGACAATCCGTGCGACCACCTCATACAGAGACATCGTCGCCCGCAGAGTGTGAAGGCTTGTCCGTCCCGCTCCAGGTCGGCCCCGGAGTGAGGAACCGGCGGAATGGGCGGCTCCCCGGTCGAGTGGACCGTCGTCTCAGTCCGGGCCTGGCAGGGAGCACGCCCCAGTTCACCGGGAACGGGAGGGGGGTGAGCTGTCCGGTCGTGCGGTCGCGCCGAGCAGGCGGAGCAGGCTGGTGCGGAGGGCGTTCTGGGCGGCCGTGGCGGTGAGCCGGCCGGCGTCCTGTTCCTCGCTCGCGGCGTGGCCGAGTCTGATGGCCGCCGCGACCAGCCAGTTCACGGGGAGCCGGTCGTCGAACTCCCCGCTCTGACGGCCGCGCCGGATGACTCGTTCGATGCGGTCGGCGACGGGCGTATGCCGTTCGCGGTCCTCCTCCGCGCCGACGGGTTGGCTGCCGATCAGCCGCAGCAGTACGGGATAGCGGCCGGTCACTTCCGCACCTGCGTCGAGCATGCGCAGCAGGGTGTCCGCGGCGGAGCCCGTGTCGAGGTCGGCGGCGTCCATGGCGGCGACCGCCTCGTCGGTGATCCGGCCGACGACGGCCTCCAACAGCCTTTCCCGCGACGGGAAGTGGGCGTAGACGGTCGGGCGGGTCACGCCCGCTGCGCCGGCGATCGTCTCCAGACCGGCGTCGGGATCGGCGTTGAGGACCCGGGTCGCGGCGTCAAGGATGGCGGCCCTGCTGCGAAGGGCGTCGGCGCGGCGGTTGCGGGCGGGCGAAGACATCATCTCTTACATGTTGCCAAATTTGTCGAGCGCTGTATATTTTACAGGCTGTAAAAGATCCTGGGTGAGCAGCAGACTGACGGGAGCGACATGCGTCCACGCGGCAAGACACCTGACAGGACGAACGGCAACACGAACGGCGATACAAGCGACCACACACCCGGTGGGACATCCGTCACGACCGACCCCAAGCAGTTCATCGCCGACTTCTTCACCTCGTTCACCGAGGACCTCCTGCGGTCCGACGAGGACGCGGCGCTGATCGTCGACCGCTATCACACCCCGGACATCGTCGAGATCGCCGACGGCCACCGGATGGACCGCGACAAACTCGTCGCGCACACCCGCCCGGTGCGCAAGAACCGGCCCACCATCCGCGTGGAGGTGCACGACGCCGTCGCCGAGGCCGACCGGATCGCCGCCCGCTACACCCTGCACTCGTCGCAGCGCGGCAAGAACCTCGCGGTCGAGGTCTACTTCTTCGGCAGGTTCGCCCCGGACGGCCGGATGCGCCAGGCCCACATGGCCACCCGCATCGTTCCGGCTGCCGACGGCCCCGAGCGGGCGCAGGCGCCGTCATGACCGGAACCGCCTACACCGTCACGGGTATGGCGTGCGGGTGCTGCGCGGCTGCCGTCACCGAGGAACTGGAGCGCATCGCCGGTGTCACCGCCGTGGCGGTGGACGTCGACACCGGTACCGTCGTGGTGACCAGTGACAGGGAACCGAGGACGGCGGACGTGCGTGCGGCGGTCGAGGAGGCCGGCTACGGACTTGCGGCCGCGGACGGGGCCAGGTGACCGGCACGCCGGCCGTGGAAGGGAGGCAGCTCTCATGACCGCCGACAGGTTGCGCCCGGTCGGGCGCGTCGAGTCGTCGCTGACGGACCGCGCCGCGGCGCCCCGGCAGCCCGACGAGGGCGCACCCGAGGCCTGGCTCGTCTTCGACGCCCGGTACGCCCCGGCCCTCGACGGTCTGGCCCCGGGCACCGACGTCCTGCTGCTCACCTGGCTCGACCGTGCCGATCGCGACACGCTCGCCGTGCACCCGCGGGGGGACGCCGCCCGGCCGCTCACCGGCGTATTCGCCACCCGGGCCCCCGACCGGCCCAACCCGATCGGCCTGCACACCGTCCACATCCTCGCCGTCAATGGCACGCGCCTGCACGTCCGCAACCTCGAAGCGCTCGACGGCACCCCGATCCTGGACGTCAAGCCCCTCCTCACCCCGGACCGTTGACCCTCCTCGCGGGCGCTTGAAGATGGCCAGGAGGTGACGGGGATGCGACGGGGCGATGCCATCTGTCTCCGGTCGGTCGTGCGGTGGTTGTACGGGGCATCCGCAGTGGGCACGATGGGGTGATCACTGAGCGCCTGTGCCGCAGGGGGGTTCCGAGCCCCTGGGGGCGCGAGGTGCTGCGCGAGTCACGTCCGCCGAAGTCGCTGGGGGAGAGCCATGAGGAGAAGGACGAGAGCGGGCCACGGGGCCCTGGCCGTGGGGCTGTTGGCCGCGACCGGGACGCTGGGCGCGGGGCACGCCGAGGCGGTCGTGGGGGACCCGGCCGCCGACGGGGTGATGCCGTACACGGCGAGGATCGAGATAGGCGACATGGACCGGGCCTGCTCGGGCGCGCTGATCGAGGCGCGGTGGGTGGTCACGGCGGCGAGCTGCTTCGCCACCGACCCCGCGCAGCCCACGACGGTCGCCGCGGGCGCGCCCCCGCTGCCCACCAGGGCCGTCGTGGGCCGCACCGGTGCGAGCGGCACGCCCGGGCAGGTCCGCGACGTCGTGGAACTGGTGCCCCGGGCGGACCGGGACCTGGTCCTGGCGCGGCTGTCCGCACCGGTCCGCGACATCGCCCCGGCGACCCTCGGCGCCCAGGCGCCGGCGGCCGGCGAGGAGCTGACGGTCGCCGGCTACGGCCGCACCCACGACACCTGGGTGCCCGACCGCCCGCACACCGGCGCGTTCACCGTCACCGGCACCCGCAGCGGAGAACTGGACATCGACACACAGAGCGGCGCGGTCTGTCAGGGCGACGCCGGCGGTCCGGCGGTCCGGACCGGCACCGGGGAACTGGTCGCCGTCAACAGCCGTTCCTGGCAGGGCGGCTGCCTCGGCTCGGACGCGACCGCGCGCGGTGCCGTCGAGACCCGCCTGGACGACATCACGGACTGGATCGGCGCCCACGTCGCCCGCTGGTCCCTGAAGTCGCTCGTCAACGGCAAGTACGTCGCCGCCGAACTGAACGCCACCGGCACCCGGGAGGGCGCGCTGCGCGCCCGCAGCGACACCGCGGAGGGCAGCTGGGAGCAGTTCACCCTGCACACCGGCGACGCCGGTACCACGGTGTCCCTGCGGTCCGTCGCCAACGGCCTGTACGTCAGCACCGAGAACAACGAGACCGGCGCCTACGAGGGCATGCTCCGCGCCCGCACCGAGGTCCCGCACGGGTGGGAGCGCTACACCCTGGTCCCGCAGGGCGCGCAGAACTACGCCCTGAAGGCGGCGAGCAACGGCAGGTACGTCGCCGTGGAGGCCAACTACACCGGCGCGGACGCCGGTCTGCTGCGCGCCCGCTCGGACAGCGTCGCCACCTGGGAGCGGTTCACCTTCCAGCACGCCGACAACTTCCGCGTGGCGGGCGTCGCCCCGGCGGCCCCGGCCCCGCTGCCGCTGGGCTGACCCGCGCGTCGGCGGCGACGCCCCGGCCGCCATCCGCCGCCCCGGCCCGCATCGGCCCGCACCGGTCAGCGGCGTGGAGCGGCACCGCACCATCGCGTGCGGTGCCGCCACCGGAGCGCCGCCGGGCGGGCGCCGGTGCGGGCCGGGCGGGCACCGGCCGGCTCAGAGGTCCGTGGGCTGTCCGTCCCGCGGCCAGTGCAGCAGCGTGACGTGCAGGGCGTCGACGGCCCGGTCCCAGGACCGCTGGACATCGCGGGGTGCGTCGAAGCCGCCCGACGACTCCAGGACGCAGTAGCCGTGGAAGGTGCTGCGCAGCAGCCGCACGGCGTCGGTGAGGTCGGGTTCCGCCAGGCCGTAGGGGCGCAGCAGACCGTAGACGAAGTCGGCGGTGCGGCGCATCACGAGGGAGCCGGCCACCGGGTCGGGGTCGACGCGGCTCTGGGTCGCCGCGTACCGTCCGGGCCGCTCCAGGGCGTACGAGCGGTAGGCGCCGGCGAACGCGGCCAGCGCCTCCCGGCCGGTGCGCCCGTCCACCGCCGCGGCGATCCGGTCGACCATCTCGCCGCCGGCCAGCAGCGCGACCCGTGCCCGCAGATCCCCCAGGCCGCGCACGTGCGAGTACAGACTCGCGTCCCGCACGCCGAAGCGCCTGGCCAGCGCGGACAGCGTGACCCGGTCGAAGCCCACCTCGTCGGCGAGGTCGGCGGCCGCCGCCGTGATGCGGTCGGCGGTGAGTCCAGCGCGGGCCATACGATCTCCGACTCCCGGGAGGAAAACCTAGAGCACCCGGGAAAGATAGAGGGCCCCGCGTCCGGCCGCCTAGCGGCCCGGCCTGACCAGTCCGGTCTCGTACGCCAGCACCACCGCCTGCGCGCGGTCCCGCAGCCCTGACTTGGCGAAGATGCGGGCGACATGGGACTTCACGGTGGCCTCGCTCAGGGTCAGCCGGGCCGCGAGTTCCGCGTTGGACAGACCGCGGCCGAGAAGCGTGAGGACCTCCCGCTCGCGGGGCGTCAGCGTCGCCAGCGCGGCGGTGCCTGCGGACGGGCCGGCCTCCGGTTCCGCGGCGTAGCGTTCCACCAGACGGCGGGTGATGGACGGGGCCAGCAGCGCGTCACCCGTGCCGACCAGGCGTACGGCCGCCACCAGGTGCTCCGGTGTGACGTCCTTGAGGAGGAAACCGCTCGCCCCGATCGACAGGGCCGTGTACACATAGCGGTCCAGGTCGAAGGTGGTCAGCATCAGCACCCGGCAGTCGCGGGACCGGGCCAGGATGCGGCGGGTGGCGTCCAGTCCGTCCATGGTGGGCATCCGGATGTCCATCAGCACGACGTCCGGGCAGAGCCGCCGCGCCATCGACACGGCCTCCACGCCGTCCTGCGGCGGCGCGGGCGATCAGCGCGGGCAGCGCTCCCGGAACCGCACGCGCCCGCGGCGTCCAGCTCCGGCTCGCGGGAAGCCGGCTGCCGCGCCCGGTGAGCCTGGGCCTGGGGCTGCCGTTCGCGCGGCCCGGCCGCAGCGCCCTCACCCTGGCCGCCGTCGTCCTCGGCGTCACCACGGTCACCTTCGCGACCGGCCTGGCGACCACCATGAACCGGCTGGGCAGCGCCGGACGGGACGCCTACCAGGTCACGGTCTACGCGACCCACTACCGCGACGGAGGTCACCGCCCGGGGCGATGTGGAGGTGAGCATGACCGGGTCCGCGTACAAGGTGATGCTGGAGGGGCGTCGCGGGGACCGCCCCCGGCTGGACAGCGTGCTGACCGGGGGGCGCTGGACGCGCTCGCCCGGTGAGGCCGTCGCCGGGTCCGCCTTCCTGCGGCAGAACGGCCTGCGGATCGGCGACCGGATCCGGCTGGAGAAGGGCGGACGCGGTGAACGGCTGCTGATCGTCGGGGAGTTCATGGCGAGCGACGCGCGGATGCTGGTCACGGACTGGCCCACCTTCGCCCGGCTGGCCCCCGCGGAGAAACCCATCGCCTACCACGTACGGCTGCGCGACGGCACCGATCCCGCCGCCTACGCCCGCGCGGCCCGAGCCGTCGACCCCGCGCTCAGCCCGCACCCGCGGGGCGGCAACGCCGTCACCGCGACCGTCGTCGGCTCCGCCGGCGCTCTCACCCTGCTGCTCGCGTCCGTCGCCGCCCTCGGCGTCTTCAACACGGCCGTCCTCAACACCCGTGACCGGCGGCGCGACCTGGGCATGCTGAAGTCCATCGGTATGACGCCGGGGCAGGCGACCGCGATGACGGTGACCTCGATGGCGGTCCTCGGTGCGATCGGCTCGCTCCTCGGCGTCCCCCTGGGCATCGCGGGATACGAACTGGTCGTGCCGCGCATGGCCGATGCGGTGGACATGAGCCTCCCGGCGTACATGACCGACGTGTGGCGTGCTCCGGCGCTGGGCGGCCTCGCGTCGGCCGGGGTGGTCATCGCGGTGGCGGGGGCCTACGTGCCCGCCCGGCGAGCGGGACGGCTGACCATCGCCCAAGTGCTGCGCAACGAGTGAGCCGGGACCGGGCACGTGGTCGCTGACCGGCCGTACGGCGGCGGTCTGCCCCGGTCCGCCGCTCGCGCCCGGCCGGTGGGGACACCGTGCGGATGTGCTCGGTGCGGATGTCCGGGCGACCGCATGCTGGTGCCCTTGCCGGTCGGGTCGAGGAGGGCGCATGAACTGGGTGGTCACGCTGGTCGGCGCGGTCATCGTGATGATCATCCTGCGGGACGTGTTCCACACGCTGTGGCACCCGACCCGGCACGGCGGACTGAGCCGGGCGGTGATGATGACACTGTGGCGGCTGTCCGCGCGGGGCCGGCGCGGTGGCGGCTCGGCGGGGGTGGCAGGACCGCTCGGCATGGGCTGCGTGGTGGCGATGTGGGCCGGCGGCGTCGCCGTGGGCTGGGCGATGGTGTACTGGCCGCACATGCCGCACGGCTTCGTCTTCTCCGGCGAGCTGGAGGCGGAGCGGCACTCACGGCCGGTGGACGCCCTGTACGTCTCCCTGGTGAACCTCGGCACGCTCGGCCTCGGCGACATCGCGCCCGCCCGGGACTGGCTGCGGATCGTCGCGCCGCTGGAGGCACTGGTCGGGTTCGCGCTGCTGACCGCCACCGTCTCCTGGGTGCTCGGCATCTTCCCCGCGCTGGCCCGGCGGCGCACGCTGGCGCTGCGCATCCGGCAGATGCGCCGGGCGGCCCGCGAAACCGGGGAGACGGACGCCGGGCCGGAGGCCGCCGAGCTGCACGGGCTGGCCGCCGACATCGCCCGGGTCAGCGTGGACTTCGCCCAGTACCCGGAGTCGTACTACTTCCACGACGGATCCGGAGACACCGCGCTGGCCGGCGCGATCGGCCACGCCGCCGAACTCGCCGACCGGGGACGGCGGTCCGCCGACCCGGGCGTGCGCAGGGCGGCGGCCGTGCTCGCCGCCGCCCTGGACGACGTCGCCGCGACCCTCGACGTGCGCTTCCTGCGCACCGGCGGTACCCGGTGCGAGGTGCTGGCCGCCTACGACCGTGACCACCGGGGGGCGCGCTGACGCCCGTGGGTCATGCCCCGGGCGCGGCCGGCGGGGCGACCGGGGCCCCGGTCAGGCCGTCGCGGACCAGGGACAGGAACTCCTGGTCCGTCAGGCCGAGCCGGCGGGCCTGGGAGACCAGCCGGTGCACGCCCTCGGTGAGACGGGCCCGGTCGACGACGCCGGGCCCGGCGGTGATCGCCGCCCCGCGGCCGCGCCGCAGCTCGATCAGGCCCTCGTCGCGCAGCCGCCCGTAGCCGCGCAGCACCGTGTGCACATTGACGCCCAGCGACGCGGCGACCTCCCGGGCGGGCGGCAGCCGTTCGCCGGGCGTGGCGGTGCCGTCGGCGATGGCACCGCGCACACAGGCGGCGATCTGCTCGCCCAGCGGCACCGGCGAGTCGGGCAGCACGCGGAACAGCATCGCTAGCCACGCTCCCGTGCGCGGCGTTCGACCAGGCCGTTGAGCAGCGCGGCCGCCGTCGCCGCGTCGTCCACGGTGACGACGTACTCCGGGCCGTCGGCCGTGCGGACCGCCAGCGCCTCGCCCGAACGCAGCACCACGCCCCGCTTGTGGGGGCGGATCCGGTAGCCCCAGCCGCCGAAGTCGCCCATCGCGTCGACCTGGACGCTCGCGGCGTCGGCGACGCGGTCGAGCGGTACCGTCAGCCGCGGCCCGGGCAGCACCGCGGAGGCGACCGTCAGACCGCGCCGGTCGACGGTGACCCGGACCCGCGCGAAGGCCAGGCAGAGCAGGCTGAGGACGAGCGGCACCGCCCCTGCCCACCAGGGGCCCGCCACCAGGCCGGACACCCCGCAGAGCGCGATCACGGCGGCGGCCGGCAACAGGGCTCGGGAGGACGTCGAGCGGCTCCAGGCCGCCGCCTCGCCGTCGGCCAGCGGCAGCGTGGGCGACGCGGGGCGGCCGGCCGGCTCCGGGCCGGCGCCGATCACCCACCAGGCCGCGGCGCCCGCGGCCAGGGCCGCCGGGACCAGGACGGCCAGGTGCCACAGCGGCATGCCGGCCCGGGCCGGATCGTCGATGTCCGTGTTGACCAGGACGATCCCGAGGAGCGGATACCCGACCGTGACGGCCGTGCCGACGGCGGTCGCCGCAGTGAGCCGGGACCCCGCCGAGCCGCCTGCCCTGAGCGTCAGCAGGGTGAACAGCACGCCCAGCCCGACGAGCAGCCCGCCACCGAGCCACAACGCCCCGGCCCGGCTCATGAAGCCGTCCGCCGAGCCGTCCCCCGAGTAGTGCGTGGCCATCCGCTCCGGCAGCCGGTCGTACCGGGCCAGGAACACCGCGACGTAGCCGACGGCCACCGCCCCGAACGGCAGACCCGCCAGTGCGGCCCTGCCTCTCGTGTTCATCATCGCCCCCCCTGGGATTGTTCGCATTGAAGTAGAACAACCTCAGCATACGGCGTCTGTCTCCGGCGGGCGTACCGGGCGGCCCGATCGACGGCCCGGTACGCCGCCCTTCCCGTGGGGGGAGGCCCTGGAGGACAGGAGAACAGGGGGAGCGGAGATCAGCCGGCCGTGGAGAAGACGAACGAGAACTCGGCGGGAGCGACGGTCAGGAAGTACCGCGGCAACGGGCCGGGGCCGCAGGACTGGGAGCCGACGCCGTGCTGGCCGTGATCGAGGTTGACCCACACCGTCTCCCCCGGCACCAGGTCCGTGCGGTGCCGGGCGGCGTCCAACTGCTCGGTGGTCCAGCGGCGGGCGGTGAACCAGAACGCGGGATCGCCCTCCACCCGCAGGCCGCCGAGCTCCGCCCAGCGCACGTCGGCGCGGGCGCCGTTCTCCTGCGGACGGACGTACGGCGTCTGCAGATCGTCCACGGTCGACCGCCAACTGCCGACCATCGACGCCGTCCTGCTGTCCGGATAGGCCTCACCGGGCCCGCCGCCGAACCACCGCACCGCGTCCGCCGAACCCGGCAGACCGAACCGGACGCCCAGCCGGGGCAGCGGCACCGTCCAGTCGCCCTCCGGCGCCACCGACACCGTCAGCCGCAGCCGGTTGCCGTCCGACGTCCAGCGGTAGACGGTCGACAGACCCAGCTCCCAGGCGGCGGGCGCCACCCGGGTGCGGACCGTCAGCGCGTCGTCGCCGGTCTCGACCGCGTCGAGCCGGTGCCGCATGCGGTGCAGGCCGAGCTTGCGCCACAGCAGCCCGTGCCGGACGTCCGACTGCCAGGGCGCGCCGTCGTCGTTGTCGGTGGGCGCCCGCCACACGTCCAGCCGCAGCCCGGTCACCGGCACCGACCCGATGCTCCGCAGGGCACCGGTGCGCGCGTCGAACGCGGCCGGGCCCAGCGTGATCACCCCGTCCGCCACGACCGGCCCGTCGGTCGCCGCCACCGACGGCACCGCGCGTGCGGCGACGGGCAGCCGGCCCCACGCCACCACATGACCGCGCCCGGCCCACGCGGTGTCCTCGGCGAGCACCGCCCGGACCGTCCACGCCGTCTCCGCGCCCGGCGGGACCTCCGCCGGCGGCTCGGGCAGCTTCACCTCGGCCGACCCGCCCGCCGCCAGCACCGGGACGGACAGACCGCCCGACTCCGCGGTCTCCCCGTCCACCTGGAACGCCCACTCGAAGCGGAGCGCCGACAGGTCGGCGAAGTCCTGCTTGTTGGTGACGCGGACCGTGCCGCGGGGGCCGTCGCCTTCGATCGCGACCGGCTCGATCACCTTCTTGTACTCGACCAGACCGGGCGACGGCGTCCGGTCCGGGAACACCAGGCCGTCGCAGACGAAGTTCCCGTCGTGCAGTTCCTCGCCGAAGTCGCCCCCGTAGGCGAAGCCGTGGCGGTCGTCCTCGATGCCGTGGTCGATCCACTCCCAGACGAACGCGCCCTGCAGCCGCTCGTGCGCCTCGAAGATCCGCTGGTAGTCGGCGAGCCCGCCGGGCCCGTTGCCCATGGCGTGCGCGTACTCGCAGAGGATGAACGGCAGTCCGCGCCGCTTGTGGGTGCCGCCGTCCAGGCGGCGGCCGATCCGCTCGACCTCCTCGTGGGAGGCGTACATGCGCGAGTACACGTCCGTGTCCCGGCAGTCGGGGTCGCCCTCGTAGTGCAGCAGCCGGGAGGCGTCGCGGCCGCGGATCCACTCGGCCATCGCCGTCAGGCCCCGGCCCGTGCCGGCCTCGTTGCCGAGCGACCAGACGATCACCGACGGGTGGTTCTTGTCCCGCTCGACCATGCGGGCGGCGCGGTCCAGGAGCGCCGGCGTCCAGCGGTCGTCGTCGACGGGGTTGTCCCGCCAGTCCTGCTCGACGAAGCCGTGGGTCTCCAGATCGCACTCGTCGATCACCCACAGGCCGTACTCGTCGCACAGGTCGAGGAAGGCGGGGTGCGGCGGGTAGTGCGAGGTGCGGACCGCGTTGACGTTGTGCCGTTTCATCAGCAGCACGTCCTCGCGCATGGTCGCCAGGTCGAGCGCGCGGCCCTTCTCGGGGTGCCACTCGTGCCGGTTGACCCCCTTGAAGAGGATCGGCCTGCCGTTGACCTTGATCAGGCCGTCCTCCAGGGCGACCGTGCGGAAGCCGATGCGCAGCCGCACCCGTTCGCCCTCGGTGGCGAGCACGCCGTCGTACAGCTTCGGCGTCTCGGCCGTCCACGGCCGGACGGTGGCGGTCGCGGCCTCGCCGGTGGCGATGTCGATGCCGAGATCCGGGACGGTCACCCGGCCGTCGACGTCGGAGTCGACCCGCAGCGTGCCCTGACCGGTGGTGTGGTCGTAGGACGCGTGCACGAAGAAGTCGAGCGCCGAGCCCGCCGGGCGGTGCAGCAGTGTCACGTCGCGGAAGATGCCGGGCAGCCACCACTGGTCCTGGTCCTCCAGGTAGGAGCCTGCGGACCACTGGTGGACGCGTACCGCCAGGACGTTGCCGGCCGGCTTCAGCAGATGGCCGACCGCGAACTCGTGCGGCAGCCGGGAGCCCTTGAACTCGCCGACGTCCGTGCCGTTCAGCCAGACGCGGGCGCAGGACTCCACGCCGTCGAAGCGCAGCACGGCACCGCCGTCGGTGAGGTCCGGCCAGTCGGCGGGCAGGTCGAAGACGCGGACGTGGTCGCCGGTGGGGTTCTCCGTGGGCACCCGGGGCGGGTCGACGGGGAAGGGGTAGAGGTGGTTGGTGTAGATGGGGGAGCCGTGCCCCTGCAGCACCCAGTGGCCCGGGACGGCGACCTCGGCCCAGTCCCCGCTTTCCCGGCCGTCCGCCGCGAACGAGTCGTCCTCGGCGTCCGCCGCCTGGGACAGTCTGAACCGCCAGGTGCCGTTCAGCGACAGCGACTTGGCGTCGGAGGAGGCGTACCAGGAGCGCGGTGGCAGCGCTCCCGAGCCGGGGGAGACGTCCTCGACGTAATCGATGGCCGTGGTCGTGCGGAAAGACATCGGTCTCCTAGGTCAGCCCTTGATGCCGGTCTGCGCGATCCCCTGCACCAGCCAGCGCTGGAGGAAGAGGAACACGAACAGCAGGGGCAGGATGGAAATGGCCGTGGCCATGAAGATCAGGTGGTAGTTGACGGTCTGGTTGGTCATGTACGACGACAGCGCCACCTGCACCGTCCAGGCGCTGGGGTCCTGCCCGATGACCAGCGGCCACAGGAAGGCGTTCCAGCCGTTGATGAAGGTGATCGTCGCGATGGCCGCGAAGAAGTTCAGCGAGTTGGGCACGACGACCCGCCAGTACGCGCCCCAGTAGCCGAGTCCGTCCACGCGCGCCGCCTCCTCCAGCTCCCTGGGGAATCCCAGGAAGTACTGCCGGAAGAGGAAGCAGGTGAAACCGCTGAACAGGCCGGGGACGATCAGGCCCCGGTAGGAGTCCACCCAGCCCAGCGACGACACCAGCACGAAGCTGGGCACGAAGGTGACGGCCGCGGGGACCATCAGGGTCACCAGCACCGCGTAGAAGATCTTGTTGGCGTGCCGGTAGGGGATCCGGGCGAGGCCGTAACCGGCGAGCGAGCAGACCAGCAGCACGCCGACCGTGTGCAGGACGCCGACGATCAGCGAGTTCCCCATCGACTGGCCGAAGTCGACCGTGGTGTCCTCGAACGGCTCGGTGATGTTCCCCCACTGGATGTCGGTGGGGAAGAACTTCCAGTTCTCGCCGGTGATCTCCGGGTCGGTGGAGAGCGAGTTGCGGATCAGCAGATAGAACGGGACCAGGAACAGCGCGGCGGCGACGCCGGTGGCGACGTACAGGCCGGTGGAGCCCATCACCCCGCCGCGCCGGTTGCCGCGCGGCCCGCCGGCCGCCCGGTCGGTCTCTGGTGCGGTCGTCGTCACTTGGACTCGTCACCCCTTCCGAAGCCCATGATCCGGCCCTGGAACAGGGTCACTACGCAGATCAGCAGGGTGAGGATCACGGCGCCCGCGCTGCCGCGCCCGTAGTCCTGCTCCTGGCCGAGGGCGGTGTAGTACAGCTCGACCAGGGGCGGCCGGCCCCAGGTGGTGCGGTTGAGCAGGTTGAAGAACTCGTCGAAGGCCTGGTAGGCGGCCACGAGCAGCAGCAGGATCACGGCCGTCGAGGTGGCGCGCAGCTGGGGCAGTGTGATGTGCCGGAACGTCTGCCAGCCCGGCTTGGCGCCGTCGATCGCGGCGGCCTCGTACAGCTCGCCCGGGATGTTCTGCAGCGCGGCCAGGAAGAGGATCATGTAGAAGCCGGACTGCAGCCAGAGCCGGGCGGTGACGATGACCAGCCAGTACCACGGCGGGTCGGGGTTGGCGAGCCAGGCGACGTTCTCCACGCCGAACCAGCCGAGCACGGTGTTGGCGAGGCCGAAGCGGACCCCGTTGAAGAGGGACATCTTCCAGATCAGCGAGGCCGCGACGTAGCTGCACGCCGTCGGCAGGAAGAACACCGACCGGAAGAACGCCCGCATGAACCGCAGCCGGTTCACCAGCAGTGCCAGTCCCAGCGACAGCGCCCAGGTGGTGGGCACGATGATCGCGGCGAAGACGGTGAAGGTGACCAGCGAGCCCATGAAGTCCTCGTTGCCCAGCATCTGCCGGTAGTTGTCGAAACCGACGAACTCGCTGGGCGTGACGGTGAACCGGGCCTCGAAGAAGCTCAGCCAGAGGCTCCAGCCGATGGGCACGTAGACGAAGATCAGCAGGCCGGCGAGGAACGGGCCGGTGAAGAGCCAGAAGTTGAAGGTGCTGCTGCCCCGCAGCCCCCGCCGCGGCCGGGCCCGGGGGGCCTGGGCCGGGGCGGGGAGCGCCGGGTCGAGCTTGGTGGTGGTCGACATCGCGTCAGTCCGTCCGGTGCCCTATCCGAAGAGCTTCTTCAGCTCGGCGTCGACCTTCGCGTCGCACTTGTCGAGTTCGGCCTCCGGGTCACCGCCCTTGCGGACGCAGTTGGCGAAGACGTCCTCGGTCGCGGTGATCATCGCCTGGGTCCAGCCGATCCGGTCGAAGTGGCCGAACTCGTTGAAGAGCCGCACGCCCTCGGCCGGCAGGCCCGACTTCAGCTTCTCGGCGCTCTGCGCGATGGAGGTGCGTGGCGGGATGTGGAAGCCGTAGGACAGGGCCCAGTCCTCCTGGTACTGCTTCTGGTCGATCCACAGCCACTTCACGTACTCCTTGGCCGCGTCGACGTTCTTGCTCTTGGCGTTGACGAACATCGACCAGCCGCCGTTGTAGACGGCCGGCTTGCCCGCGTCGGAGACCTTCGGGAACGGCATGATGCCGAGGTCGTCGCCGAGCGCCTGCTGGAACTGCGGCATCGCCCACATGCCGCACCACTGGATGGCGCACAGGCCCTGGTTGAGCGCGGAGGGGTCCCAGAAGTCGGCCGGGGCGTCCAGCAGCAGGTTGCCGCTGGTGAAGATCTTGCGCAGTGTCTTCAGGCCCTGGACGACACCGTCCGTGTGGTAGGCGATCTCGTTCTTGTCGTTCAGGGTGTCGGCGCCGGCCGCGTAGATCAGCGGCTGGATGACGGCGTGCAGGTCGTTGCCCAGGAACAGGCCCTTGACCTTGCTGGTGGTGAGCTTGTCGGCGGCCTCCATCAGCTCCTCCAGGGTCTGTGGGGGCTGTATGCCGGCCTTCTCCAGCATCGACTTGCGGTAGAAGAAGAACTGCGGGTCGTCGATCATGCGGACGCCGTAGATCTTGCCGTCCACCGTGTGCGAGGCGATGTCCGCCTGGTTGAAGTCGTCCTTGACCGGCGTGACGAGGTCGGTCAGGTCCGCCACCTGCCCGCTCTTGATGAGCTGGATCTGCGGGTGGAACTCGAACAGGTCCGGCGCCTGGTCGGTCAGCAGGGACGCGAACAGCTTGCTCTCGAAGTTGGAACCGGTGATCCACTGCGTCGTCACGTCGGCGCCCTGGTAGGCCTTGGCGTACTTCTTGATCGCCTGCTCGGTGCCGGCCTCTCCGTAGGCGTGGAAGTACTGGGTCAGGCCCGTGCCCGAACCCGACCCGCCGCGGCCGTTGTTGCCGCCGCAGGCGGCCAGCGTGCCGGCGGCTGCCATGCCCGCGGCGGCCCGGAACAGTGATCGGCGGGACCAGTTGCTGTTGCTCATTGCCGACATGCTGACGTCCTTGTCTCGATTACGGCTGCGGCTCCACGGCTTGACCGCCGGGTGGCTCGAACGGGGCTTGCGGTGCGGGACGTTAACCTTCGGCTAAGGCTTCGGCAAGGGGTTGGACGAAGGCGGGTCGAAACGTTGCGTCCGGTTCGGGATGACGAACACCCGCGAGGCCGGGCGGGGAGAGGGCCGCCGGGTCAGGGAGGGGCCGGCGGCCCCCGGCTCAGGAGGCCGTCACTCGCGTGACCAGGCCTGATTGTCCCCACCCGTGCAGCTGTAGACGATCACCCGGGCTCCGTCGGCGGTGGACCGCCCGCTGACGTCGAGACACTTGCCCGACGCCTCGCTGACGATCTGCCCGTTGCCGTTGAGCAGCCATCGCTGCCCGGCGGCCCCGGTGAACGAGGCGGTCGCCGTCAACCCGCCGCTCCCGGCCGTCAGATAGCCCTGCGAGCCCTTCAGGGCACCTCGCGCGTCGTACGACCAGGACTGGGCCGCGTCGCCCGTACAGCCCGCCAGGGCGGCCCCGGAGGCGTCAGCGGTGAGGCACTTGCCGGACTGCGCGCCGACCAGCGCGCCGGTCAACGCCGTCGGAGCGCTGTGCCGTTTCTGGTCCAGGACGAACGTGGTGACCGAGCGGGCCGCGAGCGTCGTCGACAGAGTGCCCCGCGCGAGCGACGGTTCGGCCACCCGCGCCCAGTTCTCCTCGGCGGACGTCCGCACCGCCCGGACCGCGGCCCGGGGCGTCTTGCTGTTGAAGTGCAGGTTCAGCGCCGTGTCGGTCGAGTTGTGGTTGTTGACCACGGCCACCCACTGCCCGCCGCGGTCGTACGCCGAGACCTCGACACCGGCCGGCAGCCCCGTCACGTCGTGGGCGACCGAGCCCGGCCGGACGAACCGGCTGTACTGGCCGAGCGCGTAGTAGCGCTTGGTGAAGTACAGCGTCTGGTTGCCGTTGGCCGCGTAGTCCGGGTCGTAGTAGATCAGGCCGTCGTTCCAGCCCTGGTCGTTGCGCGAGTGGGGGTCGCTGCCGATCATCTCCGACAGCGCCACCCACCACTGGAACGCCGAGTCATGGGCGATCGCGAAGTCCTTGTAGATGATCCGGGACAGGTTCAGCCCGCCGTCGATCGTCGGGTCGTACTCCTGCGCCCAGCCGGTGCCGCCCTTGCCGAAGCAGCAGATCTCCGTGGACCAGGAGGCGATGCCGGCCGCCCTGGCGGTCTCGTGGACCTTCGCCCGGTCGGCGTCACCCGGGTTGTCGTACGTGTGGTGCGCCAGCCGGTCGACGTACTGTGCGGTGCCCGGCTGGTCGATCCACCGCGGGACCTCGTCGTTGAACTTCACCGTGCTGGTCGACTCATCGGCGATGATGCCGGTGCGCTGTCCGCGCCGTTCCTGCTCGGCGCCCAACGCCCTGACGATGTCGTCGCGTTGCTCGACCGGCACCAGCATGCCCTCCTGACCGCAGCCGTCGAAGCTGTTGGTCGGCTCGTTGAAGGGGCTGATGTGGTCCAGCCGGACGCCCTGCCGGGCGAAGTGGTCGGTGATGTCGGCGACGTACCGGGCGAAGTCCTGTTCGTTCTCCGCCTTCAGGTAGCCCCCGCAGCTCTTGCCGTTGGTCTTCCACGCGGCGGGCGCGCTGTTGACGAAGCCGATCAGGTCCCGCACGCCGTACCGCGCGGCGTAGTACAGGAAGGTCCGGCCGGCCTTGTCCCGGCTCCAGTCGTACGTCCCGTCCTCGGCGAGGAAGTCCTCGGGCGCGCGGGGCGCGTAGGTCACGCCGGTGCCCCCGCCGCCGATGTTGTAGCGGTACGAGCTCAGGTGCAACCCCTGCCTGGAGAAGAGGAGCCGCGCGACCCGGGCCCGGACCTTCGGGTCGAAGCGGGCGAGGTCGTTGACCCACCAGGCGCCGGAGGCCCCGATGTTGTCGATGGTCTGGGCGGCGTGGGGGGAGACCTCCGCCGCGGGCGCGGAGGCGTGCGTGGTGGTCGTGGTCGTCGCGGTGGCGGACGGGGCCGTCATCAGGGTTGCGGTGACGGCCAGTGCGGCGGCCGTCGCGAGCGTGGCTCCGGTGGTGCGCGTCAAGTCTGCGTCCCTTCCCTGTCATGAAGGCGGTGCGGTGCGGCTCCTCGTGGGGGTGGTGCGCTGCGCTGCCCTCTGCCCGACCGCCTGCAGAGCCCCTTCGAGCGCGAACGTCGCCGCGCCCAGGCACACCGGGTCGCTGGGGATCGGGGAGAGGACGATCTCGGTGGCGGCCAGCGGCCGCTTCAGCGCGTGCCGGGCGACGGCCTCGCGCACTTCGGTGAGCAGGGGTTCGCCCAGGGCGGTGGCGACCCAGCTGCTGAGGACGATCACCTCGGGGTTGAACAGGTTGACCAGGTTGGCGATGCCCGCGCCCAGGTAGCGCACGGTGTCGCGGACGACCTTGCGCGCCACCGGGTCGTGCTCGCGCAGAGCGCGCGCCAGCGCGGCGATGGTGGCCGTCTGGTCCTCGGGGCACAGCAGCGCGCTGTCCGGGCTCAGCTCGCGCAGGCTCAGCATGATGCCGGACGCGCCGACGTACGCCTCCACACAGCCGTGCTTGCCGCACCGGCACAGCCGGCCGTCCAGCACGATCGTGGTGTGGCCCCACTCGCCGGCGCTGTTGCTGACGCCCCGGTGCAGCCCGCCGCCGAGGATCAGCCCGGCGCCCACCCCGGTCCCGAGGTTGACCACCACGGCGTCACCGCGACCCCGGGCGGCCCCGAACCACAGCTCGGCCACCGCGCTGGCGCGCAGCGGATTGTCCAGGTACAGCGGATAGGCGAGGTGCTCGGTCAGCAGGTCGAGCAGCGGCACGTCGTGCCAGTCCCAGTTGGGCGCGTACTCCGCGCGTCCCGTCGCCCGGTCCACCTGGCCCGGCACGCTCACGCCGACGCCCAGCACCCGGGCACCCTCGACCCCGGCCTGCGCCACCACCGAGCCGACGGCCGCGGCGACATGGCCGACCACCTGCCCGGGCAGGTTCTCGCCCGGGCTGACGTCCTCCTCGGCGCGGGCCAGGACGTTCAGTGCCAGGTCGAACAGCTCGACATGGACGTACGTCTCCGCGATGTCGACGCCGATGAGCGCGCCGCCCGCCGCGTTGACCGCGACCAGGCCCCGCGGGCGGCCCCCGGCCGAGTCCTCGAACCCGACCTCGGTGATCATCCGCAGGTCGAGCAGCTCCCCGACGAGGGTGGCGACCGTGGCCAGCGAGAGACCGGTGGCGGCCGCCAGCTCCTGCCGGGAGGTGGGTGACCGGGCGATGATCTGGCGCAGCACCTCGTAGCGGTTCGCGGTGCGGATGTCGCGTGATGTGCGCTTCACCGGGCTGCCCCATCCCTTCCCATGCCGAGCCGGGCGGCATCGCTCCGGCGCCGCGCCAGGCTATGGTGTGCGGCAGCTTTCTACAAGGGGTTAGGAAAGGGGCTTTATAAAGTCAGTCACCCAGCAGACCGCCCACGAACGCGTTGGTGAACTTGCCGGCCGGATCCAGCTCACGGACGACCGCCGCGTAATCGTCGCATCGTGCATACAGCCCGCGGACGACCGCGGCCGGCATCTCGAACACCTTCCCCCAGTGCGGCCGCGCCCCGAACGGCGCCAGCACCGCCTCCAGCTCCCGCACGACCGGCAGCACGGCCTCCGTGTCAGCGACCCAGGTGAAGTGCACGGCGACCGAGTCCCGCCCGTGGGCCGGGCTCAGCCACTGCTCGTCGGCGGCGACGGTACGCACCTCGCAGGTCTGCAGCACGGGGGCGACCGTCTCCCGGATCCCGCCGATCGCATCCAGCATGTCGACGGCCGTCGACCGCGCCATCAGGTACTCGCTCTGCAGCTCCCGCCCGTTGCTCGGCGTGAAGTCCGCCCGGAAGTGCGGCAGCCGCTCGTGCCACGGCCCCGCCACCCCGAACTGCTCCGTGCAGTTCCGCGCCGGCATCCCCGGCACCGGGTGCAGCCGCTCCGTGGCGGGCACCGCCCACGGGAAGTCCCGCAGCGGCTGGTCGGTGCGCCGCTTCAGCCACACCTGCCGGAACCCCGGCTCCCGCCAGTCGGTGAACAGGCTCACGCTGTAAGCCGCCCCCGCGACCGCCTCGAAGTCCAGCCCCGCCGCCGGAAGCTCCGTGAACACATGCTGCTCCACCTCGTAGGCGGGCTCCAGATCCAGGGTGAGCGCGGTCACCACGCCCAGCGCGCCCAGCGAGGTCACCGCCGCGCCGAACCGCTCCTCTCCCCGCCCGACCGCCACCACCTCCCCCTCGGCCGTGACGATCTCCACCTCCCGTACGGCGGCCGCGAGCGGAGCGTTGCCGACCCCCGAACCGTGCGTCCCGGTCGCCACCGAGCCGGCCACCGAGATGTGCGGCAGCGACGCCATGTTCGCCAGCGCCAGCCCGTGGGCGTGCACCCGGCGCGCCAGCTCGGCGTACCGCACCCCGCCGCCCACCCGCACCGTACGGGCCGCGCCGTCGACGTCGATCTGCGCCGGCAGCTCGTCCAGCGCCACCAGCACGCCCCCCGGCCCCGGCTCGGCGATCCGGTTGAAGGAGTGCCCGCTGCCCAGCACCCGCACCCGGTCGGCGCCCGCCACCACGGCGCGCAGGGCGGCCTCCGAGCGCGGACGGTGCAGCTCCTTGGCGGCGTAGGTGATGTTGCCGGCCCAGTTGGACACGCTCCCGGCCATGGGTCGCCCCTCCCGTAGACATGTGACGCACGAGTGTTCCCGCGAGGAACGTACCTCGACACCGGGCCCCCCCTCGCCGGTCCCCCGGCCCGGGGGCATACCGTGATGAGTCGTACGCCTGAGCCGGGAGGAGAGTCGGATGGGCAGCCGTACCGCGCTGGTCGAGGATCTGATGGAGCGGTTTCCGCATGTGCCGCGGGAGGCCGTCTTCAAGGAGGACCTGCTGCGCGGCGGGGTGGCCTTCGACGCCTCCGCGCTGAGCGACAACGAGAGCGGCGAGGTCAAGCCGAAGTCGTACTTCATCTTCTCCTTCGACCACGGCACCCTGCCCGAGCTGGGCGAGGCCGCGCTGCGCCGCCCGCCGGAGGAGATCATCCTCACCGGCGGCCCGTACGACCTGCGCCGCACCGTGGTCTCCGTGCGGGTGAACCCGGCCTCCCCCTACCGGGTGGCCGCCGACGACGCGGGACTGCTCGGCCTCTATCTCGACGGGCGGCGCATCGCCGACGTCGGCGTGCCCCCGATGCCCGAGTACTACCGGCACACGCTGTCCAACGGGAAGTCCGTCATGGAGGTCGCCCCCACCATCCAGTGGGGCTACCTCATCTATCTGACCGTCTTCCGGGTCTGCCAGTACTTCGGCGCCAAGGAGGAGTGCCAGTACTGCGACATCAACCACAACTGGCGACAGCACAAGGCCGCCGGCCGGCCCTACACCGGGGTCAAGGACGTCGAGGAGGTGCTGGAGGCGCTGGAGATCATCGACCGCTACGACACCCAGAAGACCTCCACCGCCTACACCCTCACCGGCGGCGCCATCACCAGGACGGTCGCCGGCCGTGACGAGGCCGACTTCTACGGCCACTACGCCAAGGCCATCGAGGAGCGCTTCCCCGGCCGCTGGATCGGCAAGGTCGTCGCCCAGGCCCTGCCGCGCGACGACGTACAGCGGTTCAAGGACTACGGCGTGCAGATCTACCACCCCAACTACGAGGTGTGGGACCGCCGCCTGTTCGAGCTGTACTGCCCCGGCAAGGAGCGCTACGTCGGCCGCGACGAATGGCACCGGCGGATCCTGGACTCGGCCGAGGTCTTCGGCGCGCGCAACGTCATCCCCAACTTCGTCGCGGGCGTCGAGATGGCCGAGCCGTTCGGCTTCACCTCCGTCGACGAGGCCATCGCCTCCACCACGGAGGGCCTGCGCTTCTTCATGTCGCACGGCATCACCCCGCGCTTCACCACCTGGTGCCCCGAGCCCACCACCCCGCTCGGCAAGGCCAACCCGCAGGGTGCGCCGCTGGAGTACCACATCCGGCTGCTGGAGGCCTACCGCGCCACGATGGACGACTTCGGCCTCTCCTCGCCCCCCGGCTACGGCCCGCCCGGTCCCGGTCACGCCGTGTTCTCCGTCAGCTCCTTCATGGACAGCCTGCCCGCCCTGGAGCCCACGCCGACGGTGTGACCCCGGGGAACACCGAGACAAACGGCGTCCGCGTCCGTACCGTGAGCCGGAACCGGAACCCGGTGCGCGTACGGGCGCGGACCCTTCGCCGGCACGGCAACCGCCGTCCCGGCCGTGGATGCTGACATCCGAACAGGCCGCTTGTCAGTTGTGCAGAGAACGTGAAAAGCTCTGCCCCTGCCGCGAGGTTCCCCCCAACTCCATCGCCGACATGGTGAGTTGACCTCGCATTCAAATGCAGGAGACCCATGCCCGACCTGCCGACCCCCAGGGACGACGCCGAGGCCGCGCTGTTCACCGAGTGCTGGGACGCCGTTCTGTCCTACGCGGACCTGTGCACCTCCGGCTCGACCGCGGCCCACCAACTGGCCCGCGAGGCCTTCGCGCTCGGGATACGCGAGGCACGCGCCGCCGAGGACGGGGCCCGGCGCGGTACCGGCCGCCGCTCACCCCGCCTGCCCCGCATCCCCCTGCTGCTGACCGCCGTACGCACCACCGCGGCCGACTGGGAGGCCGCCGGACAGGGCCACAAACTCGACCCCGAGCTGCGGCTGTGGCTCAACTCCCCGCACGCCGCCCGCTACACGGGCCCGCCGCCGACCCGCCCCATCGCCCTGCGCGGCCTGCGCGACATGCAGGAACCCGACGCGGCGCTGCTGTGGCTCGCCGAGGTGGAAGCGCTGCCGCTGCGCGCGGTGGCCCGCCGGCTCGGACTGGACCCGGCCGCCGCGGCCGAGGAACTCAACCAGGTACGCGGCCTGTTCCGGGACCGCTGCCACCGCAACCACCTCGACGCGCCGATGGGCGCCGAGTGCCGCAGCTACATCAGGCTGCTGGACGCCGTCACCCGCTCACCGGCCGCCGAGACGCCCGAGGACCTCTCCCGCCACCTCGCCACCTGCCAGGAGTGCGCGGAGGCCGCCGCCTGCCTGCGGCTGCACGGCGGCGGCCTGCCCGCCGCGCTCGCCCAGGGCGTCATCGGCTGGGGCGGCCTCGCCTACCTGGAACGCCGCCGCCGGGCCGCCGAGGTCCGTCTCGGCGCCGGCCGCACCGACACACCCGACCCCGACGCGGAGGCCGCCCGGGAGGACGCCGGCCGGGCGCGGGTACTGCGCCACGGGCTGCTCGCGGCCGCCGTCCTGGTGTCGCTGCTGGCGCTCGCCGCGTCCCTGATACCGTTCGGCTCCGCCGACGACACCGCCGCCGCCGGCGTCCCCGCCGACACCACCCCCGTGGTCGGCCCCGGCCCCGCCCTGACCGGTCCCGCGACGGACGGGCCCACCGCGCAGGACCCCACGGCCACCCGCACCCCGGGGTGGTCGACCCCCGCCACCACCACGCCGTCCACCGCCGCCGCGCCCGGCCGGCCCGACCCCGAACCCCAGGGCACCTCCTCGCCCACGGCCGCCGGCGGGACCGGCGACACCGTCGCGGACCCGGTCTGCTCGGCCCGCTACCACCTCGTCAACCAGTGGCCCGAGGGGTTCCAGGCCACCGTCACCGTCACCACCGAGGACGCCCTCGACTCCTGGCGGGTCGCCTGGACCTTCCGCGACGGCCAGCGCGTCACGCAGATGTGGGACGCGGGCTTCTTCCAGAACGGCACCCGGGTCACCGCGTCGGCCGCCGACTACAACAGGTCCGTCGCCGCCGGCGGCTCCTTCTCCTTCGGCTTCCTCGCCTCCTGGCAGGACAGCAACTCCGAGCCGTTCGCGTTCAGCCTCAACGGACAGCCCTGCGCGGCGTCCTGAATCAGCGACCGGCCGCGTCGGTCACCGCGAACGTGGTGAGCACCGCGGCGTGGTCCGACGGCCAGTCGTTCCCGCAGACGTCGGGCCAGGGGCGCGGGGTGCCGGTGACGACCGTACGGGCGTCGACGACCCGCAGGCCCCGGCCGTCGTGCAGGACGAAGTCGATACGGTCGTGCGGCTCGGGGCGCCCGCCGCCGTCCATGTGCCGGGGGTGCACCGGCGACCACGTGCGGCCGGGCTCGGCGACCGAGTCCGGGTGGGCCTGCCGGTAGGAGTCCCGCAGCCCCGCCTCCTCGGCCGCCAGGGTCACCGGCCACGCGATGCCGGAGCCGTCCAGATGCGAGGGGCAGTTGAAGTCGCCGACCAGGACGACCGGGACGGACTCCCGGCGCACCTCGGCGATCCGGCGCAGCGTGTCGCGCATCATCGTCAGCCGTTCGCCCTCCCGGGCTAGTACCTCGTCCTCCGGCAGCCCGTCGAAGGCCCGCAGGTAGGGGCCGTACGGCCAGGCGGGCAGGTGGACCGTCCAGACGTCGGCCGCCCGGTCCGGGCCGAGGGCGATCCGGGCGCCCGCCGCACCGTAGAAGCCGACGTCCGGGTCGCCGAAGCGGGCGATGATCGGACGGCGGCTGAGGATGCCGAGGTTCTCGCCGGCCCGGTGATGGTGCCAGCCGAGGGCCTCGGCCAGTTCCTCGGCGGCCGTGCCGCCCGTCTCCTGCAGCCCCACCACGTCGGCGCCGCTCTCCGTGATCGCCTTGAGCTGCTTGGCGCGGTGCTCGTCCACCGGGCTGCCGCCGAGCCACAGGTTCCAGCTCAGCACCCGCAGTTCCGTCGGCAGCAGCGATCTGAGATCCGCCACGGTGACCCCGGCGAGGCTGTCGCGCACGACCCGCCCCGGCGCCGCCCCGATCGGGGCCAGAGACGGCACGGCGAGGACCGCGCAGCCGGCCGCCTCCGCCGAACCGACACCGGTCGGGGAGTCCTCGACGGCCACACACGCGCCCGGATCCGCCCCGAGGGCCCGGCAGGCCGCCAGATAGGGGTCCGGGGCGGGCTTGGTGCGGCCGGTGTCGTCGGCGGTGACGCACACGGCGAAGCGGTCCCGGCCCAAGGTGTCCAGCACGAGGTCGGCGACGGCCCGCGGGGAGGCGGTCACCAGCGCGGTGGGCACACCGTCCCGGACCAGGGCGTCGAGCAGCTCCAGGGCGCCCGGCCGGGGCACGACGCCCTCGCGCACGCGCTCCGCGAACGCCTGGTGCAGCCGTTCGGCGACCGGGTCGGCCGCCGTGCCGCTGGCTGCGCCGAGCCATCGCGCCGTGTGCTCGACCGCACGGCCGAACACCTCCGGCCGCTCCGCCTCGGTCAGTGGCCGGCCGGCCACCTGCTCGACCGCCTCCCACCACAGCCGCTCGGTGTCGACGAGCGTGCCGTCCATGTCGAACAGGACTGCCTGGAGCGGGACGCGGGGCGGGAGGGGCACCTCGCTCCCAAGGCCCGTGTCGCTCTCGGGAGTCACATCATCGGTGGGGGTCACGTCGTTCTCTTTCCTCAACGGGTCACGCGGTCGGCCACCAGCACGGGCCGCTCGGGCAGGGACACCTCGACCGCGGTCCCGGCCCCCAGCCCCGCGGCCTCGTGCGCGGCCAGGTCGGCCTTCACCCCGGTGCCGTCGGCGAGCCGCGCGGTGACCCGGACGACGGCGCCGAGGAACGCGGTGGCCACGACACATGCCGTGCCGTCCGGGTCGGCCCGCACCCGCACGTTCTCCGGTCGCACCAGCACGTCCACCTCGCGTCCGGCCGGTGCCGCGCCGTCGACCGGCAGCCGCTGCCCCAGCACCTCCACCACGCCCCCCGCCTGCCGACCCGGGATCCGGCTCATCGTGCCGACGAACTCCGCGACGAAAGCGGTGGCCGGACGACCGTACAACTCGGCCGGTTCGGCGCACTGTTCGAGCCGCCCGGCACGCATCACCGCGACCCGGTCAGCCGTCGACAGGGCCTCCTCCTGGTCGTGGGTCACGAACAGGGTGGTGATGTCCAACTGCCGCTGGAGCCGGCGGATCTCCTCGCGCAGCGACAGGCGCACCTTGGCGTCCAGCGCCGACAGCGGCTCGTCCAGCAGCAGCACCCGGGGCCGCAGCGCGAGCGCCCGGGCGAGCGCGACGCGCTGCTGCTGCCCGCCGGACAACTGGTGCGGAAACCGCTCACCCTTGTCGCCCAGCCCGACCAGGTCGAGCAGCTCGGCCGCCCGAGCCCGTCGTTCGGTGGTGCGGACCTTGCGCATCCGCAGTCCGAAGGCGACGTTGTCGACCACGCTGAGGTGCGGGAAGAGGCTGTACGACTGGAAGACCATCCCGGCGTCGCGACGGTGGGCCGGGACCCGGGTGACGTCCTGGCCGTCGACCAGCACCGAGCCGGAGTCGGGGTGCTCGAACCCGGCCAGCATCCGCAGGGCGGTGGTCTTGCCGCAGCCGGACGGGCCGAGCAGGGCGAGCAGCTCGCCCGGCCGTACGGTCAGGTCCAGACCGTCCAGCGCGACGGTCGTGCCGAACGCGCGGCGCAGCCCTCGGAATTCGACGGTCGCCGCCTGTTCGGCGGTGGCCTGCTGTTCAACAACGGTGACGGTCATGCTTCATCCCCGGGAGGTGGTACGGGAGCGTCCGCCGACGGCGGCGAGCGCGAGGAGGAGTGCCCAGGTGACGAGCAGGCTGAGCACGGAGACGGCGACGGACATCTGGGCCTGGGAGCCGGAGACGGTGACGATCCACACCGCGAACGGCTGGTAACCGAGCAACTGGGCGACCGTGAACTCGCCCAGCACCAGTGCCAGCGTGAGGAAGGAGGCGTTCAGCAGCGCGCCGCGCAGGTTGGGCAGCACCGCCCGCACCAGCGCGGCCGACCGGTTCGCCCCGCAACTGCGGGCGGCTTCCACCAGGACGCGCACGTCGATCGCGCGCAGCCCGGCGTCCAGCGCCCGATACACGAACGGCAGTGCCATCACGACGTACGCCATGACCAGCACGAACGGGAACTTCGGGTTCTGGATCGCCACGAACGTCCGGAACAGCGGCGTGCGGGAGAGGTGTTCGGGACCCCACCGCAGCACGGTCACCCACCCCGCGACGAACGCGATCGGCGGCACCACCAGGGGCAGCGAGCACACCACCTCCACGACCGGCCGCAGCCGGGGAGCACCGAGCCGCAGCGCGACCATGGCGGGCACCACCAGCACCAGGACCAACGCGATGGTGGCGGCGGCCAGCTCCAGCGACAGCGTCAGGCCGGCGGCGAAACCGTCGGCGCCGAGGATGCGCGTGTAGGCGTCGAAGGTGATGCCCTGACCGGGCACGTCGACCGTGAAGACGGCCGACGCGGCCAGCGGCAGCAGGAAGTACAGGGCGGCCGGGCCGAACACGGCCCAGCGCCACGGGGTCAGGCGAGCCATCGGGCACTCCGGCGTTGCAGGGGCAGGTACACGGCCATGACCAGGCAGGCGACCAGGACCATGTCGAGGCTGAGGGCGAGCGCCATGTTCTCCTGTCCCACCTGGACGTTGCCGGAGATGGCGTCGGCGATCTGCAGCGTGACCAGCGGCACCGAACTGCCCACCATCGCGGCCGCGGTGGCGTAGGCGGCGAAGGCACTGCCGAAGAGCAGCACGAATCCGCCGAGCAGTGTCGGCGCGAGCACCGGCAGGGCGACATGCCTCCAGTACTGCGCGGTGGTCGCCCCGTTGTTGTGGGCCGCCTCCCGCCACTGCGCGCGCAGGCCCTCCAGAGCGGGTGTGACGGTGAGCACCATCAGCGGGATCAGGAAGTAGAGGTAGACGACCACCAGACCCCAGAAGCTGTACAGGTCCCAGCCCTTGTCCGACAGGCCGAGGTGTGTGGTCAGCACCCCCGCGTTGCCGAGCGTGGCGACGAACGCGAACGCCAGCGGCACACCGCCGAAGTTGGCGAGCACCCCGGACGCGGTGAGCACACCCTCGCGCAGCGTCCTGGAACGCGAGGTGACGACCGCCTGCGCCAGCGGCAGCCCGAGCACGACGGCGACGGCGGCGGACACGGCGGACAGTTCCACGCTGCCGAGCAGGGCCGTCAGATAGGCGTCGTGCAGCGAGGCGGTCAGATTGCCCGTGGTGTACGACGTGACACCCGTGGCCTGGTCCTCGACGGTGAAGGCGCCGTCGACCATCGCGGCGGCCGGCACACCGAACGAGAGCGCGGTGAACGCGAGGAGCGGGACGACGGCGAGCCAGCCGGGGGCGCGGCGCCGCCGCTTCGGGGGAGCGGCGGCAGGCGCACCGGCCTTCGGGAGGGTGGCGGTCATCCGGAGACGGCCTTCCCCCAGCCCTGCGCGAGCACGTCCTTGGCCTTCTGCTGCTGGGCCTCGGTCGGGAAGGCGGGCGTTCCGGACACCTTCGGCAGCCTGGCGGCGGCGGCCGCGTCGATGGTGCCGGCCTTCTCCATCGCCGCCATCAGCGCGGGCCGGGCGTACCCCTTCAGCCACAGGTTCTGGCCCTCGGCGCTGTACAGGTACTCCTCCCACAGCCGGGCGGCAGCCGGGTGCGGGGCGTCCTTGTTGATCGCCTGGGAGTAGTACTGGGAGAACCGGCCGTCGCTCGGCACCGCCACGCGCCAGTCCAGCCCCTTGGACCCGAACTCGTCGGCGTATCCGGCGTTCAGGTAGTCCCAGTCGATGCTGATCGGCGTCTCACCCTTCTCGACGGTCGCCGGAGTCGACTCCACCGGCGTGTAGTTGCCGTTCTTCTTCAGCTGTGAGAAGAAGTCCAGGCCCGGCTGGATGTCGTCGAAGGAGCCGCCGTTCGCCAGGGCTGCCGCGAACACGCCCGCGTACGCCGAGCCCGACTTGGTCGGGTTGCCGTTGAGCGCCACCTGGCCCTTGTACCGCGGCTTCAGCAGGTCCTCGAAGGTGGTCGGGCACTCCTTGACGCGCCCCGCGTCGCAGCCGATCGATACGTACCCGCCGTAGTCGTTGTACCAGCGCCCCTGCGCGTCCTTCTGCGCCTCGGGAATGTCGGCGAAGCCGGCCACCCGGTACGGCGCGAGCAGGTTCTGCCGCGCGGCGCTGAGCGCGAAGGAGGAGCCGACGTCGAGGACGTCCGGGGCGCGGCCCTGGCCCTTGCGGGAGGTGACGGCGTTGATCTCGTCCTGGCTGGAGCCGTCCGGGTTCTCCACCTCGACCTTGATGCCGTACTTCTTCTCGAACCCGTCGATCAGGGCGCCGTAGTTCGCCCAGTCGCGGGGGAGGGCCATGGCGTGCAGCGTGCCCTCCTTCTTCGCCGCCGCGACCAGCGCGTCCATGCCGCCGAAGTCGGCGGCGGAGGTCGCGGTGGCGGCGTTCTTGCCGCCGGCGGTGGGGGACGCGTTGTCGGGGGCGGCGCCGCAGGCGCTCAGGGCGAGTGCGGCGACGACGGCGAGGGAGCCGCCCAGGACGGCTGTTCTCGGCAGGGACACGGTCACGGCTTCTCCAGGGGACGCAGGAGGGTCGGGGAGGCTTGTCAGCAGAACTTGTCTGAACAAGTCGGCCTCAGTACGCCGGGTGAGGATGTCCGGTCGGTGAACGACGGCGGAACCCTGACCGCTGATTCTCTGCACAATCACGGAGGTGCGCGCCGCCCCGGCAACTGGTCTACGCTGCTCACGTTGTGCACACCGACCGACTCAGAGGGGAAGCATGGCGGCGCGACACGAGGAGATCGCCGGCGAACTGCGGCGCGCCATCGACCGCGAGGAGTACGCCGTCGGCAGCCGGCTGCCGTCCGAGACCGACCTCGCCGCGCACTACGGAGTGTCCCGGGGCACCGTCCGCCAGGCTGTCGCCGCCCTCACCGCCGAGGGCATCATCGGCTCCCGCCAGGGCGCCCGCCGGGTGGTGCTCGCCAGTCGCCGCAGCCAGAGCTTCGCCGAGTTGCGCAGCTTCGCCCAGTGGGCCCGCGCGATGGGCCGCGAGGCCACCGGGCGGGTGGTCGCCCAGGAGTACCGCCCGGCGACCACCGAGGACGCCGTACGCCTGCAACTGCCCGCCCAAGCAAGGGTGTTGCACGTGCTGAGGGTGCGCGGCCTGGACGGTGAGCCGGTGCTGCTGGAGCGCACCGTGTACGCCGGCTGGATCGCGGACGCCGTGGCCGCCCTCGAACCCGACTGCCCCTCCGTCACCCAACGCCTCTACGACGAGACGGGGTTGGTCTTCGCCTACGGCGAGCACGTCATCGACGCGGTCGCGGCCGGCGCCCAGGACGCCGAACTCCTCGGCGTGCGCCGCACCAGCCCGCTGCTGCGCGTGCGCCGCGTGACCACCACACACGAGGGCCGCCCGGTGGAGTGGTCCGAGGACCGCTACCGCTCGGACGCGGTCAGCTTCAGCGTGCACAACTCCACGGCGAACAACGCGCTCGCGCGCAAGACGGCGGAGTGAGCGGCGGGGCCCCGGAAAAACGGTGGTGGACGGGCGCCGGCCTCCTCTAGGCTGACGCCGACCTCGACCGAGACGAGAAGCGAGAAACAGGAGGTGTGACCGATGGCCGTCGCTGCGAAGGGCGCTGCCCGCGTCCAGAAGTCCGTCCACTCCACCTCCACGGTCTCCGGCTGACCACTCACACCTTCGCGCGCCCGTCGGCGCGCCGCCGGGGGCCGCCCATGTGAAGGGTCTCCCCTTGTCCTCCTCTTCTTCTCGTTCTCTTCCGGCCTCCTCCCACCCGCTGTCCCCGTACGGCTGGGACGAGGGCTGGGCCGCCGCGTTCGCCCCGTACGCCGAGCAGGGGCTGGTCCCCGGCCGCGTCGTCCGCGTCGACCGCGGGCAGTGCGACGTGGTCACCCCGGACGGCACCGTGCGGGCCGACACCGAGTTCGTCGTACCGCGCGACCCCATGAAGGTCGTGTGCACCGGCGACTGGGCCGCCCTCGACCCCGAGGGCGGCGACCCGCGCTACGTGCGCACCCTGCTGCCCCGCCGCACCGCCTTCGTCCGCTCCACCTCCTCCAAACGGTCCGAGGGGCAGATCCTCGCGGCCAACGTCGACCACGCCGTCGTCGCCGTCTCGCTCGCCGTCGAGCTCGACCTCGGCCGGATCGAACGGTTCCTCGCGCTGGCCTGGGAGTCCGGGGCCCAGCCCGTCGTCGTGCTGACCAAGGCCGACCTGGTGCCCGACCCGGTCGGGCTGTCGTATCTCGTCCAGGACGTCGAGGCCAGTGCGCCCGGGGTGCCCGTGCTCACCGTCAGCGCGCTGCACGGCGACGGCGTCGACGAGCTGACCGCGCTGCTCGGCGGGGGCACCACCGTCCTGCTCGGCACCTCCGGCGCGGGCAAGTCCACCCTCGCCAACACCCTGGCCGGGGACGACGTCATGGACGTGCGGGCCACCCGCGACATGGACGGCAAGGGCCGGCACACCACCACCACCCGCAACCTGCTCGCGCTGCCCGGCGGCGGCGTCCTCATCGACACCCCCGGACTGCGCGGCGTCGGCCTCTGGGACGCCGGGGACGGGGTCGGGCAGGTGTTCGCCGAGATCGAGGAGCTGGCCCGGCGGTGCCGGTTCCACGACTGCGGGCACGACGCGGAGCCCGGCTGCGCGGTCCGCTCCGCCATCGACGCGGGCGAGCTGCCGGCCCGGCGCCTGGAGAGCTACCGCAAGCTCCTGCGGGAGAACCAGTGGATCACCGCCAAGACCGACGCGCGGCTCCGCTCGGAACTCCGCCGGGACTGGAAGCGCAAGGGCGCCGCCGGACGGGCCGCCGCCGAGGCCAAGCGGGGCCGGTGGGCCTGACGGCGAGCCACCGGCCGGCGGGCACCCGATGTCCGATTTCCGCTGGCCGGTTCCCCGCCACCTGGCGAACACTGGAACCCGTGATGGACGAGGACACCAGGTACGAGGCCGTCCGCAGCAGGGACGCCCGGTTCGACGGGGAGTTCTTCTTCGCCGTGCGGACGACCGGCATCTACTGCCGGCCGAGCTGCCCCGCCGTGACGCCCCTGCGGCGCAACGTGCGGTTCTTCGCGACGGCCGCCGCCGCGCAGGGCTCCGGGTTCCGGGCCTGCCGGCGGTGCCGTCCCGACGCGGTGCCCGGCTCCGCCGAGTGGAACGTACGGGCGGACGTCGTGGGGCGCGCCATGCGGCTCATCGCCGACGGCGTCGTCGACCGGGAGGGCGTCGCCGGCCTCGCCGACCGGCTCGGCTACAGCGCCCGCCAGGTCCAGCGGCAGCTGACCGCCGAACTGGGCGCCGGGCCGGTCGCCCTGGCCCGGGCCCAGCGGGCGCACACCGCGCGGGTGCTGCTGCAGACCACCGACCTGCCGATCACCGAGATCGCGTTCGCGTCCGGGTTCGCCAGCGTGCGCCAGTTCAACGACACCGTCCGCGCGGTGTACGCGGCCACCCCGACCCGCGTACGGGCCGCCGCACCCCGCTCCGGCCGCCCCGCCCCGCGCACGGCGACCCCGGCCGCCGGCCTCCCGCTGCGGCTCGCCCACCGCGGGCCCTACCACACGGCCGCCGTCTTCGACCTGCTGGCGGACGAGGCCGTCGCCGGCGTCGAGGAGGTCACCGGGGCACCGGGTGAGCGCCTCTACCGGCGCACGCTGCGGCTGCCCTACGGCTCCGGCATCGTCGCCGTCACCGAGCGCCCGGACGGCACACCCGCCGGGTCCGCCACCCACCAAGGCGGCTGGCTCGACGCCCGGCTGCACCTCACCGACCACCGTGACCTCACCACCGCCGTCCAGCGGCTGCGCCGGCTCCTCGACCTGGACGCCGACCCGTACGCCGTCGACGAACGGCTCGCCGCCGACCCCCGGCTCGCCCCGCTCGTCGCCGCCCGGCCCGGCCTGCGCGCGCCCGGCGCCGCCGACGCCGAGGAGTACGCCGTACGCGCCCTGGTGGGACGGGTCCGTGCCGAGCGGTTGGTGCGCACCTGCGGCAAGTCGCTCGACGCGCCCAGCGGCAGCCTCACCCATCTCTTCCCCGAGCCCGCCGCCCTCACCGAGGCCGAGCCCGACGGCCCCCTGCGCGCCCTCACGACCGCGCTCGCCGACGGCACGCTGCGCCTGGACCCGGGCGCCGACCGCGACGACGCCGCCCGGGCGCTGCTCGCCCTGCCCGGCCTGGACGGCCGTACGGTCGCGGCGATCCGGGCCCGCGCGCTGGGCGACCCGGACGTGGCCCCGCCCGGCACGGACGTCCCCGACAGCTGGCGTCCGTGGCGCACCTACGCCCTGCACCACCTGCGGGCCGCGGCCACGGGGCGGTGACGGGCACGGTGCCGGGGCGTCGACTCGGCGCGGGGCCGGGGCCGGGCGGTGACCCGGCGCACGGCCGGGGCGGGGCGGTGTTCAGCCACCCAGTACCGCGCCGACCCACGCGCCCGCGATCAGCAGACAGGTGAACAGCTCGGTCAGGATGCTCCAGCCGCCCGAGCGCATCACCGAGCGCAGCGCCGCCCGGGCCTCGCCGTGCCGGCCGAGGCGCAGCCGCTCGCACAGGTAGACCCCGGCCAGGCAGCCGGGGATCGCACCGACCACGGGCAGCACCACGAATCCGAGGAGCGCGCCGGTGCCGGCGTACGCCGCCATGCGGAAGTCGGCGCCGCTCGCCCGCATCTCACGCAACCGGCGCGGCGGCAGCGCCCACCGCACCACCTGGGAGAGCAGCAGCGCGCCCGTGGCGCCCACCAGCACCGTCCAGGCGATCGGCTCCGGGTCCTTCAGCGCCCACCACAGGACCGCCGACCACACCAGCCAGGAGCCCGGCACGCCGGGTACCAGGACACCGCCCAGACCGAGGAGGATCACGGAGCCGACGAGCAGGAGTTCCCACGCTCCCATCTGTTCAGGGTGCCGGAGCCGGGCCGCCCCCGCAGTCCGTGGCGGGGGTCGGTCGGTGGCGGGGGCGTCCGCGGTACGCGCCGGGCTGGGGATCGCGGGTCACCCAGCCGCGTTCGTACGCCTGCCAGCCGAGCTGCATCCGGGTCGTCACACCGGCCAGCTCCATCAGCCGCCTCACCCGGCGCCGCACCGTGCGCAGTCCCACGTCGAGCTGCTTGGCGACGCTCGCGTCGGTGAGCCCGGCCAGCAGCAGCGACAGGATCTCCAGGTCGGCGGCGTCCGGGCCGTCCGGGTACCGCCCGGCGACGTCGTGCGGCCCCGGCCGCAGTGGCAGCGCCTGCCGCCACACCGACTCGAACAGGCCCGACAGCAGCTCCAGCAGCCCGACGGCGTGCACCACCAGCGCGGCCGGCTCCGCCGAGCGGCCGGTCAGCGGCACGAGAGCGAGGGTGCCGTCGGCGACGACCGGTTTCGTCGGCACCTCGTCCACCACCCGTACCTCCTCCTGGCGGGCCAGCGCGGCGGTCAGCTCGGTGACGCCCTCCGGCCGGTCCAGCACCGACCGCTCGATCACCACCCGGTAGCGCACTCCGCGCTCGGCGGCCCGCTCCTCGGCGTGGTTGTCCGTGCCGGACACCGCGACCGGCGTGCCGGTGACCAGCGCGCACACCTCCTCGCTCGCGCCGAGCTGGATCTGCTGGAAGCGCTGGGCGACCGCCGCGGCTCCGGTGACCACCTCCACCAGATCGTGCGCCGCCGGCTCGACGGCCGCCGCCCGGTACTCCTGTGCGAGCAGCGCGGCGGCCAGTTCCGCCCGTTCCAGATCGTGGCGCTGCTGGGTGAGCAGGGCACCCAGCCCCACACCCGGGGGAGCGGCGACCCAGTGGCCGGGCCGGCCCGGCGACCGCGCGGCCAGGCCCTGCCGCTCCAGCCGCCGCAGCACGCTTCCCGTGTCCCGCTCGCCGAGCGCCAGCCGGCGGGCCAGCGCGGGCACGTCCGGCGCGCCCGCCGACACCAGCGCCCGGTACGCCGCCTCCTGCGCCTCGTCGAGCCCTATCGCTCCCAGCATCCGGGTGTTCCTCCTGCACTCGCACGGCCGGCGGGGGCCAGGGTGGCGGGAAACGGCCACGGCGCGAACCCGCCACGGCCCATCATCGCCGTACCGCCGGTCACTCTGCCAAGGTGAGCCACGGCGGTGACCGTGATCACCGTCTTCCGATGACGTGATCCGGGGTCCGACGCGCAGGGGCGCACAGGGGTTCGGGCCCGGGTCACCCGTGTCGCCGGGTGGCTCTCCCGTGGGGGGTGGAGCCGTTCGGCGGCCGTTCACGTACGCGTGTTCGGAGGGGCGTCATTTTCCCGATGTCCCGTTTTCCGGTGGCCCGCGCGGTGGACAATTACCGCATGAGCCAGCAGGGGGGCAGGTCCACCGGTCACGACGACGACTGGTGGGGGCAGTTGTACGACGACTCCGCCCAGGACGCGGGCCCCACGGCCGCCGCCGATTCCCTGGACGACCGCTTCGCCTCGGCGGCGGGGGCGGTCGGGAGACCCGGGGCGTCCGGGGCGGCCGGTCGCGCGGAGGGCGGACGAGGCGGAGAGCGGGGCGACGACGAGCGGACCGGCGACGGGCGTGCGGCGAGGTCGCGGAGCGCCGTCGGCGCCGAGTGGTCGGCGACCTGGGACCTCTGGGATCCGGAGGACGAGACCCCGCCCACCCCGCCGGCGCAGGTGCCCGGGCCGAGGAAGCGCACCGAACGAGGGGCTCCGGGGCCCGCGCCGGAGGTGTCGGGGCCGGCGTCGGGCGCGTCCGGGGCGGCGTCGGGCGAGCCCCGATCGGCGTCGGGGTCTTCGGAGCCGAGGCCGGAGCCGTCCGGGTCGGCCGAGGGAGCGGCGCCCACGAAAGCCGAAGCGCCGGGCCGGGATTCCGGCCGGCTACCGGCGGACCCGCCCGGCCCGGCCCCTGCCCCCTCGCCGC
Source organism: Streptomyces sp. bgisy159 (assembly GCF_965341775.1). Lineage (GTDB taxonomy): Bacteria > Actinomycetota > Actinomycetes > Streptomycetales > Streptomycetaceae > Streptomyces. Next base: position 92,715 of record NZ_CBDQZH010000010.1, on the reverse strand, counting down.
CGGGGCGTCCGTCGGACCGGTCCTCGGGGCAGCAGGCCGTACAGCCCGCACACCGGTCGTCCCCGCCCGGGAAAGCGTCGGCGGAGCCGCCGCCCGGCCCCGTCAGCTTCCCGCCGGGACCGCTGCCACCGGGGTTCGCCGAGCGGCCGCCGGGCGGCCCCGAAGGGCCCACGGCGGCGACCACCGGGGCGAGTCCGGGGACGGAGCGGCCGTCCCCCGACCCGCGGAGCGGTGCGGCGGCGCACAGCCCGCCCGCCGCTTCCGAAGACACCCCCGCTGTGGACCCCCGGACCGCCGTCGCCGCCCCCGGGGCGAGCCGACCACCCGGCCCCTCCGTCCCCGGCGGCGCCGAGACCCCCGACCGCCCCGCACCCACCGCATCCGACGGGACGCCCGGGCGATCCCGCCACACCGCGCCCGACGGGACGCCCCCGCGCTCCGGCCACGCCCCCGACGGGCCGCCGTCCGCGACCGCGGAAGCGGACGCCGAGGGCCCGCTCGCCTCGTCGGCGGCCGAGGGCCCGCTCGCCTCGTCCAAGGCCGAGGACCCGCTCGCCGACGCCATCCGGGAACCCGCCTCCGCCGTGCGGCGCGGCCAGGCCGCCGACGAGTGGCCGGTCGACGGGCCGTCGCGGGTACCGGTGCTCAGGGACTACGTCGGTTCCGGGCCGCCCACCTACGAGCCCGAGCCCACGGCACTGCCGCCCGCGGAGCCGGACGGGCTCGACGACCTGGTGCCCGACACCGTGCTGGACGGGGCCCGCTACGGGACCTGCACCCTGCGGGCGGTGTCCCTGCGCGGGGACTCCGCCCGCTACCGGGGCGAGCCGCGCCGCGACGCCCTGCTCACCGCGCGCTTCGGCACCGGAGACCAGGCGCTCGTCCTCGTCGCGATGGCCACCGGCGCCCGCGCCGCCCCCGGAGCGCACCGGGCGGCCGCCGACGTCTGCGGGTGGATCGCCCGTGCCGTCGGCCGCAGCCACGCCCGTCTCGTCGCCGATCTGCGCGCGGCCCGGCGCGGCGACCTGAAGTCGGGGCTGCACCGCCTCACCGACCGCAGCCTGGGCCGCCTGCGCGCCGGCGCCGTGGAACAGGGCCTCGAGCCCGAGGAGTACTCCGCCACCCTGCGCTGTCTGCTCCTGCCCGCCGACCCGCACTGCCGTACCCGCGTGTTCTTCGGCGTCGGCGCCGGCGGACTGTTCCGGCTGCGGGACGGCGGCTGGCAGGACATCGAACCGGGCACCGCGCAGAGCGCGGGCGAACCGGCCGCCGGAGCCGGTGGACAGCCGCACGGGCCGGCCCACGAAACCTTCCGGTTCCGCGCCTCCGTGGCCCGCCCAGGGGACACGCTGCTGCTGTGCAGCGGCGGTCTGGCCGACCCGCTGCGCGGCGAGCCCGCACTGTCCGAGTACCTCGCGGGCCGCTGGTCCGGCCGCACCCCGCCAGGCCTCGCCGCCTTCCTCGCGGACAGCCAGGTGCGGGTCAAGGGGTACTCCGACGACCGTACGGTGGCCGCCGTGTGGGAGGCGTGAGCGAGTCCGGTGTTCCCGACGCCTGGGCAGGGCCCGGGGCCCAGGGCCACGCGCCACGGCCACGCACCCGCACAAGGGCTGCCCTCAGGCCACGGGGGTCGGGAGGGCGGCCCCGCTCACCGGCGCCACCCTCCCGTCCGGGCGTCGCTTTCCGGCCAACTTCGGGCCCGGCGTACAACCCTGGCCGTCCGGCGCTCGGAGTGGCCCGCGGCCCGGTTGCCGCCTCCGCCGGGAGAAGTTCCGGATCAGTCCAGGACCAGCCGCCCCATCTCTCGCGCCGGCGGAACCCGTACGCCGCCCGGACGCGCCGCCCGGCCCCGTGCGATTGGCCGAACACCTGGTCGTCCTCGACTCGACATGACTGGCCGTGGGTCCAACGGGCAAGCATCCCCGTGAACGTGTTCGAGCTGGAGGGGAATCCACATCGGCGCGCGGGCGGGGGTCATGAAGAGGCAGGCACGAGGCAGCGGTTCCGTGACGATCGGGGGAACCTCGGCGCAGACGGGAACGGCAGGGGCCGCGACGGCCGAGGAGGAGCCCGACGGGGCTGCGGGGACGCCGCAGCCGTACCGGCTGCGGCGCAGACTGGGCCGGGCGGATCTCCGGGCGGTCTGCGAGGCCCGGCACGCCGTCCGAGAGCTGCTGCGGCACTGGGGGAGGCCGGACGAGACCGAGACGGCGGAACTGCTCACCAGCGAGCTGGTCACCAACGCGCTCGTCCACACCGGCCACGAGGCGGTGCTGACCGCCACGCTGGGGCCGAGCGGCCTGCGGGTGGAGGTCCGGGACTTCGTGGCCCGCAGGCCCCGGCTGCGGATGCCGGACCGCGACGACGGTACGCACGGCCGGGGCCTGGTGCTCGTCGACTCCCTCGCGGACGCGTGGGGGGTGTGCCCGCACGCGGTGGGCAAGGCGGTCTGGTTCGAACTGGGCGGCGCCGACGCCGCGTGAGGACCGGGCCGGGCGGCACGCGGTACGACGACGGGAGGGCGTGGCCGTCGAGGCCACGCCCTCCCGTCATGTCGCGCCCGGTCCGGTCGTCCGGTCCTAGCCGAACTGCTGCTCCAGGTCCTTCAGCTTGCGCTCAAGGGAGTCGAGCCGCGGCAGCGCCATTGTGTCGTCCTCCGCGGTGAGGTCGACGGGGGCGGACTCAGAACCGCTGCGGACGGGCTGCAACGAGGGACGCGCGCGTACGGGCAGCTGTTCCGCCGCGGATATGGCAGGCTCCGCGGACACCCGGTCGGCGTCGGCCCGCTCCACGGTGGTGGCCATCTCCACCTGGCGGCCGCCCCGGCCGACGAATCCGCGGTGGCCGCGGCTGAGCGCCTTGAGCTGGGCGCGCTCCACGCGCTGCTGGTCCCGGCGGCGCAGCCGGTTCTCCTCCTTCTGGCGCCTGTCCTCGCGCACCTCCTCGACCGCCTCGTCCAGGCTGCGTACGCCCTCCAGGAGCATGAGCGACCAGGCCCTGTAGGTCTCGCGGGGGGCCCGCAGCCAGCGCACGATCCGGATCTGCGGCAGCGGGCGCGGCACCAGGCCCTGCTCGCGCAGCGCGGCCCGGCGGGTCTGCTTCAGCGCCCGGTCGAACAGGACGGCGGCCGACAGCGACATGCCGGCGAAGAAGTGCGGGGCGCCGTCGTGGCCCAGGCCGCGGGGCGCGTGCACCCAGTTGAACCAGGCGGCGGCGGCCGCGAAGGTCCACACGAGTATGCGGGAGCCGAGCGCCGCGTCACCGTGGCTGGCCTCACGGACGGCGAGCACGGAACAGAACATGGCCGCCCCGTCCAGGCCGAACGGCACCAGGTACTGCCAGCCGTTGGTGAGGCCCAGGTTCTGTTCGCCGAAGCCGACCAGGCCGTGGAAGGAGAGCGCGGCGGCGACCGCCGCGCAGCAGAACAGCAGCACGTAGGAGGCGGTGCCGTATATCGCTTCCTTGCGCCTGCGGCGCTCCTCGCTGCGCTCCCACGAGTCCTCGGTCTTGGCGTGCTCCCCGGACCGCTTGCTGCGCGCGAGCACCGCCACCGCCGCCAGCATGCCCAGGAGCAGCACGGCGCCCGGAAGCAGCCAGTTCAGCGATATGTCGGTCAGTCTCATCTGGGGTCCCTTGCATTGGGATAGGGCGTAACGCCCGCCATAGTGGCCCAATCCCATCAGCCCTCAGAGGGTTTCGGGGCAAGAGGCCGCCAAGGAGGTGCAAGGGGATGCCCAGGGCGACGTTCTGCTCGAACTACCGCTTGAGGGGCGGGAGTTGAGTTCGAATAAGACTACCCGTACGGATGGTTCCTCGGAAAGTTCCTGCGACAAGTGAGGAAGTTGTGAATCACCCGTAACCTCGGGGAGGTCCCGTCCGGCGCAGATCTTACGGGACGCCAGGTCGTGCCCCGTGCCGGGGGTGCCCGGCCGGGACCTCAACTCGCTGCGGCAGCGGTCGGCTTGGTGACCCGCGGGGAGTCACAGGTGCGCGGACAGGTCGCGCACGTCTCCTCGGGGCGCACGGTGTAGAACATGCAACAGCTCACCCGGTTCCGGGTGGTCACCCGCTCTCCGCCGGGGCCGGTGAGGTCGCGGAAGGCCGGTGTGCCGACGTAGGGGTGTGCGGTGCCGGGCAGCAGCAGTTCCGGTTCCCGGCGGGCGCGGTCCTCCTCGCCCCGCTGTGCGGCGACGTACCACAGGCCGTCGACGACCTCGTCCGTCACCATGCCCCACAGCGCCCTCCCGCGGCGCCTGGCGCGCGGGCCGAGGCCGCTGAGGAGGGGCGCGTGGTGCTCGGCGACCGCCGCGCGCAGCCGCGCCCGCAGTGCCTCCTCGTCCGGGGCGATCCGCGCGCCGGGCAGTGTCGCCGCGGGGCATGACGGGACCGTTTCGCAGGGATCGTTCGCGGCTCTTGAAGGTAAGCCTTACCTTACCGATTTCTGTTCGGATTTGAACTGGCGCTCGGTGGCCCTAAGGTGCTTGACGGACGAGTAACAACCGGCCGTAATGACCCCAAGTACCGACAAGCCCGGAGCCTGAGGAGGATCCCGTGAAACAGGGCACGCACGGCTCCGCCGAGTCGGGGACCGCCGCCCGGGGCCACCGGCACGGCGAGGCGCGGGTACCGGCCCAGCCCGGCGCCGCCGACCCGCCGCGCGAAGACCCGCCGCGCGAAGGTGCGGCGCGCGAAGGTGCGGCGCGCGAACGCCCGGCTCCGCAGGGCGGGCCCGCGGCCGCCCGCGGCGAGCACACGCACTGCGAGACGCCCCTCCCGGCGCCCCGGCCCGTCGTCCAGCGCTCCTCGGTACGAGGTCAGATCCTCGACGCGCTGCGCACCGCCCTGGTGGCCGGCGAACTGGCGCCCGGCGAGGTGTACTCGGCGCCGGCCCTCGGCGACCGCTTCGGCGTCTCCGCGACGCCCGTCCGGGAGGCCATGCAGCAGCTCGCGCTGGAAGGCGCCGTCGAGGTGGTCCCCAACCGCGGCTTCCGGGTGGTCGAGCGCGGGGCGCGCGAGCTGGCCGAGCTGGCGGAGGTGCGGGCGCTGATCGAGGTCCCGGTGATGCTGCGGCTGGCCCGGACGGTGCCCACCGAGCGGTGGGCCGAACTGCGGCCGCTCGCGGAGGCGACGGTACGGGCGGCGGCCTCCGGCTGCCGGGCCACCTACGCAGAGGCCGACCGGTCCTTCCACCGGGCGGTGCTGGCGCTCACCGGCAACGAGCAACTGGTGCGGATCGCTGAGGACCTGCACCGGCGGGCCCAGTGGCCGCCGGTCGGCGGGCCGGTGGCGCCGGTCGCCGACGCGGCCGAGCACACGGCGCTGCTGGAGGCGCTGGTCCTGCGGGATCTGGACGCGGTGCGGGCGCTGGTGGCGGGGCACTGGGGGGCCGCGGGCTGAGACCCCGCCCCCGCTTCGTGCCGCCGGGTGGCCCTGCCTGCCTCCTCCGCCGGTGGCCCTGCCTGCCTCACTCTGCCGGTCGCGCCCCCGCCTCGGACTGCCCTCCGCTCGCCGCCGCGGGCTGTCGCCCGGCCCGCCGCCTCAGGCCTCCTCACGCGGCCGGTCCCGCCTTCGCCCCGGGCTGGCTCCCCGGTTCGACGCCTCAGGTCTCCCGGGGCTTCCTGCGGCTCGTCTCTTCGGGCTGGCTCCCCGGTTCGACGCCTCAGGCCTCCCGGGGCTTCCTGCGGCTCGTCTCTTCGGGCTGGCTCCCCGGTTCGACGCCTCAGGCCTCCCAGGGCTTCCTCCGGCTCGCCTCCTCGGGCTGGCTCCCCGGCTCACCGCCTCGGATTGCCTCCCCGGCTCACCGCCTCAGGTTTCCCCGCCTCACCGCATCAGGCTTCCTCGGGCTGCCGCCGGCCCCCGCTTCACGCCGCCTCCGGCCCCGCCAACTGCCCCGCCAGCCACGTCGGAACGCCGCCCAGCAGCCGGAACAGCCGCCTCGCCTCCTCGCGCAGCCGGGACGCCTCCGGCTCGGTCTCGGTGTCGGCCAGGGACACCAGCGCCGGGGCCGTGCCCACCAGGTAGCCCAGTTCCTCGCGGATCCGGAGCGATTCGGCGAAGCCGTGCCGGGCCTCGGTGACCTCGCCGTCCCGCAGGGCCAGGCCGGCGAGATGGCGCCAGGTACAGGACAGCAGCAGCAGGTCCCCGTGGGCGGTGGCGCCGGCGTGGGCGCGGTGGAAGGCGGCCCGCGCGGCCTGCGGGGCCTCGGCGAGGTTCTGGGCCACCAGCCCCCGCCGGAAGTCCAGCAGCGCCCGGCCCGCCCCGCCCGGCGGGATCAACGCCGCCGCGCGGCCCAGCGCGGCCCGCGCCTCGTCGGCCCGGTCGCGTACCCCGAGCAGGGTGGCCGCGTACGCCAGGTAGCCGCGTTCGCAGGCGGCCGCGCCGCGTTCCTCGTCGGTGTGCGCCAGCGCCTCCGCCGTGCGCAGCGCGTCCTCCGCCTCCTGCCAGCCCTGTTCGGCGTACAGGCAGCGCTCGGCCAGCAGCGCCGCACGTTGCAGGGCGGCCGGCGCGGTGTCGCCCGGGAGGAGGGCGGCGGCGTCGGCCCAGCAGGCCCGCGAGCGCAGCCGCCACACCGCGGTCTGGAGGGGATCGTCACCAGGGTTCGTTCCGGTACCAGACATGGCGGACTGCGCCACATTGCCCTCCCCATAGCGCGCCATCGAGCTCTTGAGTGGTGGCGGCATCTCAGCACGAATCGGCGGTCGCGGCCAAGGGGATGGGTGAAATTTTTCACAAAGTCGGGGGACTTGCGCGCTCCGCCGGTTCGCGAACCACGGCCCCGGCGGGTCAGCTCATCCGCAGTGCCAGGAAGAAGTCCAGCTTGTCCTCCAGGCGCGACAGGTCACGGCTCGTCAACTGCTCGATTCTGCCGACCCGGTAGCGCAGCGTGTTGACGTGCAGGTGGAGCCGGGCCGCGCAGCGCGTCCAGGAGCCGTCGCAGTCGAGGAACGCCTCCAGGGTGGGAATGAGTTCGGCGCGATGACGACGGTCGTAGTCCCGCAGGGGGTCCAGCAGGCGGGCCGTGAAGGCGCGGCGGACGTCGTCGGGGACGAACGGCAGCAGCAGCACGTGCGAGGCCAGCTCCTGGTGGCCGGCCGCGCACACCCGGCCCTGCCGGGCCGCCGCCACCCGGCGGGCGTGCCGGGCCTCCTCCAGCGCCCCGCGCAGGCCCTCCGCCGAGTGCACCGCCGCGCTCACGCCGAGCGTGACCCGGCCGTCGTCGTCCAGGCCCGCCGACAGCGGTTCCCGGACGGCCGTCAGCAGCGCGTCGGCCAGGACGCCCGCCTGGGAGCCGTCGTGCTCACCGGACACCGCGGGCAACGGGACCAGGGCGACGGCCTCCTCACCGGTGTGCGCCACGGCGATCCGGTCGGACGGGTCGGGCCCGGCCGTGCCCGGGTCGACCAGGATCTCCTCCAGCAGCGACTGGGCGACCGGGCCGCCGTCGGGCTCCCCGGGCTCCCGACGCACGCCGCCCTCTGCAAAGGCGCCCCCCGTCCCCTCCCACTCGACGCGCGCCACGACCACCTGCCAGTGCGGGGCCGCGCCCAGGCCGGGCAGCAGCACCGGCGCCGCCACCCGCAGCCGTGCGGCGATCTCGGCGGGGGCCGCGCCGGTCTGCACCAGCTCCAGGACCTCCTGCGCGAGGCGCCGTCGGACCGTGCGGGCCGCGTCCCGGCGGTCACGCTCCACCGCGATCAGCTGGGTGACGCCCTGCAGCAGGTCCAGGCGCTCCTCGGCCCAGTCCCCGGCGTCCGCCTCGACGGCCAGCAGCCAGTCCGACAGGACGGTCTCGCGGACGTCGCGGGCGGTCTGCGGGGAACGGCCGCCGCCGCGGACCGGGAAGAGCGAGTACGTCACGGGCCCCACCGTCACCCGGTGCGGGCCCCGGCGGCCCGAACGCATCCCCGCCAGGTGCTCTGCCGCGAGCCGGGCGCGCACCTCGCCGGGCAGGGCGGCACCGGCCGCCTTGGAGCCCGCGATCAGCCGGCCGGTGGGGGAGAGCACCCAGGCGCGCAGGTCCAGGTCGGAGCCGAGCAGGTCGAGGACCACGTCCGGACCGCCGCCCGCCGGGCCCGACGTCATCATCCGCCGGTGCCGGTCGACGACCGCCGCCAGGTCCCCGGCGCGCTCGCCGCTGACCTGCCGGACGACGTGTTCGGTGATGGTCGCGAACGCCACCGACTCGTGCACCGCGAACAGCGGCAGCCGGTGCCGGGCGCAGGCCACCACCAGGTCCTCGGGGACGTCCCCGAGCTCCGCCTCGCCGGCCGCCAGCGCGGCCACCCCGGCCTGCGTCAGGATCCGCACGAACGGCTCCGAGTCGTCGGCGTCCCGCCGCCAGGCCAGGCCGGTGAGGACCAGCTCGCCGCCGGACAGATAGCGGCTGGGGTCCCGCAGGTCCGTGGTCATCACCCCGCGCACGGTGCGGTCCAGCTCGTCCTCGCCGCCGAGCAGCCGCAGGCCCAGCGCGTCGGTGTCCAGCAGTGCGCGCAGCCGCATTCTCGTCGCCGCCGTTCTTTGTCTCGAAATCTACGATGAACCCTGAGGGGATCTCCTGGGCCGGCACCCGGTGACGGGGGTCCTGGCCGCCGGACGGGAGGCCTGTGAGCAGCGCCCCGGGCCCTGCCTGGCCGTTTCCCACGTTTCCACGGGAGAACAGGGAGGTTTCCGATGGCCTCCGTTCATACGAATCTACAAGATGACCTCGCTGGCCAGCCAACTCCTTCATGGTTTCCGTGACTGACCCCGTCGGAGTACGGCGCTGTGTACTGAGCCCACTCCACGTGAACACCACATGAACGAGCCGGGCCCGCCGCACCAGATCTGGCTCGATCCGGACGACCCACGAGACGAAGAAGAGAGCCGGTCATGGACTTCCTTCGCCCCGCCAGCTGGGAGGAGGCGCTCGCAGCGAAAGCCGAGCACCCCACCGCTGTGCCGATTGCGGGTGGCACCGACGTGATGGTCGAGATCAACTTCGACCACCGGCGGCCCGAGTACCTGCTCGACCTGAACCGCGTCGGTGACCTCTACGAATGGGAGGTCGGCGAGGACAGCGTGCGGCTCGGTGCCTCCGTCCCTTACACGAAGATCATGGAGAACCTGCGCGCCGAACTGCCCGGCCTGGCGCTCGCCTCCCACACCGTGGCCTCCCCGCAGATCCGCAACCGCGGCGGCGTCGGCGGCAACCTCGGCACCGCCTCCCCGGCGGGCGACGCCCACCCCGCCCTCCTGGCGGCCGGCGCGGAGGTCGAGGTCGAGTCGGTGCGCGGCAGCCGCCGCATCCCCATCGACGCCTTCTACACGGGCGTCAAGCGCAACGCCCTCGCCCCCGACGAGCTGATCCGCGCCGTGCACGTCGACAAGGCCGACGGACCGCAGCAGTACTCCAAGGTGGGCACCCGCAACGCCATGGTCATCGCCGTGTGCGCCTTCGGCCTCGCACTGCACCCCGAGACGCGCACGGTCCGCACCGGCATCGGTTCGGCCGCCCCGACCCCCGTGCGGGCGAAGGCCGCCGAGGAGTTCCTGAACGCCGCGCTGGACGAGGGCGGCTTCTGGGACAACGGAAAGATCGTCACGCCGTCGGTCGCCAAGCAGTTCGCCGACCTGTGCGCGGCCGCCTGCAACCCGATCGACGACGTGCGGGGCACCGCGAGCTACCGCCGCCACGCGGTGGGCGTCATGGCCCGCCGCACGCTGACCTGGACCTGGGAGTCGTACCGCGGCACCCGCCGCACCGCGAAGGGAGCCGCGTGATGCGCGTCAACTTCACCGTCAACGGACGCCCGCAGGAAGCCGACGACGTCTGGGAGGGCGAGTCCCTGCTGTACGTGCTGCGCGAGCGCCTCGGCCTGCCCGGCTCCAAGAACGCCTGCGAGCAGGGCGAGTGCGGGTCGTGCACGGTCCGGCTCGACGGCGTCCCGGTGTGCTCCTGCCTGGTCGCCGCCGGCCAGGCGGAGGGCCGTGAGGTCGTCACCGTGGAGGGCCTGGCGGAGTACGCCAAGGAGCGCTCCTGCGGCACCGGCGCGTGCGGGACCCCGCTCGACGAGGCCCAGCGGTGGCAGGCCGAGGGCACCGACTCGCAGACCGGCGAGGGCACCGAACTGTCCCCGGTGCAGCAGGCGTTCATCGACGCCGGCGCCGTCCAGTGCGGCTTCTGCACCCCGGGTCTGCTGGTCGCGGCCGACGAGATGCTGGAGCGCAACCCCAACCCGACCGACGCGGACATCCGCGAGGCGCTGTCGGGCAACCTGTGCCGCTGCACGGGCTACGAGAAGATCATGGACGCGGTCCGCCTGGCGGCCGCCCGGCAGGGAGAGGCGGTCTGACGATGGCTTCCCCGAACGGCACCCCCACCAAGATCACCCAGGGTTCGCAGACCAAGGGCGGCATCGGCGAGTCCACGCTCCGCCCCGACGGCACCCTGAAGGTCACCGGCGAGTTCGCGTACTCGTCCGACATGTGGCACGAGGACATGCTCTGGGGCCAGATCCTGCGCTCCACCGTCGCCCACGCCGAGATCGTGTCCATCGACACCGCCGAGGCCCTCGCCACGCCGGGCGTGTACGCCGTGATGACGTACGACGACCTGCCGACCGAGGTGAAGAACTACGGCCTGGAGATCCAGGACACCCCGGTCCTCGCCCACGGCAAGGTCCGCCACCACGGCGAGCCGGTCGCGATCGTCGCCGCCGACCACCCGGAGACCGCCCGCCGCGCCGCCGCCAAGATCAAGGTGGAGTACCGCGAGCTGCCGGTCGTCACCGACGAGGCGTCCGCGACGGCCCCGGACGCGATCCTGGTCCACGAGCACCGCGACGACCACCACAGCGGGCACGTCCCGCACCCCAACATCGTCCACCGCCAGCCGATCGTCCGCGGCGACGCCGGCGCGGCCGCCGAGCGGGCCGACGTGATCGTCCGGGGCGAGTACACCTTCGGCATGCAGGACCAGGCCTTCCTCGGCCCCGAGTCCGGCCTCGCCGTGCCCGAGGAGGACGGCGGCGTCCACCTCTACATCGCCACCCAGTGGCTGCACAGCGACCTGCGCCAGATCGCCCCCGTCCTCGGCCTGCCCGAGGACAAGGTGCGGATGACGCTGGCCGGCGTCGGCGGCGCGTTCGGCGGCCGCGAGGACCTGTCGATGCAGATCCACGCCTGCCTGCTCGCCCTGCGCACCGGCAAGCCCGTCAAGATCGTCTACAACCGCTTCGAGTCCTTCTTCGGGCACGTCCACCGCCACCCCGCCAAGCTCTTCTACGAGCACGGCGCCACGAAGGACGGAAAGCTCACCCACGTCAGGTGCCGCATCGTGCTGGACGGCGGCGCCTACGCCTCCGCCTCCCCGGCGGTCGTCGGCAACGCGGCGTCGCTGAGCGTCGGCCCGTACGTCGTCGACGACGTCGACATCGAGGCGCTCGCCCTCTACACCAACAACCCGCCCTGCGGTGCGATGCGCGGCTTCGGCGCCGTCCAGGCGTGCTTCGCCTACGAGGCGCAGATGGACAAGGTCGCGAAGGAACTGGGCATGGACCCGGTGGAGTTCCGGCAGCGCAACGCCATGGAGCAGGGCACGGTCATGCCGACCGGGCAGCCCGTCGACTCGCCCGCCCCGGTCGCCGAACTCCTGCGCCGCGTCAAGGCGATGCCGATGCCGCCGGAGCGCCAGTGGGAGTCCAGCGAGGGCGCCGACGTGCGCCAGCTGCCCGGCGGCCTGTCCAACACCACGCACGGCGAGGGCGTCGTCCGCGGCGTGGGCTACGCGGTCGGCATCAAGAACGTCGGCTTCTCCGAGGGCTTCGACGACTACTCCACCGCCCGCGTCCGTATGGAGGTCGTCGGCGGCGAGCCCGTCGCCACCGTGCACACCGCGATGGCGGAGGTCGGCCAGGGCGGTGTCACCGTCCACGCGCAGATCGCCCGCACCGAGCTGGGCGTCACCCAGGTGACCATCCACCCGGCGGACACCCAGGTCGGCAGCGCCGGCTCCACCTCCGCCTCCCGGCAGACCTACGTCACCGGCGGCGCCGTCAGGAACGCCTGCGAGCTGGTGCGCGAGAAGGTCCTGGAGATCGGGCGCCGCCGGTTCGGCTCCTACCACCCGGCCTGGGCCACCGCCGAACTCCTGCTGGAGGGCGGCAAGGTCGTCACGGACGCCGGCGAGGTCCTGGCCGGCCTGGCCGACGTGCTGGAGGGCGAGGCCGTCGAGGTCGAGGAGGAGTGGCGGCACCGCCCGACCGAACCCTTCGACCTGCGCACCGGCCAGGGCAACGGCCACGTGCAGTACTCCTTCGCCGCCCACCGCGCGGTCGTCGAGGTCGACACCGAGCTGGGCCTGGTCAAGGTGATCGAACTGGCCTGCGCCCAGGACGTCGGCAAGGCGCTCAACCCGCTGTCCGTCATCGGCCAGATCCAGGGCGGCACCACCCAGGGACTGGGCGTGGCCGTCATGGAGGAGATCGTCGTCGACCCCAGGACGGCCAAGGTCAGGAACCCCTCCTTCACGGACTACCTGATCCCCACCATCCTCGACACGCCGACCATCCCCGTCGACGTGCTCGAACTCGCCGACGACCACGCCCCGTACGGGCTGCGCGGCATCGGCGAGGCCCCCACCCTGTCGTCCACCCCGGCCGTCCTCGCGGCGATCCGGAACGCGACCGGGCTGGAGCTCAACCGCACGCCGGTACGACCGGAACACCTCACCGGAACCGCGTGACAGACCCTCCGGGCGGCGCACGGAACGTCACACACTCCGCGCCGCCCGGAGCAACAGCGATCGTTCGCCTCGGGCCGTCCCCCGGGTCGTGCGGCCGAAGCACCTTCCCAAATCCCGCGACCGCGCAAGCGGTCGGCGCGGGTGCCCCTTTGAACCTTGGGAGTAGGCCCACATGACCCAGCAGTCACTTGAGCCGAGGACCACAGCCGACGACGCGGGCGACGGCACGCGCGTCCCGGCCGGCAGGTCCTGGCTCGACCGGTACTTCCACATCTCCCGGCGTGGATCCACGGTCGCGCGCGAAGTGCGCGGCGGCATCACCACCTTCATGGCGATGGCGTACATCCTCCTGCTCAACCCGCTGATCCTGTCCGGCCAGGACGTGGCGGGTGCCACGCTCGGCCCGCAGGCCCTGATCACCGCGACCGCGTTCGCGGCCGCCCTGGCCACCCTGCTGATGGGCTTCTTCGGCAAGGTGCCGCTCGCCCTCGCCGCCGGCCTCTCCGTGTCCGGCGTGCTCGCCTCCCAGGTCGTCCCGCAGATGACCTGGCCGCAGGCCATGGGCATGTGCGTGATGTACGGCGCGGTCATCATGCTGCTGGTCGTCACCGGCCTGCGTGAAATGATCATGAACGCGATCCCGCTGGCGCTCAAGCACGGGATCACCATGGGCATCGGCCTGTTCATCGCCCTCATAGGTTTCTACAAGGCCGGCTTCGTGCACCAGGGCAAGGCCACCCCCGTCACCCTGGGCCCGGCCGGCGAACTCGCGGGCTGGCCGGTGCTGCTCTTCGCGGCCACCCTGCTCGCCATCTTCATGCTCCAGGCGCGCGGCGTGCCCGGCGCGATCCTGATCGGCATCGTCGGCGGCACCGTCCTCGCCGTCCTGCTCAACGCGCTGGACGTCATCGACCCCCGGCAGTGGGCCGGCGGCGCCCCCGAGCTGCACGGCAGCGCGGTGTCCATGCCGGACTTCTCGCTCTTCGGCGACGTGGAGTTCGGGGGCTGGGGCGAGGTCGGTGCGATGACCGTCGGCATGATCGTGTTCACCCTGGTGCTCGCCGGGTTCTTCGACGCGATGGCCACCATCATCGGCGTCGGCACCGAGGCGAAGCTCGCCGACGACAAGGGCCGCATGCCGGGCCTGTCCAAGGCGCTGTTCATCGACGGCGCGGGCGGCGCGATCGGCGGCGTGGCCGGCGCCTCCGGGCAGACCGTGTTCGTCGAGTCGGCCACCGGCGTCGGCGAGGGTGCCCGCACCGGCCTGTCCTCGGTCGTCACCGGCCTGTTCTTCGCGGCCTGCCTGTTCTTCACCCCGCTCACGGCCATCGTGCCCGGCGAGGTCGCGGCGGCCGCGCTGGTGGTCATCGGCGCCATGATGATGATGAACGCCCGGCACGTCGACTGGGCGGACCGGGGCACCGCGATCCCGGTGTTCCTCACGGTCGTGATCATGCCGTTCACCTACTCGATCACGGCGGGCGTCGCCGCGGGCGTCATCTCCTACGTCGCCATCCGCACCGCCCAGGGCAAGGCACGCGAGATCGGGGCGTTCATGTGGGCCCTGACCGCCGTCTTCCTGCTCTTCTTCGCCCTCAACCCGGTCGAGAGCTGGATGGGCGTGCACTGACCGCCCGACTCCGTCGTACGCAACCGCTGTTAAGGAGACCGAGAGATGCTGGACATCGCCGAGGAACTCAACCGGTGGGTCGAGCAGGGCCGTGACTTCGCCGTCGCCACCGTGGTGGCCGTCCGCGGCAGCGCGCCCCGTCAGCCCGGCGCCGCGCTCGCGGTCGACGCCGACGGCACGGCGGTCGGCTCGGTCTCCGGCGGCTGTGTGGAAGGAGCGGTCTACGACCTGTGCCGGCAAGCGCTCCAGGACGGCGACACCGTCCTGGAACGCTTCGGCTACAGCGACGACGACGCCTTCGCCGTAGGGCTCACCTGCGGCGGCGTCATCGACGTCCTCGTCACCCCGGTCCGGGCGGGCGACCCCGCCCGGCCGGTGGTCGCGACGGCGCTCGAAACCGCCGCGCGCGGCGGGGCGGCCGCCGTGGCCCGGGTCGTGACCGGGCCCGCCGCGCTGCTCGGCCGCGCCCTGCTGGTCCGCCCGGACGGTTCCCGCGACGGCGGCTTTGGCGCCCACCCCGAACTGGACCGCACGGTCGCCGCCGAGGCCGCCGCGTTCCTCGACGCCGGCCGCACCGGCACCCTGGAGATCGGCGAGCAGGGCTCCCGCTGCGGCGCCCCGCTGACCGTCCTCGTCGAGTCCTCCGTCCCGCCGCCCAGGATGATCGTCTTCGGCGCGATCGACTTCGCCTCCGCGCTGGTGCGGGCCGGCAAGTTCCTCGGCTACCACGTCACCGTGTGCGACGCCCGGCCCGTCTTCGCCACGCGGGCCCGCTTCCCCGAGGCCGACGAGATCGTCGTCGAGTGGCCGCACCGGTACCTGGAGCGCACCGGCGTCGACGCCCGCACGGTGCTCTGCGTCCTGACCCACGACGCCAAGTTCGACGTCCCCCTGCTCCGGCTCGCCCTGCGCCTCCCGGTCGCCTACGTCGGCGCGATGGGCTCGCGCCGCACCCACCTCGACCGCGCCGCCCGCCTGCGCGACGTCGGCGTCACTGACCTCGAACTGGCCCGCCTGCGCTCCCCGATCGGCCTCGACCTCGGCGCCCGCACCCCCGAGGAGACGGCCCTGTCCATCGCCGCCGAGATCGTCGCCGACCGCCGCGGCGGCACCGGCGTCTCCCTGACCGGTGCCCACACCCCGATCCACCACGACCCGGGGGCGGGGCCGGCGGGGCGGATCGGGTCGGTGGCCTGAGGCCGTTTGCGACCACGAGCAGCCCGTGGCAGGCTCACGCCGCATGATCGATGCGTTCGCGAAGGACAACCTGCACGGGAGACTGCGGCGGGACCGCGAGGCGCTGCTCTGGAAACTCGACGGCTTGTCCGAATACGACTCCCGCCGACCTCTGACAGCGACCGGGACCAACCTCCTCGGCCTGGTCAAGCACGTGGCCACCGTCGAGGCCAGGTACTTCGGTGAGGTCTTCGGCCGCCCCTCCCCGGAGCCGCTGCCCCGATGGCAGGACTCCGACGGCAGCGATCTGTGGGCGGCCGAGGACGAGACCCGCGATCAGATCATCGGCTTCTACCGGCGGACGTGGGAACACTCGGACGCGACGATCAACGCCCTTCCCCTCGACGCCCCCGGCCACGTGCCGTGGTGGCCCGAACCTCATGCCCACACGAACCTGTTCGCCGTCATGGTCCACGTCCTCGGCGAGTCCGTCCGGCACACCGGGCACGCCGACATCCTGCGCGAGGGCCTCGACGGCCGGACCGGGCTGCGGGCCGAACACGAGCAGCAGATCGACGAGGAAGCCCGCGCGGCCCACCGCGCGAGGATCGAGCAGGCCGCCGGATCGGCCGCACCGATTCAGGCCTCAGAGGCCGTCCCGGGGGACGCGACAGTCGTGCGGCACGACGCCGGTCGCGGGCGCTGATCTGCCGAAGCGCCCGGTTCCTGGTGAACTCCGGCAGCAGGCCGCCCCGTTGTCGCCGGCATTCGCTGATCGTCCGCGAGGCGGGGGCCCGCTCCGCGTGACGAGCGGGTCGCGGTCACGGCAGTGGTGGACGCGCTGACCGGTGGCCGCGTCCGGCGGCATCCGCCATGCCGCGGTACAGGGGACCGGCGCGGGCCACCCCCGGTTCACGGTCGCCGCAACAGCGCGTTCACCGCCCTGCCGTACAGCGTCCGGGCCGTCACCCGCAGCGCGGGGTCGAAGAGCGACGGCAGCAGGCGTACCCGCAGGTCCTCGCGCCACAGGACGCTGCTGCGGCCGCCGGGGCCGGGGGCGACCTCGATCTCCGCCCAGCCGCGCATCAGCCAGCCGCGCTTCTCCAGCCGGCAGCGGCCCGGCGCGTCCTTGGTCGGCGGGGACCACACGGTGACCTCCATGCGGTCGTCGAAGCCGAGCGGGCCGACGCCCGTGCGGGCCACGAACTCGGTGCCCTCGTGCGTGGGCGGGGGAGTGAGCACCCGGACCCGGGTGAGCGGTGCGACGTCCCCGTGCCGGTGCCACTCGGTGAGCCGGCGCCAGGTCTCGTCGAGGGGGAGCGGTGCGGTGCGTTCGAGATGGAAGATGACCACGGAGTGATCGTAGGGAACATCCGTCAGCGATAGACCTCGCCGGGCTCCGCCGCGCCGGGCGCCAGCAGTTGGGGCACCGTCACGAACACGAAACCGCGCGCCTTGAGCGCGTCGATGATGCCGGGCACCGCGGGCACGGTCCCGTCGTAGAGGTCGTGCAGCAGGATGATGCCGTCCCGGTCGGCCTGTTCCAGGACGCGGCGCTGGATGAGGGCGGAGTCGTCGGTCTGGTAGTCCTTGGCGGTCACCGTCCACAGCACCTCCGCCAGGCCCAGCTCACGGCTTATCTCGTGCACGGTGTCGTTCGTCCGGCCCTGCGGCGGGCGCATCAGCGTGGGGCGCCGGCCGGTGAGGCGCTCTATCTCCTCGTTGGGACGGCGCAGCTCCTCGCGTATCTGGTCCGGTTCCAGCTGGGTCAGGATCCGGTGCGTCCAGGTGTGGCTGGCCACCTCGTGCCCCTCGGCCGCCATCCGCCTGACCAGCTCCGGGTAGGTGTCGATGTGCCGCTTGCCCAGCAGGAAGAAGGTCGCCGGGACCTGCTTCTCCTTCAGGATGTCCAGCAGCCGCGCCGAGTGCTCGCTCGGCCCGGCGTCGAAGGTGAGCGCTATGCACTTGGCGTGGCGGCAGTCGACCGTCCCGAAGCGGGCCTGCGCGGTGGGCGCGGAACCGGCGCGGACGGAACTCGGGGCGGTGGTGTCCAGTCCGGCGCATCCCGCGACGGCCAGCGCCAGGGACGCGGCGACGGCGGCGGTGCGCACCGCGCGGAACCCGCGGCCCGACTTCCGCGTCTTCCTGGTCGGCTCGGTCGGCTCGGTCGGCTCGGTCGGCTCGGTCGGCTCGGTCGGCTCGGTCGGCTCGGTCGGCTCGGTCGGCTCGGTCGGCTCGGTCGGGGAAGCGCTGGTCGATGAAGGCATGCCCGGACTATACATAGCGGCTATAGACGCGGTTTATACCGGGTTCATGACAGTCCGCCGGGCTGGGAACCCCCCCACCTCGCGGCTCTGGCCTGCGGGCCGCTGCCGATGGCATGCGACGGTCGAGCCGGGTTACTCGCGCCCACACGCAAGTGATGGCGCAAGCGAGGAGGCCCCCATGAGCGCACGCACCTGGCGCCGCGCACTGGTGACCGGCGGCGCCGGATTCATCGGCTCCCACCTGTGCGGACGGCTGCTCGACGCCGGCGTCGAGGTCGTCTGCCTGGACAACCTGGTCACCGGTACCCGCGCCGGCCTCGCCCTACCCCGACAGCGCGGTCCTCGTCCTCGACGGCCGCGGCGAGTGCGCCAGCCATCTCGCCGGCCGCTACCGGGACGGCAAGCTGGACACCCTCGCCACCCAGCGGCTGCCGCACTCCCTCGGCCTCCTGTACGAGGAGCTCACGCAGCACCTCGGCTTCCTGCGCAGCAGCTGACGAGTACAAGGTGATGGCCCTCGCCTCCTACGGCACCCCCCGCTTCCTGCCCGAACTGCGCCGGCACGTCCACGCCACCGGCGACGGCGGATTCCGCGTATCCCGGCTCCCTGCTCGACGTCCGCCACCACCGCGCCCCGCACGCCCATGAGGTGGAGGCCGCCCTCGACCTCGCCGAGGCGGCCGGGTTCCCCCGGTCGACGACGGCCGGCCCCGGATCCTGCTGCCGCCCGACACCACCGCACTGACCGGCCCCCCGCCCTACGTGGTGCTGCACCCCGGCGCCAGCGTCCCCGCCCGGGCCTGGAGCCTCGCCCGGTGCGCCCAGGTGGTCCGCGAACTCGGCGCCGCCGGACACCGGGTGGTCTTCACCGGCGGCCCGGGCGAGCGGGAGCTGACCGCCTACGTCAGCGGCGCCGACGGCCTCGACCTCGGCGGCCGCACCGGCGCCCCCGAACTGGCCGGCGTGCTCGCCGGGGCCACCGCCGTGGCCCCCGGCAACAGCCTCGGCCGCGCCCGCACCTGGGACTGGCCCGACAGCGTCGTCGAACTCCCCCCGGAGCGCCTGCGCGACGCGGACATCGACCTCGTGATCCTCCAGCGCCCCCACGAACTCGCCCTCGTCGACCAGTGGCTGGGCCGCCGCCCGCCCCTGGTCTACCTGGAGCACAACGCCCCGCACGGCGACGTGCCCGACACCCGCCACCCGGCCGCCGACCTGCCCGGCGTCACCCTCGTCCACGTCACCCACTTCAACCGGCTGATGTGGGACAACGGCACCGCCGAGACCGCCGTCGTCGAACACGGCATCGTCGACCCCGGACCGCGCTGGACCGGAGAGCTGCGCCACGCCGCCGCCGTCGTCAACGAACCGGAAACCGGGGCTCCAGGCGACGTCGTAGGGCAGCCCGGAGCGGTCCGCCACCTCCCGCACGCGGTCCAGGGCGAGCACGTCACCGGCCGTCGCCTCCCCGTCCGGGAAGCTGAACCAGCCGGTCAGCAGGATCCGTCGTACCTCGTCCATCGGGCCGACGGGTGCCCCGGCCGGGCTGCGGCAATCACGCCCCCGGGTCACTCCGGACGCGGATCCCAGCGGAACCGCCGCACGGCCACCACCGCGCCCGCCGCCCCCCACAGGAGCAGCACCCCGTACTCCCGCCAGGGCAGGCCCGGGTGGTCCGTGGTGAGCGCGGTGAGCAGGCCGTCGTTGAACGGCTTCACCGGCAGGGAGCCCGCGATCGCGTTCAGCGGACCGGAGTGGACGGGCAGGTAGGTGCCCGAGACGAACACGAGCGGGAACAGCACCAGCTGCACCACCGACGGCGCGGCCTCCGCGTTGCGGATCAGCGACGCCACCGCCACGCCCAGGGCGCAGAAGGCGGCGGCACCCAGCACCAGCGTCACCGCCAGCGACGGCAGTTGCGCGGCGGAGGGCAGCGGGACGCCGTAGAACCGGCCGACCACGGTGATCAGCAGCACGTCGGCGACGCTCACCAGGACGCAGTGCGCCAGCAGCCCCGCGAAGTACACCGAGGCCGGCAGGGGCGTCGCCCGGACCCGCTTGAGGATGCCGTTCTGCCGCCGCCCCGCCAGCACGATCGCCAGCTGGCTGTAGCAGGCGCCCAGGACGGACACCGCGGCGATCGTGGACACGTAGTACTGAAGGGCGGACCGCCCGTAGTAGAACTCGCTCCGGCCGATCCCGCCGAACAGCCAGCCGAAGACGGTGACGACCACGACGGGGAAGACGAACGTGAAGAACGCGTTCTGCGGATTGCGCCAGAACGTCAGTTGCTCGTAGCGGACCTGGTGCCACAGCAGTCCGGCGTTCACGAGGTGCTCCTTCGCGGGGTGCGGCCGGTGGCGCGGTCGGTCAGCCGCAGGTACACGTCCTCCAGGGTCGGCCGCTCCACCGTCAGCCCGGTGAGCACGGTGCCGCGCCCCAGCGCCCACCGCGTCAGCCGGTGCAGCACACCGGTCGCCTCCTCGGCCTCCACGGTGACCCGGCCGTCCGCCTCCGGTACGGCGGCCACCGGCAGGTCGGCCACCGAGGTGCCGGGCGGCAGCGTGAAGCGGATGCGGGCCCGCGCGGTGTCACGGCCGCCGAGCGTCGCCGGGGTGCCCTCGGCGACGATCCGGCCGTCGGAGACCACCGCGACCCGGTCGGCGAGTTCCTGCGCCTCCTCCATGGAGTGCGTGGTCAGCAGGACGGTGGTGCCCGCGTCGCGCAGGTCCCGCACCAACCGCCAGGCCGCGCGGCGGGCGTTCGGGTCGAAGCCGGTGGTCGGCTCGTCAAGGAACAGCAGACACGGGTCGCCGATCAGACCCAGCGCCAGGTCCAGCCGGCGCTTCTGCCCGCCGGACAGCGTGCGCGCCTTCTGCCCGCCCTTGCCCGTGAGTCCGACCAGGCCCATCACCTCGTCGACATCGCGGGGCGCCGGGTAGTACCCCGCGTTGCGGGCGATCGTCTCACGCACCGTCAGATACGGTTCCACGGCGATGTCCTGGAGCACCAGCCCGATCCGCTCGCGCAGCGCACGCTCGGTGGCCCGCTCGCCCGGATCGAGACCGAGCACGTCGACCCGCCCGGAGTCCCGGCCGCGGAAGCCCTCCAGGATCTCCATGGTGGTGGTCTTGCCGGCGCCGTTGCGGCCGAGCAGCGCGAAGATCTCCCCGTGCTCCACGGCGAAGCCCACCCCGCGCACGGCCCGCACCGCGCCGTAGCTCTTGTGCAGGTCCTCGACCACGACAACGCTAGCCATGACGGCCTCCCCCGGGGGCCGTCGCCGTCAGCGGCGCACACATGCGACCTCCAGCGTCAGATCCCAGAACCGTCCGGCCATCGCGCGGGCCGCCGTCACCCCGAACCCGGTGCGGTCGACCCGGGCCGTGGCACGCACCGCGAACGACTCCGGCAGCACCCGCACGGCCACGACCGTCAGAAGCGCCGGCCGGGCCGTCCCGCGCACCGTGAGCGTGCCGGACACCGACGAGGTGTCCACCGCCTCCGACTCGAACGTGATCACCGGGTGCCGGCCGGTGTCGAGGAACCGAGCGGAACGGACAGCGCCGTCCCGCCGCGCGTCGCCCGTGCGGAAACTCGCCGCGTCGATCTCGGCCCGTACCACCGACTCGGCGAGCGGCTCCGCGACGTCGACGGTGCCACCGCGCAACGCGAGGGTGCCGCGCACCGGCAGCAGACCGAGGAAGTGCCGGCCGGAGAACGAGACGGTGGACGAGCTGGTGTCGATCGAGTAGCGCCCGAGCCGGGGAATCGCCCGGGCGGCGTCGCCTGTCGCATCCATGACCCCATTGCACGCCGCGGCACCGCCCGGGCGGCAGGGCGGGCGGTCGGGTCCCCCGCCTACGAACGGACTGCCGCGGTGGTGCCCCGTGCGACGTTCGCAGGACCGGCCCGCGACGTTCGTAGGGTCTGTCGGCGACGATCGCGGGGTCCGCCCGCGCCGTAGGTCGGCCGTACCGGCCGCACCCGGCCGGAACGCCGTCGGCATGCCCTACGGTGAGGCCATGACTGACGGACCGTGGCACCGCCGGCACCCGGTGGCCGTGGACGTGACCATCGCGCTCGCCTTCGTGGTGATCGACACCGCCGCGACGCTCCTGCGGGCGTCCTGGTGGCCCGCGGACCCCGGCGCGCTCGCCTGGACCCTGCTGGGCGTGCAGGCCCTCGCCTGCGCCTCGCTGGCCCTGCGGCGGACCGCGCCGCTCACCGTCGTCGCGGTGCTCGGCGCGTTCACCCTCGCGGTGACCCTGCTGATCTCCCCACTGCACGCGCTCACCCCGGCCGACGGCGGCAACGTGTGGGCGCCGGCCGCCACGATGGTGGCCGCCTACGGCCCGCTGTTCCACCAGTGCGACCGCCGCACGGCGTTCCTGTCTCTCGCCGCGTTCACGCTCATCATCATGCGGCCCTGGGAGGCGTCGCTCACGGTGATGACGCTCGGACTGCTGCGCACCGCCGTCGGCCCGCTGCTGGCCCTGTACGTCGACGCCCGCCGCCGCCTGGTGCGGGCCCTGGTCGAGCGCGCCGAGCGCGCCGAACGGGAACGGCACCTGCTGGCCGAGCGGGCCCGCGCCGAGGAACGCGCGCGGCTCGCCGGCGAGATGCACGACGTGGTCACCCACCGGGTCAGCCTCATGGTGCTCCAGGCGGGCGCGCTGCGGGTCACCGCCTCCGACGCGCCCACCCGGAAGGCCGCCGAGGAACTGCGCGCCGCGGGCTGCCAGGCCCTGGAGGAACTGCGCGACCTGGTCGGCATCCTGCGCACCGCCCCCGAGGACGACGGCACGCCCTCGGTGGCGGGCTTCGCCGGCCTGGTCGCCGAATCGGCTGCCGTGGGCGTGCCGACCGAACTCGTCGAGGAGGGCGACCCGGCGCTGGCCTCGCCGGTGGTCGGGCGCACCGCCTACCGGGTGCTGCGCGAGGCGCTGACCAACGTGCGCAAGCACGCGCCCGGCGCGCGGGTCACCGTACGGGTGGAGTACGGCGAGGCGCGGGTGCGGCTCACCGTCCGCAACACCGCCCCCACCGGCCGCCCGAGCAGCGCCCTGGCCGGCACCGGCTCCGGCCTGGGCATCGACCGGCTGCGCCGGCGCATCGAGCTGGTGCACGGCACCCTGCGGGCCGGACCGGGCCCGGACGGAGGGTTCAGCGTCGAGGCGACGCTGCCCTCCTACGTCCCGACGGCGGAACCGGTGGTGTGAGCGTGGCCCGCGTGGTGGTGGTGGACGACGAGCCCATGGTGTGCGGGTTCCTGCGCACCATCCTCGGCTCGGCCGACGACATCGAGGTCGTCGACGAGGCGCACGACGGCGCGGCCGGCCTGGCGGCGGTCCGCCGCAGCCGCCCCGACGTCGTCCTGATGGACCTGCGGATGCCCGGCATGGACGGCCTGACCGCGATCGAGCACATCAACCGGCTGGCGGACCCGCCGCACGTCGTGGTGCTGACCACGTTCGACGCCGACCAGTACGTGCTGCGGGCGCTGCGGGCCGGCGCCACCGGCTTCCTGGTCAAGTCGACCCCGCCGGAGGAGCTGATCGGGCTGGTCCGCACCGCCGCGCGGGGGCACACGGTGCTCTCCCCGTCCGCGGCGCGCCGGCTGATCGCCGCGTCCACCGACGCCCTCTCGGCCCGGGACCGTGCCCGGGAACTGGTCGCCACCCTCACCGAACGCGAGGCCCAGGTCCTGGCGGGCCTCGGCGAGGGCCTGTCCAACGCCCGGATCGCGGCCCGCCTCCACCTCTCCGAGGCCACCGTCAAGGGCTACGTGTCCCGCATGCTCGACAAGCTCGACTGCGTCAACCGCACCCAGGCCGGGCTGCTCGCCCATGACGCGGGCCTCGTCGACGGCTGACCCCCGCCGCCGGCCCGGTGGGTCGCCCCGCTGCCCTGGGACGGGAGCGCTTACGCGGACGGCTCCGGCCCGTTCGCACTCCGTCCGCCCGGCGGCCGACGGGCACGGCGGGGCGCGTGCCGCGCCTAGACTGGTCCACGGGATCGAGGGCGGAACAGGAGAGGCCGTGGCGGAGCACGTCGGTGGATTCCAGGACCCGTCCGCCGAGGTCCTGACGGAGGCGGCCGCCGTCTTCTCACTGCTCGCCTCGCCGGCCCGGCTGCACATCATGTGGGCGCTGTCCCAGGGCGAGAGCGACGTCAGCCACCTCGCCGACCTGGTCGGCGGCGCGCTGCCCGCGGTCAGCCAGCACCTGGCCAAGCTCAAGCTCGCCGGGCTGGTGCGCGCCCGGCGGGAGGGGCGGCGCCAGGTGTACTACGTCGACGACCCCGACATCGTGACCGTGGTCCGCGTGATGGTCGGACAGCTCGCCGCGCGCTCCGGGCAGCCGACCGCGCCGGTGGACCGACTGCGGGGCACCGGGGGCTGAGCCGCCGCCCGCCCCCCGGTGCGCCGTACGCCGGGCCGGGGCCGCCGACCGGACCCGTCCGCGCCCCCGCCGCGCGGCGCCGGCCTGCCGGATCCGGCCCGCGTGAGCCGCCGCGCCGGAGTGGGCCGCCACGGCATGGCGGGGGAGCGGGGCGGCGACGGCGGCTCAGCCGTACGAGAGGTTCGAGCACAGGTCGTCGTCGGCGGAGCGCGCCTGGCCGGCCACCGAGGACGGCACGGAGGTCGGGACCGGCGACGCGGCGGGCGACTCCGCCGGGTAGTTGCGGCCGACGACGAGGGTCACGCCGGAGCCCCCGACGGCCTGCAGCTCGGCGCCGGGGAACAGTTCGGCGACCCGTTCGGCCTCGGCCCGCCGGCCGGACCCGTACTGGACCAGGGTCGTGGCGTGGTTCTGGCTGTGGGCGTTCCCGGTGCCGGTGACCGTGAAGCCGTGCGAGGTGAGGGCCGTCGCGGCGGTCGAGGCCAGCCCCCGGGTGGTGGTGCCGTTGTAGACGGCGACCGCGATGCCGTCCCCCGACACCGGCTCGCCGGCGGCCGGCGACGGGGAGGCCGGCGCGGCCTTCCTGCCGCCGCTGGCGTCCTTGCCGTCGAGCGTGCGGTCCGCCTTCAGCGCGGCCCACAACTGGGAGGCGTCGGGCTCCACGACGGCCACCCGAGTCCCCTCGTACCGCCAGGGGATGGTGAGGAACTTGGTGTTGTGCAGGTCGATGTCCTTCAGCGACATGGCGAAGGAGATCAGCTTCTTCGCCGAGCCCAGCCCCGGGTCGACGGTCATCGAGCCGGTGGCCGCTTCGGCGAGCGGCAGCAGCTTGGTCGGGGTGAGGCCGTTGTCCTTGATCTCCTTGAGGAGGCTGGAGACGAAGGCCTGCTGGCGCTTGATACGGCCTATGTCGGAGCCGTCGCCGATGCCGTGCCGCAGGCGGACGTAGTCCAGGGCCTTCTGCCCGGACACGGTCTGCTCGCCCCGGGGGAAGAGGAGGCCGCCCCGGGTGGCGCGCTTGGGGTTGAGATCCTTCTGGTAGATCTCGTTCGGCAGGCACACCGGCACCCCGCCCACCACGTCGGTCAGCGCCGCGAACCCCTTGAAGTCGACGACGACCGTGTGGTCCACCCGCAGCCCGGTGAGCTGCTCGACGGTGTTCTGGGTGCAGGCCGGGTTGCCCTTCTGCGTCTGCCCGACGGAGAAGGCCGCGTTGAACATGGTGTCCGGCCGGGTCTTCGTCCAGCTGCCGTCGGGGAGTCTGCACGGCGGGATGGTGACCAGGGTGTCGCGGGGGATGGAGACGGCTATGGCGTGCTGGTGGTCGGCGTAGACGTGCAGCAGGAAGGCGGTGTCGGAGCGGCCGATGTCGTCCTTCTCGCCGCCGCCGAGGGCGTCGTTGCCGTCGGTGCGCGCGTCCGAGCCGATGACGAGGACGTTCTCCCCCTCCGACGAGCCGGCCTCCGGGCGGTTCCTGGACAGTCCGTCGCCGTCGAAGGTGTCGATGCTGCCGTTCAGCTTGAGGTAGATCCATCCCGCGCCAGCCGCGCCGAGCACCGCCACCGCCAGCGCGACGAGCAGCGCGGTCCGCAGGGGGCGACGGCCGCGTGGACGCGCCCGCCGCGGGCGGGAACGGGCGGCGCGATCGCTGGTCGTGGTCATCCCTGCCCCCTGACTGATCGTACGATTGTACGGTTGCGCAATGTAGCAAGAATGGCCGCATGGACGATCAGCGGGTGAACCCCGCGGATCGCCGCCCCCGGCATCACCGCGGGCCCGGCTCGGCGGGACGGCCCGGGGCCGATGTCCCGGCCGGCGCCGGGATCGTAGGATCGGTGATCTCTTGGGGGAGGTGGCATGGGCAGACAGCGCCCGGGCACGCCGACGCTGGAGGAGGTCGCCGCCCTGGCCGGGGTGGGCCGGGGCACGGTCTCCCGCGTCATCAACAACGCGACCGGCGTCAAGGAGTCGACGCGCCGCGCCGTGCAGCGGGCCATCGCGGAGCTGGGATACGTGCCCAACCTCGCGGCCCGCTCGCTGGCCGGACGGCGGGCCGACGCCGTCGCCCTGGTGATGACCGAGCCGGACTGGCGGCTGTTCGCGGAGCCCTTCTTCTCCGAGATCGTCCGCTCGCTCGGCGACGCGCTGACCGGCACCGGTCTGCAACTGCTGCTGACCCTGGTCCGCTCGGACGCCGAGCGGCAGCGGTTCCTGGAGTACGCGCGCGGCGGCCGGGTCGACGGGGTGCTGCTGATGTCGGTGCACGCCGACGACCCGCTGCCCGACATGCTCGCCGACGCCCGGCTGCCGACCGTCATGCTGGGCCGCCGCTCCGGTGACGAGCACGTCAGCTACGTCGACGCGGACAACGCCGGCGGGGCCCGCGACGCGGTCGCCCACCTCGTGCGACGGGGCCGTACGAGGATCGCCACGATCACCGGCCCGCCCGACATGCACGTCGCCCGGTGCCGGCTGCGCGGCTACCGCGAGGGCCTGGCGCTGGCCGGGCTGGCCGACGGGCCCTCCCGGGTCGCCGAGGGCGACTTCACCGAGGACAGCGGGCGCCGGGCCATGGCCGAGCTGATCGACCGGCACCCCGACATCGATGGCGTCGTCGCCGCCTCGGACACCACGGCCGCCGGCGCCCTGCACGCGCTGCGCGCCGCCGGACGCCGGGTGCCCGAGGACGTCGCCGTGATCGGCTTCGACGACTTCCCGCTGGCCCAGCGGACCGAGCCCCGGCTCACCACCGTGCGCCAGCCGCTGGAGGAGATCGGGCGGGCCATGGTCCGGCTGCTCCTGGAGGAGCTGGAGGAGCCCGCCCTGGCCTGGCGCCACGTCATCCTGCGCACGGCGCTGGTGGTGCGCGAGTCCGCCTGAGCCCGCCCGCACCGCCTGGTTCCGACCGCCGTTGCGGCACGTTCGGGAGCGCTCCCAGCTCGGGCGCGCCGCTCGGTCGTCGACAGCCGCACTTGCCCCGCACCCGGCTGACCGGCCACGTCGGAATCCGTTCGACGGATTCCGGTCCGTGGCCTTGTCAGGTGCACGCCTTCGTCCCTACAGTCCGTGGCTGAACCAGTGGATGGGAGCGCTCCCATCAAACTAGTCGTGGGAGCGTTCCCGCACCACCCCTCGCGCGTACTCCTCCGTCCCTCCCCGAGAGGACCCGCATGCGACCGTCACAGCACCACGCCCGCCGGGCACGCGGCCTGTTCGGCGCGCTGCTCACCACCCTGGCCGTGGCCGCGGCCCTGCTGACCGCCGCACCGGCGGCACGGGCCGACACCACCATCTGCGAGGAATTCGGCTCGACCACGATCCAGGGCCGCTACGTCGTCCAGAACAACCGCTGGGGCACCGGCGACCCCCAGTGCATCTCCGTCAACGACTCGGGCTTCCGCATCACCAGGGCCGACGGCTCCGTCCCGACGAACGGCGCCCCGAAGTCGTACCCGTCCGTCTTCAACGGCTGCCACTACACCAACTGCTCACCGGGCACCGCCCTCCCCACGCGGCTGAACACCATCACGGGCGCACCCACCAGCATCTCCTACGGCTACGTGAGCGACGCGGTGTACGACGCCGCGTACGACATCTGGCTCGATCCGACCCCCCGCACCGACGGCGTGAACCGCACCGAGATCATGATCTGGTTCCACAAGGTCGGCCCGGTCCAGCCGGTCGGCTCGCAGGTCGGCACCGCGACCGTGGCCGGCCGCCAGTGGCAGGTGTGGTCCGGGAACAACGGCTCCAACGACGTGCTGTCCTTCGTCGCGCCCTCCGCCATCGCGAGCTGGAGCTTCGACGTCATGGACTTCGTCCGGCAGGCCGTGGCCCGCGGAATGGCAGGCGGCGACTGGTACCTGACGAGCATTCAGGCCGGGTTCGAGCCCTGGCAGAACGGCACCGGCCTCGCGGTGACCTCCTTCTCCTCCGCCGTCACCACCGGCAGCGGCGGCGACCCGGGTGACCCCGGCGACCCCGGTGACCCGGCGGCCTGCCGGGTGACCTACGCGACGAACGTCTGGCAGGGCGGCTTCACCGCCGAGGTCACCGTCGCCAACACCGGCTCCTCGCCCGTCAACGGCTGGCGGCTGGCGTTCGCCCTGCCCTCCGGCCAGCGGATCACCAGCAGCTGGAACGCGAACCTGTCCTCGTCCTCCGGCGCGGTGACCGCGAGCAACCTGCCGTACAACGCCGCCATCGCGCCCGGCGGCCAGGTGGCCTTCGGCTTCCAGGGCACCTACGGCGGCTCCTTCTCCCCGCCCGGCGGGTTCAGCCTGAACGGCACGGCCTGCGCCACCGGCTGACCGGCGTCCGAGCCCCGGGGCCCGCCCGCATCCTCCTCCCATGCCGGCCGGGCGGGCCCCGGTACCGCCCCGGTGCCGCCCCGCTCCAGGAACGACTCCCGGAAAGGCCCACCCGCATGCGCCTCCTGACCGCCCGCCGCCGGCCGGCCGCCGCCCTCGCCCTGTGTGCCGCCGCCCTCGCCCTCACCGGGTCCGCCGTGGCCGCCCCGGGACCCTCCGCGCCCGCGGCGTCCGCCGCCGGGGCGCCCTACCGGGACCCCTCCGTCGCGGTGGCCGACCGGGTCGAGGACCTGCTCGCCCGCATGACGCTCGACGACAAGCTCGGCCAGATGACGCAGGTCGAGAAGGACGCCCTGGTCCCGCAGTCCGACCTCGCCGCCTACCGCATCGGCTCGGTGCTCTCCGGCGGCGACTCGACGGTCAGCCCCAACAACGCCCGGACCTGGGCCGACACCTACGACGGCCTCCAGCGCACCGCGCTGACCACCCCGCTCGGCATTCCGATGATCTACGGCATCGACGCCGTGCACGGCCACAACGCGGTCCGCGGAGCCACCCTCTTCCCGCACAACATCGGCCTGGGCGCCACCCGCGACCCCGCGCTCGTCGAACGCGTCGGCCGGGCGGTCGCCGAGGAGGTCTCGGGCACCGGCATCGACTGGGACTTCGCGCCGTGCCTGTGCGTGGCCCGCGACGACCGCTGGGGCCGCACCTACGAGTCGTACGGCGAGACCCCCGAACTGCCCTCCGCCATGACGACGTTCGTCACCGGCCTGCAGGGCGAGACCCTGGGCGCCGGCCCCGGCTCCGTGCTCGCCACCGCCAAGCACTACCTCGGCGACGGGGGTACCACCGGCGGCGTCGACCAGGGGAACACCGAACTGTCCGAGGCGCGGCTGCGGGCGATCCACCTGCCGCCCTTCCAGGAGGCCGTGCGACGCGGCGTCGGCTCGGTCATGCTGTCGTACAGCAGCTGGAACGGGGTGAAGTCGCACGCCAACAAGTACCTGGTGACCGACGTCCTCAAGGGCGAACTGGGCTTCACCGGGTTCGTGGTCTCCGACTGGGCGGCCGTCGACCAGCTCGACGGACAGACCGGCTTCACCGGTGCCGAGATCACCACGGCCGTCAACGCCGGCGTCGACATGGTCATGGTCCCGCACGACTACCGGAAGTTCCTCACCCTGCTGCGCGGCGAGGTCACCGCGGGCCGTGTCCCGCTCTCCCGGATCGACGACGCGAACCGCCGCATCCTCACCAAGAAGTTCCAGCTCGGCCTGTTCGAACAGCCGTTGACCGACCGGTCGTACACCGGCACGGTCGGCTCGGCCGCGCACCGGCAGCTGGCCCGGCAAGCGGTCCGCCAGTCGCAGGTGCTGCTGAAGAACAGCGGCGGGATCCTGCCTCTGCCGAAGTCGGCGAAGCTGTTCGTGGCAGGGAAGTCGGCCGACGACATCGGCAACCAGAGCGGCGGCTGGACGGTCGGCTGGCAGGGCGGCAGTGGCCCCGTGACCGAGGGCACCACCATCCTGCGGGGCATCCGCGACGCGGTCACCGACTCCTCCCGGGTCACCTACGACCGGTACGGCTACGGCATCGACGGCAGTTACACGGCCGCCGTCGCCGTGGTGGGTGAGACGCCCTACGCCGAGGGCCGCGGCGACCGGCCGAACGGCCTGGGCCTGGACCAGGAGGACCTGGGGACCCTGGCCCGGCTGCGGGCGAGCGGTGTGCCGGTCGTCGTCGTCCTGGTCTCCGGCCGCCCCCTGGACATCGCCGCCCAGCTGCCCGACTGGCGGGCCCTGCTGGCGGCCTGGCTGCCCGGCACCGAGGGCGCCGGCGTCTCCGACGTGCTGTTCGGCGACCACGCGCCGACCGGCAGGCTGCCGATGTCCTGGATGAACAGCTCGGCGCAGCAGCCCGTCAACGACGGCGACGGCAAGACGCCGCTCTTCCCCTACGGGTACGGGCTGACCTACGACGGCACCGACCCGGACCCGGACCCGACCCCGTCGCCGGCCGCCTGCACGGCGTCGCTGCGGGTGGCCTCCGCCTGGCAGGGCGGCTACCAGGCCGAGGTCACCGTCGAGAACACCGGCTCCGCCGCGCTCACCGGCTGGTCGGTGACTTGGGACCTGGCCGGCTCCGGCATCACCAACCTCTGGAACGGCTCCCTGACCACCGACGACGGCCGGGCCACCGTGCGCAACGCCGCTCACAACGGCGCGCTGCTCCCCGGCGCCCGCACCTCGTTCGGCTTCATCGCGACCGGCAGCGCCGGCGCACCCACCCCGGCCTGTACGAGCGGCTGACCGCCCGCGGGCCTCGGAAACCGCACCGCCTCGGACGCCCCCCCCGGCACCACGCACGCCGGCGCACCCAGGGGCACCGTCCTGCTGGGCACCACCACCTGGCGTACCCCGCCGGCCCGAACCACCCCCTGTTGCCTCCGCTGAACCACCCGCTGAACCACGCGTGACGAGGACACCCGCACCTCCCCGCCCGCCCGGCCGGCTTCCCCCCGGGCGGGCGGGGGATCCACCACGGAAGGAGAGAACATGGCTCGACGCAGCAGACTGCTGTCCCTGGCGGCGGTCTTGTCGACGTTGGTCGCGGCGCTCGGACTGGCCCTCCTGGGGCAGGGCAGCGCTCAGGCCCACGGGGTGGCGATGCTGCCCGGCTCCCGCACCTACCTCTGCTATCTCGACGGTCTCACCGGCTCCGGCGGGATGGACCCCTCCAACCCGGCCTGCCAGGACGCGCTGGCGGAGAGCGGCGCGACCTCGCTCTACAACTGGTTCGCCGTCCTGGACTCCAACGCCGGGGGCCGGGGCGCCGGATACGTGCCGGACGGCACGCTGTGCAGCGCCGGCGACCGGTCGCCGTACGACTTCTCCGCCTACAACGCGGCCCGCTCCGACTGGCCGCGCACCCATCTGACCAGCGGGGCGACCATCCAGGCGCAGTACAGCAACTGGGCGGCGCACCCGGGTGAGTTCCGGGTCTACGTCACCAAGCCCGGCTGGTCACCGACCTCGACACTGCGCTGGGCCGACCTGGACCTGGTCCAGACGGTCGGCGACCCGCCGCAGTCCGGCTCGCCGGGCACCGACGGCGGTCACTACTACTGGGACCTGACGCTGCCCTCCGGCCGTTCCGGAGACGCGGTGATCTTCATCCAGTGGGTGCGCTCCGACAGCCAGGAGAACTTCTTCTCCTGCTCCGACGTCGTCTTCGACGGCGGCCACGGAGAGGTGACCGGCATCGGAGACTCGGGCGGCACTCCGACCCCGACCCCCACGACCACCTCGTCCCCCACGCCCAGCCCGAGCCCCACCACGGGTGATCCGTCCGCCGGGTGCATGGCCTCGTACTCCGTGGTCAACTCCTGGAGCGGCGGCTTCCAGGCGTCCGTCGAGGTCATGAACCACGGCACGGCGCCGCTCGACGGCTGGGCCGTGAGCTGGAAGCCGGGCACGGGGACCCGGATCAGCAGCGTGTGGAGCGGCGCGCTGTCCACCGCCGCGGACGGCACCGTCACCGTGCGCAACGTGGACTACGACCGGGTGGTCCCGGCCGGCGGCAGCGTCACCTTCGGCTTCACCGCCACCTCGACCGGCGACGACCTGCCGGCCGGTTCGATCGGCTGCGTCACACCGTGACCCGGCCCTGAGGCGGGGACACGGACAGACGGCCGGACAGGGCGCGCGGGAGGCCCCGGCGAAGACCACTCCCCGCGCCCTCGTCCGGCCGGCAGGCGGTGCACCGCCTGCCCGGCGAGCGGCGCGCCGGCGGCGGGACGCCGCCGGCACACCCCGACCCCCGCCGGGGCAACGAGGAAGGCGCAGGTCGTCGAGTACGCCGTAGACCATGTACGGGACAGCCCTCAGCCGGACCACCGGACGTGGCCCGAAGCCCCCCGGGAGTGTGCGGACCACGATCTGAACGCCGGAGTGGGGAGACACCGCACCGGGCCCTACGCCAGGGACAGGAACAGCTTCTCCAGCCGGGCGCGCACGGCGACCGGGTCCTCGCCGTTCGCGCTGCCGGAGCCGAGGTCGGTCACGCACTGCTGCAGACCGGTGGCGATGATCGCGAAGCCGGCCCGGTCCAGGGCGCGGGAGGCGGCGGCGAGCTGCGTGACGACCTCCTCGCAGTCGCGTCCTTCCTCGATCATCCGGATCACTCCGGAGATCTGGCCCTGCGCACGGCGCAGCCGGTTCAGCACGGCCTTCAGATCCGCGCCCTCAAGCTCCAGTTGCACGACCACTCCTCGCAGACACACCGCTGCGGGTACTGTACGCGCCGGTCCGCGGCGGCGGCGGGGGTGCCTCGGGGCGTCAGGGTTCCAGCGCGATCTCGACGGCGGGCGGCTGACGCAGGGTGTTGTGGACCGTGCAGTGCGAGGCCACGGCGAGCAGGGCCTCCCGGCGCCGCTCGGGCAGCTCCGGTGGCGGGACGACCACGATGCGCAGCGCGGTGACGCGGGCCGGGCGGTCGGCGGCCATGGTGAACTCCGTACGGACCCGCAGCCCGGCGCGGGGCAGGCCGTGGCGGTCGAGGTAGCGGCCCGCGTAGAAGGCCACACAGGTGGCCAGCGACGCGGCGAACAGTTCGGTGGGGGTGGGCGCGGTGTCCGTACCGCCCGCGTCGACGGGTTGGTCGACCTGGAAGCGGTGGCCGCGGATGTCCACGGTGTAGGCGTCCCCGTCGAGACGGGTGACCTCCAGGCGGTGGGTCTGCGGGGTCGGCCCCTCGTGCGGGTCCAGGGTCTGCGGTGCGCTGCCGGTCATGGCCGGGCCCTTCCTCGTCGGTCCTGATCGGTGTCGGCCGGTGGTGCCGGTCGGTGTGGGGGACGTCCCCCGGTCCGGCCGCCGCCGGTTTCCCGGCCGCCGCCACCTCCAGTCGACCGCGGCCCGCGCCGCGGGGCGAGGGGCGGACGGGGTGCGGCGCGGGCCGTTCGGCCCTCGGGCGAACGGCCCTGTCCGGAATACCCCGCCCTGTATGCGGGCTGGGAGCTTTCGCCGCGGAGCCGGGCCGCAATGGTCCGGAAGGCGGGACGTGGGCATACCCCGGTGGGTACCGGGAGGGGGACTTGCGGCCCCTGCCTCACGGCGTTCCCCGGCGCCACTGTGAAGGCATGGGCACACACATCGTGATACTCGGCGGCGGAACCGCCGGCACCCTCACCGCCAACCGCCTGCGTCGTCTGTACGACGAGGGCGAGTGCCGGATCACGGTCGTCGACCAGGACGACGACCACCTGTACCAGCCCGGCCTGCTCTTCCTGCCGTTCGGCGCGGCGGAGCCCCGGCACCTGGTCCGCCCCCGCCCGGACCAGCTGCGGGGCGTCGACTACAAACAGGCGCCGGTCGAACGGGTCGACGCCGCCGCGCGCACGGTCCACCTCGGCGGCGGCATCACGCTCACCTACGACGTCCTGGTGGTCGCCACGGGCGCCCGGCTGCTGCCGGAGGAGACCGAGGGGCTGACCGGGCCCGGCTGGGACGAGAAGGTGTTCACCTTCTACGACCTGCCCGGCGCCACGGGCCTGCGCCGGGCGCTGGAGCGCTTCGAGGGTGGCCGGCTGGTGATCGACGTGGCCGACCTGCCGGTCAAGTGCCCGGTGGCGCCCCTGGAGTTCGCCTTCCTGGCCGACTGGTACTTCCAGCGCCGCGGCATCCGCGACAAGGTCCGTCTGACCTACGCCACCCCGCTGGACTCCGCGTTCACCAAGCCGGTCGCCGCCCGGGCGCTGGCCGGGCTGCTGGAGCGCAAGGGCATCGAGCTGGTCACCGAGTTCACCCTCGGCGAGGTCGACGGCACGGGCGGCCGGCTGGTGTCGTACGACGACCGCGAGGTGCCCTTCGACCTCGCCGTGGTGGTGCCGCTGCACGGCGGCGCCGCGTACGTGGGCCGGTCCGAGGGGCTCGGTGACGAACTGGACTTCGTCCCGGTCGACCCGCGCACCCTCCAGCACCCCGAGTACCCGGAGGTGTTCGCGATCGGCGACGCGGCCGGCCTGCCGGTTTCCAAGGCCGGCTCGGTGGCGCACTTCGAGGGCGAGACGCTGGTGCGCAACATCGCCGACCTCCTGGCCGGGCGGCCGCTGTCCGCCGCCTTCGACGGGCACACCAACTGCTTCGTCGAGACCGGCCACCACCAGGCCCTGCTCATCGACTTCAGCTACGACACCGAGCCGCTGCCCGGCCACTACCCGGGCGCCGTCGGACTGCCGCTGCTGAAGGAGTCGCACCTCAACCACCTCGGCAAGCTGGCCTTCGAGTGGCTGTACTGGCACAGCCTGCTGCCCGGCCGCGACCTCCCCGGCATCGGCGCGGAGATGCCCCGGCGCGGCAAGACCCGCATCCCCGCCTGAAACGCCCGCATTCCCGCCTGAGACGAATGGAGCCCACCATGCCCACCGCCGCCTACGACGGCACCTCCGTCCCGGTCGACGACGAGGGGTTCTTCACCGACCCGAGCCGCTGGACCGAGCCGATGGCCGAGCAGATCGCGAAGGAGACCGGCATCGACACCCTCACCGAGCGGCACTGGCAGGTGATCCGCTTCATGCGCGACCAGTACGCCGAGAAGGGCACCGGCCCGACGGTCCGGGTGCTCGGCAAGACCTCCGGGGTCGGGGTGAAGGAGCTGTACCAGCTCTTCCCGAAGGGCCCGGCCAAGACGGCCGCGAAGATCGCCGGGATTCCCAAGCCGCGCGGCTGCATCTGAGCGCCGCCGCATCCGAGGAGGAGGACACCATGGCGGACACCGCCACCATCGAGAAGGTCTCGATCATCGTCTCCAAGGGCTCCCTGGAGGGCGTCTACCCGGCACTGATCATGGCCAACGGCGCCCGCGCGGAGGGCATCGAGGCCGATCTGTTCTTCACCTTCTTCGGTCTGGACGCCGTGACCAGGAGGCGCTGGGACCACATCAAGCTGGCCACCGTCGGCAACCCGGGCCTGCACCTGCCGACCCTGCTGGGCGGCCTGCCGGGCGTGCCCGACCTGGTCACCCGCTTCATGGCGCGCAAGATGGACAAGCTCGACATCCCGCCGATCCCCGAGTTCATCGAGATGATCTCCGACACCGGTGCCGGTCTCTACGCGTGCAAGGCCTCGGTCGACCTGTTCGAGCTGGACAAGGACGACCTGGTGGAACAGGTGCAGGGCATCATCACGGTCGGCGAGTTCTACGAGCACGCCGCCGGCGGCCAGATCATCTACACCTGAGTCACGAGCCTCGCCGCGCGTGAGCGGCCCGCTGCACGAACCGGGCGACCGGGACGCAGGCCGCGGCGGCGAGGCCGGCCCACAGCCAGGGACTGGCCGACAGGGCACGCAGCGGGCCGAAGCCGACCTGCTGCCCGAGCACGAAGACCCCCATGACGGCGACGAACCAGCCGAAGGCCCGGCGCAGCGCGTCCTGCGGCAGGCGCCCGGCGACGCGGCCGCCGAGCAGAGCGCCGACCACGGCGGTCACCGTGACGAGGGCGGCCAGGCCCCAGTCGATGTGCACACTGGCCAGGTAACCGGCCAGCCCGGCGAACGACTTCATGGCGATGACGAGAAGGGAGGTGCCGACGGCGACCGTCATCGGCAGCCCGCCGAGCAGGGCCAGCGCCGGGACGACCAGGAAGCCGCCGCCCGCGCCGACCAGACCGGTCACCAGCCCCACCACGATGCCGTCCAGCAGGACGTGTGCGACGGGGAGTTCGTGCGGAGCGGCCTTCCGCGGCCCGCGCCGGCCGCGGATCATGGCGACGGCGGTGGCGATCATCATCAGGGCGAACGCGATCAGCAGCACGGAGGCGGCGACGAACTCGGCCAGCCGCCCGCCCGCGTAGGCGCCGATCATGCCGGCCAGGCCGAACAGCAGCCCGGTGCGCCAGCGGACGCGTCCGGCGCGGGCGTGCGCGACCACCCCGGCGGCGCTGGTGACGCCGACGACGAACAGGGAGGTGGCGATGGCCTCCTTGGTCTCCACGCCGGCCAGGTAGACCAGCACGGGAACCGTCAGGATGGACCCGCCGCCGCCCAGGACACCCAGCGCGACCCCGACGAGCAGGGACGCGGCGACGACCAGGACGATCACGGAGCGCTCCGCAGCGCGGCCACGACACCGTCCAGGTCGGTGCGCGGGCCGCGGTTGTACGGCAGCTTCGACAGCAGCATCCCCATCGCGCAGGTGTTGGTGAGCGCGGCGACCGCCAGACCCCCGCCGACGGCCGTGCCGATCAGGTGCAGCCCCGGCACGAACACCCCCGCGACACCGCTGACCAGGACCAGCGAGCCGGCGACCAGCCGCACCTGCCGCTCCAGCTCCCAGCGCTCGGGCCCCCGGGTCAGGGCGCCGCCCGCCGCCTCCCAGGCCATCACACCGCCGTCCAGGATCCGCAGGTTGGGCAGCCCGGCCTCGGCCAGCGCCCGCTCGGCGCGGGCGGCCCGGGCGCCGGAGCGGCAGATGAGGACGACCTCCTCGTCTAGGTGGTGCCGGATCTCGTCGCGGTGCTCGCGCAGGGTGTCCAGCGGGACGTTGTACGAGCCGGGTATGTGGGCGGTGCGGAACTCGCCCGGCGTGCGCACGTCCAGCAGCCGGGGGCCCGAGCCCTGCTCGTGGAGGGTGCGCAGGGTGGCGGGGTCGAGACGCGGGGGGTCGGTCGGTGTCGTCACGGGGGTGTTCCTCGCTGTCGGACGGGCGGCAGAGGCCGGATGGGTGGCGCAGGACGGTTCGGGTGGCGCAGGGCGGCGCAGGACAGTACGGGGCGGCGGCCGGTGCTGCGGGCCGCCGCCCGGGGTGCGGGCCGGGTCAGGCGTCGGCGGTGGTGTGGACGGGCCAGGCGCCGTAGCCGCCGAGCAGGTCGGACACGTCGGCGCGGCCCTGGTGGCGCAGCAGGCTGGCGGCGATGGAGGAGCGGTGGCCGCCGGCGCAGTGCACCACCAGCGGGCGCCCGGCCGGGATCTCCCCGGCGCGGCGGGCCAGTTCGGCCAGCGGGATGTGCAGGGAGCCCTCGATGAAGCCGCCCTCGCGCTCGGCGTCGCCCCGCACGTCGAGGACCAGCGGCGCGTCGTCGCCGTCCAGCAGCATGCGCAGCTCGTCCGCCGTCAGCCGGCTGGCCTGCTCCATCTCGCCCGCCAGCGCCGGAAAGGCGCCCTCGGGTTCGCGCAGGTATCCGCCGACCCGGTCGAAGCCGATCCGGGCCAGCCGGGTGACGACCTCCTCCTCGCGGTCCTGCGGCGCCACGACCACCACCTCGTCGTCCGGGGTGACGACCATGCCGGCCTGCTCCGCGAACCGGCCGTCGGCGGGCACGTTGACCGAGCCGCGCAGATGACCGGCGGCGAACTCCTGCGGCGAGCGGGCGTCGACGACGACCGCGCCGGCCGCACGCCGCTCCATGAACTCCTCGGCGGACAGCGGCCGGGGGGCGGCGGCCGCGTCGAACAGGCCGTGCTCCTTGCGGTTGAGGATCGCGTCGTACACGAAGTAGGCGGGTGCCGTGGACTGGCCGGCGGTGACCAGTTCCACGAACCGCTCCTCGCTCATCGGCCGGCAGGCGTAGTTGGTGGCGCGCTGCTCGCCGATGGTGGACTGGCGCTGGGTGGAGAGGTTCTTGCCGCAGGCGGAGCCGGCGCCGTGCGCGGGGAAGACCCGTACCGCGTCCGGCAGGGCCATCAGCTTGTGGTGGATGCTGTCGTAGAGCATCGAGCCGAGCTCGTCGGCGGTCACTCCGAACGAGGCGAGCAGGTCGGGGCGGCCCACGTCGCCGATGAACAGGGCGTCGCCGGTGAGCACCCCGTAGGGGACGGAGTCGTCGGCGTGCTCGTGGACCACGATGCTGATCGACTCAGGGGTGTGGCCCGGGGTCTCCATGATCCGCAGCCGTACGTCGCCGAGGCTGATCACCTCTCCGTCGGCGAGCCGCCGGATCGGGTACTCCGCGTCGGCGCGCCGACCGTAGCCGATCCAGGCGCCGGTGCGGTCGGCGAGTTCCAGGTGCCCGGCGAGGAAGTCGGCGTGGAAGTGGGTGTTGAGCACGGCCTCGATGGTGAAACCGTGGGCCTCGGCGTCGGTGAGGTACTCCGAGACGTCCCGGCGCGGATCGACGACGACGGCCCTGCCGGTCGTCTCGTCGGCGATCATGTACGACGCCTGGGAGAGGCAGTCGAGGTAGTACTGGGCGAAGAACATGGTCCGGTGATCTCCCTCTCGGACGAACGGGTCTGTAATACCCCGGGGGGTATTAATGGGGGTCTGGTCCGCCCTGGGACGAGGGCGGGAGGGGCCGGTCCGGGCCGGGGGATGCCCGGACCGGCGGTTCAGATACGGCCGGTG
Organism: Streptomyces sp. bgisy159; assembly: GCF_965341775.1. GTDB lineage: Bacteria > Actinomycetota > Actinomycetes > Streptomycetales > Streptomycetaceae > Streptomyces. The sequence goes on along the minus strand of NZ_CBDQZH010000010.1, from coordinate 53,866 downwards.
AGCATGCCGTGCCAGTACACCGGCGGCAGCCCGTACCGCTTGAACACCCACATCGAGCGCCGTTCCTCGAACGGGTCGAGCAGCGGGAAGGTGGGCGTGGGGTTCAGGTCGTAGTCGAACTCGGCGAGCAGCATCCGGTCGCGGGCGGTCACCAGCGGGCAGGACGTGTAGCCGTCGTAACGGCGGGACGGGGAGCGGCCGTTCATCACGTCGAGCAGGTTGGCGGCGACCACCGGCGCCTGCTTGCGCACGGCCGCGCCGGTCTTGGAGGTCGGCAGGTTCGCCACGTCGCCCAGCGCGAAGACGGTGTCGTAGGAGGGGTGCCGGAGCGTGTGCTTGTCCGCGGCGACGAAGCCCTGTGCGCTGCCGGGGTCGGCGAGGGGGCCGCCCTTGATCCAGTCGGGAGCGCTCTGCGGCGGGACCGCATGCAGCAGGTCGTAGCGCACGGTCTCCTCGGTGCCGTTCGCGTGGTCGGTGATCACCAGCTCGCGGCGGTCGCCGTCGACGGCGGTCAGCTCCGAGCGCAGCCGCACCTCGATGCCGTACCGTGCCGCCACCTTCTCCAGCACCCGCGTCCAGGCGGGCACCTTGAAGAGGGCCGGGTCGGGGACGACCAGGATGATCCGGATGCGGTCGAGGACCTTCTCCCGGCGCCAGTGGTCGGCGGCCAGATAGGCGATCTTCTGCGGGGCGCCGCCGCACTTCAGCGGCGTCGCCGGGTGGGTGAAGACGGCCGTGCCGGACCGCATGCCCTTGATCAGCTCCCAGGTGCGCGGGGCGAACTCGGGTGCGTAGTTGCTGCTCACCCGGTCGTGGCCGACGGCCGCGGCCAGCCCCGGTACGCCGGCCCAGTCCAGCTGGAGGCCGGGGGCCACCACCAGGTACTCGTAGGCCAGCTCGGCGCCGCCGGACAGTGCCACCGTACGGGCCTCGGGGTCCACGGACAGGGCGCGCCGGCGGATCCAGCGCACGCCGTCGGGGATCACCGAGCCCTCGGGGCGCCGGGAGGCGCCGAGGGGGGCCTGGCCGCCGCCGACCAGGGTCCACAGCGGCTGGTACCAGTGGGTGTCGGAGGGCTCGATCAGGGTGATGTCGGTGACGCCGGCGCGGCGCAGCCGGGCCGCGACGCTGATGCCGGCGCTGCCGCCGCCGATCACGGCGACATGGTGACGGCCGGAAGCCGTCGCATCGGTGGGGTCGGGGGTGGCGGCCATGGCGGTACTCCTTCTGCCGTGGGGGGCTCGGTGGGGGCGCGGCGCGCGGCGGTCAGGCCGCGTGCTCGCGGGCGCCGGTCACGACCGGGCGGCCGTCGCGGACCCAGGCGCCGGTGCCGCCGGAGACGGAGCAGGCGTCGATGCCGCGGGCGGTCATCAGGTCGGCCGCGGTCCGGCTGCGGTTGCCGCTGGCGCAGATGACGTACACCGGCCGGTCGGCGGGCAGCTCGCCGCACCGGGCCGGCACGGTGTGCAGCGGCATCAGGCGGGCGCCCGGCACGTGCCCTGCCGTGTACTCCGCCGGCTCCCTTACGTCCACGACGACGCCCCCGCCGGCCCAGGCCGCCCCGAACGTCTCCTGCGTCACTTCACGAGCCATCTCGTTGCCTCCTCAAATACCCCCGGGGGTTTCCTGATGGCGAGGGTAGGACGACTCGCGGGCTCGCGTCAAATACCCCTGGGGGTATGAAGGGGGGCTTCCCGGCCACAGACGACGGCGCCCCCACCGGGAACGGTGGGGGCGCCGCGGGGCCGGGGCGGTGGCTGCCGGTCGTCAGCGCAGGACGCGCCACCGGTTGTCCGGTGTGCCGTCGTCCGAGTCCTGCACCACGAAGGCGCCGAGTGCGGTGGAGCCGTTCTGGACCGCGAGCAGTTTCCCGCTGTGCACGTTGCGGATCTTGTAGGTGCCGTCTCCCTGGTCGAGGAGGGTCCAGCGGTGGTCGGCGGTGCCGTTGTCCGACCATTGCAGAACGGTGGCGCCGGCGGTCGTGGACATGTTCAGCACGCCGAGCACCTTGCCGCTGTGTGCGTTGCGGAACCGGACGGCGTCCCCGTCGGGGATCATCTCCCAGTCGTGGTCGGCGGTGCCGTTGTCGCTCCACTGCAGGGCACGGCCGCCGTCGGCGGTGGACATGTCCTGGATGCCGAGGAGCAGGCCACTGGCCGCGTTGGCGAGGCGGACGGTGGCGCGGGCGCCGGTGTTCCAGTAGACGGTGTAGTTGTGGCCGTGCGCGTCGTGGAACGGCCCGAGGTTCACGGTGGTGCCGTTCGCGGTGGCGGTGAAGGCCAGCGCGGTGGCGCTGGTCCGCCGGACCGAGGCGGTGTCCAGCGACGGCGGGGCGGCGAGGGCCGTGTCGCCGTAGTCGCCGGACAGCACCACCGGCCCGTAGGTGACGGCGGCGACGTCCGGATCGTCGTTGGCCGGGCGGACGACGGTCCGCATGGGCAGGCGCACGGTGACGGTGTCGCCGGAAGTCCAGGCGCGGGTCAGTGTGGCGTAGCCGCCGGGTGTGGCCGGGATGTCCTGCGCCACGCCGTTGACGCTGACGGTGGCCCCGCCGGTCCAGCCGGGGATGCGGATGCGCAACGCCCAGGTCCCCCGGGTGTCGCCGGTGACCCGCAGGGTGGTGGTGTCGCTCGCCGGGTACGCGGTGGTCTGGGTGACGGTGATCCCGCGCTGGGTCCAGCTGAGCACCGAGGGTACGAACAGGTTCACCGTCAGGGTGGTGCCGGAGTGGAAGTAGACCGAGTCCATCAGCCGGGTGTGCATCTCCAGGCCCGTGCCCTGGCAGCACCAGAAGGAGGAGTAGTCGGTGCTCCAGGTGCCGCCGCCCCACGCCGGGCCGACCCCGCGCCGGCCGCCGGGGTTCAGGGGGGTGAAGTAGGTGACGTGACCGTGCGGGTCGGCCGGGTTCTGCTGCCCGGTCATCTGGTTCAGCCACGCCTGCTCGTAGTAGTCGAACAGCGCGGCCCGGTCCGGGGTCAGCGTGAACAGCTCCCGGGTCAGGGTCAGCATGTTGACCGTGTTGCAGCTCTCGCAGGTGTCCCGCCGCAGGTAGGACGCGATGGCGTTCGGCGCGCGGAAGTGCTCGGCCTGGCTGTTGCCGCCGATGGCGTACGTGTGGGCGGTGACGCACATCGTCCAGGCGTTGGCGGCGATGTCCCGGTAGCGGGTGGTGCCGGTGGCCTTGTACGCGCGGACGGCCCCGATCCACTTCGGCACCTGGGTGTTGGCGTGCAGACCCGCCAGCCGGTCCTGGTTCGCCGCCAGCGGGTCGAAGACCGCGGCGTGGTCGAAGCGCTGGGCGACGGTGAGCCACCGGGCGTCGCCGGTCTGCTGGTAGAGGTCGGCCAGGACGGCGTTCATGCCGCCGAACTCGGTGCCGAGGACGGCCTGCATCTGACCGGTGGAGAGCCGGCCGGTGCGCCGGTCCACCCAGCCCGCCAGCGCCAGCAGCACGTCCCGGGCCTGGCCGCTGCCGAGGTGCCGCCACACGTCCAGCAGCCCGGCCAGGGTCTTGTGGATCGTGTAGTACGGCACGTTGCCGTTGGACAGGGTCCGGTTCTCCAGGGCGGTGAAGTCGGACTCGGGATAGCCGGCGAGGTACCCGGCGCCGAAACCCGCGGCGCCGTTGTTCGCCTGGCACCTGGCCAGCTCCGCGACCATGTACAGGGCCTTGTCGCGGAACGCGGTGTCCCCGGTCACCGCGTACGACTGCGCCCAGGCGGTGAGGAAGTGGCCCTGGACGTGACTGCGGAACGGGAAGTCGGGCGCCTCCCAGCCGCCGGTGGGCGCCGCGCCCTGGGTGGACAGGCGATGGTTGGCGCGGAAGTTGTACAGCAGCCGGTCGACGTCGACGAACCGCAGATAGCTCTGCGTGCGGTTCTGGTTGTCCAGCCAGCGGCTCGCGGTCAGCCGGACCTGGCCGAGGTCGAAGGGGGAGGCCAGTACCCCGGCCTCGGACCGGGCCGGCGGCACGGCCGCCCGCGCGGTGGTGGGGCCGAGCGCCAGGGGCCCGGCGGCCGTGACCCCGGCGAGCTGGAGGAGGCGTCGTCTGCTGACGGAGGAGGACATGGCTGCACCTTCTTCGTGGGGGGCGTGCTCCTCAGGGCGTGTTCGTCATGTCGAACGTCGTTCGCAGAATCGTCGAGACCGTAGCGGTGTCAGGGATGACCCGTCAATGCGGCCGACGCGGGTGATCGCCCTCCGGATCAGGGCTGTCGAGGGGCCGGGTGTCCGCCCGGCCGCAGCATCTGACTCGCCGCCAGCTCGCGGTACAGGCCACTGGCGGCCAGCAGTTCCTCGTGGCGGCCGCCGGCGGCGATCCGGCCGTCGTGCAGGACCACGATGCGGTCGGCGTGCTGCACGGTGGACAGCCGGTGCGCGATGACCAGCAGCGCGCACTCCTCGGCGATGTCCTTCATGACGGTGGTCAGCGCCGACTCGTTGATCGCGTCCAGGTGGGACGTGGGCTCGTCCAGCAGGAGCAGCGAGGGGCGCGCCAGCAAGGCGCGGGCCAGGGCCACCCGCTGGCGTTCACCACCGGAGAGGGTGCTGCCCCGCTCGCCGACGACGGTGGCCAGGCCGGCGGGCAGCCGGTCGACGACCTCGTCCAGCCGGGCCAGCTCCACCACCCGCCGGATCTCCGCCTCCGGGGCGTCGGGGGAGGCGTAGGCGATGTTGTCGCGCAGGGTGCCGTGGACGACGTGCGCGTTCTGGTCCACGACGGCGATACGCCGGCGGCAGTCCTCACGGCTGAGGTCGGCGGCGGGCCGCCCGTCGAACGACAGGGTGCCCGCGTCCGGCTCGTAGAACCGCGCCACCAGGGCGAACACCGTGCTCTTGCCGGCCCCCGACCGGCCCACCAGGGCGACGTGCTGCCGCCGCGCCACGGTGAACGAGACATCCCGCAGGACCGGCCGGCCGGGGTCGTAGCCGAAGCGGACACCGCGTAGCGCCAGCGCAGGGGGCTCCGGGGCGGCGGTGGGACGCGCCGCGCCGGACCGAACGGCGGGCCGGCGGGGCGCGGTCGGCTCCACGGGCAGCCGGAGCGCCTCGTCGATGCGCTGATAGGCGCCCATCCCGCGCTGGATGAGCCCCACCGCCCGGAAGACCGAGGACAACGGCAGCACCAGGTACGACGCGTACAGCAGGAAGGCGACCAGGTCGCCGAGGGAACCGGCGTGCCCGCCCACGCGCAGCCCGCCCACCACCAGGACGATCAGGAAGGAGCCCTGGACGGCGAGTTCGACGGCTGGACTCATCACCGAGGCGAGCTTCGCCGTGCGCACCCCCGCACCGTAGGCCGCCTCGACGCGCGCGCCGATGCCCGCGGCCTCGCGCTCCTCGGCGCGGTGGACCCGGACCATCGGCAGGGCGCCCAGCGCGCGTTCCAGGTCGGCGGCGACCGCGCCGATCGAGCCCTGCATCTGCTCGGACGCCCGCCGGATGCCCGCCAGCAGCGAGGCGACCACCACGGTCGCCAGGGCCACGGTGACGGCGACCAGGAGCAGCAGCAGCGGATCGAGCCACGCCATCAGGACGATCGCCCCGGCGGCGACGAGACTGCCCGTCACCAGGTCGACGAGGGCCTGCGACACGACCTCCCGGAGCACGGTCGTGTCGGCCGTCACGCGGGAGACGAGGTCGCCGCCCCGGTGCCGGTCGTACTCGCGCATCTCCAGCCGGAGCAGCCGCCCCACCAGCCCGTGCCGCAGCTGCCGGACGACGCCCTCACCCGTCCGCTCCAGCAGGAAGCGGCCCACCGCCCCCGTGGCCGCCTCGGCGACGAACAGCCCGCCGAGGAGCGCGAGCAGCGACCACACGAGCTCTCCGCGGCCGCTCGCGTCGACCACCTGCCGCGCGATCAGCGGCTGGGCCAGCCCCAGGGCCGAGCCCACGAGGGTCAGGACGGCGGCCACGGCCATGGCGGCGCGGTGGCCCGCGGTGAGCCGGTACATCGTGGCCACCGCGGCCCAGGTGGAACCGCCGGTCGCGAGGTCCCGCGCGCGTCCGCGGCCCCTTGCCGGGCCGTCCCCACTCACGCCCGCGGCACCCGCCGCGGACCCGCCGACCGCGCGGCGGCCGCCGTCCGCCGCCCGCCCGTCGTCCGTCGCGGTCGTACCGCTCATCGGTGCGTGGGCCGGGACGGCGGGCCGACGGCCACCAGCCGGGCGAAGTAGCCGTCCGGCACGCCCTCGCCGACCGGGCGGCCGTCCGCCTCGATCCACGCGTGGGCGGTGAAGGGCGGCACGACACGAACCCCGGTGCACCAGGTCGGCCAGGTTCCGCCGAGCCGGCACAGCAGCGCCGCCCCGAGGGAACGCGGCAGGCAGCCCTTCGGCCCGGCGCAGTGCAGGCTGGCGGCGCACATGGCGTCGCGCGCGTCCTGGGCCTGCCCGGTGGTGGCCGGCGCGGCACCGCGCCGCAGCACGCCGAGCACGGCGCGGATGCGGCGGGGCGGCAGGAGGGCGATGCCGACGGCGGGGACGAGGACGAGGCGGGCGGCCAGCCGCCGGGTCAGCGGGACACCGGTGGGGCGTTCCAGTGCGCTGGGAGTCGTCATGAGGCGAGCCCCGAGCCGCGCAGCTGCGCCACGAGCGCCTCGACGTCCTCCAGGGCCTCCGCCCGGTCGACGTCGAACTCCCGGACCACGGCGTCGGCCGCTTCCGCCACCTCGCCGCCGGCCAGCAGCGTCCGCACCACCAGCGCGGCCGTCGGATTCAACTCCCAGTAGACGCCGTCTCGTTGGTCGAGCAGGACCGTGCCGTACTCGGTCTCGGCCGTGGCGACGTCGGCACCGAACCGCAGGGGCATGTGAGGGCCTTTCTGACGTTGGGGTGGCGGATCAGGACTGGGGGACGCGGGCGAGTCCGCGCAGCCACACCTCGGTGGCGATCGTCGAGTAGAGGATGGCGTCGGACAGCCCCCGGGTGGCGGGCCGCCGGGCGAGGCGGCGGAGTTCGGCACCGTCCACCAGGCCGAGTTGCTCCAGCCGCGAGCCCTCCCACAGGGCCAGCAGGTCCGCGCGGTGCTCCCGCAGGCCGTTGGAGGCGTCCATGGAGGCCGTGGCCTTGTTCGCCCGCCGCAGGCAGGGCTCGGGCACGACCCCGCGCATCGCCGCCGTCAGAACGGGCTTGTACCGCCAGGGCGTCACCCGGTCACCGGGACGTACCGCCAGACACGCCTCGACGACACGGTCGTCCAGGAACGGTGACGCCATCGGCAGACCGGCGCGGGCCGCCATCCGGTCCCACTGGCGCAGGATCCGGCCGCACACCCGGATCTGCTCCAGGTCGGCGTGCAGGCCGCGGTCCGGATGCAGCGGCCGCGCCGTGCCCGCGGCGTCCAGCAGCGCCTCGCGGGCCATCCGTTCGGCCTCGGGGGTCACCCAGCCGAACAGGCGCGGGGCCATGCCCCAGCCCAGGCCCGTCGCGACCGACGGGGGCAGGGGGTCCCGCAGCCGGCCGGCGGCCCGCGCGAGCCACGCCCCGTACGGCCGGGAGTCGGTGAGCGCCCGGGCGGTCCCGGCGAGCGGCCACTGCCACAGGGCCCGGAAACCCCGCAGCCGGCGCAGCGCGAACAGCGGGTGGGTGCGCAGCAGCCGGTGGTAGTAGGCCTCCGAGCACCAGGCCACGTGGTCGCCGCCGATGCCGGTCAGGTGCAGTCGGCTGCCCCGCGCGGCGAGGGCCGGCAGGTGGTGCAGGACCCGGGACCGGTCCATCACGCCGATGGTGGGCTCGTCGAGGAGGTCGTCGATGGTCAGCAGGTCCTCGTAGACCAGCGGGGAGGCGTCGGCGTCCCAGACGACGTGCTCGACGTCGGGCAGGTGCCGCACCGCCTCCTCGGCCCAGTGCAGGTCGGTGTCGGCCGGGTCGCGGCCCGGCCAGGTACTGGCCACCACGCGGGCCGGGGAGCGGTCGGCGAGGAAGCACACGCTGGTCGAGTCCAGGCCGCCGGACAGGTCGCAGCTGACGACGCCGCCCCGCGCGGTGCGGGCCCCGACGGCCTCCTCCAGGGCCGCGCGGATCAGCGGGGCCGCGTCGGTCAGCGGTCGCACCGGCTCCGGCGGGGTCCACCACCTGGTGTGGCGAGCGGTGCGCCCGTCCGCCGCGACGACCAGGGCGTCCTGCGGGGGCACGGCGGTGACCGCACGCCACACGGACCTCTCGGACAGCGGGTACGGGGCCGGCCACAGCAGCCGCACGGCCAGTTCCCCGGGGTCCGGGTCGATGCCGAGGGCCGCGGCCAGCGTGTCGGCGCGGGTGGCGGCCACCTGTACGCCGCCGATCCGCGCGTGGAAGACGAGCCGCTGCCCGGAGGCCGTGCCCTGGGCCCTGATCCGTCCGTCGAGGGCGGCGACGAGGTGGAAGCTGCCGGGCAGGGAGCGGGCCAGGGCGTCGAGCTCCGCGAGGTCCCGCAGCCGGGCCGCCCGGCGCCGTAGCGCCTCGGCGTCCACCGGGCAGCAGCCGACCACCGCGAGGGCGGCGGCGCCGGCGGTCGCGGCGACGACCTCGCTGTCGTGCCACCGGCCCACCAGCCAGGGTCGGCCGGACGGGTGCGGGAGGGTCCGGTCTCCGGGGCGGGTGAACGAGCGGGCCACGGCGGCGGCCTCCGCGTGGTCGGTGAAGACCGCGAAGTGCGCGTCGCCGGGGCCCGTCCCCGCACTCTCGTGCAGTTCAGTCATGACGTCGGGTCGAGACCGTCGGTCGTCAGTTCTTGCTCAGGATCAGCCGGTCGTTGCCGGAGCGCCCGAGGAGCCCCGTCTCCTTGCGGAAGGAACCGAGCCGGACGAGCGTCGGCGCTTCGTAGGCCTTCTTCATGACCACTCCTCACATGCGGGTTTCTCATCCACCTTCCTGACCGGCCGCCGATCCGGTCCGGCCGGAGCCGCCGGTCCGTTCCGGGTTCATCGGGAGCCCGGAACGGAAGGTGGGGTGACGCCATCCAGCTAGCTGCGGAGCACGGGCCCATGGCAAGAGCATGAGCAAAGCTCGCATAATATGCACAATCCCCCTCCCTGGGGGTTGTGCGCCCCCCTGTATGCGGCTGCGTGCGGCATGGCACCCCCGGCCCCGGGAGCCGGCTGCCGCGCACCGAAGCACGTGCCGGCGCGGCTCTCACGTCTGTGCCGCGCTGTGCGGGGGATGCCGGACGGGGCTCGCGGGGGGCGGCGGCGCCCGGCGCACTCGGCCTCCGGGGGAAGCGGTCTCGTCACTCCGAAAACCACGCCGCCGGACCTCGTCGTCCCGGCGGCACGCGAGAGGGCGGGCCCCGCGGGACCCGCCCTCGTCACGCCGGCCGGCGTCTGATCAGTCGATCAGCGGTGAACCGGTCAGATTCCACGTGTAGGAGCCCTTGCCGTCGCGGTCGAGGTCGTAGACGACCTTGCCGTCGGCGCTCCACTTGGCCGTCCGGTCGTGCGTGACGAACTTGGTGCAGAACTTGCCCCCGCGCTTGGAGGTGTTGATGCTGAACCGCATGTCGCAGGTACGGCTGCCCTTGACCACGTCGGAGCCGTTGACGCGCTGCTCCACCCGCACCTGGACGTCGAACCGGTCGAACTTGCGGTGGTCGTCGACGCTGCTGTCGCCGCCGTTGAACCAGTTGACGTCGGCGCTGGCCTCGTAGCCGTCGGCGACCCTCTGCACGCACAGCTCGATCTCGACGAACGTGTCGTCACCGGGCGTCGGGAACGTCTTGCTCTGGTACTTGCAGTTGAAGTCGACGGCGCTCGCGGGCGTCGCCGCGAGGGTGGTCAGCCCTCCGCAGGCGAGCAGGAACGCGGCGGCGGCGGTGGCCGGACGCCGGATGCCCAGACTCATTCGATTCCCCCTTGCTCAGACCTCCGTGCGAATCACTGGAGGATCACCTTCATGGTCAGCACGAAATGATCCACGACGGTGATCGGACCGGAGGACCGTGACCGAGGCGTTACCAACAGGCGAGCGACAACTCGGCTTCGCCCCAGGGCACTTCACGCCCTGCCCCATGATGTCGCCCAGTGCTCGGCCTCGCCGGGGAAGGCGCTGTCGTCCGCGAGGAACGCCTGGTCGCAGCGGCTCATCGTGAACACGACGGCTTGCCTTCATCCGCCTTCCTCCGCGAGTTCCTTGATGCCGCGAAGGGTGGCCTCCATCCCCGCGCGCAGCTCCTTCAGCCGGAACGCGACGATCTCCGCCTCCCGGTCCGGCCACCGCTCGACCGCCCGGGTCAGCCCGTTGCGCCCCGGCCCGAGGACGGCCGAGTGCCGCAGGCGGACGCCGTCGTCCTCGGCCTCGATCTCGAACCGCCAGGACGCCATGGCCCGCGCCGGATCCACCGTCGCCCCGCCGAAGCGCCCGTCCGCGTCCATGACGGCCCAGGCGAACACCCGTGGCTCGGCCACCTCGACCACGTGGGAGACGGTCCGCCACTCGCCGAGCATGTCGTGCCGGTTGTGGCCCTCGAACCGCGCACCCACCACGGGCCGGTCGGCGCCGTCGAGCCAGGCGACTCGCCGCAGTTCCGGGCTGAGCCGGGCCGGCAGACGGATGTCCGTCACCAGCCGCCACACCCGCGGCGCGGCCGCCTCCACGTGGACGTCGCAGGCCACCCGTGGCCCGTCGGTACAGCGCACGTCGGTCTCCCTCGATCGCGGATCTCCGTCCCGCTGATCCTCACCTCCCGGCGCCGTTTCCACAACGGCCTTCCACAGGACGGTGCCGCGGCCACCCACGAGTGGTGGCGGACGGGTGGACGAACCCGCCCCCGGGACAGCGGACGCTGTGCCAGAGTGGCGGCACACGGACCGTACGGCGACGGCCCACCGCGGGTCCTCCGCGGGCCGTGCCGCCCGGCAGGGGCAGGGGGCAGGGGCAGGTGGACACCGACCGGACAGGGGACTCCGCGCGGTCGGGCCGTGCGGTCGCGCGGCCGGCGACGACAGGGGCCGGCGCGCCGCCTCCCGGGCGGGTGACCGGCCGGGAGGCCCCCGCGGTGCTGCCTTTGCCGCTGCGCGCATGGCTCGCGCTGACGGCGGCCCTCGCCGCGCTGGTGGTCGTCGTGCTCGGGGCCGTGTACGCGGGGCACGGCGAGCCCGGCACGGTGGACGGATGGCTCGTCCCGCCGACGGCGGACAGCGTGCGGCCGCCGTGGCGGAACGTCGCCCTGGCCGTGGACTTCCTCGGGGAGCCCGGGGGAGCGGCGACGCTTCTCGGGGCCGCGGTGACCGGCTGTCTGCTTCTGCGCCGTCCGCGCGCGGCGGTGGCCGCGGTGGCCGGGACGGGCGTGACCGTGGCGGCGACCACGCTGCTCAAGTCACTGGTGGGGCGCACCATCCACGGCGACGACAACCTGTCCTACCCGAGCGGGCACACCGCCTTCCTCACCTCCGTAGCCCTCCTCGCGGCGCTGGTCGTGACCGGCCGGCTCGGCCTCGGCAGGGGGGCCGGGGCCTCGCTCGTGCTCGCCGCGGCGCTGGTCGCCGGTGCCGTCATGGGCTGGGCCCAGGTCGCCCTCGGCGCCCACTACCCCACCGATGTCCTCGGCGGCTGGTGCACCGCGCTGGCGTTGGTCCCGGCGACCGCGTGGCTGGTCGACCGGTCGGCCGACCGGAGAGCCGGCCGGCCGGCCGGCACTGGTCTGCCGGAGCGCCGCTGAGTGCGCGGTGCTGATCCCCGGTGCGGTGATCAGCCGCGCACCGCGCGGTGGAGAACGGCGCGGTCGGCAAGGCCCTGGTGGACGTCATGTCATGACGTCTGGTGCGGGTGCCGCTGCCGGTGTCCGCCCCGCCCCGACCGCCGGGCGCCCCACCGCGACCGCCGGGCGCCCCACCGCGGACGAGCGCGGTCCCTGCACGCGGCGTGCGGGGACGTCCCCTCACGCCAGGCGGCGGAACACCGGCTTCACCGGCCGCCCGCCCATCCAGGGGGTCGGATCGGCGGCGTCCAGCGCCTTCCGGTACACCGCGCACGCCTGGGCCACCACGTCGACGGTGTGCTCGATGTCCGAGTCCTGGAGCGCGCTGCTCACCACGAACGACGGGGCCAGCACCCCGCCCGTGAGGAGCCGGCGCAGGAACAGGGTGCGGTACCGCTGCGACGGCTGCCCGTTCTCGTCGAGGGTGGCGAAGACCAGGTTGCTGGCCCGCCCCCGGACGACGACGTGGTCGCCGACGCCCATACTGGCCGCGGCGTCCCGGACCCCGGCGGCCAGCCGCTCGCCGAGGGCGTGCAGCCGCGCGGTGACACCCTCCTCGACATAGGTGTCGAGGACGGCCGTCGCGGCGGCCAGCGAGTGGGTCTCCGCGCCGTGCGTGGTGGACAGCAGGAACACCCGGTCGCCGGAGTGCCGCAGCCCGCCCCGCTCCATCAGCTCGCGGCGCCCGGCCAGCGCGGAGACCGCGAACCCGTTGCCCAGCGCCTTGCCGAACGTGGAGAGGTCGGGGACGACGCCGTACAGGCCCTGGGCGCCCGCCTCGGACCAGCGCAGCCCGGTGATCATCTCGTCGAAGACGAGGACGCAGCCGTGCCGGTCGGCCAGCTCCCGCAGGCCGGCGAGGTACCCGGGCGGCGGCTCGGTGTGGGAGGCCGGTTCGAGGATGAGGCAGGCGACCGCGTCCCGGTGACGGAGCAGCAGTTCCTCCGTGGCGGCCAGGTCCCCGTAGGGGAACGCCACGGTCAGCTCGGTCGTCGCCGCCGGGACGCCCGCGGACATGGGGGTCGTGCCGATGAACCAGTCGTCGACGGAGAAGAACGGCTGGTCGGCGCAGACGGCCACCAGCGGCCGCCCGGTCACGGCGCGGGCGAGGCGCACCGCCGCCGTGGTGACGTCGGAGCCGTTCTTGGCGAACTTCACCATCTCGGCGGTCGGCACCGTGGCCAGGAAGCGTTCCGCGGCCTCGACCTCCACGACGGACGGCCGGACGAAGTTGCCGCCGCGGTCGAGTTCGCGCCGTACCGCCTCGGTCACGCGGGGGTGGGCGTGGCCGAGGCTGACCGACCGCAGGCCGGAGCCGTACTCGATGTACCGGTTGCCGTCGATGTCCCACACATGGGCGCCACGGCCGTGGCTGATGACCGGGGCCAGGCCCTCGGGGTACTGGTCGTCGCCCTTGGCGTACGTGTGCGCGCCCCCCGGGACCAGGGAGTGCAGCCGTTTGTTCGCCGCCCGCGACCGGGGCAGCAGGGGCTCTTCAGCCGTGTCGTCCACGTGACTCACCTCTTCCTTCCCTTCAGGACCTCGGCGAGGCTCGGTGCCTCCCGGTCCCGCCGGGACGCTGATGTGACCGGCAGCGGCCACGGAATGCCGAGGTCCGGGTCGTCGAAGGCGATGGTGACGTCCTCGGCCGGATCGTGGGGGCGGTCGATCCGGTACGAGGTGTCGGCGGTCTCCGTCAGCGCCTGGAAGCCGTGCGCGCACCCCGCCGGGACGTACAGGGTGACCTGGGTGTCGCCGGACAGCTCGAAGGAGGCCCGGCCCAGGTACGTCGGCGAGTCCGGCCGCAGGTCCACGACCACGTCGAAGATCCGCCCGTACGAGCACCGCACCAGCTTGGCCTCGCCGGCCCCGGAGCGCAGGTGCAGGCCGCGCAGCACTCCCCGCGCCGAGCGCGACAGGCTGTCCTGCACGAAGGCGTCCGGGTCGATGCCCACCGAGCGGACCACGTCGGCGTCGAAGGTGCGGCAGAAGAAGCCGCGTTCGTCGGCGTACGGCGTCGGCTCGAACAGGTACGCGCCGGCGATCTCCGGGACTTCGGTCGCTTTCATGGAGCCTTCCGCAGGGAGTGAGTGTGGTGGTCGGTCGCCGGGAACAGGGCCGCCGTCAAGGCCGTGAAGTGCGTCTCCAGTTGCCCGGCGGCGGTCCGGTTCCGCTCGGTGAGGGTCTGCCGCAGCTCCGCCGAGCGCTTCTCCAGCTCCCGGAACTGCTCCAGCAGCCGATCGGCGTCGACGTCGCGAGCCGGGTGGCAGAACGCGCCGAGGCCCATCCGGTCCATGAGCGCGTCGCTCTTCGCCGCATAGCTGAGCGCGAGCGTCGGTGTGCCGGCCTTCAGGGCACAGACCAGGTTGTGGTACCGGGTAGCCACCACGGCGTCGGCGGCCGCCGTCTCCTCCATCAGGTCGCCCAGCGAGGCCGCCTCGCAGACCGTGACCAGCGGCGAGTCCACCGCGTCGCGGATCGCCGCGACCACCGGCGCGTCACACTCGTCGCCGGTGAGCAGCCGGACCGGTCTGCCGTCCTCGACCAGCGCGCGCACGAACCGGGTCGTTCCGTCGAGGTAGCGCCGGTGGATCTCCTCGGCCCGGGCCCGGTCGTCGTTGCCGCCGTGGAAGTCCATGACGCCGACGCAGACCAGCCCCGGCGGGCCCGCCGACGGCGCGCCCGGCGCCGGCGCCGGCAGGGCGAACGCCAGGTCCGGGCAGACCTCGTCGCGCGCGGTGTCCACGCCCATCTCCCGCAGCGCCTCGCGGGACCGGTCGTCGCGGTACGACCGGTACGCCGCCAGCCGCGCCGACCAGCGCACCAGGGCCCGGGTCGCCCGGTCGCCGATCGGGGCGGCGCCGACACCGACCAGCGCGACCCGGGTGCCCAGCAGCCGGCCACTCGCGCAGAGCAGGAACAGCGAGTAGGGGAAACCCCAAGGCCGCAGCGGCAGCGTGGCCTCCAGGACGCCCATGCCCGGCACGATCACCACGTCGTGCCGGCGCACCCAGGCCGCGGTGCGGAACGCGTCGACCAGCTTGCCCAGCCCCTTCGCCGCGATCGCGCCCGCACGGGAGGCGGTCCGGTACTCCCCGCGGTACCAGTGCAATCGCGTCGCCGGGATCCCGAACCGTGCCGCGACCACCTCGGGCCCGCCGCACAGCGCGTCCACGACCGCGTCCGGGTGCTCGGCGCGGAGATACCCGAGCACCGCCTCCAGCGATCCGTCGTTGCCGAGGTTGCCGGAGCCCAGCAGGCCGAACACCCCGACCCGGGCGGCCGTCACGACCGCCTCCCCTCACGGCCGGCGACCAGCGCGTCGACGGAGACGGCCAGCCGGTCCGGGTCGACGGGGGCGCGGTCCTCGACCCGCTCCCCGGCACCCGGCCGGACCCGGCTGGTCATCCAGGCGGCCAGGTGGCGGTAGCAGGCGCGCCGGTCGGCCGGCGACAGCGGCGCCCGCCGGATCGCCGAGGCGAACCCCCAGACGTACTCGGCGAGCAGCCGGGGCGTCGGGTGCAGCGGACCCGCCCGGCGCGGGTCCAGGTTGACGCACCGGGAACGCTTGGACGGGTTCGCCCGCTCGGCGCGGGTGGGGTGGTCGCGACGGAAGTACAGCAGCTCCGGCACCTGGTGGAAGGGCCCGTGCAGGGTGATCTCGGCGACGAACGTGCGGTCGGCGTGGTGGTAGCTGTCGTGCGGTTTCACCCGGCGCAGCATGTCGGCCCGCATCACGCCGTAGAAGTCGTCACCGCCGGGCTCGAACAACAGGCTGCGGAAGCGCTCCGGCGCGTGCGGCGAGTCGGTGGCGAGCCCGTACTCGTACGGGACCCGCACCCGGCCCTCGCCGTCGATGACCGCCTGCCCGCTGTGTGCCAGGACCACCTCCGGCCGCTCGTCCAGCGCCTCGACGCAGCGCCGCAGCAGGTCCCGGGCGTACAGGTCGTCGTGCGAGGCCCACTTGAACAGCTCGCCGCGGCACTCGGTGAACACGTGGTTGTGGTTGGGCGCGGCGCCGATGTTGCGGGGCAGCCGGATGTACCGCACGCGTGAGTCCTTCGCGGCGTACCGGCGGCAGATGTCCTCGGTCCCGTCGGTCGAGGCGTTGTCGGAGACGACCAGCTCGAAGTCCTCGTAGGTCTGGCCGAGCAGGGCGTCGAACGACTCGGCCAGGTACTCCTCGCCGTTGTACACGGGCAGGCCGATGCTGAGCCTGGGACGGTCGGTCATGAGGTCCTCACTTCGGGAACGGAGTTGTGCCGGCGCTCGCGCAGGGCGGAGCGCAGGTGCAGCCACCACACGGCCGAGCCGCCGACGGTCGCGGCGGCGACGCCCCAGGCCGAGCCGGCCGTGCCGGCGAGAGCCGCTCCGCCGAGCCCGCCGCCGACATAGCAGGCGGAGGCGAACAACTGGCAGCGCAGGCTGCGCCGGGCCGCGCCGAGCGCGCGCAGCCCGGCCGCCGCGCCGGTGCCGAGGCCGGCGCCCGCGACGCCGAGGGTGACCGGCACGATGAGCCGGGAGGCGGAGTGCCACACGTCGCCGAGCCCGAACTCGCCGAGCCGGTCCGGCATCAGCAGCAGCGCGCCGCCCCACACCAGCGCGGCGGCGGCCTGCCCGCCGCCCAGCAGGAGGCAGAACCTGCCGAGGCGGTGCGGGGCCTGCCGCAGCACCCGTGCCGCCTCCGGGACGGTGACCAGCGAAAGACCCATCAGCACGGCGAGGAACGGTCCGAGCAGCAGCTCGGCACCCCGGACCGCACCCACCGCGCCGACCCCGGCGATCACGCCGAGGCCGTAGGCCCGCACCTGGCTCGCGCCGCTGAGGCTGACGTTCTCGACCAGGTACCGGTATCCGAGATCGCGCTGCTCGCGCAGCCACCCGCGTGCCTCGGCCGCCCGGGGCCGGATGCCGGACTGGACGTAGCCGTACCCCGCCGCCACCGTGGCGGAAGCACCCCAGGCGAGCACGAAGGCGGCCACGGTGCCCACGCGGGCCGCCAGCACCAGGGCCGGCACGAGCGCGACGCCCCACACGACGTCGTTGACGAACGCCTTCCGCCCGGCGCCGGCGGCGAAGAACGAGAACCGCCAGGCGTCCTGCAGCAGCAGCCCCGGCAGCATGACGCCGAGGCAGGCGAACGCGGGTCCCACACGGCCGCCGAGAAGCAGCCCGGTCACCAGACACGCCGCGCCGACGACTCCACCGACGCCGATCGCGGTACCCGTCGCCCGGGCCACCGCCCCTCGCCAGGAGGCGTCGGACACGCCGCTGAAGCGCACCACGAGGGGATCGGTGGCCAGCCCCCGCGCGACGTTGAGCACCACGCCGTACGTCACCCAGGCGAGGCTGAACACGCCGAACGCGGCCACCCCCAGCGAGCGGGCCACGTAGATGCCCACCGCGAAGTTGGACATGCTGGAGGCCGCCTGGTCGGCCAGCCCCCAGGACAGCCGGCCGGCGAGGGCCCGCCTGGCCGATCCGGCCGGCGGCGCCGTCGGCCGCGGATTCCCCTCCTCGGTGGTCACCGGCGTCATTCCTTGATCAACCCGGCGCCGTGCAGGGCGTCGGCCGCGGTGGCGACGGTGTCGAACGGCAGCCCGGACCGCTCGGCGACGTCCAGCAGACTGTGCTCGCCGTCGGAGAGGTTGAGCACCCAGAGCATGGCCATCTGGGCCTGCTTGGTGTCGCTGCGGCCACCGAGCGCGTCGTACAGCCCGCGCCGGCCCAACTGCGGTTCGCCGTACGGGCTGAGGTTGAGGTACGTCCGGTTGCGGTCCAGGACGTCGAACGCCTCGCGGCAGACCGCGAGGGTGTCCGCCATCGCCTCCGCGGAGACGAGGTCCAGGTCGTCCGCCGAGGTGTGGTACTCGGGATAGCCCGCGTACGGGGTCCGGGTGAGCGAGCCCACGCCCAGATCGAAGCCGGGCGAGCAGAACTGCCGCTCGTCGTATCCGTACGGAGTGAACTCGGCGACGCGGTGCGGGCGTTCGGAGGCGCTCAGCACATGCCGCATCACCCGGTCGATCTCCGCGTCGCCGCGCCTGCTCTGCTTGTACGTCAACGAGCCCGGATCCCCGGCGCAGGCCAGCACCAGGCCGTGCCTGACCCGCTCCACCCGCTCCGCGTTGCGGGCCAGCCAGGTGATCGCCCCGATGGTGCCGGGCGCGAAGAGGAACCGGTAGGTGTAGTACGGGGTCTCCTCGGCCAGCGCCCTGGCCAGGAACGTCGCGACCGCCACGCCGGCCATGTTGTCGTTGGCCAGCGACGGGTGGCAGACGTGGCAGGAGACGATCACCTCCTCCGGGACCTGTCCCGGGACCACGTGCTCGGCGTAGGTGAGGTGGCCGTCGGCGAGTGTGGAGTCGATCCGCACCTCGTACTCGCCGTCCGGCATCGCGTCCAGGGTCTCCTGCGCCAGGCAGAACCCCCACTCCGGCTTGTAGTAGCTGGTGCGGTACGGCACCCAGCCCGGTCGGTCCGGCAGGGTGTGCAGGTGCGCGCGCAGCTCGGACAGGGGCATGGTCGCCGACACCGGCACGCTGTAGCCGAGCACGTGCAGGCTGGACGCGGCGAAGTCGACGACACGGCGGCCGGCACCGTCGGCGATGTACGCGTCGCGGATGTTCCACTCCTGCGGCACCGTCCAGTCGAGCACCCGCGTCCCGGTCGGCACCTCGTGCACCCGCAGCGGGATGTACTCCCCGACGATGTCCAGGGTGGCGCGCACCCCGTCGCCGGTGATGCTGCGGCACAGCGGGTACAGCCGCTCCACCAGCGCGTACATCTCCTCGCCGAGCGCGGGCGCGGGCGCGGGCGCCGGCCGGCCGGCCGCGGTCACCGGCGCCACCGCAGGGTGTCGTCGACCGCGCCGGTCCCGGACGCCGAGCGCAGCACGGCCAGCCGGGTGAAGCGCCGCTCGAAGCCCTCGCGGGTCAGGCCGTGTTCGCGGTAGGCGTCGGCGAGTTCCAGCGCGCCCCGCTTCACCGTCCACTCGCAGTCGAAGCCGGGCACCGCGGCGCGGAACCGGGAGAAGTCGACCCGGTACGACCGCGGATCGGCGCCGGTCTCCCCGGTGATGACCACCTTCGCGCCGGACACCGCCTCGGCGACCTGCCCGGCGATCTCGGCGACCGTCACGTTGTTGGCCTCGCCGCCGATGTTGAACGCCCGGTCGTGCACCGCCTCCCGCGGCGCGGACAGCGCGGCCGTGAAGGCCCGCGCGATGTCGGCGGCGTGCACCAGCGGGCGCCAGGGCGTGCCGTCGGAGAGCACGAGGACCTCGCCGGACAGCAGGGCGTGGCCCACCAGATTGTTGAGCACGATGTCGGCGCGCAGCCGGGGGGAGTACCCGAAGGCGGTGGCGTTGCGCATGAACACCGGGGTGAAGTCGCCGTCGGCCAGGGCGTGCAGGTCGTCCTCCACCCGTACCTTGGACTCCGCGTACGGCGTCACCGGGCGCAGCGGGGCGTCCTCGGTCACGAGCTCGCCGCCCCCGGCGGCTCCGTAGACGGAGCAGGTCGACGCGTACAGGAAGCGCCGCACGCCGGCGTCGCGGGCCAGCCGGGCCAGCCGCACGGACGCGTGGTGGTTGATGTCGTAGGTGAGCTGCGGTGCCAGTGATCCCAACGGGTCGTTGGACAGGGCGGCCAGGTGGATCACGGCGTCGACGCCGGCCACGTGCTCGGCCGTGACGTCGCGCAGGTCCACCCGGTGCCCCGGCGGGTCGGCGGGCGCCGGGCCCAGCACACAGTCGGCGAACAGGCCGGAGTCGAGGCCGACGACCTCGTGTCCGGCGGCGGCGAGGACCGGGGCCATCACGGTGCCCAGATAGCCCTGGTGTCCGGTCAGCAGTACGCGCAAGGTTCAACCCCCCAGGTTGAGCGTGAGTTTGGTGACGGCGAACGCCTCTGCGTATCGCTGATGGCATTCGATGCCGCGGATCCGCGCGAGGCCCAGGAACGCCTCCCGGTCGTACCAGGGCCGGTGCCGCTGCGAGGGGTAGTGCTCCTGCAGCAGCCGCACCTTCCGCTCGGCGGTCTCCGGAGTGAGCGGCTGGTAGGCCGTGGGGCGGCCGAGATCGCCGTCCCACTTGACGATCTCGTAGCCGAGCACCAGGTGGTCGCGGAAGGCGGTCGGTATCAGCTTCGCCAGGCCGCGGTGGTCCTGGTGCGCGTCCTCGGCGCGCGGTGCCAGCACCAGGTCCGGGTCGGTGCGCCCGCGCAGCTCCTCGACCGCGGCCTTGGCCTCCTCCCAGTGCGCGGGCAGCCGGCCGTCCGGCAGCTTCAGCACGGTCAGCCGCAGGTCGGCGCCCGGGCAGAAGGCGGCGAGCGCGGCCTGCTCCTCCTGTTCCCGCTCACCGCCGCCACCTGACATGACCAGCGCGTCGACCCGGACGCCAGGCCGCCCCTGACACAGTGTCAACAGCGTGCCGCCGGCCCCGATGGCGATGTCGTCGCAGTGCGCGCCCACCGCGACGACCCGGTCCGGGCGCCCGGCCCCGAGCCGGATCACGCGCCCACCCCGGCGCCGTCGCGCTCCCACACGGCCCACGGCCGGTCGCCGCGGGCGTAGGCGGCGTCGAGCGCGGCCCGCTCCTTCACGGTGTCGGTCGGCTTCCAGAAACCGCGGTGCCGGTGCGCCACCAGCCGGCCCCGCTTCGCGAGCCGGGCGCACCCGTCGGCGACCAGGTCCCCGTTCTCCGGTATGTGGTCGAAGACCTCCTGACGGAGCACGAAGTAGCCGCCGTTCTCCCACAGGGGCAGTTCGCTCACCGCGGTGATGCCGCCCACCAGGCCGTCCTCGCCCAGCTCCACGCAGTGGAACGACGACTGCGGCGGCACCACCATCATCGACGCGCCCGCGTCGCGCCGCGCGAACCGGTCGATCATCTCCGGCAGCGGGGCGTCGGTGAGCACGTCGGCGTAGTTGGCGAGGAACATCTCGTCCCCGTCCAGGTGGTGCCGGACGCGGCGCAGCCGCTCGCCGATCGGCGACTCGACGCCGGTCTGCGCGAAGGTGATCGTCCAGTCCGAGATGTCGGTGGACAGCAGCTCGGTCCGGCCGGCCCGCAGCACGAAGTCGTTGGACGTCGTCTCCTCGTAGTTGAGGAAGAAGTCCTTGATGTGGTGGGCCCCGTACCCGAGGCACAGGATGAACTCCGTGTGCCCGAAGTGCGCGTAGTAGCGCATGACGTGCCAGATCAGCGGCCTCGGGCCGACCATCGCCATCGGCTTGGGCACGTCGTCGGAGGTGCCGTTGCGCATCCGCATCCCGTAACCGCCGCAGAACAGGACGACCTTCATGCTGTGACCTTTCGGGACGCGACCTCGACAATGCTCAGTTCCGGGATGGGGAAGACCAGCCGGCCGCCCCACTCGTGCACGTACGACAGCTGCTCGACCAGTTCGGCCCGCAGGTTCCACGGCAGGACGAGGACGTAGTCCGGCCGGTCGGCGGCGATCCGCTCGGGCGGCAGGACCGGAATCCGGGTGCCCGGGGTGAACCGCCCGTGCTTGTAGGGGTTGCGGTCGACGGTGTAGGGGAGCAGGTCGGGCCGGATGCCGCAGTGGTTGAGCAGGGTGTTGCCCTTGCCCGGGGCGCCGTAGCCGACGACCGTCTCGCCGCGATCGGCCGCCTCGATCAGGAACCGCAGCAGGTCCCGGCGCACCTTGGCCACCCGCGCGGAGAACGCGGTGTATCCGGACAGCTCCTGGAGTCCGGCCGCCTTCTCCCGGTCCAGTACGTCGGTCACCCGCCGGGTCGGCTCGCCGGCCACCTCGGCGGGCCGGGCCCACAGCCGCAGGGAACCGCCGTGCGTGGGCAGCAGCTCCACGTCCACCAGCGCGAGGCCGCCGCTCGCCAGCGCCCGTATCGCGGACGCCACCGTGTAGTACTGGAAGTGCTCGTGGTAGATCGTGTCGTACTGGTTCTCCTCGATCAGCGTCAGCAGGTGCTGCACCTCGACGGACACCCAGCCGTCGTCGGCGACCAGCGCGCGCAGCCCCCGGGTGAACCCGGTCACGTCGGGGATGTGCGCGTACACGTTGTTGGCCACGACCAGGTCCGCCGGCCCGTGCTCGGCGCGGACGGCCGAGCCGGTGTCCGGGTCCAGGAACGCCGTGAGCGTGGGCACCCCCGCCTGACGTGCCGCGCCGCCGACGTTCACCGAGGGCTCGATGCCCAGACAGCGCATCCCGCGGTCCACCACGTGTCTCAGCAGGTAGCCGTCGTTGCTCGCGACCTCGACCACGAAGGCGTCGGGACCGAGACCCAGCCGCCGCACGGCGTCGGTGACGAACGTGCGCGCGTGCTCCACCCAGGAGGTCGAGTAGGAGGAGAAGTACGCGTACTGCGTGAACGTCTCCTCCGGCGTGATCAGCGGCGGGATCTGCGCCAGCCAGCACTCGGTGCACACCCGCAGGTGCAGCGGGTACGTCGGTTCCGGCTCGTCCAGCCGGTCCGCGGCGAGAAAGCTCTCACACGGCGGGGTCGCCCCCAGGTCGACGACGCTCGCCGGCGCCGCCGAGCCGCAGAGTCGGCATCGTGTCATGTACTGCCCCCCATTGATTCCGTCCGATCCGCGATCGCGGTGCGGTATCCCTCCACCAGGCGCTCCAGCCCGACGGCCGGGCTGAAGCCCTGCTCGTACCGGCGCCGGGCCGCCCGGCCCATCTCCCGGCCCAGGGCGGGCCCTTCTGCGATCCGGCGCAGGCACGACGCGAGCGAGGCGGCCTCGCCCGGCCGGTGCAGCAGCCCGGTCACCCCGTCCTCGACGAGTTCGACGAACGCCCCGTGACCGGCGGCGACGGCCGGGACCCCCGCCGCCATCGCCTCCACGACCACCAGGCCGAACGCCTCCAGCCACGTCGACGGCGCCACCACGGCGACCGCCCGCGCGACGGCCCGCCGGCACTGCTCCGGGTCGTACAGGCCGGCGAAGCGCACGTCGTCCCGGCCCGCCGCCCAGGCGGCCACCTCGCGCTCCAGGGGCCCCGCGCCCGCGATCACGAGCGGCACGCCCACCCCGCCGTCGGCGGCGAGCTCGTCCCACGCGGCCATCAGCAGCCGTACCCCCTTGGCCTCCGCGAGCCGCCCCAGGTAGAGCACGTGCTCGCCCGCGCCCTCCCGGCGGACGCCCGGATCGGGCACGAAGTTGTGCTTCACCGACAGCCGTTCGGCCGGCATGCCGGCCCGCACCAGGACGTCGCGCTGCGCCCCCGAGATGCAGAAGAACCGCTCCACCCCGGACCACCACCGCCGCCGGTTCACCGACAGGCTGACCGCGAGCGGCACCGTCGCCAGCCGGGAACCGCGGTAACAGCCGTGCCGGACGGCGGGCAGGGGCGTGGCCCCGACGCACTCGGCGCACGGTCGGCCGTCCCGCTGCAGCGTGCCGGGCGGGCAGACCTGGGTGTAGTTGTGCAGCGTGGCCACGGTGGGCACGCCGGCGTCGGCGCAGGCGGCCAGCACGGCCGGCGACAGCAGCGGGAAGACGTTGTGGACGTGCACCACGTCCGGGCGCTCGGCGCGCAGCCGGGCGGCCAGCTCCCTGCGGACCGCCGGGTTCCACGGCACCAGCAGCGGGATCGCGGCCTTGGCCGGCAGGGACCGGGCGGCGATCTCGTCGCTGCGCCGCTCGAACACCCCGACCCGGTGGCCGGCCCCGCGCAGCAGCGCCACCTCCTGGTCGACGACCCTGTTCTCGCCGCTCGGCTGCGCCGATGCGTAGTGGTTGTGCACCACGAGGACGTGCACGCTAGATCACCTCCGGTTTCCGGGCCCATCGCGGGACGCGCCGCCGGAGGACCTCGGGCGCCGGCGGGGCGGTGGCCGTGGCGGGTGCCGCCAGCAGCGAGGCGGCCACGGTCAGGTGCAGCAGGTACGGCGAGGCGTCACCCAGCCCGGCCTCGGTGTACGAGGCGATCGCGCAGTAGCTGATCAGGAAGATCGCGCAGGCCCTCGACAGCGACGGCGGCCGCAGCAACGCCACGGCGCCCAGCACGGCGACGAACGCCGCCACCAGCACCACGCCGGTCACCCCCTGCTCGTGGTAGACGGCCAGCCAGCTGTTGTCGATCGGCAGCCCGCCGAACGACTTGTCGCCCAGGCCCGATCCGAACAGGTACTGCGACGTCGTCCGCGGCGCGGCCAGCAGGGCGTGCCAGACCTTGGCCCGGCCGGTGAGGCTGGAGAAGTTCTCCTGGCTCTGGCCGCGCAGGAACCACGCCTGCAGCGCGGGCCCGAGCGCCACCGCGGCCACGGCCGCGCACAGCACCGCCCGGGCGAAGAACCGGCGGGCGGCGGCGCTGGTCAGGACGAGCGAGCCGATCGCCAGCGCCAGCCCCGCCAGCAGGCCGAGCGTGGCCGTCCGCGTGTGGGTCAGCGCGAGCAGCACCAGGGACGGCACGACGACCACCGCCGCGCTCCTGCGGTCGGTCTGCCGGCCCAGCAGGAGCAGCACGGTGAGCCCGATGATCACCGCGGCGTACTGTCCGATCTGTGGCGGGGTGAGCGGCCACAACGCGCCGACCAGCCGCCCGCCGTACAGCTCGGGCAGCGCGGCGCCCGGTGAGACGACCAGGCCCGCGGCCACCGATCCGAGTACCGCGAAGTACATCCGGATGTGGTGCCTGACGAACCGCGGGCCGCCGTCCCACCAGCGGCTCAGCAGCCACAGCGTGCCGACGAACAGTGCCAGCCGGGCGCAGCGGAACAGCGCCCCGAACCCGGACTGCTGCTGCACGCTGGACAGCACGGACGGCACCAGCAGCAGGGTGAGCAGGAGCAGGAAGGCGCTGGCCCGCACCCGCAGCCGGAGGTTGAGCGCCAGCGCCAGTGTGAACGCGGCGACCAGCGCACCCATGGTGACCATCTGGATGAGGGAGCGGGGCAGCGGGACGATGGTCCTCGCCCCGGCGGAGCCGAGCGTGTTGAGGACCAGCAGCCCCCAGACCGTCGCGACGGTCCTCGACGTGGAGTCCGCGGACATCTCAACCACCGTCCCGCGCACGGAAGGTGCTGCCCGCGTCCTGCCGGTACGGCGAGGCCTGCCACTCCCCGGCGTCGAGCACCCGGCTCGGGTCGTGGGCGACGAACTTCCACGGCCCGACGTACACGTTGTCGTGCCAGCGGTTGTGCTGCCCGCGCGTGATCGCCTCCGCGACCCGCTCGCCCTTGTAGGGCGACCAGTCCGGATAGGTGCCGTAGTTGGCCAGCACCGCCATGCGGTCGCACCTCACCGTGCAGTCGACGACGGACTTGTCCAGCACGAAGCGGTTGCCGTGGATGTCCACCCGCTGGGTCTTCCACCGGCAGTCGGCGTACAGCGGCGCGGCGGCGATCGCCGGCGGTGCGCACCGGTCGGTGTCGTCGACCAACAGCGTGCAGGCACCGGAGGACGTGTTGGCCGGACTGTTGCAGAACCGGTCGGCGTTCTCCCACAGGGTGATCCCGGACCAGTTGTCCTCCAGCACGTTCCGGTAGATCTCGATCTTGTCGGTGCGGGCCCGGATCCGCGGCTCGCCCCCGGACTCGGACAGGTAGACGGTCGCGAACGGGAAGGTGTCGCCGCGCTCGGCGTACCCGCGGCCCTCGACCCAGTTGTTCCGCCGGATCGTGTTACCGCGGATGACCGCGTTGTAGCTCGTCTCGTAGATCAGCGCGGCACCGTCGTTCGCCTCCAGCAGGTTGCCCTCGATGCGGAAGTCGTTGTTGTTGGTGTCCGCCCACAACCCGGCCCCGCGGTTGTCGTGCACCCAGTTGCCGCGTACGTCGGCGCCGTCGACCGCCCAGAACTTGACGCCCGCGGTGCAGCCGCAGCCCGGCCGCCGCCGCTCCCAGTCGTCCCGGTTGTTGCCCGTGATCTCGTTGCCCTCGACCACCAGGCCGGTGATGCGCCCGCCGGCCTTGTACGCGTTCATGCCGTACTGGCCGTTGCCGCGCAGGCAGCTGGCTCTGACCCGCTGGCGGGCCCCGGCCATCAGACCCGCGCCGGAGTTGTTCTGGACCGTCGCGTGCTCGATCACCCAGCCGTCGGCCGAGTCGTGGTTGACCACGCCCTCGTTCTGCGGCGCCACGAAGCCCTGCACGGTCAGGTGGCCGATGGTGACGTCGCGGGCGGTGCCGCCGAACGCGTACTGGTTGGTCCGCCGGCCGTCGAGCACCGCGCCCGGCGCGCCGAGGTAGCGGTTCCCCTCCTTGGGGACGACCTGGGCGTACCGGTCCGGTTCGAGCCGGTGCGTGCCCGGCCGCAGCCAGAAGGTGGTGTGCGGTGGGCTGTTCCGGGTCTTGGCGGCGAGGTCGCCCACCACCGCGGGGTCGACCGTCACCGCGCCCGCCGGCGCCTTGGCCGGGCCGGGCGCGGGCTCGGCGCACACCCGGGCCGCGGACGGGGACGGCGTGGCGGACGGCGCCGGCCGCGCGCCCGGCCCGCCCTCACAGCCGGCCGCCGCCAGCAGGGCCAGCGCCAGCGGTGCCGCCGACCATGCCCGGTGCCGCCTCCACAACCCCACGCCGTCCCCCCTAGCCGCGGAACCCGAGTACGGTGACGAACCCCCGCGTGCCGTCGGCGGAGCCGGTGCCGACCAGCGTGGTGGCGGGTTCCTTGCGCCCGAAACCGGGGGAGTACCAGCCCAGCGGCGGGTCCGTCTCGCCGCGGTGGGCCCGCCAGCGCAGCTGCCCGGGCAGGTCGAGCACCGCGGAGCGGTCCTCGCCGTCCCGGGTCCAGGTGAGCACGGCCCGGTCTCCCACCAGGTCCGCGGTGATCGCCGGGCCGAGGTGGAACGCCAGCCGAACCGCCCGGCCCGACCCGCCGCGCACCTCGTCCACCACCGTCAGTTCCCGGCGCTCGGCCGCCAGCTCGACCCGCCTGCGGTGCACGGCGGGCCGGTAGCCGTCGTGCTCGGCGCACCAGCGGGACACCCCCGGCCCGGCCGGGTCCGCCACCAGGACCCGGCTGCGGGCGTGCCGCGTCCACAGGAACGGGCCGCCGGAGACGGACTGGTCGCCGTCGTCCAGTTGCAGGGTGCTGTGGCCGAGGGTCGACCGGAAGTACCGCCGCCACTCCGGCTGCCCGTGGTAGCAGTACGTCCCCGGATCGGCGAGCACGTCGACCCCGTCGTGCCGGACCTCCAGGGACAGAGCGTCCGCGTGGGCGTGCGCGGCGATGGACAGGAAGCCGTGCGGGCCGCCGTCGCAGCGGCACCAGATGCCGTCCGGACCGCGCAGGACGGTCATCCCCGCGTCGGCGAAGTGGCCCGGCCGACGGGACGGGCGGGTCACCGACGGCGTCGTGGGCCTGATGAGCGCGGCCAGCAGCGGCGTGCGCACATCGGTGCCGGTCACCTCCGGCCACCAGGCGAGCCGGCCGAACACGGCGTCCCCGGTGGCCAGCAGCGAGGCCCAGCGGTCGGTGCCCGCGCCGTCGACGACCAGGCCGTGGCCGTCGTCCGCGTCCCCCTGGCGCGGCGGCCGCAGCCGGTCGTCCACGACGGCCGCGAGCGCGTCGGTCATCCGCAGCAGCACCACCCGGACCGACGCCGGGACCGGCACGCCGGCGGTGTCCGCCTCGGCCACCGCGGCGAGACCGAGCTCCAGCACCAGTCCGTGGTACTCCGTGGCCAGTTCGCGGTTGAGACCGGAGCCGAAGGTGTTGCCGCGCAGATGCCGCTCCAGCGACCGCAGGGCCTCCGCCCGCCAGCGCGCCGAATCGGGGAACCAGCCGAACGCGCAGGCCGCCGCGAACTGACCGGCGGCCTCGGCGATGACGTGGTTGTTCGCCGAGGAGCCCCGGCTGGGGAAAGCGGCCAGCCAGCGCTGGTGGTGCCAGATCTGGTGCAGTGCCTTCGGGTTCTCCTCGAACAGTCCGGCCGCACCCGGCCAGCCGTCGAGCAGCCGCCTGATCCACACCCAGGACAGCAGCCGGATGCCCAGCTCGATCCCGCTGGTCCAGTGCACCCCGCGCAGCGGCGCGTTCGCCGCCCACCACGCCCGCAGGTGCTCGGCCACCCGCTCGGCGTACCGCTCGTCGCCGGTGAGCGCGTAGGCGGCGGCGAGCACGGTGAGGTACTGGTGCCGGGACAGCTCCCAGATCTGCTTGATGTCCCCGACCGCGTCCTCGTCGCGGTACGGCACGTCGAAGGCGTAGCCCCAGGGGGCCCGGCGCCCGGTCCTCGGGTCGTACCACCAGTCCGGGTCGGCGAGGTCGTCGCGGCCCACCCCGAAGTACTCCACGTGACCGGTCATCAGCCGGTCCGCCTCGGCGACGAGGCGCTTCGCGGCGTCCGGCGGCACCTCGGCCACCGTCCCCGCGGGCAGTACGGCGGTGAACCGGGCGCCGCTCACGCTCGGGCCGGCCGGCCGCGCCGACCGCCACCGCCGCCTGCGCACCGCGTCGCCCACCCGGCCGCCGACCTCCCGCGGCCCCATCCGGGACAGCCGCCGCAGGTACCAGCCCGCACTCCCCGAGCGCGCGGTCATCGCACCCCCGCCAACGTCACCGGAGCACCGCCGACCAGGCCGGCCTGCACGGCGAGGGTGGCCGCCGTGGTCGCGGCCAGCGAGCGAAGCGGCACCGGCATCGGCCCGCCGGTCCGCACGGCCCGTACGAACGCGGCCATTTCGGCGGCCTGCCCCTTGTCCCGGGCCCTGGGCAGCCGCGAACTCACCCACCGCCTGGGGCCGTGGACGGAGGCGCGGACGAAGTCGTCGAACCGCAGCACCCTGCCGTCCGCGACCAGGTCCAGGGTCTCCTTGGGGAAACCGGGCGCGCCGGTGGTGACGTAGCTGATGGTGGCGGTGGACCCGTCCGGGTAGCGCAGCACGACCTGCACGTCCTGGTGGCCGGACGTGGCGACCGCGTACACCGAGACCGGGTCGGCCTCCAGCAGCCAGCTCGCCGTGTCGATGAAGTGCCCGCCCTCACCGGCGAACCGCGAGCCCTCGCCGGACCGCAGGTACCAGCTGCCGTGCTCCAGGCGGCCCGCGTTGACCAGGTAGCGCAGGGCGGCCGGCCCGGTGCGGGCGCCGAACCGCTCCCTGGCCTCCCGCAGCAGCGGCGCGAACCGGCGGTTGAAGCCCACCTGCAGCCGGTCGTTGCCGGACTCCTCCACCGTCTTGAGCACGCCGGCCAGCTCGTCCTCGGTGAGCGCCAACGGCTTCTCCACGAAGACCGCCTTGCCGGCCAGCAGCGCCTTGCGGGTCAGTTCGGCGTGCGAGCTGTGCCGGGTGACCACGAACACCGCGTCGACGGACTCGTCGCCGAGCACGGCGTCGAGATCGGTGGTCGCCCCGGCGAAACCGAACTTGCGCTGCGCGTTGGCCCCGGACAGGGCCGTCGTGGTGACGACCGTGGCCAGCTCCACGCCGTCGCGCCCCGCCAGGTGCGGCAGCAGCATCGACGTCGCGTAGTTCCCCGCGCCGACGAACGCCAGCCGCACCGGCGTCCCGGCGGCCCGGCCCGGCTTCCGCCCGGCGGGCACCGCGGGAACGGCCACCGTGGGGGCGGGCGCCTCCGCCCGGTCGTCGGGGTAGCGGAACAGCACGGCCACGGCCTTCAGTTCGCCGTCCTGCAGACTCCGGTACGTCTCGACGGCGTCGTCGAAGTCGGCGACGTGGGAGACCAGCGGCTCCACGTCCACGCTGCCGCGGGCCAGGAGGTCGAGGAAGCACGCCAGGTTGCGGCGCTCGGTCCAGCGCACGTAGCCGATCGGGTAGTCCCGCCCCTCCAGCTCGTACGCGGGGTCGTAGCGCCCGGGGCCGTAGCTGCGGGAGAACCGGACGTCGAGCTCCTTCTCGTAGTACGCGTTCCACGGCAGGTCCAGGCGGCACTTGCCGATGTCGACGACCCGGCCGCGGTCCCGGCTCAGCCGGGCGGCCAGCTCGACGGGCTGGTTGTCGGTGCCGCCCGCGGCCAGGTACACCTGGTCCACGCCCAGGCCGCCGGTGAGTTCCGCGACGGCGCCCTGCACGGCCGCGGACGCGGGGTCGCCGCACGCCGCGGCGCCCAGGCGCTCGGCGAGTTCGCAGCGCACCGGGTCCGGGTCGGCCCCGACGACGCGGACCCCCGACGCGGCCAGCAACTGCACGACCAGCTGCCCGATCAGTCCGAGACCGATCACCAGCGCCACCTCGCCGAGTTGCGGCTCACCACGGCGGACGCCCTGCAACGCGATCGACCCGACGGTGCCGAAGGCCGCGTGCCGCGGCGCCAGGCCGTCCGGTACCCGGGCGTAGAGGTTCTTCGGCACCCAGTTCAGCTCGGCGTGCAACGCGTGCTCGTTGCCGGCGCAGGCCACGAGGTCCCCGACCGCCACGTCGTCGATGCCGGCGCCGACCTGCTCGACCACCCCGCACAGCGAGTAGCCCAGGGGCGTGTAGGAGTCCAGCTTGCCCATCACCTTGCGGTAGGTGGCGGGCACCCCGTTGGCGGCCACGCTCTGCACGACCTTGGCGACCTGGTCCGGCCGGGAACGGGCCTTGCCCAGCATCGACATACCGGCCTCGGACACCTTCATCAGCTCGGTCCCGGTGGAGATCAGCGAGTAGGCGCTGCGGACCAGCACACCGCCCGGCTTGCACCCCGGCACCGGCACGTCGAGCAGCGCCAGCTCACCGCTCCTGTAGTTCTGCACAACCTGTTTCACCCGAAGTCCTCTTGTCTCTACGCCGTTTGTCTCTAGGCCGTCAGGGAAGGGGTCCGGCCGGCCCCGGAGGTCGCGCCGCGGTACCAGTACTCGAGGGTCAGCACATGCCACAGATGCTTGGAGAAGTCCCGCTGCCCGGCGGCGTCCTGGGCGACCATCCGCGCCAGCGCGTCGCGGCGCAGGAACCCGGAACGCACCAGCAGACCGTCATCGACCACCTCCCGCACCAGCGGTGCCAGGTCCCGGCTCATCCAGGCCCGCAGCGGCGCGCTGAACAGGCCCTTCGGGCGGTAGACGATCTCCCGGGGCAGCACCGAGACGGCCGCCTCCTTCAGGACGGCCTTGCCCTGCCGCCCCACGATCTTGCGGTCCCCGGGCACCGCGAACGCCGCCCTGACCACCTCGACGTCCACGTACGGCACCCGCACCTCGGTCGACGCGGCCATGCTCGACCGGTCGGTGTAGGCGAGGTTGAGGCCCGGCAGGAACATCCGGGCGTCGCCCAGGCACATGCGGTTGACGAAGTCGTCGAGGTCGTTGTCCCGGTAGACGTCCGCGTGCTCGGTCAGCACGTCCTCGACGGCCTGGCCCAGGTCCGGATCGAGCAGGGCGAGCAGTTCGGCCCGGTCGTACATGGTGTAGCTGCGCCGGAACGCGGTCTCCTCCGGCAGATCGGCGAAGGAGAGGAACCGCTTCGCGAACCGCACCGACCGGTACCCCCGGCGTGACGTGGCGACCGGCAGCCGGTCCACGGCGGCCGACAGACCGCGCCGCAGGGGCCGCGGGACACGCTGGTAGCGCAGCGCGATCAGATTGGCCAGATGCTTGCGGTAGCCGGCGAACAACTCGTCGGCCCCCATCCCCGAGAGCATCACCTTGACCCCGGCCTCCCGGGCGGCCGAGCAGATCAGGAACGTGTTGATCGCGGCGGGGTCCCCGATCGGCTCGTCCAGGTGGTACGTCATCCGCGGCAGCAGGTCGAGCACGTCCGGGGCGATCTCGATCTCGTGCAGGTCGACGCCGAACCGCTCGGCCACCCGGCGGGCGTGGCGCAGGTCGTCCGGCATCGCCTCGTACCTGGCGTCCGCGGCACGGAAGCCGATGGTGTACGCGGAGATCCCGGGCCGCTCCCGGGCCGCCAGCGCGGTCAGGTAGCTGGAGTCCAATCCGCCGGACAGGAAGGTGGCCACCGGAACGTCGGAGAGCAGGTGGCGCCGCGTCGACTCCTCGACCACGGCGGCGATGTCCGGCGACTGCCCGGCGCGGGCCCGTTCCCGGCCCTCGGCGGCGACGTCCCGCAGGTGCCAGAACCGGCCGCGCTCCACCCGGCCGTCGGGCCGGCACCTCAGCCAGCTGCCCGGCGGCAGCTTCTCCGCCTCCCGGAACGCGCACCGCGAGTCCGGCACCCAGTAGTACAGCAGGGAGGCCACCAGCGCCGTGGGGTCCACCTCCAGCGACCCTCCGGTCACGGCGGCGAGCGCCTTGAGCTCGGAGGCGAACGCCACACCGTCGCCGCGCCGCAGCAGGAACAGCGGTTTGACGCCGAGCTGGTCGCGGGCGAGGACCAGCTCACCGGTCCGCTCGTCGAAGACCCCGAACGCGAACATGCCGCGCAGCCGGGGCAGGCAGTCCGTACCCCAGCGCCGCCAGGCCTCCAGCAGCACCTCGGTATCGGACGTGCCGCGGAAGCGCACCCCGGCGGCCGCCAGCTCGGCCCGCAGCTCCGGCGCGTTGTACAGCTCCCCGTTGTACGTGAGGGCGAGCCCGCCCGAGACCATCGGCTGGGCGCCGGTCCCGGACAGGTCGACGACGGCCAGCCGGCGGTGCCCGAGGTGCACTTCGCCGTCCCCGACGGGATGGCTGTAGCGTCCGGCCCCGTCCGGGCCGCGGTGGGCGAGGATGTCGGTGAGCCGGTCGGTGACGGCCTTCCCGTCCGGCCACCGGTACGTACCTGCGATGCCACACATGTCCTACCGCGCCTCCTGGTCGCTGTCGGGGGTTCCCGCCGCCCGCGTCGGCAGCCGCTCGGCGCGCGGCAGGCCCGCCCCCACCGCCTCGACGGCGTGGGAGGCACCCCCGCCGTTGGCCCGGGCGGGCCGCTCGGCGCCGCCCGGGGGCGCGGTGCGCGGCCCGTCCCACAGCGTGCCGTCGGTCCGGTCCCGCGGATCGGGGTCGATCAGCACCACACCGATCACCGCGACGCGCTGCTCCGCGAGCTGCCGCGCCACGGTGTGCAGCCAGGCGGCGCTGCCGTGCCCGGCCCGTACGACGAGCACCGTCCGGGTGCCGAGGTACCGCAGGTCGGTCCACGTCGTGCCGGGCGCCACCGAGCCGACGCCGAGCCGGCGTTCCGCGGCGGGAGCGGCCGCGGCCCGCTCGCCGCTGACCACGGCCGGGTCGCCCGGCCTGCGCCGCCGGTCCGCGAGCCGCGACCCGGGCAGGCCGTCGACGACGGCCACCGGCCCGTCCGCCGCCAGCGCCCGGGCGAGGTCCAGGGCGATCGTGCCGGTGACGCGCGCGCAGCCCAGCTCCAGCAGCGACACCGGTGCCGCGCCACCGCGCACCGTACGCGCCAGGGACGTGGTGAGCCGTTCGCGTGCCGCCCGGAGCCGCCGACGCCGCCACGGCCCGGCCGGCCGGCCGGGCAGCTCCGCGACGACCGACGCGCCGAGGTGCGCCGCGATGTCCCGGCGCAGCACGGGGCGGTCCGCCACCACGGTGGCGACCGCGGCCACCGCGAGCCCGAGGACGAGCCCGAGGACGAGTCCGATCGCCGCGTCGGTGGCGGCGGCCCTGGGCAGGGAGTGCCGCACCGGGCGCGGGGCGTCGACGATCTGGGTGCCGGCGACGAGCCGGGGCATGCCGACCCGCGCCTCCGCGGCGCGCTGGCCGAAGTCGGCGATGCGCGAGGTGAGTTCGGCCCGGCGGGCGAACAGCGACTCCAGGTTCGCCGCCGCCTTCGGGCCGCTGTCCGGCGATTCTTCCCCGATCGCCTTGTTGACCTGGGCGAGTTCGTCCTGGAGCCGGTCGCGCTGGTCGAGCAGGCTCTTGGCCTCGGCGTCCGCGGCTTCCCGGATCCGCCGCACGTGGTCCGCGACGAACGCGTCGGCCAGCGCCCGGGCGCGGGCGACCGCCTCGGCGTCGCTGCCGCCCGTCACGGTGATCTGCAGCAGGTTGTTGGTCAGACCGACCCCGCCGTAGTCCCGCATGAAGTCCTCGGGGGCGTCCGGGGACCCGAGGGAGCGCAGGGCCGCGTCGGCGATCCGCGTGGTGTGCAGGAGCGCGACGTCGGTGCGGATCAGCGTGCCGGGGTCGTTCGGCTGGTCCGCCTGGTGCGCGACCAGCACCTTGGTCACCGCGGTCGGCGCGGGCGGCAGCAGCACCGCCACCGCGAGGCCGACGAGCAGGCCCAGCAGCCCCGCGGAACACCAGAGCCGGCGCCGCCTGCGGACGGCCACGACCAGCGCCTGCAGATCCACCAGGGGAGCGGCGCCCGGCCCCTGCGACGGCGTGCTCGTCGTCACCCGGACCCTCCCGTCACCTGGTCGGCGAGCGCCGGCGCGGCGGCCTGCCGGGGCCGGCCGGCGGACCCCGTCGCACGGGCCCGGACCAGGCCGGCGACGACGACGCCGACCATCTCGTGCCCGGCGTCCGCGCACGCCTCGGCGATGCCGGCGAGTTCCCCGGTGGTCCAGCGGCCCGCGCTGAGCACCACCAGGACCCCGGACTCGTGGTCGCGGTCCGGCACCATCGGCCGGTCCACCGAGACCCCCACCACCCCCGGCGGCGGATCGCCGCCGCACTCGGCCGCGAGCTCCTCGGCGGCCCGGCGGGCGACCTGGTCGCCGTCCGGGACGACCACCAGCGGCCGCCGCGGGACCGGCAGTCGGTCCCGGACGCGGGCGCACACCCGGCGGTGGCGGACCCGCAGGGCGTCGTCGTCGCCGCAGGCCCGCGGGACGGGCAGGTCCCACCGGACGTCGAGGCCCAGCAGCCGGCGGATCCGGGCCCGCGGACCCCCGTCCTCCGGCCGGTCCGCGAGCCGGTCGCCGGGCACCTCGACGGTCCCCAGCAGCGTCGAGCCGAGCGCCGTGGCGATCTCCGCCTCGGTGCGCGGCCGGCGGCTCATCCGGGCGGCGGTGAGATGACCGACGACCGCGAACAGGAAGAACAGCAGTGCCCCGCCGCCGACGAGCTGCACCCGCGTCGGCGGCGCCTCGCCGGCCGGGCGGGGCGAGGGGCCCATGACGACCATGTTGGCCTTGGTGGCGGCCGGGTCGGCCTGGTCCAGCTTGTTGATGGCCTCCTGCAGCGCGGTGCGCAGCTTCTCCAGGTCGGTGCGCGCCTGCACGCTCTCCACGGTCTGCCCCGGATCGGCCGCCTCGGCCAGCTCCGTGATGCGGCCGCTGGTCTGCACCACCATCTGCCGCAGCGCCTCCAGCCGCGCCGCCGCCTCGGGATCGGCGTTGTCCCCCACGATCCGCGCGGCGTACGCCACGAACTGCTGGGCCACCTCGTCGGAGAGCCGCTGGGCGCGCTCCGGGGTGTCGGCCGTGCCCGAGATCCTGATGATGTTGCCGTCGGCGGCCTTGGCGCTCACCCGGTCCCGCAGCTCGCGTCCGCCGACCCCGCTCCAGTCGAGCGAGGCGGCCGCGCGGTCGACCACCACCGAACTGGTCGCGATCTCCGTCTGGGTCCGCAGCTCGCGTTCCTCCCACGCACCCGGCAGCAGCACCGAGGCCGACGTCGTGTAGCGCGGTGGGAACAGCAGCGAGGAACCGTAGCCGACGAGCGCGCCCACCACGACGAGGAGGGCGAGCAGCCGCCGTCGCCGACGGACGATCCGCCCGATCGTGACCAGGCGTATGGTGTCATCGCTCAATGGCGCGGCCTCCTCCCGGCCGGTCCGGATCGCCCGTCGGCAGCCGGGCGTTCACGGCAGGCGGTGGTGTAGGCGGCGCGCAGCGAGGCCTGCGAGTTCCGCCAGGAGAGCGGTCCGCCGATCCGCTCCTGGCCGATCTTGCCCATCAGGGCCCGCTTCTCCGGGTCGTCCAGCAGTTGTGCGACGAGCCGGGCGAACGCGCTCTCGTCGTTGGCGGGCGCGTAGACGGCGGCGTCTCCGGCGGAGATTCGGGCCTCCTTCAGGTCGAACGAGACGATCGGCCGGCCCATCACCATGTACTCGAGGACCTTGTTCATGGTCGACACGTCGTTGAGCGGATTGTGCGGGTCGGGGGAGAGGCACACGTCGGCGGTGGACAGGTAGCGCACCAGGTCGGCGTCCGGGATGCGCCCGGTGAACCGCACCTGCTCCGAGAGCCCGAGCCGCCGGGACAGCTCCACCATCGCGTCGAAGGTGTCGCCGGCGCCGACGAACACCGCGTGCCAGTCGGTGCGGCCGAGTTCGTCGCGCAGCTTCGCCAGGGCCCGCAGGGCGTAGTCGACGCCGTCCTGCGGTCCCATCACCCCCAGGTAGCACAGGAGATGGGGTTTGCCGTTCTTCAACTCCGGCTCGGGCGGCACGGGATGGAACCGGTCGATGTCGGGTGCGCTGCGCACCACGAAGACATCCTCCGGCCGCCGGCCGCCACGGCGCACCGCCACGTCCCGGTAGCTCTCGTTCGTGGCGAGCACGACGTCCGCGGCCCGGTAGGTCATCCGTTCCAGCGCGCACACGGCCCGGTAGAGCAGGTCCTCGCCGCGGCCGAACCGGGAGAGGTACAGCTCGGGCACCAGGTCGTGCTGGTCGAAGACGAACCGCGCGCCCCGCCGCTTCAGCCACCGGGCCGGCAGGAACAGCAGGTCGGGCGGGTTGCAGGCGTGGACCACGTCGACCGGGCCGACCTTGCGGGCCAGCCGGACCGTGTGCCACAGCGCCGACCCGTACTCGCGCAGGTAGCCGGCCGGCCCTCCGGTGGCCGCGCGCAACGGGTAGCGGTGGATCCGCACCCCGTCGATCTCCGCCTCCGCCTCCGTGTCCCGCTTGGTGCCCCGGGGACAGATGACGTGCACGTCCCAGCCGGCGTCCCGCAGCGTCGTGCACTCCTGCCACACCCGCCGGTCGAACGGCACCGACAGGTTCTCCACGAGGATCAGCGCGCGCCGGCCCGCCCCGTCCGGGCCGGCCGTGCCGTCGGACGGGATGCCACCGGAAGGCGTGTCAGCAGCAGGCGTGTCACCAAGCAAGGCCCATGTACCCCGGTTCGGCCCGGCGCGTCTCCGCGTCGGGAAGGCGGACGAGGTCGACGATCACCGGGCCGTCGCCGTGCGGCAGCGCCGCCAGCACGGCCGGATCCCTGGTCCCCACCAGGCACACCTCGGCGTGTTCGAGCACCTCGTCGACGGAGTCCGCGAGCAGTTGCGCGAGGTGCGGCAGCCGGGTCTCGATGTACTCGCGGTTGGCGCCGAGCAGCCGGGACAGGCTCACGTTGGCGTCGTAGATCTTGAGGTCGTAGCCCTTGCCGAACAACCGCTCCGCCAGCTCCACGAGCGGGCTCTCGCGCAGGTCGTCGGTGCCGGGCTTGAAGGACAGCCCGAACAGGCCGGCCCGGCGCTTGCCGGTGCGCTCGACCAGCTCCACCGCGCGCTGCAGGTGGTCGGAGTTGGAGGGCAGCACGTGGGCGAGGATGGGCACCGAGACGTCGGCCCGCCGCGCGGCGTGGACCAGGCTGCGCAGGTCCTTGGGCAGGCAGGAGCCACCGAAGGCGAAGCCGGGCCGCAGGTAGGCGGGGCTGATGTTCAGCTTGCGGTCGGCGAGGAACACGTCCATCACCTGGTGCGAGTCCACGCCGAGCGCCTGGCACACCGCGCCCAGCTCGTTCGCGAAGCCGATCTTCAGGCCGTGGAAGGCGTTGTCCGCGTACTTGATGGCCTCGGCCGTCGGGACCGGCACCCGGAACACCTCGCCGGGCAGGCCGTCGTACAGCGCGAGCACCATGTCACCGCTGGCCGGGTCGAGTTCGCCGACGACGGTCTTGGGCGGGTCGTAGAAGTCCCGCACGCTGGTGCCCTCGCGCAGGAACTCCGGGTTGACCGCGACCCCGAGGTCCACACCCGCGGTGCCGCCGACGTACTTCTCCAGGATCGGCACCAGCAGGTTCAGGCAGGTGCCCGGGAGCATGGTGCTGCGGTAGACGACCGTGTGCCGCCCGCCGCTTCCGCCGCGGTCCGCGAGGGCGGCCCCGATCTGCTCGGTGACCCGCTCCAAGTAGGTGGTGCACAGGCTGCCGTTGGGTTCCGACGGCGTGCCCACGCAGACCAGCGAGACCTCGCTGTGCGCGATCGCGTCCCGGACGTCGGTGGTGGCGCGCAGCGCCCCGGTCCCGACGACCTCGGCGACGAGCTCGCCGATCCGCTCCTCGACCACCGGGGCCCGGCCGGCGTTGACCAGGTCGACCTTCACCTGGTTCACGTCCACCCCGATGACCTCGTGCCCCATGCCGGCCAGGCACGCGGCCGACACGCAGCCCACGTAGCCGAGCCCGAAAACACTGACTCTCATGACCCGTTCCTCCCCCCAGGCAGGCCTCCTGGCCTGCGGTCCGCGCACCGCCGGGACCGTCGAGCGGCAGTCCCCCCGCGCATCAGTAGGCGCCTTGCCCGTAGAGCACCGCACGCAGCGTCTTCCACAAGATCACCGCGTCCAGGGCGAGCGACCAGTCCTCCACGTACCGCAGGTCCAGCCGGACCGCCTCCTCCCACGAGAGATCGCTGCGCCCGCTGATCTGCCACAGGCCGGTGAGTCCGGGCTTGACCAGCAGCCGCCGCCGGATGTCCGGGTCGTACGCGGCGCACTCCTCCGGCAGCGGAGGCCGCGGACCGACGAGCGACATCGATCCGGTGAGCACGTTGAACAGCTGCGGGAGTTCGTCGAGCGAGTACCGGCGCAGTACCGCTCCCACGCGGGTCACCCGTGGATCCCGGCGGAGCTTGAACAGCGGGCCGGCGCCCTCGTTCCGGTCGGCCAGCGCCTCCCGCGCCCGGTCGGCGTCGGCGACCATGGTGCGGAACTTCCAGATGGTGAACTCGTGGCCGTCCTTGCCGACCCGCGACTGGCGGTAGAACGCCCCGCCCCGGCTGTCCGCCAGCACGAGCAGCCCGATGAGCGCCATCAGCGGCGCTAACAGCATCAGCAGAATCGTTGCGCCTACCCGGTCGACGACCCCCTTGACCGCCCGGCGGGCACCGGTGAACGTCGGCATGCTGACCCGCAGCAGAGGGATCCCGAGCACGGCGTCGACGTGCAGCCGAGGACCGGCCACCTCCATCAGCACCGGGGCCACCACCATCTCGGCCTCGCTGCCTTCGAGGTTCCAGGCCAGCCGTTGCAGCCGGTCCGGTGACCAGTGCGGGTCCGGGGTGACCGCCACGACCCGGTAACCGTCGTGGCGGACGTGCTTGGCGACGTCCCCCAACTCCCCGACGACAGGCACCCCGTCCAGGTGGTCGCCGTCGATGCCGCGTCCGTCCGTCGTGCACACCGCGTCCACCCGCCAGCCGAGGTGGGGGAACTTGCGGGTCCGGCCGATCAGGTCGCGCAGGGTGTCCGGGCTCCCGGCGGCGAGCACCGGTCTGAGGCACCGCCCTTCCTGGCGCTGCCGGTGCAGCCGGATACGCAGCAGGTACCGCGCGGTCATGGTGACGAGCGCGATCGCGGGGATCGCGACGAAGATCCAGAGCTTGATGTTGCGCGAGGTCAGGGCGATCCCGCCGAGCGCCAGGACGACGGTCGCCGTGAACAGCGAGCGTCCGAGCCGGCGGAATTCCTCGGCGCCCTGGCCGAGCACCGGCGGTGCCCACGACCGGTTCACCGCCAGCGCCCCCAGCACCAGCAACTCGGTGCCGAAGGCGAGGATCACCCATTTCTCGTGCCAGTTGGCCGCGTCGCGGGCCCCGAAGAAGTTGCCGATGGCCGCCACGACGACGGCCGTGGCCACGGTGTCGCCGGCGATCACGGTACGGCGGTACCGCTGCTCCCAGTCGGTCGCGGTCCGGCTGACAGTCCCGTTCGCCGGCCTGCCGCGCGCCGACGGAAACGGGTTGACCAATCCCCCCTGTTGCACAAGGACCCCCCAGGTCACCAGTGGTTCGAGGTGTTCGTCTGGCACGCATGTCCTCCGGGAGGCACCCCTGCCTCCCGCACCGCGCTCTTCCTCCCCCGGGAGGCCCCCGCCTCCCGCCATGACAGATGTGCCGGCGCTACGTGAACAACCCGCCCTGGCGGCAGCCGAATACGCGTGCCCTGCCGGGCTTTCGAGGCGCGCGGACCCCGTGCGGACTTCGGGCGCTCCCCGCACCCGAGGCCCTGTTGGGGGCTCCGCGTGTTGATCGATCGCTGGCTGTGAATGGCGCCGGACCTGTAGATCATTTACTGGGCGCTTCCCGCCCGAACGGCTGAAGCACGGTCAATCTAGACCATCGGGGCCTGTGTGTAGAGAGGATGTGTGGAATTTGTGGTCAGAACAGTGATCGGCGAGCCACGGAGCGTCTACCCGGACGCCCGGGTCGGCGATGGTTTCCCGCTGTTCCTGCACTACGACGTGCCGGACACGTCCGGCGGGCGCCGCACGCCCGATGTGATGTCGGCCGAATCCGTACGGTCGGCCCGGCCCGTCACGGCACCCGGGGCGAGGCCGCGGAACCGCTCGCGTGGGCGAGGGCGCCGGCGGTGCGGCAGCCGACGATCGCCGGGGCCTCCTGGACGAGCGTGTCGTCGGTGAGCGCCTCCACCATGAACAGCGCGAAGTCCACCCGGCGGGTCAGGTTGCCGGACAGCACCGGGTCGCCCACGTGCCGGCTCCACACCGGCAGCCCCTGGCTCTCGCCCTCCTCCAGATCGCTGCCGCGCACCACCGTCCACCGGGTGTCGCTGGCGAACACCCTGCGGCAGGCCTCCACCTGATCGTCGATGTCGACGGCGCGGACGAGTCGGGCCAGGCGGGCGACGATCCGGACGGCCGTCCTGAACCGCCACGAGTACCGGTCCTTGCCGTCGCGCGTGATGTGCCAGCCGCACGAGAAGACCAGGCGCGCGCCCGGCCGTGCGTGGTCCAGCACTGCCTGGGCCGTGCCCGAGGAGTACTGCTGCACGCCCCACGGCACGAGCACCGTCAGCACCCCGTCGCAGCCGGCGACCGCGCGCCGGATCACCTCCGGGTCGTTCGTGGGGCCGGGCACGACGGTCATCCGGTCCCGGAACGCCGCCAGCTTCGGCACGCTGCGCTCCCGGCACACGCCGACCACCTCGTACCCGCGGTCCAGCGCGTGCCGGACCATGTACTGCCCGAGCTTCCCCGAGGCTCCGACGATGCAGACCTTCTTCACGCGATCCGTGCTCATGGCACAACCCCTTCCGCCGCAGTGTCGACCTTATGGTGTAAGGCACGGTAGCCTTATGTCGTAAGGCAATCAAGGGGCGCCGGGAGGCGCGGGGCCGAGGGGTATGGAGAAGGAGCGACGAATGCCGGAGACGGGCAGAGGCCGGCGCGGGGCGTCGGAGCGCACCCCGCTCAGCCGTGAACGCGTGATCCGCACGGCGGTGGCGCTCGCGGACCGGAAGGGGTCGGCCGCGCTGAGCATGCGCGCCATCGCCGAACCACTGGGCGTCGAGGCGATGTCCCTCTACCACCACGTCGCCGGCCGCGAGGACATCCTCGACGGCATGGTGGACGCGGTGTTCGACGAGATCGAGCTGCCCGAGCTGTCACCGGGCGACCCGGACTGGAAGGGTGCCATGCGCCGCCGCGCGGACTCCGTCCGCGCCACGCTGCGCCGCCATCCGTGGGCCCTCGGCCTGATGGACTCCCGCTCGCGGCCCGGCCCGGCGACCCTGCGCCACCACGACGCCGTCCTCGGCGTGCTGCGCGCCTCCGGGTTCTCCGTCCCGATGGCCGGCCACGCCTTCTCGCTGATCGACAGCTACCTGTACGGCTTCGTGCTCCAGGAGCTGAGTCTGCCGTTCGGCGACGCGGCGGAGCTGGAGGAGGTCGCGGGCGCAATCCTCCGGGAGATGCCCGCCGACGCCTACCCCCACCTCGCCGAACTCGCCACCGAACACGCCCTCAAGCCCGGCTACGACTACGCGGACGAGTTCGACTTCGGCCTCACCCTCATCCTCGACGCCCTGCGGCCCGACGAGGATGCGGCCGGGAACTGAGCCGCGCCGGCGCGGGCCGCCCGCCGACCGGGCACCCGCCCCGTCGGCCGGCGCGCGGGCCGGCGGCGGCCGAGAATCCCGGTGGCCGTCCCTGCCCGCCCGCGCCACCGGGAGGTAACTTGGTGGGGGAGGCCTCATCGGGAGGGCGATGCGATGCCGTGGTTCGTGTGGCTGGCCGCCGCCGCGGCGCTGGGCGTCGCGGAGTTCTTCACCCTGACCCTGGTCTTCGGACTGCTGGCGGGCGCCGCGCTGGTCGCGGCCGTGGTCGCCGGTACGGGCATCGGCCTCCTCGGCCAGCTGGTGGCCCTCGCGGCGGCGGCGGTGGGAGGCCTCGCCCTCGTCCGCCCCCTCGCGCTGCGGCACCTGGAGCAGCAACCCCTCACCCGCGAGGGCAGTGACGCGCTGATCGGCAGGCGGGCCGAGGTCGTGCAGGAGGTGACCGCGACCCGCGGCCTGATCAAGCTCTCCGGCGAGGAGTGGTCCGCCCGCGCCTTCGACGAGAGCCTGGTGATCCCGGCGGGAACACTGGTGGACGTCATGGAGATCGAGGGCGCCACCGCCCTCGTCTACCCCCGCGAACTCCTTCCGTGAGCGGCTGAACACCTAGCGACGGAGGCACTGTGGACCCAGTCGTCATCCTCACCCTCGTGGCGGCCCTGGTCGTCGTCTTCTTCGTGGCCTCCGCCGTGCGCATCGTCCCGCAGGCGCGCCGCTACAACATCGAGCGGTTCGGCCGGTACCGCCGGACCCTGCAGCCCGGCCTGA
This sequence comes from Streptomyces sp. bgisy159, assembly GCF_965341775.1. Taxonomy (GTDB): domain Bacteria; phylum Actinomycetota; class Actinomycetes; order Streptomycetales; family Streptomycetaceae; genus Streptomyces. Next base: position 11,629 of record NZ_CBDQZH010000010.1, on the reverse strand, counting down.
ACCTGGTCCTGCCGGTGGCGGACCGGGTCAACACCAAGCTCGACGTGCGCGAGCAGGTCTACTCCTCCGACCCAAGGCCGGTGATCACCGAGGACAACCTCGTGGTGAACATCGACACCGTGCTCTACTACCAGATCACCGACCCGCGGGCGGCCGCCTACGAGGTCGCCGACTACCTCCAGGCGATCGACCAGCTCACCGTGACCACGCTGCGCAACGTGATCGGCAGTATGGACCTGGAGGAGACCCTCACCTCGCGCGAGGAGATCAACTCACGTCTGCGCGCCGTCCTCGACGACGCCACCGGCAAGTGGGGCATCCGGGTCAACCGCGTGGAGATCAAGGCCATCGACCCCCCGAACACCATCAAGGAGGCGATGGAGAAGCAGATGCGGGCCGAACGTGACAAGCGCGCGGCCATCCTGCACGCCGAAGGGGAGCGACAGGCCAAGATCCTCACCGCTGAGGGCACCAAGCAGAAGGACATCCTGGAGGCCCAGGGCACCCAGCAGGCCATGATCCTGCGGGCGGACGGCGAGGCCAAGGCGGTGGAACTCGTCTTCCAGGCCGTCCACCGCAACAACGCCGACGCGAAGGTCCTGGCCTACAAGTACCTCGAGACGCTTCCGCACCTGGCGGGCAGCGACAACAACACCTTCTGGGTCATCCCCGGAGAGCTGACCGAGGCCGTCCGGACCGTCACCAGGGCCTTCGGTGACCAGTCGACGGCAGGCCCCGTCGAACCCGCGCCCGCCGAGCAGCAGGCCGGAGGCGACGGCACGTCGCAGGACAGCCGGACCCCGGCGCTGGAAGCGGGCTCGACGGCGTCCCTCGACGCCGCCGCGCTCGCCGACCGGGCCGAGAAGCAGGCCGCCGCCGCGGTGAAGGACGCCAAGGCGGAGGCCGAGGCCGCGAAGTCACCCCAGCGGCCGCACGGCATGGGGCACGGCCGGCGCACCTGATCCGGAGCCCGGCCGGGCGCCCCCGCGTGCGCAGGGACCACGTACAGGCTCAGGCACGGTCTCGGCGAGCGTGGCCGGGGAGGAGACACCCGGGCCGGCGGACCGCCGGCCGGTACGTACGAGCAGGGCGCACGGGGCGCACACCGGCGGGCGTTCGTGACCGTCCCTCCCCACCGGACCCGACCGGCACCCGGCGGTCCCCGACATGGAGAGGGGGCGCTGCGGGCCGCTCGTGGAGGCCCGCAGCGCCCCCTGGTTCATCACCTGAGGGGTGCTCAGGAGTCGTGCCCTGGGCGGAGGCGGTCGTGGGAGTCCGTGTCCGACGGCACGTACCGCCACCCCTCGCCCGGGAAGTCGTCCCTGCCAGGACGCCCCCGATGACGGGGGGCCGCCGCTGTCGCCCTGGCAGGTGTCCACGTCCACGGTAGGACTCGGCCGCCGCCCTCCCAATGAGGGAACTCCCTAGGGGGAGGCGGGCAGGGAAAACCCTCGGTGGCCCGTCGGGGGCCGAGCCGGGGCGGTCGCCCCGCGCGCCCCTCACTTCGCGCGGTGCCCCGCCGCCAGCCGGACGATGTCCACCCGGGAACGGATGCCGAGCTTGCGGTAGACCCTGGTCAGGGTCGCCTCGACGGTCTTGACGCTGATGAACAGGCGAGCCGCGATCTCCCGGTTGGTGGCGCCCTCCATGACCAGCGAGGCCACCTGACGCTCCATCGACGCCAGCCCCTTCAGCGCGTCCGCGGCGGGCGCCGGCACGGCCACCGCCGCGGCCTGCGGCCGTGCCGCCGTGGCCGCCGCCTCGACGTGCCGCAGCCACGGCAGGGCCCGGCAGCGCCGGAACAGCCGCGCCGCCTCGTCGTACGAGGTCGGCCCCGGCCGCACGGTGCGCAGCCGGGCCAGCGCGAACGCGGCCCGCGCCTCCTCCAGGCCGTAGCCCAGCCCGGCCAGCCGCTCCTGCGCGGACGTCAGCTGGGTCAGCGCCGCCTCGTGCTCGCCGCGCGCCGCCCGCACCAGCGCCTCCGCCCGGTCCAGGACGGCGAGCACGCTCGCCCGGCCGAGCCGCAGCGCGTGCTCGCGGGTGACGTCGATCAGCTCCTGCGCCTCGCCCGGCTCACCCGCGCGCACCAGGGCCTCGGCGAGGTCGCCCTGCCAGCGCCCGCGCGCCGGGTCGGTGATGCGCAGGCCGCGCTCCAGCTCGCGCACCCGGCGCAGCGAGCCGACCGCGCCGGCGGCGTCCCCGGCCACGAGCTGGGCGTAGCCGAGCGCGGCCAGGGCGAGCGAGAGGTACATCTGGTCGCCGTCCTCCTCGGCGCGCTCGGTGGCCTCCCGGGCCAGCGCCAGCGCCCGGTCGACATCGCCGCCGGACGCCTCGGCGAGGGAGGCGAGCATGGCGGAGGCGCCCATCCCGATCCCGGTGTCCCGGGCCAGCCGCAGGCTCTCCCGGGCGAGATCCAAAGCGCGGCCGCAGTGCCCGGCACGTAGTTCGACATCGGCGAGGAAACGCTGGAAATGGACTTCGCTCTCCACCATGCCGCGCCGGCGCACCTCGCGCAGCAGCGCGGTGACGGTGGTGCGTGCCTCGGACAGTTGGTCGCTCATCAGCAGCCAGCGGAAGCGCGCCATGCCGGCGCCGTTGTGGTGGCAGGCCACGTAGGGGTCCTGAGGCTCGCTCAGGGCCTTCTTGATGGTCGCGGGGGCATCGGGATGGCCCATCAGGGTTTCGGTGGACGCCTGGAAGGACAGGGCCATCAGCTCGGTGCGGCGGTCGCCGCCGCGCGCGGCCAGCTCCGCCGTGTGCGCGGCCTCCCGGCGGGCCTCGGCGAAGTCGCCCTCCATGATCAGCGCCCGCCAGGACAGCTGGTAGTGGACCAGGCCGAGCAGCTCCGGGTCGTCGCCGGCGTCGGCCAGCATCTGCGGGAAGGCGGTGTCGACGTCTCCGAGCGCCTGCCCGGCCGACTCGACGACCACCATCCAGGCCCGCACCCGCTCGGCCGGCGCGGTCGCCCGGGTCAGCACGTCGTGGGCGATGTCCCGGGCGAGGTCGGTCTCGCCGGCGGTGATCGCGTCCTCCGCGGCCTCCAGCCGCCGCTCGTCCGGGCGGGGGACGTGGTCGGCGGGGGTGTGCCGGGCGGCGAGCAGACCGAGCGCGGCCGCCACCGAGGGCGCCCCGCGGTCCCGGGCCAGCGCCGCCGCCTCGGCGAGCCGGGCGGCCACGTCGGGGTCGGTGCCGGTGGTGGCCAGCGCCAGATGGCGGGCGCGTTCGATCGGGTCGGAGGCGGCGGTGGACAGTGCCGCGTGCACGGTCCGGCGCTCCTGGGCGGGGGCCTCCGCGTACAGCGCGGCGGAGATCAGCGGATGCGCGAAGCGGACGGCCGGCCCCTCGGGTTCCGTGGCGAGCAGGCCCAGCGAGGCCGCCTGGGCGGTCTCCGCCTCGGCGTTCTCCCGGCCGGCCGCGTGCAGCAGCGCCAGTGTGGGGCGGGCGCCCGCGCTGGCCACCAGCAGGGTGCGGCGGGCCTCGGCGGAGAGCATGTCGAGGCGGCTGAGCACCAGCGCGCGCAGCGAGGTCGGCACCGGCAGCGGTTCGCCGGGCCGCGGCGGGGTCGGGTTCTCGCCCAGGGCGCGGCCCAGCTCCAGGGCGAACAGCGGGTTGCCGCCGCTGGTGCGGTGGATCTCGCGGACCGTGGAGCGCGGCAGGTCGGTGTACCCCTGGTGGTCCAGCAGCGCGGACACCTGGGCGCGGGAGAGCGGGGTGAGCCGGACCGCGAGGGTGTCCGGCGGGGAGGAGCGCAGATGACGGTCGTACTCCTGGCCCTCGGTGCGCACCGCGCACAGCAGCTGCACGGGAGTGTCGCCCAGGCGGCGGGCGGCGAAGCCGAGGAGCTCGGCGCTGGCCGGATCCAGCCACTGCAGGTCGTCGGCGACGATCAGCACCGGGCCCCGGTCGGCCAGCGCGCGCAGCGCCGACAGCACGGCGAGCCGCAGGGCGAGGCCGTCGCGCTGCAGGGTGGACTCGCCGCGCCCGGTGAGGGCCGACTCCAGGGCGGTGCGCTGGGCCGCGGGGAGCCTGCCGGACACCTCGTCGAGGGCCAGGCCGAGCAGATCGGCCAGCGCCAGGAACGGCAGGTGGGATTCGGACTCGGTCGCCGAGCAGCGCAACACGGTGCGCGCTGATGCGCCGTAATCCGTGGCCAAAGCGCGCAGGACGGTCGATTTCCCTATTCCGGCCGGGCCGTGCAGGAGGACGCTGCCGCCGCGTCCGAGCTGCTCACGGGCGGCCGTGAACAGCTCGTCCCTGCCGATGACCAGGTCGGGGCGGCCTCGGGTGGGCTCCTGGAAGTCCCGTCGCACGGTCACCGCTGCCCTCCCTGTGTCCTGTTCCGGCCAAATTCTAGGCAACGTCTCTTTGAAATTCTGAGCCGCGGCGTGGTGAGGGATATTACAAGTGCGCCCATTGACGGCATATTCGTATTCCTGGAGGGGGTCGGTGAACGGCTGCGTGCCGCCGCTACGGCAGCAGGCCCGTCCTGCGGGCCGACGCGACCGCCTCCCCCCGGGTGTGGGCGCCCAGCTTCCGCATCGCCGAGCGGAGGTAGCCCTTGACCGTCTCCGCGCGCAGCCCCAGCCGCTCGGCCGCCGCCGCGTTCGTCGCGCCCGACGCCACGCACGCCAGCACGTCCACTTCGCGGGGCGAGAGCACCGCCCCGCTGTCCCCCTCGTGCGCCGGGGCGCCCGACGCGGTCAGCAGGCCGCAGGCGGCCAGCAGCTCCGCCCGCAGCGCCGGGTCCGTGATCCGCGGGGCCAGGGCCCTGAGCGCCGTGTGCGCCTCGCGCACCTGCTCCCAGTCGGCCGGCGAGCCGCCCCCGTCCTCGGCCGGCCGCGGCCGGGCCGCCGCCAGCAGGCCGCTCACCTCGTCCCGTACCACCAGCGCCTGCTCGATGTCCCGGGCCACGTCGACCGCGGCGGCGATCGTGCGGTCGCCCAGCGGCTGGGCCGTGCGCAGGGCGCCGTACAGCACACCGCGCACCCGGCGCCGCACCACCACCGGCACCGCCAGCACCGAGCGCAGACCCTCCTCCGCCACGGGGGTGTCGTACTCGTGGCTGATCTGCCGGGACAGCGAGTAGTCGGTCACCGCGCACGGGCGGGCCAGGGCCAGGGTCCGGCCGCCCAGGCCGTTTCCGGCGGACACCGCCAGCCCGCGCAGCGCGAGCGTCGCCGCGCCGTTCAGCTCGCTGATCCGCATCCTGCGCTGCCCGGGTTCGGCCAGGCCGCCGAAGGCCACCGGCAGCCCGGTCGTCCGCCGCAGCCGCGCCAGCGCGCCGCGTATCTCCATCGCTCCGGACGCGTCCGCTGCCACTCGTTCGCCCTTTCCCGCGGCCCACCCGCCGCGCACACCCCCGTTCGGGGGTAGTGAGACCCGCATCACGGATTACACGATGGCAGAGAGCCGCCCGGCAATGGCCCGGTACAGAAGGAGCACAGATGGTTACGGCGACGGAGAGCTTCCGCGGGGCACGGGACTTCCTGCTGGCCCACCGCGAGGACTACGAGACCGCCTGTGAGGGCTTCGCATGGCCCCGGCCCGACCGGTTCAACTGGGCCCTCGACTGGTTCGACGTCATCGCCGAGGGCAACGACCGCACCGCGCTGCACATCGTCGAGGAGGACGGCGCCGAGACCCGGGTGACGTTCGCCGAGATGGCCGAGCGCTCCGACCGGGTCGCGAACTGGCTGCGCGAGCGCGGGGTCGCCGCCGAGGACCGGATCATGGTCATGCTCGGAAACCAGGTCGAGCTGTGGGAGACCGCGCTCGCCGCGATGAAGCTGCGCGCCGTCGTCATCCCCGCCACCCCGCTGCTCGGCCCCGCCGACCTGCGCGACCGTGTCGAGCGGGGCCGGGTCCGGCAGGTGATCGTGCGCGCCGGGGACACCGCCAAGTTCGACGAGGTGCCCGGCGGCTACACCCGGATCGCCGTCGGCGGCGCGCCCGAGGGCTGGCACCGCTACGAGGAGGCGTACGCCGCCCCGGCCGGCTTCACCCCCGACGGGCCGACCCTCGCCGACGACCCGCTGATGCTGTACTTCACCTCCGGCACCACCGCCCGGCCCAAGCTGGTCGAGCACACCCACACGTCGTATCCGATCGGCCACCTGGCCACCCTGTACTGGATCGGCCTCAAGCCGGGCGACGTCCACCTCAACATCTCCTCGCCGGGCTGGGCCAAGCACGCCTGGTCCAACCTCTTCGCCCCGTGGAACGCGGAGGCGACCGTCTTCATCCACAACTACACCCGGTTCGATCCGGCCCGGCTGATGGCAGAGATGGACCGCGCGGGCGTGACCACCTTCTGCGCGCCGCCCACCGTGTGGCGGATGCTGATCCAGGCCGACCTCACCCAGCTCGCCACCCCGCCCCGGGAGGCCGTCGCGGCCGGCGAGCCGCTCAATCCCGAGGTCATCGAGCAGGTCCGCCGGGCCTGGGGAGTCACCGTCCGCGACGGCTTCGGGCAGACCGAGACCGCCGTCCAGGTCGCCAACACGCCCGGCCAGCCGCTGAAGACCGGCGCCATGGGCCGGCCCAGCCCCGGCTACCGCGTCGAACTCCTCGACCCGGTCACCGGCGCCCCCGGCGCCGCCGAGGGGGAGATCGCCCTCGACCTCGCCTTCCGCCCGGTCGGCCTGATGGCCGGCTACCACGGCGACGCGGACCGTACGGCCGAGGCGATGGCCGGCGGCTACTACCGCACCGGTGACGTCGCCTCCCGCGACGAGGACGGCTACCTGACGTACATCGGGCGCAGCGACGACGTCTTCAAGGCCTCCGACTACAAGATCAGCCCGTTCGAGCTGGAGAGCGCCCTGCTGGAGCACGAGGCGGTCGCCGAGGCCGCCGTCGTCCCCGCCCCCGACGAGCTGCGGCTCGCCGTGCCGAAGGCGTACATCGTGCTCTCGGACGGATGGGAGCCCGGACCGGACACCGCCAAGGTGCTGTTCGAGCACTCGCGCCGGACGCTCGCCCCGTACAAGCGCGTCCGCCGGCTGGAGTTCGCGCCCCTGCCCAAGACCGTCTCCGGCAAGATCCGCCGCATCGAACTGCGCGAGGCCACGGCGGCGGGCTCGGACGCGGAGTACCGCGAGGAGGACTTCCGGTGAGCGGACAGCTGTCGTACACCCACGGAACCGGCGACACCGCCCTGCTCGGCGACACCATCGGCGCCGACCTCGACCGGGCCGTGGCCACCTGGCCGGACCGCGAGGCACTGGTCGACGTACCGTCCGGGCGGCGCTGGACCTACGCCGAGTTCGCCGCCGACGTGGAGCGGCTGGCGTGCGCACTGCTGGCGAGCGGGGTCGCCAAGGGGGATCGGGTCGGCATCTGGGCGGTCAACTGCCCCGAGTGGGTGCTCGTCCAGTACGCCACCGCCCGCATCGGCGCGATCATGGTGAACATCAACCCGGCGTACCGCACCCACGAGGTCGAGTACGTCCTCGGCCAGGCGGGCGTCTCCCTGCTGTTCGCGTCGCTCGCGCACAAGAGCAGCGACTACCGGGCGATGGTCGAGGAGGTCCGGGGCCGCTGTCCCGGGCTGCGGGAGGCCGTCTACTTCGGCGACCCCGGCTGGGACGCGCTGATCGCGCGCGGCACGCCGGACCGGACGGCCGAACTGCGTGCCCGCGAGGCCGAGTTGTCCTGCGACGACCCCATCAACATCCAGTACACCTCCGGCACCACCGGCTTCCCCAAGGGAGCCACCCTCTCCCACCACAACATCCTCAACAACGGTTACTTCGTGGGGGAGTTGATCGCCTACAGTGAGCAGGACCGGATCTGCGTCCCGGTCCCGTTCTACCACTGCTTCGGCATGGTCATGGGAAACCTGGCCGCCACCTCGCACGGCGCCTGCATGGTGATCCCCGCCCCGTCCTTCGACCCGGCGGCGACCCTGCGCGCGGTCGAGCGGGAACGCTGCACCTCCCTCTACGGCGTCCCGACCATGTTCATCGCGGAGCTGAACCTTCCCGACTTCGCGGCGTACGACCTGTCGTCGCTGCGCACCGGCATCATGGCGGGCTCGCCCTGCCCGGTGGAGGTGATGAAGCGGGTGGTCGCCGAGATGCACATGGCGGAGGTCTCCATCTGCTACGGCATGACCGAGACGTCCCCCGTCTCCCTGCAGACCCGCAGGGACGACGACCTGGAGCACCGCACCGGCACCGTCGGCCGGGTGCTCCCGCACATCGAGGTCAAGGTCGTCGACCCGGTCACCGGGGTCACCCGGCCGCGCGGCACGGCGGGCGAGTTGTGCACCCGCGGCTACAGCGTGATGCTCGGCTACTGGAACGAGCCCGAGAAGACCGCCGAGGCCGTGGACGCCGGACGCTGGATGCACACCGGTGATCTCGCGGTGATGCGCGAGGACGGTTACGTCGAGATCGTCGGCCGCATCAAGGACATGATCATCCGGGGTGGGGAGAACATCTACCCGCGCGAGGTGGAGGAGTTCCTCTACACCCACCCGAAGATCCGCGACGTCCAGGTCGTCGGCGTACCGCACGAGACGTACGGCGAGGAGGTGCTGGCCTGTGTCATCGCGCAGGACCCGGCCGACCCGCCCACCCTCGACGACGTGCTGGCCTTCAGCCGCGGCCGGCTCGCGCACTACAAGATCCCGAGCCGGGTGCAGGTGCTCGACACTTTCCCGATGACCGTCTCCGGGAAGGTGCGCAAGATCGAACTGCGGGAGCGGTACGGCTCACGCTCCTGAACGCCGACCGCGCGCCGGTCAGGGCCGGCCCTGCGCACGGCGGTGCAGGGCGGCGGCCGGTCCGTTGACCGGCTGCACGGTGCCCGCCAGGTCCAGCAGGAACAGCGGGACGCCGAGCGCGTCGGCGGCGGCGCGGGCCTCACCGGTGTGCCCGGACAGGGAGATGTGGAGGCAGCGGGCCGACTCCGTCATCGCCGTCAGCCACAGGCACTCCACGTCCCGCGCCGACGCGGGCCGCCGCCCCGGGTCCACCTGCACCACCAGCCCCCGCGCGGCGAGCCCGATCCCCGAGGTGGGCCGCTGGTCGGCCCGTCGCACGTCGCCGTGCCCGAGCCGCCGCAGGTACAGCACCACGACGGTGACCGCGTCGCGGGCACTGCGGATCGGACGGTCCGTCAGGGGAAGGCCGGCAGTGTCCGGTGTCCGGGGGCCGGGTACGCCGGCTCCGGCGGCCTGCGCGACCGGCGAAGGCGTCCGAGGGCCCGGCCCGGGGTCCGTTGCGGGGCCCGGGGCGGGTGCGCGAGGGTCCGGTTCCGCGGCGGGTCGGTGAGGGCTCGGGTCTGCGGCCCGTCCATGAGGGTCCGGGGTCGCTTGCCGGGGTGGCGCGCCGGGGTTGCGGACGGGCCCGCGTTCCCCCGGATCGGCGGGAGCCGTCTCGTGCTCCACCCCGCCCGGCTCACCCGTGACCGGGATGCGCAGGACCGTGCCGCAGGGGCAGCCCAGTTCCGGGTGGGGCCAGGAGGCGGGGCGGCCGCAGGCGGGGCACGGGAGCGTGACCCACTCGTCGGACCAGGCGCGGTGGGTGACGACGGCGGGGGCGGCGCCGGCGTCCAGGGCCGGAGTGACGGGCGTGCCGCAGGCACAGGGGTACGCGGGCGCCACGTACCGGCGTTCGCGTCGGCACGCCGGGCAGCGCACCGGCACGCTCTCGGGCATCGGCCGACTCCAGGACGTCGTAGCGGATCGCGGCCCATCCTGCTCCACCCGGCCCCCGCCTGTCCGGCTCTTGACGCCCTTCCGCCACCCCACCTACATTGCTTCCAGATAGTAGAAGTTATTTTCCGCTATACGGAAGTGCTGACCGTGGGGCGCGACGGGAGAGCTCGTCCGACAGTCGAAGCAGGAGTACTCCATGGCTCGAATGACCGCCGCCCGAGCGGCAGTTGAGATCCTCAAGCGTGAGGGCGTCACCGCCGCGTTCGGTGTGCCCGGCGCGGCGATCAACCCCTTCTACGCGGCCCTCAACGCCTCCGGCGGCATCCAGCACACCCTCGCCCGGCACGTCGAGGGCGCCTCCCACATGGCCGAGGGCTACACCCGGACCCACCCGGGCAACATCGGCGTCTGCATCGGCACCTCCGGCCCGGCCGGCACCGACATGATCACCGGTCTGTACTCCGCCACCGGCGACTCCGTCCCGATCCTGTGCATCACGGGCCAGGCACCGACCGCCGTGATCCACAAGGAGGACTTCCAAGCCGTCGACATCGCCTCGATCGCCAAGCCGGTCACCAAGATGGCCGTCACCGTGCTGGAGGCCGCCCAGGTCCCCGGCGTCTTCCAGCAGGCGTTCCACCTGATGCGCTCGGGCCGCCCCGGCCCGGTCCTGATCGACCTGCCGATCGACGTCCAGATGACGGAGATCGAGTTCGACGCGGAGACCTACGAGCCGCTGCCGGTGTACCGGCCCGCCGCGACCCGCGCCCAGATCGAGAAGGCGATCGGGATGCTGAACGCGGCCGAACGGCCCCTGGTCGTCGCGGGCGGCGGGGTGGTCAACGCGGACGCCGCCGGCCTGCTCGTCGAGTTCGCCGAGCTGACGGGCACTCCGGTGGTGCCGACCCTGATGGGCTGGGGCACCATCCCGGACGACCACCGGCTGAACGCCGGCATGGTCGGCCTGCAGACCTCCCACCGCTACGGCAACGCCACGTTCCTGGAGTCGGACTTCGTCCTCGGCATCGGCAACCGCTGGGCCAACCGCCACACCGGCAAGCTGGACGTCTACACGGCCGGCCGCACCTTCGTGCACGTCGACGTCGAACCGACCCAGATCGGCAGGATCTTCGCGCCGGACTACGGCATCGCCTCCGACGCCCGGGCCGCCCTCGAACTGTTCGTCGAGGTCGCGAGGGAGCTGAAGGCGGCCGGGAAGCTGCCCGACCGTTCCGCGTGGGCCGCCTCCGTGCAGGAGCGCAGGGCCACCCTCCAGCGGCGCACCCACTTCGACGACGTCCCGATGAAGCCCCAGCGGGTGTACGAGGAGATGAACAAGGCGTTCGGCCCCGAGACGCGGTACGTCACCACCATCGGCCTCTCCCAGATCGCCGGCGCCCAGATGCTGCACGTCTACCGGCCCCGGCACTGGATCAACTGCGGCCAGGCCGGCCCCCTCGGCTGGACCGTCCCGGCCGCGCTGGGCGTGGCCAAGGCCGACCCGGAGGCCCAGGTGGTGGCCCTGTCCGGCGACTACGACTTCCAGTTCATGATCGAGGAACTGGCGGTCGGCGCCCAGCACAAGATCCCGTACGTCCACGTCCTGGTCAACAACTCCTACCTGGGCCTGATCCGGCAGGCGCAGCGGGCGTTCGACATCGACTTCCAGGTCAAGCTGGAGTTCGAGAACGTCAACTCGCCGGAGCTGGGCGTCTACGGCGTCGACCACGTCAAGGTCGCCGAGGGGCTGGGCTGCAAGGCGATCCGGGTGACCGACCCGAACGAGCTGGGCGACGCCTTCGAGCGGGCGAAGAAGCTGGCGCAGGAGTACCGGGTCCCGGTGGTCGTCGAGGCGATCCTGGAGCGGGTCACCAACATCTCGATGTCCACCACCAACGACATCGGCAACGTCGTGGAGTTCGAGGAACTCGCCACCGAGCCGGCGCACGCGCCGACGGCGATCAG
>NZ_CBDQZH010000009.1:0-210906 GCF_965341775.1 Streptomyces sp. bgisy159 | reverse complement strand
TGTACTCACCCTCTCGGGCTTTCCTCCGGGCGCTTCCCTTCGGTCTTGCGTTTCCGACTCTATCAGATCTTTTCTCGACCCGATTTCCTCGGTGCTTTCCGGGCCCCGCTTTTTCTTCGCGGTTTCCCTTCCGGCGTTTCCGACTTTATCAGAACTTCTGGGCCGGTCTGACCGGCGGCCATTTGTTTCCGATTCATCGGGGGGCTCTGTGGAATCGAACCGATGGGAATCGTCGTTCCGTGAAGCCGATGTAGATACTAGCCGATGCCGACCGGATGACATCCAGTTCCAGGCAACTGTTCGAATCTACCTCCCCGCGCGACCCGTGTCAACGGCTCTTGTGGGGCGAAGAGGACAATAGCAGCTCAGCAGGCGTCCTCGCACATCAGGCGGCTGTGGGCACGGTGGCGCTGCGCTCGGCCGCCTGGATGTCGCCCGTCTCGCCGGACCGCGCGGCCCGCCCACCGAGCACGTACACGTAGGTCAGGAAGGCGAGCTCGGCCAGCACGCCGATGGTGATGCGGGCCCAGGTGGGCAGGCCGGACGGCGTGACGAAGCCTTCGACGGCGCCGGAGACGAAGAGGACCAGGGCGAGGCCGATGGCCATGCCGAGGGCCGCGCGGCCCTCCTCGGCGAGGGCGGTACGCCGGGTCCGGGGGCCCGGGTCGATGACCGTCCAGCCGAGACGCAGTCCGGTGCCGGCGGCCACGAAGACGGCCGTCAGCTCCAGCAGTCCGTGCGGAAGGACGAGGCCGAGGAAGGTGTCGAGTCGTCCGGCCGAGGACATGAGGCCGAATCCGACGCCCAGGTTGAGCATGTTCTGGAAGAGGATCCAGAGCACGGGCAGGCCGAGGAAGACGCCCAGGACCAGGCAGAGGGCGGCGGCCTGGGCGTTGTTCGCCCACACCTGGGCGGCGAAGGCGGCCGCGGGATGGCTGGAGTAGTAGGTCTCGTACTGGCCGCCGGGGCGAGTCAGCTCGCGTAGCTCGCTGGACGTCGCGATGGTGGCCTGTACTTCCGGGTGAGTGCCGATCCACCAGCCCAGGAGGACGGCGACCGCGGTGGAGATCAGGGCGGTGGGTACCCACCAGTGACGGGACCGGTAGACGGCGGCGGGGAAGCCGCGGGTGAGGTAGCGGGTGGCGTCGCGCCAGGAGGCGCGGCGGGTGCCGGTGACGACGCCACGCGCGCGTGCCACGAGCTGGCTGAGCCGAGCGGTGAGCTGGGGATCGGGAGCGCTGGACCGGATCAGGGACAGGTGTGTGGCGGTGCGCTGGTAGAGGGCCACGAGTTCGTCGGCTTCGGCGCCCGTCAGGTGGCGTCGGCGGCGCAGCAGGGCGTCCAGGCGCTCCCACTCGGCCCGGTGAGCGGAGACGAAGACGTCGAGGTCCATCGGTGTTGTCCTGCTCCGCTTCGTGCCGGGGTCGGATACGGCCCTCAGCTTGGCAGACTGGCTGCTCTCCGAGCAGGTCGGGAAAGGGGCGGCGGACGTGAGTGAGCTGGTGACGGGTGAGGCGGTGGCGTTGGAGGTGCAGCCCGCCAAGCTGCCCAGCAGGGCCCTGGCCGTGTTGCTCGATCTCACCGTGGCCTTGGTCGCGTATGTCGTCGTGGTGATCGGGTTGGTGGTGACGACGGCCTCCCTCGACGAAGCGGCACGGGTGGCGTTGTCGATCGCCGCTTTCCTGCTGGTGCTGGTGGGCGGGCCGATCGCGGTGGAGACACTGAGCCATGGGCGGTCGCTGGGGAAGCTGGCGTGCGGTTTGCGGGTGGTGCGGGACGACGGGGGCCCGATCCGGTTCCGGCATGCGCTGGTGCGGGGTGCGGTCGGGGTGGTGGAGATCCTGCTGACGGGCGGGGTGGTGGCGTGCATCGCCTCGTTGGTGTCGGCGCGCGGGCGGCGGCTCGGGGATGTGTTCGCCGGGACGCTGGTGGTGCGGGAGCGGGTGCCGGCCGGGCTGAACGGTCTTGTACCGCCGCCTGAGCCGTGGCTGGTGGGACGTTTCTCCGAGCTGGATCTGTCGGCGGTGCCGGACGGTCTGTGGCTGGCGGTCCGGCAGTACCTGGGGCGGATGGGACAACTGGATCCGCAGGTGGGATGGGCGATGGCGGAGCGTCTGGCGGGTGATCTCGCGGCGCTTACGGGGGCGCCCGTTCCGCCGGGAGCGCCACCCGCCGCGTATCTGGCGGCGGTGCTGCGGGAGCGGCAGGTGCGGGAGATGCGGCGCGCGGCCGGGGGTGGGGCAGTGGCGGGGGCAACGTACGGTCAGCCGGTGGGGGGCGCGTACGGCGCGCCGGTGGCTGGAAACAGTCCTGTGGCGGAGGTGTACGACTCCGCCGGTTCGGCGGGTGCCCCTTCCCCGGCTGCTTCCGGCGGGGGGCCGGGCGACGGCTCGTCCCCGGCCCCCGGGGTGCGGGCCGGGGACGAGCCGGCCGCCGGGCGGCCGTCGACGGGGTTCGTTCCGCCTGCTTGATCAGTCGGATCGGTCAGTCGGATCGGTCAGTCGAAGGCCGACGGTGGGGATTCGAGGTCTTCGAGTTCGATGCCGGGGGCGGCGAGGACGACGTCCCCGGCGATGTGGACCGTGTGCTGTTCGCCGGTGTCCAGGGCTGTGACCTGGTATTCGTCCACGGTCAGGGGGCCGTTGTCAGTGGCGTGTGCTTCTCTGTTCACCAGGGCCCAGGAGTGGTCCTCGGTGCGGGGCGCGAGGACGGGGTCCGTGAAGGTCACCACGCGCAGGCGGGTCGTGGGGGCGGAGGGGGTGAGGCGCAGGAGCCGGGTGGTGGCGACGAGGAAGGCGGGAGAGGTGCCGGCGAAAGTATGGGCGCGCACGTTGCCTTCGGTGGCTTGGCTGCCGGTGGGGTCGGTGCGGACCCAGGTGACGCCGTCGAGGGCGGCGCCGCGGACCTGCCAGCCGCCCGCGTGGAGTTCCAGGCGGAGGGGGCGGCCGAGTTCGTCGAGGGTGAGGTCGACGGAGCCGTGGTGATCGCCGCCGGGAGTGGTCAGCTGGGCGACGTAGCGCCAGCCGGACGGGCCGGGGGCGCAGTGGAAGTGCTCTTCGGCGAGGGGGGTGTGGTCGTGCGGGTCGTGGAGCGCGTAGCGGCCGCGGGGCATGAGGGTCCTGGGGTCTGACGGGCGGGGCGGGATGTGCCGGTCGCTCTGCCGAGCGGTCGGCGGCGGTCCCGTCGGCGGCCGAAGGGACAGGCCCCCGACACGGGGGTGCGGGGGCCTGTCTCCGAGGTGCGGGCGGCCACCGGCCCGGTGTGGTGTGCGGGCCGGTGGTGCGGGATCAGTAGCGGTAGTGGTCCGGCTTGAAGGGGCCCTCGACCTCGACGCCGATGTAGGCGGCCTGCTCGGGGCGGAGCTTGGTGAGCTTCACGCCGAGCGCGTCCAGGTGGAGGCGGGCGACCTTCTCGTCGAGGTGCTTGGGCAGCGTGTAGACGCCGGTCGGGTAGGCGTCGGGCTTGGTGAACAGCTCGATCTGGGCCAGGGTCTGGTCCGCGAAGGAGTTGGACATCACGAACGACGGGTGACCGGTGGCGTTGCCCAGGTTCAGCAGGCGGCCCTCGGAGAGGACGATGATCACCTTGCCGTCGGGGAAGGTCCAGGTGTGGACCTGGGGCTTGACCTCGTCCTTGACGATGCCGGGGACCTTGGCGAGGCCGGCCATGTCGATCTCGTTGTCGAAGTGGCCGATGTTGCCGACGATGGCCTGGTGCTTCATCTTGGCCATGTCCGAGGCCATGATGATGTCCTTGTTGCCGGTCGTGGTGATGAAGATGTCGGCCTTGTCGATGACCTCGTCGAGGGTCGTGACCTGGTAGCCGTCCATCACCGCCTGCAGGGCGCAGATCGGGTCGATCTCGGTGACGATGACGCGGGCGCCCTGGCCGCGCAGGGACTCCGCGCAGCCCTTGCCGACGTCGCCGTAGCCGCAGACGACCGCGGTCTTGCCGCCGATGAGGACGTCGGTGGCGCGGTTGATGCCGTCGATCAGGGAGTGGCGGCAGCCGTACTTGTTGTCGAACTTCGACTTGGTGACGGCGTCGTTGACGTTGATCGCCGGGAACAGGAGGACGCCGTCGCGCTGCATCTCGTACAGGCGGTGGACGCCGGTGGTGGTCTCCTCGGTGACGCCGCGGATCTCGGAGGCCAGCTGCGTCCACTTCTGCGAGCCGTCCGTGATGGTGCGGTGCAGGAGTTCGAGGATGACGCGGTGCTCGTCGGACTCGGCGGTGTCGACGGACGGGACCTTGCCGTCCTTCTCGTACTCGACGCCCTTGTGGACGAGGAGGGTGGCGTCACCGCCGTCGTCGAGGATCATGTTGGGGCCGCCGGTGGGGCTGTCCGGCCAGGTCAGGGCCTGCTCGGTGCACCACCAGTACTCCTGAAGGGTCTCGCCCTTCCAGGCGAAGACGGGGATGCCCTGGGGGTTGTCGGGCGTGCCGTTCGGGCCGACGGCGATGGCAGCGGCGGCGTGGTCCTGGGTGGAGAAGATGTTGCAGGACGCCCAGCGGACCCGGGCGCCGAGGGCGGCGAGGGTCTCGATCAGGACGGCGGTCTGCACGGTCATGTGCAGGGAGCCGGTGATGCGGGCGCCGGCCAGCGGCTGTGCCTCGGCGTACTCCTTGCGGATCGCCATCAGGCCCGGCATCTCGTGCTCGGCGAGCGTGATCTCCTTGCGGCCGAACTCGGCCAGGGAGAGGTCGGCGACCTTGAAGTCCTGTCGGTTGTCGACAGTCGTCATGGGAGGCTGCTCCTCGGGGTTGGGTCGAGGTGTGGGTACGGCTGGTCTGCGCGGCGGCGGACACAGGGGTGCCCGAAGAGGACACGGGCATGTCCACGTGCGCGCAGCGCAGTCCGTCGGAGGCCCTCTCTCCCTCGGTCGGTCCGTGCTGGGACCGCCCGACCGCCATCAGCAGCGACGTCTGGCTCCGTTCCAAGCTACCTGATGGGCGCTGCCGTCCCCAGTCCGTCTCCGGACAGATCACGCCGATCACTGGGGGTGACCGGCGGGAGAGCTGCCGTGGGTGGGGGGCGCGGTCAGTGGTCGGTGTTCTGGAGGGCGGGTCCGCCGGGGGTGGCCTCGGGGTCCGGGCCCTTGGCGGCCTCGGTCGCGCTGTAGATGTCGGGTTCGAGGTAGATGACGCGGGCGATGGGGACGGCGTCGCGGATGCGGGCTTCGGCTGCGTCGATGGCGGTGGCGACCTCGGCGGCGGTGTCGTCGTGCTGGACGGCGATCTTGGCGGCGACGAGGAGTTCCTCGGGGCCGAGGTGGAGGGTGCGCATGTGGATGATGCCGGTGACGGTGTCACCGTCGACGACGGCGGCCTCGATCTTCTTGACCTCCTGGGCTCCGGCGGCCTCGCCGAGGAGGAGGGACTTGGTCTCGGCGGCGAGGACGAGGGCGATGAGGACGAGCAGGACGCCGATGCAGAGAGTGCCGATGCCGTCCCAGACGCCGTCGCCGGTGAGCAGGGTCAGGCCGACGCCGCCGAGGGCGAGGAGCAGGCCGACGAGGGCGCCGAAGTCCTCCAGGAGGACGACGGGCAGTTCGGGCGCCTTGGCGCGGCGGATGAACTCCTTCCAGGACTCCTGGCCCCGCAGTTGGTTGGATTCCTGGACGGCGGTGCGGAAGGAGAAGCCCTCGGCGAGGATCGCGAAGACGAGGACGCCGACCGGCCAGTACCAGTGGTCCAGTTCGTGCGGGTGCTTGATCTTCTCGTAGCCCTCGTAGATGGCGAACATGCCGCCGACGGAGAAGAGGACGATGGAGACGAGGAAGGCGTAGATGTAGCGTTCGCGGCCGTATCCGAAGGGGTGTTGCGGGGTGGCCTCGCGCTGGGCCTTCCTGCCGCCGAGGAGCAGCAGGGCCTGGTTGCCGGAGTCGGCGACCGAGTGCACGCCCTCGGCGAGCATCGAGGAGGAGCCGCTGAAGGCGAACGCCACGAACTTGGATACCGCGATGGCGAGGTTCGCGCCCAGTGCTGCCACGATCGCCTTGGTGCCGCCTGACGCGCTCATGTCCCCGCGTGTTCCTTCCGCTCGTGCGTTGCCGATGGTGCGGTGCCGTGGTCGGCCGAGCCACCGTCGGCCGTGCCGCGGCCGGCGGTGGTGCCGGTGGGTCATTCTTGCAGCACGGTGCGGTGACGGCGGCTCAGCCGTCCACAGGGGCGGTCATACGATCACAGTGGCGCGGAAGAGGGTGCCGGAGCCGGCCGCCTCGGCCTTCTCCCCCGCGGGCACGAACACCGAGCCGCCGGGGGTCAGCCGGTGCTCGCCGACGCGGACGGTTCCCGCCGTGCAGAGCAGGATCTGCGGGGTGCGCAGGGTGAGGTCGTGGGCGGCGGTGCCCTCGGGGAGGACGTAGCGGGAGAGGCGGAACTCGTCGATGGGGGTCTCGTAGACCTCCTCGCCGTCCGGGGCGGCCTCGGGGCGCAGGACACCGGGGTCGCCGGGCTCGAAGCGGACGACGCGCAGGAGTTCGGGGACGTCGACGTGCTTGGGGGTGAGGCCGCAGCGCAGGACGTTGTCGGAGTTGGCCATGATCTCGACGCCGAGGCCGCTCAGGTAGGCGTGCGGGATGCCGGCGCCGAGGAAGAGGGCCTCTCCGGGCTGCAGGCGGACGTGGTTGAGGAGCATCGCGGCGATGACACCGGGGTCGCCGGGGTGGTGGTGGGCGATGACGGCGTAGGGGGCGTGGTCGCCGCCGAGGCGGTCGCAGGCTGCCGCGGCCTGGGTGACGGTGTGGGCCATCTCGTGGCGGTCGGCGGTGAGGACGGCGGTGAGGACCTCGCGCAGGGCGGCGTCCTCGGGATGGGCGCGCAGCGCGTCGACGTACGGCTTGAGGGAGTCGACGCCGAGGGCTTCGAGCAGGTCGGCCGCGCGCGCGGGGTCGCGGAAGCCGCACAGTCCCTCGAACTCGGTGAGCGCGCAGATCAGTTCGGGCTTGTGGTTGGGGTCCTTGTAGTTGCGGTGGCCGGCGTTCGCGGGGATGCCGCGGCGCTCTTCGTCGTCGTATCCCCGCTCGGCCTGGGCGCGGTCGGGGTGGACCTGGAGGGAGAGGGGGGCGGCGGCGGCGAGGAGCTTGAGGAGGAAGGGCAGGCGGGGGCCGAACCGGGTGACGGTCTCGCGGCCGAGTTCCCCCTCGGGGCCGGCCTGGATGACCTCGTCGAGCGTGCCGCGCGGGGTGCGCGAGGGGGCGCCGGGGTGGGCGCCGAGCCACATCTCCGCCTGGGGTTCGCCGGTCGGTTCGACGCCGAGGAGCCGGGGGATGGCGGTGGTCGAGCCCCAGGCGTAGGGGCGGACGGTGTTGTCGAGGCGGTCCATGCGGTTCTCTCTGCCTGCTCTCTCTCGGTGCGGCGCGTGCGTACGCCCGGGGGGTTACATCAGGCCCCCGAGGCGAGCGCCAGGTAAACGGCGGCGAAATCCGTGATGGCGATCAGTTCGGCGAGTGTCTCCAGCTCGTCGCCGGGTTCGGGTTCGAGTTCGCTGATCGGTGTGTCGTGGCTGAGGACCAGCTCACGGGCGGCGGGTGCGGCGGTGAGGCCGCCGATGGGGCGGTCGCGCAGCAGTACCACGCGCGCGTGCAGGGCGGCCGGCTCCTCGACGCGGTCGCGGAAGAAGTCGTCGGGGTCGGCGCTGGCGGCGAGCGGGCCGGCGAGCAGGGCGCTGTGCTCGGCGAGCGCCTCCGGGAGTTCCGCGACGAGGGAGGGGCGGCCGGCGAGTTCGGCGAGGGCCGCGGCGAAGCGGCGGCCGGCGGGGCCGGCGGAGGCGCCTTCGGTCCACACGACGGGCAGCGAATCGGCGAGTTCGGCGGCGAGGGTCTTGGCGGGGTTGCTGTAGGTGGCGATGGCGGGGCCGCAGCGTTCGGCGACCTGGTCGAGGCGGTCGGCGACCTTCCGCAGGGTCTCGGCCGGGGCGGGGATCAGGGCGATGCGGTCCAGGAGGGCCAGCAGCGGGGTGAGCAGGGCCCACAGGACGCCGGGGGCGGAGGCGGCGAGGGGGATCTCGTCGGGTTCGTAGGGGGCGGTCGCCATCGGGACGAACAGGCCGTGCGCGACGCCTGGCGTCTCGGTGAGCGGGGAGCGGGCGGGGGCGACGGCGACGACGGTGCAGCCCCGGCGGTACGCCTGCTCGGCGAGGAGGCCCAGGCCGGGTTCGCTGCCGTCGGGGGTGGCGATGAGGAGGAGGTCGACGGAACCGGCCCAGCCGGGGAGTTCCCAGCGCAGGGCGCCGGCGGCCGGGGCGACGCCGGTGGGTGCCAGTCGGGTGACCGGGCAGGCGGCGCCGGCGAGGGTGCCGAGGAGGTCGGCGACACAGGTGGCGGCGGCGCCGGGGCCCGCGATCATGACGGCGCGCGGGCGGCCGTCCGGCTTCAGCTCGTGGACGCCGGCCTCGGTGGCGTGCCGCGCGGCGGTACGGACGCGGGCGCCCGCCTCGGCCGCACCGCGCAGCAGCGCGCGGCGGTCGACCTCGGCCAGCGCTTCCGGCGTGTCGAGCAGCGATTCGTCGAACATGGCGTCAGTCTCCGGTCGCCGTTGGTCGTCGGGGGTGGGGCGCTGTGAGGGGGCGCCGGGGAGGTTCGCTGGTGGTGCCGGGGCGGAGCGGGGTGGGTGTGGCGGTGGCCCGGGCGGGGCGCCGGTGCCGGTCGGGGTGTCGCCGGAGCCCGGGTCTCGCCGGTAGGGGGCACGTCGCCGGGGAGCGGGTGCCCCGCGGGCCGGGTGGGCCATCGGCCGGCGGGGTGCTTCGCCGGTGGTCCGGGAGGGGGCTTGCGTGGGGCGGCGCCAAGTGGCGCGTGATCGCTCGGGGTCGCCGTGCGGTCGTACGCCGGGGGTGACGGGGTGGTCGCTCCGCGGCGGGGCCCGGACCGGGGCCGCGGGCGCCTGGTCGGCCCGCCGGAGGGCCGGGGTCCGTACGTGCCGTACCCGTCCGGCCGGGGCGGTGCGGACGCGGCCGGCGCGGGCCGGCGCTTCGGGCGGGCGCCCCGGGTCACGCGGGGCGGCGGGCCTCGTCGACGAGCAGGACGGGGATGCCGTCGCGGACCGGGTACGCCAGGCCGCAGTCCTGGCCGGTGCAGATCAGCTCGGCGTCCCGTTCCTCGAGGGAGGAGTGGCAGGCCGGGCAGGCGAGGATCTCCAGGAGGCCGGCTTCGAGCGGCATGGGGTGTCCCTTCGGAGTGAACGGCGCGGGGTGCGTCCGGGTACGGATGCGCCTGGTCAGCGTACCGCCGGTGGGGGCCGCGGTGCGGGTTGGAAGGGAACGGGGCCGCGGGACGTGCGCGGCGGCCCGCGATGCGCCGGTCGGGGGCTGGACCGGAGCCCGGGCGGCGGTCGCCCGAGCCCGCGCCCGGTCGGTTGCGGGCGGCCGGGGCGCCGTTGGAATTGCGGGCGCGGTCGAGCCGGCGCGCGAGCGCCACCCGCGCGCCTCCCGCCCCCGGCTCACGTCCACGCGCCCCCTGCTGCGCCCCGGCGCCCCGGTGTCGCGGCCACGCTCCCGCCCCGGTGCGCGCGCCCCGCACGGATTCCGGGCCGTGCGCGCTGCCCGGGCCGCGTGGGGGCCCCGGGCAGCGAGAGGCGGGGAGGCGGGTCAGCCGCGGATGACGGCGAGGACCTCGTCACGGATCTTGGCCATGGTGGTCTCGTCGCGGGCCTCGGCGTTGAGGCGCAGAAGGGGCTCGGTGTTGGAGGGGCGGACGTTGAACCACCAGTCGGCGGCGGTGACGGTGAGGCCGTCGAGTTCGTCGAGGGTGACGTCCTCGCGGTCGCCGTACGCCGCCCGGATCGCGGCGAGCCGGCCGGCCTGGTCGTCGACGGTGGAGTTGATCTCGCCGGAGCCGGCGTAGCGGTCGTACTGGGCGACCAGTGCGGAGAGCGGGCCGTCCTGGCCGCCGAGGGCGGCGAGGACGTGCAGGGCGGCCAGCATGCCGGTGTCGGCGTTCCAGAAGTCCTTGAAGTAGTAGTGGGCCGAGTGCTCGCCGCCGAAGATCGCGCCGGTGCGGGCCATCTCGGCCTTGATGAAGGAGTGGCCGACCCGGGTGCGGACCGGGGTGCCGCCGTTCTCCTCGACCACCTCGGGGACGGTCCACGAGGTGATCAGGTTGTGGATGACCGTGCCCTTGCCGCCGTGGCGGGCGAGCTCGCGGGCGGCGACCAGGGCGGTGACCGCGGACGGCGAGACGGGGTCGCCGTGCTCGTCGACCACGAAGCAGCGGTCGGCGTCGCCGTCGAAGGCGATACCGAGGTCCGCGCCCTCCTCACGGACCCGCTGCTGCAGGTCCACGATGTTGGCCGGGTCGAGGGGATTGGCCTCGTGGTTGGGGAAGGTGCCGTCGAGCTCGAAGTACATGGGGATCAGGGTCAGCGGCAGGCCCTCGAAGACCGTGGGGACCGTGTGGCCACCCATGCCGTTGCCCGCGTCGACGACGACCTTGAGGGGGCGGATGGAGGCCAGGTCGACGAGGGAGCGCAGGTGCGCCGCGTAGTCCCGCAGCGTGTCGCGGCGGGTCACGGTGCCCGCCTCGGCCGCCGGCTCGGGGGCGCCCGACTCGCGTCGGCGCTCGACGAGTTCGCGGATGTCGGCGAGGCCGCTGTCCTGGCCGATGGGGGCGGCGCCCGCGCGGCACATCTTGATGCCGTTGTACTGGGCGGGGTTGTGGGAGGCCGTGAACATCGCACCGGGCAGGTCCAGGGCGCCCGAGGCGTAGTAGAGCTGGTCCGTCGAACACAGGCCGATCTCGGTGACGTCCACACCGCGGGCGGCCGCGCCGCGCGCGAAGGCGGCGGCCAGGCCGGGGGACGAGGGACGCATGTCGTGGCCGGTGACGATGGCCGTCGCGCCGGTCACCTCCGCGAAGGCCGCCCCGAACAGTTCCGCCAGCGACTCGTCCCACTGATCCGGGACCACCCCGCGTACGTCGTACGCCTTCACGATCTGCGACAGATCAGCAGCCACGGCCAACCCTCCTGGAAGTCCTATCGGTCACCCCAAACTACCCGCCCCGGCCGACAGTCCGCTGTGGGGCGGCCGACTGGACCCCAGCCGTGACCGCAGGTCGAAGGGGTATGGCCGGATAGCGACAGGCGCTGTCACAACTCGACCGTTGCAGGCGTCAGTTGTCGGGTGAGCGCAGGACGCGCAGGTGGCCCCGGCGGGCGACTTCCATGGGGTCGGCTGCGCGGCCGCCGCCCGCTGCTCCGGCCGCCCGCTCCTGGGGGCGGGCCGCCTCGCGGACGGCGTTGGCGAGGGCCTCCAGGTCGTCGCCGCTGGGGCGGGCCGGAGCCGAGCCGTCGAGCAGGCGGACGACCTCCCAGCCACGCGGCGCGGTGAGGCGCTCGGAGTGCTCGGCGCACAGGTCGTAGCAGTGGGGTTCGGCGTAGGTGGCGAGCGGGCCGAGGACCGCGGTCGAGTCGGCGTAGACGTACGTCAGCGTCGCCACGGCGGGTCGGCCGCAGGCGGTTCGCGAACAGCGACGTACAGGGCTCACGACGTTGGACGGTACCGCACTCTTGAGCGGGCCGCGACGACTCTCCACCAGGTCACTCCACCGTGTCGTGTTGTGAAACGCCTCACGGGCACCTCCTGTCATACCTCGCTGACCTGCGTGAACACCAGTCTTATCCCGATACGGTCCGCGCCGGGCCGGGCACAGTCAGGGACAAACGACCGCAATTGGGCATGAGGTCGCCGCTCTGGGAGTGATACGGAATCGAGTCCCAGGTTGGCCGGAACGGTCGGTCCGCGACATGGCGTGCGGGACAGGTGGCCGGGCGTGGCGAGGACTACGCTTCAGTAGTGATGGACAACCCCGTACCGCCCCGTGCCGCAGGCCCCGGGCCCCGCCGTCGTGATCGTCACGGTCGGGGCATGCGCGGGCCCATCGCGCCGCCGCAGGTGCCGTTGGCCGCCAGTCGTGCGGAGGCGTTCGCCGATCTCGTGCAGGACTCCGTCGAGCGGCTGGAGCGGCGGTGGCCTCAGCTCGCCGAGATCGACTTCATGGTGCTGGAGGTGCCCCGGCTGGACGGGCCCGCGGGGCTCGACGGCCGGTGGAACGACGAGGCGGTGCCGCTGGGCGGTGTGATCCCGGCGCGGGACGGGCGGCGGGCCCGGGTGGTGGTGTACCGGCGGCCGGTGGAGATCCGCACCAAGGGACGGGACGAGCGGGCGGCGTTGGTGCACGAGGTGGTCGTGGAACAGGTCGCCGAGGTGCTGGGGCTGACGCCGGAGACCGTAGATCCGCGGTACGGGGAGGACTGACGGTTCCGGGCGGCCCGTGAGCCGGTGGAGGGGGCGGGCGCGGGTGTGCTCGCCCGGACCTGCGGGACGGCAGTGCGCGGGAGTTCCGGTGCCGGGGCGAGCGAGGCCGCCCCGGCACCGGGGGAGCCGCTACTTGAGCAGGACCGTCAGGTCCTCCCGCGCGTCCGGGACGGTGACCGTGCCGTGGTCGTCGGGCAGGGTCTGGACGGTGAAGGCGGCGGTGTCGGTGTCGGTGGACCTCAGGGTGCGGGAGGCGTAGACGGGGGCGCCGGAGAGGTGTTCGACCGTGAGGGCGTACGTGCCCTTGAGGCCGGCCGGGGCGGGCGGGGTGATGTCCTGGGTGGTGCCGGACTTGATCGTGTAGGTCTTGCTCACCGGCGTGCCGCCCTCGCTGCCCGCCGACGCGGTGACCTTGACCTGGGCCGTCCCGGTGGGGGCGGTCAGGGAGAGGGTGGTGCCCTTGGCGCTGTTGCCGACGGCCGACGCGCGCGTGCCCACGGCGGCGGTGGCGGGAATGAACGCCGACTCCTGTGCGTCGCCCTTGCCGCGCACGACCCGGACGGCCGCGACCACCGGCACCGACCGGTCCGTCGGGGTGAGGACCAGGGAGCCGGCCTCGCCGCGCGTGATGTCACCGAGGTCCGCCGCGGCCGTCATGCCGGCCTTGACGTGCAGCGTCTCGTGCCCGGCGGGGTTGATCAGGCCGGAGACGGATGCCAGCTGGACCTTGAGGTCGGCGTCGGAGCCGCCGGGCGCGAAGGCGACCAGCCGGACCGACACGGCGTCCTTCGGGATGCCCGGGATGACGAGGCTGCCCGCGGGTTCGGCGGTCGCGGCCAGCCAGTCGCCGCCCAGCTTGTCGTCCAGGGCCTGTACGGCGGCGGCGACGCGCCCGCTGCGGACGTTCACGTGGACGGTGAGCTCGTCGAGCTTCTTGTCGGTGAGCGTGGACAGCAGGATGGGGTCGCTGGAGTGCGGTTTGACGGTGAGGTTCTCGCCGGCCGTGGCGGCGAGCGTGCCCTCCTGGTCGTAGAGCTCGATGTCTACGACGGCGGCGGAGTCGTCCGGGTTGGTGAGGTGGACGTAGTCGGTGCGGTCGGCGGCGGTGCTCGCGCCGGGGAACCAGAAGTCGGTGTCCGGGGCGGTGCAGTTGACGCCGAGCAGGCCGCGGCCGGTGCCGGCGGAGACCTCGGTGGTCTGCTGGAGGGTCCAGCCGGACGCGTAGCCGCCCTCGGCGACGCCGACCAGGGCGGGGTCGTCGCCGCCCGAGGTGGTGCCGGTGGCGGGGGTGCCGGGCGCCTTGGCGGTGAGGACGGGCTTCGACGTCTTCTTGTCGCCGCCCGCCTTGTCGCCGCCCGCCTTGTCGCCGCCCGCCGCCGTGCCCGCCTCGGTGGCGGGGGTCAGCCGTGCCGTGCCGCGCCCGCCGGCGCCCTTGGTGACGGGTGTGAAGGACGTGTAGACGGTGTCGGCGAGTTCCGAGCCGCTGGGCGCCGGGCAGATCAGGCTGGTGCGTTCCACGGGCAGTTCGGCGGCCGCCTCGGTGGTGGCGGGCGCGGCCGTGCCGGGCAGCTCCAGCGCGGCGAGTCCGGTGACGGCGGCGAGCGCGGCCGTGCCGGCGATCAGGGACACGAGGGTGCGGTTCACTGCTGGCTCCCGTCGGGGCGCTCACTGCCGGTGCCGTGGGGCTGGTGCTGCGCCGGATCGTAGGCGGGGTCGTAGCCCTGGCCGTACGCCGGGTCGTAGGGCTGCTGGTAGGTGCCCTGGTCGTACGGCGCCGCCTGCTGCCCGTCGTAGGCGTACGGGTCGTACTGGCCGCTCTGGTACGGGTCGTAGGTGGGCCCGCCGTAGCCGTCGGCCGGGTACTGCTGGGCGGCCTGGTACTGGTCGGCGGAGTGGTCGTCGTACCCGGTGGGCGCGGGAGCCGGGGTGTCCCAGTCGCCGTAGGGGTTCTGCTGGGGGACGGCGGGGGGCTCCTGCTGCGCGGCGGCCGGGTCCTGGGCCGGGTCGTCGGCCTCGGCGCGGTCGCGCAGGCGGCGTGCGCGGCGGCCCTCGCCGGCGGTGGCCTGGGCGGGGACCGGCTGCTCCTCGGGGAGGTCGTCGTCGACGTCGCGGCGGCGGCCGGGGAGGGCGAGGACGACGAGGACGAGCGCGAGGAAGCCCTGGGTCCACAGCCAGAGGGAGTGGGTGAACGGGTCGTCGTAGACGACGTCCAGGGTGCCGCCGGAGGCGGGGAGTTCGAAGCCCTGGGCCCAGCCGTCGACGGTGGTGGCTTTGAGGGGTCGGCCGTCGAGGGTGGCGGTCCAGCCGTCCGCGGCGGTGTCGGCCAGGCGCAGGAGGCGGCCGTCGGCGCCCTCGGGAATCTCGGTGTGGATCTCGACGGGCCCGGCGGCGACCGGCACCGGGGTGCCGGAGCCGGAGGCGGGGACGATCGCCGCGCGGGAGACCTCGCCTGCCACGGACCACAGAGCGCTGCCGCCCTGCTGGCTGAGCCGCTTCAGGCCGGGCGTGGCGTCCAGGACGCGGGTGACCTCGCGGGGGCTGTCCTGGTGCACCAGGACGTACGCCACGGCGAACTTGCCGAGCTGGTCGGCCTGGTCGGCTCCGGACCCGGCGACGAGGTTGGCGACGACCTTGTCGAGCTGTCCGTTCTCACCGTCGGCGGCGGCGAGTTCGGCGTCGCCGAGGCGGACGCCGGAACCGCGCACCAGCATGTAGTCGATGCCTGCGGCGGAGTCGCCGTCGAGGACGAGCGTGCGGGCCTGGTCCCGGTTGCCGGACTCCTCGGCGACGAACGCGGGTACCTGGACGGGATCGCGGCGTTCCAGGGGGCCGTCGGCGCCGCCGATCATCCAGCCGGCGGCGACGAGCAGTGGGCCCGCGGCGGAGGCGAAGGCGATGAGCGCGGCGACCGGCTGGCGCCAGCCGAAGCTCTGCTCGGCTACCCGCGCGCGTGCGCCGTCGGCGCCGAGGACGGCGGCGGCCAGCAGGGCGACGCCGTACACGAGGGTGGCGGGGCCGGCCCAGGCGGAGCCGTTGGACAGGGCGGCGAAGACGAAGCCGACCACGGCGGCCACCCAGGCCGTCCAGATGGCGAACTGCCGCTCGGTGCGCAGCAGGGCGGCCAGCGCGGCGAGGACGATGCCCATGAGCATCAGGCCGTGGACCGTGCCGGGGCCGCCGGGGCTGGCGCCGAGCAGGTCGAGCGCGGAGGCGGCGGAGGCGCCGTGGTCGAGGCCGGCCTCGGTGAAGAAGCCGAACGGCAGCAGCGACAGCGACCAGGGAGCGAGGACCAGCAGGGGGGTGCCGAGCTGGGCGAGGAAACGCAGGCCGTAGGCGGTGATGTCGGTGCGGCGGGCGGCCAGGACGGCGAGGCCGAGGACGAGGGCGATCGGCCACACGATCGGGGTGAACGCGGTGGTGAGGGTCAGCAGGAGCGCGTACGCCCAGGTGGCGCGCCAGCTGCCGCGGGTGTCGCGGCGGCCGGTGAGTCCGGCGGCCGCGACGCCCGCGCGCGCGATGAGGGGCAGCAGTACGGCGAGGACGGCGGTGCCGACCCGGCCGCCGGCGAGGGCGCCGGTGGCGGCGGGCAGGAAGGCGTAGACGACGGCCGCCCACGCGCGCAGCAGGCGGGACTCGACGAGCGGGCGGGACGCGAAGTACGCGGTGAACCCGGCCAGCGGCACGGAACAGACCAGCAGGACCGTCAGGGCGAGTCCGGTGGAGCCGAGCAGCAGGGTGGCGAGGCCGGCGATGATCGCGAGGTAGGGCGGCGCGGACGGGGTGCCGCCGGCGCCCACCGGGTGCCACGCGTCGAGGTAGCGGGCCCACAGGTCGGAGGCGTCGGCGGGGGCGGGCAGCAGGGCGCCGCCGGCCAGCGCGCCGCCGCCGAGGAGGTTGCGGCAGGCGACCAGGGAGACCAGGAGCAGGACGAGGAAGAGCACCGGTCCGGGCCTGCGGGCGATGCGCTTGAGCCGGGCGAACTGCTCGATCTCGATGAAGTCGGCGTCGTCGCCGCCGGGGCCGGACTCCAGGCCGCCGCCGTGCCGGCCGGCCGAGGCGGTGTCCTGGTCCGAGCCGCCGAGGAGGTTGCCGGCGGCCTGTTCGACGGTGGCCCGGACGGTCGCGCCGGGCGGCGGGAACAGGGGGCGCAGTTCGTCCTTGTCGACGGCCGGGCGACCGCGCCGGCGGCGGCCGGCGATGATCCGCTCCGGCCGCAGCAGGGTGCCGAGCAGGCCGCGGATCTCGTCGACGGCCTGGCCGGGGACCTTGCCGACGAGGTAGGCGAGGGTGCGCAGGAGGGTGCCGAGGACGATTCGCAGCAGTACCCAGGGCAGGGCGGCGGTGCGGGTGTTGACGAGCAGGGTGTAGACGGCGCCCGCCTTGTCGACCTTGTGCGGGGAGGCGGTGGTGCGGCCGGCGCAGTCGACGGTGCGGCGTTCGCGGGAGGCGGCCTCGGCGTGCCGTACGACGGCCTCGGGGGCGACCAGGACGCGGTGGCCGGCGGCGTGGGCACGCCAGCACAGGTCGACGTCGTCGCGCATGAGGGGCAGGCGCCGGTCGAAGCCGCCGAGCTGTTCGAAGACGTCGCGGCGGACGAGCATGCCCGCGGTGGACACCGACAGGACCGGGCGGACGTGGTCGTGCTGGCCCTGGTCCTGTTCACGGCGGTCCAGGCCGGTCCAGCGGCGGCCGGAGGAGGCGATGGTGACGCCGACCTCCAGCAGTTGGCGGCGGTCGTACCAGCCGCGCAGCTTGGGGCCGACCACTGCGACGTCGTCGCGGCCGAGTTCGAGTTCGTTCTCCACGACCCGCAGGAGTTCGGCGAGGGCGTCGGGTTCGGGGGCGCAGTCGTCGTGCAGCAGCCACAGCCACTGGACGGGTTCGCCGTGGGGCAGCTCGGGCAGGTCGTAGGCGTCGTCGCGCCAGGTGCGGGTGACCGGGTCCCAGCCGCTGGGGCGCTTGAGGTACGGCAGGTCGTCCGGGGTGAGGACCGGGGCGGTGCGGGTGGCCTCCTCGACCGCCTGGCCGAAGCCGGTGCGGCGGGCGAGGTGGAGCACCCGGTCGTCGCCGAGGGCGTCGGTGAGCAGTTGGGCGGAGTGGTCCGCGCTGCCGGTGTCGGCGGCCAGGGCGAACTGGACGGGGCGTTCCTGGCCGAGCAGCCCGGCGAGCGCGTCGGGCAGCCAGCGGGCCCCGTCGTGGGAGACGAGGACCGCGGTCACCACGTGACGCGGGAACTCGGGGAGGCGGGTCGGATCGTGTCCCGCTGCGGTGGCGGTGCCCTGGTGGGCGGCCGGGTGGCTGTGGACGGTCATCGAGGTACGGGCCCCGGTTCGATGGACTGCGGTGGACGACGCCGGTGCCGTATGGGGGTGGCGGGGCGTCTCGGACGAGCGCCCACACTATCGGCTGGGCATGACTGCGGCCCGCCGCCTGTGGACAACCCACCTGCGACGGGCCGTTGGGCCCGTGGTCCGCGTCCGCCG
This sequence comes from Streptomyces sp. bgisy159, assembly GCF_965341775.1. Lineage (GTDB taxonomy): Bacteria > Actinomycetota > Actinomycetes > Streptomycetales > Streptomycetaceae > Streptomyces. The sequence goes on along the minus strand of NZ_CBDQZH010000009.1, from coordinate 193,170 downwards.
GCGTGGGGGTGCCGGGGTGCGGCGGTCCGGTCAGACGGCCGCCTTCTTCAGGCGGCGTCGTTCCCGTTCGGACAGGCCGCCCCAGATGCCGAAGCGTTCGTCGTTGGCGAGGGCGTACTCGAGGCATTCGGAGCGGACCTCGCAGGCGAGACAGACCTTCTTGGCCTCGCGGGTCGAGCCGCCCTTCTCGGGGAAGAAGGACTCGGGGTCGGTCTGGGCGCACAGCGCGCGCTCCTGCCAGCCGAGTTCCTCGTCCGCGTCGTCGACCAGCAGTTGCTGCACCAGCTCGGTCATGTGCGCCCCTCGTCTGTCTTTCGCGTCCCCGTGACGTTGCCGTTACCGATTTCGGCTGAACGACACGAGTGAAATTACAAGTGTGCTGCTCCGGGCGAGTCAAGCCGAGATCTGCTATTGGGCCCCTTATTCACTCTGCGGAACCAAGGCCATGCGGTAAGTGTTCAAATCGCCATAAACCTTGACACCCAGACGGGGTCCGGGCCCCGCAGGGAGAAGGACGCCCGCGGGATCGATCCCGTTCCGACACGCACGGCGAAGCGATCCAGATCACGGTCGGGTCACGGGATCGCAACGGGGCTTGCGCACCCGGCTTGTGCGCCATGTGTCCCGAGAACCCGATGAACAAACCTTTCATCTTTCAGATGAACCGGATGAGGTGAACCATGTCCCACATACCGGGCGTCGAGTTGACACTTCGGGTGTGAACCGCTGTCCTTGTGGGCATGCTCGCGAACTTGGCACTCACCTCGACCCGCCCCGCCGGGTCCCACGGTGCCGCCCGCGCTCGCTGTAGCCGTTGCCGCTGTTCCAGCTGTTGAGCCCATCGCGCTCCGGTTGTCCCCTCTGAGTCCACCGCGACTCGGCTGCTTGTTCCCCGCCTGCACCAAGGCATCCCCGTCCCCCGCGATCCGGGCCGGACGGACCGCGACACCCAGCCCCCGCACCCTTCTTCCGCCGAGGAACCACGCACTCCATGAACAGCGACAGCGACCTGCAGATCGCCGGCGACCTCCTCGAAGTACCCCACCTGCTGCAGCCCCCGCGCGAGCACCCGGCCACCGTGGCCGAGTTCGCCGGCCTGGCCCGCCGCGTCGCGGCCGACCGCGCCCAGTGGGAGCCCCTCGTCCGCTACGACGCCACCACCCGCTGGTACCACCGGCTGCGCACCGGGCCGGGCTACGAGGTGTGGCTGCTGTCCTGGCTGCCCGGCCAGGGCAGCGGGACGCACGACCACGGCCCGTCCTCCGGTGTACTCACCGTCCTGGACGGCACGCTGACCGAGCGGACCGGACGTGCCACGCGCGCGTTGGCCGCGGGCGCGCAGCGCGTGTTCGCGCCCGGGTACGTGCACGAGGTCGTCAACGACACCCTGGAACCGGCGGTCAGCCTGCACGTCTACTTCCCCGGGCTGACCGAGATGCCGATGCACCACCCCGCGCGCTGCGAGGGGCGCGCGGAGCCGGCCGCGCCACTGCGTTCCGTGACCGCCTGACGCGTTGTCGTACCCGCCTGCCAGACTTGGGGCCATGCGCATTGTGGTTCTGGCAGGCGGCATCGGCGGTGCCCGGTTCCTGCGCGGTCTGAAGAAGGCCGTGCCGGACGCGGACATCACGGTCATCGGCAACACCGGCGACGACATACACCTCTTCGGCCTGAAGGTCTGCCCGGACCTCGACACGGTGATGTACACGCTGGGCGGCGGCATCAACGAGGAACAGGGCTGGGGGCGGGCCGACGAGACCTTCCACCTGAAGGAGGAGCTCGCCGCGTACGGCGTCGGGCCGGAGTGGTTCGGCCTGGGCGACCGGGACTTCGCCACGCACATCGTGCGCACCCAGATGATGGGCGCCGGGTATCCGCTCAGCGCCGTCACCGAGGCGCTGTGCGACCGGTGGCAGCCGGGCGTGCGGCTGATCCCCATGACGGACGACCGGGTGGAGACCCATGTGGCCGTCGAGCTGGACGGCGAGCGCAAGGCGATCCACTTCCAGGAGTACTGGGTGCGGCTGCGCGCGTCGGTGGCGGCGCAGGCCGTGGTGCCGGTGGGCGCCGAGCAGGCCAAGCCGGCGCCCGGTGTGCTGGAGGCCGTCGCCGAGGCCGACGTCGTGCTGTTCCCGCCGTCCAACCCGGTCGTCTCCGTCGGCACGATCCTCGCCGTGCCCGGCATCCGGGAGGCGATCGCCGAGGCGGGCGTGCCGGTGATCGGCCTCTCCCCCATCGTCGGGGACGCCCCCGTGCGCGGCATGGCCGACAAGGTTCTCGCGGCGGTCGGCGTGGAGGCGACGGCCGCGGCGGTCGCCGAGCACTACGGCCCGGGGCTGCTGGACGGCTGGCTGGTCGACACGGTCGACGCGGGTTCCGTGGAGCGCGTGGAGGCCGCCGGGATCCGCTGCCGCGCCGTGCCGCTGATGATGACCGACGTCGACGCGGCCGCGCGGATGGCCCGGGAGGCGCTGACGCTGGCGGAGGAGGTGCGCGGGGCGTGACCGGACAGGAGTCGCGGAAGGCCGGGCAGGCCGGTGAGGCCGGGGGCGCGGTGGAGGAGGTCCCGGACGGCTACCGCGTGTGGGCGGTCGACGGGATCCCCGAGGTGGCCGCCGGGGACGACCTGGCCAAGCTGATCGCCGGCGCCGAGCCGGGGCTGGCCGACGGGGACGTGCTGCTGGTCACCTCGAAGATCGTGTCCAAGGCGGAGGGCCGGCTCGTCCGGGCGACCGACCGGGAGGCCGCGATCGACGCGGAGACCGTGCGGGTGGTGGCCCGGCGCGGGACGCTGCGGATCGTGGAGAACCGGCAGGGGCTGGTGATGGCCGCCGCCGGTGTCGACGCCTCCAACACTCCCGCGGGGACCGTGCTGCTGCTGCCCGAGGACCCCGACGCGTCCGCGCGCGCCGTCCGGGAAGGCCTGCGGGCCGCCCTCGGCGTCAACGTCGGAGTGATCGTCACCGACACCTCGGGGCGGCCCTGGCGCTCGGGGCTGACGGACATGGCGATCGGCGCCGCCGGCGTCCACGTCCTGGACGATCTGCGCGGGGGCACCGACGCGCACGGCAACCCGCTCAGCGCGACCGTCGTCGCCACGGCCGACGAACTGGCCGCCGCAGGAGACCTGGTGAAGGGCAAGGCCGCCGGGCGGCCGGTGGCCGTCGTGCGCGGGCTTCGGCAGCTCGTCCTGCCCGACGGCGACGGCGACGGGCCGGGCGCCCGTGCGCTTTTGCGCGGCGGCCCGGACGACATGTTCCGGCTGGGCACCTCCGAGGCGGTCCGGCTGGCGGTCACCCAGCGGCGTACGGTGCGCTCGTTCACCGGCCGGCCGGTCGACCCGGGTGCCGTGCGGCGGGCGGTCGCGGCGGCCGTGACGGCGCCGGCGCCGCACCACACCACGCCGTGGCGGTTCGTGCTGCTGGAGTCGGAAGGGTCGCGGGTGCGGCTGCTCGACGCCATGCGCGAGGCGTGGATCGCGGATCTGCGGCGGGACGGCAAGAGCGAGGAGTCGATCGCCAAGCGGGTGAGGCGTGGGGACGTACTGCGCAACGCGCCCTGTCTGGTGGTGCCGTGTCTGGTGATGGACGGGTCGCACACGTACGGGGACCCGCGGCGCGACGGCGCCGAGCGGGAGATGTTCGTCGTCGCGGCCGGGGCCGGAGTGCAGAACTTCCTCGTCGCGCTCGCCGGGGAGGGGCTCGGATCGGCGTGGGTGTCCTCGACCATGTTCTGCCGGGACGTGGTGCGGGAGGTGCTCGGGCTGCCCGAGGACTGGGATCCCCTGGGGGCCGTGGCGGTGGGCCATCCCGCGGAGGAGCCGAAGGCCCGGGGCGAGCGGGACGTGGCGGGGTTCATCGTGGTGCGGTGACCGTAGGCTCGTAGCCCATGGCGGTGCCGGAGGCGGAACCGCCTGCGGCCCGGCCTCCGGCCGCCGCCCGTCGACCTTCGACCTTCGACCTTCGACCTTCGACCGGTAGGGATCTCGCTCGTGGCAGGACGTTTCGCGTCTCGACCCGCTCGTACTTCCGTGCGGGCCGGGGCGGCGGCCGCGCCCGGGCGGGTACGGACCTACGTGCCGGACGGGCCGCTCGATCTGGGGCTGGTGCTCGGGCCGCTGCGCCGCGGACCCGGCGATCCGACGTTCCGGGCGCTGCCCGACGGGTCAGTGTGGCGGGCCGGCCTGACCCCGGTCGGGCCCGGAACGCTGCGGGTGGCGATGGACGACGGCGCGGTGCGGGGTGAGGCGTGGGGACCCGGGGCCGAGTGGCTGCTGGAGCGGTTGCCGGAGCTGCTGGGCGGCGCCGACGATCCGTCGGCGTTCGTGCCCCGGCACCGGCTGGTGGCGCTGGCCCGGCACCGGCGGCCGGGGCTTCGGCTGACGCGGACCGGGCTGGTGCTGGAGTCGTTGATCCCGTCGATCCTGGAGCAGAAGGTCACGACCGACGAGGCGTACCGGGCCTGGCGGCTGCTGGTGCGCAAGTACGGGGAGCCGGCGCCCGGACCCGCGGGGTCGGGCGAGCGGCCGATGTGGGTGATGCCGGCGCCTCGCACCTGGGCGCTGATCCCGTCGTGGGAGTGGCATCGGGCCGGAGTGGACTACAAGCGGGCGGCGACGATCCTGCGGGCGGTGAAGGTGGCCGCGCGGATGGAGGAGGCGGCGGGCATGGAGCCGGCCGAGGCCCAGGCGCGGCTGGAGGTGGTGCCGGGGGTGGGGCCGTGGACGTCGGCGGAGGTGGTGCAGCGCAGCCACGGGGCGGCGGACGCCGTCACCGTGGGCGACCTGCACCTGCCGGGGATCGTGGGCTTCGCCCTGGCCGGGGACCGGTACGCGGACGACGCGGTGATGCTGGACCTGCTGCGGCCGTACGCGGGGCAGCGGCACCGGGCGGCCCGGCTGATCCTGCTGAGCGGGCGGATCCCGCAGCGGAGGGCGCCTCGGATGTCTCGGGGGGACATCGGCAAGTTGTGAGGCCAGGGGACTACGCCCCCTGGCCTCAGCCACGGGTACGAGTACGGGCGTGGGCTCCGGCCCGGCGTGCAGGACCGGATCCCGGCCCGGGCGTGGGCTCCGGGCCGGGCTGGATCACCGGGTCCGCGACGGCTCCCGCCCGACCCCGCGTCGGCCGTCGGCCCGGGGCGGCCGCTCGGCCCGGCGGCAACCGCTCGGTCGGCCTGAACCGACGATCCGGCTACCGCCGTTCACCCCCTTCGACCACCGATCCGGTGGCCGCTTGCCCGGCCCCTTCGACCACCGATCCGATGGCCGCCGCTCACCTCAGTCGGCCTGCACCACCGACCGGCGGCTGTCGACCCGCGCCTCGGCCGCTCGACCCGTGCCGACGGCCCCGGGCCACTTGAGCCGCGTGGGCCGACGACCCCGGACCACCTCACCTGCATGGGCCGACGACCCCGGACCACCTCAACCGGGTGAGTCGGCGGCCCAAGCCGGCCGGTCGGCCTGGGCCGCCGGCCCGGTTCGCGTCACCGGTCCGGTGAGAAGCGCAGGGCGCCCGGCGGGATGCGGGCGTCGCACCAGACTCGGGCGCCGTCGCGGAGCTCGTTGTCGGGGCCGACGACGGCGCCGTCGCCGATCACGGTGCCGGTGAGAACCGAGCGTTCGCCGACGCGGGCGCGGATGCCGATGAGGGAGTCGGTGATGACGGCTCCGGGCTCGATGACCGCGCCGGGAAGGATGGTCGAGCCGAAGACCCGGGCGCCCCCGGCGACGAAGGCGCCCTCGCCGACCACCGTGCCACCGGTCAGCTTGGCATCGGGCGCGACCTGGGCCGTCGGCAGGACGAGCCGGTCGCCGCAACGGCCGGGGACCGCCGGTGACGGGGCACGGCCCAGCACGAGATCCGCCGAGCCGCGCACGAAGGCCGCCGGAGTGCCGAGGTCGAGCCAGTAGGTGGAGTCGACCATGCCCTGGAGGTGGGCGCCCGCCGCCAGGAGGCCGGGGAAGGTCTCGCGCTCCACCGAGACCGGGCGGCCCACCGGGATGGTGTCGATGACCGAGCGGCGGAAGACGTAGGCGCCCGCGTTGATCTGGTCGGTGACGATCTCCTCGGGGCTGGTGGGCTTCTCCAGGAAGGCCAGCACCTTGCCGGTGTCGTCGGTGGGGACCAGGCCGTAGGCCCGCGGGTCGGTCACCTGGGTGAGGTGCAGGGAGACGTCGGCCGACGTCTCCTCGTGGGTCGCCACCAGCCTGCGGATGTCCAGGCCGGTCAGGATGTCGCCGTTGAAGACCAGCACCGGGTCGTCGGGGCCCGAGCGGAGCCGGGAGGCCACGTTGCGGATCGCGCCGCCGGTGCCCAGGGGCTCGTCCTCGGTGACGTACTCGATGTGCAGGCCGAGCGCGGAGCCGTCGCCGAAGTGCGGTTCGAAGACCTCGGCGAGGTAGCTGGTGGCGAGCACGATGTGGTCGACGCCGGCCGCTCTCGCGCGGGCCAGCTGGTGGGTGAGGAACGGTACCCCCGCCGCCCTGACCATCGGCTTCGGGGTGTGCACCGTGAGCGGGCGCAGCCTGGTTCCCTTGCCGCCGACCAGGAGGATCGCTTCTGTCACCTGTCGTCTCTGCTTCCTGCCGGGACCGGCCGACTCACTCGCGGCCGGTCAGTGTGTGCAGACCGGTGTGTGGCGCCTTCGATGGCCGTGCGGTGTCGCGTGCGGTGTCGTCCCGTCCCAGTCCCACGACTGTCCCCCCGACGGCGCTGAATGTGCCCCCCACTGCCCGTGCCTCCGGCCTCAGCGCCCCTGGAGGCGCGCCGCCGTCGAACGGGCCGAGCCGAGTTTGCCGTAGAGCTGGCGCCCTGGGCATTCCGTGGCGAAACCGTCGCGGTGACCGGAGATGACGTGCAGTCGTACCTTCTTACCTTTTCGGTAGAGATTGCCACCGCCGGACGTCAGGTATGTCCTGCCCTTGGGATTGGCCCCGTACAGCCCCAGCTTCCACGCGGTGAGCTTGGCGACGGCCTTCACGGCGGCGGCGGGCGGCTTGCTGGAGCCGAACGTGCCGATGACGGCGATGCCCGTGCTGTTGGTGTTGAAGCCGAGGGTGTGCGCGCCCATGACCGGCTTCGACACTCCCCCGGCCCGGCCCTCGTAGATGTTTCCGCACTTGTCGACGAGGAAGTTGTAGCCGATGTCCCGCCAGCCCATGCTCTTGACGTGGTAGCGGTACATACCGCGGATGAGTGAGGGTGCCTGGGAGCACTTGTACGTGTTGCCGGTCACCGTGTGGTGCACGAAGGCCGCCTTGACCTTCTTGGTGTAGACGAACTTCCGCTCCCGCAGCTTCTCGTCGGCGCCCCAGCCGCGCCGGGTGACGATGCGCGGGCGCGGTCCGATGTACGGCTTGGCGCGCTGGGCCTCCGTCAGTTCGGCGCCGCGCAGGGAGAGCAGTTCGCTGACGGTGCGGGAGCGGTCCAGGGCAGGGATGTCGGTGGCGCCGATGGGGGCGAGGTCGGCGTTGGCGGCCGACGCGGCCGCCGACTGGGCGCTGAGGACGGCGGGGGTCACGACGGTGCTCGCCTCGTCCGGGACGTCCAGGGTGCCCGCGGAGCGGAGGGGGCTGAGGGCGGCGAGGCGGCCGTGCGCCGTTCCGGTCACGGGCAGGTGCCGGCCGGCGGCGGGTACGGACGGAGCCGTACCGGGGTTCACGAGGTCCAGGCGCAGGCCTTCCGGGAGGCCCGGTTGCACCGCCTGACTCCGCGTTCCCGGCGCGGACCGGTCCGCGGCCTCGGGGCGGACGCGGACCTCCACGCCGTCCGAGGGGCCCACCCACAGCGGGGCGGTACCGCCGCGTACGCGGCCGGAGGCGGCCTCGGGCGAGTCCGGGTCGGCGCCGTGGTCGGCGCCGTCGGGCTCCAACTCGCGCCAGTCGGACCAGGCGTCCGTGCCGGCGGCACGGGTGCGGACCTGCACCCGGCCGCGCAGTTCGGCGTGCGGGTCGTCCCACACGACCCCCAGGAGCGAGAAGCCGGCCACGGTGCGGCGGGGCAGCCCCTGTTCGGCGGTGGCGCCGCCCACGGCCCGGTCGCGGACCAGCGGGACGAGCGGCAGGGACCGGGTGCTGCCGGCCACGTCGGGGACGGCGGACGCATCGGGGACTGCGGGCACGGCGGGCGCATCAGGGACGGTGCGCACGCCGGGGACGGAGGGGACGGAGGGGACGGAGGGCGGCGTTCTGGGGCTGTGCGGGGCGGCCACGCGGGCCCGTGCGGCCGCCGCCTCCCCCAACGGCGCGGCGGGGACGGGCGCCGCGACGGCGGGTGACGCAGCGGCAGCCGCCGCGAAGGCGGGGGGCGCCAGGGGCAGAGCGAGGGCGGCCGCGCAGGTGACGCCGATCGAGGAAGCAAGCAATCCACGCATGCCCTCGATCCTGGACATAGTCATACATATCTGTCCATCGGGGAGTTGACGCACTGTCCGGTGGAGGGGCACGGCGCGTTGCGCCGAACCGGTGGTCCGGGCCGGGGGCGCCGCTGGGTGGGCCGGGGTGGCTGCGCGTACCCTTGCGCGGATGAACGCCACCGATCGCACCCCCGCCGACCTGCTCGGTTCCGCGCTCGCCGCGGACCCCGCGCGCCCACTGGTGACCTTCTACGACGACGCCACGGGCGAACGCGTCGAACTGTCCGTGGCCACCTTCGCCAATTGGGTGGCGAAGACGGCGAACCTGCTGCAGGACGGGATGTCCGCCGAACCCGGGGACCGGGTGGCACTGCTGCTGCCGGCGCACTGGCAGACGGCGGTCTGGCTGATCGCCTGTTCGTCGGTGGGCGTCGTCGCGGACGTGGCGGGGGATGCCGGACGGGCCGACCACGTGGTGGCCGGGCCCGGACGGTTCGAGGAGGGGCTGGCCTGCCGCGGGGAGCGGTACGCGCTGTCGCTGGCGCCGCTGGGGAGGCGGTTCGTGCCGGGGCCTCCCGAGGGGTACGCCGACTACGCGGTGGACGTGCCGAGTTTCGGGGACCGGTTCGCGCCGTACGCGCCGGTGGACCCGGAGGAGCCGGCGCTGATCGTCGCGGGGGCGGAGCTGACCGGCGCCGAGCTGGTGGACCGGGCGCGGGCCGACGCGGCGGGCCTGGGGCTGACCGGGCCGGGGTCGCGGCTGCTGTCCGGGCTCGGCTACGAGACGTGGGAGGGGCTGAGCGCCGGGCTGTACGCCCCCCTCGCCAGCGGGGGTTCCGTGGTGCTGTGCCGGAACCTGGACCAGGCCGGGGAGGACGCCGTGGCCCGCCGTATCGACAGCGAGCGCATCACCGCGACGGCTCGCTGAGAACCCTCCGCCCGGCGGCCATCCCCGTCCGCACCGAGCTCGGCGGCCTCCCCGCCGACGCTCGGCGGCCCGCACACCCGACGCTCGGAGGTCACCCCCGCCCAACCCACCACTCGGCAGCCACCCCCGGCGCGCCGCATCCCTTCTCCCTTCACCCGTTCAGCCCACCCCCGCCCGCACCCTCGCCCCGCTCGCGCCATCGTCGTAGAGGCAGGCGTTCGTCGTAGAGGCAGGCGTTCCTCGTCCGGACCGGCGAGAGGGGTGGACGGCGTGGGCTCTGGCGTGGAGGGCGGTGCGGGGCGGGCCGCCGCGGCTCGCGGGGGGCGCGGTGCCGGGGCGACCCCGACGGGCGCCGGCCGGGCGCGCCGGCGGCGGCGCAGGTGGCTGTGGGGCGCGGCGGCCGGGGTCGCGGCGGTCGCGATGGGAGCCGGCGTGGTCGGGACCGTGCTCTACGCGAAGCTCAGCGCGAACATCACGGCGGACGAGGCGGCTGCGGCCGAACTCGCCCGGTACGAGAAGGAGCGGCCGACCGTCCTGGTCAAGGGCGCGCGGAACATCCTGCTGATCGGGTCGGACTCCCGGGCGGGCGCCGAGAACGGGCGCTACGGGCGTGACCCGGGGACCGAGCGGTCCGACACCACGATCCTGTTGCACCTCGACGCCCGGCGCCGCAGCGCGACCGCGGTGTCGCTGCCCCGGGACCTCATGGTGCACGTGCCGGGCTGCCGCACCCCGGACGGCACCCGAACCGGCCCCGCGTTCGCCATGCTCAACCGTGCCTTCCAGGCGGGCGGCTCCGCGTGCGCCGTCCGGACGGTCGAGAAGCTGACCGGAGTGCGGATCGACCACCACGTGGTCGTGGACTTCAGCGGGTTCAAGGACCTGGTCGACGCGGTGGACGGGGTGGAGGTGTGCCTGGCGCGGCCCGTCGACGACAAGGCCGCCAAACTGAGGCTGCCCGCGGGGCGGGTCACCCTCGACGGGGAACAGGCCCTCGGCTTCGTCCGGGCCCGCAAGTCGCTCGGCGACGGCAGCGACACCGAACGGATGGACCGGCAGCAGCGCTTCCTGGGCGCCCTCGTCAACAAGCTGCGCGGCAACGACGTCCTGCTGAACCCGGTGAAGCTGTACCCGGTGCTCGACGCGGCGACGTCGTCCCTGACCACCGATCCGGGGCTGGCGAGTCTGCGCGGTCTCTACGACCTTGTGCGCGCGGTGCGCGACGTCCCCACCGAACAGGTGCGCTTCCTGACCGTTCCGCGGGAGTCGTACGTCTACGACCCCAACCGGGACCAGCTGGCGGAACCGGCGGCAGAGGAACTCTTCCGGCGGCTGCGCACCGACGCGCCGATCGAGGTCAGGGCGGACAGCACGCCCGGCCCGCGCGGCGACGGGCGTGCCGGGGATCCGGCGGCCGCGACCTCCCCGCCCGGCACGCCCTTCCGGGGCCGTACGGCCGCCGAGGACCCCTGCGGGAAGAGCAGCGGGTAAAGCGCTTGCCAAAACGTGGGCGGGGTGCGCGGTCCAGGCGAACGCCAGTTCACGGATATACACCGGATTGCCCGGTTGTATGGACGTGGAATGTGTCACCGTCGTCGCTCGACGCCGAGTCGGCCGGATAGTGTGAGCGCCCCGGTGCACCCGGCCGCGAGGTCCATCCCCGGGCCGAGCGCCGAGTGACCGAGTGACTGGATCGACCCGAGCGCCTTTGGTCAAGGGGGGAAGGCGCCGCGTGGCCCCGACGGAGGATTCGGACAACCGTGGACGCGCAAGGCCGTGGGCGGGCGGACAACATCGACCCCGCAGACCAGTGGGTACTCAATCCGGACACCGGCGACTACGAGCTGCGACTGGCCCCTTCCGCACCGCAGTCGGCGGTCCCCGGACCCCGTAGAGGCGCAGCGCCGGGCGCGCGGGGCTCCGGTGCCGCCGGGTCCGGGCCGCGCGTCCGCACTCCCGCCCCTGAGCGGGAGCGGCCGCAGGAGGTGCCGGGGCCGCGCCGCCGCCGGGGTACGCCGGCCGACGAGCCGCAGCCGGGCCGGCGCGGCCGCCGGCCGGCGAAGAAGAAGTCGAAGGTCAAGAAGGTGCTGCTGTGGACCGGCGGCACCATGGCGTTCGTGATGGTGGCGGCCCTCGTGGGCGGCTATCTGTACCTGGAGCACCTCAACGACAACATCACGGCGGTCTCCGACGACGGCGCCAGCACGGGCGGCTTCAAGAAGGACCAGGCCATCAACATCCTGGTGATCGGCACGGACAAGCGCACCGGCGACGGCAACGCCGGGTACGGCGACGCGGGCAGCCCCGGCCACGCGGACACCACCATCCTGCTGCACGTCTCCAAGGACCGGTCGAACGCGACCGCGCTGAGCATCCCGCGCGACCTGATCGTGGACGTCCCGGACTGCCCGACGGAGCAGGAGGACGGCACCACCAAAGTCATCCCGGGCACGACCGGGGTCCGCTTCAACACCAGCCTGGGCCAGAGCGGCCGTACACCGAGCTGCACCCTGCGTACCGTCACCGCGCTGACCGGGATCACGCCGGACAACTTCATCGTGGCCGACTTCAACGCGGTCAAGACGCTGTCCTCGGCGGTCGGCGGCGTCGAGGTGTGCCTCGCCAAGGACATCGACGACCCGGACTCCCATCTGAAGCTCCCGGCGGGCAAGCACGTCGTCGAGGGCGAGCAGGCGCTGGCGTTCGTGCGCACGCGGCACTCCGTCGGCCTCGGCGGTGACCTGAGCCGGATCGAGATCCAGCAGCAGTTCCTCAGCTCGCTGATGCGCAAGCTGAAGTCGAACGACACCCTCACCAGTCCCACCAAGATGATCAAGCTGGCGGAGGCGGGCACCAAGGCGCTGACCGTCGACAGCCAGCTGGACAGCATCGACAAGCTCAAGGACCTCGGCATGGAGCTGGGCAAGCTCGATGTCAAGAACCTGACCTTCGTCACCGTGCCGGTGCTCGACAACCCGGCCGAGAAGGTGAAGGCGACGGTCGTGCTCAACGAGGCGACGGCGCCCCCCGTCTTCCAGATGATCAAGGACGATGTGTCGTTCACGGAGGTCAAGCAGCAGCAGAAGGCCTCCAAGGACGCGGCGGCCGCCGCGGCGGAGGCCCGGCTGAAGGGCACTCAGTCCGCGGCCTCGGAGGTGCGGGTGCGCATCCTCAACGGCGGAGCCGCGGCGGGCAGCGCGTCGAAGACCCTCACCTGGCTGCAGAACAGCAAGGGCGTGACCAAGTCCGAGAACGCGGGGAACGCGGAGACGGAGCTGGCGAAGACCACCCTGGAGTACGCGCCCGACCAGGCCGACCAGGCGCGCAAGCTCGCCGCCATCATGGGCCTGCCCGGCACGGCGCTGAAGCCCGGCGAGAGCGTCACCAACGCGCAGGGGCTGCCCACGATGACGCTGACGCTCGGCAAGGACTACAAGGGGGCGGGCGTCTCGCTGACCGCCCCGACGACGGCACCGTCGTCGGTGCCGAAGGCCACCGCGGACAAGGTGCAGTGCGCGAAGTGACGGCCGACCGGTAACCGCCCGTCGGGTGCCGCCCGACCGGTGATCGCCCGTCAGGTGGCCGCCCGTCAGGTGCCGCCCCCTCAGGTGGCCGCCCGGGCAGCGGCCGGCCGGTCGATGGCCGGCCGGTAGTTCCGGGCGTCGTGCGGTACCCGGCGGGTGAGGCAGGTGAGGCCGGGTGCATCAAAGAGTGGTCAAGACTGGGTCCGGCTGTGACGAGAGCGGCCGATCGCGCGTCTTGTACAACGTGGCGGCGGTCCCGTGCGTCTCATGAACGCGGGAAGAACCCCGCGCGCGGCGCGGCTGGAGGGTAGGGGAAGTGGCGCAGAGCAGTGTGCGGGGGGAGGCACCCGCGGCCGGGGACACCACGTCCACGGCACCTGAGGCATCCGGTGCGGCCGAACCGGCGGGCGGGCGGAGCGGCGCGGGCCGCAGTCCTCGCCGTCGGCGGGTGCTGCGCTGGTCGGCGACCGTGCTAGCGGTGGTGATACTGGGCACCGCGGGCGCGGGCTACCTGTACTACGAGCACCTCAACGACAACATCAAGAGCGACGAGCTGTACATCGGCGACGCCAAGGAGCGCGCCGCGGCGGCCCCGGCGAACGCGGAGGGCCAGACCCCGCTGAACATCCTGCTGATCGGCTCGGACGCGCGCAACACCGAGGCGAACCAGAAGCTCGGCGGGGCCCGGGAGACCTTCGGCGGACCGCCGCTCGCCGACGTCCAGATGCTGCTGCACGTCTCGGCGGACCGCTCGAACATGTCGGTGATCAGCATGCCGCGGGACACGCTGCTGCAGATCCCCAAGTGCACGGACCCCGACGACGGCACGGTGTACCAGGCGAGCCAGGGCCGGATGATGACGAACGAGTCGCTGAGCCGGGGCGGTCCCGGCTGCACGGTGGCCACCTGGGAGAAGCTCACCGACATCCGCATCGACCACTTCATGATGATCGACTTCGCGGGCGTGGTGTCGATGGCGGACGCGATCGGCGGCGTGCCGGTGTGCGTGGACGCCAACGTGTACTCGCACACCTCCAGCGGCCACGGCTCGGGCCTGCGGCTGGAGAAGGGCACCACCTACATCAAGGGCGAGCAGGCCCTGCAGTGGCTGCGCACCCGCTACGGCTTCGAGGACGGCAGTGACCTCGGGCGGGCCAAGGCCCAGCACATGTACATGAACTCGATGGTGCGGGAGCTGCGCGCCAATGCCAAGCTGAGCAGCCCGAACAAGCTGCGCAAGCTCGCCGAGGCGGCCACGAGGGCGATCACCGTCGACGACGGCCTGGACAGCATCAAGAAGATGTACGACCTGGCCGGCGAGCTGCAGAAGGTGCCCACCGACCGCATCACCATGACGACGATGCCCAACCGCTACGTCGGCGAGCGCGTGGAGCCCACCAAGGACGCCGAGCGGCTGTTCCGGCTGGTGCGCGAGGACATCGCGCTGGACGGCAAGGACACCGGGAAGAAGCCCGCGCCGAGCCCCTCCCCCACCGTGACCGACCCGGCCGCCGACCCCGCCGACCTCGCCGTGCAGGTACACAACGGCACCGGCACCGACACGCTGGCCCCGGCCCGCGGCCGGGCGACCGACGTGACCGGGCTGCTCACCGCCAAGGGCTTCGCCAAGGCGGTCACCGACCCCTCGGCGGCGACCGCCGAGCCGGCCACCGAGGTCAGCTACCCGAGCGCCGACCTGCGCGGCGACGCCCTCGCGGTCGCCCGGGCGCTCGGCATCCCGGAGAGCGCCGTGCGACGGTCCACCGAGGTCTCCGGCGTCACCGTCGTCGTCGGCGCGGACTGGCGCGAGAACGCGGCCTACAAGGTGCCCGAGGAGAGCGACGAGGTCCCCGAGTCGGCGGACCTGATGAACGCCTCGGACACGGGCCAGTGCATGCACGTGGACCCGTCCTTCACCTGGACCGAGGAGCCGGACGGGTCCTGAGGGCCTGGCAGGTCCGGAACCGGACGGCCTAGGGCCTGCTCGAATCCAGAACCCGACGGGCGCCGAGGGCCTGGTGGGACCGGAACCGGACGGTCCTTGATAGGCCGTCAGACGGAGCTGGGCACCGCCGGGCGGCGGGACGCGATGACCTTCCTGGCCAGCGACTTGGGGCTGGTCAGGAAGCCCCAGCCCCACGACATGTGCATGGTGGCGAGGGCGACGGGGATCCGCAGCCGCGCCTTCAGCGGCAGGCCCCTGCCGGCCGGAACCGACCCGGCGGCGATCGCCGCGAGGTAGCCGCCGGGGATCACGAAGCCTGCCGGGGTGAGCACGGCACCGACCACCAGACCCGCCGCGATGGCGCACACCGCCACCGGCGGCGCGAGATAGCGCAGGTTGATCGACCCGGAGTGGTAGCGGGCGACGACGTGCCGCCAACGCCCGTAGTCCTTGTACTGTTTGGCGAGCGCCCGCACGCTCGGCCGCGGGCGGTACGACACCCGCAGCTCGGGCGAGAACCAGATCAGGCCGCCCGCCTCCCGGATGCGGAAGTTCAGCTCCCAGTCCTGGGCGCGGATGAACTCCTCGTTGTAGCCGCCCTGTTGCTCCAGCGCCTCGCGCCGGAACACCCCGAGGTACACGGTCTCGGCCGGGCCGGCCTGCCCTCCGGTGTGGAAGGCCGCGTTGCCGACGCCGATCTTCGAGGTCATCGCGGCGGCGACGGCGTGCTCCCAGTCGTTCTCGCCCTCGGCGTGCATGATGCCGCCGACGTTCTGCGCGCCGGTCTCGTCCAGGAGCCGCACGGCGGTGGCGATGTAGTCCGGGGAGAGCATGCCGTGGCCGTCGACGCGGACCACGACCGGATGGCGGGAGGCCTTGATCGCGGCGTTCAGCGCGGCGGGCGTACGGCCCGTCGGGTTGGGCACGGTGTGCACGCGCGGGTCTTCGGCCACGAGCTCGGCGGCGATCTCGTCCGTGCGGTCCGTGGACGGACCCAGGGCGATCACGACCTCCATCTCACCGGAGTACTCCTGCGCGAGGATCGCTTGGACGGCTCCGCGCAGATGCCGCTCCTCGTTGAGGACGGGCATGATGACGGACACGGCGGGGAGCTGCGCGTCGGACTTGGCGTTCATAGAGCGCTCACGTTACCGCGAACGGGGGACACGGCGACCCCCCACCGGGTGTGCCACCGCCGGCCGACGATCGTATGGGCCTACGGTTCTCAACGCCTTCCCCCCGCCCGGCGCCGCCCGGAGGTGTCCCATGCCCGCCGCCCCACCGCCCCGGTCCCCGCGCACCCGGCCACCGCGCCGCGGCCCGCGTCCGCCCGCGCCCCGCAAACGTCCCCGCTGGGCCCTGCGGGCGGCGACGACGCTGTCCGTGGTGGTGCTGGCGGCGGCCGGCATCGGCCACTCGCTGGTGACGACCCTGGACGCCGACATCGCCCGGGTCGACCCCTTCCGGGACATGAAGAACCGCCCCCGCCCCGGCCACGGCATGAACGTGCTGCTGGTCGGCACCGACGGCCGGGACCGGATCACCCCGGCCGAGCGGCGGCGCTACCGGCTCGGCGGCGCGCCCTGCCACTGCACCGACACGATCATGATCGTGCACATCTCGGAGGACCGGGAACGGGCCAGCGTGGTCAGCCTGCCGCGCGACTCCTACGCCGAGACACCCCCGCACACCGACCGCACCACCGGCGAGAAGCACCACGGGCACCCGGTCAAACTGAACGCGGCGTACGCGGAAGGCGGGCCCCGGCTCACCGTCCGTACCGTCGAGGCGATGACCCGGGTGAAGATCGACCACTATCTGGAGGTCGACTTCACCAGCTTCATGAAGACGGTGGACGTGCTGGGCGGTGTGAAGATCTGCACGGCCGAGCCCCTCAAGGACTCGTACACGGGCCTGGACCTGCCGCCCGGCACCCACACCCTCGACGGCGGCGAGGCCCTGCAGTACGTGCGCTCCCGCCACGCGGACGCCTCCTCCGACCTGGGCCGGATGAGGCGCCAGCAGAGGTTCATGGCGGCTCTGGTGGACCGCGCCACGTCGTCCGGGCTGCTGCTGAACCCGCTGAGGTTCCGGGACGTGGCCCGGGCGGTGCTGGGCTCGGTGCGGGCGGACCGGGGCTTCGGCACCGACGAACTGCTGGACCTGGGCCGCGCGATGCGCACGTTCTCGCCGCGTTCCTCGGAGTTCATGACCGTGCCCATCGGGCAGATGGGGTACTCGGTGCCGGGCATCGGCTCGACGGTGAAGTGGGACCGGGCCGGGGCGGAACGCGTCTTCCGGTCGCTGCGCGACGACCGGCCGCTGGCGACCGCGCGGCCCGCACCCCCGCCCGGGAAGACCGCCCCGCGCGTCGAGGTGGCCCCGCGGCGGATCCGCGTCCAGGTCGAGAACGGCACGCGTACGGCCGGACTGGCCCGGCGGGTCGACGCGGCGCTGGCCGCGGCGGGCTTCCGTACGACCGGGCGGCCGGTGACCTCCGCCCAGCGCGACGTGCGCCGCACGATCGTCCTGTACGACCCCCGCTGGGACCGTTCGGCGAAGTCCCTCGCGGCGGCCCTGCCGGGCAGCGAACTGCGGTCGGCGAAGGGCCTGGGGGCCACTCTGAAGGTGATCGCCGGGTCCGGCTTCCACGACGTGCGGCCGGTGCGGGCGCCGGTCCCGGCGCCGAGCGGCGGGGCCGAGGTGGTGCGGGGCGACGAGGTCCGCTGCCCATGAGGACCCGGCTGCCGGGGCACGGGAGTCCCGACCGCGAAGACGCCGGGAGCACCGAGGCGTCAGGACCGCGGAGACGTCGGAACCGCGCAGGCACCACACGCACCCGAAGCCCCCGGACCGCGGAGACGTAGGGACCGCGCAGGCACCACCCGCGCCCGAAGCCCCCGGACCGCGGAAAGGTCGGAACCGCGCGGGCGCCGCGCGGGCTGAAGTGTCAGGAGTCGAACAGCGGGGCCAGCGCGCGCTCCAGGTCGGCGGCGTGGCGGAAGTGCACCGTGGGCATGGACAGCGCGGCCGCGGCCTCGACGTTCTCCCGGGTGTCGTCGACGAAGAGGCAGCGCTCGGGCCGCACGCCGGCCCGGGACGCGGCGAGTTCGTAGATCCGCGGGTCCGGCTTGGCGAGGCCGACGCGGGCGCTGCTGACGACGTGGTCGGCGAGGTCGGCCAGCCCCAGGGCGGCCAGGTCGGCCTCCAGGCCGAGGGGGGCGTTGGTGACCAGGACCAGCGGGACGTGGACCCGGGCCCGGCGCAGCAGCGCCACCACCGTCTCGTCGGCGTGGAACGGCGACTCCAGCAGGGTGGCGCCCAGCTCCCAGGCGGTGTCGTCGTCGACCAGGCCGGCCAGGCCGCGTGCGATGGCGGCGACCCACTCCTGCTCGGTGATCCGGCCCAGCATCAGCGGCAGGTCGGTGCCGGGGGCGAAGGCGACCTTCTGGGTGGTGCCCTCTGCGAGCCCGGCGGCGCGCTCCAGCGCCGTCAGGGCGGAGCTGTCGTAGTGCCGGATCACGTTGTCGACGTCACACAGCACCGCGTCGAAGGACCGGCCGCCGGCGGGCCGGTCAGTCACCGGAGACCGTGACCTTCTCGTCGTTGTTCAGCTGCTGCACCAGCTGCTTGACCTTGGCCTTGTCCCAGACCAGGTTGGAGCCCGCGGAGCCGGAGATCGGCATGTTCATCGAGGTGCCGTCGCCGCCGTTGACGCCCTTCATCGCGAAGAACATGGAGCCGAGGTCCCACAGGCTCATGTCCTCGTCGACGATCAGGGAGTCCAGGCCCGCGCCCATCGTCGGGTAGAACTTGAACGGGTTGAGGACCGTGCTCGGGGTGGCCACCTGGTGGGCGAGGGCGGCGAGGAACTTCTGCTGGTTCTTGGTGCGGTCCAGGTCGGAGCGGGCGAGCGCGTAGCGGGTGCGGACGAAGGCGAGGGCCTCCTCGCCGTTCAGGGTCTGCTTGCCCTCTTCGAAGTCGGCGCCGGACCTGGTGTCCTTCATGCCGCCCTTGGGGATGTCGATCTCGACGCCGCCGACCGCGTCGACGATGTTCGCGAAGCCGGCGAAGCCGATCTCGACGTAGTGGTCGATGCGCAGCCCGGTGTTGAACTCGACCGTGCGGACCAGCAGTTCGGGGCCGTCCATGGCGTAGGCGGCGTTCAGCTTGGTGTGCTTGCCGGTGCCCTTGTAGGTCTTGCCGGACTCGGAGCCGACGAAGGTGGGGATCTCCACGTCCGAGTCGCGGGGCAGCGAGATCAGCGTGTCGCCGTTGTCGCCGACGTGCAGGATCATCATCGAGTCGGTGCGCTTGCCCTCGGCGGAGCCGGTGTGCAGCTTCTTCTTCTCCTCGGCGGACATGCCCTCGCGGCTGTCCGACCCGACGATCAGGTAGTTGGTGCCGTCGCCGCCCTCGGGCCGGTCGATGACCTTGGACAGGTCGACCTCGCGGTTGAGCTTGGAGTCGGCCCAGAAGTAGGTGCCGACGGCGGTGACGACCAGCACGGTCGTCACGGTGATCGCCGTCCACTTGATCCGCCGGCGCCAGTCCGGCGCGGGGCGCGCGGCGCGGGCACCACCGGCCCCGCCGCCGGAGCCGCCACCGGGACCGCCGCCGTAGACCTGGCCCGTGCTGTAGCCGCTGTCGTAGCCGGACAGCTGGGCGTTGGTGAAGTCACCCTGTCCGTGGCCGCCCGCGTGCCCGCCCTGCGGGGGCACGCCGGGGGGCTGCGGCGGGGCGGCCGGGCCGCGCCGGACCTGACGCATGACGCGCGCGCTCTCCGGCTGCGCGCCGGCGCTGCCGCGTCCGTACCGGTCGCCGCGGTCGCCGCCGGACCATCCCTGGGGCCAATCATTCATGCGCCCCAGTGTGCCGGGCGCGGCCGCACGTCCAGTAGGGACGTCGGAAAATCAGGGCACCGCTGTTGCCAACCTGACACAAACTCCCGCCTTGTCCGGCGCGGCATAAGGTGGAGGTCATGACAGATCGCGTCACCGCAGCGGACTCGGACACCCCGGAGATCCCGGGCAAGCCGACATCCGCCTCCCGCACCACCCTCAGCCACATCATGACCCACAACGACACCAACCTCCTGGGCACGGTGCACGGCGGCGTGATCATGAAACTGGTCGACGACGCGGCGGGCGCCGTGGCCGGCCGGCACAGCGGTGGCCCCGCCGTCACGGCCTCCATGGACGAGATGGTCTTCCTGGAGCCGGTCCGTGTGGGGGACCTCGTCCACGTCAAGGCACAGGTCAACTGGACCGGCCGGACGTCGATGGAGGTCGGGGTGCGGGTTCTCGCCGAGCGGTGGAACGAGTCCACCCCGCCCACCCAGGTCGGCTCGGCCTACCTGGTCTTCGCCGCCGTCGACGCCGACGGCAGGCCGCGCCGGGTTCCGCAGGTGATGCCGGAGACCGACCGCGACCGCCGCCGCTACCAGGAGGCCCAGATCCGCCGCACCCACCGCCTGGCGCGCCGCCGGGCGATCAAGGAGCTGCGGGAGAAGCGGCTGGCGGAGGGGTTCGAGCACTGAGGCCTCGCCTTTCACCGGAGCCGCGTCTCGGACCGCAGCGGCTTCCCGGCACCGCGGTCGCGGGGCCCCTCGGCCGGGGTCCGGCCGCCCACTCACGACGACAGCCCCCGGCTCACGCCGGGGGCTGCGTTGTTCGGGCTGGTCAGCGGCTAGGGCAGGTTCCTTGCCATCACGATCCGCTGAACCTGATTCGTACCCTCATAAATCTGCGTGATCTTGGCGTCGCGCATCATGCGCTCGACCGGGTAGTCGCGGGTGTAGCCGTAGCCGCCGAGGAGCTGGACGGCGTCCGTGGTGACCTCCATGGCGACGTCGGAGGCGAAGCACTTGGCCGCGGCGCCCTGGAAAGTGAGGTCGCTGTCGCCGCGCTCGGACTTGGCGGCGGCCGCGTAGGTCAGCTGGCGGGCGGCCTCGATCTTCATGGCCATGTCGGCGAGCATGAACTGGATGCCCTGGAAGTCGGCGATCGGCTTGCCGAACTGCTTGCGCTCCTTGACGTAGCCCTTGGCGTAGTCGAAGGCGCCCTGGGCCACGCCGAGGGCCTGGGCGGCGATGGTGATGCGGGTGTGGTCGAGGGTCTGCATCGCGGTGGCGAAGCCGGTGCCCTCCTTGCCGATCATGCGGTCGGCGGGGATGCGGACGTTGTCGAAGTAGACCTCGCGGGTCGGGGAGCCCTTGATGCCGAGCTTCTTCTCGGGCGCGCCGAAGGAGACGCCCTCGTCGGACTTCTCCACGACGAACGCGGAGATGCCCCGGGAGCGCTTGGCCGGGTCGGTGACGGCCATCACCGTGTAGTACTCGGACTCGCCGGCGTTGGTGATCCAGCGCTTGACGCCGTTGAGGATCCAGTGGTCGCCGTCGCGGACCGCCTTGGTCTTCATGCCGGCCGCGTCGGAGCCGGCGTCCGGCTCGGACAGGCAGTACGAGAACATCGCCTCGCCCTTGGCGAGCGGGCCCAGGTACTTCTTCTTCAGCTCCTCGGAGCCGGAGAGGATCACCGGCAGGGAGCCCAGCTTGTTCACGGCCGGGATGAGGGAGGACGACACGCAGACGCGGGCCACCTCCTCGATGACGATCACCGTGGCGAGCGCGTCGGCGCCCGCACCGCCGTACTCCTCGGGTACGTGCACGGCGTGCAGGTCGCCTGCGACCAGGGCCTGAAGGGCCTCGCGCGGGAAGCGGGCCTCCTCGTCCACCGCGGCGGCGTGCGGCGCGATCTTCGCCTCGGCCAGCGAACGGACGGCGTCGCGGAGCATGTCGTGCTCCTCGGACGGGCGGTACAGGTCGAAGTCAGCCGATCCGGCCAAGGTCTCTCACGCTCCAAAGACGCTGTGATGCTGCCGCTTACTACCGTTGCTAATTACCGTTAAGTAACCCAAATTTTAGAGGGCCCGCCCCCGGCACGGGTACGTGACCTTGGCGACAGCCCGGAAACCGCCCGGTGAGGGGCGCTGCCCCACCCCCGATATGCTCGGGCAGCGCAGAGAACGCCGTCCAGTCCAGGAGCACGCATGGCCGCCCTCAGGATCACCGTGATCGGTACCGGCTACCTCGGGGCGACGCACGCCGCCGCCATGGCGGAACTGGGCTTCGAGGTGCTGGGGCTCGATGTCGCCCCCGAGAAGATCGCGATGCTGGAGCGCGGCGAGACGCCGATGTTCGAGCCGGGGCTGGAAGACCTGCTGCGCCGCCACGTCGCCGGGATCCCGGGGTCCACCGGGCGGCTCAGGTTCACCACCGACTGGGCCGAGGTGGGCGCCTTCGGCGACGTGCACTTCCTCTGTGTGAACACCCCGCAGAAGCACGGCGAGTACGCCTGCGACATGTCGTACGTGGACGCCGCGATCGCCTCCCTCGCGCCGCACCTGGACCGGCCCGCGCTGGTCGTCGGCAAGTCGACCGTGCCCGTCGGCTCCGCCGACCGCCTCGCCGCCTACCTGGCCGCGCACGCGCCCGCCGGGGAGGGCGCCGAGCTGGCGTGGAACCCGGAGTTCCTGCGCGAGGGGTTCGCCGTGCAGGACACGCTGCACCCGGACCGGATCGTGGTCGGGGTGCGCAGCGAGCGGGCCGAACACACCCTGCGCACGGTGTACGCGACGCCGGTCGAGGAGGGCTCGCCCTTCGTGGTCACCGACTTCCCGACGGCCGAGCTGGTGAAGACCTCCGCGAACTCCTTCCTCGCCACCAAGATCTCCTTCATCAACGCCATGGCCGAGGTGTGCGAGGCGGCCGGCGGTGACGTGGCCAAGCTGGCGGAGGCGATCGGGTACGACGACCGCATCGGGCGGAAGTTCCTGCGGGCCGGCATCGGCTTCGGCGGCGGCTGTCTGCCGAAGGACATCCGGGCGTTCATGGCGCGCGCCGGTGAGCTGGGCGCCGACCAGGCGCTGACCTTCCTGCGCGAGATCGACTCCATCAACATGCGCCAGCGCGGCCAGATGGTGGAGCTGACCCGGCAGGCGCTGGGCGGCGGGCCCTTCCTGGGACGGCGGGTCGCGGTGCTCGGGGCGACCTTCAAGCCGGACTCCGACGACGTGCGGGACTCGCCGGCGCTCAACGTCGCCGGGCAGATCCACCTCCAGGGCGGCCAGGTGACCGTCTACGACCCCAAGGGGATGGAGAACGCCCGGCGGGTGTTCCCCACCCTCGGGTACGCCGAGCGCGCGCTGGACGCGGTGCGCGGTGCCGACGTGGTGCTGCACCTGACCGAGTGGCGGGAGTTCCGGGAGCTGGACCCGGCGGAGCTGGGGGAGGTCGCGGCGGGCCGCGTCATCCTCGACGGGCGCAACGCGCTGGACCCGGAGGTGTGGCGCAAGGCGGGCTGGACGTACCGAGCCATGGGCCGTCCCACGGCCTAGCACGGCGCACCCGGACAGTCGCGTCGCAGGGGCGGGCCGGGCGGCGGACGGACGCCGGTTCGGCCGAGGCTCAGTCGGCCGAACCGGCGTCCGAGTGCATTCTGCACCACCTCGGGGCGCGTCAGGGCGCCTTCGCGCGGTAGCGCCGCATCTTCGCGCGGGCGCCGCACACCTGCATCGAGCACCAGCGGCCGCGGCCGGCCGGGCTGCGGTCGTAGTACGCCCAGTGACAGGTGGGTGCCTCGCACGCCTTGAGCCGGGCCCAGGTGCCGTCGACCAGGGCGCGAGCGACGGCGACGGCGACCCGGGAGAGCAGCGGGCCCTCGTCGGCCCGCAGGGACGCGGAGCCGTCGTGCTCGTCGACGGCCACGTACAGGGGCGCCCGCGCGAGAAGGTCGCCCAGGGGGGTCACCGCGCGGTGCGGTGGGTGGCCGGCGTGGGCGAGGAGCGTGGCCCGCAGGGACTCGCGCAGGTCGCGGGCTTCGTTCACGGCGTCGGCGCCGTCGGTGAGCCCGAAGCGCGCCCGGCCGTCCGCCGTGTCGAGCGCGTCGGCGCCCGACTCGATGTCCAGCGTGTTCACCAGGGCCTCGACCAGCGCCAGGCCGCCCGGCGCGGACGCTCTCTCACTCATGGCTGCACGGTACCTCCCGGGATTCCCCTTGCGACGTTACCGGCAAGAGGGCAGGATGCGGTTACACGGTTACCGGCAATCGCTGGTAACGGGTAACGAGGAGGAAGACATGGCTGTCGCCGAGCTGGGTGCCGTCGTCCTGGACTGTCCCGACCCGCGCTCGCTCGCCGGGTTCTACGCCGAGGTGCTGGGCGGGACCGTCGAGGGGGACGGGGAGTGGGTGGACCTGAAGATGCCCGGCGGTCGGTCGCTGGCGTTCCAGGCGGCCCCGGGGTTCGTGCCGCCGCGGTGGCCGGCTCCCGACCACTCGCAGCAGTTCCACCTGGATCTGACCGTGCCCGACCTCGACGCGGCGGAAGAGAAGGTGCTGGCGCTGGGCGCGCGGCCGCTGGACACGGAGGACCGTTCGCGCGGCTGGCGTGTGTACGCGGACCCCGCCGGGCACCCGTTCTGCCTCTGTGCCTGCTGACCTCACCGTGGAGGTGCCATGGCGTCCGTCGCCCGGCTGCGCAACGTCGTCCTCGACTGCCCCGACCCGCTCGGCCTCGCCCGGTTCTACGCGGCGGTCGCCGGGGGCACCCCGCAGGCCGAGGACGACGACTGGGTCGTCCTGGACGTTCCCGACGGCCCCCGGCTCGCTTTCCAGCGGGCGCCCGGCCACCGGCCGCCGCAGTGGCCGCGGCCGGACCACTCCCAGCAGTTCCACCTGGACTTCGACGCCGGGGCCACCTGGGCGGAACTGGACGCCGCCCACGAGCGGGTCATCGCCCTCGGCGCCCGCCCCCTCGACCTGACCGACCGCGAGGCCAAGGACTTCCTGGTCTACGCCGACCCGGCCGGCCACCCGTTCTGCCTGTGCCGCATCGAGCACGGCTGAACCCGCTCCCCCGTGCGCTCCCACGGCCGGTCCCGTCGCCCCGGGGCCGGCCGTCGCGGTGGCGGGGTGCCCGGGGCACGGGCGGTGCGGGGCGGCGCCCGCGGCGGCTACGCGTCGAGGGCGGCGATGTCGGCCGTCGAGGGCTCGTGGCGGTCCCGGCCGGCTCGGGAGAGGAAGTCGGCGGCGCGCAGGGCGCGTTGGGCGTTACCCCAGGTGAGGAGGGCGAGGTCGGTCTCGGACCAGCCCCGGCCGAGGAGCTCGGCGATGAGCCGGGGATAGCCGGAGGCGTCGGCGAGTTCCCGGGGGTGGGCGGCGCCGGAGTCGTAGGTGCCGGCGAGGCCCACGCTCTCCGGTCCGGCCAGGGCGCGGACGTGGTCCAGGTGGTCGGCGACGTCACGGATGCCCGGCCCGGTCTGCTCCGCGGTCAGCGGGACCATGCACAGGCCCTTGGCCGCGCCCAGCTCGGTGAGCAGGTCGTCGGGCAGGTTGTCCGGGTGGGGCCGCAGCGCGCGGGCGGCGGAGCGGGTGCACAGCACCGGCGCCTTGGACAGCACCAGCGTACGGGCGATGGTGGCGTCGGATGCGCCGGAGAGGTCGGCGAGCACCCCGAGCCGGTTCATCTCGCGGACGACCTCCTCGCCGAACCGGGTCAGTCCCGCCTCGCTCGCCCAGGAGGTCCCGGCCAGGGTGAGGACGCGCAGTCCCAGCGAGTGCAGGACGCGCAGGATGCCCAGGGAGTCGTCCAGAGCGGGCGCCGCGGCCGGACCCAGCAGCACCGCGACCCGGCCGCAGTTGCGGGCGTCGATGACCTGCCCCGCCGAACGGGCCAGCCGCAGCCCCTCGGGGTGCGCCTTGATCACCGAGCGGACCAGGTCCAGCTGCTCCAGGGTGGCGCCGACGGCCCGGTTCGCGACCAGTCCCTCGGGCAGGTGCAGGGACCAGAACAGCGCCGCGACATGGCCCTCGCGCAGCCGGGGGACGTCCGTGTCGACGGCGGTCTCCCCGGCCTGAAGGTCGTACCAGGGCAGATGGCGCAGCGCCCAGGGCAACCCGCTGTAGCCGTCGGCGATGGGGTGGGCGGCGAGCAGGGCGTGCGCGCGGTCCAGGGGGTCGCCCACGGGCTCGTCGACGCCGGGCCCCGCCAGGTCCGGGCCCTGTGGCTCCGGGAAGGGGCCGTCCAGCGGCCGCTCGCCGACCTCGGGCGCGGTGTGCAGTTCGTCCTGGAGGTCGGCCATGGCGGTCTCCGTACGTCGTGATCGGCGGCATGGTCTGCGCTGGGCGATCAGCAGTACGCATCACCGTCGCACGGAGGCGGGCGGGTCACCCGCCGGACGGTGCGTTCGGGTGCCCCGCGCCGGACCGCGTCGTCCGTACGCCGGGCTCGCGCGACCCGGCGTGCGCCGGGTCGCCCCCTCGCGCCGGGCGCACACACCGCGCACGCACGCCCCTCCAGCACACCGGACCGCGCGCGCCATCTCCCGCGCACGCCCCTCCAGCACACCGGACCGCGCGCACCGGGCCCCGCACGCCGGACCGGAGGCCGCCGGGCGGCGCACACCCAGCCCCGCACGCCGGACAGCGCACGCCGCCCACATACACCGGGCCGCGCACACCGGGTCGTGCACGCTGGACCGGGGCCGCCGACGGCGCACACCGGAGCGCGCATACGGATCCGCACGCGCCGGGCCGTGGAGGCCGCTCGCCCCACGCCGGGCGGCGCACGCCGCTCACCCACACCGGACCCCGCACGCCGGACCGGGGCTACCGGCCCCGGTCGCGCGGCCGGGCGCGCACGACTCGCCGCACCCCCGGGCACCCCGCACCCCCGGGCGCCCCCGGGCCGCTCAGCCGCCGTCCAGCGACTCGATCGTCGCGTTCGACGCCCCCCGCGTCGCCCGCAGCTCGCGGGCCACGTCCTCCGCCGCGCCCAGCACCCGCACCGCGTTGCGCCAGGTCAGCTTGGCGAGGTCGGCGCGCGACCAGCCGCGCTCCAGCAGTTCCGCGAGCAGGTTCGGGTAGCCGGAGACGTCGGCCAGGCCGTCCGGGGTGAAGGCCGTACCGTCGTAGTCCCCGCCGATGCCGAGGTGGTCGACGCCCGCGACCTCGCGCATGTGGTCGAGGTGGTCGGCGACCGTGGCGACGGTGGCGACCGGGCGCGGGTGCGCCTCCTCGAAGGCGCGGTGCACCGCCATGGCCTCCGGGGTGGTGGCCAGGTGGTGGAAGCCGTGGGCGCGCATGTTCTCGTCGGCGGCGGCCGTCCAGTCCACGGCGGCCCGCAGCACGAACTTCGGCACGAACGTCACCATCGCCATGCCGCCGTTGGCGGGCAGCCGCTCCAGCACGTCGTCCGGGATGTTGCGCGGGTGGTCGCACACCGCGCGGGCCGACGAGTGGGAGAAGATCACCGGCGCCGACGTGGTGTCCAGCGCGTCCCGCATGGTCGTGGCGGCCACGTGGGAGAGGTCGACGAGCATGCCGAGCCGGTTCATCTCCCGCACGACCTCCCGGCCGAAGGCGGACAGCCCGCCGACCTTCGGCTCGTCGGTCGCGGAGTCCGCCCAGGCCACGTTGTCGTTGTGGGTGAGCGTCATGTACCGCACGCCGAGCGCGTACAGACCGCGCAGGGTGCCGAGGGAGCCGGCGATGGAGTGCCCGCCCTCCGCGCCCATCAGGGAGGCGATCCGCCCCTCCGCGCGCGCCGCCTCCAGGTCGGCGGCGGTCAGCGCGGCCCGCAGCTGCCCGGGATGCCGGTCGATCAGCTGCCGTACGCAGTCGATCTGCTCCAGGGTCGCCGGAACCGGGTCGGGGAGGTCCGACCGCACGTACACCGACCAGTACTGCGCGCCGACCCCGCCCGCGCGCAGCCGGGGCAGGTCGGTGTGCAGGTGCGCGTCCTGCCGTACGGCGATGTCGCGGGCGTCGAGGTCGTAGCGGACCTGCTCGCGCAGCGCCCAGGGCAGGTCGTTGTGGCCGTCGACGACGGGGAACTCGCGCAGCAGTTCCCGCGCCTCGTCGAGTGAGGTCATGGCGGCCGTCACGTCCCGAAGCCGAAACCGCCGCCCGCGCCCTCGACCTTGGCGCGCAGCCGCTTGCCCTTCTCGGTGGCCTGGTCGTTCAGGTCCTGCTGGAAGTCGCGCATCCGGCCGAGCAGGTCCTCGTCATGGGCGGCGAGGATCCGGGCGGCCAGCAGACCGGCGTTGCGGGCGCCGCCGACCGAGACGGTGGCGACGGGCACACCGGCCGGCATCTGCACGATCGACAGCAGGGAGTCCATGCCGTCGAGGTACTTCAGCGGCACGGGCACGCCGATGACCGGCAGGGGCGTGACGGAGGCGAGCATCCCGGGCAGGTGGGCGGCG
Organism: Streptomyces sp. bgisy159; assembly: GCF_965341775.1. Taxonomy (GTDB): domain Bacteria; phylum Actinomycetota; class Actinomycetes; order Streptomycetales; family Streptomycetaceae; genus Streptomyces. Next base: position 165,154 of record NZ_CBDQZH010000009.1, on the reverse strand, counting down.
CCGCCGGCGCCCGCGATGATCACCTTGAGCCCCCGGTCCGCGGCCTGCTCGCCGTAGGCGACCATCTCGCGCGGCATCCGGTGCGCCGAGACGACGTCGACCTCGTAGGCGATCTCGAACTCGTCGAGCGCCTTGGCGGCGGCCTCCATGACGGGCCAGTCGGAGTCCGACCCCATGACGATGCCAACTACAGGGCTCATTCCGTGATCGTTCCTCTGAGGTAGCCGGCTGCGTGACGGGCGCGCTCCAGCACGTCGTCCAGGTCGTCGCCGTAGGTGTTGACGTGGCCGACCTTGCGGCCGGGCTTCACGTCCTTGCCGTACATGTGGATCTTGAGCTTGGGGTCGCGGGCCATGCAGTGCAGGTACGCGGAGTACATGTCGGGGTAGTCGCCGCCGAGGACGTTGACCATGACCGTCCACGGGGCGCGCGGGCGCGGGTCGCCGAGGGGGAGGTCGAGGACGGCCCGGACGTGGTTGGCGAACTGCGAGGTGATCGCGCCGTCCTGGGTCCAGTGGCCGGAGTTGTGGGGGCGCATCGCCAGTTCGTTGACGAGGATGCGGCCGTCGCGGGTCTGGAACAGCTCGACGGCGAGGTGGCCGACGACGCCCAGTTCCCTGGCGATGGTCAGGGCCATCTCCTCGGCCCGCAGCGCGAGCGCCTCGTCGAGGCCGGGCGCGGGGGCGATGACCGTGTCGCACACGCCGTCGACCTGTCGCGACTCCACGACCGGGTAGGCGACGGCCTGGCCGTGCGGGGAGCGCACGACGTTGGCGGCGAGTTCGCGGACGTAGTCGACCTTCTCCTCCGCGAGGACCGGGACGCCCGCCTTGAACGGCTCGGCGGCCTCCTCGGCGCTGTCGACGACCCACACGCCCTTGCCGTCGTAGCCGCCGCGGACGGTCTTGAGGACCACGGGGAAGCCGTCACCCTCGGCGCCGTCCGCCAGGCCCTCCGCCGCGAAGGCCGCCACGTCCCGCGGATCGCTCACGATGCGGTGGCGCGGGCAGGGGATGCCGATCGCGTCGAGCCTCGCGCGCATCACTCCCTTGTCCTGGGCGTGCACCAGCGCGTCGGGGCCGGGGCGGACGGGGATGCCGTCCGCCTCCAGCGCCCGCAGGTGCTCGGTGGGTACGTGTTCGTGATCGAAGGTGATCACATCGCACCCCCTGGCGAACTCGCGCAGGGTGTCCAGGTCGCGATAGTCGCCGACGACGACATCGTTCACCACCTGGGCCGCCGAGTCCTGTGGGGTGTCACTGAGGAGCTTGAACCTGATGCCGAGCGGGATGCCCGCCTCGTGTGTCATACGAGCGAGCTGGCCACCGCCGACCATGCCGACTACCGGGAACGTCACGCCCCTAGGGTATCGGCCGCCGCCGGAGGGGAGGATTCCGCCTCGGTGGCCATGAGAGCGACCACAGGAAATCCTCGAACGTGGATGGTTAGCATGGCTGGGTTGACGCATCCGCGACCCGGACGGGGGCCTGTACGACCATGGGACATGGTTCCTCGGGGCTGCGCCGCCTTGCGCACGAAGTCGCCAAGTTCGGCGCCGTGGGCGGGGCCGGCGTCCTGGTCAACCTGGGCGTCTTCAACCTGGTGCGGCACACGACCGACCTGCAGGTCGTGCGGGCCGGTGTCATCGCCACGGTCGTGGCGATCGTCTTCAACTACATCGGGTTCCGCTACTTCACCTACCGTGACCGCGACAAGAGCGGCCGCACCCGCGAGCTCGCGCTGTTCCTGCTGTTCAGCGGGGTCGGCCTGGTGATCGAGAACGGGCTGCTCTTCGCGGCGACGTACGGATTCGGCTGGGACACCCCGCTGCAGAACAACATCTTCAAGTTCCTCGGCATCGGTGTGGCGACGCTGTTCCGCTTCTGGTCCTACCGCTCGTGGGTGTTCCGGGCGCTGCCGGTGCGGGAGGCGGAGGCAGGGCCGGGAGCGCGGCCGGAAGCGGAGGCTGCCGCGCCGGGGACGCGGTCGTCCACGGGCGTCCGGCCGGCCGCCCCCGCCCAGCAGCAGCCGCACGAGTACCTGACCCGGACGACTTCCTGACCCGGATGACTTCCTGACCCGGACGACTTCCTGAGGCGGTCGGCTCGGGACAGCGGGGCCGCGGGCCGACGACTGCCCGGCCCGTCGGCTGCCTGGCCCGACGGCTGCCTGGCCCGACGGCTGCCTGGCCCGACGGCTGCCTGGCCCGACGGCTACCTGACCGTCTGTTCCTGCTGCTCCGACTTCCGCGGCGGCGTCCGCGACAGGAACAGGCCGAACACCGGCGGCTGGGCCTGCAGCATCTCCAGCCGCCCGCCGTCCGCCTCCGCCAGGTCGCGGGCGACCGCGAGTCCGATGCCGGTCGAGTTGCGGCCGCTGATCGCCCGTTCGAAGATCCGCGCACCGAGGTCGGCGGGGACGCCGGGCCCCTCGTCGGTGACCTCGATGACCGCCTGGTTGCCGGTGACCCGGGTACGCAGCGCGACGGTGCCGCCGCCGTGCATCAGCGAGTTCTCGATCAGCGCGGCCAGGACCTGGGCGACCGCGCCGGGCGTGCCCACCGCCCTCAGGTGCCGCTTGCCGGAGCTGACGATGGCCCGGCCCGCGCTGCGGTAGGCCGGCCGCCACTCGGCTAGCTGCTGCTGGATGACCTCGTCGAGGTCGAAGGTGACGGCCGAGCCGGTGCGCGGGTCGCGGGAGTTGGTCAGCAGCCGCTCGACGACGTCCGTCAGCCGCTCCACCTGGGCCAGCGCGACGTTCGCCTCGTCCTTCACGGTGTCCGGGTCGTCGGTGAGGGTGATCTCCTCCAGCCGCATGGACAGCGCGGTCAGCGGTGTGCGGAGCTGGTGGGAGGCGTCGGCGGCGAGCCTGCGCTCGGCGGTCAGCATGCGTGCGATCCGCTCGGCGGAGGAGTCCAGCACGTCGGCGACCCGGTCCAGCTCGGGGACGCCGTAGCGCTTGTGGCGGGGGCGCGGGTCGCCGGAGCCGAGGCGTTCGGCGGTCTCGGCGAGGTCGGTCAGCGGGGAGGCGAGGCGGTTGGCCTGCCGGACGGCGAGCAGTACGGCGGCGACCACCGCGAGCAGGGCCACCAGCCCGATGATCAGCAGGGTGCGGCCGACCTCCCGGGTGACCGCGGACCGCGGTTCCTCGACCCGTACGGTCTCGCCGCCCTCGCCGCGCTCCTCGGCGTGGATGACCTCGCCGCCGGGTTCGGTGCCGAGTTCGATGGGGTCCCGGCCGGGGATGCGGACGACCGCGTACCGGTCCTCGGTGACCTGCTCGCGCAGCAGCTCGGCGGTCACGTCCTCGTGCCCGAGGAGGCGGCTGTCCACGATGCCGACGAGGCGTACCGCCTCGGAGTCCACCCGCTCCTGGGCGCTGCTGCTGATGGTCCGGGTCTCGACGATGACGAGGGAGATCCCGAAGACGGCGATCACCACCAGCACGACGGCGAGGGTGGACTGGATGAGTCGACGACGCACGGAACGGCTCTCCGGGTCAGGTCCTGCGGCCTTCCGGCCCTGTCTGCGCTCAGCTCTTCTCGAAGCGGAAGCCCACGCCGCGGACGGTGGCGATGTACCGCGGGTTGGCCGCGTCGTCGCCGAGCTTCTTGCGCAGCCAGGAGATGTGCATGTCGAGGGTCTTGGTGGAGGACCACCAGGTGGTGTCCCAGACCTCACGCATCAGCTGGTCGCGGGTGACGACCCGGCCGGCGTCGCGCACCAGCACCCGCAGCAGGTCGAACTCCTTGGCGGTCAGCTGGAGTTCCTCGTCGCCCATCCACGCCCGGTGCGACTCGACGTCGATCCGCACCCCGTGGGTGGCGGGCGGCTGCTGGGGCTCGGTGGAGCCGCGCCGCAGCAGGGCCCGCACCCGGGCGAGCAGTTCGGCGAGGCGGAACGGCTTGGTGACGTAGTCGTCGGCGCCCGCGTCCAGACCGACCACGGTGTCGACCTCGTCGGCCCGCGCGGTCAGGATCAGGATGGGCACGGTGTGGCCGTCGGCGCGCAGCCGGCGGGCCACCTCCAGGCCGTCCATGCCGGGCAGGCCCAGGTCCAGCACCACCAGGTCGATGCCGCCCTGCATCCCGGCGTCGAGCGCGGCCGGTCCGTCCTCGCGCACCTCGACCTCGTACCCTTCGCGGCGCAGTGCGCGGGCCAGCGGCTCCGAGATGGACGCGTCGTCCTCGGCGAGCAGTACACGGGTCATGAGCCGATGGTAGTCCGCGGCGCCATTCGGCCGAGGTGTGATCGCTGAGCCGGATTCTTACCGAGGGACACACCGGACAAGCCGCCCTCCGACGAGGCGCCCGATTGGTCACCGAGAGTGGTCCAGACCTATGGTTTCCATGGTGGTACCGGATATGGACCTTGGAGCCCATGCATCTGGCTCCTTGATCGCCTGTGATCCATCTCTCAAGTGCTTCCATATCCGGCACTGTCCTGCCGTATGGTGAAACAACGCCTGTAGCACCGCAGGGACCTTTGGCGACGACTTGACGCTGAAGGTCTCTTTTGTGTGCGGGCCGGCCGAGGCCGGCCTCGAAAGGAATGACCTGTGGCCGGGCCTCATGCGCGACGACATGCGCAAGGGCGTGGATCCCGGTGGTCGCCGTCCCCGCTCCCCGACCCGGTCGGAGCGGACTCCCCCCGGGCGTGGGGCGGACGGGCCGATCGCGCCGGTGCCGGCCGCCCCACCGGGCGCGCGTCGCTCCACTCGCGCGTCCCGACCAGCAAGGAACGACATGGCGACCAGCCTGACGAAGGACTCGGTCCAGCCGGGCACCCCCGGCCCCGACAAAGCCTTCTTCGGCCACCCCCGCGGTCTGGCCACCCTCTTCATGACCGAGATGTGGGAGCGGTTCTCCTACTACGGCATGAAGGCCCTGCTCCCGCTGTACCTGGTTGCTCCGGGCGGCCTGCACCTGAGCGCGGGCACGGCGACCGCGATCTACTCGGTGTACCTGTCCCTGGTGTACCTGCTCGCCCTGCCCGGTGGCTGGTTCGCGGACCGCGTGCTCGGCCCGCGCAAGACCGTCGCCGTCGCCGGCGCGATCATCATGCTCGGCCATCTGACCCTGGCCCTGCCGTGGGCCGGCACCTTCTACGGGGGCCTCGGTCTGGTCGCGATCGGTTCCGGACTGCTCAAGGCCAACATCTCGACGATGGTCGGCCACCTCTACGACGGCCCGGAGGACCCGCGCCGCGACGGTGGCTTCACGGTCTTCTACATCGGCATCAACCTCGGTGCCTTCGCCGCCCCGCTGGCCATCGGCACCGTCGGTGAGAACGTCAACTGGCACCTGGGCTTCGCGCTCGCCGCCCTCGGCATGGCGCTGGGCCTCACCCAGTTCCTGCTCGGCGGCCGCCACCTGGACAGCCGGTCGGACGTCGTCCCGACCCCGCTGACCGCCCCGGAGAAGGCGGCGACCCTGCGCAAGGCCGCCTTCTGGGCCGCCGTCGCCGCGGTCTTCTACCTCGTCGTGGGCGTCTCCGGCGTCTACACCCTGAACTGGCTGCTGGTCCCGATCACGATCGCCGGCCTGGTCATCCCGGTCCTGGTCATCGCCCGGATGAAGCGGGACAAGGAGCTGGACCGCGCGGAGCAGTCCAAGCTGACCGCCTACATCTGGTTCTTCGTCGCCGCGGCCGTGTTCTGGATGATCTACGACCAGGGCGGCTCGACCGTGTCGCTGTTCGCCGAGTCCTCGGCGGAGAACTCGGTCTTCGGCTGGGAGTTCCCGGTCTCCTGGTACCAGTCGGTCAACCCCGTCATGATCATGGCGCTGGCCCCCGTGTTCGCCTGGGCCTGGCTGGCGCTGGCCCGGCGCGGCAAGGAGCCGAGCACCGCGGTCAAGTTCACGATGGGCCTCGTCCTGATCGGCGCCTCCTTCTTCCTCTTCCTGGCGCCGCTGTCGATCGCCGAGGGCGGGCACAAGGCCGCCGCGCTGTGGCTGGCCGCGATCTACTTCGTGCAGACGCTCGGTGAGCTGACGATCTCCCCGGTGGGCCTGTCCGTCACCACCAAGATGGCGCCGCAGAAGTACGCCTCGCAGATGATGGGCGTCTGGTTCCTGGCGGTCACCGCCGGTGACGCGACGACCGGTCTGCTGTCCATCGCCGAGGTCGACCTCAACCGGATGGGGGTCGTGGCGCTGGAGGCGGTGCTCGCGGTCGTCGCGGGTGCGGCCGTGTGGATGTACCGCAAGAAGGTCAAGGAACTCATGGGCGACGTTCACTGACGTCCGCCGTCGGCAGGGCCGTGAAGGCCGTCGCACCCCGGTGGGGCGCGACGGCCTTCCCCTGTTCGTGGGCGGCCGCCGGCGGGCAGGTCACCTGGCCCGGCGACGGGGCATGTACGTGAAGACGGCCGCTCCCAGGAGGACGGTGGTGCCCGCGACCAGCCCCAGGGCCTTGAGGGCACCGTGGTCGCCGGAGCCGGTGTCGGCCAGGCCGCCGCCGGTGGACGTACCGCCGGAGGAACCGCCGGCCCCGGAGGAACCGCTGCCGCCGGAGGCGCCGCTCGCCTGTTCGGTGGTGTCCAGAGTCAGGGAGACGGCCGTGCGGTCGGGTGCGCAGGTCGTCGTCGTGCCCAGGGCGTTGATGGTGAGGACGCCCGGGGAGAGGGTGGAGACGCCGGTCGCGCCCGGCCTGTAAGTGCCCTTGAGGTCGGGAATCTCGATCGGCTCCCCCGATTTGACCGGCCGGGCGTTCGCCGGGCCCTCGACGTGGACGGTGCCGGAGTCGGCGCCGCCCAGCGCCACCTCCATCGACGGTTCGACGGAGTTCGCCGGGATGTCGGCGGGGCTGTTCATCACCGACTTCCTGAACCGCACGGTGAGGTCGTAACCACCGCCGCTCTTCCTGGCGTCGATCTGGACCGGCGACGTCGCCTTCTTCTCGCCGAGGGGCGACTGGCAGGTGTACGGCACGTCCACGACCTTGCCGGTGAAGTCGGTCTGCCCGCCGGTGTCGCCGGGTGACGGGCTGGGGCGGCTCGACGGCGACGGGGGCGGCGAACCCGACGGCGGCGCCGAGGGCGAGGAGGACGACGGGGGCGAGGAGGAGGGCGGCTGCGACGCCGTCGGGGACTGGCTCGTCGGGCCGCCGTCCCCGGCCGTCACCGTGATCGTCGCCGCCGGCGCCACCGGCTCGGTCGGTGAGCAGGTCGTGTTCGTGCCCATCGCGTTGACGACGTACGCGTCCGGGGTCAGCGTCACCCGGCCCGCCGCCGTCAGCTCCAGCGTGCCCCTCATGTCCGACAGCACCATCTGGGCGCCCTTGGGGATCGGGGGGTTCTTCCGGGGCCCCCGCAGCGCGATGTCGGTGGTCTGCGCGCCGGCCGCCCGGAGGGTGCCGGAGGGCTGCACCGAGTCGGCCGGGAGATCGATGATGTCCGGGTTCCTGGACGCGGGCCGGGTGAACTTCCAGACGATGTCGACGGTCTCGCCCACCTTCGCCGTGGCCGGAACGGTGATGTCGACCTTCGTGGTGCCGTCCACCGGGGGGATGCCGGCGGGCGGCACGCAGTGGGTGGCGTACGACACCTCGGCGGCCTGGGCCGGTCCGGTGGCCAGGCCGAGCAGGGCTGCCGTGCCGACGGCCAGGGCGGCGGCGGTGACGGCGGCCAGGCCTCTGGGGAGGGGAGGGCGGCCGGAGGCACGTTCCGGAGCGCGTCGGGGAGCACGTCCGGGGGCGCGTCCGGGAGGACGCTCGGGGAGGGGTGCGGGGCCTGGGGCGGTGGCTGGGCCTCGGGCGGGGCCGGTGGCTGGGCCGGGGACCGGGCCGGGGGTGGCTCTCTCGCGCTCGCTCACGTGGGGGTTCCCTTCCTGCCGGGCGTCGTGGGGGTCGTGCGACGCGTCGGGCGGTCGTCTTCGTGCGGTGCGGAGAGCCGCCCCGCCGGGCCCGGATCGGTGTCCGGGGTGAACCACGGCAGGGTCGGGGTGCGGGTGGGTGCCGGTGCCGGTGCGGGTTCGGATGGGCGGGGGTTCCTGCGGCCGGTCAGGCGTACGGCGAGCGCGGTGGCCCCGCGTACGGCGGGCGCGGTGAGGCGGCGTACGGCGGCGAGCGGCCTCGGGGTGAGGCCGGGGTCGGGGCTCGGGGTGGAGCTCGGGGTGGAGCTCGGGTGAGGGAGAGGCTGCTCGGGGAGGAGTTGCTCGGCGGGTCGCCGCTCGGCGAGAGGCGGGGCCGGGGGAGGCGGGGTAGGACCCCGGGCGGGGAAACGTCGGGTGACGGCGGGTCGCGCGGGGCCCCGGGGACGTACCCGGTCCACCACCGCCATCCCGGCACGGAACACCCCCACCGGGACCACCAGGCACAGCAGCACCCAGAACACGGTGACGCCCCACGGCCGGCCGACGCCCCACGGCTGCCGGGCGAGGACCTTCCCGCCGTACCGGACGGAGACCGTGTAGTCGCCGTGCGCCCCGGCGGACAGTTCGACCGGCAGTTCGACGCGGGCCTTCTTGCCGGGGGCCAGGGTGCCGCGCCAGCGCCGCTCCTCCCACTGCGGGGCGAACACGCCGTGGGCGGTGCCGACCTGGAAGACCAAGTCCTTCAGCGGCTCGGTGCCGACGTTGCCCACGGTGAGGACCAGGGTGCGGGCCGGGGGCGCCCCGAACCAGGTGAGCAGGGAGCCGGAGCCCTCCAGCCGGGGCGGGGACAGCATCCGCAACCGGCCGGCGGAGGGCGGGGGCAGCGCCGCCACGGGGTGCCCGGCCACCTGGAACACGGCGTCGGCCCGTGCCCGCTCGCCGGTCGCGGTGGCCGCGTGGACCACGCAGGGACAGGGCACCGGCGGTTCGGCGACGGGGAGGCGGTGGCTGAACCGGCCGTCGGCGTCCGTGGTGACGGCCCGGCCGTCCGCGTTGGCACAGGAGTTGGTGCCGCCGATCACGCCCCGGGCCGGCACCGACTGTCCGCAGATCAGCAACATCACCAGGGTGCGGGGCCGCCAGCCGCTGCCCCTGACGGTGACCGAGCCGCCGACGCCGGCCTGGGTGGGGGCGACGGTCACGACCGGCCCGGCTTCGGCCGCCGACGCCGGGCCGGTCAGGGGGGACAGAGGGAGCAGGGGGAGCACGGCCAGGAGGGACACCAGCAGCGGCAGAAGCAGCCGCCTCGACGGCCTGGCCCTGACCCGCGGCTTCACTTCGGGGCTCCCGTCGGTGCGGGCGCCGGCCGGAGCGGTCCGGCCGGCGCAGACGGTTCCTGCGGCGAGGTCGGTGTCGTCGGCGCGGGCGGTCCGGGCACGGACGGCTCGGTCGGTCCGGGCGGTCCGGGCGGTCCGGGGGGCGCGGGCGGTCCGGGGGGCGCGGGCGGTCCGGTGAGCATGGCGTGCGCGGGCGCGCGGTCGGCTCCCCGCCTGCGGCGTCCCCGTCGCCGTAGCGAAGCGGCCGCACCCACGAGCGCCGCCGCTCCCGCCGCCGTACCCGCCACCGCGCCCCACGGGACGAAGGTCGCCGACGCGTCGGCCGTGGCGCGGGCACCACCGGGGGCGGTCACGGTCAGGCGTACGGTGACGGCGTCCAGCACCGGGCGGTCCGGCCAGGGCTCGGTCAGCCGCAGCCGGCCGCCCGGGGGCACGATCACCGGCAAGGGGCGCTCGGCGCGGTCGAGGACGGGGCCCAGGACGCCGTCGGCCCGTACGGCGAGGTGCGGTGCGAGTGCGGTCGTACCCCGGTTGACCAGCGTGTACGTGATGCCGTCGGCACCCACGGCCGCCTGCTCCACGCTGAGCGCGGCCAGCTTCGGTCCGCCGACCCGCAGCAACAACCGTACCGTCGCCTCCCGGCCCTGCGCGTCCCGTACGACCACGCTGCCCGTGCGGTCACCTGGTGCCGCGTCCGCCGGGACCGTGACCGTGAAGGGGATCTCGGCGCGGGTGCGGGCCGGGACGCGCGGTGCCGGGTCGGCGAAGACGAGGGGCGGGCCGGTGCCGGACAGGCGGACGGCGAGCGGGTGGTCGTCCGGGTTGGTGACGGCGACGGTGTCCTGCAGAACCGTTCCGGGGGTGCCCTCGGCGTAGAAGGAGGGGCGTCCGCCACCGGAGGGCGCGGCCGACCAGCCGCCCCCGGTCTCCGCGAGCGGCGGGGCGGCGCCCAGCAGCAGCGGCAGGGCCGGCAGCAGGACACGGACGGCGACGGCGTACGGCATCGGCGGCTCCGGCGGTCGTATCCGCAGTGCTCGGGTCGGCAGTGCTCGGGTCGGCTGTACTCGGGCGGGCTGTACTCGGGTCAGCAGTGCCCGGGTCAGCGGCGGGTGGGGCTGCCGGGGGCGGGCTCGTTGCGGGCGGGCCGGCGGCGGCTCAGCCACAGGGCGCCGGCCGCGCCCGCGAGGAGGACCGTGCCGCCGAGGGTGGCGAGGGCGACGGCGGAGTCCTCGGGGCCGGTCCGCGGGAGCCGGTTGCCGGAGGCTTGGCCGCCGGAGCCCTGGCCGCCTGCGCTTTCGTTGCCGGAGCCGGGTTTTGACGGGGTGTCACCGCCCCCGCCACCGCCGGCCGCCGTCACGTCGAGAGTGAGGGACGGGCCGGGGCTGTTGGTGGGCGTGCAGGTGGTGGTCGTGCCGAGGGCCTTGATGGTCAGCACGCCGGCCGTGAAGGTGACCTTGCCGCTCTTCTTCGGGGTGTAGGTGCCGCTCAGATCGCTGATCTTGATGGGGGTGTCGGCGGGGATGGCCGCCTGGTTGGCCGGGCCGGTGACGTTCAGCGTGCCGCTGTCGGCGCCGCCCAGCTTGATGGTGGCGCTCGGGTTCATCGCGCCCTTGCCCAGTTCGACGGGGCTGGAGGAGACACCCTTCTGCCAGGACATGGTGATGCGGTAGCCGGAGCCGCTCCTGACGCCCTTGATGTCGATGGGCGACACGGCGCTCTTGTCGCCGATGGGCGTCTCACAGTGGTAGTTGACGTCGACGACCTCGGCCCGGGCGCCCGGCGCGGCCGTCAGGACGGCGGCCCCGGCCAGGGCGGCGGCCGACGCCAGCGCGGCGCCTCGCTTGTGCTTCGACACGGTCCGTCCCCTCACTCCCGCGGTGTCCCTTGCCCGGCCGCCTTCCTGACGGCACATCAGATCGGCCGTCAAGGTACGCCCGGGGACCGAAGGAGGGAAGACAAGCGGCGCGCCGGAAGCGCCGGGCGGCGCCGAAGGACGTGGGGACCGGAGAAGGCGGGGCCGCCCCCGCTCAGGCGCCCCGCACCGGCAGCCCCGGACCGCTCCCTGCGCCGGGGCGCCGAAATCCTCACCGAAGCGCCAGAGGTCAACGCCGGAGCCCCCAGGATCTACGCCGGATCGCCCAGGATCTACGCCGCGGCACCCAGGACAGCAGCCTCAGGGCGCCAGGGGCTGCGCCGAAGTGCCCAGGTCTACGCCGGAGCGCCCAGCTCCGCCCAGACGGTCTTGCCGGCGACCCCGGGCGTACGGACGACCCCCCAGTCCAGGCACAGCCGCTGCACGATGAACATGCCGTGCCCCCCGGGCCGCCCGGAACGGTGCGGGGTCCGGGGTGCCGGCTGCCCGCTGCCGCGGTCGACGACCTCGACGCGGATGACCTTGTTGTCGCAGCCCAGCCGCATCTCCTGCGGCCCCTCGGCATGCAGGCAGGCATTGGTGACCAGCTCGGAGACCACGAGCAGTACGTCCTCGGCCGCGGCACGCTGGTCCGCGGTGGCGGCGGGCAGCCACCCCCACGCGTACAACGCCTGCCGGGCGAAGTCCCGGGCCAGCGGGACGACGCCACTCGCGCCGTCGAAGTCCAGTCTGCGGACCTGACGGCCGGCCGATGCCCCCGAAGCGCCGCTGGGCTCCGGGGAGCCCGGCGAGACAGGCCGGGTGGTGCTCATCAGCGCTTCACCTCACCGATTCACCAGTTCACGATGGAAAGATCACGTTTTGAAGGGTCCAGGACATCGAAGAAGTCGCGGTTGCTGCGCCACCGCTCCGTACGGCTGTCCGTCGCCGTTGCTCTGTGCCGTTGTTTGCGTGTGTGCCGATGTCCGGTTCCGTCGGCACGTCGGGACACCGCCGCCCGCATGTCTCCTGCCCGACGGATGCGACGGAACACCCCCCTTTCGGCACTCCGTGCAGGAAGGGAAGTGACCTGCGCGACAATCAGCCGTCTTCCTCGGCGAGGGCCGCCTCGACCGAGTCGTGCACGGTGAAGACGGCGTCGGCGCCGGTGATCTCGAAGACCCGGGCGACGACCGGCAGCATCCCCGCCAGATGCACTCCTCCACCTGCGGCCTCCGCCTTCAGCCGTGCGCCGAGCAACACGTTGAGTCCGGTGGAGTCGCAGAACTCCAGCCGTGAGCAGTCGATCACCAGTCGACTGAAACCCTTGGTGAGACAGGCGTCGAGGGGTTCACGCAGCAACTCGGCGGTGTGGTGATCGAGCTCACCCGCCGGCGTCACGACGGCGCTGGAGCCCTCTTCCCGCACCTCCACCAGAAGCCGGCCCGACTGTGCGCTGCCGACTGTCCCGCGGTCCATGCCGTCTCTCTCCCGGGGTCGTCTCGGTCCGTGCTGATGCCCTCGAACACTACGCCTTCGTTACGCGTTTCCACAGCCGAACAACCCCCCGTAAACGGACATAAGTACACAGATCGTACTTGCGGTGACCTCGGGAAAGCGGGTAGGGCTAGTAGAGACACGTAACCGACACGGCCGGCTTTGGAGGCGCCGCACACCGCAGTGCACGTACTGGCTTCGGCAGCCATATGCCGAGAACGATGGAGGACATCATGTCACCGCGGCTCGACGCACCGCATCCCTACGGTGCGACGTCGACACCCACTCCGGAACATCTGGATCCCATCCATCCCGTCGATGTCATCGAGGGACTCCCCGAGATCCCTCCGTACGACGAGGTCGGACCCGTCGACGCGCGGGCTCTCTCCAAGACCCTTTTCGAGCGGCTCGAATCCCTCGAAGAAGGCACCCACGAATACTCGTACGTCCGCAACACCCTGGTCGAACTCAACCTGGCCCTGGTCAAGTTCGCCGCCTCCCGCTTCCGCTCCCGCAGCGAGCCGATGGAGGACATCATCCAGGTCGGCACCATCGGCCTGATCAAGGCGATCGACCGCTTCGAACTCTCCCGAGGCGTCGAGTTCCCCACGTTCGCGATGCCGACCATCGTCGGCGAGATCAAGCGCTTCTTCCGCGACACGTCGTGGTCGGTACGGGTACCGAGGCGACTGCAGGAACTCCGTCTCGACCTGGCCAAGGCGGGCGACGAACTGGCCCAGAAGCTCGACCGCGCCCCCACCGTCGCGGAACTGGCCGAGCGCCTCGGCATATCGAACGACGAGGTCGTCGAGGGCATGGCCGCCTCGAACGCCTACACCGCCTCCTCGCTGGACGCCCAGCCCGAGGAGGACGACACCGAGGGCGCGCTGGCCGACCGCATCGGCTACGAGGACCACGGACTCGAAGGCATCGAGTACGTCGAGTCGTTGAAGCCCCTCATCGCCGAACTCCCGCCGCGCGACCGCAAGATCCTCTCCCTGCGCTTCGTGGCGAACATGACCCAGTCCGAGATCGGCGAGGAGCTGGGCATCTCCCAGATGCACGTCTCACGGCTGCTGTCGCGGACGCTCGGGCGGCTGCGCAAGGGGCTGATCTCGGAGGAGTAGGCGTCGCCGGGCGCGACCGGCGACGGAGCCGGTTACGCGACGGGCGGTGACCCGCGAACGATGCCCTCCGCGGCGCGAAGGGCGACCGGCGACAGCCCCGAGAGGCGCCCGGCGTCGCGACCGGCGAAGTGCCGGCGATGCCGATGCGCCGGTGATGTGCCCAGCGGTGTGAACCAAGAGCGCGGGCGGCAAACCTGATGAGGTGGCCGCCCGCTCTTGGTCGTCCGGACACGCACTCCCCCGAGCCCCGGTTACCCCGGGAAACCTCCCCAAACGTGTTCTGCGCCACTATGGTCACCCCACCCCAGACCGACCAGTAGGTCAGTTTCAGGTGAGGAGCGACCCCCATGCCCCGTGCCGACGCGAGCGGCCGAATCGGCGGACCGTCCATGTCCGGTGCCCCCGACACGCGTCTCGCCGAGCTGCTGCGGGCGGCGCCCGCGCTGGCGTACCCGGCGCTGCGGGAGCTGCGCGAGCGGCACGAGCCGTACCTGCTCGACTACGCGCGGCTCTGCACGGTGGGCGAGACGGCGGCCCGCGGTCTCGCGGCCCGCGCCTTCGCCCTGGCGGCCCGGGAGACGGCCCACGGCAACGACCCCGGGCTCCCCTGGCGCCACCACCTCCTCCTGCTGTCCTGCCGACTGGCCGCCGACTGGGCCGGCGACGACCGGGCCGCGTCCCTCAACACGGCCGTGGTCACCACCCCCGTCCCCACCCCGCCCCTCCTCCCCGCCTTCCGCAGCCTCTCCTCCCGCACCCAGGCCCTGCTCTGGTACGGCCTGGTCGAGCGGGAGCCCGCCCCCCGTACGGCGGCCTTCCTCGGGCTGCCCCCCGAGGACATCACCCCCGGCGTCGCCCCGGCCTTGCAGACCCTGGCCCGCACCGCCCTCCGCCTGCGCCTCACCGCCTCCCCCGACCCGGACTGCGCCGACTTCCACCGCCTCATCGAGGAGTCCGTCCGTCCCGACACCCCCCGCCACAGCGCCGACCTCACGTCCCACAAGGCCCACTGTCCCCACTGCACGGCCGCGTACGAGGAACAGTGCGCCCTGCGGGACGCCCCGGCCGCGACCCTGGCGGAGGGCCTGCTGCCTTGGGCGGGGACGGCGTACGCGGCGGAGCGGCGTACGGCCGCTGCAGCGGTCGCGGGCAGCGAACACCCGTCGACGCCGGCCACCACTCCCCCGCCGCTCCCGACACCGCTCCGGGAGCAGACGCCCGCGACGGCCTGGCCCCCACCCCGCCGCTTCGTCCTGGCCTCGGCGGCACTGGGCGTGGCCCTGGCCCCCCTGCTGCTTCTCCTCACCCCCGGGGACGCCCCGACCGACCCCGCGACGGACACGGTGGCGGCCACCCCTCGCCCCCTCCCCCCGGTCACGGTCCCGCCACCCCAGCCGTCCCCCGCACCGGCCTCTCCGTCACCTTCTCCGTCTCCCTCACGCACCGCCACATCCCCTACCCCGACCCCCACCCCTCCCCCCACCCCGGCCCGCACGCCCACCGCGCCCCCGAAGACCCCGAAACCGACCCCGAAGCCCCAGCCGGCCCCGACCTACCCGCCCGGCGCCGCCTACGCCCAGGTCGTGAACCTCACCACGGGCCGCTGCCTGGAGGTCGCCGGCGACTTCACCAACGGCACGGACGTCGTCACCGTCCCCTGCTCCGCCTCCCCCAGCCAGCGCTGGCGCTACGACGCCGACCTCGGCGTCCTCCAGTCGTACGCCGACCCCGCCTACTGCCTGGACAGCCGCGGGTCCACCGACCGGGGCGCCGGCATCTGGACCTGCTCCTCGGTCTACGGCCGCAACGGACGCAACCTCACCTTCCTGATCCCCTCCGACGGCACCATCCGCCCCGCCATCGACCCCGACACGACCCTGACCGACAACGGCTACGGCGACGTGTGGTTCCAGCCGGCGGGGTGGGGCGGGGGGCAGCGGTGGGGGGCCTTGACACTGGATCCTGAGGATCTGAGAGCGGACATCTCGTGGTCGTGAAGAACTATCCGCCGCAGTTCAAGGCGGACGCGGTCGCGCTGTACCGGTCGCGGCCCGAGGCGACGATCAGGCAGGTCGCCGCCGATCTGGGGATCAACCCCGAGACCCTGCGGAACTGGGTCCGCGCCGCTGGTGCGAGCCGGCCGCGGGGGCGCCGGGCGGAGGTGCCGACCGAGCCGCCGACACCGTTGGAGGCGGAGAACGCCGCTCTGCGCAAGAAGGTCCGCGAGCTGAAGGAAGAGCGCGAGATCCTGCGGAAGGCGGCGAATGAAACAAAGGAAGCCACCTCATTCCAAATCTGGTCCTCGCTCAAGAAACTCGGCGGCGGATACGACCGCCTCCATCAAGCCGCCAGCGACGAAAGACGAACCAGGCACTGAAGTATCTTCGACACGATAGCGACCGCTATCCAGAGGTTTGATGTGAATCTCGCGCGATCCCTGCACTCCAAAATTCGCACTGAGCCGCAATGTCCCATGGCTCAAATTCGGGAACAATCGACGGAGGCGATACTCGGCGTGAGCGGCCTCCACAAGAGGTCGCTCGTCTTCAAATATTTCCGAATTCAGAAGCCAGTCCCACTGGGCCCGCACCGGATCACCCGCCTCCCGCTCCCTAGCGAGTCGCGTAAGCACCATGAAAGGAAAATTCTCTGCGAACTCACCTACCGACATGCCATCACGCCACGCCACCGACGCAGCAACCAGAGCAGCGAGATCATCGGTGGCACCTTCAGCCCAGACAAACCGGCCCTCTTGGACGCCAACAAAGAATGTCCTTGTGGACTCGTCGAGCCACACCAAGATTTTTCCACGACTTGAATCCACCTGCGCGGTGGAGATCACGCCGGACCCACCCTCGGATTGACTGCACACTCCGGCCAAATCGAGGCCGACTTTATCTGCCACTTCAGCCATGGCCGAAGATAGCGAGCCAGCATCCCGAATCTCCGGATAGAGATCGAAGTTGATCATTCCCATCAACACTACCCCGTCCACAAACTCAATCTATGTAGGGACGAATTCTACCGAACGAACCCCAGTCAGGTTCCGGCACTGGGAATTCAACGAGAGAACCGCCCTTACCTGGCCGATAGAACTTGATACTGTCCCACGAACGTCCGCCATGAACCACAGACCTTGCAATCATACCCATCTCGATATCTGTGGCATACGGGTGCCCTGCGGTAAGCCCGTCCCTCGCAGCGTCAGCGAAAGACCCAACTCCCTTCATGTTCACGTGAAGAGTATTTTTGGTATCCCTGATCGCTGCCTCCACCGGCCCTTGCCAGCCTTCCACTTTCCCGAAGTGCTTGTAGCCCTGCTTTTCGGCCCACTCGTAGGTGCCTTCAGCCTTCTGACCCAACGCAACGTTGCAATTGTGAACGAGTATTGGAGTCTGTCCAGCCAGCACATAGTACGCATGGATGTCCTCGATGGTGAGATCATGCGTGCGCTGGCGCTTGGTGTAGTGGCTGACTGCAGTGATCTGGACATGGGTCCCAGTGCTGGTGCGGAGCATCTGGCCAACTTGGAGGTCCCCTGCCTCTACCCATTCCTTCAGGTCGGGAACCCAGAAGGGGTGGGTATCAGTTGCCACGATGCTGGAATAGTCGCCGCCCACGGACAGGACAATCTCGGTGAAGTCCTTGTCATCTTCAGTAGTGATCGTCTCAGCTACGCGCCTTTCAGTGGTCTCACCTGTCTCCGTGTCCGTGGTGACGACCACATCACCGACTTCGACGTCTTCGATAGCCTTTTGCGTTCCGTCTGCAAGGAGGACATCGGTCCCCGGAAGGAAACTGTGCCGGCACCCGCCGAGGATCGTTGAGGCCAGGTTTCCTACGATTTTTGCTTCCATGAGTGCGTAGAAGCTGCCGCCCCAAGCGGCGCCCCAGGCGGCCCCCTCGCCCTGGTCTGCGAGTTGACCTGAAGCGCTGTGATCAGCTTCGTCGTCCAGGTAGTTACCTACTGCACTGCTAGCTGCCCCAGCAACTCCACTGCATCCAGCCGCTACAGCGAACCCCGCACCACCCGACAGCGCCCCTGTGCCTCCGGCGACGCTATAACAGACCGTACCTACAACGAATTCGGTTCCGAACTGAACCAATTCTCTATGATCAGATGCCCATTCCTTGGTGTCCTGCAGTGCCTCACCTACGCCACACCATGTGTGCCAACTGCAATCATTGCCGCCGTCGTCGCCGGTATCGCCGGTACTCTCATCAGCTGTACCTCCGCCGCTTCCGGTGCTGCCCCCGATCTGGGTTCCGACAGTCGTGGCGGCAGGGGCGTCGCCACCACTGCTGTCGATCCAGCCGCCACTATCGCCCGGGAAGATCTTCCGGCCATCGGGGTCGGAGTAAGTGACAGGGCTATTCGCCGCGTAGCTGTAGCCGTTCAGGGTCTGGGCGTTGGTGGCGTCCAGGACAGGGTCGACGCTGATGAACTGGCCGATAGTGGGGTCGTACTCGCGGGCGCCGATGTGAGTCAGGCCAGTCGTGGTATCGCGGGTCTTGCCGAGGAAGCCCTTGTCATCGGGCCAGGGGCCGTAGAGGGGCTTGCCACGGTCGGCGCCGAAGGGGGTGGTGTAGCGCTTGGTGAAGGTCTGGTTGGTGTCCGGGGTGAGCGCCAGGCTGGAGGTGCCGTGGTGGTCACCGGACAGGTAAGTGAGCTTTTCGGTGCCTGATTCGTTGGAGCGGACTGCTGCCGTGACGCCGCCGGCCGCGTAGTAGCGCTGAGCCCAGGTGGTGCCGTCGGCGCGGAGGTGGAGTTCGGTGGCGCCCGCGTACAGGATGCGTTCGCCGTTCTCGGTGGCGCGGATCAGCAGGGCGCCGGTGGCGTCGTAGACGTAGTCGGTGGACTTCCCGTTCTCCGTGACCTTGCTCAGCTGACCCTCGTCGGACCAGAGCAGGTCCTGGCCGGCGGCGGGGCCAGGGCGCTTGATGGTGTTGCCGATGGCGTCGTAGGAGTAGCTGCGCTGCGGGGTGGTGCAGTCCGTGCCCGTCGTGGTGCCGGTCAGGGTGTGCGGCTGGGCGGGCTTGGTGTAGCAGTACGTTGTCTTCGTGTCGCCGTCGCTCTTGTGAACCGTTTCGCTGGTGCGCTGGCCGGCGGTGTTGTACGTGTAGCTGTTCCAGTACGGGGCCGGGCCCGAAAGGGCGGAAGCGCTGCGGGTGTCGGCGCAACCCTGGGAAGTGGGCGTCCAGGCCTCGGTCAGACGCTGGTGGCCGTCGTAGGCGAAGCACTGGGTGTCCGGTGAACTGCCGCCGCCGAGCGTCGTCGGGTCGCTGATCGCGGTGACGTTGCCGGTCTGGTCATAGGTGTAGTTCAGGTCCTGCAGCATGTACGGGTGGGTCTGGTCCGTGACATTGCTGCGGGTGAGGCGATCCGTGCCCTCCTCATAGCGGTTGGTGACGTAGAAGTTCTTGTTCTCGGAGCCACCGGTGCCCAGCGTGAGCTGGAGAGGCTGGGCGAGGGCCGAGTAGGCCACGGCTCTGAGGTAGCCGGTCGAGCCTGTGATAGCGGTCAGGTCGCCCAGACCGTCGTAGGCGAAGCTGATGATCTCCGAACTCAGGCCGCCCATCGCGGGCTCGCTGCTGTACTGCAGCGTGCCGTCGAGGTTGTAGTACGAGGTGTATGTCAGCGCCGACGGTGCGCCTGCCTTCACGAACGCTTCGCTGCCGGGCAGTTCGAGCTTCGAGGCGGTGGGGCGGTTGAGTTTGTCGTAGGCGGTGACGGTCTGCGTGTAGGCATCGCCCGTCCTACCTCCCACGTAGCGGGTGGAGGACGTCGGCAGACCTTTGAAGACCGTGTCGTACGTGTAACCGGTGAGCTGGTTGGCGTCCGTCATCGAACCGGACCATGTGCCGGTGACACGGCTCAGCTCGTCGTACGCGCTGAGGACGGAAGCGCCGCGCGCGTCTGTGGTCTTTGTGACACGGTCCAGGACGTCGTACTGGAGGGTCGTGTTGCCCTTGTCCGGATCCGACATGCTGGTCTGGCGACCGAACAGGTCGTAGACGTAGGACCAGGTGGCCCCGTCGGGGCCGTTGATCGTCTTCGGCTTACCGTCCGGGGTGTATTTGAACTTCGTCGACGTGTACGAGGCCCCGGGGCCTGTGCCGTAGGCGGCATCGGCGGGCGTCGTGCTCGCGTAGGCGCGCGTCTCCGTCGTCCGGCCGCGTACGTCCGTGATCGTGCGCTGGGCCGATCCGCCCTCCAGGGCGGTCGTGGCGACGGAGTCGCCCGTATAGCTCGTGGTGGTCGACCACTTCTTCACGCCGTAGACGTACAGGGTGCTTTGCGTCGCGCGTCCAGCGCCGTCGAACACCGTCTCCGACTGCTTGGGAGCGCCGCCGTACTCGGCCCGCGCGTAGGTTCCGTTGGGGGTGCTCGTTGTGTCGAAGATGTCCGCGTACGTCTGGTACGCCAGGCCGCGCGTGTCGTAGCGGGTGTCCGTCAGGAGCCGACCACCCTCCGGAGTCGGCGACTGGGTCTGCAGCGGGCGCAGCAGCGCGTCATAGAGGGTGTAGCTCGTGTTGTAGGTCTTGCCGTCCCTCTTCAGCGTCGATGTCGACACCCAGGACGGCTCGGGGCTGCCGAGGTGGTAGTCGAAGGTCACGCTGGCCGCGTCGCCACCGCCACGGACGCGGTTGGCCTGCCACACGGCAGTGATGCGTCCGAGCGCGTCATAGGTCGTCTCGGTCTTGTTGTTGTTCGGGTCGTAGGTGCGCAGGGCCAGGCTGCGACGCGGGTCCAGGTAGGTGATGGTCCGGTGCCCTGTGGTGGCGGATCCGACGGGAGGTGCGGTGACGGTCGTTCTCGTCAATGGTCCCGCGTCGGCCGGCACGTAGGCCGTGGTGCTGGTGCCGCCGTCGGCGTTCGTGACGCTCACCGGGCGGCCAAGGGTGTCGTAGGTGGTGGTGGCCGTGGTCTGCCAGCCCGTGGGCAGGCGTTCTCCGCCCAAGTCCGCGGTGGCGGCGTAGCCGGTGGCGCGGCCGGTCCAGGTGGGCTGGCCCTTCGTCGGCTTCTGGGTGGCGGACCAGCTGCTGGCGCCTGGGGTGTCATAGACGGTGGCGCTGTCCGCGAGCACGTCGCCGCGCGTTGCGTATGTCGCCGGCAGGTTCAATGAAGCGTCTGCGGTCGCGCAGGTGCGTGCGACGGTGCGGATTCGGGAGACCAAGCTGATCAGGCCGACGTCGGTGTTGCGGGCGTACCACGTCCGGGTACAGGTCTCATCGCCGTTCTTGTCGGCATCCCCCAGGTCCTCGACCGTGGTGGGCATGCCGTAGGCGTCGAAGGTCGTGGCTGACTGCCGCGAACGCCATGTGTTCGATGCCGTCAGATAGGTGTAGCCATATGTCTTCTGGGTGCGGACGTAGCGGGCCACGTGATCACCGGCACCGGGTGGGCTCTGGCGAGCCGTCTCCTGCGACCACGGGTCGTTCGCCGTCGCCGCGAGGGCGGTGGTGCCGTTGTACGTGACCTGCTCGCGCAGCTGTCCCGCGTAGGGGGCACTGTCGGTGATCGAGGCCACGGTCAGCCCCGGTACGGACAGCGGGGCGACGGAGACCGACTTCGTGGTCCCGTCCGTCTTCTTGTCGCCGTGCATGCCCTGCATGTACAGGGAAACCGTCTTGGAACGTGTCCTGCCGGTTGCACCCGTCCAAGCGGTGACCTGGCGGTAGCCCCGCCAGTCCGACCACGTGCGCTCGTCAGCCGGGGCGAACGGGTCGTCGTTGTAGTGCCACGCCGCACCGCTGTACTCGTAGGCGTGCTGCACCGCCTCGTTGTTCGCCGCCGGATCGAAGACGCCTACAGACAACACCCGGTACTTGTGGAACCAGTCGATCGAGGCGTTCTCGGCACCGTTGATGTTCCAGAACTGCGGGTAGCACGAACGCGTGTTGGTGTCCGGGGCCGCGTCCAGGACCTCGCTGCGCACGCACTCCTCACCCGACAGCGTCACTCGTGTGATGGCTCCCGTCTCAGACGTCACCGTCGAGATGCGAGGCCGGGTCAGCGGCAGGATGTCGTCCGTCGCGTCCACCCGGTTGGGGCGAAGCTGGTAGGTGAACGAGATGGGGTTGAGCCCGATCGCCGTGTCACCGGCCTTGCCGGTCCGCTTCAGCGACTTCAGCGTGAGCACCTGGTCGCTGCTGTCGCCGATGTCCCCACCGTCGAGGTACTCCTGGGTCAGTTCCCAGGAGTCCACCGGGTCGTAGGTGGCCGTGGTGGCTTTGTACGAGAAGGTGTCGATGCCGGTCAGACGCTTGAGGATGAAGAACGACGGACCGGCCGCGTAGCACTCGGTGTCGCCGCTGGCGCAGATGGCGTCGTAGGGAACGTCAGGCCAGTCCTCGGCGGTCTCCTTGGTCGGGCCGCCGGAGCAGTCCGAGGCTGTGCAGCGATCGGCGTAGCGGAAGGTGACCTTCGCGTCCGCCTTGTCGGTGAACAGGACGCCGGCCCGCAGACCGTACTCGACGCGGTTGAGGAAACCACCCCGGGTGTAAGCGGCGTTGGCGGTCGTCGCCTTGTTCTTCTTGTAGTAGTTGGTCTTCTTCGTGTACCAGTACGTGGCCGCGTTGCCCCGGGTGTCCTCGACATAGTCGAGATTCCAGCGCCAAGCTTGCGTCAGCGCCCGGTCGGCGAACGTGCTGCCTGCGGAATAGCCCGGCTCGCCCGAGTCATCGCCGAACACGGGGACTGTCCACACCGAGTTGGTGCGCTGCGTGTCCGCGCCGTCCAGTTTGTTCTTGCCGAACACGTACTTGGTACCGTCTCCTGTGGTGACGGTCCAGTACTCGCCGTTGTCGTCCTCGTTGTCCGCGCCTGTGGACCGGGTGACCTTGGAGGCGTCGTCGTCCTCCAGGCGCCACGCGCCGCTGTTCTTGTCCTTGACCAGCCGGGTGGATTTGCCGTTCAGCACCAGACGCGCGTTGTCGTACTTCCAGCACTGGTCGAAGACGTCAGTGTGGCCGTCGTCGTCGCAGGAGCCGTAGGCGCGCTCGATGTAGGACTCGGTGAGCGCGAAGCCCTCACCGACCGTCGTGCCCTGGTTGTTGGTCGTCGCGGTACGGCCGTCCACGCTGCCGGAGTCGTACGACAGCGACAGCGACGGCGCGGGACCCGCCGCTGCGGGCGGCATCGTGAAACCGTACGACCAGGTGAAGGAGCCCGAGCTGCCACCCGACTGCCACGCCGAGGACTCCGACAGCGGTGTGGCCGAGAAGTCCCCCGCCCCCTTGGGAGACTCCCCCGAGCCGGAGGACGTGGCGGTGACGGCCAGGACTGTGGCGGTCGAGGAGCCGCTGTCGGCGGCCCGCAGGAGCTGGGGCGACGCGCCGGACGCAGACTCGGCGAGGCTGACCTGTGCGGAGACCGACTGGCGTTCGATGTCGTTCTGCGAGTTCAGGGGCGTCTGTTTACGGCATTCAGGCTTCTGCGGTGTCGTGAGTACACAGGCGGGCAGTCGCACCAGGTGCAGCCGCTGAGACCAGCCACCGCCGATGGCCGAGGCGAAACTGCTGTAGTCGACACTCACTTCGGCAGCACCTGGCGTGGCTGCCTCAGCGGTGAGCAGCACCCCAGTGATACCGGCCTTGTCGGCAGCCTTCTGGTCCAGGACGGTCACCCGTGCGGAGCCGCCCGCAGCGGCTGTGCCGGCCTTGGCAGGAGCCATCGTGACAGGGACACCCGCCAGGGCTGCCCTGCCCGCCTTTCCGCCGGCCAGGTTGACGGCCGCTGCCCCCGGCTTCGGCCAGACGGCCTTCCGCTCCGACTCGGCGCGTCGGGCCTGCTCCGCGTTGGCCTTCTGCTCCCGTGCCACCTGTTCGCGGGCCTTCTTCGCGCCCGGCCCGTCGAACTCCTTGACCTTGCTCACACGGGACTCGGGCACTTCGGGCCGACCGAGAGCACTGGGCCCTCCGGCAGCCTCGGCCGCCTGGGCCACGCCTACCGGAACGACGAGGGCCAAGGCCAATGACTGCACCAGCAGCCGACCCGTGCGCCGCCGATGGCGTCTACCGCGCACCTTTGAGGTGCCTATGCCAAAGACCATTGCTCTCGTCCCACCCAGTCCCGTTTCAAGAAGTTTCGGCAAGTCGCTCGCGCGGCACCGCGTGCACCGCGCCTCAAGGTGAGGTCAACCCGCTCGGGCTGACGTCACCACCTGCTCGTCAGTCGCCTGCGGTCTCTGCGACCTGGTTCGCACTGGCCATGGCGCCAGCCCATACACGCACCTCAGCGATGCGTCCGTAGTACTGCCGGGTGCCGCTGTCAAAGCCCTTGCCGACGATGAAGTCACCCGATCCGACCTTCGCCGTGTATGCCTGGGCATCTTGGTTTCGGTTGATCCCGAGATAGAGGCTGATGGTGGCTGCCTGGGCGTCGAACACACCGGTCAGCCGGGTCATTCCGTTCGGCAGCGGCGTTCGAGCCGACACCACCGACGAGGACGTCCCGTCGGCGTTCAACCGCCCGAAATGCCACTTGCCGTACGGGACCAGACGCTCATCGCCGACAGCGTCATCGAACTCGCTCACCAAGTCGGTCAGTTCGAACCATATGTTCCACGCGGAACCGTCCGCGGCCTTCTGGCCCAGCACTTGTCCCGTGTAGCCGACGCCCTTGCCGGCCAGCGTGTCCGCATTCACGGAAGCCAGCGTGGTGACCGTGAAGGACCCGGTGTCGTCCACGATCGGCCCTGCCGCAGTGGCGGCCTCACCCGCGCCGTCCAGCAGGATCGTCTCACCGTCCAGCGAGGCCCCGCCGGTCAGGGTCAGCGACCTGCCGTAGCCGGCCGTGTCCTGGATGGTGCCACCGATGCTCTGGCTTGCTTGCCAGTCCGCGACCAGTTCCACGCTGTTGAAACCGTCACTGATCGCGAGCCGGGCCTCGTCGGCGATCTCAGCTTCGCTCAGGGCCCGCTGCCAGGCCGCAACCTCGTCGATCGAGCCCGGGAAGTAGTCGACGTAGCTGCCGTGCCACACTACGCGTCCGATCTGCAGCGGCCCGGCCGCCTGCCAGGAAGGCTCTACCGAGTCACTGCCCTGCAGCTTGCCGTTCACGTACAGCCGGATCTGCTTGGCCGGAGCGTCGTACACGGCTGCCAGATGTGTCCACACGCCGGGTGTCGCCGGCTGCTTGGCCACCACAGTCTGGTCGACGATATTGCCACTGCTGTCGTCCCTTGGCGACGTACGCAACGACCAGGTCCCCAGCGCGCTCTGGTAGGAGAGGTAGAAACCGCTGTAGAAGTCGCCGTCCTGTCCAAGCACCGTGCGGTTCCCGGTGGCACCAGGATTGATCATGGCCCACGCGGACACCGTGTACGAGGCCCGTGTGTCAACGACCTGACCCTCGGCCGACGCGTATGCGCTGCTGCCGTTCAGGGACAGGCCCTTGTCCGCGATCGGGCTCTCCGGACTTGAGCCGTCCTGCTTAAGCTCTCCCCGGCGACCTCGGTCATCAGGCGTCGCATCACCCGCGAGGGTCGCGTTGTACTGCGGGACTCCGTCACCGGCTGCGGAGTCGACGGCCGCGCCCGTCTCCTGATCGATTTTCTCGAACTGCCAGCGGCCCACCGGACCAGCCCCCGGTGCGACCAGGAATTGGATCTGGTTGAACGTTCCCGTGCGTCCGGCGCCTATGTTGTCCACGCCCCGCGCTCGCAGGATGTACGTCCCCGAACGGTCAATGGGCACCGTGACCGTCGAGCCGCTGGACACAAGCCCGGTGGACCAGTCGCCGGTGAGAAGGGTGTACTCGTAGGACACCACAGTGCTGTCCTCCGCCGTGTTCGGCGACAACGTGAACGTCACCGGGGTTCCAGGACCGCCCTGCGCCGCGCAGGTGGTACCGCACTCGCTGTACGGACTCTTGAGCGTGATCTGTGGTGGCTTGGGCGCCTGTGAGTCCACCCGGAAGTAACAGAACCCGTCCGACACCTCACTGCTGAGGTAGCTGGATCCATTGTTGTAGTACGACCATGTCCAGGCGTGATAGCGATACAGCTTGCCGTCGGTGAGATTCGACCACTTCAGGCTGACCAACTGGTCGTCCTTGGCGGGAGTGGGCGTAGGTGCCAACGAACCGTTGCCCGCAGGCGTGTCCGTCCAGGTGCCGTCGGGGTTCTGGTGGTCCAGGTCGAAATAGACACGCAGCTGGGCGTTGGCCTCGCCACCCGGCTGAGTCTGGGCCACCGCCCGCAACAGGGGTGCGGGGTCGGACACAATCGCGGGCTTCGAGGCGTCCTTCATGCACGAGGTGCCCGTTCCGGTGGCCAGTCCCAGCCCAGTCGGCTTGGCCGGCAGGCCGACGAAGGTCACCGCCAGTACCGCGTCGTTCTTGAACCGCTTCCACGCCGAGGTGTCCGACTCGTCGTGCGCACGGACTTCCAGTGTCAGCCGCGAGAACTTCCCCTGCGCGAAGGCCTGCACGGTCGGAGTGAGGTTCTCGTTCGTCTCTTCCGGGTTGTCGTGGAACTCGATCGGCGCGTCCGGCGCGTCCGGGTCGCACAGCGAACCCCGGCCGGCCGAGACGTACCGGTCCACCATCCAGTCAAGCTCGGTGGGCCGCGTCGACCACGTCGTGGAGGAAGAGATGTTGTTCGTCCGGACCAGATCCACCCATCGCGGAGCGCACTGGAACGCCCACGGCTCCGTCACCCGGAACGTGGCATCAAGCACCTTCTTGCCGGCCAGCTTCGCCGGAGAGAACTCGAAGTACAGCTTCTGCACATACCCGGGGCCGCAGTAATAGCCGTTCCAGGTACCGCACTTGCCCGCACCCTTACCCTGACCGTCGTCGCCGTTGCTCCAGCCGTAGGACTCGTAACCGTCGCTGCGCAGGAGAGTGCGCTCCGAGGAACCCCAGGTCACCGGTGGGTCGATGAAGAGAGGGAATGCCGATGCCTCGGTCTGCGTCAGCATCTCCGGGGCGGGAACCACCGAGAGCGAGTCCTCGGTGACTTGTACGTCCATTCGGGCAACCTTGTCGCCCTGGCCGGGTTCCAGGCCCGAGCCCGAGGGTGCCGTCTCCGACGGGTCGGACGGCTCGGCGGCGGTCGCGCCCGACGTCTCGAGCCTCGCCAGCTGCGTCTGCGTCCCGGTCGGCTCATCCGCACCCGCCGAGTCCCACATCCGCGCGGGCGGCGCCCTGAACACCGTACCGCCGTTCCCGTCGACGGCCGTGAGGTTGCCCGACACTCCCTTGTGTATCTTCAGGCCGTCGCTCTTCATCCCGAACGTCAGCTTCTTCAACTGGTCGTTCGTTGCCGCCTCGGGCGTCTTGACCACGAAGACCTGTTGGAGGCTCTCCGGCGTCGTCGTCACTTTCAGGTCAACGCCCGGGAGCACCTCGGGGTACAGGGCGTTCGGGCCGTCCAACTGCGGTGCAGGAAGTGCGCCGGGCCACTGCAGCTCCAGCGAGCGGCCTTCATCCTCGATCACTGCCAGCGGGCTCTTGTCGCCGCCCGACGAGAGGGCGATCCGTACGGCCGCCGCCTTCGGACCCACCGAACCGTCGGAGCGTCTCTCCAGCGTCGCGTCCGGCGCCTGCCATCCGCCGTCCGGTGTGCCCACCCGCACGGGGACGGCCGACTCTTCCAATGTGAAGGTGTCACCATCGGGGTTGGCGTAGACCGTCGAGCGTTCAGAGCGCTCCCCCAGTACCTCAACCCGCTGGCCGGTCTCCTTGGCCTTCGCCAGCGCCTGTTGAGCCTCGGACAAGGGGGCGGGATCTGATGTGGGAACGGCCGCGGATGCCTGCTGAGCAGGCAGCACCAACATCCCCAGCACAACAGCGAACGCAGCGGCCGTAGCGGCGGCGCCTCTAGGTCTCCGGCGTCCAGGACGACCTGCCGCGTTTGTACCCACCTGCACCGATACCCGCCCCCGAAATCACAAGATCTTCAAAAAGTGGCCACATTCAAGGTGCAACCTCACGGTGCGTCAAGGGAGATTCACGGTAGGCAGTGGTTATAAGTCGACACCAAAGGTTCAAATGGGGCGGCATCCAAACGATCAAATTCGGTCAGGGTTCGATGACGACGTGATTGCGCCGTCTGATGCAGTCAACCCTGGGCCGGAGGCTCTCGGCAGCACGCTGCAGATCGCACTGGCAGGTCAGAGGGGAGGCGGCCACTGTCGGTGGGGCGATTGACAGCAATACGGGGTAGTCGATTCCAAGCCAACGATGAGGCAGCGGATCGGTCCCAACACCAGCTCAGCGCCCCGACGCGACCCAGCAGGCCCAAGTACGCGCCTTCATGGCACGGGGCAGCCCCCGCCGAGGGAGGTCGCCTCGGGCGAGGGCTGTTGAACTGCGCCAACTTGAACCAGTGCGCAGCGGACATCGAGGAGGCGGGGTCCCCGACGGCCCGCACCGACGGTCAGGGCTGACCGATATCCACGGCCCACACGCCCGTGCCGTCATCGGCCTCTGGTCTCGCGGTCAGGATCTGCCCCTCCACGCCATCCGACGCGGCGGCGCATACCGCGTGCACGCACGGCCACTTCATCCACGCCGCCGCCAACTGTTCGACCGCGGCGGCACCCGCGAAGTCGAGCGGCAGGAACTCCAGGCCGGGCAGGGCGCCGGCATACGCGGCCACGCCGGGGTGCTCCAGGCCTGCGGCGACGAGGCACAGGGCGGGGACGCGCGCGCTGGACCGGATCTCGGCCTCCACGACGGCCAGGCCGGAGACCAGTCGGTGTCCGCGGCATAGGGCCAGGACCGCCGTGTGATCGAGAGTGACCATGTACGGGCCCAGTCGACCGGTGTCGATCGCGGCCCGCCACTCCCACGCTTCGCGGACGTCGTCGTCGGTGAACTCCTCCCGCAGGTGGGCACGGACGTAGGCCATCGCCTTGGCCGTGTCTTCGGCCTGCTCGGCCCCGGTGGGGGCGGCGACGACTCGTTCGGCGTAGGCACGCCTGCTCATGCCGCGTTCTTCCGCCAGCACGCGGAGGCGATCCCTTGTCGATTCACTGATCTTGAGCGTGGTGTCAGCCGTAGAGGAAGAACACTCCTGAACACCGGCAGACGGCGGCTCCTCGCCCGGCCGCGCTCACCTGCTGGAACACACTCAGCGCATACGCGTCGCGCGGCTACCCTGACCCGGCTCTGTGCCAACCCGTCGTCGATCGCCGAGGAGACCCCATGTCCGCCAGGTCCGTCCGTGTCGGCCGATGGGCCGATCTGCCCGTGCTGCTGGTGGCGGTGGTGTGGGGGTCGAGTTATCTGGCCGCCAAGGGGGTGACGACGGCGGGGACGGTGGTGGGGGTGCTGGTGCTGCGGTTCGCGGTGGTGGTGCCGGTGCTGGTGGCCGTGGGGTGGGGGCGGCTGCGGGCGTTGAGCGCCGCGCAGGTGCGCGGGGGTGCGGTGCTCGGGGTGGTGCTGGCCGGGATCTTCCTGCTGGAGACGTACGGGGTGGTGCACACGTCGGCGACCAACGCGGGGCTGATCATCAGCCTGACCATGGTGTTCACGCCGCTCGCGGAGAGCCGGGTGCGCGGGACGCGGCTGCCGGGGGCGTTCCTCGCGGCGGCCGGGGTGTCGGTGGCGGGGGTGGCACTGCTGACGCAGGGGGCCGGGTTCACCGCGCCGTCCGGGGGCGATCTGCTGATGCTGGGGGCGGCGCTCGCCCGGACCGTGCACGTACTGGCGATGGCGCGGATGGAGTCGGTGCGGGGCGCCGACTCCATGTCGTTGACGACCCTTCAGCTGGCCGGCGCCGTGGTCGTGTTCGGGGCGCTGGCGGTGGTGCCGGGGACCGGGGCGTCGCCGTGGGCGACGGCCGGCGGGTTCGACGGCGGGGACTGGGCCGGGCTGCTGTACCTGTCGGTGCTCTGCACGCTGTTCGCGTTCTTCGTGCAGATGTGGGCGGTGCGGCGGACCTCGCCGTCCCGGGTCAGTCTTCTGCTGGGCACCGAGCCGGTGTGGGCGGCGCTCCTCGGTGTCGCGCTGGCCGGGGACCGGCCCGGGTGGCTCGGGTACGTGGGTGCGGTGCTGGTGCTGGCCGGTACGGGGTGGGGGCGGACGGTGGCCGACCGCGCGGTGCGGTCGGCCGGGGCCGGAGAGACGGGGGTGCGGGCGGAGGGCGGTCAGGCGACCCGTACGCCGGCCCGCCACACCCCGGACACCAGCGGGACGCCCGGGCGGTAGGCCAGGTGGACGTGGCTCGGGGCGTCGAGGAGGAGCAGGTCGGCGCGGGCGCCCGGGGTGAGGCGGCCGATGTCGGTGCGACGCAGGGCCGCCGCGCCGCCCGCCGTGGCCGACCAGACCGCCTCGTCGGGGGTCATGCGCATGTCCCGTACGGCGAGGGCGATGCAGAACGGCACCGAGGACGTGAAGGACGAGCCCGGGTTGCAGTCCGTGGACAGGGCCACGGTCACGCCCGCGTCCAGGAGGCGGCGGGCGTCCGGCCACTCGGCGCGGGTGGAGAACTCGGCGCCGGGGAGGAGGGTCGCGACCGTGTTCCCGGCGGCCAGGGCGTCGACGTCGGCGTCCGTGAGGTGGGTGCAGTGGTCGGCGCTCGCCGCGTCCAGTTCGACCGCGAGCTGGACGCCGGGGCCGTAGGAGAGCTGGTTGGCGTGGATGCGCGGGTGCAGTCCCCTGGCCTTGCCGGCAGTGAGGATCGCCCGGGCCTGGTCGCCGTCGAAGGCGCCCTTCTCGCAGAAGACGTCGATCCAGCGGGCGTGCGGGGCGCAGGCGTCGAGCATCTCGCCGGTGACGAGGGCGACGTACGCGGCGGGGTCGTCGGCGAGGTCCGGGGAGACGATGTGGGCGCCGAGGTAGGTGACCTCGTCGGTGTGGCGGGCGGCGATGCGCAGGGCTCGGGCCTCGTCCTCGACCGTCAGGCCGTAGCCGGACTTGGTCTCGAAGGTGGTGGTGCCCTGGCGGAGGGCCTCGGCGAGGTGGTGGGTGAGGTTGGCCTCCAGTTCCCCGTCCGTGGCTGCGCGGGTGGCGGCGACCGTCGTACGGATGCCGCCGGCGCTGTACGGGCGTCCCGACATCCGGGCGTTGAACTCCTGTGTCCGGTCGCCCGCGAAGACCAGGTGGGAGTGGGAGTCGACGAAGCCGGGGAGGACCGCCCGGCCGCCGGCGTCGACCCGATTGTCAGTGGCGGGTGCTTTGCTTGATTCACCGGTCCACACGACACGGTCGCCTTCGATGACGACGGCCGCGTCCTGGATCAGGCCGAGGGGGGAACTGTCACCCAGGGAGGGGTCGTTGGTGACCAGGGCTGCGATGTTGGTGATGAGCGTGGTGGCGGTGCTCGCGGAGTGGTCGGGGCTGACGTTCGTCGCGCTGCTCATGGCTTCCTTGCTGGCCTGGTCGGCGTTGGGGGCGGGTTCGGGGGCCGGCCGCGCGGGGGCGCGGCAACGGGCCGGGGTCAGTCGCGCAGGGCTGCGACGGCGTCCGCGAGGGCGCGCGGCACATCCGGTACGAGAGTGTGCGCCCCGTCCCGGACGACGTGCCGGCCTGCCACGACCGTATGCGACACGTCCGCTGCCGACGCGGCGAATACGGCCGTCTCGGCGCCGAGTCGCGCAGGCGGCCCTGCCGTCCTGACCGAGTCGAGGGCGATCGTCGTGAAGTCGGCGAGCGCGCCGGGCTCCAGCGTGCCCGCGCCGTCCCAGCCGAGGGCGGTGTGGCCGTCGGCGGAGGCCGCCCGCAGCAGGGCCGCCGCCGTCCAGTGGCCGCGGGTGCGGCTGCGCAGGCGTTCGTTCAGCTCCATCGCGCGGGCCTCTTCGAGCAGGTCGATGACGGCGTGGCTGTCGGAGCCGAGGCACAGCGGGGAGCCCTCGTTCTGCAGGGCCACGGCGGGCCCGATGCCGTCGGCGAGGTCGCGCTCGGTGGTCGGGCACATGCAGGTGCCGGTGGCGCTGGAGCCGATGAGGGAGATGTCCTCGGCGGTGAGGTGGGTGTTGTGGACGCCGGTGGTGCGCGGGCCGAGGACCCCGTGCAGGGCGAGGAGCTGGGTGGGGGTGCATCCGTGGATCTCCCGGCAGGCCTCGTTCTCGGCGGTCTGCTCGGACAGGTGCACGTGCAGCGGGGACCGCCGCTCCTGCGCCCACCGGGCCACGGTCGCCAACTGGTCGGCGGGCACGGCCCGCACCGAGTGGATCGCCGCTCCGATCCGTGCGTGATCCCGTTCCTTGAGAAGTGAACAGCGTGTGGCCCAGTTCTCGGCGGTCCGGTCGGAGAAGCGGAGCTGGTGGGTGCTGGGCGGTTGTCCGAAGCCGGCGGAGAGGTAGGCGGTGTCGAGGAGGGTGATCCGGATGCCGGCCTCGGCGGCGGCCGCGATCAGGGCCTCGCCCATCGCGTTGGGGTCGGCGTACGGGGTGCCGCCGGGGGCGTGGTGGAGGTAGTGGAACTCGCCGACGGCGGTGATGCCGGCCAGGGCCATCTCGGCGTACACCGCGCGGGCGAGGGCGTGGTAGGTGTCGGGGGTGAGCCGGTCGGCGACGGAGTACATCACCTCGCGCCAGGTCCAGAAGGTGCCGCTGCCGACCTGGACGGTGCCGCGCAGGGCCCGGTGGAAGGCGTGCGAGTGGGCGTTGGCGAGGCCCGGGAGGGTCAGCCCGCGCAGCACCTCGGCGCCGGGCGGCGGGGTGTCCGCGTCCGTGCGGACGGCGGTGATGCGGCCGTCGTGGACGTCGAGCGCCACGCCCGGCTCGACGCGGTCGCCGAGCCAGGCGTGTTCCAGCCAGTACGTCTGCGTCACCTGCAGGCCAGTCCTTCCAGTACGTCGGCGAGGGCGAGCACTCCGGCCACGCAGTCGTCCTCGGCCGCGGACTCGGCCGGGGAGTGCGAGACGCCGGTGGGGTTGCGTACGAACAGCATGGCGGTCGGGACGGTGCCGGACAGGATCCCGGCGTCGTGTCCGGCACCGGTGCCGAGAACGGGGACGGCGAGGTCCGGCGCCTTGTCCCTGCCGAGGATGCGGGCGAGTTCGTCGCGCAGGGCGTGGTCGAACTCGACGACCGGGGTGAAGGACTCCCGGACGACGTCCAGGCCGATGCCGTGGGCCTCGGCGTGGGCGCGGGCGGCCTTCTCGATGCCGTGCACCACGGTGTCGAGGCGCTCCTGGTCGGCGGCCCGGCTGTCCAGCCAGCCGCGTACCAGGGAGGGGATGGCGTTGACGCCGTTCGGTTCGACGGAGATCTTGCCGAAGGTGGCGACGGCGTCGGCGTGTTCGGCCTCGCGGCGGGCGGCGAGGACGGTCTCGGCGTAGGACAGCATCGGGTCGCGGCGGTCCGCCAGCCGGGTGGTGCCGGCGTGGTTGGCCTCGCCGCGGAAGTCGAAGCGCCAGCGGCCGTGCGGCCAGATGGAGCTGGCGACGCCGACGGCGTCCCCGGTGAGGTCGAGGGCGCGGCCCTGTTCGACGTGGAGCTCGACGAAGGCGCCGATGCGGGCGAGGCGTTCGGGGTCGGGTCCGATGGTCTCGGGGTCGTACCCGGCGGCTTCCATGGCCTGCGGGAGGGTGGTGCCGTCGCCGTCGGTGAGCCGGTGGGCCTGCTCGACGGTGAGCTGTCCGGCGGTGAGCCGGGAGCCGACGCAGGCGAGGCCGAAGCGGGCGCCCTCCTCGTCGCCGAAGTTGACGACGGCGACCGGCTTGACCGGCCGCGCCCCCCGGCTGCGGAGTTCGTCGAGCGCGGCGAAGGAGGACACCACGCCGAGGGGGCCGTCGAAGGCGCCGCCGTCGGGGACGGAGTCGAGGTGGGAGCCCGTGACGACGGCGTCGCCGGCGGTGGGGTCGCCGAGCCAGGCCCACTGGTTGCCGTTGCGGTCGACCTCGTAGGTCAGGCCGCGGCTCGTCGCCTGGTCCCGGAACCAGGCCCGGCAGTCGGCGTCGGCGGCGGTCCAGGCGAACCGGCGGTAGCCGCCGGAGGCGGAGCTGCGGCCGATCGGCAGCAGCTCCGCCCACATGCTGTGGAAGCTCAACGCGGGTCACCCTCGCGCATCGGGACCCGGACGCCGCGCTCGGTGGCGACCGACTCGGCGATGCCGTAGCCGGCGTCGACGTGCCGGATGACGCCCATCCCCGGGTCGTTGGTGAGGACGCGGCGGATCTTCTCGCCGGCGAGCGGGGTGCCGTCGGCGACGGTGACCTGGCCGGCGTGGAGGGAGCGGCCCATGCCGACGCCGCCGCCGTGGTGGATGGACACCCAGGAGGCACCGGAGGCCACGTTGACCATGGCGTTGAGCAGCGGCCAGTCGGCGATGGCGTCGGAGCCGTCGAGCATGGCCTCGGTCTCGCGGTAGGGGGAGGCGACGGAGCCGCAGTCGAGGTGGTCGCGGCCGATGACGATCGGTGCGGACAGCTCGCCGCTCGCGACCATGTCGTTGAAGCGTTCGCCGGCCTTGTCGCGCTCGCCGTAGCCGAGCCAGCAGATGCGTGCGGGCAGGCCCTGGAAGTGGACCTTCTCGCCGGCCAGCTTGATCCAGCGAGCCAACGACTCGTTCTCGGGGAACAGGTCGAGGATCGCCTTGTCGGTGCGGGCGATGTCGGCCGGGTCGCCGGACAGGGCCGCCCAGCGGAAGGGGCCCTTGCCCTCGCAGAACAGCGGCCGGATGTACGCGGGCACGAAGCCGGGGAAGGCGAACGCGCGGTCGTAGCCGGCGAGCCGGGCCTCGCCGCGGATGGAGTTGCCGTAGTCGAAGACCTCGGCGCCGGCGTCCTGGAAGCCGACCATGGCCTCGACGTGCCGGGCCATGGACTCGCGGGCGCGGGTGGTGAAGCCGGCCGGGTCCTTGGCGGCGGCGTCGGCCATGTCCTCGAAGGCGGTGCCGACGGGCAGGTAGGCCAGCGGGTCGTGGGCCGAGGTCTGGTCGGTGACGATGTCGATGGGGGCGCCCATGGCGAGGAGCTGCGGGACCAGTTCGGCGGCGTTGCCGAGGACGCCGATGGACAGCGGGCGGAGGGCGTCGCGGGCCTCGACGGCGAGCTGGAGGGCGTGGTCGAGGGAGTCGGCCTTCACGTCGAGGTAGCGGTGCTCGATGCGGCGGTCGATGGCGCGCGGGTCGCAGTCGACGCAGATCGCCACGCCGTCGTTCATCGTCACGGCGAGCGGCTGGGCGCCGCCCATGCCGCCGAGGCCGGCGGTGAGGGTGATGGTCCCGGCGAGGGTGCCGCCGAACTTCTTGGCGGCGACGGCGGCGAAGGTCTCGTAGGTGCCCTGGAGGATGCCCTGGGTGCCGATGTAGATCCAGGAGCCGGCGGTCATCTGGCCGTACATGGTCAGGCCGAGCTGCTCCAGGCGGCGGAACTCCTCCCAGTTGGCCCAGTCGCCGACGAGGTTGGAGTTGGCGATGAGGACGCGCGGGGCCCACTCGTGGGTCTGCATGACGCCGACCGGGCGGCCGGACTGGACCAGCATGGTCTCGTCCTGCTTGAGCGTCTCCAGGGTGCGGACCATGGCGTCGAAGGAGCGCCAGTCGCGGGCGGCCTTGCCGGTGCCGCCGTAGACGACGAGCTTGTCGGGGTGTTCGGCGACCTCGGGGTCGAGGTTGTTCTGCAGCATCCGCAGGGCGGCCTCCTGCTGCCATCCCAGGGCGCTCGGCTGGGTGCCGCGCGGAGCTCGGACGGGCCGGGGTCCTGACATGGTGCCTCCTGTGGACGAGAGCGGGTCCGGGCGGTCGGCTCCGGGCCGGGTCTGCGTGTTGCTGTGGATATTCACATCCTGCTGTTCTGAATAGAACTAGTCAATAGGGGTGGCTGCCGACACGCGCGCGATGGGGGTGTTTGGCTGGATCCATGGGCGCGACCGAGAGACCGACGGGCAATCCTGGAGCGGGCGACGGAGGGGCCGACGAGGCCGAGGGCGACGGCACGGGGGCGCGAGTGGACTTCCTGCGCGGCGACGACGACAGCCACCATGACGGCGACCACGACGGCCGGAGCGGCGCCGGCCGCAGCGGCGACGACCGCGCCGACGGCCGCGACGGTCGCGACGACCTCGACGAGGCCCCCGGGCGGGAGCGCGCGCTGCGGCGGGACGCGGCCGTGCGGGCCGCCGTGGCGCAGGGGCTGCTGGGGCCCGGCTCCCCCATCGTCGGATTGCTGGACGTCACCGGCGTTCGCGCGGTCGCGGCGGCGCTGCGATCGGCGTTCGCGGCGGTGGTGCCGGCCGGCACGCCCGTGCTGCACGCGTTCGCCGTGAAGGCGACGCCGCTGGTGCCGGTGGTACGGCTGCTGGGCGAGGAGGGGCTGGGCGCGGAGGTGGCGAGCCCGGGGGAGCTGGCGCTGGCGCGGGCGGCCGGGATCCCCCCGTCGGCCACCGTCCTGGACTCCCCCGCGAAGACCCCGGCCGAACTGCGCGAGGCCCTGGCGCTGGGGATCGCCGTGAACGCGGACAACCCGCAGGAACTGGGGCGCATCGACGCGCTGAGGGCCGCCGCGCCCAGCGCGTCACCGGTGGGCCTGCGGGTGAACCCGCAGGTCGGGGCCGGCTCCATCGGGGCGCTGTCGACGGCGACGGCGACCTCGAAGTTCGGGGTGGCGCTGCGCGACGAGGGGGCGCGGGAGTGGGTGGTGCGGGCGTACGCCGAGCGGCCGTGGCTGACCCGGCTGCACGCGCACACGGGGTCGCAGGGGGTGCCGCTGCAGCTGATGGTGCGGGGCGTGGCGGCGGTGTACGAGCTGGCCGAGGAGATCAACGAGCGGCTCGGACGCCGGCAGATCGACACCGTCGACATCGGCGGCGGGCTGCCGGTGAACTTCGCGTCGGAGGCGACGACGCCCACGTACGCCCGCTACGCGCGGCTGCTCGCCGAAGCGGTGCCGGGGCTGGTGGACGGGCGGTACGGGCTGGTCACCGAGTTCGGGCGGTCGCTGCTGGCCGAGCAGGGCGTGGTGGTGGCGCGGGTGGAGTACACCAAGACGGCCGGCGGCCGGCCCGTCGCGGTGACGCACGCGGGCGTGCAGGTGGCCACCCGGACGGTGTACGCGCCGGGGGCGTGGCCCCTGCGGATCGCCGCGTACGACGCGCAGGGCCGCCCGAAGCCGGGGCCGGCGGTGGTGCAGGACGTGGCGGGACCGGCGTGTTTCGCGGGTGACCTGCTGGCGGAGGGCCGGGAGCTGCCCCTGCTGGAGCCGGGGGACCACGTGGCGGCCCTGGACACGGGCGCGTACTACTTCGCCCACCACTACGCGTACAACTCGCTGGCCCGGCCGCCGGTGCACGGATTCGCGCCGGACGGGCGGGGCGGGGTCGCCTTCGCGCCGGTGCGCGCGGGCCAGACGGTCGACGAGATCGTCGCCGAGGCCGGAGGGGCGCACGCGGACGCGCTCACCTCGCTGCGGGAACCCGGGCGCGGTTGACGCACGCCGGGGTCCGGGGTGTTGAACAGCCCTGTGCACAACAGCCGTTCGAGGGACTTGAGTTGGGTCACCATAGCGGCTGCGGGCACGTTCCACAGGAAAATGCCAGAAGACTCACTCCTCGTCCACACAGTGCGTAACGTCCCCCTCACTCAGCCGAACCGAAGGCGGGAGGGGAGCCACGGTGCCCGGAATCGACGAGTGCCTACTGGAGGCCATGCGGCTGCCCGGAGCAAGGGGGGTCGCGCTGGTCGACTGGACCAGCGGACTGGCCCTGGGAGCGGTCGGGGAGTTCCCCGGCGGCGACCACGAGGCGGCCGCCGCGGAGGCCGCCGAGATCGCCCGGCTGACCGCCGAGCAGCGGGCGTTCGCGCCGGACGACGGCGGCGACGCGCCCGACCCGCCGCTGGAGGACCTGATCGTCAGCAACCGGGACAGCTACCACCTGCTGCGCTTCGTGCAGACGTCGTTCGACAGCAGCGTGTTCCTCCATCTGTTCCTGGGCCGGGCCGAGGGCAACCTGGCCCTGGCCAGGATCCGGCTCGGCGAGATGGCCGGACGGCTGGTGCTGGAGTGACCGCGACCAAGGCGGCCCCGCCGCCCCCGCCCCCACTGCCGGTCCGTGACGGGTCGGCGGCCCGTGAGCGCGCGGCCGGCGGCGGCGTCTCGCTGTCGCCGATGCTGACCCGGCTGGCCGCCGAGCGGGCCACCGGAGTGCTGGAGCGGGAGCACGGCACGCTGCACCTGGCCGAAGGCAGGGTGGTGCACGCCGAGAGCCCGCTCGCCCCCGGCCTGGGCGACCTCCTGCTCGCCCACGGCACGATCGACGCCGACACGTGGCTGCGGACGCTGGCGGAGGGCCCCGGCGGGGAGTACGGGGCGGCGCTGCGGCTGCTCGACTCCGGCCGGGTGGCGCGCGGGGCGCTGGAGGTGTGCCATCTGGGGGCGCTCTGCGACGCGGCGTACTTCGCGCTCGCCCCGAGCAGCGCGCCCGGACGCTTCCGCTACGGCACGGCACTGGTGCCGGGGCTACTGTCCCCTGACCCGCTGCCGGACCCACTGCCGGACCGGTTCTCGGACCCGCTGCCGGACGCGGTGCAGTCGGGCAGGTGTCCCGGCGGCTCGTCGGCGGGGGGGCTCGCCACAGACGGCTTGCCCGCGACCGCCCTCGCCTGGGGCGAGGCGTCCTCGGGCGGCCTGCGACCGGCCGACCTGGCATGGGGCACCGGCCCCTCGGCCGACCTGCCGTCGGGCGACCCGCACTCCGCCCACCTGACCTCGGGAGAACTGTCGCCGGGAGAACTGTTGCCGGGTGGTCTGACGTCGGACGACCCCTCGTCGTACGGCCTGCCCTCGGACGGTCGGCCGGCCGACGACCCGTCCTCAGGCGGTATGCCGTCGGGCGACAGGGCGTCCGGCACCTGGGCTTTCCACGGCCGGGGCAGCGGCGGCCGGTCCTCCGTCGCCCATGCCCCGGGCGACCGGGCTTCCGGCTACCGGACCTCCGGTGACCGGGCTTCCGGCGACCAGGCCTCCGGCTGGGGGCGTGCGGGCGGAGCCCACCCGCACGTCCTGGGTTCGATCGCCGTGGCCGCGCTGCAGCGGGCGACCCTGCGCCGTCGGGCGCTGCTGGACCGGCTCTGGCCGCAGCAGCTCGCCGACACCGCGCCGCTGCTGCGCACCGGGGCGGCCGCCGTCTCCGCGGCCACCGCCCGGCACGGTGCCGTGCTCGCGCTGGTGGACGGGGAGCGCACCGCCTCGGACATCGCCCGCGCACTGGGCCGACGCGCCTGTCCCACGCTGGCGGACGTCCGCCGGCTGGCCGCCGCCGGCCTGGTTTCCCCCAAGCCCCCACCCGTCGTCCCACCCCCACCCCACCGACCGCACCGACCGCCGGGACCGCCCGGACCACCCCTGCCCGGCGCCTGGCCGGGCGGCCTGCCCCCCGTCAACGACCCCGACATCACCCTGCTGAAGAGGCTCAGGGATGCGCTGGAGGCCCTTTGAGCGGCAACGACCGCACGCCGAGAGGAGAGAAGTCATGGCCGACGAGCCCGCGCTGCTCGACGAACTGCGGCGGCTGCGCGCCCGTGTGCCCCAGTTGACCGGTGCGCTCGTGGCCAGTGTGGACGGCCTCGTCCTCGCCCACGACACACCGGGCGTCGAACCGGAGGGCCTCGCGGCGCTGACCGCCGCCGCGCTCGGCGTCGCCGTGCGCACCACCGACGCCACCGGCCAGGGCGCCCTGCGCGAACTGCTGCTGCGCGGCCAGTACGGCTACGTCGCCAGCTACGCGGCGGGCGACCAGGCCGTGCTGACACTGCTCGCGCAGGACCGCGTCAACGTCGGCCGGCTCCATCTGGAGGGCCGCCGGACCGGCGCGCGCGTCGGGGAGCTGGTGGACGCGGCCCCCGAGCCCGCCCACCACCTGCCCGGCCCCGTCACGGCCCCGAGGCCCGTGCGGGCCAGGGCCGTCACCCGCACCACCACCGCCACCACCACCGCCGCCAACACCACCGACCACTCCCGTACCACCAGGGAAAGCTGAGAGGAAACCTGTCATGGCCAACACCGAGATCGCCCTCAAGGAAGCGCTCGCGTCCATCGAGGGCGCCACCGGAGTCGCGCTCGTCGACTACACCAGCGGTATGGCGCTGGGCACGATGGGCGGCAGCAAGGACTTCGACCTGAACGTCGCCGCCGCCGGCAACACCGACGTCATCCGCGCCAAGATGCGCACCATGGAGCACCTGGGGCTCAAGGCCGAGATCCAGGACATCCTGATCACCCTGAGCGACCAGTACCACCTGATCCGCCTGGTCGGCGGCCGCAGCGGCAACGGGCTCTTCCTGTATCTGGTGCTGGACGCCAAACGGGCCAACCTGGCGATGGCCCGCCACCAGCTCCGAAGGATCGAGGAGACCCTGGAGGTCTGAGCCCGGCCGGTCCGGGCCCGGCGAGTGCGGGGCCCGGACCCACCGGGCCGACCGCCTCACCCGCGGTCAGACCGGCGTCACCCGCCGTCAGACCGCCGCCGTCAGACCGGCCTCACCCGCCGTCAGACCGGCCTCACCCGCCGTCAGACGGACGCCGCGGGCCGTCAGACCGGCGCCGCGGTGCGGCGGCGGGCCCCGCCGGGGGCCGCGTCGCCCGCCGCGACGCCGGTGCCCCGGAAGCCCTTGACGGCCTTGCCCGCAGGGCGCCCGCCGCGCCGGTCCAGCCAGTCGACGCGCACCCACAGCAGCGCCTCGGCCTCCTGCTCCCGACGCCCCAGCCAGGCCGCCTTCAGCCACAGCCCGGCCGCGCAACCCGCGAGCAGCAGCCCGCCGGCGGCCGGCACCGCGAAGGAGGAGCCGAGGGCCGCGGCGAAGGCGAGCAGCAGCCACCAGCGGTGGCCGCGCCGCCAGCTCCGTACGGTCACCGCGCGGTCCTGCAGCACGTCGTACTTGCCCGCGCGGGCGGCGCCCGCGGCGAGCGCCCGGTAGCGGCGGCGGCCCCGCACGGCCACCACGGCCGTCGCCAGGACGAACAGCGCCGCCCCGGCCATTACCCCGATCCGCCGCCCGGTGATTCCGGGCACCAGTACGCCGACGCCCGCCGCGAACACCCCGCACCACCACAGGGGGGCCGCCCCGGCACGTACGACGACGGCCACCCGAGCCAGTCCCTGACCTCCGCGTGCCACGTTCCGCCTCCTCGTCGTCCCGGCTCCGGGCGCGCCCGTCGCGAGCGCGCCCGCCATGAGCACATCCGGACCGGAGAGTAGCGAGCGAACCTGAGACGGTCATGAGAGCCCGCGCCACGGGCCGGGGTCACTCCACGAACAGACCCCGCGCGGCGGCCCTCGCGTCGAACTCCTCCAGCCGGGCCTGCGCGTCCGGCAGGTCGTCGCACATCGCCTCCAGCAGCACCCGGCCCAGCAGCATCGGGGCGCAGGCGGTGTCGAAGGCGAGCCCGGTGCCGACGGCGGCCGGCAGCAGCAGGTCGGACACCTTGGCGATGGGCGCGAAGGCGGAGTCGGCGACACTCACCACGGTCAGCCCGGCCTCCCGCGCGTACGCCAGGGTGTCCAGCACCTCACGCGGATGCCGGGGCAGCGCGAAGCACAGCAGGGCGGTGGCGCCGGCCCGGACGGCCGCGTCGACCCGGTCCTGGACCATGGAACCGCCCTCGTCCAGCAGCCGCACGTCCGGGTGGACCTTGGCGGCGAAATAGGCGAAGCCGTACGCCTGTGCGGCGGCGGCCCGCAGGCCCAGCACCGGCAGCGGGCGGGACGCGGCGAGGGCCCGGCCCGCCCTGCGCACGGGGGCCGGGTCGGCGAGGGCGTCGGCGAGGTGGCGCAGGTTCTCGATCTCGGCCTCGACGGCCTGCTGGTACTCGTTGTACGAGCCGCTGTCGGCGGTCTGCTCGGCGGGTGCGACCTCGCGCAGGTGGCGGCGCAGCGCCGGGTAGCCGTCGAAGCCGAGGGCGACGGCGAAGCGGGTGACGGAGGGCTGGCTGACGCCGGCCAGTTCGGCCAGCTCGACGCTGGAGAGGAAGGGCACGTCGGCGGCGCGCCGGACCATGCTGTGCGCGATCCGTCGCTGCGTCGGCGTCAGCCGGTGCCCCTCGAAGAGCGTCTGCAGCCGTGCGGCCGGGCTGTCGGTCATGACCTGCTCCCCCTCCACCTATTCAGTCACCAAGCACTCTGCATGAGGTCATACAGGCCGGGCAAGGGGAACGGGCCACGGGTCACCGGACGGGGGACTCAGCCGACACGGCGCCAGATGTGCGCGTCGGCCTCCTCGCCCCGCCGTTCACGGAGGCCGCCCCTCCGCCCTTCCGCCCCTCGGACTCTCAGCCCTCCCTCCCTTCACCCCTCAGCCCCTCCGCCCCTCACTCCTCGGTATGCCGCACCGCCCGCTCGGGCAGCCACAGGGCGCACAGGGCGGCGCCGGCCACGAGGGCGAGGGCTGCCCAGAGGGCCGTGGAGGCCGCAGTGGGGAAGGCCGCCGGCCCGTCCTATGTTGATCTCCGGGATCGCGGCGTTCGTTCCGGCCTGACCCGGCGGCCGCGACCGCGTGCCGCCCCCGCTCCGACAGGGGGGCTACCCCCAGTGCGACCGGTGGCCGGAATGCGTAGCGTGGCTGCCCATGACGGGATGGGAGACCACCATGGACGCCGCGCGCGACGCCGAGCTGAAGAAGGAACTCGACGCCACTCTGCACGCCCGCAGGGAACTGGGCGAGGACTACGACTCCGCGCTGGTCGAGTCCTTCCTGGAGAAGGTCGACCAGCGCATCGACGGGGCGGTGGAGCGCCGGGTGCGCCGGCAGCTGGCCGAGCAGCAGATGACGGAGGCCCGCGACTCCCGCTCCCCCGGCGACGGCGACTCCTGGGGCGAGCGGTTCGGCTTCGGCATCGTGTCGCTGGTGCTGGCGATCCCGCTGTCCGGGATCGGCGCGGGCACCGCGGGCCTGTCCGGTCTGTTCGTCTCCTGGGCGGGCATCGTCGGCGTCAACGTGGTCCAGGCGGCCCGCGCCAACCCGGGACTGTTCCGCCTGCGCCGCCGTAAGGAGTCGCAGAACGGCGACTGGGAAGGCTGACGACGCACGACGCCGGAACATCGTGGGGGGAGGGGTTACGCGGGGACCGCCGCACCCCCATCACTGGGGGGCGGGACGACGGCGGTCCCCGCGAGGGACGCGGGCCGGCCGGAACCGGATGTGCGCGTCCGTGGCGTCCATGGAGGTCCGGGAGCCGCTCCGGAGGTCCTGGCGCCGTTCGGTGCCGGCCCGGGAGGGGAGCCGCTCCCTCCCTGCCGACACCCCACACTCTGCCGAACGCGTGTTAAGCGTGTGCTGCGTGGACGTGACACCCTCGTACCGGTTCCGCGTCCGGCCGATCGGCCCCGGTCACCGCAAGTTCGCCGTGTACGGGGCGCGTTCACCGCAAGTTCGCCACCCGGACCGGTCCCGGCCCGCCAGGACGCGCCCCGCCCCGGCCGGACCCGGCCGGGACCGTCCGGGACCGTCCGGGACCGTCCGGACGCGCCCGGCCCCGCCCGGCGGGCCGGGCTCTAGCGGCTGCCCTTGGCGAGGAACGCCAGCAGGTCCTGCCGGCTGACCACCCCGGTCGGCTTGCCCTCGACCAGGACGATCGCCGCGTCGGCGGTGCCCAGCACCGACATCAGGTCGCCGACCGGCTCACCGGAGCCGACCTGCGGCAGCGGCGCCGACATGTGCTTCTCCAGGGGGTCGTCCAGCGACGCCTTCTTGCTGAACAGGGCGTCCAGCAGCTCGCGTTCGACGACCGAACCGACGACCTCCGCGGCCATCACGTCAGGGTGCCCGGCGCCCGGCTTGACCACCGGCATCTGCGAGACGCCGTACTCGCGCAGCACCTCGATGGCCTGGCCGACCGTCTCCTCGGGGTGCATGTGCACCAGCGACGGGATGGCGCCGTGCTCCTTGTCGTCGAGGACGTCACCGACCCGGGCGTTCGGGCCGGTGTCCTCCAGGAAGCCGTAGTCGGCCATCCACTCGTCGTTGAAGATCTTGCTGAGGTAGCCGCGGCCGCTGTCCGGCAGCAGTACCACCACGACGTCGTCCGGCCCGAGCCGCTCGGCGACCCGCAGCGCGGCGACCACGGCCATGCCGCAGGAGCCGCCCACCAGCAGGCCCTCCTCCTTGGCGAGCCGGCGGGTCATCTGGAAGGAGTCCTTGTCGGAGACGGCGACGATCTCGTCCGCGACGTCACGGTCGTACGCGCTCGGCCAGAAGTCCTCGCCGACGCCCTCCACGAGGTACGGCCGCCCCGAGCCGCCCGAGTAGACGGAGCCCTCCGGGTCGGCGCCGACGACCTGGACCCTGCCGTCGCTGACGTCCTTCAGGTAGCGGCCGGTGCCCGAGATGGTGCCGCC
This sequence comes from Streptomyces sp. bgisy159, assembly GCF_965341775.1. GTDB lineage: Bacteria > Actinomycetota > Actinomycetes > Streptomycetales > Streptomycetaceae > Streptomyces. Next base: position 121,300 of record NZ_CBDQZH010000009.1, on the reverse strand, counting down.
GGTACCGACGCCCGCCACGAAGTGGGTGATCCTCCCCTCGGTCTGCTCCCACAGCTCCGGGCCGGTGGAGTGGTAGTGCGAGAGGGGGTTGTTCGGGTTGGAGTACTGGTCCGGCTTCCACGCGCCGGGGGTCTCGCGCACCAGCCGGTCGGAGACGTTGTAGTAGGAGTCCGGGTGCTCCGGCGCGACGGCGGTCGGGCAGACGACCACCTCGGCGCCGTACGCCCGCAGCACGTTGATCTTGTCGGTGCTGACCTTGTCAGGGCAGACGAAGATGCACTTGTAGCCCTTCTGCTGCGCCACGATCGCCAGCCCCACACCGGTGTTGCCGCTGGTCGGCTCGACGATCGTGCCCCCCGGCTTGAGCGCCCCGCTCTCCTCGGCCGCCTCGATCATGCGCAGGGCGATGCGGTCCTTGACCGAGCCACCCGGGTTGAAGTACTCGACCTTGGCCAGGACGGTGGCCTGGATGCCCTTGGTCACGCTGTTGAGCTTCACCAGCGGGGTGTTGCCGACGAGGCTGATCATCGAGTCGTGGAATCGCACCGTTGTCTCCGGTTGCTTGCAAAAACAGTGGTCCTAGTGGTCCCGCCAGCCTAAGGCGTGCACGGACCGTTCACTCCCTGTCGCGATTGGACAGCGCCCGGTACGGGGCAAGGAGTGGGTGTACGGCTATGAGGAGGTGGCGGCGAGGCATGACGAGCATGTCGAGGGCGAGAGTGGCCCGGCGTATCGCGGCCGGCGCGGCCTACGGCGGCGGTGGCGTCGGCCTGGCCGGGGCGGCGGTGATGGGCCTGCTGCTGGCGGAGGCCCACCTGGCCCGCCGGTATGTCAACGGCACGGGCGCGGCCCCGCACGTCCCGGGCGCGGACGGGCTGTACGGGCGCGCGTACGACACCACCGCCGCGTCCCTGCAGGAGGAACCGCTGCTGCTGGTGATGCTCGGCGACTCGACGGCCGCGGGTCAGGGCGTGCACCGGGCGGGCCAGACCCCGGGCGCGCTGCTGGCGTCCGGCCTGGCGGCGGTGGCCGAGCGTCCGGTGCGGCTGCGCAACGTCGCCCTCCCCGGCGCCCGCTCCGACGACCTGGACCGCCAGGTCGGCCTGGTCCTCGGCGACTCCGATCGGGTGCCCGACATCTGCGTGATCATCGTCGGCGCGAACGACGTCACCCACCGGATGCCGCCGAACCGTTCGGTGCGCCATCTCGCGTCGGCGGTACGGCGGCTGCGGACGGCCGGCGCGGAGGTGGTCGTCGGCACCTGCCCCGACCTCGGCACCATCGAGCCGGTGCAGCAGCCGCTGCGCTGGCTGGCCCGGCGCGCCTCACGCCAGCTGGCCGCGGCGCAGACCATCGGGGTGGTGGAGCAGGGCGGCCGTACGGTGTCGCTGGGCGACCTGCTGGGACCCGAGTTCGAGGCGAACCCCCGGGAGCTGTTCGGCCCCGACCACTACCACCCCTCGGCGGAGGGGTACGCCACGGCGGCGATGGCGGTGCTGCCCACGGTGTGCGCGGCCCTGGAGCTGTGGCCGGCCGACGAGGAGCGTCCGGAGACCGCCCGCCGCGAGGGCTTCCTGCCGGTGGCGCGGGCGGCGGCGGAGGCCGCCGCGGAGCCCGGCACCGAGGTGGCGGCGGCCATGCCCACCGGCCCCCGGGGCCCCTGGGCCCTGCTCAAGCGCCGACGCCGCCGGCGCGTCCCCGAGCCGGAGAGCACTCCGGTGACCTGACAGCCGCCCCGGTCGGGCCCGGCCACCACCCGCACCGGCGCCCCGGCCACCGCCCCCGGCCGGTTCCGGGGCGCCCGGCCCGCCTCCGCGCGCCCGTCCTGCGCCCGCCTCCGAGCCCCGGGCCCCCGTACCCGGGGCTCGGAGGACCGTGGCCAAGCCCCGGCCTCCCCCACACCCGACCGGCAACCGGCGGCCGACCCCCGGCCACCCCGCACACCCGCGCACCCGCGCACCCGTCGGCGACCGGCGGCCGACTCCCGGGCCACCCGCGCCCGTCCACGCCCGTCCGCCACCGCGCACCCCGGTGGCCCGCGCCCTGACAACCACCCCGGCCCCCACCCGCCCGCGCCCTGACAACCACCCCGGCCCCCATCCGTCCACCCCCATCACAGACCCCGCCGCCCCACAGCCACCGAGAGGGCCGACCGGAACAGCCGCACCACCCCGCCGCACCCGTGCTTCAGCCGACCCGGAACCCGCCACCACGCCGGACCACCTGGGCAGACCGCCCCGGAACCCGCACCCCCTCCGCGCCACCCGCGCCACCCGCGCCACCCATGCCACCCGCGACGCCCGACCCGGAACCCGCACGCCACCCCGCCGCGCTCACCCCCACAGACCGGCCGGTCCCCGCCAGTTGGCCGGAATGTGCCGCTGTGGGAAGGGTTCGGCCGGCTCTAGAATCCCTCGCCCCCGGATCGCGGGGTGGCGAGAGGGGGCACATGGACGTCGGGGTGTCGTTGCCGCGGAGGTACGGGACCGGGCCAGGGCGGATGGTGGGCGTGGTGGTCGCCACGGTGCTGTCCCTGCCGGCCGGGCTGTACCCGCTGTGGACGGACGGGAGCATCCCGCCCGGTGTGCGGTTCCTGGTCACCGTGGCGTTGCTCGCCTTCTTCGCCTGGCTGTTCGCGGCGGCCGCCCGGGCGGCGACGGTGGCGGACCGCCGGGGCCTGCGGGTGCGCGGCTTCCTCGGCACCCGTGCCATCGCCTGGGCGGATGTCCAGGACATCCGGTCGGAGACCAACCCGGGGTCGGCGTTCCAGGACGGCGCGGCCCGGCGCGTCTGCTGCGCCTACGGCTCCACCGGCCGCCGGGTGCTGCTGATGTACGTGGACGACACCCATGTCCGGCTCGACGACGAGCTGGCGTTCCTGCGGCGTGCCTGGCGGGAACTGCGGGGCCCCGGCTGGCGGCCGGTTCCCGGGCTCGCCGCGCGGATCCGCAGGGGTGAGGCCCGCCGGCTGGCCGTGCTGATGGGGGTGGCGGCCGCCGTCGCGGTCGGGATCCTGGCGGTGCTGCTGATGGTGGTGGCGATGTTCGTCGACCTGCCGGGGGCGGCGCGGGTGGCGCTCTCCCCGGCCGTCGCGATCGGCGTGGTGGTGCCCGCGGTCTTCGTGGTCACCGCGTCGGCGTTCTACCTGCGGCGGCGGAACACGGGGGAGCCCCAGCCGGACGCGCGGTGAGACCCGGGCCGCGGGAGGGGCGCCCAACAGGCAAAGCAAGCGCTTAGAAAGATGCGGCCAGGGTCACACCGCGTCACCCGTGACCTGGGCCATACGGCCGGGTAACTTCCCCCTCAGTCCGCCGATCTCCCTCAGCCCCATGGAGCCGTGATGCCCGAAGCCGTCATCGTCTCGACCGCCCGCTCCCCCATCGGCCGCGCCTTCAAGGGCTCCCTGAAGGACCTGCGCCCGGACGACCTCACCGCCACGATCATCCAGGCCGCCCTGGCGAAGGTCCCCGAGCTGGACCCCAAGGACATCGACGACCTGATGCTCGGCTGCGGCCTGCCCGGCGGCGAGCAGGGCAACAACCTCGGCCGGATCGTCGCCGTGCAGATGGGCATGGACCACCTGCCCGGCTGCACGATCACCCGGTACTGCTCCTCGTCCCTGCAGACCAGCCGGATGGCACTGCACGCCATCAAGGCCGGCGAGGGCGACGTCTTCATCTCGGCCGGCGTCGAGATGGTCTCCCGCTTCACCAAGGGCAACTCCGACAGCCTCCCGGACACGCACAACCCGTTCTTCGCCGAGGCCGAGGCCCGTACCGCGGCCGTCGCCGAGTCCACCGGCTCCACCTGGCACGACCCGCGCGAGGACGGCCTCGTCCCGGACGCCTACATCGCGATGGGCCAGACCGCCGAGAACCTCGCCCGCCTCAAGGGCATCACCCGCGCGGACATGGACGAGTTCGGCGTCCGCTCCCAGAACCTCGCCGAGCAAGCCATCAAGAACGGCTTCTGGGAGCGGGAGATCACGCCGGTCACCCTCCCCGACGGCTCGGTCGTCGCCACGGACGACGGCCCCCGCGCCGGTGTCACCCTGGAGGGCGTCCAGGGCCTGAAGCCGGTCTTCCGCCCCGACGGCCTGGTCACCGCCGGCAACTGCTGCCCGCTCAACGACGGCGCCGCCGCGCTCGTCATCATGTCCGACACCAAGGCGCGCGAGCTGGGCCTGACCCCGCTCGCCCGAATCGTGTCGACCGGCGTCTCCGGCCTCTCCCCCGAGATCATGGGCCTCGGCCCGGTCGAGGCGAGCAAGCAGGCCCTGTCACGGGCCGGCCTGACGATCGACGACATCGACCTGGTCGAGATCAACGAGGCGTTCGCCGCCCAGGTGATCCCCTCCTACCGCGAGCTCGGCATCGACCCGGACAGGCTGAACGTCAACGGCGGCGCGATCGCCGTCGGGCACCCCTTCGGCATGACCGGCGCCCGGATCACCGGCACGCTGATCAACTCCCTGCAGTGGCACGACAAGCAGTTCGGCCTGGAGACCATGTGCGTCGGCGGCGGCCAGGGCATGGCCATGGTCATCGAGCGCCTGAGCTGACCCCTGGGTGACCGTCACGGCACCACCCGTGACCGCCCGGCCCGGAGTCCGGTACGCCACCGGCCTCCGGGCCGTTTTGTGATCCAATCTCCCCCAGGATGTGACCTATCTCGCTCCCCGCCGGGAACCCGCAGCTCAGAGCAGCTTCACCCCCGGACGCCGGGCGCAAAGTCCTGTCCCTTTCGTGACGTTACGCACTGACAGCCGGATGGTCAGCCCTTCAAGCTGTTGTAGGAAGTCGGGGGTCGACTTTGAACCGGGAGTACGTCAGTGAGCGCCATGCCGATCGCCCTGCTGGTCACCACGGCCGCCACCGGCGCCGTGGGCGTCGCCGTCCTGCGCACCCTCATGAAGCTGCGCCGGCAGGTCGCCGCCCTGCACACCCAGCTCGCCGCCGACCACGCCGAGCTGACCCGGGGGCTGGTGCCCGCCGCCCGTACCGCCGACACCGAGGAGATACGCGCCGCGGTCGCCGAGGCGCTGGCCGAGGAGCGGGAACGGGAACTCGCCGAGGCGCGGGCGTTCTGGGCCGCGCAGGAGGCCCGTGACGCCTCCGACGCCCCGACGCTGCTGGGCCTGCCCGACAGTGAGCTGTTCCTGCCCCGGCAGGCCGATTTCGCGGGCCTGGAGCCGCTGGAGCCGGTGAGCGAGCCCACCACCGACGCCGACGAGTTCGCCGGGGAGTCCCCGGAGCTGGCCGCGGCCCGCCGCCGGCACCCCTCCCACCCGGACTTCGTGCCGGTGCAGTCGCCCGTGGTCAACGACCACGAGCGCACCGTGGCCGCCCTGGAGGAGCTGGCCTCGTCCGGCATCGAGCTCACGGACGTCCGGCCGGGCCCCCTGGGCACCCTCGACGTCTACGTCTTCGCCGACGGCACCACCCTGTGCATGACCCCCGGCCACCGCGAGACCGCGGAGCGCCTGGCCGCCTCGCTCACCGCCGGCGAGGCCCCGGTCCTGCTGGGCGGCTCGGGCATCTCGGGCGCCTACACCCTGACCTTCGCGTGCGGCGAGGAGAACGTCTACATCCTGGCCGACCGCGTCATCGCGAGCCTGTAGCCGTCACACGCCGGCCCGCTTCTGCGCGGCCTCGACCAACGTCACCGCATCGGAGAGCTGGCCCTCGTCCCGCAGGACGAGGGCCAGGTCGTGTGCGGCCACGGTGATCTGGTCGGCCGCGGCGAACATGCCCGCGTCCGGCATCTGCCGGGGCTCGCAGCCCGGCGTCTCCAGAACCTGTGCCCGGCGGGCCAGTTCCCTGGCCAGTTCCAACGCCTCCGCGGCGGCGCTCCGCTGCAACCGGGACTGGGGTGCCGCCCTCAACCGGTCGGCGAAATGATCAACGGCGCGGGTCAAGGGAGTCGTATCCACCACGAGCCGAGCGTACGCGCCGCACCGCGACTGTTGCCAACAGGCGAACGCTGAGGCACCGTGACCTGAAGGACCGGCTCACAGCCCAGTCGTTCGGAGGCGCCGATGTCCCAAGTCTTCTCTGACGAGACCCATCGCAACCTGCTAGCCCGCATCCCGCACTGCACCGGCCGCGAGATCTCCGACTGGCTGCGCGCCGTCGAGGAAGGCCCCGCTCTCTTCCGCTTCGAGGAGAAGGTCAGCTGGTTGCGCCACGAGCACAACCTGGCGTACGGCCACGCCAAGGCGATCGTCCACGAGTACGACCTGAGGAGGGCCGCGCGCAAACTGGCCTGAGGACGCCGAAGGGCCCCGGGAGGAACCCGGGGCCCTTCGTGGTGCGCGGCGCGGCGCGCTCGGGACCGGTCAGTCGTCGCCGCTGAAGATGGCGACCAGCCGCAGCATCTCGATGTAGATCCACACCAGGGTCATGGTCAGGCCGAACGCGGCCAGCCAGGACTCCTCGCGCGGGGCGCCGTAGGCGATGCCGTCCTCGATCTGCTTGAAGTCCAGCGTCAGGAAGAAGGCGCCGAGCACGATGGCGATGATGCCGACGATCGCACCCAGCGGGCCGAAGCTGCGCAGACCGCCGTCCTCGGCGACACCGAACGCGACCAGCAGCAGGTTGACCGCCATGACGAGCATGAACGCCACGGCGATGGACAGGCCGACCCGGGCGTAGCGGGCGGTCACCCGGACCCAGCCGGCCTTGTAGACCAGCAGGGTGGCGCCGGTGACGGCCATGGTGCCCAGGACCGCCTGGAAGGGGGCGCCGGACCAGCGGCTGTTGAACATCTCGCTGATCACGCCGAGGAAGACGCCCTCGAAGGCGGCGTACGCCAGGATCAGCGCGGGGGACGCGGTCCGCTTGAAGGACTGCACCATCGCCAGGACGAACGCGACGATCGCGGAACCGATCGCCAGGCCGTAGCTGGTGGACGACACCGGCAGCAGGACCCACGCGAGGACGGCACCGAGGACGACGGTGCCGAGCGTGGAGGCCGAGCGCATGACGACGTCGTCCATCGTCATCCGGCCGGTGGTGGCCGGGGTCTGCGGCGGGGCGCCGTGCTGCTGGGCGTACGGGTTCTGCGCGTACGGGTTCCCCGCGGGCTGCGCGTACGGGTTGCCCTGGGTGCCGACAGTCCCGGCCTGCGGCGCGGTGCCGAAGCCCGCGTAGCCGTTGTCGCGGCTGAACCCCCGTCGCGAGAAGACCGGGTTGCTGCTCCTCATTTCACTCCTCCATGGCCGCACGTCGCGACCTTGGCTCAAGAGTAATGGAAAGGCAAAGGAATGACCCTACTACCTGCGGAGGATCTTTCCCTCGCCACGCTGGTCAACACGCTACGCGACCGGGTGATTCCCGCCACTGTCCCGCCCCACTCGTGACCGAACGGGAACCGCGCGGCGACATGGGAGGGGTCGGACCGGCCGGGAGGCAGCGAGGGTCGCGGGGAGTGAAGGGCGTGACCCCGGGCTCACCCCGCGCCGGGAGGAGGTGCGGGGCCGCCGGGGCGGGAGTGCCCAGAGCCGGACTTGAACCGGCACGCCCACGAAGGGGCAGCGAGGTTTAAGCTCGCCGTGTCTGCATTCCACCATCTGGGCAGGCCGAAGGCTCCGCATCGAGATCCCGAGCCTATCGGGAGGCGCTCCTCCAACAGCGGGGGGTAGACCCGATGTTGTCTTATTTTATTGGCGTCTGAGGGAGCATCAGCCTCCGGAACTCGCCATCCGCACTTGCCAACAGCCTTGCAAGTGACGGTCCCTCATGTATGCGGAATGACGGAATTTCACCGCTTGAACAAGGGTGGTCCACCGGTTCTGCGGTCAGGGGCGCGCGTCATCCCCAGGTATGACGGGGAGGCCTCCCGTGCGACCGGAGTCGCCCCCGGGAACCGGAACAGCGGCTGACTACATGCCGTGGTGCGGCCGGAACGATGGAGCACGTCCCCGATCCACACCGTCGTCCCGACAGGAGCACCCTCCCGTGACCACCAGCCCCCTCGCCGCCTCCCGGACCACCGCGGTGGCCGCCCACGCCCAGGAGCTGTCGAAGATCTACGGACAGGGCGAGACCCAGGTGGTCGCCCTGGACCGGGTCACCGTCGACTTCCGGCAGGCCGAATTCACCGCGATCATGGGCCCGTCGGGCTCCGGCAAGTCCACCCTGATGCACTGCGTGGCGGGCCTGGACACCTTCTCCTCCGGCTCCGTGCGCATCGGCGACACCGAGCTCGGCGCGCTGAAGGACAAGCAGCTCACCAGGTTGCGCCGCGACAAGATCGGCTTCATCTTCCAGGCGTTCAACCTGCTGCCGACGCTGACCGCGCTGGAGAACATCACCCTGCCCATGGACATCGCCGGCCGTAAGCCGGACCAGGGGTGGCTGGACACCGTCATCCGGATGGTCGGCCTGTCGGACCGACTCGGCCACCGCCCCTCGCAGCTCTCCGGCGGCCAGCAGCAGCGCGTGGCCGTCGCCCGCGCCCTCGCCTCCAAGCCGGACATCATCTTCGGCGACGAGCCGACCGGGAACCTCGACTCCCGTTCCGGCGCCGAGGTGCTGGGCTTCCTGCGCAACTCGGTGCGCGAACTCGGCCAGACGGTGGTGATGGTGACCCACGACCCGGTGGCCGCCGCCTACGCGGACCGCGTCGTCTTCCTCGCCGACGGACGCGTCGTCGACGAGATGACCCGTCCCACCGCGGACGGCGTACTGGACTTCATGAAGCAGTTCGACGCGAAGGGCCGCACCAGCTGATGTTCCGCACCGCCCTGCGCAATGTGAGCGCGCACAAGGCCCGGCTCCTGATGACCGTGCTCGCCGTGATGCTCGGCGTCGCCTTCGTGTCGGGAACCCTGGTCTTCACCAACACGATCACCGACGCCTACCAGAACAGCTCCGCCAAAGGCTTCGAGCAGGTGGACGTCGCCGTACAGCCCCGGTACCAGGAGAGCAGCGGCGACCGCGTCGGCCGGACGCCCGAACTGCCCGCGTCCCTGCTGGAGCGGACCGCCCGGGTGCCCGGCGCGGGCGACGCCATCGGTGTCGTCGGCGGCTTCACCGCCCTCGCCGACAAGGACGGCAAGCTGATCGGCGGCGGCTTCCAGTCCCGCGGCGGCAACTACTGGGGGACGAAGGACCCCCGCTACCCGTTGCGGGAGGGCAGGGCACCGCACGGCGCGGGCGAGGTCGCCATCGACGCCGAGACCGCGCGGCGCGCCGGCTACGCGGTCGGCGACACCGTGCGCCTCTCGGTCGACGGCCCCGTCCTCACCCCGACCGTCACCGGCGTCTTCACCACCGACGACGGCAACGTCGCCGCCGGCGGCAGCCTCGCCCTGTTCGACACCCCCACCGCCCAGCGGCTGTTCGGCAAGCCGGGCACCTACGACGAGATCGATGTGACGGCCGCGCCCGGCACCTCCCAGACGGCGCTGAAGGCCGCCCTGGACAAGGCGCTGCCCGCCGGCCTGGTGGAGACCACGACGGGCGAGCGGCTCGCCGACGAGCAGGCCGAGGCGATCTCCTCGCAGATGAGCGGGATGAAGCAGGGCCTGCTGGTGTTCGCGGGCATCGCGCTGTTCGTCGGCACCTTCATCATCGCCAACACCTTCACCATGCTGGTCGCCCAGCGCACCAGGGAACTGGCGCTGCTGCGGGCCGTGGGCGCCTCGCGCCGGCAGGTCACCCGGTCGGTGCTCGTCGAGGCGTTCGTGGTCGGCACCGTGGCCGGCCTGACCGGACTGGTGGCGGGGGTCGGCATCGGCGCCGGGATGCGCTCGCTGATGGGTGCGCTCGGCGCGACCGTCCCGGACGGGCCGCTGGTGATCTCACCGGGCACGGTCGCCACCGCGCTCGCCGTCGGGATCGTCATCACCATGCTGGCCGCGTGGCTGCCCGGCCGCCGGGCCGCGAAGATCCCGCCGGTGGCCGCGATGAGCAGCGTGCACGCCAAGGCCACCGCCCGCTCGCTGGTGCTCCGCAACACCCTCGGCGCGCTGCTCGCCGTGGCCGGCGTCACCGTCGTCCTCGCCGCGACCGGCATGGACGGCTCCACCGGGCAGGGCCCGATGGGGATCGGCGCGGTGCTGCTGATCATCGGTGTGTTCGTGCTGACGCCGCTGCTGTCGCGCCCGCTGATCGCGGCCGCCACACCCCTTCTCCGGCTGTTCGGCGTCTCCGGGAAGCTCGCCCGCCAGAACGCGCTGCGCAATCCGCGCCGCACGGCCGCCACCGCGTCGGCGCTGATGATCGGCCTCACCCTCATCACCGGCATGACGGTGATGGCGGGCAGCCTGCAGAAGTCGATCGACAAGATGGCGGCGGACGCCATCAGGGCGGACTACGTGGTGTCCATGGCCAACGGCAACGAGCTGTCCCCGGACGTCGAGAGGAAGATCGCCGCGACCGAGGGAGTCACCGCCAGCAGCGCGCTGCGCAACTCGCCCTCGCGCATCGGCGGGACGACGGAGTACCTGACGGGCGTCGACGCGTCCGCGTTCCCCCGGCTCACCGCGCTCACGTTCGACAGCGGTGCCTTCGAGGTCGGCGGCACTCACGTCGTGGTCGACGCGGACCGGGCGGAGGAGCACGGCTGGAAGACCGGCTCCGTGTTCACCGTGGCGTACGAGGACGGCGCGAAGCAGCGGCTCACCGTCTCCGGGATCTACCAGGGCAACGACCTGATCAGCGGCGTCATCGTGGACAACGCCACGCTCTCCCCGCACATCGCGGACCCCGCCGACATGTCGGTGATGGTCAGGACGGCCGACGGGGCGACCGGCACGATGAAGGACCGGCTGGAGAAGGCACTCGGCTCCAACCCGGCCATCCAGGTGCAGAGCAAGCAGGACATCTCGGACAAGATCGCGAGCATGTTCACCCTGATGCTCAACATGCTGTACGGCCTGCTCGCGATGGCCGTGATCGTGGCGGTCCTCGGGGTCATCAACACTCTGGCGATGTCGGTGTTCGAGCGCTCCCAGGAGATCGGCATGCTGCGCGCGGTCGGTCTGGACCGGCGCGGCGTGAAGCGGATGGTCCGGCTGGAGTCGCTGGTGATCTCCCTGTTCGGCGGGGTGCTCGGGATCGGGCTCGGGGTGTTCTTCGGCTGGGCGGCCGGCGAGTTGCTCGGCACGAGGATGCCGACGTACGAACTGGTGCTGCCGTGGGCCCGGATGGCCGTGTTCCTGCTGCTGGCCGGCGCGGTGGGCGTCCTGGCGGCGCTGTGGCCGGCGCGGCGCGCGGCCCGTCTGAACACGCTTCAGGCGATCAAGGCGGCGTAGGAGGCGCGGGAAGCGCGGGAAGCGCGGGAAGCGCGGGAAGCGCACGCAGGAGGCGCAGGAAGCGCCGGCCGGAGACGTGAAGGGTCCCCTCGTTCCGTATCCGTGGGCGAGGGGCCCCTTCGCGTGCGCGTCAGCTCCACGTCAGTTCCAGGTGCGGGTCCGCAGCGGCAGACCCGAGTCCCCCGATCCGGGGGTTCTCACGGCCAGCACCTGGTTGACGCCGAGACGGTTGCGTTCGAACGCCAGCGCGGAGGCGGCCATGTAGAGCAGCCAGACACGGGACCGCCCGGCACCGGCGAGCGCCACCGCCCGCTCCCAGCCCGCCTCCAGGTTGGCGACCCACTGGCGCAGGGTGAGCGCGTAGTGCTCGCGGATCGACTCCAGGTCGCGCACCTCGAAACCGGCCCGCTCCAGCTGGGTGACGGTGGTGCCGACGGGGGCCAGCTCCCCGTCGGGGAAGACGTAGGCGTCGATGAACGCGTCGACGTCGTACGCCGACTCGTCGCGTCGCGGGCGGCGGGCGATCTGGTGGTTGAGCAGCCGGCCGCCGGGTCCGAGCAGCCGGTGGAGGTGGCCGGCGTACTCCAGGTAGCGCTCGGAACCCACGTGTTCGGCCATGCCGATCGAGGAGACGGCGTCGTAGGGCCCGTCGGTGACGTCCCGGTAGTCCAGGACCCGGATCTCCACCCGGTCGGTCAGCCCCGCGTCGGCGACCCGCTTGCGGGCGTAGGCGGCCTGCTCCTGGGAGAGGGTGACGCCGACGGCGTGGACACCGTGTTCCCGGGCGGCGTGGATGACCAGTGAGCCCCAGCCGCAGCCGACGTCGAGCAGCCGCTGCCCCTGCGTCAGGGCGAGCTTGCGGCAGACCAGTTCCAGCTTGTCGCGCTGGGCGTCGGCCAGACCGGCGTCGGGCGAGGCCCAGTAGGCGCAGGAGTACACCATCGACGGGCCGAGGACGAGCGCGTAGAAGTCGTTGCCGACGTCGTAGTGGTGGCTGATGGCGCGCCGGTCGCTGCGGCGGGTGTGGAGATGGCGGGGGCGGCGGACCTCCTCGGGCGGCGGGGCGGGCGGCAAGGGCGGGCCGGCGAGCCGTAGCAGTCCCCGCACGGCGGCCCGTACGTGCGGCTCGCGCAGCGACCGCAGCAGGCCGGGGGCCTCCTCACCGCGCTCCCAGATCAGCGGGGAGACCAGGTCCAGCGCGGCGTACAGATCACCCTCGATCCCGACGTCACCGGCCACCCAGGCGCGGGCCAGACCGAGTTCGCCGGGCTTGAACAGCAGTCGGCGCACCGCGCGGCGGTTGCGGACCACCAGCGTCGGGGCGCCGGGCGGCCCAGCCTGCGAGCCGTCCCAGGCGCGGATACGGACCGGCAGCGGGGCTCCCAGCAGCTGTGCGAACAGGCCCTGCAGCCGCGACGCGGCGTCAGCCATGGCGTGCACCTCCGTGACAGGCGAACGTTGCGGATGTCCCGTGACCACGAAAGCACCGCAACGCGCGTCACAGTCCCGCATCGGGGTCATGGCAGCGCAAAATGACCGGCCGCTTACCACGCCCGGAGCAGTCGGCCGCTTTCCAAGGCCTCTCCCGGCCGTGCTCCCGCACCGCGCCGCCCTCGCCCCGGCGCAGTCTCGGCCTGACCCCGGCACCGCGTCGCTCTCGCCCCGGCACCGTGTCGCTCTCGCCGCGGGGCTGCCCGAGTGCGCGCCGGGACCGGCCGGGTGCGCGCCGGGACCGGCCGGGTGGGCGTCGGGACACGCCGAAGGGGCCGCCCGCACCACGGATGGCGGGCGGCCCCTTCGGGACGGAGTGACGGGGAGGGCCGGCTAGGAGGCCTTGGCCTTCTCCTCGGTCTTCACGACGGCCGGAGCGGGCTTCGGGGCCGGCTTGGCGGCCTCGTAGAACTCCTCGCGCGGGGTCTCCAGGGCGCCGAGGGAGACGACCTCGCGCTTGAGGAACATGCCGAGCGTCCAGTCGGCGAAGACCCGGATCTTGCGGTTCCAGGTCGGCATCGCCAGGCCGTGGTAGCCGCGGTGCATGTACCAGGCGAGACGGCCCTTGAGCTTGATCTTCATCTTGCCCATGACGATCATCGCGACGCCCTTGTGCAGGCCGAGGCCCGCGACCGCGCCCTTGTTGGCGTGGCTGTACTCCTTCTGCGGGAAGCCCCGCATGCCGGAGATCACGTTGTCGCCGAGGACCCTGGCCTGGCGCAGCGCGTGCTGGGCGTTGGGCGGGCACCAGGCGTTCTCGTTGCCCGCCTTGCGGCCGGCCAGGTCCGGGACCTGGGCGTTGTCGCCCGCGGCCCAGATGTAGTCGGTGCCCTTGACCTGGAGGGTCGGCTCGGTGTCCACGTGGCCGCGGGGGCCGAGGGGCAGGCCGTAGCGGGACAGCACCGGGTTGGGCTTGACGCCGGCCGTCCACACGATGGTGTTGGAGTCGACCTCCAGGCCGTTCTTGAGCACCACGTGGCCGTCGACGCAGGAGTCCATGGAGGTGGAGAGGTAGATCTCCACGCCACGGCTCTCCAGGTGCTCCTTGCCGTAGGCACCGAGCTTGGGGCCGACCTCGGGGAGGATCTTGTCGGCGGCGTCGACGAGGATGAAGCGCATGTCCTCGCGGGAGACGTTCTTGTAGTACTTGGCCGCGTCGCGGGCCATGTCCTCGACCTCACCGATGGTCTCCGCGCCGGCGAAGCCGCCGCCGATGAAGACGAAGGTGAGCGCCTTGCGGCGGATCTCCTCGTCGGTGGTGGAGTCGGCCTTGTCCAGCTGCTCCAGGACGTGGTTGCGCAGGCCGATGGCCTCCTCGATGCCCTTCATGCCGATGCCCTGCTCGGCGAGGCCGGGGATCGGGAAGGTGCGGGAGACCGCGCCGAGCGCGATGACCAGGTAGTCGAACGGCAGCTCGTACGACTCGCCGACCAGCGGGGCGATCGTCGCCACCTTGCGGTCCTGGTCGATGGTGGTGACCCGGCCGGTGAGGACCTCCGCCTTCGGCAGCACGCGTCGCAGCGGGACGACGACGTGGCGCGGGGAGATGTTGCCGGCGGCGGTTTCGGGAAGGAAGGGCTGGTAGGTCATGTACGACCGGGGGTCGACGACCGTGACGGTCGCCTCGCCGTAGCGCATCTTCTTCATGATGCGCCGAGCTGCGTACAGGCCTACGTACCCACCGCCTACTACGAGGATCCTGGGACGCTCCGTGGTGCTCATGCCATCGAGTATCCACCCGTTGCCGGGGGGTACTTCGTGCGCCCCTTCACAAGCTTCTGGGGAGTGTGTGCTATTCTCCGCGGCCCCCGTGATCCAGATCATGGACCGGGATGGGAACCAGCCCATCGGGCGACCCGTTGTCAATGCCGCGTGAGCTGCCTCTCCGGGCGTCGCAGACCCCTGTGAGGGGGCTAGGATCGGCGTACGGGGATCTCCGCGAGAGACCTTTGCCCCCAGCTTTTGAACATGTTCATACGGCGATCGCTCCCCCGAAAGGGCCAACCGGCCCCACTCCGGGGACCTAAGGCGCGGTTTTCCTTGTGAAGAACTTCACGAACTTTTCCGGCGGACCACTGGGGGGCGGTCCCGGGACCGCCCAGAAACGGCTCAGGACGCGCTCATGCGCCACCCCAGCCGCTCAGCGGAGGCCCGTTGACCGGCGAAGACCGGTACCGGCCGGTAGGGCCGTGGGAGGGGCGGTAGGGCGGGCTGCGGGGCCGTGGGCCGTGGCTGCCACCGGGCGACCTGTCGACCCTCCCCGCCCGAAGGGCGAGGGGCCAGAGCCGATAGCCGATAGCCGATAGCCGATAGCCGACGAGCGTCGACCGGGGGCGCACTCCGGTGCAACCCCCGGCCGGCGCCGGAGAACCAGCCCGGGCACGCTCCGGGCCAGGGGACTAGCCCGGGCGCTCCGTGCCGAAGCCGCCGGGCTCGTCGGACTCCTCGGCTTCGCCCTCGATGCGCTCCTTGCGGACCTGTCCGCGCACGGTCTCCTGCTCCGCCTCCTCGTCGACGGTCAGGCGCACCCGCTCCACCGGGACGGCCTCGGTCTCCACGACGGCACGCTCCTCGTGGAGCACCACCTCGTGCTCGGCCTCGGCGATCTCCGGCCCGGACAGCGCGGCATCCCGGTTCTCCTCGGTGATCGGCTCCCGTTCGACGCGCACCTCCTCGTGCCGGAGCGGAACGGTCCGCTCCTCCTCCTCGGTGACGACGTACTTGCGCAGCCTGGCCCGGCCTGCCTCGCGGCGCTCCACGCCGACGCGCATCCGCTCCTCGGAGCGCGTCATGGCGTCGTCGCCCGGCCCGGGCGCGCGGCCCTCACCGGTGTCGTACGCCCGGCCGGCGGCCCCGGCCATGCCGGCAGTCCCGGCGGCACCGGCCATGCCAGCGGCGTCGGCGGTACCGGCCATACCGGCGGTGTCGGCAGTTCCGGTGGTGCCTGCCGTGCCGGTGGTGCCTGCCGCTCCGGGGGCTTCGGCCTGGTAGGCCCAGCCGCCCTCGCCGGGCTGGTTGGCGCGGGACCAGGAGTCGTCCCAGTCGATGCCGTAGTGGGCGTAGAGGCGGTGCTCCTCGTCCTCGGACAGGTGGCCGCCGGCGTCGACGTCGACGTGCGGCGCGTCCTTGATCATGCCCCTGGAGTACGGAACCTCCGTGTGGTCTCTCACCATCGTGGCGTCACGGATGGGCACGAAGGACTCGCTGCTGCCGAACACGCCGGTCTTGACCGACACCCACTCGGGGCGCCCGGTCCGGTCGTCGAGGTAGATGTGCTTGGCGTCCCCGACCTTCTTCCCGCCCTCGTCGAGAACGGGACGGTCGAGTACGGCCGGGATCTGCTCTCTTGTGATCATGGTCCGTCTCAATCCTTCCGTCGTGGTGACCCCCTCACCGCTTGCACCACGACAAAACGGACGAAACGACTCAATCCTCACGTCGGCACCGAGACCACCGGGCCTCGACCCTCAGTCCGACTCACTCGCAGCGTAGTGAGCGATCCCGTCGAGCATCGCTCACGAACGCGACTCCCGACCGAGGTCGCGTGTACACGTGCGCGCGTACACTGTCCTCATGATTGAGAACACCGTGACCGTTCGGGAAGCCCGCGCACACCTCGCCGACCACATCAACCGGGCCGAGGAAGGCGTCCCGACCGTCATCACGCGCAACGGCGCCCCGGTGGCGGCGGTGGTACCGATCTCGGACTTCGAAGCATTGGAGAAATCCGCCGACGTGATGCTGGCGCGCGAGGCCGAAGCGGTGCTGGCCGAGGGAGGCAGCACCGTGACCATGGCGGAACTGCTGGCGGACCTGTTCACCGAGCGGGATGGCGAGGCGTCGTGAAGTACGCCTTCCGTTTCACCACGGCGGCGCAGCGGCAACTGCGGTTCATCAGCCGACCCGACGCCATGCGCATCCTGACCGCGCTGGCCTCGCTCGGTGACGACCCCTACCGCCAGGACGCCGACGTCAAGAAGCTCACCGGCCCGTCCGGGCTCTACCGGCTCCGGGTCGGAAGCTACCGGATCGCTTATCAGATCAACGACGGCGAACTCGTGGTCCTGGTCGTCAAGGTGGGCGACCGGCGGGACGTCTACCGCACCCTGTGACGCCCCGCCCGACCCCGAGGCCGCCGGGCACCGCCCCTCAACGCACCTCGCTCGCCGTGAAGTGAGCGATCCCGTCCAGGATGTCGTGCTCGCTCACGACGACCTCCGCCGCGCCGGTCCGCTCCATGATCGACAGCAGCACGAGCGCGCCCGCGCCGATCACGTCCACCCGGCCCGGGTGCATGGCGCCGATCGCCGCCCGCTCGGCGTGCGTGGAACGCAGCAGCCACTCGGTGATCTCACGGACGCGGCCGACGGGGATCCGGGAATGGTGGATCGCCGCGGAATCGTACTCGGGCAGTTCCTGCGCGATCGCGGAAAGGGTGGTGACGGAGCCCGCGAGACCCACCAGCGTGCGCGCCTCGCGCAGCGGGACGGTCTCCTCCGCGAGGTCGAGCGCTGCCGCGATGTCGGCGCGCATGGCCGCGATCTGCTCGGCGGACGGCGGATCGGTGACCGCCCCGTCGACCACCAGGTGCCGCTCGGTCATCCGCACGCAGCCGACGTCGACGGACCGGGCCGCCCGCACGTGGTCCTCGCCGACGACGAACTCGGTCGAGCCGCCGCCGATGTCCACGACCAGGTAGGGCTTTTCCAGGTGGTCGCGTCCGGCCAGCTCCCTGGTGGCCCCGGTGAAGGAGAACTCGGCCTCCTGCTCCCCGGTGATGACCTCCGGCTCGACACCCAGGATGTCCAGCACCCCGCGCACGAACACGTCGCGGTTCTCCGCGTCACGGGACGCCGAGGTGGCCACGAACCTGACCCGCTCCGCGCCGTGCTCCTTGATCACGGCCGCGTACTCCCGGCACGCGGCGAAGGTCCGCTCCAGCGCCTCGGGGGCGAGCCGTCCGGTCCGGTCGACCCCCTGGCCGAGCCGCACGATGGTCATCCGGCGGTCCAGGTCGACGAGTTCGCCGGTGCCGGGGGCGACGTCGGCGACCAGCAGCCGGATGGAGTTGGTGCCGCAGTCGATCGCAGCGACGCGGGTCACTTCTCGTCCTCCTTCGCCGGGTTGACGCAGGTGCCCTTGTCCCACCACTGCGGCAGCATCGCGAGCGCCTCGTCGCCGAGCGGGTTCACGCCCGGTCCGGCGGCCAGCGAGTGGGCCACCAGGACGTGCAGGCACTTCACCCGGTCCGGCATGCCGCCGGCGCTCGGGAAGCCGGTCAGCTCCTCGATCTCGTCCCGCCGCCGGATGTAGTCCTCGTGCGCGGCGCGGTAGGCCGCGGCCAGCTCCGGATCGCTCTCCAGACGGGCCGTCATCTCCTTCATCACGCCGTTCGCCTCCAGCGTGCCGATGGCGGAGTTCGCCTTCGGGCACGTCAGGTAGTACAGCGTCGGGAAGGGTGTGCCGTCGGGCAGGCGGGGGGCCGTCTCGACGACGTCCGGCTGACCGCACGGGCACCGGTGCGCGATGGCGCGCAGCCCGCGCGGCGGACGCCCGAGCTGCTGCTGGAAGGCCTCGACGTCGGCGTCGGTGGGCTCGGTGCGCGGTGTGGTCGGCGGGGGCGTGTGCATGCCTGTCTTTCTCTCGGTCGGTTCAGTGCCCGGTCAACGGGTGGGGAGGACCCCTAGCGGTTCGAGGCGTCGGCCTTGTCGACCCCGTCCCAGACGTTCGAGTACCAGGGACGGTCGGCGGCCCCCTGGTCGGCCCGGGCCCGCCGGGCCGCGTCCGGGTCGGTCATCACGAACCCGGTCTCGCCGGGCAGCACGTAGTGCAGCCGCAGCCGGATCTGCTGCTCGGCGTAGGCGTCGTCCTGCCAGCGCGCCTTGAGGTCGCGCAGCCGCTCCACCCGGTCCTCGGCCGCCTGCCGCTCGCGCTCCAGGTCGGCGATCTCGGCACGCTGGGAGACGTACTGGCGCATCGGGTACGCCAGGGCCACGATCAGCGAGCACAGCACCAGCGCGAGCAGCGCGGCCCGGCCGGTGAGCCGCGAGCGGCGGGCCTGCCGTCTGGTCTGGGAGCGGTAGACACGGGCCGCGGTCTGCTCGCCGAGCACCCGCAGCCTGGTCGCGGTGGAGAACCGGTCCCGGTCCTTCACGGCCATGTGCCCCGCCTCCGTTCACACGTGCGTACGTCCCCGCACACGGTACGGGACCGCGTACGGGGACGTACGGACGACGCTGCTCTCGGGGCGCTGGCGGTCCACGTGGACGCCGCCGGTCCGCGGGGGTGCCGTCAGCGCGCCACGCCCCGGAGTGCCGTCAGCGCGCCGCGCCCCGGGGTGGCCTCGACGCGCCGGGCGCCGGCGCCGCTCAGCCCTTGAAGCGCGGGAAGGCGCTGCGGCCGGCGTAGACCGCCGCGTCGTCGAGGATCTCCTCGATGCGCAGCAGCTGGTTGTACTTGGCGACGCGCTCGGAGCGGGCCGGGGCGCCGGTCTTGATCTGGCCGCAGTTGGTGGCGACGGCGAGGTCGGCGATGGTGACGTCCTCGGTCTCGCCGGAGCGGTGGGACATCATGCACTTGAAGCCGTTGCGCTGGGCCAGCTCGACCGCGTCCAGGGTCTCGGTGAGGGAACCGATCTGGTTGACCTTCACCAGCAGGGCGTTGGCGGCGCCCTCCTCGATGCCGCGGGCCAGGCGCTCGGGGTTGGTGACGAACAGGTCGTCGCCGACGAGCTGGACCTTGTCACCGAGCTTGGCGGTGATGGTCTTCCAGCCCTCCCAGTCGTCCTCGAACAGCGGGTCCTCGATGGAGACCAGCGGGTACGCCTCGACCAGCTCCGCGTAGTACTCCGTCATCTCGGTGGCGGAGCGCTCCTTGCCCTCGAAGGTGTAGGAGCCGTCCTTGTAGAACTCGGACGCGGCGACGTCCAGCGCCAGGGCGATCTGCTCGCCCGGGGTGTAGCCGGCCTCCTTGATCGCCTCCAGGATGAGGTCGAGGGCCTCGCGGTTGGAGCCGAGGTTCGGGGCGAAGCCGCCCTCGTCGCCGAGGCCGGTGGACAGGCCCTTGTTCTTCAGGACCTTCTTCAGGGTGTGGTAGACCTCGGTACCCCAGCGCAGGGCCTCGGAGAAGGACTCCGCGCCGATCGGGGCGATCATGAACTCCTGGATGTCCACGTTGGAGTCGGCGTGCGAGCCGCCGTTCAGGATGTTCATCATCGGCACCGGCAGCAGGTGCGCGTTCGGACCGCCCAGGTAGCGGAAGAGCGGCAGGTCGCTGGCCTCGGAGGCGGCGTGGGCGACGGCGAGCGAGACACCGAGGATGGCGTTGGCGCCGAGCGAGCCCTTGTTGTCGGTGGCGTCCAGGTCGAACATCGCCTGGTCGATCAGGCGCTGCTCGGTGGCGTCGTAGCCGACGAGCTCCGGGCCGATCTGCTCGATGACCGCCAGGACGGCCTTCTCGACGCCCTTGCCCTGGTAGCGGTTGGGGTCACCGTCGCGCAGCTCGATGGCCTCGAAGGCACCGGTGGAGGCGCCGGACGGGACGGCGGCACGACCCGTGCTGCCGTCGTCGAGGCCGACCTCGACCTCGACCGTGGGGTTGCCTCGGGAGTCCAGGATTTCCCGGGCTACGACGACGTCGATGGACGGCACGAGCATCTCCTTCTTGGGATGTGACGCTGAAAGTGCGGGGCCACGTGGGCCGTGCGACTAGAGCCTAACCGTCTCCGGGCCATCGGCCAGCCGACCGACCGTCCCGTGGACAAGGTCTGACGGTACCCATTGTTCCCACCCGGAACAAAGGGGGGGTGAACAGGGAGTCAAATAGGAGGGTGAGCCGGGGCGAGGGGCGGGCGCGCAAAACCCCGCCCCGGCGCGTACGGGGGATGACGCGCCGGGGCGGGGAGCCGGGACGAGGTGCGGGGCCGCCCGGGCGGCCGCTCGTCACTTCAGGTGGAGCTGCTGACCCGGGTAGATCAGGTCGGCGTCCTCGACGATGTCCTTGTTCAGCTGGAACAGCTTCTGCCAGCCGCCCTCGACGTGGTGCTTCGCGGCGATGCTGCTGAGGGTGTCACCCTTGACGACCTTGTACTCGCCGTCGCCCTTCTGGACCTTCTTGCCGGTCGGGGTGGTGACCGTCTTGTGGCTCTTCTGGGTCTTGGGGGCGCTCTTGGGCTTCGGCGCGGGGCGCTCGGCGGAGCGGGAGGTGCCCTGCTCGCCGGTGGAGCGGGTGGTGCCCGCGCTGCTGCCGGTGCCCGAGCCGGAGTCGCCGGTGTAGGAGGCACCGGACAGGCCGACGCCGCAGACCGGCCAGGCGCCCTTACCCTGGCCCGCGAGGACCTTCTCGGCGACGGCTATCTGCTGGGACTTGGTGGCGAGATCGGCACGCGGGGCGTACTGCGTGCCGCCGTACGCGGCCCAGGTGGAGGAGGCGAACTGCAGGCCGCCGTAGTACCCGTTCCCGGTGTTGATGGACCAGTTGCCGCCGGACTCGCACTGGGCGACGGCGTCCCACTCGGAGGCGGTGGCGGCGGAGGCGCTGCCGGCCGCCATCAGCGGGGCGGCCACGGCGGCGGCGCCGGTGACGCCGACGACGGCGATGGCACGAGCGGTCTTGGACGGACGGCGGTGCTTGCCCTTGCCGGAAAACAGCATGGATCGATCCCCTCACCGACGCCTGCGAGGTGAGCTGTCGGGTTCGGGCCGGTTGAGTTGCCCGGCCGGGCCTCCTGGGAGGCTCGGCTCCACCCCTAGCCGCTCCGGCGCAACTGCCGGGCACGGCGCTTACCTTGGGTCCCCCGCTCCTGCCTGCGGCGCTTGACGCGACGACTGTTCCCGGGCAGCCGCTGGCAGGATTCGGCGTTGCGACGGCCGGGGCTCGGGTTGCCGAGCGGTCACGACCGTAGACAGGCGCTCGGCGGAATTTCAAAGACGATCAGCACTTCTGAGACTCATCCCACACTTTCACCAAACCGGACATTATGGAGTGAAGTGGGGCGTGAACTCCCTTGCGTTTTCGCCCTATTCGCTACCGACAGACAGGGTCTGACCGGGGACGATGTGACTCGGGTCGGGCCCGATGACGTCCCTGTTGCCGTCATAGAGCGCATGCCATCCGCCGGTGACCTCAAGGGAGTCGGCGATGGAGGCGAGCGTGTCGCCGTCGCGGACCACGTACGAGGATCCGTCCGCGGCGCCTTCGCCGGACTCCCGGGCGGCGCCCTGTACGGACTCCTCGGCGGGGACGCCGCGATGCCGCCCGGTGCCGATCGAGCCGGTGTCGACAAGGCTCCAGGTGCCCGCGTACTGCCCCGAGTTGTCCGGGTCGCCCCCATCCGGCGCGATCGAGGACGAGCCGTCGGACGCACGCCCGCCAGCGGCCCCGGGTTCACCAGAGGCGGACACATCGGACTCCGGGGAGTTTTCCGCCGTACCGGACGAAGAGCCCGAAGGTGCCCCATTGTCAGCGGAGGGGCCGGCCGACGAACCGGCAGCCGGGCCGTCGGACGGTGACCCCGACCCGTCGCCGGACACCCCGGCGGAGGTGGAGGAACCGGAGGAGCTGGATGAACCGGGCGTACCGGTCGAGCCGCTGGAAGGAGATGAAGCAGACGAACCGGATGAATGGACTGAGCCATCGGCATTCGATGACTTGCCTGATGAGCCAGACGAACCGGGCGAACCGGGCGAACTCTTACCGGAGTCCGACAGGCCGCCGGTCGAGGAGTCCGCGGCCACGCCGGTGTCCACGGAGACCGCGCCGTTCTGCTGGGTGAGCCCGGAGGTCAGTCCACAGGTGCCCCAGGCGCCGATCCCCTCGGCGGCGAGCAGCTTCTGCGCGACCGCGATCTGCTGGCTGCGGCTGGCCATGTCGGCGCTGGGCGCGTAGGCCAGACCGCCGTACGCCTCCCAGTCGTCCTGGGTGAGGCTGAGTCCGCCGTACTCGCCGTTGCCCTCGTCGGCACTCCACGAGCCGCCGGTCTCACACTCCGCCACCTTGTCCCACACCGTGCCGTCGGCCGCGCTGGCGCCGGAGGCGCCGAGCAACGGGATGGCGATGGCGGACCCGGTCACCCCGGCCGCGACGAGGAGGGCCGGAGCCTGGCGGGGGCGACGGTGACGACCGTTCCCGGAGAGCATGCGAAGGCCTTTCTCAAGACAGCGGTGACCCACGCGGCGGGTGCGCTGCCTACCCCGTCGCATTGACGAGTGAACGTATAGGCAGACGATCACTTGTCACAAGTTCATGCCGCGCAGATCACGTGAAGATCACAGCGGTGAGGGGGCGTCACGCTTGCGGACGCACCGGTACGGGCCCCTACGGTGACGTCCACTCAGATCTGAGGCGGCGTGAACCGCACCGGCAGTGTGCGCAGTCCCCGCATGATGAGCCCGCCGCGCCACCGCAGCTCCGCCGGGTCGGCGTCCAGTCGCAGGTCGGGCAGGCGGGTGAACAGGGTGGCCAGCGCCGTCTGGCCCTCCAACCGGGCGAGCGGAGCGCCGAGGCAGTAGTGGATGCCATGCCCGTAACCGAGGTGCTGGTTGTCGCGGCGGGACAGGTCCAGAGTGTCGGGGCCGGTGAAGCGGTCCGGGTCGCGGTCTGCCGCGGCCAGCACCACGAGAACCGGATCGCCGGGCGCGATGTCCTGCCCGCCGAGGGTCAGCGGCTCGGTGGCGAACCGCCAGGTGGCCATCTCCACCGGACCGTCGTAGCGCAGCAGCTCCTCCACGCCCGTCTCCAGCAGGGCGGTCTCCTGCCGCGCCAGTGACGCCTGCAGTTGGGCACGCTGCCCGGGGTGGGTGAGCAGGGCGTAGGTGCCGTTGCCGATGAGGTTGACGGTCGTCTCGAACCCGGCGAAGAGGAGGATGAACGCCATCGCCGCCGCCTCGTTCTCGGTGAGGTGCTCACCGTGGTCCGAGGCGCGGATCAGACCGGAGATCAGGTCCTCGCCCGGCCCCGGCTCAGCGGGCAGCGCGGCGCGCTTGCGGTGGATCAGGTCGGACAGGTATCCGCGCATCATCTTCACCGACCGCGCGACCCCGCCGCGCGGGCCCCCGCCGTGCCGGATCATCATGCCCGCCCAGTCCCGGAAGTCGTCCTGGTCCTCCCGGGGCACGCCCAGCAGGTCGCAGATCGCGTAGATGGGCAGCGGGAAGGCGAACTCGTGAATGAGGTCGGCGCTTCCCCGCGCCGCGAACCGGCCGATGAGCTCGTCGGTCAGCTCCCGCACCCGCGGCTCGAACTCGGCCACGCGACGCGGCGTGAACGCCTTGCTCACCAGCCGGCGCAACCGGGTGTGGTCCGGCGGGTCGATGTTGAGCAGATGCGTCATCAGCTCGGCCTTGCGCTCCCCCGGGATCCCGGTCTTGCCCTTGGCGTGCGCCGGCTCGTCATGGTGCGCCGGGTTCTTCGACAACCGCTGGTCCGCGAGCGCCTGCCGGGCGTCGGCATACCGGGTGACCAGCCACGCCTCCACACCGCTGGGCAGAGTGGTCCGGCGCACGGGCGCGTGCTCGCGCAGCCAGGCGTAGGCGGGGTACGGGTCGGCCGCGAACTCCCAACTGAACAACTCGGGTGCGGGGGCCGGGGGGTCCTGGGGGGCGCGGGTGGGGCCGCCGGGGGGAGGGGTGGGTCCAGGCCCGCCAGGGGTGGGGGCGGAAGCGGGGCCAGAGCCGCCAGGGGTGGAGGCGGAAGCGGGGCCAGGGCTGGGGGCGGGGTGGGGCTGGTCGGTCACGCCTTGACGTTATCGGGGCGGGTGGGAGGTCGTAGGTGGGTGGTGGCGACAGGGCAGGTGGTCGTGGTGGTGGGAGGCGCTCCCCGATCAGCGGGGACGGTCGAGGTCAGAAGCCGGTGGAACACTCCGGTCAGCGGGAGCGGGCGGGGTCGCGGACTGCTCGGCGGTCCGTATGGCGTCTCGGTAGGCGCGGGCGGCGGCGCGCAGGGCGGCCTCCGGGTCGATGCCCTCGGACTCGGCGCGGGCGGCCAGGGACAGCAGCTCGTAGCCGACTCCGGTGGCGGCCGGCAGCGCGACGTCGAGGCCGGCCGTCCGGACCCGGGAGGCCAGCTTGGCCGCGAGGGCCAGGCCCGGCTGCTGGAGCGGGATGCCCTCCGTCACCGAGGTGCGCCGCTTCTCGGCGGCCTTGCTGCGCAGCCAGTGCTCCTTGACCTCCTCCGGAGTGGTGGCCGTCGCGTCGCCGAAGACATGCGGGTGGCGGTGGATCAGCTTGTCCACGATGGTGCCCGCCACGTCGTCCACGGAGAACGGGGACTCCGTGTCCTCCTCCGCTATCCGCGCGTGGAAGACGACTTGGAGCAGGACATCGCCCAGTTCCTCGCGCAACTCGTCGCGGTCCCCGTCCTCGATCGCCTCGACCAGCTCATAGGACTCCTCGACCGCGTACTTCGCCAGGCCCTGGTGGGTCTGGCGCGACGACCACGGGCACTCGGCGCGGATTCGGTCCATGACCTGGACCAGGTCGAGGAGACGGGCGCCCGGCAGGTCGTAGGAGGCGGGAAGGAGCTCAAGCTCGGGCATGGCCACCCGGCCGGAGCCGGCCAGCCGGGCCAGGCCGTCGGTGAGGGCCGGCTCGCCCTCACCGGTCGCCACGACCACCACGGTCCGCCCGTCGGCGCATCGGGCGACCAGTTCCTCGGCCGTGGGGGACGCCTCCGTCACGGCTGTCCCCGCCTCCCGCAGATACGGCAGCTGCGGGTGGGCGCCGTCGGCGCACAGCACCTGGTCCGCCTCGCGCAGCGCCTGCCAGGCGGGCCAGGACAGCAGGCCGGGAGCGACACGGTGACTGGTGGTGAGCAGGATGATCCGACCGGCGGCGGGGGCGTCGGGAGCGGTGCCGGGGTGGGCCGGGGAAGCGGGCGCGGAGCCGGGGCGAGCGAGGTCGGAGCCGGAGCGGGCAGGTTCGGAGCCGGGGCCCGTGCCGGTGGAGCCGTTGGGTGGGGTCACGTCGTTCACATCTCGAACGTAACGCACTCCCGCCGCCGGGCCCGTGGGTTATCCACAGGCCCGGATGCGCGGTCGTATTTTCAGATCGAATATGAGGTGCGGGCCCTGTCCGGCTGTCCGCAGGACCTCGTGGATCAGGCCGTCTGCTGGGTCCCGGCGGCGGTGACCTCGCGTACCCACGGCGTCGGCGCGTCGACCCGGCCGACCTTTTGCACGTCCCAGTTGCCGTAGCGGGGGTTGAGGTCGACGCCGAGTTCCTGCGACGCCTCGGACAGGGCGGTCCAGAACTCGGGCCGGTTCGTGTCGGTACCGAGTGCCTGCGCGAGCTTACGTGCCTGCAGCTGGAGGCGGAGGTTCTCGTCGAGGCGCTGCGGCGGGACGCCGTACTGCTGCAGCCAGGCCATCTCCAGCCCCTTGGCACCGCCCGCCTGCTGTTCCAGACCGGCCCGCATCTGCTGGATCTCCTTGCGGCTGACCGTCACCCCCGCGTCGTCGGCGGCCCGCTGCAGCACCTGATCGAGGACCATGCCGTGCAGGGTGTCCCGGGTGAGGCTGCCGGTCTGGGCGACGGCCTGCGCGTACTGGGCGTCGTCCGTGACGGCCGAGCGCTGCGCCGCGCGCACCTCGTTGACCCGGCTCTCCAGCTGCGCGACGGTGATCCGCTCGTCGCCGACGACGGCCGCCGCGCCGGGATGCGCATCGTTTCCGCAGGCGGTGAGGAGGGGCCCGGCCGCGACAATCGCGGCGGACAGCAGAAGCGCGGTGCGGCGACGGCGGTGCAAGGGAGCCTCCCGAGGAGATTGTGCGGCGGTGCACAAAGTCTTGCGGTGATCGATGGTAGGCAGTGGGGCGCCTGTGGCCAACCCATTCGACCAACGATTCATCTCGACTTCGGGCATCGCCGCGCCCGCCGGGCAGAGAGGCGGGGCCACGGCAACCGCAGCAGCCGCTTGCGACGCACCATTCGGGACGCTCGCACCGGCCGCCGCTCTCGGGTCGTCCTGGGCGCCCTCGCTGTCAGCCCCGCAGCGTCCCACGGGGAGAGCCCGAGCTGCCCGGCGCGGAGGAATCGTCTCCGGGCCTCAGGCTGCCCACCCCACAGGGGTCGTCGCCTCGGACGGGCGCGGCGGCGACCCTCGGGAGTCACTCTCCTCGGCTCGGACGGGCGCGCCGCCGGCCCGCGGGAGTCACGCTCGTCGCCTCGGACAGGCGCGCCGCCGACCCCGCAGGAGACACTCCCGCCGCCTGCCGGCCCGCTCGGGTGTGAGCGCGACGCGAGGCGTCCTACCCGCGCACCTGTCCCAGCCACTGCAGCGTTCTGCGGACCTCCACCGCCAGGGGGTGGGCCGGGCCCTGGAAACGCTCGACGTCGTGCAGGAGCCGGACGAGGGTGTCGTGGGCAGCGGCGCGGTCCCCGACGGCGAGCAGCAGCTGGCCGATGCGCCGGCGCACGTCGTGGGCGAGCGCCGGGTCGCCGGAGACGTACTGGTTCTCGTAGTACGGCAGCAGCGCACGGTACTCGGCGAGCGCTGCCGCCGGTTCGCCGAGCTGCTCCAGGCATTGCGCGATGTCGTAGCGGAACCGCAGCGACTGAGGGTCGGCCTGGCCGGCCTCGGTAGCGCGTTCGTCGGCGAGGCGGCGCAGTTCCGGCAGCGCGCGCCGGTACTGGCCGTCGTCCATGAGCGTGGCCGCGTACTGCTTGCGGAGGGTGCGGACGACCGGGGAGTGCTCGCCGTGCTGTTCGGCGGCGGCCGGCAGGATCGCGCTGAGGATGTCGACGGCCTGGGTGATGCGGCCTGCGCCGAGGAGGCGCTTGACCTCGTCCACCGCGTCGGCGACGTCGGGTTTCCCGGCGCGGCCGGGCACGGGGGTGGCGGAGGCGGCGGGCTGGGGCGCGGGCGTGCGCGCCCGGTCCGGCCAGGGGGCGTGGGGCCGCGCGAAGGGGCGCGTCGGGTCGAGAGGCGCCCCCGTGGGCGCCCCGCGCGCGGGCAGGAGCAGCGCCAGGTCCTCGTACACCTCCTGCGCGGACCCGGGCCGGTGCTGTGGATCCTTCGCGAGCAGGCGCAGCACCAGGGACTCCAGCGCCTCCGGCACCTCGGGGCGGAGGCGGCGCACCGGCACCGGGGGCTCGTACAGATGCCGGTGGAGCACGCCGAGCGCCGTGGACCCGGAGAAGGGGACGTCGCCGCTGAGCAGTTCGTGGATGAGCACGCCGAGCGCGTACAGGTCGGTGTACGGACCGACCGCGCCACCCATCGCCTGCTCGGGCGCCATGTAGGCGGGGGAACCGATGGGGGACCCGGTGTGGGTGAGGCGCGTGGTGTCGCTGTCCATGACGGAGGCGACGCCGAGGTCGAGAACCGTGACCGTGCCGTCCTGCTTCACCATCACGTTCCGTGGCTTGAGGTCGCGGTGGACGATCGGCACGGCGTGCACGGCGCTCAGCACGGCGCACAGTTGCGCGGCGACCGCGACGGCCCACTGCCACGGGTAGGGGTCGTGTTCGGCGAGGTGGTCGGACAGGTCCGCGCCGTCGACGTACTGCATGACGAGGAAGAGTTCCTCGCCCTCGCTGCCCGCGTCGTGCACGGTGACCAGCCCGGGGTGGTCGACCTGGGCGGTCACCCGGCACTCGCGCAGGAAGCGGCGGCGCAGCTCGTCGGCCTCCGCGCCGGCCACCTTGTCCGGGCGCAGCAGCTTGACGGCCACGCGCCGGTCGAGCCGGCGGTCGTAGGCCGTCCAGACCTGGCCCATGCCGCCCTGGCCGATGAGGGTGGCCAGTTCGTACCGGTCGGCGATGACGCGCCCCTGCGCCACGGTCACCTACCGCTCTCGTGGTCGCCCTCGGAACGTCCCTCCTGCTTGCGCAGGAAGTCGCTGAGTTCGTCGAGTTCGGCCCGCACCTGGTCGATGCGCGCGGGCGCCGGGCGCTGCGTCGGCGGGACGGGGCCCGGCGGCGTCGGGTGGGCGGGCGGCGGCCCGGGGACGGGCGTGTGCGAGCCGGAGCCGATGGTCGTCCGGTACGGGGATGCCGGCGGTGTCGGGTGCATCGGCTGGGCGGGCTGCGCCACGGGCGGGTAGCCGTAGGGCTGCTGCACGGGCGGCGGAGCGGGGGCGGCCGCCTGGGGCGGGGCGTAACCGGCGGGCTGGCGCCGTCGGCCGCCGAGCTGAACGTCCACGGTCAGGAAGTAGGCGGCGCTCGCGGCGCCGAGGATCAGCACCGTCGCCAGGGCCACGTCCCCGCGCGCGTCGTCCTCGGGTACCGAACCGACCACCGCCAGCGCGATGATCGACAACGGCAGGCTCACCCAGGCCGCCGCCCAGTCGTACCACCGGCCGCGCAGGTGGGCGACTCTGAACAGCGGTACGCACGCGAGCAGTCCGCACGACAGGAAGCCGGCGGCGGCGAACAGCACGCGCAAGGTGATGACGGTTCCCTCATTGCGGGAGGGCGGCACCGCGCCGTGGCCGTACATGACTGCTCCTGGACCGGGTGAGTTCTGACTGGCGGATCGAGCGTATAGGCCGACAAGGACAACCGGTCCGGGTTGTACCGAACCGTTGCCGCACTGATCGCTTTCCGCGGCGTGGCAGCGCTGCCGGAGACGGGACGCCCGGTGGGTGCGGGGCACCCGGGGGGTGCACTTCGCGCCGGGGTGACGGGTCAGTCCGGGGCCACCGTGCCGTCGGCCAGGCCGTCGTACATGCCGCGCACGAGTTGGTCGCCGAGCCGGCTCGCATGCCTGAGCGCCCGCTCGAACTCGTCGAGTGCGCGGAATCGCGCGCCGTAGCGCCGTTGTTCGTCGAGCGGGAGCCGGGGGAGCTGCAGTCGGCGCACGTCCAGCCGCGTGGCCGTGGACGCGTAGCTGCTGGCCTGGCGGGTGTTGGCGGTACCGCGCAGGAACCCGGCGAGGAACCACGGGTCGAGCGCCGCGGGATCGGGGCGCAGGAGAACCAGGTTGCGCCCCAGGGCGGCGCCTCCCGTCGCCTCGTCGATCACCCGCGCCATCGCGCCCCCGCCGAGCACCGGCACGACGATGTCGCCCGGCTCGGTGAGCACGGCCTCCTCATCGCTCTCGGGAAGCGTGCCGGAGGGCGCCGCGCCGGCGAGCACGTCGTGATCGGTGAGCACGGGCACGCGCGCGGGTCCGCCGCTTCCGCCGGTGCGAAGGGTGAGCGCGCCCCCGCGTGCGAGTTCCCCGACGGTGGTGAGGGGCCATCGCACGGGCTGTGCGGAGGCGGCAGGCGGGGGCGTGAGCCGGGTGGTCAGGCGCAGGGTCTCGTCCAGGCGCGCACGCACCGACGCGAGCGCCTCCGCGCCGTCGGCCACCGCCGGGGGCGGCAGATGGCGGGCGGGGGCCAGGTCCACGTCGTCGTCGAGGAGTTCGACGACGGGCACGGTGCGGGCCAGGCCGGGCCGTTCGTCGAGGGCGCCGGTGCGGTCATAGGTCCGCCAGGCGCCCAGGGCAGCCTCGCGCACGGCCTCCCAGTCGGGGCCGCCGCGCCCCTCCCCCGCGTACTGGCCCGTGTCGGCGAGCAGCACCTCGGCCCGGGACGGCGCCGTGCCGGGCCGGCGCAGCACCCAGAGGTGGAGAGCGATGTTGTTCGGGGGTGCCGCGCCGACCGGCAGCGCGATCACCGCGCGCAGCGCGCCCCGGCGCAGCAGGTCGGCGCGGATCCGGCGCCCGGAGCGCCGGGACGCGGAGGCGGGAGGCATGAGGACGACGGCGGTGCCGCCCTCGCTCAGCCGGGCCAGCGCGTGCTGCACCCAGGCCAGCTCGGACTCGGTGCGCGGGGGGAAGCCGTACTCCCAGCGGGCGTCGTAGGCGAGTTCGTCGTGGCCCCAGTTCCGCTCGTTGAAGGGGGGATGGCACAGGACGACGTCGGCGCGCAGTTCCGGGTGCGCGTCGGCGCGCAGGGTGTCGCCGACGGCGCCGTGCACGGCGGCCCGGGAGTGCAGGGCGAGCCGCAGCGAGGTGAGCGCGGCCAGTGCCGCTGAGCTGTCCTGCGCGTAGAACTCCTGGCCGGCGCTGGGGGCAACGGCGCGCAACAGGGCGCCTGTGCCGCATGCCGGGTCCACGACGGTGCGGGCGGGGCCGGCCAGCTCGGCCATGAGACGGGCGAGTTCGGCGGGGGTGAGCGTGTACTGGCGCGGGTTGGCGTCCAGGTGCCGCCCGAGGAGGAACTCGAAGGTCTGGCGCGCGCCCAGGTCAGCGGCGAGTTCGGCGACGCCGCGCAGCAGCGGGACGGAGGGCAGCAACTGCTCGTCGGTGGGCGCGTGAACGGCACAGGCTCCGGCGTCCGGGGTCCCGGCTTCTGCGGTCCCGGCGTGCGGAACCCTGGCGTGCGCCCCCCCGGCCGGCTCCTGGGCGCTCTTACCGAACCGCGGCGCGAGCACTGCCGCCAGTGCCGTGGGCAGCCGCTCCGCGAGACGCTCGTCCGGGTCCGCGCTCAGCTCCAGCCAGACCGTCGGCCGGTCGTGGATGAGCAGCAGAACGAAGCCCGCGTGGGTGAGCGCGGCGACCGGGCCCTCGGGGTGGCCTGCGAGTTGCTGCCAGACCCGTTCACGCAACGGCACCTCGGCGAGTTTGCCCTGCTTGCGCAGCCAGCCCTCCACCTCCATGAGGGCGAAGGAGGGGCTGGTCTCGGTGCCGCCGACCGGCTTGGGGAAGTCGGCGTGCCGACGGCGCCAGTTACTGACGGCGGCCCGGCCCACCCCCGCCATCCGGGCAATGCCGGCGGCGGTCACCTCTGTCGCGTTGTCCTGCACTCGCCCGCTCCCCTCGTCCGCCTCGTACCGAGGCCGCACACCCGCCAGGCCGACACGCACCCTGTGATGCCGAGCTGTGACGCCGAGCATACCGAGGCTCGCAAGAGCACCCGCTTCACGGCCGTGTACTCGACGACTTCCGTGAACAATGTTGACTCGGTTCACAGGCCATGCTCTGATTGACCCAGCGGAACGGCGGCGGCCACAGAGAGGCCGTCACCACGCACGGGGAGGGAATCCAGCCATGGGCATGAAGACGAAGATCGCGGTGGGGGCCGTCGTCGGGGCCGTCGTCATCGGAGTCGTCTCGGCGACCGCCGGCGACGACGGCGACGGCAGCAAGGACAGCGCCGGCAAAGGCACCACGTCCTCCGCGGCTCCGACGCCCGGCAAGAAGAAGGACGCGGACGGCGACGGCAAGAGCGCCGGCCAGGACAAGACCGGGACCGCGCTCTCCGGGGACGGCGACTACGAGGTCGGCATGGACATCAAGCCCGGCACGTACCGCTCCACCGGCAACACCGACGACCTCTGCTACTGGGAGCGAGCCAAGGACTCCTCCGGCGAGGCGGACTCGATCCTGGCCAACGACAACGTCACCGGCACCAGCTACGTGACGATCAAGCCCACCGACAAGCTGTTCAAGACCAGCGACTGCTCGGACTGGGAGGCCGTCGACCCCAAGGTCAAGGGCACCGGCAACCCGGCGACGAAGATGGCCGGCGAGGGCGGCATGTTCAAAGTGGGCGTCGACATCGCCCCGGGCACCTACAAGTCCACCGGGAACAGCGACGACTCCTGCTACTGGGAGCGGTCCAAGGACGCCGAGTACGGGGACGAGTCGATCATTGCGAACGACAATGTGAACGGCTCCGCCGTCGTCACCCTCAGCGCGTCGGACGGCTACTTCACCACGTCCGGCTGCCAGGACTGGGTCAAGACCGGCTGACCAACCCACCGGCCCCGGCCGGCCGAGGGGCTCAACGTCACCCATGCCGGGGGCCGAGCGTCTCTCACACCGGGGTGAGCGCCCTTGACCTTCAGCGCTCACCCCGTCCTCACACCGTCCTCATCCCGCTCACCCCCGCACCGCCGGGCCCCCGCGCCCCCCGCACCGCTCGACTCACCCACAGCACAAGATCACACCCCCATTCGAGGAACCCCATGCGCCGTACCGCACTCGCCGCTCTCTGCGTCGCCGCCGCGACCGCCACCACGCTGACCGCCTGCCAGTCCGACAAGGGCGACACCGTCAGCACCTCGGACAAGTCCACCGGCGCCACCGCCTCGGCCACCACCACACCGGAGAGGGACCCGTTCGCCGGGCTCAGCGGTGGCGAGATCGCCGACCGCGCGCTGACCGCCACCAAGGGCACCTCGTCGCTCCGCGTCAAGGGCGACATTCCCGACGATGAGACCGGCGACGTCATCACCATCGACATGGCTCTGAACAAGAAGGGCGAGTGTGCGGGCACCCTGAGCATGGGCGGTGGCAAGACCGACCTGATCCGGACCGGCGACACCGTGTACATGAAGTACAACGAGGCGTTCCTGCGCGCGCAGAGCAAGGGCGAGTCGCCGGACGAGGCCGATTCGATCGTGACCATGCTCGCGGGCAAGTGGACGAAGACCACCGCCACGGGCGAGGACGCGATGGACCTCTCCGAGTTCTGCGACCTGAACTCCCTGCTCGACGACACCGACGAAGGCCGCCCGGTGGCCACCCGGGGCAAGACGACCACCGTCGACGGCACGCCCGCCGTCACCGTCACCGAGAAGGACGGCAAGGACGTCTACACGGTGTACGTCGCCACCGAGGGCAAGCCGTACGTGCTGCGCATCGACAGCACCTCCGCCGAGGACCCGGGCACCATCTCCTTCAGCGACTTCGACAAGCCGGTGCAGGCCCGGAAGCCCAGCGGCGACATCATCGACCTGGACAGCTGACCGGGGCGGCAACGGTCATCGGGGCGGGCGCGATCCGCTCGCCCCGTCGCCCCGGTAGGGGCACGCAGACGCAGTCACGGATGGCACGCAAGTCACGGGTGGCACGGCAGCCGGTCCGACCGCGCGTGGCGGGTCAGCCGCATCGGGCGGATGGCCCCCGCCGGTACGGCCTCATCGGCGCGGACGGCTCCCTGCGGCCCGGGCAGGATCTCCTCAGCCGACGACGCCCCGGCCGGTCCGGTCGCCCCGGTTGCCCCCGTCGGTCCGGTCAGTCCGCATGGAAGCGCTCCGGTGCCCGTGTCGGGTTGCCGCCCGACGGGAGCTTCTGCTCCGGACAGGCGGACAGCACCTTCACCATCGCGGCCTTCTCGGCCGCCGTCACCCACAGCCCGTACTTCTTCTTCACCGCGACCTGCGCGGCAACGTAGGGACAGCGGTACGACTTGTTCGGCGGGAGCCAGGTCGCCGTGTCGCCGTCCCCCTTGGAGCGGTTGGTGCTCGCGTCCACGGCCAGCAGGTTGAGCGGGTCGTTGGCAAGGGCTATGCGCTTGCTGCCGTCCCAATACTTGGCGCCCTTCTGCCAGGCGTCCGAGAGGGCGACGACATGGTCGACGTCGACCTGGCTGCGACCCCGCCGGTAGGTGACCGCCTTGCCCGAGTAAGGGTCCGACTCCAGCACTCCGTAGGACACCTTGCAGTCACCGCCGGTGAACTTCACCCGCTCCAGGTCGCGCTTGAGGATGTCGTCGCGGGTGTCGCAGCCGTTGGAGTCCGTGTCGGCCCACGGTGTGCCGAACCTGTCGCGGTCGTACCCCGTCTTGGGCGCCCGCCCCTTGACCGTCAGCTCCTTCGCGGCGGTCAGAGCGGCGCCTCCGGCGGCGGCGGAGGAGGGGTTCGTTCCTGGGGTTCCGGGGCCGGTGACGCCGTCCGTGCACCCCGCCGTCACAGCGCATATCAGTGCCGCGCCGACCGCCGCCCCGCCCTTCAGCCGCTTCACGTCTGCCCACCCCTCGGTCTGACTCCCGTTACCGTTCCGCCCAGGGCGGTCTTCCCCCGGCGGATGCGCCTACACCGTAACGAGGGGGCGCACAGTGGCTGTCGGGAGGTTCGGGCGGCACCTCCCTCCAGGTGGGCATTCTTCTTGATTCCGACATATGGTCGATGGTGAGTCGTCTCCGGAAGGAGCTCTGGATGGGCATCTTCGACAGGTTCAAGAGCAACCGCCACATGCAGGACAAGGGCAGGGACATGTCCGACGCGGCGGAACGGAAGGCCAACGAGAGGACCGACAGCAAGTACGAGGATCAGGTCGACGCTGCGCAGCAGAAGATGGAGGACCGGCTCGGCATGGACCGCGACCGGCCGGAGCAACCATAGGACTTCACCGCTGCCCAGCCCGGCCCGCGGCCCGTCACAGACGACTCACGGACACCGCCGCGGAACGGAGCCGCCCGCGGATCACCTGCCGCGGGCGACTCCGCGCGTTCCGCGCCACTCGTCCGGCCCTGCTGTGCGCCCTCCGCTGACGACCCGCTCTACCGCCCGGCTCTGACGCTTCGGAAGCCCCCGCCTCTCGCCTTCCGGCACCCGGCGCCCGCCGGGTTGCCCCTCTGCCCCGTCGGCCGAGTTCAGACCTTGCCTATCCCCAAGGTCGTCTCCGATGGCAGCAGGCCTGAGCCGATCACCGCCACCCAGTAGTCACCGAGGAGGTCAGAGAGGCGGTCCGCGGCATCCTTGCCGAGGGTCTGCCAAGGCCCCAGGGCGAGGCGGTCGGTGTCCTGCTCGACACGGCGGCGCAGGTCACGGCCGGCCTGCGTCGCCGCGCCGTCCCGCTCGTCCACCAGGCCGCGGTCCGCCAGGCGGGCTCGGGCGGCCGCCCACTCGTCGGCGGTCCAGCCCCGGCTCTCGAATCGGCGCTCCGAGGCCGCGCCCGTCACAGCGAACGACACCAGGGCCTCCACCGGGTCCAGTCCGGCGAGGAGCAGGGCGGCGAGATGACCGTCGCCGCGGTGCTCCCGCAGGATCGTGGCCGCCTGCCAGAGCTGGAGATGGGGCTGCTCCGGCCACGCCAGTGCGGCGTTGGCCGCGGCCAACGGCCGGCCGGCCGGATCCGCCGCCTCGGCGGCCCGTCGAGTCAGGGCGGCGGCCTCCGCCAGTTCGGAGCTGTTCACTCGGTCACCGAAGAGCGCGCGGTACGCACGGTCCACCCCCCCGCAGTCGCGCCGCCAGCACCTCCTCCGGACTCGCGGTCTCCCACGCCCCGGCCATGCAGGTGGCGACCATGACGGGACTGAAACTGTAGAACGCCGAGGCGACGACACCATCGGCGACCGGACCCAGCGGCGCGGAACGCAGCGGGAAATAGCTCAGCCATCGCTCCCGCGTGTCGTAGCCGAGCCCGGCCGCCTCTTCGAAGACCTCCGGCGCGAAATACAGCACCGAGTGCAGTGGCTCCAGCAGATGCCAGAGCCGGCGCGCCCGGCCCGGCTCGACCGTCTCCTCGTTCACCTCGGACATGCGCATCCCCCTCGTCACGGTCAGCCCGCACGGCCGCCTCAGTAACTAGTCACTGACAAGATTGCACCGACCCCATCGAACTTGTCAATGCCTAGATCTGGCGTACGCTGCTGTCCATGAGTGCAGAACCCCCCGCCGTGCCTTCCCTCGACGCCTCCCGCCGCCCGTACCACCACGGTGATCTCCGGCGGGCGATCCTCTCCGCCGCGCTCGACGTCATCGCCGCCGACGGGCCGTCCGCCCTCAGCCTGCGCGACCTGGCCCGCCGCGCCGGCGTCTCCCACGCGGCACCCGCCCACCACTTCAAGGACCGCACCGGCCTGCTCACCGCCATCGCGGCCGAGGGACATGGGCTGCTCGCCCAGACGATCGCCCAGGCGACGGACCTGCGGGACGCCGGAGTGCGCTACGTCCGCTTCGCACGTCGGCACCCCGCGCACTTCCAGGTGATGTTCGCTCCCGAGTTGCTCCGCGCCGACGACCTCGAACTGATCACCGCCCGCGCCCTCTCGGCCGCCGCGCTCACCGACGCGATCGCCGCCCGGGACTCCGACGGCTCGACCAGCCCGGACGCCGGTCTCGGCCGCGAGCCGGGTTCCGTTCCCGGGCACGAGCCGGGTTCCGTTCCCGGCGCGGACCACGCCGGGTCTCCCGCCGACCCCCGCCTCTCCCGCGTCGCCGTCTGGTCACTCGCTCACGGTTTCGCCACTCTCCTCCTCAGCCACAACCTCGACACCCTCATCGGCGAGGACGACCCAGAGGACGTGCTCCGTGCACTGCCTTTCACCCTGTTCCCGGCGCGCTGACAACGCGACACCGCCGTCCGGCGCGACGAGGAGCGGGCACGTCGCTCAGGGCCGGCATCACCGAAGACGACGGCTCCCGGCAACTCCCACCGCACGACGTACCGGCGCTACACGCCCGACTGGTACTACGACGCCCTGAACCGCGCCACTGCGCGCCCGCCGCACCGCCCTCACGCCCGCCGAGCCACCGCTCCCCCGTCGAACCGCGGCCCGGCGCGCCGAACCGCGGCGCCGCCCTACGACCCCAGCACGGACGCCAGGAACTCTCCGACCCAGCCGAGCAGTTCCCGCCCGACCAGTGGCTTTCCGCCGACCTTCGCGGTCTTCGGCCGCGGCACGAGCACCTGGTGGACGGCCGGCTTGATGACCGTCCCCGGGTAGAGACGCTTCAGGCGCAGCTCCTGGGACTCCCGCAGCTCCACGGGCGCGAAGCGAATGTTGGTGCCCTGGAGGACGATCTCGCCGACGCCGCACGCGCGGGCCAGCATCCGCAGGCCGGCCACCAGGAGCAGGTTCTCCACCGGCTCGGGCAGCTTGCCGTAGCGGTCGGTGAGTTCCTCCCGTACGGCCTTGATGTCCTGCTCGGTGTTGGCGGAAGCGATCGAGCGGTACGCCTGCAGGCGCAGGCGCTCGCCGGGGGCGTAGTCGTGCGGGACGTGCGCGTCGACGGGCAGCTCGATCTTGACCTCGAGCGGCGGCTCCTCCTGGATCTCGCCGGTCTCCAGCTGCCGTCGGTAGTCCGCGACGGCCTCGCCGACCATGCGCACGTACAGGTCGAAGCCGACGCCCGCGATATGGCCCGACTGCTCGCCGCCGAGGAGGTTGCCCGCGCCGCGGATCTCCAGGTCCTTCATCGCCACGTACATGCCCGCGCCCATCTCCGTGTGCTGGGCGATGGTGGCGAGCCGCTCGTGTGCCGTCTCCGTCAGGGGCTTCTCCGGCGGGTACAGGAAGTACGCGTACCCGCGCTCGCGTCCTCGTCCGACACGACCGCGCAGCTGGTGCAGCTGGGACAGACCGAAGGTGTCGCCGCGCTCCACGATCAACGTGTTCGCGTTGGAGATGTCGATCCCGGACTCGACGATGGTCGTCGAGACGAGCACGTCGAACTTCTTCTCCCAGAAGTCGACGACGACCTGCTCCAACGCCGTCTCCGACATCTGCCCGTGCGCTGTGGCGATGCGGGCCTCGGGGACGATCTCACGCAGTCGCGCGGCCGCGCGGTCGATGGACTCGACCCGGTTGTGGATGTAGAAGACCTGGCCCTCGCGCAGCAGCTCGCGGCGGACGGCGGCGCCGATCTGCTTCTCCTCGTAGGGGCCGACGAAGGTCAGCACCGGGTGGCGCTCCTCCGGCGGGGTGGTGATCGTGGACATCTCGCGGATGCCGGTGACCGCCATCTCCAGGGTGCGGGGGATGGGTGTCGCGGACATCGTCAGGACGTCGACGTTGGCGCGCAGCTTCTTCAGCTGCTCCTTGTGCTCGACGCCGAAGCGCTGTTCCTCGTCGACGATGACCAGGCCGAGGTCCTTGAACTTCGTCTCCGAGGAGAACAGCCGGTGGGTGCCGATGACCACGTCCACCGAGCCCTCGCGCAGGCCCTCCAGGACCGCCTTGGCCTCGCCTTCGGACTGGAAGCGGGACAGTGCCTTCACGCTCACCGGGAACTGCGAGTAGCGCTCGGAGAACGTGCCGAAGTGCTGCTGCACCAGGAGCGTCGTCGGTACCAGCACGGCGACCTGCTTGCCGTCCTGGACGGCCTTGAAGGCCGCGCGGACCGCGATCTCCGTCTTGCCGTAGCCGACATCGCCGCAGATCAGCCGGTCCATGGGGACCGACTTCTCCATGTCGTCCTTGACCTCGGCGATGGTGGTCAGCTGGTCGGGGGTCTCCGCGTACGGGAACGCGTCCTCGAGCTCGCGCTGCCAGGGCGTGTCGGTGCCGAAGGCGTGGCCGGGGGCCGCCATCCGCGCGCTGTACAGCTTGATCAGGTCGGCCGCGATCTCCTTGACGGCCTTCTTGGCGCGCGCCTTGGTCTTGGTCCAGTCCGCGCCGCCCAGGCGGTGCAGGGTGGGTGCCTCGCCGCCGACGTACTTGGTGATCTGCTCCAGCTGGTCGGTGGGAATGTACAAGCGGTCGCCGGGCTGGCCGCGCTTCGCGGGCGCGTACTCCACGACCAGGTATTCGCGCGTGGCGCCCTGGACGGTGCGCTGCACCATCTCGATGTAGCGGCCGACGCCGTGCTGCTCGTGGACGATGTAGTCGCCGGCCTCCAGGGTGAGCGGGTCGATGGTCTTGCGGCGGCGGGCCGGCATCCGGGTGCCGTCACGGCCGGCGGCCTTCTGGCCGGTCAGGTCGGTCTCGGTGAGGACGGCGACCTTGAGGGCCGGGTCGACGAAGCCGTGGTCGATCGATCCGCACGCCACGTGCACGACCGACGGGCTCAGCTCGCCGAGGTCGGTGTGCAGGCGGGCGGCGATGCCCTCGCCGCCGAGCACCTCCACGGTGCGGGCAGCCGGGCCGTGGCCCTCGGTGACGAACACGGTGCGCCAGCCGTCGGCCAGCCAGCCCTTGGTGTCGGCGAGCGCCCGCGCGGTGTCGCCGCGGTACGTCTCGGGCGCGTGCATGCCGAGCTTCAGCGTGTCCGCTTCCAGCTCCAGGTCCGCGGCGAACGGCGACACCGACCACCACATCATGTCGAGTTCGCGCGCGCGGTCGCGGACGTCGGCGATGGACCACAGGGAGGCCGCGCCGACGTCGATGGGCGCCTCGCCGCCGCCCGCCGTGGCCGCCCAGGACGCCTGGAGGAACTCCTGGCTCGTCGCCACGAGATCGGCCGCACGCGTGCGCACCCGCTCCGGGTCGCACACGACGGCCATGGCGCCCTTGGGCAGCACGTCGAGCAGCAGCTCCATGTCGTCGACGAGGACCGGCGCCAGGGACTCCATGCCCTCGACGGCGATGCCCTCGGCGATCTTGCCGAGCAGTTCGCCCAGCTCCGGGTGGTCCTCGGCGAGGGCACGCGCGCGCGTACGGACGTCGTCGGTCAGGAGCAGCTCGCGGCAGGGCGGCGCCCACAGGCCGTGCTCGGCGACCTCGAGGGAGCGCTGGTCGGCGACCTTGAAGTAGCGGATCTCCTCCACGTCGTCGCCCCAGAACTCGACGCGCAGGGGGTGCTCCTCGGTGGGCGGGAACACATCGAGGATGCCGCCGCGCACGGCGAACTCGCCGCGCTTCTCGACGAGCTCCACGCGCGCGTACGCCGCCGCGGCGAGGGCTTCGACGACCTCGTTCAGGTCGGCCGTCGAGCCGGACCTCAGGGCCACCGGTTCCAGGTCACCGAGCCCCTTGACCTGCGGCTGCAGCACCGAGCGGACGGGCGCCACGACGACCGAGACGGGCCCGGTCTCCGGGTCCTCCTCCCTGGGGTGGGCGAGTCGGCGCAGCACGGCCAGGCGGCGGCCCACGGTGTCGCTGCGGGGGCTGAGGCGCTCGTGCGGCAGGGTCTCCCAGGCCGGGTACTCCACGACGCCGGCCGGGGGCAGCAGCGAGCGCAGCGCTGCGGCCAGGTCCTCGGCCTCACGTCCGGTCGCCGTGACCGCGAGGACCGGCCGGGCCGACTCGCGGGCCAGCGCGGCGATCGCGAACGGGCGGGCCGCCGGCGGGCCGACCAGGTCGAGGTGCATGCGGTTGCCGTCAGCGGCCGCCTTGATCGCTTCCGCGAGGGCGGTGTCCTTGACGACGGCGTCGAGCAGACCGTGCAGGCTCATGGAGCGGCTTTCTCCAGGTGTGGGAAAGGTGTGGGCAACACGAAGGGCCCGACGCGGAACCCGCCGGGGGTGTCCAGCGTACGACTTGCCCGCGCGGCGTGCCGGGGCTGTGGACAACCCCGGGCCGCGGCGGGCACCGCGCCGGGCGGGCGGGTACGCGCGTTCGGAGGAAGCGATCCGCCACGCCGACGCACCCGGCGCCGGCGAGCCCCTGGGACTCGCCGGCGCCGGGTTCTTCCCCCGCAACCCCCGTGTGCGGTGGTCCTGCCCTCCGGGCGACCGTGTGCGCCGTGGTCTGCCCGCGGGACTCGCTCAGTCGGTCGCGATGGCGTTCAGGACGTTCATGCGGCCCGCGCGGAAGGCCGGGACCAGGGCGGCGAGCAGGCCCACGAAGGCCGAGCCGACGAACACGTAGGTGATCGTGGGCCAAGGGATGTCCAGGACATTCAGGCCCTCCAGGGCGAGGAGCTTCTGGGCGGTGGCGCCCCAGCCCATGCCCAGGCCCAGGCCGAGGAGGGCACCGAACAGGGCGATCACCACCGACTCCATCCGGATCATGCGGCGCAGTTGGCGGCGGGAGAGGCCGATGGCGCGCATCAGGCCGATCTCACGGGTCCGCTCGACGACCGACAGGGCCAGCGTGTTCACCACTCCGAGGACGGCGACGATGATCGCGAGGGCGAGCAGGCCGTAGATCAGGTTCAGCAGTTGGCCGATCTGGTCCTTCAGCGCCTGCTTGTAGTCGGTCTGGTCCCGCACGGTGTACTGGGGGAAGTCGTGCAGCGCCGACTTCAGACCCGCGTATGCCGCGTCCTGCTGCCCCTCCTTCGCCGAGGCGAAGACCATCTGGTCGAGCGGCATCCTGCCGGCGGGGACGTACTTGGCCATCGTCTCGATGGACATGTACATCGCACCCTGGTCGATGACGACGTCGCTGCTGGTGATCGCCCGGACGGTGAGGTCGGCCGTCCGGCCGTCCCTGAAATCGACCTTCACGGTGGAGCCCAGCTCGACCCCGTGGTCCTGGGCGAACTCCTCGTCGACCGACATCGAGTCGGGCCGGTAGGCGTCCGCGAGCTTGCCGGCGACCGTCTCGGTGCGCAGGTCCGTCGCGTAGGTCGGGTCGGCGGCGGTGACCGCTGTGCCCAGGGTCTCGCCGTCCGGAGTGGTGAGGTCGGCCTTGCTCCACTTGTACTCGGTGACGTGCGCCAGGCCGGGTGTCTTCCTGACGGCCTCGACAGCCTGCGGGGTGATCTTCTGCCTGCCGTTGTCCGACTGGATGATGAAGTCGGTGCCGACGCTCTTGTCGAGCTGGTCGGTCGCCGAGGCCACCATGGAGGAGCCGACCACCGACAGGCAGGCGACCAGCGCGAGGCCGATCATCAGGGCGGCACCGGTGGCACCCGTACGGCGCGGGTTGCGCAGCGCGTTGCGCTCGGCCATCCGGCCGACGGGACCGAAGACGCGCAGCAGGAGGGCGCCCAGGACGCGCACCACGCCGGCGGCGAGGAGCGGGCCGATGACGACGAAGCCGATGAGGGTGAGCACCACGCCCAGCCCCAGCCACCCGGAGCCCGTCTTGGCCTTGTCGGCGCTGCCGGCCAGGTAGAGGGCATAACCGCCCGCACCGGTCAGCAGCAGGCCGAGCCCGGCGCGGACGAGGCCCGCCCTGGCGTCGGCGGGAGCACCGGCGTCGCGCAGCGCGGCCATCGGGGAGACCTTGCCGGCCCGCCGGGCGGGCAGGTAGGCGGCCAGCAGCGTGACGACGACGCCGAGGATCATGCCGATCACCGGGGTCGTCCAGGCGACGGTCAGATCGTCGGTGGACAGGTTCATGCCCATCTGGCCCATGAGCTTCATCAGGCCGATCGCGATGCCGACGCCCGCGCCGACGCCGAGGACCGAGCCCACGAAGCCCAGGAGCAGCGCCTCGACGAGAACGGACCGGTTGACCTGCTTGCGACTGGAGCCGATGGCCCGCATCAGACCGATCTCACGGGTGCGCTGCGCCACCAGCATGGAGAAGGTGTTGATGATCAGGAAGATGCCGACCAGGAAGGCGATCCCGGCGAAGCCCAGCATCGCGTACTTCATCACGTTCAGGAACTCGCCGACGTCCTCACGGTTGGCGTCCGCGGTCTCCTTGGCCGTCTGCACCTTGTAGTCGCCGCCGAGCGCGGCCGTCACGTTCTTCTTGAGCTGGTCGTCGCTGACGCCGCTCGCCGCGGTGACGTTGACGTTCGTGTAGACACCGGTCTCGCCGACCAGGGTCTCCTGGGCGGTCCTGGTGTCCAGGTAGAAGATGGCGGCACCGGGGTTGGTGACCTCGAAGGTGGCGATGCCGGAGATCTTGGCGGTGTGCGTGCCCACCGCGGTGATCACACCGAGCTGGTCGCCGATCCCGAGACCGTGCTTGTCGGCGGTGTCCGCGTCGACGACGATCTGGTCCGGGCCCTCGGGTGCCGCGCCGGGGGAGATCGTCATGGTGCGCGCATCGTTGGCGTTCCAGTTGCCGACGATGGTCGGCCCGCCGTTGGACGGCGACAGGCTGTCCTTGTCGGCGTCCACGACGGTCACGGACGTCGAGAAGACGGTTCCCTCCGCCGCCTGCACGCCCTGGGCGCCCTTCACCTTGTCGAGGACGGCGGCGGGCATGACCGGCGGCTTGCCGTTGTCGGCCGTGGTCTCACCGGTGTCCGAGGCGCCCTTGGCACTCACCGTCACATCGGACGAGGTGGCTTCGAAGAGCTTGTCGAAGGTCGTGTTCATGGTGTCGGTGAACACCAGGGTCCCGCAGACGAAGGCCACCGACAGCAGGACCGCCACAGCCGACAGGGCCATGCGTCCCTTGTGCGCGAAGAAGTTGCGCAATGACGTCTTCAGGACGGTCATGACGTGCGCCCCCGGGCGTCGAAGTCCTTCATGCGGTCCAGGACCTGCTCGGCGGTCGGATTGGACATCTCGTCCACGATCCGGCCGTCGGCGAGGTACAGCACGCGGTCCGCGTACGACGCCGCCACCGGGTCGTGCGTGACCATCACGATGGTCTGACCGAGCTCGTCGACCGAGCGGCGCAGGAAGCCGAGGACCTCGGCGCCGGCCCGCGAGTCGAGGTTTCCGGTGGGCTCGTCCCCGAAGATGATCTCCGGGCGGGCGGCCAGGGCGCGCGCCACGGCGACCCGCTGCTGCTGACCGCCGGAGAGCTGGGTCGGGCGGTGCTTCAGCCGCCCGGCGAGACCGACGGTCTCCACGACCCGGTCCAGCC
Organism: Streptomyces sp. bgisy159; assembly: GCF_965341775.1. Classification (GTDB taxonomy): domain Bacteria; phylum Actinomycetota; class Actinomycetes; order Streptomycetales; family Streptomycetaceae; genus Streptomyces. The sequence goes on along the minus strand of NZ_CBDQZH010000009.1, from coordinate 77,516 downwards.
ACGCCTGGTCCGGCTTGCGGCCGGCGATGTCCATGGGCAGCGTGATGTTCTCGATGGCGTTGAGTGTCGGTAGCAGGTTGAAGGCCTGGAAGATGAATCCGATCCGGTCCCGGCGCAGCCGGGTCAGCTTCTTGTCCTTCAGGCCGGTGATCTCGGTCTCGTCCAGGTAGATCTGACCGCTCGTCACGGTGTCGAGACCGGCGAGGCAGTGCATCAGGGTGGACTTGCCGGAACCCGAGGGGCCCATGATCGCGGTGAACTGACCGCGGGCGATGTCCACGTCGACGTGGTCGAGGGCGACGACCCGGGTCTCCCCGGACCCGTACGCCTTGACGACCTGCCGCGCCCGCGCGGCAACGGCCGTACGCCCTCCAGTGCCCCCGTGCCTGGGAATGGTCACAGCCGATGTCACGGTAAGTCTCCTATGTCGGTCAGCGAAACGGCACGCGCCCGGGCGGGCGGTGGTGCCTGGTGGTCGGCACCGTTGCCGGTGCCCGGTGCCTGGTCCGCGGTACGTCCGCGGGTTCGTGCGCTCTCGCGGTCGCGCGTCGAGCGGTGGTGCGTCCGTGCGGTGGTGCTGTGGTGCTGTGGTGCGTCGCGCTCGGTACGTCGTCCAGTCTTCCGGCCGGACCGGGTGCGGCGCGCTGGTGCTCGGCACCGTCTTCTCCGGGGGTTAACCCCACCCCCGAGAGGTGGGGTTGTCCGCCCCGCCGCCCCCCGACGACGTGGAACCAGGTTAGGGACGACGGTGGTCCCCCCTCCTCCTCCGACGGTACGAACCCTCCCCGAGCCGTAGTACGGAGGCACCCCTAAGGGGAGTCCCCCCTGAGGTGGATCCCCTCTCGGGGTCCTCCCGCACCTCGGCCCCGTCAGCCTCCCTCCTCACGTGGGGTGAGGAGCAACTCTCCCCCCGCGCCGGTGCCCGGGATGGGAAGCTGTCCCCGGCGGATGGCTGCAAGGGGCACGGGAGGGCTGCGGGGTGGGCGGTACGAGTCCTGCGGTGCGCGACGAGGCCGCCCCGCACATCGGCACCGAGCGGCGGGGCGCGGTCGTCGCCGCCCTGATGCTCGCCATGGCACTGGCCGCCCTCGACGCGACCATCGTCTCCACCGCCGTACCGCAGATCGTCGGGGATCTGGGCGGGTTCTCGGTGTTCTCCTGGCTGTTCAGCGGATACCTGCTCGCCGTCACGGTCTCCCTGCCGGTCTACGGCAAGCTCTCCGACACCTTCGGCCGCAAGCCCGTTCTGGTGGCCGGGGCCTCCGTGTTCCTGCTGGGTTCACTGCTGTGCGCCGCGTCGTGGAACATGGGGGCGCTCATCGCCTTCCGAGTCGTGCAGGGGCTGGGTGGCGGGGCGCTGCAGGGCACGGTGCAGACGCTCGCCGCCGATCTGTACCCGTTGGAGCAACGGCCGAAGATCCAGGCGAAGCTGTCGACCGTGTGGGCGGTGTCGGCGGTCGCCGGGCCGGCCGTGGGCGGGGTGCTGGCGGCGTACGCCGACTGGCGCTGGATCTTCCTCGTCAACCTGCCGATCGGCACGGTGGCGGTGTGGCTGATCGCCCGGCACCTGCACGAGCCGCAGCGGACGGCGAAGCCGGCCGCGGATCAGGGGGACACCTCGAGGCTCGCGTGCAAGGGGGATGTCTTCAGGCGCGGCCAGGAGGCGGAAGCACCGGTACGCGCGCGAAGAGGCCGTTTCCCCGGACGCAGACGGGGAGGCCGTTCGTCCGTACGCGCGCGTGCGGGCTGTTCGCGCGTACCCGCGCGTGACGGGCGGGCGTCCGTACGCGCGCGCGTGGACTGGGGTGGAGCGCTGGCCGTGTTCGCGTGCGGTGGCGTGCTGCTGACGGCGCTGGTGCAGGGCGGGGTGGCGTGGCCGTGGCTGTCGGCACCCTCGCTGGCGCTGTTCGGCGCGGGGCTGGTCCTGGTGGCGGTCGTGGTGCTCGTGGAACGCAGGGCGGCGGAGCCGATCATCCCCGGGTGGGTGTGGCGGCGCCGCACGATCGTGGCGGTGAACCTGGCACTGGGCGCGTTGGGCCTGCTGATGGTCGCGCCGACGGTCTTCCTGCCGACGTACGCGCAGGCCGTGCTGGGGCTGGGTCCGGTGACCGCCGGGTTCGTGCTGTCCGTGTGGACGCTCAGCTGGCCGGTGTCGGCCGCGTTCAGCCAGCACGTCTACCGGCGCATCGGCTTCCGCGACACCGCGCTGCTCGGCATCGGCGCGGCCGCGCTGATCCTGCTGGCGTTCCCCTTCCTGCCGTACCCCGGCACGCCCTGGCAGCCGACGCTGCTGATGCTGCTGCTCGGGGGCGCGCTGGGCCTGTTCCAGCTACCGCTCATCGTGGGTGTGCAGTCGACGGTCGGCTGGTCGGAGCGGGGCACTACGACCGCCTCTGTGCTGTTCTGCCGACAGAGTGGGCAGACGGTCGGCGCGGCCGTGTTCGGCGCGGTCGCCAACGGCGTCCTGGCCGGTCGGCTCGGCGGGGCCGGCAGCCTGGATGCCGTCGCGCACGGCCTGGACACCGGCACGGCGTCCGAGACCACCCGGCGCGCCGTCGCCGACGCCGTGCGCGCCGTCTATCTGTGCGCGTCCTGCGCGGCCGCCCTGGCCTTCGTCGCACTGCTGGTGCTCGCCCCGCGCCGGTTTCCGGTCCGAGGGGAGTGACAGCGGCGGGAGGCCGGTCGGTTAACGCCGGCAACACCGCAGGTCACACCCCGCCTCGCACAGTAAGCGCATACCGACCGGCCAGTTCGGTGAAAACTCTTCGCGTCCGGCCTACCAGCAAGTAACGTGCGGGCTCGCCCCCCACTCCCTGCGGTCCACCGCCCAGGACCCGAGCCACGCAAGGAGCACGGGATGTCCTACGACCCCTCGTCGTACCCGTCGTACCCGCCGTACCGACCACCGCACCCGACGTCGTACCGAGCGCCGCACCAACAGCCGACGTACCCCTGGCAGCCGCCCGCGCCACCAGCGCACGCGCCGGCGCACCGGACCGAGGCCCACGCCCCCCTCGGGCACCACAGCGACCTTCGGGAACTGCGCACCGCCTACCGCCGGCAGCGCCGCGTCGCCACCCTGACCGCGCTCGGCTACTTCACGGTCTTCCTGCTGCTGTCGGCGTACGCACCGGGCCTGATGACCGCCCGTGTCGCCGACGGGCTGCCCGCCGGGCTGCTGCTGGCGCTCGTCCAACTGCCCGTCACCTGGCTGGCGATCGCGCTCTACGAGCACACCGCACGCCGCCAGGTCGACCCCCTCGCCCAGCTCATCCGCCGCCAGGCCGAGGTCGACGCGAAGCGTGAGGCACGCCGGTGAACCCCTCACACGCACTCAACGCACTGCAGACCCAGGCGCAGAGCGACGGCGGCCTCCCGCTGCGGCTCGGCGGCACCGCGCAGACCATGTCCCTGGTCGCCTTCACCGCCGTCGCCACCATCACCCTCCTGCTGTGCGTGATGACCGGCCCGGACCGCGACGACCTCGACGAGTTCTACACCGGCTACCGCTCCCTCTCCCCCCTGCGCAACGGTCTGGCCATCGCAGGCGACTACATCTCGGCGGCCACCGTGCTCGGCACGACCGGCGTGATCGCGCTGTGCGGTTACGACGGGATCGTCCTCGCCCTCAGTACGGCGCTGTCGCTGATGCTGCTGATGTTCCTGCTCGCCGAACCACTGCGCAACGCGGGCCGGTTCACCATGGGCGACGCGCTCGCCCGCCGGATGCCGGGGCGCGCGGTACGGATCACGGCGTGCGCGGTGACGCTCGCGGCGCTGGTGCCGATGATGCTCGTCCAACTCGCCGGCACCGGCCAGCTCATCGCCTTCATCCTCGGCTTCTCGGGCGACTCGCTGAAGACGGGATGCGTCATCGGCATGGGCGTCCTGATGATCAGTTACGCGGCGATCGGCGGCATGAAGGGCACCGCCCTCATCCAGATGCTGAAGATCGTGATGCTGCTCGGCTCGGGCGCGGTCGTCGCCGTCGTGGTGCTGGCCCGCTTCGACGGCAACCCCGGCGCCCTGTTCGACGCGGCGGCGCAGGGCAGCGGGGTGGGGGACGCCTTCCTGCGCTCCGGCCTGGAGTTCGCCGGCAGCCCGTACCCGCGCCTGGACATGATCACTGCCCAACTGGCGGTCGTCCTGGGCGGTGCCTGCCTGCCGCACATCACCATGCGCATGTACACGGCGTCCAGCGCCCGGCAGGTGCGGCGCTCCCTGTCCTGGGCGGTGTCGTGCGTGGCGCTGTTCGTGGTGGTGCTGACCGTCGTCGGGTTCGGCGCGACGGCCCTGATCGGCCGGGCCGTGATCGCCGAGGCGGACCCGCAGGGCAACACCGCCTATCTACTGGGCTCCCGGGCCGCCTTCGGCTCGGAGATCTCCACTGGCGAGACACTGCTGCTGACCACGGTCACGACCGCGATCTTCCTCACCGTCCTCGCCTCCGTTGCCGGCATGATCCTCGCCTGCGCCAACTCCCTCGCCCACGACGTCTTCGCCGCCCACGTCCGCGACATCTCCCCGCGCCGCGAGATGCTCCTGGCCCGGCTCTCCGCCCTGGCGGTCGGCGTACCGACGGTGCTGCTGGCGGCGCAGGTCCAGCACCGCAGCCTGCAGCCGCTCGTCACCCTCGGCTTCTGCCTCGGCGCCTCGGCGCTCGCGCCCGCCCTGGTCTACAGCCTCTTCTGGCGCCGCTACACGCGGACCGGCCTGCTCACCACGCTGATCGGCGGCACCGTGTCGGTGCTGCTGCTGATGCCGGGCACCAATCTGGTCTCCGGGTCACCCGTCTCCGCCTTCCCGGAGGCCGACTTCAACTGGTTCCCGTTCACCACCACCGGCATCGTCACCATCCCGCTCGGCTTCGCCCTGGGCTGGCTCGGGACGGTGCTCTCCGGCCGCCGCGACGCGGAGGAACAGCGCCGGCGGTACGAGTCGGTCGAGAGCTGGATCCTGGCGGGGGCCGCACGGAGGGATGCCTAGCGGCAGCCTGCCCGGCGCCGCATCGGCCATCAGTGGGCCGGCCGGCAGCGGGCAGCCTGGGCCCGGCTCACCCGCAGGGGTTCGTCGTCCCAGTCGGGCAGCGTCGTCGTGCCGGTCCGCCAGTCCCGGCGGAGGATCGCGTAGCCGACCGCGTCGCACACCGTTCCGTCCTCCGTCGGCCAGGCCTGCCGGTAGTGCGCCTCCTCGACGTATCCGCAGGCCCGGAAGACGCGGCGCATGGCCACGTTGTCCTGACGTGTCGTGCCTTCGATCCGCGTGACGTGCGGGAACGTGTCGAACAGATACGCCGTCAGTCACGTCACCGCCCGGCTGCCGACACCCCGCCCCCGGTCCCGGGAGCGGAGCCGCAGGTCGAACAAGGGGGTAGCGTCCTCCAGGTCCATGAGGCGGACCAGGCCCAGGACTTCCTCGCCCGCGCCGATCCAGAATGTCCTGGTGCCGTCGCCGTCGAAGTCACCGCCCGCGACCCGCTGACGCGTGCCCTCCTCGTCGACCACCGCCTGCCCGTGGAACGGCCAGGTGTCCGAGGTGAGAAAGCCGACCGGCGCGTCGACGTCGGTGGCGTCGGCAGGGTCGAAACGCCGGTAGGTCAGCTCCACGGCGCAACCGTAGAGGCGCCTGTACCGGGCCGGGAAACGCTTTTCGCGGGGCGCCCGGGGAGCGTCGGGTGGTGTGGTGGGGGCGGGCACACCCGGGCGTTTGCCCCGCCCCTGCACTCGCGCCCCCCCCCTGCGCGCCCCGCGCCCTCACGCCCTCACGCCCCCGCGCCCAGAAAGGTGTCGCGCTCGTCTCGGGATCGGACGCAGGGTTCATGACACGGCGCGGCGAGGAGGCCGCGAGCGGGCACGAGTGTCACCCGCCTGTGGGTTCACCCGGCGAGCGGCACGGCACGGCACGGAGGTGAACACCGAAAGGCCGGGCCCGCTCAGGTACGACCGGGCCCGGCCCTCGGGGACACCGCCTTCAGTGCGGCGTCCGCGTCCTCGCTACAAGAGGCCGTCCCACATCTGCTCCAGCAGCACCGACCACCAGCTCTCCGGCGAGCCCAGCGCGGCCGGGTCGAGGGCGGCCAACTGGGCCTGGAAATCGACGGTCCAGCGGCCGGCCTGCTCCTGGTTCAGACCGAACCGCAGCCGCCACATCCGGCCGAGCAACGCCAGGCAGCGCTGGAACTCCGGCAGCCCCGTGTTCACGAACTGCGGCGCCACCGGCGCACCGCCCGGCCCCGCCTCCACCGGCACCGCGACGATGTTCGCCGTGCCGTACTGCACGCAGACGGCCCTGCCGAAGTCGCTTCCCATGACCAGGTACGACCCGGCATCCGACGCCGGCTGCACCCCGCGTTCCTGGGCCAGCTCGGCGAGCGTCGGCACCGGGCGGCCCGGCTGGGCCTGCGCCCAGAAGAACGGGCCCATGTCCGTCGGCAGCCCCGCCACCACCAGGGTGTGCGCCACCACCGGCGGCACTCCCTGCCGGGACACCGCAGCCTGTTCGAACCGGAAGATCCCCGGCCCGAAAGCCGCTGCCAGCTCCTGCGCGATCGCCTCCGGCGGAAGCGGCGGCGCCGGCTGCACCGGCGGCAGCGGCGCCCGCACCGGCGCCGGACGCGCGGGGCCGTCAGCCACCTGGTGCAACTCGCCCTGGTGCGCGAGCAACTGCCGCATGCCCTGCTGACGGCTGGCGTGGTCCGTGCCGTACGGCGCGATGCTCGTGATGCGCGCCTGCGGCCACTGTTCCCGGATCATCCGCGCGCAGTAGGCACCGGGCAGTTCACACGACTCCAACTCGGTGTGCAGCTCCAGCACCTGGTTCGGCGGCACGTTCATCGCCCGCAGCTCGTGGAAGATCTGCCACTCGGGGTGCGGTGTGCCCGGCGCCGAACGCCGGATCACCTGCTGCTCCGAGCCGTCCTGCGCCCGGTACCGCAGTACGGCCTGGTAGCCCGGGCCCACGGTCGGCTGACCGGTCGGCTGCTGCGGATACCCGTACGACGGCGGCCGGCCCGGCCCCGGCACGCCCGGCGGCGTCGGCTGCGGGGCGCCCGGCACCGTACCGGGGGCGCCCGGAGCTCCAGGTGCGCCCGGCGGAGGCGGCGGCGCGCCGGGGCCGCCCACCGGGGGCGCGGCGAGCACCGTTTCCGCATGGTGCACCGCGCCCCGACCGCCGCCCGGGGCGGCGGGGGCCGCGGGGGCGCCCGGCACATTCGGCACGCCCGGCGGCTGCGCGGCCGCGGGGGCGCCCGGCACTCCCGGCACGCCGGGCGCATGCGGAGCACCTGGGGCGGCAGGGGGCTGAGGGGCGCCCGGCGCGTTCGGCGCACCCGGGGCACCCGGGGCACCAGGAGGCTGAGGAGCGCCTCCACCCACGCCCCCACCCGCGCCGGCACCCGCTCCCATCTGGGAAGGATCGGCGAGCACCGTCGCGGCATGGTGGACGCCGCCCGGGGGGGTACCGCCAGGCGTGTTCGACTCGCTGGGGGCGCTCGGAGGTTGCGGCGCGCCGGGTGCACCCGGCGTACCCGGAGCGCCCGGAGCATCTGGTGCGCCCTCAGGCCCGTCAGGCCCCAGGGCCGACACGAGCTGAGTCGGCACATACCCACCCGCCGACCCTCCCGGCACCCCCGGCGCGGACGACGGAGGGGGCGTACCACCGGGCCGCGCGCCCGGCGCGCCCGGCGCTGACGGAGGTGGCGGAGGCGTCCCGCCGCGCCCCCGACGCGGTGGAGGCGCCGCCTTGCTGGTCGCGGCGTCGGCGATGTCACCGGCGTTCGGCGCGAGCGGCCGGCCGGGCGCCGGCATGTCCTGCGGAGCGCCCGCCGGCGGAGTTCCCGGTGCGCCGGCGCCCTGCGGATAGCCGTACGACGGCGCAGCCGGAGGCGCGGGTGGCGGCGTGTGCGTCTGGGGGGCGCCGGGAACTGCCGGCACACCTGCGCCCGGCGCTCCCGGGTAACCGTACGCAGGAGGTGACGGAGGAGGCGTGTGCCCCGGCACGTACACCGCGCCCGCGCCCTGCGAGCCGTGCGCCCCTGGAGCACCAGTCCCGCCAGACGCCCCCGCACCTCCGGCCCCGCCAGGCGCACCGGCCGTCCCCGCGCCGGGCGCACCCGGCACACCACCCGGCGCACCAACGCCCGAAGGCGCCCCCGAAGGGCCCGCCGTACCCGGCTGGTCGAAGTCCCGCAGCGCCGGCGCCACCGCGGTCGGCGGAAGCTGGCTGCCGCCCGACATCAGCGCCGTCTTGGCATCGGCCGGGGCGACGGGCGGCGCCCCCTCGTCGTCGGAGCCACTCAGCGGCGGGGCGAAGACGGTGGCCGGCAGGGGGACGGAACGGTCGTCGGCCGCGTCGGCGTTCGTGTCCGTACCCGTCCACGGCGTCGCGCCAGGCGGCACGGCGGGAGCACCCGGCACCGAGGCGCCCGCCGCCGGAGCACCCGGCGCACCGGAGGCGGCACCACCGGCACTCGGACCCGCACCACTGGCACCCGGACCCGCGTCACCGGCACTCGGACCCGCATCACCGGCACTCGGCCAGGCGGAACCGTCACCGACGGCACTCCCGGCCCCGGACCCGGCCCGCGTCTCCGCAGGCCCACTCCCCGGCACCCCCGCCTGCGTCTGCGGCAGCGACGGATCCGGCGCCACACCACCCGTGCCACCGGCAGCGCCCGCCCCATCCCCAGACGCCCCACCCCCGGAAACCCCACCACCGGAAACCCCGGCACCAGAGCCCCCGCCCCCAGTCGCCCCGAGCCCAGTCGCCCCGGCTCCGGACGGCCCGGCCGCAACCCCAGCCGCCCCAGCCGTCAAACCCCCAGCCACAGAACCCCCGGTCCCGGTCCCGGCGCCGTCCCCCCCGGCCTCACCCCGCCGATCCGGGATCCCCAGCTTGTCCGCCGCCTCCTGCAACCACTCCGGCGGCGACAAGAGGAACGACGTCTGGTTGAGGTCGACCCGGGCAGGAGGCGACGGCGGTGCCGGGACCGCGTCCTGGGGAGCGCCGTACTCCTCCTCGTAGCGCCGGATCACCTCGCCCACCGGCAGCGCGGGCCACAGCGTGGCCTCCCCGCTGTCGCGGGCGATCACCAGCCGCTGCGCGCCCCCGTCCGAGCGCGGTCCCTCGGGCCGGTCCTCGGCCCACACCACGAACCCCAGCTCGAACTCCCGCACCCGCACCTCGCGGTGCAGATAGGCCGGAACGTCACCGTTGACCCACTCTTCCGCGCGCTCCTGCGCCTGCGCGAACGTCACCATCGCTTCAGCTCACTCCCCGCCCACGGAAGAAGAAACCGGGACGACGCGTGCGAAACCGCCGTCCACCATGAGATTGGCCACCGTCTCCAACTCCGGCGGGTTGCCGGCCAGTCGGGACAGGAAGACGTCGAAGTCCTCACCGCACGGCAGCAGCAGCCGCTCCACGCGCTCCGCCGGCGACCACGCCGGATCCACGTCGCGCGCGTCGTCGTACGCGCAGAACCACACGGAACCGATCCGCTCGCCCTTCACCTTCACGGCGAGCAGCCCGCCCTGCACGAAACCGACCCCGAGGTAGTCCTTGGTGAGGTGGTCGCGCAGACACTTGTTGACGTACACCAGGTCGTTGACGGCCGCCTCGTCCCGCACCGTGAAGAACGGCTGGTCCACCAGCAGGCCCAGCTCCGCGTCCAGCGCCGCCCCGGCGGGCGCACAACCGCCCGCCGCCTTCAGGAACGCCCGGTAGGCGCCCGGCAGCCGGTAGCCGAGTTCCTCCTCGACGCCCTGCACCTGGGACTCCGTCACCGCCACACCCGACTTGGGCAGCCGGAAGTGGACCGGACGCGTCTCCTGCAGTGGCCGGGTACCGCGCTTGGTCTGGTCGACGTTCGCGGTCGCGATGCCTCCGTGGTGCCGCAGCAGCGCCTTCACCTCGACCGGGACGAGTTCGAGCCGCCTCGAACCGCGCACGTGATGCCACGTCCAGCCGTGCGGCGTCGCCACGGCGGGCACCGTGTCCCAGAGGTCATGGCCGGAAGCCGCCAGCGCCGCGTTCGCCGACACGTAGTCCGTCAGCCGCAGTTCGTCGACGCCGAACCCCTCCGGCGGATCGGCGATCTCGGCCGTCGCCCGGGCGTACGGCGCGAAATCGGGGTAACCCCGTTCGTCCACCCGCACCCCTCTCGGGTGACGTGCGGCACGCACCGGATCCGGGAAGTGCACGACCTGCCCGGCATACGCCGCGTTCGGCGGCGCGGCCTGCTCCCCGAGCCGACCTGTCGTCATGGCGGTTGCCCCCTGCGGCACTCTGTACGACCCCCGGCCGACCGGTTCCGCTTCTCGGCCCCGGCCCGCCACGGCCCGTATTCGACTGTCTCCAACGGCACCGACGCGCGTTGACCGCACTGTCGCGGTGCCGACAGCCTATGCGGTGCGGCGGCACCGGTCACCGGGCCTCCGTTCGAGCGCGCTCGGCCATCCTGTTCGACAGGCACAGCCCCCTTCCGGTTCCGTGACCGGCCGTCACCCCGCCGTGACAGCCGGCCCCGACCTGGGCGTGTCGCACCGCCCCAGCTTCCGCAGCAGCCACGCGATTTGGCACTCTGGGTCCGCCGGGGGGATGCTCAGGAGGGGATAACGATCATGAGCGCGACACAGACAGGACCGCAGACAGGACCGCAGACGGGACCACAGGCAGCCCAGCGGACGGGACCGCAGACCGGTGTTCAGGCCGGCCCGCAGCACGGCCCCCGCGCCGGACAGCACCCCACCTCCCCGCCCCTCGGGCCCGCGGCCCCCCACACCGATCCCCAAGCCGCCCCCACACCCACACCAGCCGCCGCCCCCCGCACCGCCCCCTCCGGCTCACCCGCCCCTCGCACCACCCCCTCCGGAGACCCCCGTATCGGCTGGAGCAGCGCCGAGACCCCCCACACCCCCACCCTGCGCCACCGCCGCGACGGCATCCTGCCCACCGTCGCCGCCGCCCTCTCCGTCCGCGGCACCACCCTCACCGGCACCGCCGCCCGCGGCGACCGGCCACCCGCCCTGCACCCCCTGGTACAGGACTTCCTCGACACCCTCACCAGTACCCAGCGCGACCGTTTCACCGGCCGCTGCGCCGAGACCCTCCTCATCTCCCGCCACCTCGCCGCCGCCGACGCCGCCCGCAGCAAACGTGCCGCCCGCAAACCCATGACCAACGGTGAAGCCCGCAAAGCCCTCAAACAGGCCAAACTCACCGCCCGCCGCATCCGGGAGGACGGCGACCCCCTGCACGGCAGCTTCGCCGCCCCCTGCCGCGCCTGCACCGCCCTCAGCGCGCACTTCGGCGTCCGCGTCGTCGACCCCACCGCGACCGACGCCTGACCCCCACCCCCCGCGCCGCCCCCTCGGCCTCCCCACCCCTCGACCTCCCCCTGCCCCACCACCCGACGAAGCCGCAGAACACCACCCGGCCGAGCCCCACCACGCCACCCGACGAAGCCGCAGAACACCACACGACGAAGCCGCACCACGCCGCCACACGACGCCGCCGCCACGCACGCACCGACCCCCGCGCGCCGAACGCCGCACAACCACGAACAAGGGCAGATGCACACCGACCGCACCTCCACCACCCGCTTCCCCGTCCCCGTCGACGCCGCCCTGCGCACCGCCGGCTGGCAACCCGGACGCTGGGACATCAAGCAGGCGGAAATCTGGGCCGACGCACTGCGCGAACACACCTCACCCGCCGGCCACCGCCACGCGGTCTTCCCGGCCGCGGTCGAAGCCTGGGCCGAGTTCGGCGGACTCCGCATCACCCCCACCGGCCCCGGCCGCCAGGTCGCCCCGGCCGCCCTGCACCTCGACCCCCTCCACGGCCTCCACCTCGCCCGCACCCTCGGCGACCTCGGCCGCGCCCTGGACACCGAACTCAGCCCCCTCGGCACCGAGACCGACACCGAGGCACTCCTCGCGATCGACGCCGAGGGCCGTGTCTACGTCCTCGACCACACCGGCGACTGGTATCTCGGCCCCGACATCGACCACGCCCTCGGCACCCTCGTCTCCGGCACCGAACCGACCCGCCTCACCACCGGCTGAACCCACCCCGCCAAGCCCCCCGGCGCGCCCTGCACCCGGATGCCCACCGTCACCCCCTACGCCACACCCTCACTCCACACCACCACCCCCCACCCGCAAGCCCCTACGACGCACAAGGAATAACCGCCGAAACCCGGAATCCCCCCGCATCCGTAGGCCCCGACACGAACACCCCGCCCAGCCCCACCACCCGCTCCCGCATCCCCAGCAGACCGTTGCCGCCGGACGGCAACCGCGCCGAGGACGCCGACGCCACCTCCGGCGGTGGCCCGTTCTCCACCTGCATGGCGATCTCCGTCACCCGGTGCGCCAACCGCACGTACGTCTTCGCGCCCGCCGCGTGCTTGTGCACGTTCGTCAGCGCCTCCTGCACCACCCGGTACGCCGTCTGCTCGATCTCCGGCGCATACGACCGCGCCGGGCCCTCGACCGACAGGTCCACCACCATCCCCGCCGCCGCCGACTGCCCCACCAACTCGTCCACGTCCGACAGGCACGGCCCCTGACCCGCACCCTCGTCCGGCGCCGCCCCCTCGTCGGCCGCCACCCGTGACGCCGCCACCGCCTCGCCCACCGCGGCCAGCGGCACCGTTCCCGGCCCCGCCCCCGCCCGCGCCCCGGGCGCGGACACCGCCCCCGACGCCGCCGCCGACCGTTCGCGCCGCGGACCCTCGCCGCTGCGCAGCACCCCCAGCATCTCCCGGAGCTCCGTCAGCGCCTGCCGGCCCATGTCGCCCACCAACGCCGCGTTCCGCACCGCCTTCTCCGGGTCCTTCCGCGCCACCGCCTGCAACGCCGCCGCGTGCACCACCATCAGACTCACCCGGTGCGCCACCACGTCGTGCATCTCCCGCGCGATGCGCGTGCGCTCCTCGCCCCGCGCCCACTCGGCCCGCTCCTCGGCCCGCTCCGCGAGCAACTGCAACTCCCGCTCCAGGCTGTCCGCCCGCTCCCGCAGACTCTCCATCAGCCGGCGCCGCGCCCCCACATACAGACCCAGCAGCACCGGCGGCGCGGTCAGCCCCAGCGACGCCGTGATCGACGCGAAGGGCACGAACCACTCCCCCAGCGTGACGCCGCCCCCGCTCGGCTCCGGCGGCCGCATCCGCACGAACATCACGATCAGCGTCCCCACCAGGGACATCCCCGCCAGCGACGCGATGATCCGGCGCGGCAGCTCCGACGCCGCCAGGGTGTACAGCCCGACGATCGTCATCAGGTAGCCCATCTGGGCCGGCGTCACCGCGATCGCCACCAGCACCACCGGGATCGGCCACTGCCGCCGGACGAGCAGCACCGAACCGGCGAGCAGCCCGAACACCATGCCCGCCGCCACCGGAATCCCCGCGTCCCCCGCGAACCGGTACCCCTCGGCCGCACACTCCGCCGCCGACGCCGCCGTCAGACTCCAGTCCAGCAGCGCGCTGCGCCACCTGGCCCACCACCACGGCCCTGACCGGGCCGCCTCGTGGTCTTCCCCCGTCATGGTCATGGCTCCAGCCTAAGGGCGTCCACCCCGGCTTTTCCGGCGAGTTTCCTCCACTGACCTACACCCGACCTGCACCACACTCCGTAATCGAATAGCTACGAAACCACCCACTATCACTCGAACCGATGAACCTCCACCGTTCGAACCCGGAACCCCACATTCCGGCCGGATGGTATGTCCGTGGCACATACCCCTGGCAAGTACGCCGACTTCGAGACCCTGCGGGAGCAGGCGGTGGCACTGCGCCGCCGCGGCTACAGCCTCCGGCAGATCCGCGACGAGTTGAAGATCTTCAACAACGACATCCTCAACCGCCTGGTGAAGGGGGAACCGCCGCCGGAGTGGACCAGGCGCCCGAACACGAAGGACGACCTGAGGGCCAGGGCGAGGGAACTCCGCCTCCAGGGCTGGACCTACGACCGGATCGAAGCGGAACTCGGCTGTTCCAGGAGCTCAGTGTCGTTGTGGGTGCGAGACCTGCCCCGACCGGAGCGAAAGCGCAGCGCCGAGGAAGCGGCGGCCATCGCACGGAGGGGCTGGGAGGCGAAGCTGCGGATCCGGGAGGAGGAGCGGCAACAGACCAAGGATGAGGCCAGGCAGTCGATCGGCAACCTCTCCCCGCGCGAGCTGTTCCTGGTCGGCGTGGGCCTCTACTGGGCCGAGGGCGGCAAGGACAAGCCGTACGACCGCCGCGAGAACGTCGCCTTCGTCAACAGCGACCCGCACATGATCCAGGTCTACCTCGCATGGCTCGACCTGGTCGGCGTCGAGCGCGAGCGCCTTCGATTCACGGTCATGATCCACGAGAACGCGGATGTGGCAGGTGCCGAGCAATATTGGGCCGACCTCGTCGGTGCCGACCGCACCACCTTCAACAAGACGACGATCAAGAAGCACAACCCGAAGACGATCCGGAAGAACATCGGCGACTCCTATCGCGGCTGCCTGGTCGTCAAAGTCCTGAAAGGAGCCGACTTGTACCGTCGCATCGAAGGCTCCTGGTACGGCATAGTGGAGTCCGTGCGCGAGGCCGATCAACAGAATCGGACATAGGGCGCAAGCCATCCCGGATCGTCTAAAGGTAGGACAAACGGTTTTGGTCCGTTGAATGAGGGTTCGAGTCCTTCTCCGGGAGCCGAGAACCTCGGGCCCTGACCCCCCGGTCAGGGCCCGCAGTCATGTCCCCCAAGAAACGCCCCGGTATCCTGCGGGTGTCCACCCCCTCCCCTCCACAGCCGAAGGGCAACCCCGTGAGCGCCATTCGCCCGGCAGCCGTAGTCGTTCTCGCAGCGGGTGAGGGCACCCGTATGAAGTCGGCCACACCGAAGGTTCTGCACGAGATCTGCGGTCGCAGTCTCGTCGGTCATGTGCTGGCCGCGGCCCGTGAGTTGGACCCCGAGAACCTGGTCGTCGTGGTCGGGCACGCGCGGGAGAAGGTCGCGGCGCACCTCGCCGAGGTGGACCCCGGCGTACGGACGGCCGTGCAGGAGGAGCAGAACGGTACGGGTCACGCCGTGCGGATGGGCCTGGAGCAGCTGGGCGGTGCCGTCGACGGGACGGTCGTGGTCGTCTGTGGTGACACGCCGCTGCTGACCGGTGCGACCCTGTCGGCGCTGGCCACGACGCACGCGGCGGACGGCAACGCCGTGACGGTCCTGACCGCGGAGGTGCCGGACGCGACCGGGTACGGCCGGATCGTGCGGGACGGGGCGACGGGTGCCGTGACGGCGATCGTGGAGCACAAGGACGCGTCGGAGGAGCAGCGGGCGATCCGGGAGATCAACTCGGGTGTGTTCGCGTTCGACGGGCAGCTGCTGGCGAAGGCGCTGAAGCAGGTGCGGACGGACAACAGTCAGGGCGAGGAGTACCTGACGGACGTGCTGGGGATCCTGCGGGAGGCCGGCCACCGGGTGGGTGCGTCGGTCGCGGCGGACCATCGCGAGATCGCGGGGATCAACAACCGGGTGCAGTTGTCGGAGGCCCGGCGGATCATGAACGACCGGCTGCTGACGTCGGCGATGCTGTCGGGTGTGACGGTGGTGGACCCGGCGACGACGTGGGTCGATGTCACGGTGACGTTCGAGCAGGACGCGGTGGTGCACCCCGGGACGCAGTTGCGGGGGGCGACGCATCTGGGCGAGGGCGCGGAGGTCGGTCCGAACAGCCGGCTGACGGACACGCGGGTGGGTGCGGGTGCGCGGGTGGACAACACGGTGTCGGACGGGGCCGAGGTCGGTCCGCAGGCGTCGGTGGGACCGTTCGCGTATCTCCGGCCCGGCACCCGTCTGGGGGTGAAGTCGAAGATCGGTACGTACGTCGAGACGAAGAACGCGCGGATCGGCGAGGGCACGAAGGTGCCGCATCTGTCGTACGTCGGGGACGCGACGATCGGCGAGTACTCGAACATCGGGGCCGCGAGCGTCTTCGTGAACTACGACGGGCAGGAGAAGCATCACACCACCGTCGGGTCGCACTGCCGGACGGGTTCGGACAACATGTTTGTGGCTCCTGTCACGGTCGGGGACGGTGCGTACACCGCTGCCGGCTCCGTGATCACGAAGGATGTGCCCCCCGGTTCGCTGGCCGTGGCCCGTGGCCAGCAGCGCAATATCGAGGGCTGGGTGGCTCGTAAGCGTCCGGGCAGCGCGGCGGCGAAGGCGGCCGAGGCGGCGTCCCGTGCGGGCGCGGGCGAGGACTGACCGGGAACGACCGCGTCGAACACGGCGTACCGTGATAGGTGCACAACCGCACCCACCAGCTGAGACGCCTCCCGCACCCAGCCGGGAGGGCTTGCACGACGCCCAGCTGCGACACCTCTGAGGAGACAGTGCTGTGACCGGGATCAAGACGACCGGCGAGAAGAAGATGATGTTCTTCTCCGGCCGCGCCCACCCCGAGCTTGCCGAGGAGGTCGCCCACCAGCTGGGTGTCGGGGTCGTCCCGACGAAGGCCTTCGACTTCGCCAACGGTGAGATCTACGTCCGCTACCAGGAGTCGGCGCGCGGTGCGGACTGTTTCGTGATCCAGAGCCACACCGCTCCGATCAACCAGTGGATCATGGAGCAGTTGATCATGATCGACGCGCTGAAGCGCGCGTCGGCCCGTTCGATCACGGTGATCGTGCCGTTCTACGGGTATGCGCGGCAGGACAAGAAGCACCGCGGCCGTGAGCCGATCTCGGCGCGGCTGATCGCGGATCTGATGAAGACGGCGGGTGCGGACCGCATTCTCACGGTGGATCTGCACACGGACCAGATCCAGGGGTTCTTCGACGGTCCGGTGGATCACCTGTTCGCGCTGCCGCTGCTGGCGGACTACGTCGGCAAGAAGGTGGACCGGGACAAGCTGACGGTGGTGTCGCCGGACGCCGGCCGGGTGCGGGTGGCGGACCGCTGGTGTGACCGTCTGGGTGCGCCGCTGGCGATCGTGCACAAGCGCCGGGACAAGGACGTGGCGAACCAGGTGACCGTCCACGAGGTGGTGGGCGAGGTCGAGGGCCGGGT
The DNA here is from genome assembly GCF_965341775.1 of Streptomyces sp. bgisy159. GTDB lineage: Bacteria > Actinomycetota > Actinomycetes > Streptomycetales > Streptomycetaceae > Streptomyces. Next base: position 60,459 of record NZ_CBDQZH010000009.1, on the reverse strand, counting down.
GTGCGTGCTGGTCGACGACATGATCGACACGGGTGGCACCATCTGTGCGGCGGCGGACGCGCTGTTCGCGCACGGTGCGGAGGACGTCATCGTGACGGCGACGCACGGTGTGCTGTCGGGTCCGGCGGCGGACCGGCTGAAGAACTCCCGGGTGAGTGAGTTCGTGTTCACGAACACGCTGCCGACGCCGACGGAGCTGAGCGACGACCTGGACAAGATCACGGTGCTGTCGATCGCGCCGACGATCGCGAGTGCGGTGCGCGAGGTGTTCGAGGACGGGTCGGTGACCAGCCTGTTCGACGAGCAGTAGGCGTAAACGCTTCTGCATGATCGATTTTTCTGCGGCCTCCCTGGCCGAGTAGACTGCTCCAGTTGCTCGGCGAGGGAGGCCGTCCTCGTGTGGAGGTTCGGCTGTCCGTTATCGACGCGCTCTTCGTAGCAGGCCGTTCGTGGCCGGGTGACCCCGTCCGTTTCCGCTTCCTACGAGGAGTGATCGTCATGTCCGAGGTGAAGCTCACCGCCGAGACCCGCACCGAGTTCGGCAAGGGTGCCGCGCGTCGTATCCGCCGTGACAACAAGGTTCCGGGTGTGCTCTACGGGCACGGCTCCCAGCCGCTGCACCTGACGTTCCCGGGTCACGACCTGCTGCTGGCGCTGCGTACGCCGAACGTTCTGATCGCGCTGGACATCGACGGCAAGTCCAACGAGCTGGCCATCCCGAAGGCCGTGCAGCGCGACCCGCTGAAGGGCTTCCTGGAGCACGTCGACCTGCTGCTGGTCAAGCGCGGCGAGAAGGTCAACGTGGAGATCCCGGTGCAGACCGAGGGCGAGCTGGCGGCGGGTGGCAACCTGCTGGAGCACGTCCTGAACGCGCTGCCGGTCGAGGCCGAGGCCACGCACATCCCCGAGTCCGTGACGGTGTCGGTGGAGGGTCTGCAGGCCGGTGCCTCGGTCCTCGCCAAGGACATCACCCTGCCGAACGGCGTCTCCCTCGCGGTCGAGGAGGACGCGGTGGTGCTGCAGGTCCTGGCCGCGCAGGCCGAGGAGGCCGGCGAGGGTGCCGAGGGTGAGGGCGAAGAGGCCGCCGAGGCCTGATCCCCGCTGTCGTCGTTCGTGGTCAGCCGCTGTCCCCTGTTCCGGGGGCGGCGGCTGGCGCGTATCAAGGAGACATGGACGTGACCACCCCTGCCAACGCCCCCTGGCTCGTCGTCGGGTTGGGCAACCCCGGGCCGGAGTACGCCGGTAACCGGCACAACGTCGGTTTCATGGTGGCCGATCTGCTGGCGGAGCGGATCGGAGGCCGGTTCAAGCGTGCGGGCAAGGCGCAGGCGCAGGTCGTGGAGGGACGGATCGGGCCGCCGGGGCCGGCGAACCGCCGGGTGATCCTGGCGAAGCCGATGTCGTACATGAACCTGTCGGGCGGGCCGGTGACCGCGCTGCGCGACTTCTACAAGGTGCCGGTGGCGAACATCGTCGCCGTGCACGACGAGCTGGACATCGACTACGGGACGCTGCGGCTGAAGCTGGGCGGTGGCGACAACGGGCACAACGGGCTGAAGTCGATGACGAAGGCGATGGGCGCGGACTACCACCGGGTGCGGTTCGGGATCGGGCGGCCGCCGGGTCGTATGCAGGTGGCCGATTTCGTACTGCGGGACTTCTCGTCCGCGGAGCGCAAGGAGCTGGACTACTTCGTGGACCGTGCGGCGGACGCGGTGGAGTGCCTGGTGATCGAGGGGCTGGAGCGGGCGCAGAGCTCGTACAACTCCTGACCCGGTTCCGTTTGCATCTCTGCTCCGCCGCTCTCGCGCTCGTGGAGTTGACCGTCGAGGCGGGCATGGCCAATGATCCCGGCCATGCCCGCCTCTGCTGTGTCCCCTCGCCAGGCCTCGCTCGTCGCCCTCCGGTTCGGGCGGCTGACGGCGATGGGCGTCCTCGCCGTGGTGATTCTGGTCGCCGGGGTGTGGGCGTCGTGGGGCTCGGCGCAGCACGTGATGCTGACGAAGGGGCGGGAGCGGGGCACGGTCGCGGTGGCGCGGTGTGCGGACGGCGTCTGTACGGGGCGGTACACGCCGTCGTCGGAGTGGTCGCGGGCCCGCGCGCGGGTGGAGATCGAGGACTCGGTGGCGGTGCGGGCGGGGCGGACGTACACGGTGGTGGTGAAGCCGGGCGGTGGTGAGGTGGTGCGGTCGGGGCCGGCCGGGATCCTGTACGCGTGGGTTCCGCTGGGCGGGGCGCTGCTGCTGGCGTCGGTGGTCGTGGCGGGTGGGCTGCGGCGGACGCGGATGGCGTGGGTGATGGCGGGGGCGGGGTGTGCGCTGTTGACGGGGGCGTTTCTCGTGATCTGACGGCCCGTATCCGGAGATAGGGGGATGGAACGTTTCTTTTCGCAGCCCGGGTGCCTTGTGAGTTCCCACAGTGTTGCCCGTTCGTGATTGACCGGGTTTCAGCCATGGCAGGATGCTGAGCTGCCCCCTCCACATCTTCCCTTTCGTCACTCCGAAGATGGATTGCCACATGCGTACCCTCACCCGCGTCGGCGTCGTCGTCGCCGCGTCTTCGGCGGCGCTGCTGCTGAGCCCCGTCGCCCACGCCGCGACGAACGACACGTACACCGTTCCGCTGCACCAGGCGAAGGACCTCCCGCTGACCGCCACGTCCTGGACCGGTGACAAGGAGGAGGACTGCGGCAGCGTTCCCTCGGACCAGGACGGCTGGCACTTCGTGCTGCCGGGCAACAGCACCGACTTCGTCAAGCTGACGGTCACCTTCAAGGAGGGCGGCGAGCAGGTCATCGAGACCTTCGGTCCGCCGTCCGACAAGCACGCCTTCGCCGCGTCCGCGCCCGGTGACGAGCTGCTGTCCGCGTCGGCCGAGGTCAAGGGCGGCGAGGTGGACTGGTTCAACCTGTCGCACACCTGCCCGGCGGACGACGAGACCGAGCCGACGGACGACACCACGCCCACCGACGACACCACGCCCACCGACGACACCACGCCGACCGACGACACCACGCCCACGGACGACACCACGCCGACCGACCAGGCCACCACGCCGGGCGGTGACGACACGGCGGCTCCGACCCCGTCCGAGTCGTCCGCCGTGGCGCCGACGTCCGCTCCGTCCGCGCAGGGCACCGTGGGCGACCTGGCCGAGACCGGCAACGGTGCCCCGGTGGGCGCCCTGTCGGCCGTCGCGGCCGTGCTGGTCGCCGCGGGCGGCTTCCTGGTGTTCCGCCGCCGCAAGGCCCAGCAGGGCTGACGCGGCCGCCGTGCAGGCGTGAAAGAGGGGGGTGCCCCCGAGTCCGTACGGGCTCGGGGGCGCCCCCCTTTTTTCTGCCGGGCGGGATCAGCCGGTGTTGCGCAGGCCCGCCGCGACGCCGTTGACGGTCAGCAGGAGCGCCCGGGAGAGCAGCGGGTCGGGTTCCGTGCCGGCGGCCACCGCGTCGCGCTGGCGCTTGAGCAGGGTCACCTGGAGGTAGGAGATCGGGTCCAGGTAGGCGTCGCGGATGGCGAACGTCTGCTTCAGCACGGGCTGGCGGTCCAGGAGGCCCTGCTCGCCGGTGATCTTCAGTACCTCGGCAACGGTGAGCTCGTGTTCGGCCCGGATGGTGTCGAAGACGTGCTTGAGCTCGTCGGGGACGAGGGTGTCGACGTAGTGCTGGGCGATGCGCAGGTCGGTCTTGGCGAGGGTCATCTCGACGTTGGAGACGAAGTTGCGGAAGAAGTGCCACTGCTCGTGCATCTCTTCCAGCACGGCGTCGAGACCGGCCTCGCGCAGCGCCTTCAGGCCGGAGCCGACGCCGAACCAGCCGGGGACGATCTGCCGGGACTGGGTCCAGCCGAACACCCACGGGATGGCGCGCAGGCCGTCGAGCGAGACGCCGGAGCCGGGGCGGCGGGAGGGTCGGGAGCCGAGGTGCAGGTCGGCGAGCTGGTCGACGGGGGTGGAGGCGAGGAAGTAGGTCGGCAGGTCGGGGTCCTCGACCAGGCGGCGGTAGGCGGCGTGGGCGGCGTCGGAGACGACGTCCATGGCCGCGTCCCAGCGGGCGAGTGCCTCGTCGGACTGGCGGGGCGCGGTGTGCAGGGCGGAGGCCTGCAGCGTGGCCGCGACCGTCAACTCCAGGTTCTCCCGGGCGAGTGACGGGATGAGGTACTTGTCGGAGATCACCTCACCCTGTTCGGTGACCTTGATCTCGCCCTCCAGGGTGCCCCAGGGCTGGGCGAGGATGGCGTCGTGGGAGGGGCCGCCGCCGCGGCCGACGGTGCCGCCGCGGCCGTGGAACAGGCGCAGGCGCACCCCGTAGCGGTGGGCGACGTCCCGCAGCCGGCGCTGGGCGCGGTGGATCTCCCACTGGCTGGTGGTGATGCCGCCGAACTTGGAGGAGTCGGAGTAGCCGAGCATGACCTCCTGGACGTCGCCGCGCAGCGCCACGAGGCGGCGGTACGACGGGTCGGAGAGCATGTCCTCCAGGATCGTGTCGGCGGCCTTGAGTTCGTCGGTGGTCTCCAGGAGGGGCACGATGCCGATCTTGGCCCAGCCGGCGTGGAGGTCGATCAGGCCGGCCTCGCGGGCGAGGACGACCGCGGCGAACACGTCGTCCGCGCCCTGACACATCGAAATGATGTACGACTCGATGACCTCGGGGCCGAAGACCTCCAGCGCGCGCCGGACGGTCTGGAAGACGCCGAGGGTCTTCTCGCCGGCCGCGTCCACGGGGGCCGGGCTGGGGGCGAGGGGTCTGCGGGAGCGCAGTTCCTTGGCGAGCAGCCGGGCGCGGTAGTCGCGCGGCATGTCGGCGTAGCGCCAGGACTCCTCGCCGAGGCGGTCGAAGAGCTGGCCGAGGGCGTGGTGGTGGGCGTCGGCGTGCTCGCGGACGTCCATGGTGGCCAGCTGCAGGCCGAACGCGGACAGGGTGCGGATGGTGCGGTTCATGCGGCCCTCGGCGATGAGGCCGCCGCGGTGGGCCCTGAGGGAGGTCTGGATCAGGGTGAGGTCGTGGAGCAGCTCGGTGGTGCCGAGGTAGTCGCGGCCCGGCTCGTGCGGGGTGCCCTTGGCGAGGCGCTGCTTGGTGTTCTCCAGCTTCTGCCGGACGCAGGTGGCCTTGAGCCGGTAGGGCTCCTCGGCGTTGAGCCGCTTGTAGCGGGGGCTGATGCCGGGGAGGTTGTCGAGGTCGGCCCGCAGCGACTCCAGCAGCTCCTCGGTGGCGCCGGTGTAGCGGATGGAGTTGGACAGGAAGCCGCGCAGCTCGTCGATCATCTCCAGGGCGTCGTTGATGCCGTGCTCGTGCTGGAGGATGAGGACGTCCCAGGTCACCTGGGGGGTGACGTTGGGGTTGCCGTCGCGGTCGCCGCCGATCCAGGTGCCGAAGGTGAGCGGGCGGGCGTCGTCGGGGAGGGTGAAGCCGACGCGTTCCAGCTCGGCGGTGAGGTCCTCCAGGACGTCGCCGACGGCGTTCGCGTGCAGTTCGTCGAGGTAGTAGATGGCGTTGCGGGCCTCGTCGGCGGGCTCGGGGCGGACGACGCGCAGTTCGTCGGTCTGCCACACGAGGTCGATGTTCTCGGCCAGCCGGGTGTCGTGGCGGCGCCGGTCGGAGTCGATGACCGGGGTCTCCAGGAGGGCGGCGATGCGGCGGAGCTTGTTGAGGACCGAGCGGCGGGCGGCCTCGGTGGGGTGCGCGGTGAAGACGGGGCGCACGTTGAGGTGGCGGACGGTCTCGCGGACGTGCTCGGTGTCGGCGTCCTTGAGCCGGTCGGCCGTACGGGAGAGGAGGCCGCCCTCGGCGGCGCGGCGGGCGCGCAGCTCGCGGCCGCGGTGGACCTGCTCGGTGACGTTGGCGAGGTGGAAGTAGGTGGAGAAGGCGCGGACCAGCTTGGCCGCGGTCTCCAGTTCGGTGCCGCGCAGCAGCTCGGCGGCGGCGTCGCCGTCCTCGCGGGTGAGGCGGCGGACCTTCTCGACCAGTTCCAGGAGCTCGGGACCCTCCTGCCGGACGAGGGTCTCCCCCAGGAGGTCACCCAGTCGGCGGATGTCGGCGCGCAGCTCTGCACTGGTCGTCATGGTCTGGTCGTCGGCACTGCTCACAGGTGCGGCTCCTTGCAGTGTTGAAGCTCATCTGGGAGGGGACCCGGACGGTGACCTCGCGGCGGGCGCCGCATTACGGGCAGGACATCCGGGAAGGAAACAGAGCGGACCGCGCTGTCCGACCGACACCAGGATAGGTGGCGGCTCGGACGCGCGGTCGGACGGGCTCTTGCCGCGGGGCAACGCACTGCGATACTTACGATGCCGTAGGTTACGGAACCGTAGGAAGTACGGGCGGTTCCGCCCGTTCGGCACCTGTCTCTACCCTCGAACCCCACAGGGGACGCCCATGACCACGAGTTCCGATGTGATCGATGACGCCCCGGAGGCGGCCGACGGCTCTCCAGCGGCTCCCGCCACGCTCGGCGGTGAGCAGAAGCGTTCGATCGAGCAGATCGCCCTTCTGCTCTTCATCACCGTTCCGTTCCTCGCGCTGCTGGCCGCCGTGCCGCTGGCGTGGGGCTGGGGGGTGAGCTGGCTGGACCTCGGCCTGCTGGTCTTCTTCTACTACCTCGGCTGCCACGGCATCACGATCGGTTTCCACCGCTACTTCACCCACGGTTCGTTCAAGGCCAAGCGGCCCCTGCGGATCGCGCTGGCGATCATGGGGTCGATGGCGGTGGAGGGACCCCTGGTGCGCTGGGTGGCCGACCACCGCAGGCACCACAAGTTCTCCGACGCGGAGGGCGACCCGCACTCGCCGTGGAAGTACGGCGAGACCATCCCGGCCCTGCTGAAGGGGCTGTGGTGGGCGCACATCGCCTGGATGTTCGACGAGGAGCAGACGCCGCAGGACAAGTTCGCGCCGGATCTGGTCAAGGACGGCGCGATCCGGGCCGTCTCCCGCCAGTTCGTGCTGTGGACGGCGGTGTCGCTGCTGCTGCCGCCGCTGATCGGCGGGCTGGTGACGATGTCCTGGTGGGGCGCGTTCACCGCGTTCTTCTGGGGTTCGATGGTGCGCGTGGCGCTGCTGCACCACGTCACCTGGTCGATCAACTCGATCTGTCACGCGGTCGGCAAGCGGCCGTTCAAGTCGCGGGACCGTTCGGGCAACGTGTGGTGGCTGGCCGTGCTGTCGTGCGGCGAGTCCTGGCACAACCTGCACCACGCCGACCCGACGTCCGCGCGCCACGGTGTGGAGCGGGGCCAGCTGGACTCCTCGGCGCGGCTGATCCGCTGGTTCGAGCGGCTGGGCTGGGCGTACGACGTGCGCTGGCCGTCACGCTCGCGTATCGATTCGCGCCGGACCGGCGGTGAGGACGGCTCCCGGCGCGGGAAGGTCGGCGCCGAAGCGGCATGATGGACGCCGTGGCGACCGATCCCAGCAGCACCCCGAGCAACGAGAAGCCGCGGCGTGCGCGCCGTACCCGGATGACCGGTGCGGAGCGGCGCCAGCAGCTGCTGGAGATCGGGCGCACCCTCTTCGCGGCGAAGGGTTTCGAGGGCACGTCGGTGGAGGAGATCGCGGCGAAGGCCGGGGTGTCCAAGCCGGTGGTGTACGAGCACTTCGGCGGCAAGGAGGGCCTGTACGCGGTCGTCGTGGACCGCGAGATGCGGCGGCTGCTGGACATGGTGACCGGTTCACTGACCGCCGGCCACCCGCGTGAGCTGCTCGAACAGGCGGCGTTCGCGCTGCTGGACTACATCGAGGAGTACACGGACGGGTTCCGCATCCTGGTGCGTGACTCGCCGATCCCCCAGTCGACGGGCTCCTTCGCCTCGCTGATCTCCGACATCGCCACCCAGGTGGAGGACATCCTCGGCAAGGAGTTCAAGAGCCGCGGCTTCGACCCGAAGCTGGCACCGCTGTACGCGCAGGCGCTGGTCGGGATGGTGGCGCTGACCGGACAGTGGTGGCTGGACGTGCGCCGGCCGAAGAAGGCGGAGGTGGCGGCGCATCTGGTGAACCTGGCGTGGCACGGGCTGGACGGGCTGGAGCCCAAGCCGCGTCTGATAGGACACCGCAAGAGCTGATCGAACACCGATCATGCGGCTGACACGGGCCCGGGAGGGCGCCGTGCCAGCCGGAGGGCAGCCGGTTCAGTGCCTGCCTGCGTCCTTGGCCTTCTCCTTGGCCTGGCGGGCGTCGCCCTTGACCTGCTCGGCGCGGCCCTTCGCCTCCATGGACTCGTTGCCCATGGCCCGTCCGGCCGCTTCCTTGACCCTGCCCTTGGCCTGTTCCTTCTTCGCCTTGGCCTTCTGTTCGTGCGCCATGGTGCTCACTCCCTGTGTTCTGCCGTTGCGCCGTCCCGCCGTCCTGCCCCGTCGGCGGCCCCCGTCGCACACCGCGGCGGGTGCCCGCTCCGGGGACGTTCATACGCCGGTGCCGTCCGGTTCCAGGAACTCCAGGCGGTTGCCGACCGGGTCCCAGGAGTAGAAGCGGCGGTGGCCGGGCAGGTTGTCGTCCCACTCGACCGTCGCTCCCCCGCCTTGCAGCCGGGCCGCGTAGGCGGCGATGCCGGTGACCCGCAGCCCCGGGTGGGCCTTCTTCGCGGGCCGGAAGTCGGCCTCGACGCCGAGGTGCAGCTGGACCGGGCCGGCCTGGAACCAGCAGCCGCCGCGGGCGGCGAGCACCGGGGGCTTGGGGATCTCCGTCATGCCGAGGACACCGGTGTAGTAGGCGCGCAGCTGGTCCTCCGAGCCGGGCGGGGCGGCGAGCTGGACGTGGTCGACGGCGCTGATCATGATCGGTTCTCCTGCGGGGCAGCGGTCTTGTGGGCCACCGCGAAGACGCGGCGGAACGGGAAGGGGGTGCCGTTCGGGCCGGCCGGGTAGGCCGCGCGCAGGGCGGCACGGTAGTCGGCGAGGAAGGCATCGCGGGCGGGCGGATCGTCGGCGAGAGCGGCGAGAACGGGCCGCAGTCCGGTGCCCCGCACCCAGTCCAGCACCGGGTCGTCACCGGGCAGCAGGTGGACGTACGTCGTCTCCCACGCGTCCACCGAGCAGCCCAGGCCGGTCAGGGCGGCCAGATAGGCCGCGGGGTCCAGGACGGCGTCGTCGTGACGCAGGACTTCGGCGACGCCGTACCGGCGGGCGAGGTCGCGCATCAGGCGGTGGCTCGGGGCGTCGAAGTTGCCGGGGACCTGGAAGGCGAGGGTGCCGCCGGGGGCGAGCGCCTCGATCCAGGCGGGGAAGCGTCCGGTGTGCCCGGGCACCCACTGCAGGGTGGCGTTGCTGACGATCAGGTCGTACGGCCGGTCGGGCACCCAGGTGCGGACGTCGGCGCGGGTGAACTCCAGGCGGCCGCCGCCGGTGGTGGGACCGGCATGTTCGACGTGGGCCCGGTCGAGCATCTCCGCGGAGTTGTCGTGACCGGTGATGTGCGCGGCGGGCCAGCGGACGGCGAGGAGTGCCGTGACGTTGCCGGGACCGCAGCCGAGGTCGGCGATGCGGGGCGGGGCACCGGGCAGGTCGGGGACCCGGGCGAGGAGGTCGGTGAAGGGGCGGGCACGGTGGCCGGCGTGACGGAGGTACTGGGCCGGGTCCCAGGCGGGTGTGGTCATGGGAGCAGCCTCACCCCGATTTAGCTTGATGTCAAGAGACTCGACATCAAGAGACTTCACGTCGACACAACCACTACACTGATCGCATGGAGGACGAGGTCGATCGGCTGGTCGCGGCGTGGCGCCGAGAGCGCCCGGACCTCGACGTGGAACCGCTGGAGGTGCTCAGCCGGGTGAGCCGGCTGGCCCGGCACCTCGACCGTGCGCGCCGCCTGGCGTTCTCCGAACACCAGCTGGAGCCGTGGGAGTTCGACGTCCTGACCGCGCTGCGGCGCGCCGGAGCGCCGTACCAGCTCTCCCCGGGCCAGCTGCTGACCCAGACGCTGGTCACGTCGGGCACGATGACGAACCGTATCGACCGGCTCGCCAAGAAGGGCCTGGTGGAGCGGCTGCCGGACCCGAGCGACCGGCGCGGGGTGCTGGTGCGGCTCACGGCGGAGGGCCGCGACCGCGCCGACCAGGCGCTGGCCGGCCTGCTGGACCAGGAGCGCGCCATCCTGGCCGAGCTGTCCCACGCCCAGCGCGCCGACCTGGCCGCGCTGCTGCGCCAGCTGACCGCCCCGTTCGACAACATCCCGGGCTAGGGCGGGCCCGTCCGGCGGATGTCCGTGGCACCGCGGCCCGTGGCCCCGTGGCCCCTCCGACGGAATCCGCCGCGTCGCCCGGCACCGCACTCTCACCGCACCGCGCGCGAGCCGTGCCACGCCGGGACGGTCAGGCGCTGTGGGTCTCCTTCTGCCGGAGCCGTCCGGCGGGTTCCAGGTCGACCGGCCCCACGCCCGCCCGGCGGGCCAGGGCGACGGCGGCGAGGGTGGAGTGGACGCCCAGCTTGCCGAGGACGTTCTGCATGTGGGTGCGGACGGTGTGCGGGGAGAGGAACAGCCGCTCGGCGACGGCCTTGCGGCCGAGGCCCGCGACCATGCAGCGCAGCACCTCCCGCTCGCGCGGGGTGAGGGACTCCACCAGCCGCTCGCTCTCCGTGCGGTGCTTGCGGGCGGCGGTGAGTTCGCGCAGCACGCCGGTGAGCAGCGCCGGCGGCAGGTGGGTCTCCTCGCGCAGCACCCCCCGGACGACGGTGAGCAGCCGCGACAGCGAGCAGTCCTTGGCCACCCAGCCGGACGCCCCCGCCTGCAGGGCGAGCGCCGCGCGCCGCGGATCGTCCCTCTCGGCGAGCACCACGAGCCGGACGTGGGGATGCGCGGCGCGCACCCCGGCGACGAGGGAGATCCCGTCGACCAGCCCGTCCTCGGCGGCCTCCCGCACGGCCACGGCGGGCCGCGGTCCCGGCACCTGGCCGCCCAGGTCGGCGTCGACCAGCACCACGTCGAACCGGCGCGCCTCGGCGGCCGCGCGCTCCAGGCTGCGCAGCGCGGCCGGGCCGCTGCCGGCGGCGCAGACCTCGACGTCGGGCTCGGCGGCCAGCGCGGCGGCGAGCGACTCGGCGAAGATACGGTGGTCGTCGACGACCAGGACTCGGATGCGAACCACGTAACCCCCTTCCCCGAGCTCCATCACGGAGCAGGGGATACCCAAGGTCCGGTGAGCGGGGACGACGACGGGCGCGGATACGGCGCCCGGGGACGGCGCGCGCCGCACGGCCGCCGCCGTACCGCAGTCGCCACCCCCGGCGCGGGCGCCGTATCCGACTGTCTCGCCCCCTGATCGGCACCGGCCCCCACCGGTGCTGTTCACAGGGTAGGGCCGCGGGCTCACGGGGGAAGGGGATTTGCAGAACTGGCCGTCCCGCGCGTTTATGGTGAGGCGCATGTTTCGTCTTGAGACAGAAGTCGACAGAGCCAGGCGTGATCTGCTGCGCTCCCGGCTCCGCGACACCAACACGGCGGCCTCCCCCGTCCTGCGTGCCCTGCGCGGCACCCCGACGGAACGGGAGGCCCCGCTGCACGTGTGGGTCCTGGACGAGACGGACGACCTGATCGGCGGTCTGGTGGGACACACCTGGACCACCTGGCTGCACGTCACCTACCTCTGGGTCGCCGACCGCCACCGCGGCCACGGCCTCGGCACCCGCCTGCTCACCGAGGCCGAGAACGTCGCCGCCGCCCGCGGCTGCCACCGGGCCCGCCTGGAGACCTGGGACTTCCAGGCCCCCGGCTTCTACACCCGTCTGGGCTACGAGGTGGTCTGCGTCATCGAGGACTACCCGCCGGGGCTGACGGAGTACACGCTGACGAAACGTCTTCAGCCGCGCCCGGCGGGGCCGTTCAGGCCAGCCGCCGGGCCCCCGGGGCCGGGACGGCCTCGAAGACGCGCGGGGCCGTGAAGCCGGCGTGGGCGAACGCCTCTTCGACCGCCTTGGTGAGGGTGTCGACGTCGGACGCCTCCGCCAGGACGATGGCCGAGCCGCCGAATCCGCCGCCGGTCATGCGGGCGCCGAGGGCGCCGGTCTTCAGGGCGGTGTCGACGACGAGGTCCAGCTCGGGGCAGGAGATGCGGAAGTCGTCGCGCAGCGAGGCGTGACCCTCGACGAGGACCGGACCGATGGCGCGGGTCTCGCCGGACTCCAGCAGGGAGACGATCCGCTCGACCCGTTCGTCCTCCGTGACCACGTGGCGCACCAGCCGGCGCACCTCGTCGTCGCCGAGGCGGGCGAGCGCCGAGTCCAGGTCGGCGTACGGGATGTCGCGCAGAGCGTCCACGCCGAGCAGGGCGGCGCCCTTCTCGCAGCCCGCGCGCCGCCTGCCGTACTCGCCCTCGCTGTGGGAGTGCTCGACCCGGGTGTCGACGACCAGCAGCCGCAGGCCCTCGGCGGCGAGGTCGAAGGGGATCTGCCGCTGGGACAGGTCGCGGGTGTCGAGGAAGAGCGCGTGGCCCTCCAGACAGCACGCCGAGGCGGTCTGGTCCATGATGCCGACCGGGGCGCCGACGTAGACGTTCTCCGCGCGCTGGCACAGCCGGGCCAGCTGCCAGCCCTTCAGGCCGAGGCCGAACAGGTCGTCCAGGGCGAGCGCCACCACGACCTCCAGCGCCGCCGACGAGGACAGTCCGGCGCCGGCCGGGACGGTCGACGCCAGGTGGATGTCGGCGCCGGTCACCGGGTGGCCCGCCTCGCGCAGCGCCCACACCACGCCCGCCGGGTACGCGGTCCAGTTCCGGTCCGACTCGGGGGCCAGGTCGTCCGCGTGCAGCTCGACGACACCGCCCTCGACGTCCGCGGAGTGCAGGCGCAGCCGCCCGTCCGTGCGCCGGGAGACGGCGGCGATCGCGGTGTGCGGCAGCGCGAAGGGCATCACGAAGCCGTCGTTGTAGTCGGTGTGCTCACCGATGAGGTTGACGCGTCCGGGCGCCGCCCAGACGCCCTCGGGCTCGGCCCCGTACAGCTCGACGAAGGCGTCCCGTACCTGCTGTGCCCCCACTACTGCTCCCTTGCGATGTGCTGCGCGAACTCCCAGGCGTCCGCGACGATACCGGCGAGATCCGCGCGGGACGGCTGCCAGCCCAGCTTCTCGCGGGCGGCTTCGGCGGAGGCCACCAGCACCGCCGGGTCGCCGCCGCGCCGGGGCGCGACCACCTCGGGGATCGGGTGGCCGGTGACCGTGCGGACGGTCTCGATGACCTCGCGCACGGAGAAGCCGTTGCCGTTGCCGAGGTTGCAGATCAGGTGCTCGCCCGGCCGCGCCGCCCGCAGCGCCAGCAGGTGGGCCTCGGCCAGGTCCGCGACGTGGATGTAGTCGCGCACACAGGTGCCGTCGGGGGTCGGGTAGTCGTCGCCGTAGACCGAGATGGCCTCGCGGCGGCCCTGGGCGACCTGGAGAACCAGCGGGATGAGGTGCGACTCGGGGTCGTGCCGTTCGCCCTGCGCCCCGTAGGCGCCGGCGACGTTGAAGTAGCGCAGGGAGACCGCGCCGAGGCCGTGGGCCTTCGCCTCACCGGTGATCATGTGGTCGACGGCGAGCTTGGAGGCGCCGTACGGGTTGGTCGGGGAGGTCGGCGCCGTCTCGACGATCGGGATCCGCTTGGGTTCGCCGTAGGTGGCCGCGGTGGAGGAGAACACGAGCGTGCGCACGCCCGACTCGCGCATGGCGGCGAGCAGGGCCATGGTGCCGCCGACGTTGTTGTCCCAGTACTTCTCGGGCTTCACGACCGACTCGCCGACCTGGGAGAAGGCGGCGAAGTGCAGGACGCCGTCGAAGGACGGGTCGAGCCATTTGGCGGCGTCGCGGATGTCGCCCTCGATGAAGGTGGCACCGGCGGGCACGCCCTCGCGGAAGCCGGTGGAGAGGTTGTCCAGGACGACGGCCTCGTGGCCCGCCTCCAGCAGATGCTGGGCCACGACGCTGCCGACATATCCGGCGCCGCCCGTCACCAGGTACTTCATCAACTCGCTACCTCTCGCAATCGCTCGGCCGCGGTTTCCGGCCGGATGTCGTTGATGAACACGCTCATGCCGGATTCGGAACCCGCGAGGAACTTCAGCTTGCCGGAAGTGCGGCGGACGGTGAAAAGCTCCAGATGCAGCGCGAAGTCGTCGCGGTTGACGCCCTCGAAGTGCTCCAGTTTGCCGAACGGCGCCTGGTGCCAGGCGGCGATGTACGGCGTCGGCGGTTCCCCCTCACCGAAGATACGGTCGAAGCGCCGCAAGAGTTCCAGGTAGACCCTGGGGAATTCGGCGCGCGCCGCCTCGTCGAGCCCCAGCAGGTCGGGCACGCGGCGCTTGGGGTACAGGTGGACCTCGTACGGCCAGTGCGCGGCGTACGGCACGAAGGCCACCCAGTGATCACCCTCCAGGACGACTCGTTCGTCCGCGAGTTCCCGCTTCACGACGGCGTCGAAGAGGTTCTCCCCGCCCGTGGCGTCCTTGTGCGCCGCCAGTTGGCTCAGCATCAAGGCGGTGCGGGGCGTGGTGAAGGGGTACGCGTAGATCTGCCCGTGCGGGTGACCCAAGGTCACGCCGATCTCGGCACCACGGTTCTCGAAGCAGAACACCTGTTCCACGGAGGGCAGATGCGACAGTTCGGAGGTCCGGTCGGTCCACGCGTCCAGGACCAGCCGCGCCTGCTCCTCGTCGAGGCCGGCGAAGGACGCGCTGTGGTCGGAGGTGAAGCACACCACCTCGCAGCGGCCGGAGTCGCCGGCCAGCGAGGGGAAACGGTTCTCGAAGACCACGACGTCGTACGAGGAGTCCGGGATCTCGCTCAGCCGCCCGCCCTGCGAGGGGCACAGCGGACACTCGTCCGCGGGCGGGTGGTAGGTGCGGCCCTGCCGGTGCGAGGCGATGGCAACCGCGTCGCCGAGCAGCGGGTCGTGGCGCACCTCGGCCGTGGTGACCGTGCGCTCCAGCGGGCGGCGGTCGACCGCGTCGCGCACCGTGTCGTCCCGCAGGTCGTAGTAGATGAGTTCTCGATCGTCGGCCAAGCGGGTCGAGGTTTTTTTCACCGCGACTCTCCATCCGTACACCAGGCAATGCTTCAAACAGAACCGAACACATCAAACCACATTCTCCCCCAAGGGCAACCATCACAATCGCACAAAGCACACCACCAGTAGGTGAGGTCTGGATGCACACCCCCTCAGCGACGGTTCCTCTCGCGGCCGAGCTGCGTCTCCCCACCAACGCACTCGACTACACGATCCTCGGCATCTACTTCGTCGTCGTCCTGGGCATCGGCTTCGCCGCCCGCAGATCGGTGAAGACCAGCCTCGACTTCTTCCTCTCCGGCCGTTCCCTGCCCGCCTGGATCACCGGTCTCGCCTTCATCTCGGCCAACCTGGCCGCCACCGAGATCCTCGGCATGGCCGCCAACAGCGCCCAGTACGGCGCGTACACCGTGCACTGGTACTGGATCGGTGCCATCCCGGCCATGGTCTTCCTCGGCCTGGTGATGATGCCCTTCTACTACGGCAGCAAGGTCCGCTCGGTGCCGGAGTTCCTGCTGCTGCGCTTCGACCGGGGCGCCCACCTGCTCAGCTCCCTGCTCTTCGCGTTCGCCGCGATCCTCATCGCCGGGGTGAACCTGTACGCCCTGGCCATCGTCGTGGAGGCGCTGCTCGGCTGGCCGCAGTGGGTGGCCATCGTGGTCGCCGGCTTCTTCGTCCTCGCGTACATCACGCTCGGCGGCCTGTCCTCGGCCATCTACAACGAGGTCCTGCAGTTCTTCGTGATCCTCGCGGCCCTCATCCCCATCGTCGCGCTCAGCCTGAAGCGGGTCGGCGGCTGGGGCGGCCTGACCGACCGGCTGACCGCGGAGCACGGCGACAACTTCGTCAGCGCCTGGGGCGGCACCGGCATCGGCAGCACCAACCCGCTCGGCGCCAACTGGCTGACGATCGTGCTCGGACTCGGCTTCGTGCTCTCCTTCGGCTACTGGACGACCAACTTCGCCGAGGTGCAGCGCGCCCTGTCGGCGAAGAACCTCTCGGCGGCCCAGCGCACCCCGCTCATCGCCGCCTACCCGAAGATCTTCATCGTCTTCCTGGTGATGATCCCCGGGCTGGTGGCCGCCGCCCTGATCCCCGGCTTCGGTACCGCCGACTCCGGCTACCAGTACAACGACGCGATCCCGTACCTCATGTCCCGGCTGTTGCCCAACGGTGTGCTCGGCATCGCCGTGACCGGCCTGCTGGCCGCCTTCATGGCGGGTATGGCGGCCAACGTGTCCTCCTTCAACACGGTGTTCACCAACGACATCTGGTCGCGCTACGTGGTCGTCGGCCGGGAGGACGGCTACTACGTGCGGTTCGGCCGGCTGATCACCGCGCTCGGCGTCCTCGCGTCCATCGGCACGGCCTTCCTGGCCTCGTCGTTCTCTAACATCATGAGCTACCTGCAGACGCTGTTCAGTTTCTTCAACGTGCCGATGTTCGTCGTCTTCATCATCGGCATGTTCTGGAGGCGGGCGTCCATGAAGTCGGGCTTCTGGGGGCTGCTGGCCGGCACCACGGCCGCGATGGTCAACTACTTCGTCCTCTACAAGCAGGACGTCATCTCCATCCCCACCGACCAGGGCGCCAACTTCGTGTCGGCCATCGCGGGCTTCGTCGCCGGCGCCGTGGTGATGGTGGCGGTGTCGCTGTTCACCGCCCCGAAGCCGGCCAAGGAACTCCAGGGGCTGGTCTACGGCACGCGCTCCCCCGGCATGGCCGAGCCGCCCGCCGAGGGCGACGACGCCTGGTACCGCCGGCCCGCGCTGCTCGGCTGGGGCGCGGTGATCCTGGCGGCCGCCTGCTACATCCCGTTCTCGTTCTGACGCCGACTGCGGCCTGGCCGCACCGGCCGCACCGGCCAGACGGCCAGACCAGCCACAACGGCCACAACGGCCACAACGGCCACAACGATGAAACGGACACACAGGCAGGAAAGCGAGCAGACGAGAAAACCGCGAAAACGGCGGTAAGAGCGGGAACAGCGGGAAGACAAGGCAGAGAAGAGGGACCACAGACATGACCGAACCCCGACACCCCCGCGGCCACTACTCCGACGACGACGTCCAACGCGAGGTCACCGACCTGGAGGGCAAGTCGGCGACCGCCGCCAGCATCTTCGACCTGCGGCGGATCATCGGCGGCCTGTTCGTCCTCTACGGCCTGATCGTGACCATCACCGGCCTCACGGACGACGACGCGGCCATCGACAAGGCCCAGGGCGTCAACATCAACCTCTGGACCGGCCTGGGCATGCTGGCTCTGGGCCTCTTCTTCCTGATCTGGCTCAAACTCCGCCCGACGGCTCCGCCCGCCCCGCCGCTGCCGGGCGAAGGTGAGGGAGAAGGAGAAGGTGAGGGCGAAGGAGGCCGGGGGGCGCCATTGGAGTAGGGGGCTCGCCCGGCCGGCGTGCGCCCGTCGTCGGCGCGGGGGGCGTGCGTCCGTCGCCGGGGGCGCGGGGGGCGTGCGTCCACGGTCGGCGGCGCGAGGGCGTGCGTCCGCCATCGGGGGCGCGGCGGGGGGCGTGCGTCCGATGTCCGCGCGGGTGCGGCGTGCGTGCGTCGCCGTCGGCCGCGAGGGCGGGTGCGGCGTGCCTTCGACCTCAGGGGGCGCGTTCCCCGGGCGTACGCCGGGTGCGCGGGGGATGCGCCCCGAGCTCACGGTTCCCGTTGCTGCGGTACGCGCGGGTAGGGCCCCGCGCGATCCAGGAGGCCCGTCCTGGCGGCCAGGGCAGCCGCCTCCAGGCGGGAACCGACGCCGAGCTTCATCAGGACACGCTGGACATGGGTGCGCGCGGTGGACGGGGCGATGCCCATCCCGGCGGCGATCAGCCGCGTGTCCTCACCGTCGGCCACCCGTACCAGTACCTCGACCTCGCGCGGGGTGAGCATCTGCAACAGCCGCTGCCCCTCGTCGTCGGGCTGGGCAGCGGGGTTGAGCAGTTCCGCGAAGGCACCCTGCAGAAGCTGCGGCGCCACGGCCGCCTCGCCCGCCCGCGCCTTCATGATCGCCCGCTCGACGCCCTCTATGCGCTCGTCGTGCCGCACGTACCCGGAGGCCCCCGCGGCGAACGCCGCCGCGATGCCGCGCGGGCTCGGCACCGGCCCCAGCACCAGCACCGCCACCTGCGGCCGCTCCCGCTTGATCCGCAGCACCGGATCAAAGACCCCCGGCTCGGCCGGTGTCGCCGTCCCCAGCAGACACACCTCCGGTGCCCGGGTGATCACCAGGTCCGCCGCGCCTGCGGCGGGCGCGGCGGCGGCGAGCACCCGGTGCCCCCGCAGCTTCAGCGCCGAGGCCAGTGCCTCCGCGAGCAACCGGTGGTCGTCGACCACCATGAGCCGCACTCCCATCGAGCAACCCCCCAGTCCCCCCATGGATGCCCACTACGGACACGGACACACAAGGGCGCGGGCTGCCCCCCAGGCACCCCGCCCTTTCATGACCCCGGAAGCTACACGCTTGTTCGACGTCGCGCTTCCCCTACTGGTGAGAACTGCCCCGGATCGACGGACTTTTTGGCATTCTTCGCATTCGCGGCCGAAACAACCACTTGAATCGGCCGCTTGAGGCATCTGTCTGAACGGTTGCCGATCACCGCAGATGCTCGGCAACCGCTCTGACAGTCACGTTCGCGATCGGCCGCAGTCGAGGATCAGCCGCTGCGGCCGAAGGCGAGTGCCAGGTACTTCTTGTCGCCCTCGCGCAGCGGCGCGTCCGCGTACACCTCGGCCAGGTACAGGCGACCGTCGGCGTACAGCACCTCGTCGTACTCGGGGGAGAAGTCCGACTCCATGTCCCGCACCGCCTCGGTGTCCGGGTTCTGCATCAGCGTGGTCGTCTTGAACGAGCCGCCGTCGATGCTGACCACCCGGCCGCCCTTGTCGTACGGCGGCTCCAGGTACGCGATCACGTTGCCGCCGTCCATCCGCAGCGGCGTGATGGTCCAGCCGTCGCCCGAGTCGGCCCGCTGGCCGGTCTGCTTGCCGGTGGCCAGGTCGAAGGCGATGACCTCGTTGCTGCGGCCGTGGTCGCCAGAGGAGTCGTGCTCCTCGGTCGGCAGGTACAGCCGGTCGCCGCCCACGGCGATACCGGTGCAGTCCTCGACCCGGCTGATGCTGTCGCAGTCGGCCGCGAACTGGTCGCCCGGTGCCGAGATCCGGGTGCGCAGCTGACCGGTCCTGTTGTCGATGGAGAAGAAGTCCGAGATGCCGCTGCCGTCACCGGCGCTGTCACCGACGTCGGCGGCCACGACCAGCGGGTCGGTCGAGACCACACTCGCGTACTCGATGTCCTGGGTCATCTTGTACTCGGACTGCACCTGCCCGGAGGCCGGGTCGATGGTCTGGATGTGCAGCTGGCGCGCGTCGTAGCTGCCGCACTTGCGCACCGCGACCAGCTTGGCGCCGCCGCCGTAGCCGGCGTCGTAGCAGGTGTCGGACGTCTTCGGCTGCCACAGCACCTTGCCGGAGGCGATGTCGAAGGCGGCGCCGCCGTCGGTGCTGCCGACCGCGACAGTGTTGGCGCTGACCGTCACATTGTCGAAGTTGATCGGGTAGTCGCCGGAGTTGACCGTCTTGTTCCACAGCTTCTTGCCCGCGGCGAGGTCGAGCGCCGCGACCTGGCTGCAGCCGGCCGAACGGTTCTTCGCGGGCATCGACGGCTCGTAGACGATCGCCGTCCTGAAGTCCTTGGTGATGTGCGGGGTGGCCTCGCACACCGGGCCGGGCAGCTTGATCGTCCACAGCTTGGCGCCGGTGTCGCGGTCGTAGGCGACGACCTCGGCGACCCCGCTCTTGACGTACGCCTTGTCGGTCAGCCAGGAGCCGTCCACGGCGATGGTGTCGTCCTTGCCGACGGCCGGCATCGGCAGCTGGAAGAGGACCTTGGACGCCGGGTCGGACGGCACCTTCTCGGAGCCCGAGGTGCCCGCGCTGCCCGACGTGCCGCCGTCGCCCTTGCCGTTGTCGCCGCCCGTGCCACCGGAGCTCTGGTTCTTCTTTCCGTCGTCGCCGGTGGACGAGGAGTACCAGATGCCGCCGCCGATGATCAACGCGATGGCGACGACCGCCGCCACGATGATGTACAGCGGCGCCCTGGAACTGCCGCCGCCCCCTGGGGCGGACCCGGCCGGCGGCTGAGCCTGGAAGGGGACGGTCGGCTGACCCGGCTGACCCGGCTGACCCGGATAGCCGTAGCCCGGCTGGGGGGACGGCGTGGGGTGGGCGCCGGGCGAAACCGGGTAGCCGTAGCCGGGCTGGGCGGCCGGGTAGCCGTAGCCGTGGCCGGGCTGGGCGGCGTACGGGCCGCTCGGGGCGGGCGGCTGCTGCGGGAACGGGGAGTACGGATCCGGCTGCTGCGGGGGCCGGCCCTGCTGGCCTTGCTGGGGCTGGCTCTGTGCGGGGTGGGGTGGCTGGGGTGCTTGGGATGGCTGGGGTGCCTGGGGGTAGCCGTAGCCCGGGTCGGGGGCCTTGGTGAGGTCAGGAGCGCCCGGGGCGGCGGGGGCCGACGGGGGCATCGGGGGCGCCGGAGGAGTCTGCGGCGGGTTCTGCGGGGGCTGGTCCTCGGGCGTGCCGGGGCCGGAGCCCTGCGGAGGCTGGTGGGGCGGCGGGGACGTGGTCATCGTGTGGGTACCTCGGAAGGGTGCTGAGCCAGGAGCTCGTACGAACGGTGCGTCGACGGACGGCGGCGGTACGGGGCGAGCGGACGCGGTACGGGGCGACCCGGCTCGGCCGCCCCGGTTCGCCCCGGCTCACTTGCCGTAGGCGAGCATCAGCTTCTCCTTCTCGTCGTCGTCGCCGTCCAGCGAGCCGGTGGAGATGTAGAACCGTCCGTCGGCCCAGTCGAGGTCCCGGCGGAAGAAGTCCCGCTCGATCTCGCTCGTGCTCTCGGGGAGTTGCAGCAGCTTGGCGGGCGTGTGGCCACTCCCGGCGATCGGAACCGACACCACCTGGCCTGGCGCTTCGTAGGTCGCCTCCACGTACGACACGAGGTTGCCGCCCTCGACCTTCAGCGGCAGCATCGTCGCGTCCCCCGGGGAGTCCACCCGCCACTTCTCCTTGCCGTTGGCGAGGTCGATCGCGACGACCTCGTTCGGGCCGGTGGTCGCCTTGGTCGGCAGGTACAGGGTGCCGGCGTCGGCCACCGCGCCCGTGCAACCCGTCAGGTCGCGCTGCAGGAAGGACCCCCAGCCGCCGCAGTCGGGCGCGAACTGCTCGTTGACACCGACCTGCGAGCGGATCGTGCCGTTGGGGTTCAGGGTGGAGATGTTCCAGCTGTTCTTCTCGTCGTTGGTGCTGAGGACGACCAGCGGGTCGACGGAGAAGGTGTGCTGGACCTCCCACCCCTTGTCGATCTTCCAGGTCCACTTGACCTTGCCGCTGGCCGGGTCGAGCTCCTGCATCTCGTCGTGTTCGGTGGCCTTGGTCGCATCACAGGACGACACGACGATCAGCCGGCTGCCCCCCGCGAACCCGTCCGGGAAGCACGCCGAGCCGTACCTCTTCTTGTCGTACAACTTCTTCCCGGTGCGCACGTCGTACGCCGTCCCGGACTGGGAACGGCCCACCATCAGCGTGTTGCCGGTCACGGAGAGGGAGATGCTGCTGGTGCTGTCGAACAGCGCGCCGTCCGCCACCTCGGCGGTCCAGCCCTTGGCACCGGTGTTGAGATCGACCTGCTGGAGCTTGTTGCACTCGGCACGACTGCTGGTGCCGCTCATGTAGGCGATGACGATCTTGTCGTCGGCTGTCTTCTGCGGGGTGACCGCGCAGATCTCCTGCGGGAAGGTGAGGGTTTCCCAGGTCGGCTTGCCGTCAGCGACGTTGTAGCCGACGAGCTCCTTGTAGGCCGCCTTGACCGCGGTCTTGTCCGTGACCCACATGCCGGGGGCCTCGGCGCCGGAACCCGGCGCGTCGGGGGCCTCCTTGTACCAGAGCACCCGGGCCTCACCGGCCTTGCGGCCGTCGTTGAAGTTCTCCGGGTCGCCGCCGTCGCCGCTGCCGTCGCCGGGGTTGACCGGCAGGTCGGAAGCGGAGGGCTTGCCGTCGTCGCTCTTCTCGGCGACGGGCTTCTTGCCGTCGTCATCGCCGCCGCGCGTCACCGCGAACACCGTGCCGCCGACCAGGACCAGGCCCACCACGGCCGCCGCGACGACCAGCGCCGGCCGGCCCTTGAAGGGGTTGCGCGAGCCGCCGGGCGCGCTCCCCGGCGCACCGGGCATCCCAGGCGCCCCCGGTCCGCCGGGGTACTGGGCTGCCTGCGGGTATCCGTAGCCGGGCTGCTGCCCGTACGGCCCCGGCTGCTGGGGCGGGCCGTAGGGGCCGGCCTGCTGGGGGGCGGCATAGGGGCCGGGCGCGGGAGGTGTGGGCGGCGCGTTGTAGGGGCCGGGCGCCGGCGGGGTGCCGTACGGGCCGGCGGGCGCGGGGCCTCCGGGCGCCGGCGCGCCCGGCTGCTGCGGGTAGCCGTAGCCGGCGGCGGGGCCGGGGCCGGGCGGGGGCTGGGGTGCCTGAGGGGGCTGGGCCGGCGGCTCGGGCGGCCCGAAGCCCGGCGCTCGGGGCGGTTGGTCCTGTGGTGCTCCGAAACCGTCCTGGTGCGGCGGCTGGTCGGGCGGCTGAGTCATCAGCGTCTTCCCCCTCGTTCACTGATTTTTAGCCACGCCCTGAGGTTCGCAAAGGACCCAGAGTCGTTTTCAGACAGTTCTCAGACGGCTCTTTCTATCACCCGTGAGCGGGCGGGGACGGGACTGCGTCCGCCCCTGTACCCAAGGGAGAACCGGGCCGTGATGCCCTCGTTACGCGCCTCCACGCCCTCTTCACACGGCGCACGCGCCGCCCACCGCGCGCGGGCGTGGCCGGGGAAGTGCGGTGGTGCGCACGGCCCTTCACGCCGTTGCGCGAAGAGCTGTGCGCGCCGCTTGGCGCGCGTGTACCCGTGCCCGTTGCGCGGCACAGGCGCTCACGCCGTTGCGCACGCGACCGAACGCGCGGTGGCGTACGGGGCTGTTTGCGCGGTCGGGTGCGTAGGGTCGCCGGCGTGGTTGCGCGTACGGGCACCGCGCGGGTACGGCGGGGGCGTGCGCGGGTGCGTCAGCGGTGGTGCGCACGCGGGCGTGGGGTGAGGTCGTACACGCCCGCGCGGCCCGCGATCCTCAGGCGTCCTCGGCCAGTTCCAGCCAGCGCATCTCCAGCTCCTCGCGCTCCCCCGCCAACTCACGCAACTCGGCGTCGAGTCGCGCGACCTTCTCGAAGTCGGTGGCGTTCTCGGCGATCTGCGCGTGCAGCTTGGACTCCTTGTCGGAGACGCGGTCCAACTGGCGCTCGATCTTCTGGAGTTCCTTCTTGGCGGCGCGCTGGTCGGCGGCGCTCTTCTCGGGGCGCTCGGTCGCGGGCTTGACGGCGGCGGGAGCGGTCGCCGCCGCCGCTTCCTCCATGCGTTGCCGGCGCTCCAGGTACTCGTCGATCCCGCGCGGCAGCATCCGCAGCGTGCCGTCGCCGAGAAGGGCGTGGACCCGGTCGGTGGTGCGCTCGACGAAGAACCGGTCGTGCGAAATCACGATCATCGAGCCGGGCCAGCCGTCGAGGAGGTCCTCCAGCTGGGTGAGGGTCTCGATGTCGAGGTCGTTGGTGGGCTCGTCGAGGAAGAGCACGTTGGGCTCGTCCATCAGCAGTCGCAGCAGTTGCAGCCGCCGGCGCTCACCGCCGGAGAGGTCACCCACCGGCGTCCACTGCTTCTCCTTGGTGAAGCCGAAGGTCTCGCACAGCTGACCGGCGGTCATCTCGCGCCCCTTGCCGAGGTCGACGCGCTCCCGCACCCGCTGAACGGCTTCCAGGACCCGCCATGTGGGGTCGAGTTCGGCGACCTCCTGGGAGAGGTAGGCGAGCTTGACGGTCCTGCCGACGACGACGCGCCCGGCGGCGGGCTGCACCTCGCCCTCGGTGCGCGCCGCCTCCGCCATGGCGCGCAGCAGGGAGGTCTTGCCGGCGCCGTTCACGCCGACCAGGCCGATGCGGTCGCCGGGGCCGAGGTGCCAGGTCACGTGCTTGAGCAGCACCTTCGGTCCGGCCTGGACGGTGATGTCCTCCAGGTCGAAGACGGTCCGGCCGAGCCGGGAGGACGCGAACTTCATCAGCTCACTGCTGTCCCGGGGCGGCGGCACGTCCTTGATGAGCTCGTTGGCGGCCTCCACCCGGAAGCGCGGCTTGGACGTGCGCGCGGGAGCGCCGCGGCGCAGCCAGGCCAGTTCCTTGCGGACCAGGTTCTGCCGCTTGGCCTCCTCGGTCGCGGCGATCCGCTCACGCTCGGCGCGCGCGAAGACGTAGTCGGAGTAGCCGCCCTCGTATTCGTGGACGTGACCGCGCTGGACGTCCCACATGCGCGTGCAGACCTGGTCGAGGAACCACCGGTCGTGGGTGACGCACACCAGCGCCGAGCGCCGTGCCCGCAGGTGCTGGGCGAGCCAGGAGATGCCCTCGACGTCGAGGTGGTTGGTCGGCTCGTCGAGGATGATGAGGTCCTGGTCCTCGATGAGCAGCTTGGCGAGCGCGATCCGGCGCCGCTCACCGCCGGACAGCGGTCCGATGACGGTGTCCAGCCCCTTGGGGAACCCGGGCAGGTCGAGCCCGCCGAACAGCCCCGTCAGCACGTCGCGGATCTTGGCGTTGCCCGCCCACTCGTGGTCGGCCAGGTCGCGGATGACCTCGTGGCGCACGGTCACCGCCGGGTCGAGGGAGTCGTGCTGCGTGAGCACGCCCAGCCGCACTCCGCCGGAGTGCGTGACCCGCCCGGAGTCGGCCTCCTCCAGTTTCGCGAGCATCCGGATCAGTGTCGTCTTGCCGTCGCCGTTGCGGCCGACGACCCCGATCCGGTCCCCTTCGGACACGCCGAGCGACACGCCGTCCAGGAGCGCACGGGTGCCGTACACCTTGCTGACGTTCTCGACATTGACCAGGTTGACGGCCATTTCACTCCTGCGCAGGGGGATCGATCAGCCTTCAAGCGTAGGCCCTTGGGGTGGCGGGCGGTGCGCGAGGGTGCGGTCACTCTGCGTAAGGGTGTGGGCCGTGCGCCGACGGACTCCGGGCCCGGCGGTCAGCCGACCGTGGCCCCCTGGGCGGGTCCCGTCGCCGTGCGTACGCTGCGGCAGGTGCCGGACACGTGCAGTGCCGCGGCGACCTGGGTCGCCGAATCGGCGTCGCGGGTGAGGAAGGCGGTCGTGGGGCCCGATCCCGACACGAGCGCCGCGAGCGCCCCGGCCGCGCGGCCCGCGGCGAGGGTGTCGGCGAGTTCGGGGAAGAGGGAGAGCGCGGCGGGCTGGAGGTCGTTGGTGACGGTGGCCGCCAGGGCGTCCGGGTCGCCCTTGGCCAAGGCGTCGATGAGGGGCTGGGAGGCGACGGGCTCGGGGATGTCGGTGTCCTCGCCGAGCCGGTCGAACTCGCGGAAGACGGCCGGCGTCGACAGCCCGCGCTGGGCGAACGCGAAGACCCAGTGGAAGGTGCCGCCCACGTCCAGCGCGGTCAGTTTCTCGCCTCGGCCGGTGCCGAGCGCGGCCCCGCCGACGAGGCTGAACGGCACGTCGCTGCCGAGTTCGGCGCAGATGTCGAGGAGTTCGTCACGGGACGCGCGTGTGCCCCACAGCGCGTCGCAGGCGAGGAGCGCGCCCGCGCCGTCCGCGCTGCCGCCCGCCATGCCGCCGGCGACGGGGATGTCCTTGGCGATGTGGATGTGCACGTCGGGTGCGCGGCCGTACCGTTCGGCGAGTGCGAGGGCCGCTCGCGCGGCGAGGTTCGTCCGGTCCAGGGGGACCTTGTCGGCGTCCGGGCCGGCGCACGTGACGCGCAGGGTGTCGGCCGGGGTGACGGTGACCTCGTCGTAGAGGCCGACCGCGAGGAAGACGTTCGCCAGGTCGTGGAAGCCGTCCGCGCGGGCGGCGCCCACGGCGAGTTGGACATTGACCTTGGCTGGCACGCGCACGGTGACGGTCACTCGGTCTCCTTGTGTTCCGCGATCCTCGCGAACTCCTCCACGGTGAGGGCTTCCCCGCGTGCCTGCGGGGACACCCCGGCGGCGACCAGCGCCGCCTCGGCGGCGGCCGCGGAACCCGCCCATCCGGCGAGCGCGGCCCGCAGCGTCTTGCGCCGCTGGGCGAACGCCGCGTCGATGACGGCGAACACCTCCTGCTTGGACGCCGTGGTCTTGAGCGGCTCCCTGCGGCGGACCAGGGACACCAGTCCGCTGTCCACGTTCGGGGCGGGCCAGAAGACGTTGCGGCCGATGGCACCGGCACGCTTGACCTCGGCGTACCAGTTGGCCTTCACCGAGGGCACGCCGTAGACCTTGGAGCCGGGGGCGGCGGCGAGGCGGTCGGCGACCTCCGCCTGCACCATCACCAGGGTGCGCTCGATACCGGGGAAGGTGTCGAGCATGTGCAGCAGGACCGGTACGGCCACGTTGTAGGGCAGGTTGGCGACCAGGGCGGTCGGTGCGGGGCCGGGCAGCTCCGTGACGTGCATGGCGTCGGAGTGCACGAGCGCGAAGCGGTCGGCCCTGTGCGGCATCCGCGCGGCGACCGTGGCGGGCAGCGCGGCGGCCAGTACGTCGTCGATCTCGACGGCGGTGACCCGGTCGGCGACCTCCAGCAGGGCGAGCGTGAGGGAGCCGAGCCCCGGCCCGACCTCGACGACCACGTCGTCGGGCCGGACCTCCGCGGTCCGGACGATCCGGCGGACCGTGTTCGCGTCGATCACGAAGTTCTGACCGCGCTGCTTGGTGGGACGCACGCCGAGGGCCGCCGCCAGTTCGCGGACGTCGGCGGGGCCCAGGAGGGCGTCGTGGGTGGGGCTGGTGCTCACGGGACAAGACTACGGGGGCCGACCGACAGTTCCGGACGCCGCCGAGGCCGGCCGGACGCAGGCGGGTGTCAGCGCATGTGTTCCGGGCCGCTACGGGAGCCGCCGGGACCTTCCGGCGGCTCCCGCAGGGTGCCGGGCCAGAAGGGCCTCAGCCGTGCAGGCGCTGCCCGCAGTGCGGCCAGGGGCTCGCGCCGCGCCGGATGTAGAGCTTCTTCGCGCGGTACGTCTGCTCGGCCGCCGGGGCGTCCTGCGGTCGTCCGCTGCCGCCCAGGCTGTGCCAGGTGTGGGTGTCGAGCTGGTAGAGCCCGCCGTGCGCGCCCGACGCGTCGACCGCGTCGGGCCGTCCGCCCGACTCGCAGGCGGCCAGGCCCCGCCAGTCGAGGTGGTCGGCGTCATGTACGGATGGCGGGTGCGGCCTGGTGCCCACCTTCACCACCCGCGCGCGCGGTGCGCGCACCACCTCGGTCTTCACCCGCCGGGGCTTCTGCCGGACACCGTTGACGGTGCGCACCGCGTAGGTCTCCCTTCTGAGCCCCGGCTGTCCGGCCCGCTCGACGACCTCCGTTCCCTTGAACAGCGACGGGTCCTCGATGCGCCGTACCTCGAAGGGGATCGGCTCTTCCCGCACCTCCTTGCTGCCGGTGATCCGCAGTACGGTCACCGTCTGCCCGTCGCGGGGGAAGCTGCCGGGCGCGACCGACGTGGTGTCCTGGCCGCGCAGGATGATTCCGGCCTCCTCGACCGCCTCGCGGACCGTCGCCGCGTTGGTGCGCACCGTGCGGGCGCGGCCGTCCGCCATGATCGTCAGGGAACGCTCGGTCCGGACGTCCAGCGCGAGGCCCTCGCGTCCGATCCGCCGGGAGCGCGACGTCGACAGGTACGCGCCCGCCGTGCGCACACCGAGCTGTTCGAGCGCCGCCTCCACGGTGTGCGCCGTCGTCCACAGCTCGCGCCGGTGTCCGTCGAGGGTGAGGCGCACGGGGCGTCCGTAGTGGACGGCGACCTCGTCCCCGTTGCTGAGGTCGGCGCCGGGGGCGGGCGCCACCACGTCGTGCGCCCCCACCTTCACGTCTTCCTGCGCCAGCAGTTCGGTGACGTCGTCCGCGAAGGTGTGCAGTGTGCGCGGCTTGCCGTCGACGGTCAGCTCGATCGCCTTGTCCTCGGCGACGAAGGCGGTGGTGCCGCCGGCGAGGAAGGCGACCACCAGCGCCTGCGGAAGCAGGCGGCGCACGGTCGAGTCAGGGCGCTCCGCGTAGCGTGCCTTGCGCCGTCGCGCGGCCCGCCGCCCCGTACTGGCGGGCGCGCTGCCCTGCGGTGCGCCGCCGGTCACCGCCCGCCCCGCGGCCCCCGGTCCGCCCGGAGCCACAACCGTCTCCGCGCGCCGGACGTGCGCGGCGCCCGCCTGCACCCCTTCCCCCCATGCGCCCCCGGTGCCCCCGGCGTCCCTGGCGCCCCCGGCGTCCCCCGGATGCTCCGGGCCCCCGACGGGCGCCTCGTCCGCCACTTGGCGTGGCAGCGCCGAGCCGGCGGACTCGGGCGACCCGTGCGCCGGGTGCGTGCCGTAGGGGGCGTACGCCGCGAACGCCTCGTAAGCCGGCCGGTAGGTGTCCTCGTACGCCCCGCGCATCCCGTAGGTGCCGGGCGCACCGCCGTCGTCGTACGCGCCCTGCAGTCCCTGCCGGCCCTGTAGCCCCTGCCCGACCGTCTGCGCGCTGTGCAGGTCGACGTAGGTCTCGGCGCCGCCGTAGGGCTCGTACTCCGGGTGGTGGGCGTAGTACGCGCTGCGCGCGTGGGAGGGGTTGCTCACGCCGACACGCTCCAGGGGTCCGCGGGGTCCAGAGGTCGGTCCGGATCGGGCCCCCAGAACCTAGCGGCTCGACGGTCACTCTCCAAAGCGGCACGGCTACGCACTGTTGTGCAGGGACGGCCGGCGGGCGGCGGGCGGCGGTGCGTCAGTAGGCGAACGCCCGGGCGGTGTTGGCTCCGAGGGCGGCCGCGAGGGTGTCCTCGTCGAGGCCGCGCACGGCGGCCATGGCGCGCACGGTGACGGGGACGAGATACGGGGCGTTGGGCCGCCCGCGGTGGGGGGCGGGGGTGAGGAAGGGGGCGTCGGTCTCCACCAGGAGAAGCTCCAGGGGGGCCACGGCGACGGCGTCGCGCAGGTGCTGCGCGTTCTTGAAGGTGACGTTCCCGGCGAAGGACATGAAATAGCCGGCGCGGGCGCAGATCTCGGCCATGTCGGCGTCGCCGGAGTAGCAGTGGAAGACGGTGCGTTCGGGTGCGCCTTCCTCCTTGAGGATGCGCAGGACGTCGGCGTGGGCGTCGCGGTCGTGGATGACGAGCGCCTTGCCGTGCCGCTTGGCGATCTCGATGTGGGCGCGGAATGACGCCTCCTGCGCCTCCTTGCCCTCCGGGCCGGTGCGGAAGTAGTCCAGGCCGGTCTCGCCGACGCCCTTCACCTGGGGGAGCGCGGCCAGGCTGTCGATCTCGGCGAGCGCCTCGTCGAGCGCCTTCGCGCCCCCCGGTTCCCGTGCGCCCTGCCGGGACCAGCCGTCGGGGTCGCCGTGGACGATGCGCGGCGCCTCGTTGGGGTGCAGGGCGACTGCCGCGTGGACGGCGGCGTGGGCGGCCGCCGTCTCGGCCGCCCATCGCGAGCCGCGCACGTCGCAGCCCACCTGCACCACGGTCGTCACCCCCACCGACGCCGCCTTCGCCAGGCTCTCCTCGACCGTCCCGGACTGCATGTCGAGGTGGGTGTGGGAATCGGCGACCGGCACCCGCAGCGGCTCCGGGAGCGGTGGGGCCGCGTTCTTGTCGGCGTTCGAAGGCATGTCCCGATCCTACGGAAGGTGCCCGCGCGGCCTGCGGGGACGGGGTCCGCGACCGTCCCAGGGCCGGGACGCCGTCATGCGGGTCCCGCTAGCTGGCCCGGCGCTGGAAGGGGTGCAGGAGATCGGACAGATGCCAGTGGTGACGTTCCTTCGAATCGGCCGCGGCGGCCTCCGGCACCTCGGGCACCTCGACCGGACCGGCCGGGGGCACCCGGTGCGACCGGTGCTTGACGCCGCGCACCGACGCGACCTGGCCCGCGCGCATGATGCGTACGACGTCGCCGTCGCAGTTCCCGCACGCCGGCCGGCTCAGCGGGGACGGCACGATGCGGCCGTTCGCCACGTACAGCACGAACTCGTGGTCGTCGGCGTCCATGTGGTGCTCTATCTCGTACGACTGCTCCCAGCCGTAGCCGCAGCGCATGCACGCGAAGGAATAGGACTCGTGGACGACGGCCGTCGCGCCGCTGCGCAGGTCCGTCCGGTCTGCGATCTCGCTCATGCCAGCTCCTCTTGTCCGCTGGACGAGGGACGGTGCGTCCCTGCGTTCCAGTGGACGCCCTCAGCGGCGTGAACGCAGCAGGTCTGTCGACTGTTGGACCCGATTTGGGTGTTCCTTGCCCCAAGGGCACGAGCGGCTGTCAGGCCGCTTTGCCTTCCACGCCGCCCCTTTGCCCCGGCATGGGGCGCAAGGCGCCCGAGAGGGGCGCGCAGACCTCCTTCAGCGCCGTCCGGCGCTCCCTGGCGCCGCGGGGTGCGCCTTCGGGCCGGCTCCGCGCCGTCACCTCGCGGCGCCTCCGTCACGCCGGGCGCCCAGCGCGCCGCGCTTCCGACCCGCCGCGCACCCTTCACCCCGCCGCGTGCTTGGCCGCCCCGCCCCTCACCCCGCCGCGTGCTTCGCCGCCACCACCGCGTCGAACACCTCGCGCTTCGGCAGACCGGCGTCCGCCGCCACCGCGGCGATCGCCTCCTTGCGGCGCTCACCCGCCTCCTCACGCGCGCGTACCCGGCGGACGAGCTCCTGCGCGTCGAGGTGCTCCGGGCCGCGCTCGGGAGCACCGGAGACGACGACGGTGATCTCACCGCGCACGCCCTCGGCCGCCCACTCGGCGAGTTCGCCGAGCGGGCCGCGCCGTACTTCCTCGTAGGTCTTGGTCAGCTCGCGACAGACGGCGGCCGGGCGGTCGGCGCCGAAGACCTCGGCCATGGCCGCGAGGGTGTCGTCCAGCCGGTGCGGGGCCTCGAAGTACACGAGGGTCCGGCGCTCGCCGGCGACCTCACGCAGCCGTGAGAGCCGCTCACCCGCCTTCCGCGGCAGGAACCCCTCGAAGCAGAACCGGTCGACGGGCAGCCCGGACAGCGCGAGCGCGGTCAGGACGGCGGACGGACCCGGAACCGCGGTCACCCGGACGTCGCGCTCCACGGCGGCGGCGACCAGCCGGTAGCCGGGATCGGAGACCGACGGCATGCCGGCGTCGGTGACGAGCAGCACGCGCGCGCCGCCGATCAGTTCCTCGACGAGTTCGGGGGTGCGGGCGGCCTCGTTGCCCTCGAAGTAGGAGACCACGCGCCCCTTGGGCGTCACTCCCAGGGCCTGGGTGAGGCGGCGCAGGCGCCGGGTGTCCTCCGCGGCGACGACGTCGGCGCCCGCCAGCTCCTCGGCGAGCCGGGGCGGGGCGTCGGCGACGTCCCCGATGGGCGTGCCGGCGAGGATGAGGATTCCGGGCGTGCTTGCGGGCGTAACTGTCACGTTTCCATCCTCGCAGGGGCGAGGCACGGGACTCACACAGACGGGTTCCCTACGATGGCGCGGTGACCAGTACCGCGTCCTCCTTGGATTCCACGGACCACCGGCAGGGCCGGGCGCCCGACGACCGGCGGCCGACGTGGCAGCAGCGGCTGCGCCGTTTCGGGCCCCCCGCGCGGCGTCTCCCGGTGGCCGACGCGCGGGAGCGGCTGGTACCGCCGTACGCGGAGCCCAGTCCGCGGCTGTGGCACACCCTGGGGGTGCCCCCGGCGCTGGCCGACCGGTTCACGCGCTGGTCGGGCTGGGGCGGCCCGCTGCTGGTCACGCTGATGGCGGGCGTCATCCGGTTCTGGAACCTGGGCAGCCCCGAGAAGGTGATATTCGACGAGACGTACTACGCCAAGGACGCCTGGGCGCTGGTCCACCGCGGGTTCGAGGTCAACTGGGACAAGAACGCCAACGATGCCGTCCTCAGCAGCGGCGGGCACATCGCCATCCCGTCGGACGCGTCCTATGTCGTACATCCGCCGGTCGGCAAGTACGTCATCGGGCTGGGTGAGCTGATCTTCGGTTTCGACCCGTTCGGCTGGCGGTTCATGACGGCGCTGCTCGGCACGCTGTCGGTGCTGATGCTGTGCCGCATCGGACGCCGGCTGTTCCGGTCGACGTTCCTGGGATGTCTGGCCGGTGGGCTAATGGCGGTCGACGGCCTGCACTTCGTGATGAGCCGCACCTCGCTGCTCGACGGTGTGCTGATGTTCTTCGTGCTCGCCGCGTTCGGCTGCCTGATCCTCGATCGCGACCACGCGCGCGTGAAGCTCGCCGCCGCGCTGCGATCCGGCACGGACGGCCGGTACCGCCCGGACCCCGCCGTCGGCGACTTCCTGCGGCTGGGGTGGCGGCCGTGGCGCTGGGCGGCGGGCGTGATGTTCGGCCTGGCGATCGGCACCAAGTGGAACGCCCTGTTCATCATGGCGGCGTTCTGCGTGATGGCGCTCGCGTGGGACGTCGGTTCGCGCAAGGTGGCCGGCGCGCGCCACCCGTACCTGGCCGTCCTCAAGTACGACCTCGGCTTCGCCTTCCTGGCGACGGTCCCGGTCGCGCTCGCCACCTACGTCGTGTCGTGGACGGGCTGGATCCTCTCCCCCGCGGACGGCTCGGGCGGCTACTACCGCAACTGGGCGGCGACGGACGGCAAGGGCGGCTCCTGGGCGTGGTTGTTCCCCGACTGGTGGCGCAGCCTGTGGCACTACGAGCACGAGGTGTACGAGTTCCACACCCATCTGACCTCGCCGCACACGTACCAGTCGAACCCGTGGAGCTGGCTCGTCCTGGGCCGCCCGGTGTCGTACTTCTACGAGTCGCCCGCGCCGGGTGTCGACGGCTGTCCGGCGGACGCGGGCGATAAGTGCGCGCGCGAGGTGCTGGCGCTGGGCACGCCGCTGCTGTGGTGGGCGGCCTGCTTCGCGCTGCTGTACGTGCTGTGGCGCTGGGCGTTCCGCCGTGACTGGCGCGCGGGTGCCATCGCGGGCGCCGTGGTGGCGGGCTACCTGCCGTGGTTCATGTACCAGGAGCGCACGATCTTCCTGTTCTACGCCGTGGTCTTCGTGCCGTTCCTGTGCCTGGCGGTGGCCATGATGATCGGGGCGATCGTCGGGGCGCCGGGGTCGAGCGACACCCGGCGCGTGGCCGGGGCGACGGGGACGGGCGTCCTGGTGCTCCTGATCACGTGGAACTTCATCTTCTTCTGGCCCCTCTACACCGGGACGGCGATCCCCATCGACGATTGGCGTTCACGTATGTGGCTGGACACGTGGGTCTGATTCAGCTGGTTGATCCCCGTTCCGGACACGCCCCCGGTCTCCGTCGGACAACTTCCCGGTAACTGTGTCCTTCGCGCCCCCGCCGTCCGCATACAGTGCGAGACGCGCCCCTCTTCCTGAACGCGTTCAGAAACGCCGGACGGGGGGCGCCGACCACGGGGACGAAGGGGGAAGGACCACAGATGCGCAAGGGAGCCAAGGCGGCCGTCATCGGATCGGTGTTCGCCGTCATGGTCGGCGGCGCGGGATACGGCACGTACAACGTGGTGTCCGCGCTCAGCGACTCCGGCGGCGGCTCGGGCGCGAACGGGCCGGCGCCACTGAAGAGCGGGCCGCCCAGCGGCGAGGAGGTGAAGGAGACCACCTCGCGGTTCTTCGCGGCCTGGGAGAAGGGCGAGTCGGTGGTGGCCGCCTCGCTCACCGACAACGCTGCCAAGGCCGAGCCGCTGCTCACCTCGTACGCCCAGGAAGCGCACATCACCGGACTGAAGATCACACCGGGCGCGGCGAGCGGTACGACCGTGCCTTTCACCGTCAACGCGACGGTGTCCTACGACGGCAAGTCGAAACCGCTCGCCTACGAGAGCCGGCTGACGATCGTGCGCGGGGTCACCACGGGGAAGGCACTGGTCGACTGGCGGCCGTCCGTGGTCCATCCGCAGCTGACGGGCATGGACGACACCCTCGCCACCGGCGAGTCCTCGGCCCCGCCGATCGAGGCGGTGGACCGCGACGGCAAGGTCCTCACGAAGGCCAAGTACCCCTCCCTGGGCCCGATCCTGGACGCACTGCGCCAGAAGTACGGCGACGCGGCGGGCGGCGAGCCGGGGGTCGAGCTCGTGGTCAAGCACGGCACCGCGGGCGCGGCGGACACCCCGCTGCTCACTCTCGCCGAGGGCCGGCCGGGCAGGCTGCGGACCACTCTGAAAGCGGGAGTGCAGGCGGCGGCGGAGAAGGCCGTGCTGCGGTACGGCCAGTCGTCCGTGGTGGCCGTCCAGCCCAGCACCGGGGATGTGCTCGCGGTCGCCAATCACCGCAACGACGCCTTCAACGCCGCGTTCCAGGGGCAGGTCGCCCCCGGCTCCACCATGAAGATCATCACTGCGGCCACGCTCATCGACAACGGCATCACCACGGCCGACGGGCCGGCGCCGTGCACCCCGGACGCGATGTGGGAGGGCCAGACCTTCCACAACTACAAGGAGATGACCGATCCCGGCGCGACGCTGGCCCAGAGCTTCGCGCGCTCCTGCAACACGGCCTTCATCAAGTACACGGACGACCTGAAGGCCGACTCGCTGACCACGGAGGCCGTGGAGCGCTTCGGGCTGGGCCGGAACAACTGGAAGACCGGCGTCCAGTCCCATGACGGCTCGGTGCCGGCCGTCAGCGGGCCCGACATGGCCGCGGCCCTGATCGGCCAGGGTCAGCTGCTGATGAACCCGCTGAACATGGCCTCCGTCACGGCGACCGCCATGACGGGGACGTTCCGCCAGCCGGTCATCGTGCCGCAGAGCCTCGACGGCCGGGAACTGGCACGCGCGCGTGGGCTGTCGGACAGCACGGTGCGACAGCTGCGCGCCATGATGCACCGCACCGCGACCAGCGGCACCGCGGCCGGTGTCATGGCGGGCCTGGGAAGCGACATCGGCGCCAAGACCGGCACCGCCGAGGTGGCGGGGCAGGCCAAGTCCAACAGCTGGTTCACCGGTTACCGCCACGACGTCGCGGCCGCCGCGATGGTCCAGGACGCCGGCCACGGCAGTGACGCGGCCGGGCCGATCGTCGCCGCCGTCCTGCGTGCGGGCGGCTGAACCACGCGCGCGGGCCGTTGCGCGCCCTCACGGTCACAACCCCGCTACGGGAGAGGTGGTTGAGGTCACAGTGGCATCACCCGCCCGGGAGGGGACCCTAGGCTGGTCGCCGTCGTTGGGGTGGGCGGGGGCAACGAGGGCATCGGGGCGTGGGGGCCCCGCGGGATCCGGAGGATCGTAGGACGTGGGCAAGAGAAGACGCGTCGCCGAGCGACGAGGCAAGCGGCCCGCCGTGCTCGGCGGAATGGTCACCGTGGTCGTCGGCGGTGCCGCGTTCGGCGTCTACGCGCTGTACGGCGGTGGCGCCGCGGCCGAGGACCGTACGGCCACGACGGCCGCCGACCACGAGACTCCGCAGGTCAGGACCGGGCCGCTGACGGCGGCGGAGGTCACCGGCACCGCCAACGCCCTCCTCACTTCCTGGCAGCAGGGGCAGATCGCCCGCGCGGCCGCCGTCACCGACGACGCGGCGGCCGCCACCGCGCTGCTCACCGGCTACGCCGAGGACGCCCACATCACCGGCGTCACCCTCACCCCGGGCACCCCCGCCGGCGGCAGGGTGCCCTTCGCCGTGAAGGCCACGGTGACGTACAAGGACGTCACCAAGCCGCTGGCCTACGACAGTGCGCTGACCGTCGTCCGGCGAGCCGCGGACGGCAAGCCGGTCGTCGACTGGCATGCCTCCGTGGTCCATCCTGAGCTGGCCGACGGCGACACCCTGGTGACCGGCGAGTCGGGCACGCCGCCGGTCAAGGCGGTCGACCGCGAGGGCGGCGAACTGAGCGCCGCCGAGTACCCGTCGCTCGGCACGGTCCTGGACGGTCTGCGCGAGAAGTACGGCAAGAAGGCGGGCGGCACCGCAGGCGTCGAACTGCGTGCCGTACGCGGCGAGGCGTCCAAAAGGAAGAAGGTCTCCGACAAGACGCTGCTGGAGCTCAGCAAGGGCAAGCCCGGCACCGTACGGACGACGCTGAGCCCCACCCTCCAGGCAGCCGCCGAGCGGCAGGTCGCGAGCCGCCCCCGCGCCTCCGTCGTCGTCACGCGCGCGTCGACGGGCGAGATCCTCGCCGTCGCCAACAGCGGCAGCTTCAACGTCGCCTTCCAGGGCTCGCTCGCCCCGGGCTCCACGATGAAGATCGTCACGTCGTCGCTTCTCATCGAGAAGGGGCTGGCGTCCGCGGACAAGGTGCACCCCTGCCCGAAGTACTTCACGTACGGGGGCTGGAAGTTCCAGAACGACGACAAGTTCCACATCAACGGCGGCACCTTCAAGGCGAGCTTCGCGCGGTCCTGCAACACCGCCTTCATCAGTCAGGCTCCCCGGCTCGACAACGACAGCCTCACCAGGCAGGCACAGCAGGTGTTCGGCCTGGGGATGAACAACTGGTCGGTCGGCGTGCCCACCTTCGACGGGTCGGTGCCGGTCCAGTCGGCGGCCCCGATGGCGGCCTCGCTGATCGGGCAGGGCGGGGTGCGGATGAACCCGCTGAACATGGCGTCGGTCGCCGCGACGGTCAAATCGGGCACCTTCCACCAGCCCTACCTGGTCTCCTCCGAGGTCGACGGCCGCACCCTGGCGACGGCCTCGCGCGCCATGTCCGCCGGCACGCTGTCCCAGTTGCGGGAGATGATGAACTACACGGCCGCGTACGGCACCGCCGCCCAGGCGATGTCGGGCCTCGGCCCGGACTTCGGCGCCAAGACGGGCTCGGCCGAGGTCGACGGCCAGGAGAAGCCCAACGGCTGGTTCACCGCCTACCGCGGCGATCTCGCGGCCGCGGGCGTCGTCCAGGCGGGCGGCCACGGCGGCGACACGGCGGGGCCGATCGTGGCGGCGCTGCTGCGCATGGGCGGCTGACGCTCCCCCTGCGCCGGCTCGCCGCACCTCACGACCGGCGCACGACGCTGCTCGTGCGCCCCCGGCGGCCGCCAGGGGCGCGGGGCGGGGGCGCGGGGCGCGGGGCGCGGGGCGCACCTAGTGCAGGACAGGTTCCGTGGTGTACGTGCGGCGCAGGAAGCGGAGGAGCGTCTTCGACTCGAACTGCACCACCGAGCAGCCCTGGGCTGAGTGGAACTCGACCACGGCCTGCACGCGACCGCAGGGCCACACCCGCACCTGACCGCTCTCCGCGGGGGCACGCAGGCCCTGCTCGAGCAGTGAGCGGGAGAAGATCCACTCGTGGGTGCCGGGGAGCCCGACACGTATCGTGCGCGGGTCGTCGTCCGGGTCGTATCTGAGGACGACGGGGACGGCCGTCCGTTCCTCCTCGATCAGGTCCCCGTCCGTGACGATACGGGCTCGTGCGTACTGTTCGACTACGGACATCGGACGGCCCCTTACGTTCAGTGACCTAAGTGGAAGCCGCGCATCCACTTCCCTTTAACTGTCCCATATCTCCCGAATTATGCCTTCCGGCGAGCACCTCGCTCTTGCAAGAGGTTTGCAACAAGCCTCTATCATCGAACGGTGCACGTACCCGACGGATTCATCAACGCCCCGACCTCCGCGGTGACCGGTGTCGTCGCCGCGGGAGCGATCGCCGTGAGCCTGCGCGGCGCGCGCCGGGAACTCGACGAACGGACCGCGCCGCTGGCCGGTCTGGTGGCGGCGTTCATCTTCGCCGTCCAGATGCTCAACTTCCCCGTCGCCGCGGGCACCAGCGGACATCTGCTCGGCGGCGCGCTCGCCGCGATACTCGTGGGGCCCTGCACGGGGATCCTGTGCGTGTCCGTGGTCCTCCTTATGCAGGGCATCCTCTTCGCCGACGGCGGGCTGACCGCGCTCGGTGTGAACATCACCGACATGGCGATCGTCACGACCGTCGTGTCCTACGCCGTCTTCCGCCTCCTGGTGAAGGTGCTGCCGCGCAAACGTCGCTCGGTCACCGTGGCCTCCTTCGCGGCCGCCCTGGTGTCCGTGCCGGCCGCGGCGATCGCCTTCACCTCGCTGTACGCGATCGGTGGGACCGCCGACGTGTCGATCGGCAAGGTCGCCACCGCGATGGTCGGCGTCCATGTGCTGATCGGACTGGGCGAAGCCGCCATCACCGCGCTGACCGTGAGCGCCGTGATCGCCGTGCGCCCGGATCTCGTGCACGGCGCGCGCGGCCTGCAGCAGCGCCTGAAGCTGCGCGTGAACGGCGCCCTCGTGGACGCGCCCGCTCCTGAAGGGGCGCGCGAGGCGCCTGCGGCGCCCCTCGCGGCGCGCACCTCGCGGCGCGCGCTCTGGGTGACGGGTCTGGTGACCTCCCTCGTCCTCGCCGGCTTCGTCAGCTACTACGCCTCCTCCAGCCCGGACGGCCTGGAGAAGGTCGCCGCCGACCAGGGCATCGACCAGAAGGCCGAAGAGCACGCGAACGCCGACTCGCCGCTCGCCGACTACGGTGTCAAGGACGTCGACGACGCCCGCCTGTCCGGTGGGCTGGCAGGCGTCATCGGCGTCGGGACGACCGTCGTCGCCGGGAGCGCGGTGTTCTGGGCCGTGCGCCGGCGTCGCGCGCAGGACGGCGCGTCGCCCGGGGCCACGCCGGTGGAGAACGTCTGACATGGGCGCCGGGCACGCGCACAAGCTCTATCGGCACGGGCACTCCCGGGTCCACGCCCTCCCGCCGCACACCAAGCTCGCCGCCGCCTTCGCCTTCGTGGTCGTCGTGGTCTCGACGCCGCGGGAGGCGATGTGGGCGTTCGGTCTGTACGCCGGGTTGCTGGCGTTCGTCGCGTACCACGCGCGCGTACCGGCCGGCTTTCTGCTCAAGCGGCTGCTGATCGAGGTGCCGTTCGTGGCGTTCGCCGTGCTGATGCCGTTCGTGGCGGAGGGCGAGCGGGTGGAGGTGCTGGGGGCGTCGCTCAGTGTGAGTGGTCTGTGGGGGGCGTGGAACGTGCTCGCCAAAGGCACCCTGGGCGTCGCCGCCTCGGTGCTGCTGGCCGCCACCACCGAACTGCGCGAACTGCTGCTCGGCCTGCAGCGCCTGAAGCTGCCACCGCTGCTGGTGCAGATCGCCTCCTTCATGATCCGTTACGGGGACGTCATCACCGACGAGATGCGGCGCATGCGGATCGCGCGCGAGTCACGCGGTTTCGAAGCCCGGGGCGTACGGCACTGGGGGGTGCTCGCCAAGTCGGCGGGCGCCCTGTTCATCCGCTCCTACGAGCGCGGGGAACGGGTCCACCTGGCGATGATCAGCCGAGGGTACGCCGGATCCATGCCGGTGATCGACGAGGTGACCGCGTCGCGCGCCCAGTGGTCGCACGCCCTGGCCCTCCCGTTCGCGGCACTCGTCGTCTGTCTGCTGGGATGGACCCTGTGACTGCCGTGACGCCCGTCCCCGAGACGCCCGCCGCCGACACGCCCTCGCTGGACGTGGCCGGACTCGCCTTCGCCTACCCGGACGGCCACCAGGCGCTGTTCGGCGTCGACTTCTCCCTCGCGCGCGGGGAGCGCGTCGCGCTGCTCGGCCCGAACGGCGCCGGGAAGACGACCCTCGTGCTGCATCTGAACGGCATCCTCACCGGCGGCGCCGGCACGGTGAAGGTCGCCGGCCTGCCCGTCGGCAAGCGGCACCTGGCCGAGATCCGGCGCAGGGTCGGCATCGTCTTCCAGGACCCCGACGACCAGTTGTTCATGCCGACCGTGCGCGAGGACGTGGCGTTCGGGCCGGCGGCGGCCGGGATCAAGGGCACGGAGCTGGAGGAGCGCGTGGACCGGGCGCTGGCCCGGGTCGGCATGGACGGCTTCAAAGACCGTCCGCCGCACCACCTTTCCTTCGGCCAGCGCCGCCGGGTCGCGGTGGCGACCGTCCTCGCGATGGAACCGGAGATCCTCGTCCTGGACGAGCCGTCGTCCAACCTGGACCCGGCCTCACGCCGCGAACTCGCCGACATCCTGCGCGCCCTGGACGTCACCGTGCTGATGGTCACGCACGACCTGCCGTACGCCCTGGAGCTGTGCCCCCGTTCCCTCGTCCTCAGCGACGGCGTGATCGCCGCCGACGGGCCGACAGCCGACCTGCTCGCGGACGACGAGCTGATGCGGGCCCACCGGCTGGAGCTCCCGTTCGGCTTCGACCCGCGCTCGGTGTCCGCGCGCGGCTGACCCGCCGACCTGTGCGGCAACGTCGGCGTAACGATCGTTCCCTCCCCGCGGCACGAAGGAATCGCAGGCCCGGGCGGGGCGTTGCCCAGGAGTCGAAGGCGAGCCGAAAGGACGTACGGGCGTGGATGTGCACGGCACGGTGACCGGGGGTTTCGAGCCGGTCAGGGAGGCGTTCGTCCGCAACTTCGAGGCGCTCGGGGAGCGCGGAGCGGCGGTGACCGTCTACCGCGACGGGCACAAGGTGGTCGACCTGTGGGGCGGCGCACGAGACGTGGACGGCACCGTGCCCTGGGAGTCGCGCACGGCGCAGATCGTGCGCTCGGCGACCAAGGGTGTCGCCGCCGCCGTCCTTCTGCTGCTGCACCAGCGCGGTGAGCTGGACCTGGACGCGCCGGTGGGGGCGTACTGGCCGGAGTACAAGACGGCGGGCAAGGAGCGCACGCCGGTGCGCGATCTGCTCGCGCACCGGGCCGGTGTTCCCGCGCTGGACCGGCCTCTCACGCCTGCCGAGGCCGCCGACCCGGACCTGGGCGCGGCGGCCGTCGCCGCGCAGGCGCCCGCCTGGGAGCCGGGGAGCGCGCACGGCTATCACGCACAGACGTACAGCTGGCTCACCGGTGAGGTGGTGCGACGGGTGACCGGGCGGTCGATCGGCGCGTGGATCGCCGACGAGATCGCCGGACCGGTCGGCGCCGACCTCTGGCTCGGACTGCCGTCGGCGCTCGCCCACCGGGTGGGGCGCGTGGGGCAGGTGGACACGCCGGCGCACGCCGGTGCGCTGCGTACCCGTCCCAAGCGTTCCGTCGCCGACGCCTACGCCGACCCCGCTTCCCTCACCCGCCGCGCCTTCGCCGCCATCACACCGCTGCCCGACGAGAACGGCCCCGCCTACCGGGCGGCGGTCCTGCCCGCCTCCAACGGCATCGCGACCGCGGACGGTCTCGCCCGGTTCTACGCGGCGCTGATCGGCGAGGTGGACGGCGGGAGGCGGCTGTTCGCGCCGGAAACGGTCGAACTGGCTCGCGGTGAGCGGTCGGTCGGGGCGGACCGGGTCCTGGTCGTGAACACACGGTTCGGCCTCGGGTACATGCTGCACGGTGCCGCGTCCCCACTGCTGTCCCCGGCCTCCTTCGGGCATCCAGGACGCGGCGGGGCGCTGGGCCTGGCCGATCCCGACTCGGGCATCGCCTTCGGGTACGTCACCAATGGCTTCCGCACCAGCGTGACGGCGGATCCGCGGGCGCAGGCGCTTCTGCGCGCGCTGCGCACAGCGCTCACGGCGGCCTGACGCACAGCGCCCAGAGTGGGACGCACCACGGCGCGTACGTCACGCGCGGGGCGTGCTCGGCGCACGCACGCCCCCGCCGCGCCGCGCACGCCACCGACCGCACGCCGTCGACCGCACGCGACCGCCGCACGTACGCAGCCCGCAGCGCGCCGCACGCAGTCCCGCGGGCGCCGGGCTCGCTTGCCCGTCCACCGGGCGGGCGGCATTCGCCGCGCGCCGTGAAGCCCACAGCGCGCGCCGCGCGCCCGGGCATCCGCCCGCCCAGGCAGCCGCGCGACGGTTTCCCCGCCCTCACACGTTGATCGGGTGCGACGTCCGCCCGGACGCGTCGTCGATCTCCCGGTGCGCCTTCGTCAGCAGTTGCATGGCGATCTCGTTGAGCGCGCGGGCGCCGGCTATCTCCTCGCCGACTCGGGGCTGATTGGTGTCGGAGTGGTGGCGGCTGGCGTGTCCGTGGGCACGGACCTCGGTGCCGTC
Source organism: Streptomyces sp. bgisy159 (assembly GCF_965341775.1). GTDB lineage: Bacteria > Actinomycetota > Actinomycetes > Streptomycetales > Streptomycetaceae > Streptomyces. The sequence goes on along the minus strand of NZ_CBDQZH010000009.1, from coordinate 18,575 downwards.
GGGCAGCCGTACCAGCGCCACCGCGGTCGTGCGGTGTTCGTCCTCCTTGAACTCGAGCTCGACGTGCCACCCCACTGCGGTGTGCATCATGACGATCACCTCCGGAACTTCTGATTCCAGGGTGCGCCTCCGAACGGGCGGACGCACACACGAACCACGCGCGTCCCACCCGCCGGCCACGGCCCGCTATGTTGATCCGACCATGTACGAGACAGAGGTGGCCCCGAACGACCTCGGCACCCCCGCCACCCCACCGCGCGCGTGGCCCCGACGCTGGCCGTTGCTGCTGCTGGCGGCGGCCGTGCTTCCGGGGGCTCTGCTCGTGGTCGCGGGACGTGGCCTGGAAGAGCCGGCGGTGCGGGCGTGGCAGACGGTGGCGCTGGCGGTGACCGTGCAGGCGCTGCCGTTCCTGCTGCTGGGGACGGCGCTGTCGGGGGCGATCAACGCGTTCGTGCCGACTTCGGTGTTCCACCGGATGCTGCCGAAGCGGCCCGCGCTGGCCGTGCCGGTGGCCGGGGTGGCGGGGGTGGTCCTGCCGGGGTGCGAGTGCGCCTCGGTGCCGGTCGCGAAGAGTCTGATCGGGCGCGGGGTCACGCCGGCCGCCGCGTTCGCGTTCCTGCTCTCCGCGCCCGCGGTGAACCCGATCGTGCTGACGGCCACCGCGGTTGCCTTCCCCGGGAACCCCGAGATGGTGCTGGCCCGGCTGCTCGCCTCCCTGGCCGCCGCCTTCGTCATGGGCTGGCTCTGGCTGTGGCGCGGCCGGTCCGAGTGGCTGCGGCCGACGGTGCGGCACACCGGTCACCGGCCCGGAGGAAGCCGGTGGCGGGAGTTCCGGGACGGTTTCCGGCACGACTTCCTGCACGCGGGCGGCTTCCTGGTCGTCGGGGCGATGGCGGCGGCGACCTTCAACGTGGCCGTGCCGCGCTCCGTTCTCGACACCTTCGCCGGGTCGCCCTGGCTGTCGGTGCTGTTCCTGGCGGCGCTGGCGGTGCTCCTCGCGGTGTGCTCGGAGGCGGACGCGTTCCTCGCGGCGTCGCTGTCCGGTTTCTCGCCGGTCGCGCGGCTGGCGTTCATGGTGGTCGGGCCGATGGTCGATCTGAAGCTGATCGCGCTGCAGGCGGGCACGTTCGGGCGGGCGTTCGCGGTCCGGTTCTCCGCCGCGACGGCCGTCGTGGCCGTCGTGTGCAGCGTGGTCGTGGGAGGGGTCCTGCTGTGAAACGCCCCGTGCAGGCGCTCCTGCTCGTCCTCAGTGGCCTCGGCCTGCTGCATGTGACCGTGCTCTCCGACGTGTATCTGCGCTACGTGAAGGAGGGCATGCACCCGCTGCTGGTGGCCTCCGGACTCGTCCTGCTGCTCCTGGGCTCGGCGGAGGGCTGGTCGGCGTACCGGAGCTGGGCCCTCTGCACCTCGGACAGCCCTGGCGACCACGGCAACCACGACGACCACGACAGCGAGGACACCGCCGGGGACGACGACCGCGACGCCGGCGGAGGCCACGGCGCCGGGAGCCGGCAAGGCCACGGGCACGACCACTCCCGCCCGCCCCGCGCCGCCTGGCTCCTCTTCCTCCCCGCGCTCAGCCTTCTGCTCTACGCTCCGCCCGCCCTCGGCGCGTACACCGCGGCCCGGGAGGCGCCGAAGCCGCTCGGGGTGCAGAAGGAGTTCGACCCGCTGCCCGCGACGTCCCCGCTGCCCATCACCCTCGGCGACTTCACGCGCCGCGTGCGCCAGGACGAGGAGCGGGCCGTCGAGGGACGAACGGTGCTGATGGCCGGGTTCGTGACGCCGGACGGCGACGGGTGGTACCTGACCCGGCTGATCCTCAACTGCTGTGCCGCGGACGCACAGTCGGTGCGGGTGCGGATGTACGGGGTGCCCGCGCCCAAGGCCGACACATGGGTGGCGGTGACGGGCACCTGGCACCACGCGGGAACGCTGGGCACCGACTCGGCGGAGGTCGCGCTGGACGCCCGCACGGTGCGGGAGATCGCCAAGCCGTCCAACGGCTACACGGACGCCGTCCCGCTCCTCCCCGCCCCCTGACCGACCGCTTGCGCCGTCCGCCGCGTACGGTGTCCCGCCCACGGCGTCAGCCCGCGTGCAGCATCAGCCCGATGCCCACGACGAGCAGCCCCGCGGCGGCGATCCGCGGCGCGCCGAAGCGCTCTTTGAAGAAGACCGCGCCGATGGCAGCGCCGACCAGGATGGACGATTCGCGCAGCGCCGCGATCGGGGCGAGCGCGGCGCGCGTCTGCGCCCACAGAACCAGCGCGTACGCCCCTACGGACAGCGCGGCGCCAAGGAGCCCGAGCCGGGCGTACGGCCGCAGGCGCGCGCCGGTCCGGCCACGCCGGCGCAGCCATGCGTACGCCGGGAGCAGGCCGCCCTGGACGGCCATCAGCCAGGCGATGTAGCCGAGGGAGGAGCCGGAGGCGCGGACGCCGAGGCCGTCCACGACGGTGTACGCGGCGATGGCCAGGCCGGTGGCGAGCGCGGCTGTGACGGCGGCCCAGTCGGGCCGGTGCCCGCGCAGGCCCCACAGCGCGACCCCGGTCAGGCCGGCGCAGGACAGGGCGATGCCGGCGGCGGCCCAGCCGTCCGGGACCTCGTGCGCGAGGAGCGCGGCGAGGACGGTGACGACGAGGGGTGCGGAGCCCCGGGCGATCGGGTAGGCCTGGCCGAAATCGCCGAGCCGGAAGGAGCGCATGAGCAGCGCGTAGTACGCCATGTGGAGCGCTGCCGAACCGAACAGATACGGCCAGGCGCCGGCCGCCGGGAACGCCGTGAAGGGCGCCATCGCGAGGCCGATGATCATGCCGCCGCCCGAGATGAGCGTGAAGCCGACGAGTTTGTCGGGGATACGGTGGGCCACCGCGTTCCAGCTGGCGTGGGCGACCGCGGCGAGCAGGACGGCCGAGGTGACCCGTGGTGTCACGCGGTGCGCTCGCGAACGTCGACGACGGTGGCGCCCGCGTGCCGGACCAAGGCCGCCGGTGCCATGGGGAAGACGGCGTGCGGGGTGCCGGCGGCCGCCCAGACGACCTCGTGGCCGAGCAGCGCGCGGTCGGCGAGCACCCGGGTCCGCGTGCGGTGCCCGAAGGGCGGTACGCCGCCGATGGCGTACCCGGTGGTCTCGCGTACGACGGCGGCGTCGGCCCGGGTGACCGCGTCGGCGCCGAGTTCCTTGCGCACGAGTTCCACGTCCACCCGGGACGCGCCGTCCATGAGGACGAGAACGGGCTCGCCGTCGGCGGCGAAGATCAGCGATTTGCAGATCTGGCTCAGTACGCAGCCGATCGCGGCGGCAGCCTCGGCGGCGGTCCGGGTGCCGGCTGGAAAGCGGCGCACTCGCGCCGCCACCTCCCCCAGCTCCAGGGCGTGCAGGGCTTCAACGAATCGTGGGTGGGCTCCGGGCGACGTCATGGCCGCACGCTAGCGGGGGGCGCATGAGCCGGGCGAGCGGGTTTCGGGGCAGACGGGTTCTGGCACGGGCGGGTTCGGGGGCGTACGCGCGAGCGGGCGCGCCGGGGGCGCGTGGGTGTGCCGGCGGAAAGGGCGCACGTCAGGCTGCGCGCGGCACGCGCCGCGCACGCCTGCGCGTGAACCGCCCACACGCCCACCGGCTCTCTCCCCAGCGCGCACGCCCCGCGTGCACCCCCGCTCGCACGCCCCGCTCGCCTTACGCGGGGGCGGCTCAGGAGGACGGCTGTGGCTCAGGTGCACCAGGCAGGAGACGACGAAGCCGGTGAGGGCACCCCGTCCCCACGGAGCCCTCACCGGCCGTCTCTGGGTGGCGCGGTCAGGCGCGGACCAGTTCCTTGTCGTCGTCCTGCGCGCGGTCGGCCGCCGTGCGCAGCCCCTCGCCCTCGACGTCGACGTTGGGCAGGACGCGGTCCAGCCACTTGGGCAGCCACCAGGCGCGCTTGCCCAGGAGGGCGAGCACGGCCGGGACGACGGCCATGCGGACGATGAACGCGTCGAAGAAGACGGCGATCGCGAGGCCGAAGCCGATCATCTTCACCATCGACTCGGACGAGCCGATGAAGCCCGAGAAGACCGCGATCATGATCACCGCAGCGGCGGTGACGACCCGCGCGCCGTGCCGGAAGCCGGTGACCACGGCCTGGCCGGGCGTCTCCCCGTGGACGTGGGCCTCACGCATCCGCGTGACGAGGAATACCTCGTAGTCCATGGCGAGTCCGAAGACGACGCCCACCATGAAGATCGGCATCATCGACATCACCGGACCGGTCTCCTCCACGCCCATCAGGCCCGCGAGCCAGCCCCACTGGAAGACGGCCACCACCGCGCCCAGCGCCGCCATCACGGAGAGCAGGAAGCCGAGCGCCGCCTTCAGCGGGACCAGGATCGAGCGGAAGACCACGATCAGGAGGAGGAAGGCGAGGCCGACGACGAGGACGAGGTACGGGACCAGCGCGTCGTTGAGCTTCTGCGAGACGTCGATGTTCATCGCCGTCGCGCCGGTGACGAGCACCTCGGCGTCGGTGTCGGCCTTGATCCGTGCGCCCTGGTCACGGATGGAGTGGACCAGTTCCTCGGTCGTCACGGAGGACGGCTTGGAGTCGGGGACGACGGTGATGGTGGCGGTGTCGCCCGCCTTGTTCGGAGCCGGCGCGGTCACGTTCACCACGTTGTCGAGGCCCTTGATCGTGTCGCCGACCTGCTGGAACACGGCCTGGGGGTCGTCCTTGCCCTGGGCGTCGACGACGACCATGAGCGGTCCGTTGAAGCCGGGCCCGAAGCCCTCCGAGAGCAGGTCGTAGGCGCGGCGCTGGGTGGTCGAGGTCGGCTGGGAGCCGTCGTCGGGCAGGCCGAGCTCCAGCGAGGCCGCGGGGATCGCCGCCGCACCGAGACCGAGGATGCCGAGGAGCAGGACGGTCACCGGGCGCCGTACGACGAAGCTCGCCCAGCGGGTGCCCATGTTCGGCTTGGCGTCCTGGCCCGCCTTCTTCTCGCGGCCGCCGCCGAGCAGCTTGCTCTTGGTGCCGGCGGGCATCACCTTGCGGCCGGCGTAGCCGAGCAGCGCCGGGATCATCGTCAGGGCGATGAGGACCGCGATGGCGACGGTACCCGCGGCTGCGATACCCATCTTCGTCAGCATGGGGATGTTGACGACGGACAGGCCGACCAGGGCGATGACGACGGTCAGGCCCGCGAAGACGACCGCCGAGCCGGCCGTGCCGACGGCGCGCCCGACGGCTTCCTCACGCTCGCGTCCCTGCGCGAGTTCGGCACGGTAGCGGGAGACGATGAACAGGGCGTAGTCGATGCCCACCGCGAGGCCGATCATCGACGCGAGGGTGGAGGTGGTGGAGCCGAGGTCCAGGGTGCTGGCCAGGGCGGTGATCGAGGAGACGCCGATGCCCACGCCGATGAGCGCGGTGAGCAGGGGCAGACCGGCCGCGAGCAGCGAGCCGAAGGTGATCACCAGGACGACCGCGGCGACCGCGATGCCGATGATCTCCGTACTGCCCGTCTCGGGTGTGGCCTGGAGGGCGTCACCGCCGATCTCCACGGTCAGGCCGGCGTCCCGGGCCTGCTGGGCGGCGTCCTTCAGCGCGTCGCGCGAGGAGTCCTCCAGCTCCATGCCGGAGACGTCGTACTTCACGGACGCGTACGCGATCGTGCCGTCGTCGCTGACGGCGTTGCCGGTGTAGGGGTCGGCGACGGAGGCGACCTCGGAGCCGTCGGACAGCTCCTTGACCGTCTTCTCGACGGTGGCCTTGTTGTCGGCGTCCGTCATCTTCTCGCCGGCCGGCGCCTTGAACACGACCCGCGCGGTGGCGCCGTCGGCGCTCATCCCGGGGAAGCGCTCCTCCAGCAGGTCGAAGGCCTTCTGGGCCTCGGTGCCGGGGATCGAGAAGGAGGTGTTGCCGGCCGTGGGCGCGCTGGCGGCGCCGACGCCCGCGAGGGTCAGCAGCGCCACCCATATGAGGGCGACGAAGTGCCGTCGCCGGAAGGCGAACCGGCCGAGGCGATAGAGGAACGTGGCCACAAGGGCTCCCGGTCAGGTCGTGGTTTCTCTTCAGGGCAGGGGTGATCAGGCCTTGGGGCAGGACTGATCGGCCCGACGACGTGAGCGGTCGCGTCAGGTGCGGTGAGTGGGTGGTGTCAGGCCGTACGAATGCCGAGGGCGGGGAGGACCACGGCGTCGAGGTACGACCGGATGTACGCCTGGGTGGGCGGCTGGTCGTCGAGCAGCGCCCGGGTGGCCCAGCCGCCGACCATCATGGGCAGCAGGAACTCCAGCGCGGGACAGTCGGGGGCGACCTCGCCCCGGTCGACGGCCCTCCGGACCACCTGCCGGAACCCGGACATCTCCGGCTCGACGAGCTGCTCCCGGAACGCTCTGCGCAGGTCGGGGTTGTTGTGCATCGCCATGGCGACGCCCCGCATCAGCGCCGAGTTCTGCTCCATGGTGCAGTCGTCCTCCAGCGCCACCAGGGCGTGCAGGTCGCTGCGGAGCGAGCCGGTGTCGATCTCCTTGAACTTGGCCGGGACGCTGTGCCGGATGGCCCGGACGACCAGCTCGGCCTTGCCGCCCCACTGGCGGTAGAGCGTGGCCTTGCTGGACCGGGTGCGGGCGGCGACGGCGTCCATGGTCAGGGCGTCGTAGCCGACCTCGCGGAGCAGGTCGACCACGGCGGCGTACAGTTCGCCCTCGCGTTCGGGGGTGAGCCGGCTGCGGCGTGCTGTCGCGACATCGGTCATCCCACTCACCCCTCTCCTCCGCCAAGTCCGCATGGTTGGAAGGTTCCTCAAGGTCCCTACGAGACGAAGATACCCCCAGCGCCAACGAAACGAAACGGTTTCGTACGTGCGCTGGGTCACGTCCGTGAGGGCCGCATAAGGTCCGTCCCACGAGTTGCCCGGCCCACCCTGCCGGAAAAGCATGGGGAGGTGAGCTATCTGCGCCTGCCGCACCTCAGCGGCGACCTGCTGTGCTTCGTGGCCGAGGACGACCTCTGGCTGGCCCCGCTCGACGGACCCGGCCGGGCCTGGCGGCTCACCGTGGACCGCACCAAGCTCGGCCACCCGCGCTTCTCCCCCGACGGCCGCACCATCGCGTACACGAGCTGGCGCAGCCTCGTCCCGGAGATCCATCTGGTGCCGGTGGACGGAGGGGAGGCCCGGCAGCTGACGTACTGGGGAAGTTCCGACACGCGCGTGTGCGGCTGGACCCCGGCCGAGGGCGACGACGGCCGCGGTGACGGTGGGAGCGGCGGGGACGGGGGGAGCGGCGGGGACGGGGGCGATCGGGGCGATGGAGGCGATCGGAGTGACGGTGGCCACCGGGGTGACGGTGGCGATCGCGGTGACGGCGGCGATCAGGGTGGCGGGCACAGCGACATCCTCGCCGTCGCCTCCCACGGGGAGCCCTTCTCGTACTTCACGTGGGCCTACAAGGTGGGCACCGGGGGCGAGCCGGGCCGCAAACTGCCCTGGGGGCCGGTCAGCGACATCCAGGTCGCCGATCTCGCGGGCGAACGCCGCACCCTGCTGCTCACCGGCACTCCACCGCACGAACCCGCCGCCTGGAAGCGCTACCGGGGCGGTGCCACCGGCCGGCTCTGGCTGCACGGGCAGCGGCTCCTGCCCGACCTCGGCGGGCACGTCGAGTGCCCGCTGTTCGTCGGCGACCGCATCGCCTTCCTCTCCGACCACGAGGGCGTCGGGAACCTCTACTCCTGCGCCCACGACGGCACCGACCTGCGCCGCCACACCGACCACGACGCCTTCTACGCCCGGCACGCCGCCGGCGACGGCACCCGGGTGGTCTACCAGTGCGCCGGTGACCTTTGGATCGTCGACGACCTCGCCGCCGACTCCAAGCCCCGCCGGCTCGACGTCCGGCTGGGCGGGCCCCGCGCGGGGCGGCGGCCGTACCGGATCCCGGCCGCGCAGCACGTGGACGGGCTGTCGGTGGACGAGACGGGGCGGGCCAGCGCCGTCGTCGTCCGCGGCAGCCTGTACTGGCTGACCCACCGGGACGGACCGGCCCGCACCATCACCGACCCGCCCGGCGTGCGGGTACGGCTCCCCGAGATGCTCGGCTCCAGCGGGCAGGTCGCGTACATCACCGACGCGGAGGGCGAGGACGCCGTCGAGGTGGCCCACCTGCCGCGGGCCACCGGCGGCCGGGCGCCGCGCCGGCTGGCCTCCGGGAAGCTGGGGCGGGTGCTGGAGATGGTGTGCGACCCGGACGGGGAGAGACTGGCGATCGCCTCGCACGACGGACGTCTGCTGCTCATCACGGTGAACGACGAGACGGGAGTGACCGGGGAGGCCCTCGGGGAAGGGGACGTCGGGGAAGGGGACGTCGCAGGAGAGGACGTCATGGGAGAGGCGGGGGTCACGGGGGAGGCGGCGGACGCCACCGGAGCGGCGGACGTCACGGGGAAGGCGGCGGCGCCGGGGGTGGACGGGCTGCCGACGGGGTGCGAGGGCGAGGTCGTCGAGCTGATCCGGTCCGACAACGGGCCCGTGCGCGACCTCGCGTTCTCCCCGGACGGCGCCTGGCTGACGTGGTCGCACCCGGGGATCGGTCGATCTCTGCGGCAGATCAAGATGGCCCGGATCTCCGGGGCGGCGGAAGGCGACGGCCCGTTCGTCGTGGACGTCACCAACGGCCGCTTCGAGGACGAGAACCCCGTGTTCACCCGGGACGGCCGCTATCTGGCGTTCCTGTCCTGGCGCGGCTTCGACCCGGTGTACGACGTGCACACCGGGGACCTGTCCTTCCCGCTCGGCTGCCGGCCCTACCTGGTGCCGCTGTCGTCCGCGACGCCCTCGCCCTTCGCGCTGAACCCGGAGGGCCGGCCGGCCGCCGGGGGGCTGGACCCGCTCGCGGACCGGGGCGCCGACGGCGCGGTCACCGTCGAGGCGGAGGGGCTGGAGAGCCGGGTGACACCGTTCCCGGTGAGTGCCTCGAAGTACTCGGCGCTGTACCCGGTGGCCGGCGGCGGACTGGTCTGGCTGCGCTGGCCGATCTCCGGGGCGCTCGGCGAGACCTTCGCCAACCCGGACGACACCAGTGGACGGCCCACCCTGGAGCACTTCAGCCTCACCAAGGCCAAGAAGTCCGAACTCGTCGGCGATCTGGACTGGTTCGCGGTGAGCGGGGACGGCACCCGGCTGGTCGTCGTCGACGAGGGCGAGCTGCGCGCCGTACCGGCGACCGAGGCCGGCGACGGGGACACCACCGTCTGGATCGACCTGCGGCGCATCCTGCACGAGGTGGACCCGGGCGCGGAGTGGCGCCAGTCCTACGCGGAGGCCGGGCGGCTGATCCGGGCGTACTTCTGGGAGCCGGGCATGTGCGGGATCGACTGGGACGCCGTACTGGAGCAGTACCGGCCGCTGGTCGAACGGGTGGCCTCCCCGGACGAGTTCGCCGATCTGCTGCGCGAAGTGCTGGGCGAACTGGGGACCTCGCACGCCTACGTCAGCGCCGCGCGGCGCAACGAGGGCCCGGCCCACTACCAGCGGTGGCAGGGCCTGCTCGGTGCCAACCTCGTCCGCCGCGACGGACGCTGGATGGTCAAGCGGATCCTGGCCGGCGACTCCTCCGACTCCCGGGCACGGTCCCCGCTGGCCGGCACCGGTATCCGCGAGGGCGCCGTCCTCACCCATGTGGACGGCCGTCCGGTGGACCCGGTCAGCGGACCGTACCCGCTGCTGGCGGGCGCGGGCGGTACGACGGTGGAGCTCACGTTCACCCCGGCGGAGGGCACCGGCCCGGCTCGCCGGGTCGCGGTCGTGCCGCTGATCGACGAACGTCCGCTGCGCTACCAGGACTGGGTCGCCAAACGCCGTGAAGTGGTCCGCCAGTTGAGCGGAGGCCGGTGCGGCTACCTGCACATCCCGGACATGGGCGGCTCGGGGTGGGCGCAGTTCAACCGGGACCTGCGCATGGAGGTGTCCCGGCCTGCGCTGATCGTCGACGTGCGCGGCAACGCGGGCGGCCACATCAGCGAGCTGGTCGTGGAGAAGCTGACCCGCACCATCCTGGGCTGGGACCTCACCCGCAACGCCCAGCCGATCTCCTACGCCTCGAACGCCCCGCGCGGTCCCGTGGTGGCCCTGGCGGACGAGGCGACCTCGTCCGACGGTGACATGATCACGGCCGCCTTCAAGCTGCTGAAGCTGGGGCCGGTCGTGGGGCAGCGGACGTGGGGCGGTGTCGTCGGCATGACCGGGCGGCACCGGCTCGGCGACGGCACGGTGATCACGGTGCCGATGAACGCCGCCTGGTTCGACACCTACGGCTGGTCCGTCGAGAACCACGGCGTGGCTCCCGATCTGGAGGCCCTGCGCACCCCGCTGGACTGGGCCGAGGGCCGCCACGCCCAACTCGACGACGCCGTGCGCCTCGCCCTCGACCTGCTGGAGACCAGCCCGCCCGCCACGCCGCCCGACTACGGCGGCGTACCGGACCGGTCCCGGCCGGCCTTGCCGCCCCGGGGGAGGCGGGGGGTGGGTTCTTAGCGGGTGGCTTTTTCGTAGCGGGTGGGTTCGTAGCAGGGGTCACAGCAGGGTTCACAGCAGGGGGTGGGCGTGCGGGCTGCCTGGGGGCTCGTGGTCGTCCGAGGGTCCGTCCGCGATCGGCCTGAGGGTCCGCGGTCGGCCTGAGGGTGGTCCTTGGTCGGCGTGAGGGTCCTTGGTCGCCCGGGGAGTTGCCGGCCTGAGGGCCGGCTCTCGGCCTGGGGCTCCTCGCCGAGCTGTGGGGGTGGACGCAGGACGAGGGGCGCCCTCCCGTCGGGGGCGCCCCTCGCCATGGTGTGCGCCGCGGTTCAGCCGTGGCGCGGCAGGCCGGCGAACTTCACGTCAGACATCGTAGTCCTGGTCGAAGCGGTCCTGCTCCTCGCGCTCGCGCGACTCGCGCGGCTCGCGGGTCTCGCGCGGCTCGCGGGGCTCACGGGTCTCGCGCGGCTCGCGCGGCTCACGGCCTCGCGTCATGTCCTCGTCCTCGGGGCGACGGCCACGGCGGTGGGTCTGCTCCTTGGCGTCGCTCATCTTGTCCTTGGCCTGCTGCTGCCACTGCTCGGCCTGGTCCTGGAACTTGTCCTTCATACCCATGTGGGTTCACTCCAGTGGGGGTGAGGGGGATGGGCCCCTTGTCGGGGCCTCGACCAGATTCACATGGGCGGTTACGCAACGCATGTCGATCATTCACGCACCGTAGTCGTCCCCGGTGGCGGGCGGCTCGCCGTCCACGGCGCGGGAGACGGCGCGCGGCCTCGCGACGCGCCCCTCAGGGAGTGCGGCGCGCGGCGCGCGCCTCCTCGTCGGCCTCCCCTCCGGCCCCGACCAGGCCGGTGCGCATGCCGTCCAGTCGGGGCGCGAAGCGCCTCATCTCGCGCTGTCCGACGGTCGCGATGAGCCCGGGCAGACCGCCCCGCACCCCCTGCATCCCCCGCAGCCACCACTGCCCGTACACATGGGCGGAACGCCGCTCTATCCCGGCGACGATCCGGTCGACGGCCGGACCCAGCGGATACGTCTTGTTGGCCGGCCACGGCAGCCGCTGCCTCAACTCCCGCATGACGTCGTCCTGGTCGGCTCCGCGGACCATGTCGGTGTCGGTCCAGGAGAGGTAGCCCACGCCGACCTTCACGCCCTGGTGGCCGACCTCGGCGCGCAGGCTGTGCGCGTACGCCTCCACACCCGACTTGGACGCGCAGTACGCCGACATCATCGGTGCGGGCGTGATCGCCGCGAGGGAGGCGATCTGCAGCAGGTAGCCGCGGCTCTCGCGCAGGACCGGCAGGAAGGCGCGCGCGGTGACCGCGGAGCCGATGAGGTTCACCTCGATCACCCGGCGCCAGGCGTCCGGGTCCGAGTCGGCGAAGGGGCCGCCGGCGGCCACGCCCGCGTTGGCGACGACGATGTCGACCTTGCCGAACCGCTCCTTGACCTCCCGCGCCACCCGGGCCATCGCCTCGTGGTCGGTGACGTCGGCGCGCCAGTGGTCGCTGTCGCTGTGCAGCCGTTCGGAGACCTGCTTGAGCGCGTCCGGCTCCAGGCCGACCAACGCGACCTGCGCGCCGCGCGCGGAGAGCTTGCGGGCCAGCAACTCCCCCACGCCCCGCGCCGCCCCGGTCACCACGGCGACCTGCCCCTCCAGGCTGACCCTGCTCATGCACCCTCCTTGACCTGTGTGTCGGCCGTGCGGTCCGCGTCCGCGGTGACGTACGTGGCGACGAGTTCCCGGATCTGCCGGGTCACCTTTTCGGGCGCCTCGACGGGGGTCATGTGCCCCAGCCCGGGCAACTCCGTGAGCCCTGTGCACTGCGGCAGCTCGGCGGCGAGCCGGCGGGCGTGCACCGGGGGCGTCAACCGGTCCGCCGTGCCGACCAGGACGGCCGTCGGTACGGCCAGCTCGCGCACCCCGTGGTCGAGGTCCAGTCCGGCGAGCACCTGCGACCACGCGTGGCGCACCCGGCGCGGACAGGCGTGCACGATCCGCGCGCACGCCTCCACCATGTCGGGCGCCGAACCGGCGCCCATCGTCCCGAACCTCAGGACGGCGCGCGCCAGGGGCGTGACCGGGCCGAGGGGGGCGCGCGAGCCGAGTACGCGCCGGGTCAGCCACGTCCTGGGCCGTCCCGGCCCGAGCGGGAGCAGCGTCGACTCCGCCACCAGCCGCGCACTCCCCGTACTGCACAGCAGCACCGCCGCCACCCGCGCCCGGAACGCCGGCCGCGGCGCCGCCGCCATCACGGTCATCCCGCCCATCGAGTGCCCGGCGACCACCGCCTTCTCGCCCGGCTCCAGCGTCGCCGACAGCACCGCCTCCAGGTCGTCCGCCAGCGCTTCGGTGGTGCAGGCCGCGCTCGCGGGGCTCCGGCCGTGGCCTCGCTGGTCGTAGGCGATCACCCGGTGGTCGGCGGCCAGCGCCCGTATCTGCGCCGCCCAGAACGCGGTCGAGCAGGTCCAGCCGTGCGCCAGGACGACGGGGGGCGCGTCCTGCGGCCCGTGCACCTCGACATGCAGCCGGGCGCCGTCGGCCGATGCGACGGTCAGGTCGCGGCGGGCGGCGGGCGGGGCGTAAGGTCCGGACACCACGTGCGGTGGACGGGGGCTCACGGGGCGACCTCCGTGTCGAGGGGAGCGCGCTCCTGTGTGCGGGCCTGCGCGCCGTCGTGGACGTCGGTGCGTGCGCCGTTGCGCGCGTCGCCGTTGCGCGCGTCGCCGGTCCGGGCCGCGCTGGGTGCGCCGTCGTGCGCGCCGGTCCGCACGTCGCTCTGCGCGGGGGTGCGGGCGCTGTTGCGCGCGGCGCGCGAGCCACCGGAGGGGGCGTCCGAGTCGATACGGGCGCCGGCGCGCACCGCCTCGCCCGCGCCACCGCCCCCACCGGTCCCCCCGGCGGGTTCATCGGCTTCCGCGCCGGCGGCCGTCTCAGGGCTCACGCCCCCGCGCGACGCGACGGCGCCCGCCCCGGCGCGCACTCCCGCGTCCCCGCCGTCCCCCGCGCTTCCCCGCTCCGGCGCTCTCACGACCTGGTACTCCGCGAGGTCCACCCGCCGCGTCGCCCGGCGGAACTCGCTCGTCGTACCGGGCCAGATGGTGGTGTTGCGGCCGCTCGCGTCGAGGTACCAGCTGGTGCAGCCGCCGGTGTTCCAGACCGTGCGCCGCATCCGTTCCTGCACGTGCCGGTTCCAGGCGCCCACGGCGCTCGGGCGGGCGTCGAGGGCGGCGCGGCCGCCGAGGACGTCGAGTTGGCGGAGGTAGTCGGCCATGTAGTTCAGCTGGGACTCGATCATGAGGATCATGGAGGAGTTCCCGAGGCCGGTGTTGGGGCCGATGATGGTCATCCAGTTGGGGAAGCCGGCCGCGGAGGCGCCGCGCAGGGCCTGCATGCCGTCCTTCCAGGTGTCGGCGAGGGTCTGCCCGTCGGCGCCCACCACCCGTTCCGCGATCGGCATGTCGGTGACGTGGAAGCCGGTGCCGAAGATGATGGCGTCGACCTCGGTCTCGGTGCCGTCGGCGGCGACGACGGTGGACCCGCGGATCTCGCTGAGCCCGCCGTCGACGACGTCGACATTCGGCTGGGCGAGCGCCGGGTAGTACTCGCTGGACAGCAGGATCCGCTTGCAGCCGATGCGGTAGTCGGGGGTGAGCCTGGCGCGCAGGGCGGGGTCCTTGATGGCGCGGGCGATGTTGCGCTTGGCCAGCTGTTCGACGAAGCCGAGCTCGTCGGGATGCTTGGTGAAGGCCTGGACCTGCAGCTCGCGGATGCCCCACAGCAGGCCGCGCCGCAGCCGGGCGGTGGCGGGCAGCGCCCGGTGCAGGGAGCGTTCGAAGCCGGTGATGGCACGGTCCATGCGCGGCATCACCCAGGCAGGCGTGCGCTGAAGGAGCGTCAGGCGCCCGACGACGGGCTGGATGGCGGGCACGATCTGGATGGCGGAGGCGCCGGTGCCGACCATGGCGACGCGCTTGCCGGTGAGGTCGTAGTCGTGGTCCCAGCGGGCGGAGTGGAAGACCTTGCCGGGGAAGGAGTCGAGCCCGGGTATCTCGGGGATCTTGGGGTCGGACAGCGGTCCGGTGGCGGAGACGACGACGTCGGCGGAGAGGTCGCCGCTCGCCGTCTCGATGTCCCAGCACAGCCGTTCGGCGTTCCAGGTCATCCGGTGGACCTCGGAGTCGAAGCGGATGTGGCGCCGCAGCCCGAAGGTGTCGGTGACGTGTTCCAGGTAGGCGCGGATGTGGCGCTGCCCGGAGAAGGTGCGCGGCCAGTCGGGGTTGGGCGCGAAGGAGAACGAGTAGAGGTGGGAGGGCACGTCGCAGGCGCACCCCGGGTAGCTGTTGTCGCGCCAGGTGCCGCCGACGCCGCCGGCCCGTTCCAGGACGACGAAGTCGGTGATCCCCTCACGGCGCAGCCGCACGGCGGCTCCGAGCCCGCCGAATCCGGACCCGATCACCGCCACCCGCACATGCTCGTGTTCGTGCTCGGCCATCCCGAAGCCTCCACGCGTCGCATCGGACTCTGCCAGTGAACACTGGCGCAATGGGGAGAGTAGAGGAGCTCCGTACTCATGGGTAGGGGGCGGCGCGGGAAAGTTACCGACGGTACGAACTAGGGTGCGGGCGTGGCAGACAAGCGTGAGTACCGCATGGAGGAACTGGCCCGGCAGGCCGGCGTCACGGTGCGCACCGTGCGCTTCTACCGGGAACGGGGCCTCCTCCCGCCGCCGCGCCGCGAGGGCCGCATCGCCTGGTACGACGACCACCACCTGGCCCGGCTGCGGACGATCGCGGCGCTGCTGGAGCGCGGCCACACCCTGAGCGGTATCGCGGAGCTCGCGGAGGCGTTCGACAACGGCCGGGACGTCGCCGACCTGCTGGGGGTCGGCCCCCCGAGCGAGGAGGAGCCGGTCCGTCTCACTCCGGAGGAACTCGCCGCCCGCTTCGAGGGCGAGGTGACGCCGGAGAACCTCGCGGCCGCGATGGAGCTGGGCTATCTCGGCTCCGACGGCGACACGATCGTGCACATCAGCCGCCGCCTGCTGGACGTCTCCGCCGCCCTGGTCCGGGAGGGCATCCCGCTGTCGGAGGTACTGGCCGCGGCGGCGCGGGTACGGGAGCACGCCGACGCGCTCGCCGACCTCTTCGCCGACCTGGTGCTGCACCACGCCCCCGGCCAGGACGTCCACCGCCTGCGCCCGCTGGCCCGCAGCGTCGTGGAGGCGGAACTCTCCCTCGCCCTGGACCGCAGGCTGCACCGGCCGGCGTAGCCGACCCTCGGGGCACCGGTGGGCGGGCCGGGGCGTACAGTGGCCGGACCGTACGACGGGACGGCGGCAGGAGGGGGACGAGATGGCCGGGTCGACGAGACGGCGCGGGATGCGCGCGCTGTTCACCGCCGCGTGCGCGCTGGCGCTGTTCGCCGCGGGGTGCTGGTTCGTGAGCGACCTGACCGGCACGGACCTGCCGACCGAGCGCCCCGCCTGGGACCTGGGCGGCAGCGGCCCCTGGGTCGCCTCCTACGCCCGGGGGGCGGCCGTCGGCTCGTGGGGAGCGGCGCGGGTATGCCTCGCCGTCGCGCTTCTGCTGCTGGCCCTGGAGGCCGGGTCGCAGCTCCTGGCCGCCCTGCGCGGCTTCGCCGCCCGCTTCAGCCGCCAGGCGTCCTGAGGCCGCCGGACCCGCCCCGAAGCCGCCACGCCTGACCCGAGGCCGTCGGACCCGGCCCGAAGCGACCACACTTGACCCGAAGCGACCACGCCTGCGAAGCCGCCAGGCGCGACCGAGGCCGCCGGACCTCACCCGAGGCCGCCACACCCGCCCTTCCGGCGGCGCCGCCGGGCTCAGCCGTCGTAGACCACCGTCACCGGCGCGTGGTCCGACCAGCGCTCGGCGTGGGTGGCCGCGCGCTCCACGTACCCCTTGACCGCCCGGGCGGCGAGACCCGCCGTGGCGACGTGGTAGTCGATCCGCCAGCCGGTGTCGTTGTCGAAGGCCCGGCCGCGGTACGACCACCAGCTGTACGGTCCCTCCACACCGGGATGCAGGGCACGGACCACGTCGACGTAGCCGCCGTCCTGCGCGGTGAGCACCCGGGTGAGCCACTCGCGCTCCTCCGGCAGGAACCCGGAGTTCTTGACGTTGCCGCGCCAGTTCTTCAGGTCGGCCTGCTGGTGGGCGATGTTCCAGTCGCCGCAGACCAGGACCTCGCGCCCGTCGGCGGCGGCCCGCTCGCGCAGTTCCTTGAGGTACGCCAGGAACTCTCCAATGAAGCGGATCTTCTCGTCCTGCCGCTCGGTGCCGACCTCACCGGAGGGCAGGTAGAGCGAGGCGACCGTCAGCCCCGGCAGGTCGGCCTCGACGTACCGGCCGCTGCCGTCGAACTCGGCGGAGCCGAAGCCGATCCGGACGGCGTCGGGCTCGCGCCGGGTGTAGAGGGAGACACCGGCGCGGCCCTTGGCGGCGGCGGGCGCGTGGACCACGTGCCAGCCCTCCGGGTCCCGCACGGTCTCGGGGAGCTGCCCGGGCTCGGCGCGCACCTCCTGCAGGCACAGCACATCGGCGGAGGTCCCGGCGAGCCACTCCACGAAGCCCTTCTTCGCGGCGGCGCGCAGGCCATTGACGTTCACACTGGTCACGGTCAGCACGCGGGCACGATACCGGCACACTGGACAGCGTCCAGAAATGGCCACCCTACAGAGAGCTGCATAGAAGTACAGTGACCAGCATGAATATACGTCGCGTCGCCTTCGACCACCCCCACGCCGTCCAGCTCAACGACGAGGTCCAGGCCGAGTACCACGAGCGCTACGGCGACGGCGGCGACGCCACACACCTGCGGCCGGCGGACTTCGAGCCGCCGAGCGGCGTGTACCTCGTCGCGTACGACGAGGAGGACCGCCCGGTGGCCACCGGCGGATGGCGCAGCCAGGACCGCAACGGCGAGGGCAACGAGGACGGCGACGCCGAGCTGAAGCGCATGTTCGTGATCAAGGAGATGCGCGGTCGCGGGCTGGCCCGGCGCATCCTGGCCGCGCTGGAGGAGGACGCCCGCACGGCCGGCCGCCGTCGCATGGTCCTGGAGACCGGCACCGAGCAGCCCGAGGCCATCGCCCTGTACGTCTCCAGCGGGTACGAGCCGTGCACCAAGTTCGGCTACTACCGCTTCCACGAGGCGAGCCGCTGCTACGCCAAGCCGCTCTGAACCGGCGGCGGGCGCGCCTCGGCCCGGCTCGCCTCCCGGAACGAAAAGCGGACGATGCCTCCCGGATAGGGGCCCGGCCTAGCGTGATGGATCGAGCAATCACCATCAACGTGATCAACATGCGAAATGAGACGACATGTCAAGTGACGCGATGACCGAGGCCCGTGACTGGATCGCGGCGTACACGCCCCGGCCGCATCCCGAACTCGGGCGCAGCGGTGTGGTGTGCCCGTACATGGTGAAGGCGCTGCGCCGCCGCTATGTGGACATGGTCGAGTTCGACGCCAACCGGGGCGACGAGGCGCTGGCGGCGCTGGCCCGTGAGCGGCTGGCGGACCTGCGGCGGCGCGCGGAGGAGGCCGGCAAGGACCGGATCTACCTGGTGAACATGATCGTGCCGGTGGGGCTGCCGTCCGACGAGGCCAAGGCCATGGTGGGGCGGGTGCACAACGCGCTGAAACCGGAGTGGGTGGAGGCGGGCTACATGCTGGGCGACTTCTGGCCCGACCACGAGACGATCGGCCTGCACAACGACGACTTCCGGCCGTTCACCAGCCCGTTGCCGCTGCTCGGCATGCGGCACATCGTGCCCGCGGACCTGTTCTTCTTCGTCAAGCACGAGCGCGATCCCGAGCAGCGGCTCTGGTGCCTGCGGATGTTCCGCAAGAACTTCGCCCCCGAGCTGAACGAGTACTGGACCGGGGTCCTGGAGGACGCCGAGGCGGACGTCACGCGGGAACTGGGCGCGGTCCCGCTCGCCGGCTGAGCCGGCCCACCCGGATGGGCCGGGTTCACCCGGGTGGGCCGGGTTCACCACCCCCAACTGTCCCCACCACCGCCTGCACCACCACCCCCACCACCGTCCGCATCAACCGGTCGGTGT
>NZ_CBDQZH010000008.1:0-230030 GCF_965341775.1 Streptomyces sp. bgisy159 | reverse complement strand
ACCTTCCGGCGGCTCTCCGCGGCGTCGCGACGCCCGGCACGCACCCCACCGCACCGTCGACCGTGCGCCACCCCTTGGCGGAATGGCGAAATCCGCCCATGCTCCGCCACATGACAGCAAAACTGATACATCGTCACTTGACGAGACGTCACATCCTGGGCATGGCAGCCCTGCAGACCGCGGCCACCCTCGGCTTCACCCGCGTCGGCCTGGCCTCGGCCCGGGCGCAGCAGCCCGCCCCCGTGGAGGCCGCACCGGCGATCGTGGTCGGCTCGGGCTACGGCGCCGCCGTGGCCGCCCTCCGCCTCGGGCAGGCAGGCATCCGCACCCTGGTGATCGAGATGGGCCGTCTGTGGAACACCCCCGGCCCCGACGGCCGGGTGTTCTGCTCCACCACCGACCCCGACCACCGCTCCATGTGGTTCCGCACCCGCACCGAGGCCCCCCTGGCCACCTTCCTGTGGCTGGACGTCGTCAACAGGGACATCGGCCGCTACCCAGGCGTCCTGGACCGCGTCCGCTTCGACCACATGTCGGTGTACGTGGGCCGCGGCGTCGGCGGCGGCTCCCTGGTCAACGGTGGCATGGCCGTCACCCCCTCCCGCGCCTACTTCACCCGGCAGTTCCCGACCGTGGACGCCGACGAGATGTACGGCACCTACTTCCCGCGCGCCCGCGCCGCACTCGGCGTCAACGCCGTCGACCCGGCCTGGTTCGAGTCCACCGAGTGGTACCGCTTCACCCGCGTCTCCCGCCGGCACGCCCGCAAGGCGGGTCTGCGGACCACCTTCGTGCCCAACGTCTACGACTTCGACCACATGCGGCGCGAGGCCGAGGGCACGGCGCCGAAGTCGGCCCTCGCGGGCGAGGTCATCTACGGCAACAACCACGGCAAGCGCAGCCTGGACAAGACCTACCTGGCCGCCGCGCTCGGCACCGGCAACGTCACCATCCACACCCTGGAACGGGTCACCGGCATCGCCAGGGCGGCCGACGGCGGCTACGTCCTGACCGCCGACCGCATCGACGACACCGGGACCGTCGTCGGGACCGGCCAGTACGCCTGCGACCGGCTGTTCCTGGGCGCCGGCAGCGTCGGCACCACCGAACTCCTCGTGCGCGCCCGGGAGACCGGCACCCTGCCCGACCTGGACGCCCGGGCCGGCGCCGGCTGGGGCCCGAACGGCAACGTGATGCTCGGGCGCGCCAACCACCTGTGGGACACCGTCGGGGCCCACCAGTCGACCATGCCGGTCATGGGCATCGACGACTGGGACAACGCCGCCAACCCGGTCTTCGCGGAGATCGCCCCGCTGCCCACCGGCCTGGAGCACTGGGTCAGCCTCTACCTGGCGATCACCGGGAACCCCGAGCGGGCGTCGTTCACGTACGACGCCTCGTCAGGGTCGGTGCGGCTGGGATGGAGCAGCGCCCAGAGCGCCGTCTCCGCCGGCATGGCGCGCAACCTCTTCGACCGGATCAACGCGGCCAACGGCACCATCTACCGCTGCGACCTGTTCGGCGCCGCCGGCCGCGTCTTCGCCGACGACTTCACGTACCACCCGCTCGGCGGCTGCGTGCTGGGCGAGGCCACCGACGACTACGGCCGGGTCAAGGGGTGCCCGCGGCTCTACGTCACCGACGGCTCGCTGATCCCCGGCTCGATCGGGGTGAACCCGTTCGTCACGATCACCGCCCTCGCCGAACGCACCATGGCGCGGGTCCTCGCCGAGGACACCGCGCCATGACACACCGCCGGCGAGCCGTGGACTACGTGGACTACTTGGCGTAGATCGCCTCGATCTCGTCCGCGTAGTCCTTCGCCACCACGTTCCGCTTGAGCTTCAGCGACGGGGTGAGGTGGCCCGAGTCCTCCGTGAACTGGGAGGGGAGAATGCGGAACTTCCGCACCGATTCCGCCTTCGACACCGCGGCGTTGCCGTCGTCGACCGCCGCCTGGACCGCCGCGAGCAGGTCCGGGTCCTCGCGCAGCGACGCCGCGGTGGAACCCGCCGGCTTGCCGTGGTCGGCGCACCAACGGCCCAGGAACTCCTCGTCGACGGTCACCAGCGCGCCCACGAACGGCCGGCCGTCGCCCACCACCATGCACTCCGCGACCAGCGCGTGCGCCCGGATGCGGTCCTCGATCACGGCCGGGGCGACGTTCTTGCCGCCCGCGGTGACGATGATCTCCTTCTTGCGGCCGGTGATGCGCAGGTAGCCGTCCTCGTCGAGGGTGCCGATGTCACCGGTGTGGAACCAGCCGTCGGTCAGCGCCTCGGCCGTCGCGCCCGGGTTGTTCCAGTACTCCTTGAAGATGTGCTCGCCGTGCAGCAGCACCTCGCCGTCGTCCGCGATCCGGATCACCGAACCCGGCAGCGGCTGGCCGACCGTGCCGATCTTCTGGCGGTCCCACGGGTTGAACGCGGTGGGCGCGGTCGACTCGGTCAGGCCGTAGCCCTCCAGCACCGTGAAGCCGATGCCGCGGAAGAAGTGGCCCAGCCGCTCGCCCAGCGGGGCGCCGCCCGAGATGGCGTACTCGCCCCGGCCGCCGAGCACCGCGCGCAGCTTGCCGTAGACCAGCTTGTCGAACACCTTGTGCTTGATCCGCAGCCCGATCGACGGGCCCGAGGGGGCGTCCAGCGCCTTGCTGTACGCGATCGCGGTGTCGGCCGCCCGGTCGAAGATCGCGCCCTTGCCGTCCGCCTGCGCCTTGGCCCGCGCCGAGTTGTAGACCTTCTCGAAGACCCGCGGCACACCCAGGATCAGCGTCGGCCGGAACGCGGCCAGCTCGTCCGTGAGGTTCTTGATGTCGGGGACGCAGCCCAGCTTGATCGGCGCCATCATCGGGGCGATCTGCACCAGCCGGCCGAAGACGTGCGCGAGCGGCAGGAACAGCAGCACCGAGCACTCGCCGGTGCGGAACAGCGGGCGGAGCCGCTCCACCACGTTGCCGCAGTCCGCGAAGAAGTTGCGGTGCGTCAGCACACAGCCCTTGGGCCGGCCCGTGGTGCCGCTGGTGTACACGATGGTCGCCGGGTCGTCCGCCTTGGCGAGCGAGCTGCGCTCCTCGACCGTCCGGTCGGCGACGTCCTGCCCGAGCCGGCCCAGCTCCTCGATGCCGCCGGCCTCGATCTGCCAGACGTGCTTGAGGGCGGGCAGCGCCTCACGCACCGCCTCCACGGCCGCCGTGTGGTTGTCCAGCTCGGTGACGATCGCCGTCGCCCCCGAGTCCGACAGGATCCACCGCACCTGCTCCGGCGAACTGGTCTCGTACACCGGGACGGTGATCGCGCCGGCGCTCCAGATGGCGAAGTCCAGCAGCGTCCACTCGTACCGGGTGCGCGACATCAGGCCCACCCGGTCGCCCGGCTGCACCCCGGCGGCGATGAGCCCCTTGGCTGCGGCGCGCACCTCGGCGAGGAAGGCGGTGGCCGTCACGTCCTGCCAGACGCCGTCGACCTTGCGGGCGATCACGGCCACGTCCGGGTGCTGCGCGGCGTTTCTGCGGACGATGTCGGTGAGATTGCCGTCCGCAGGGACCTCGTACAAAGCCGGAAGGCTGAACTCGCGCAAGACTGCTGCTCCTCATAGGGCGCCGGCGCCACGACGTTGTGTGCTGCGACGGTGCGGTCCAAGGCTCGGGCAAGTGCCCAGGAGGCCGGCCGACGGGTCGGGGACCCGCTGGTTGAAATCCTGAGCACGACTGGACCGACCGGACGTTACCCGCCGGTATGGCTTTTTCGACAGGGGGTCCCGGCGAGATGTTCCCTGCGTCACACGGATGGGGCTTCTTCGTCCGTACGGTAGTCGAGGCCGTTGACGACTAGCCAGTAACCGGGGGCGCGCGGGCGGACCCGCCCCTGTTCACGCCCG
This sequence comes from Streptomyces sp. bgisy159, assembly GCF_965341775.1. Classification (GTDB taxonomy): domain Bacteria; phylum Actinomycetota; class Actinomycetes; order Streptomycetales; family Streptomycetaceae; genus Streptomyces. Next base: position 226,154 of record NZ_CBDQZH010000008.1, on the reverse strand, counting down.
CCGCACCCGCCTACCCTTGATCGACATGGCATCCCCCTCCACCGGTGGCCGCGGCACCCGCGTCCACGTGGTCAGCGATGTGCACGGCAACGCCCGCGACCTGGCCCGGGCGGGCGAGGGCGCGGACGCCCTGGTGTGCCTCGGCGACCTGGTCCTCTTCCTCGACTACGCCGACCACTCGCGCGGCATCTTCCCCGACCTGTTCGGCGCGGAGAACGCCACCCGCATCGTCGAACTGCGCACCGCCCGCCGCTACGAGGAGGCGCGGGAGCTCGGCGCGCAACTGTGGGCGGGGATCGGCACCGACCGCGCGACGGTGATCGAACAGGCGGTGCGCAAGCAGTACGCCGAACTGTTCGCCGCGTTCCCCACCCCCACCTACGCCACGTACGGCAACGTCGACATGCCGCCGCTGTGGCGCGAGTACGCCGGACCCGGCACCACCGTCCTCGACGGGGAGCGGGCCGAGATCGGCGGCTGGGTCTTCGGCTTCGTCGGCGGCGGCCTGCGCACCCCCATGCGGACGCCGTACGAGATCAGCGACGAGGAGTACGCCGCGAAGATCGAGGCCGTCGGGGAGGTGGACGTGCTGTGCACCCACATCCCCCCGGAGGTGCCCGAACTGGTCTACGACACGGTGGCGCGCCGCTTCGAGCGGGGCAGCCGCGCGCTGCTCGACGCGATCCGCCGGACCCGGCCGCGCTACGCCCTGTTCGGGCACGTCCACCAGCCGCTGGTCCGGCGGATGCGGATCGGCGCCACGGAGTGCGTGAACGTCGGGCACTTCGCGGGCAGTGGGCGCCCCTGGGCGCTGGAGTGGTGAGAGCGCGCAGGTGGGCGGTGTCAACGGGCGGCCGGGTGCGCGGTAGCCTTCACGCTGCACACGCGTGCGCGGCGCGTGCGGCACGTACCCCAGTATCGGCCCGCATCCGGAGGAGCCAAGGCGATGGCGGAACACACCAGTTCGAGTATCACCATCGAGGCGGCGCCGGCCGACGTCATGGCGGTCATCGCCGATTTCGCCCGCTACCCGGACTGGACCGGCGAGGTGAAGGAGGCGGAGGTCCTCGCCACCGACGCCGGGGGGCGCGCCGAGCAGGTGCGGCTGGTCATGGACGCCGGGGCGATCAAGGACGACCAGACGCTGGCGTACACCTGGACCGGCGCGAACGAGGTCTCCTGGACGCTGGTGAAGTCGCAGATGCTGCGCTCGCTGGACGGCTCCTACCTGCTGAAGCCGGCCGGTGACGGGGCCACCGAGGTCACCTACTCGCTGACCGTCGACGTCAAGATCCCCATGCTCGGCATGATCAAGCGCAAGGCGGAGAAGGTCATCATCGACCGCGCGCTGGCCGGCCTGAAGAAGCGGGTGGAATCGGGCGAGTAGCCGGCCGGCCACGGGGAGCCGGGCGACCGGCCGGCCCCCGGCTCTCCACTACCGTTCAGAGCATGCGCACCCTCCTGATCACGGGACCCGGCGGTTCCGGCCGGACGACCGTCGCGGCGGCCACCGCCCGCGCCGCCGCGGCCGACGGCACCCGCACCCTCGTCCTGAGCGCCGACCGCTCGGACACCCTCGGCGCGGCGCTGGGCGTGCGGACCGGAGCCGCACCCGTGACGGCCGGCCCGCACCTCACCGCCTGGCGGCCCGACCCCGCCGCCGCCTTCCGCGACGACCTCGCCGCCTTCCAGGAGCGCGCCTCCACCGTCCTCGACCTGCTGGGCGCCTCCCGGCTGGACCCCGAGGAGGTCACCCCGCTGCCCGGCGCCGGGGAACTCGCCCTGCTGCGCGCCCTGCGCGACGCCGCCCTCGCCGACCGGCACGACCTGCTGGTCGTGGACCTCCCCCCGGCGCCCCAGGCCCTGGCCCTGCTGTCCCTGCCCGAGGAACTGCGCCGCTACCTGCGCCGCCTGCTGCCCCCCGAACGGCAGGCGGCCCGCGCCCTGCGCCCGGTCCTCGGCCGTCTCGCCGGCGTCCCCATGCCCGCGGAGTGGCTGTACGACACCGCGGCCCGCTGGGACCTGGAGCTGGCCGCCGTCGACGCCGTCGTCACCGACCCCGGCACCTCCGTGCGGCTGGTGGCCGAACCGGGCCCGGCCGGCGCCGACGCCGTCCGCGACGCCGCCCTCGGCCTCGCGCTGCGCGGTCTGCGCGCCGAGTCCCTGATCGCCAACCGCCTGCTGCCCGAGCCCGGCACCGGCAGCGACGGCTGGCTCGCCGGACTCGCCGCCCAGCAGCGCAAGACGCTCCAGGAATGGACGGACACCTACGACGACGTCCGCTCCCTCGCCCACCTCGGCCGCGACCCCCGCGGCGCCGACGACCTCGCCGCCCTCGACCCGGGTCCCGTCAACACGGGTCGTCCCCCGGTCGAGTGGCCGGTCGCCGACCGGCCCGCCGCCGAGGGCGCCGACCGGGTCTTCGTATGGCGCATCCCCCTGCCCGGCGCCATACGCGACGACCTCGACCTGGTCCGGCGCGGCGACGAACTCGTCGTCACCGCCGGCCCCCACCGCCGCATCCTTGCGCTGCCCTCCGCGCTGCGCCGCTGCACCGTCGACGGCGCCGGACTGCGCGACGGCGAGCTGTCCGTCCGGTTCGCGCCGGACCCCGAGCTGTGGCCGCGCGCACGGTGAACCCCGTACCGCCGTTCGGGTAACGTCGGAGAGACGAACCGTAGTCAGGAGTCCGTCATGAGCGAAGAGCGCCCCGAGAACGACGGCACCGCGCAGGAGCCCGTCGGAGAAGCTCAGCGCGCCGCCGACGCCGACGCCTGGGCGACCGCCTGCGCCGAGGACCTGGCGGCCGAGAAGGCCCGCCGCCGCACGGAGTACGGCCCGCCGCCCGGCTCCGCCGCCGAGGAACTGCGCAAGTTCGTCGACGCCGTCGCCGACCGGCTCTCCGGACTGCGCTCCCCGCTGCTCGGCTCGGTCGCCGGACCGGCGGCCGAGCAGGTGGTGCGGCAGGTCGTCCGCCAGGCCAAGGCCGCCGTGGAACCGGTCATCGAACGCAACCCGGACGTCATCGACCACCTGGCCGCCGCCGGCGGCGAACTCCTCGCCGCCTACCGCTCGGCCGTCCAGTCCCACGAGCACCGCTGGACCACCCGCGACACCGGCCTCGACGACGTCCGCGACCGGCCCGACCGCACCGACCGCGGGGAGGACGGGGGCCCGGGGCAGCACATCGACTTGGACTGACTCCCGCCTCGGGTACGGTTGGCCCTAGCGGGGCTCGACCGAAACTGAGGGATTCATGGGACTCACCATCGGCGTCGACATCGGCGGCACGAAGATCGCGGCCGGCGTGGTCGACGAGGAAGGCAACATCCTGTCGACCTTCAAGGTGCCGACCCCCACCACGCCCGAGGCCATCGTGGACGCCATCGCCTCCGCGGTGGACGGCGCGCGGGCCGGGCACGCGATCGTCGGCGTGGGCATCGGAGCCGCCGGGTACGTCAACCGGCAGCGCTCCACCGTCTACTTCGCCCCCAACATCGACTGGCGCAACGAACCGCTGAAGGAGAAGGTCCAGGAGCGCACCGGCCTTCCCGTCGTCGTGGAGAACGACGCCAACGCCGCCGCCTGGGGCGAGTACAAGTTCGGCGCGGGCAAGGGCCACCGCAACGTCATCTGCATCACCCTCGGCACGGGCCTCGGCGGCGGCATCATCATCGGCAACAAGCTGCGCCGCGGCCACTTCGGCGTCGCCGCCGAGTTCGGCCACATCCGCATGGTGCCGGACGGCCTGCTGTGCGGCTGCGGCTCCCAGGGCTGCTGGGAGCAGTACGCCTCGGGCCGGGCCCTGGTCCGGTACGCCAAGCAGCGCGCCAACGCCACCCCGGAGAACGCGGAGGTCCTGCTCGGCCTCGGCGACGGCACCCCCGACGGCATCGAGGGCAAGCACATCTCCATGGCCGCCCGCCAGGGCGACAAGGTCGCCGTCGACTCCTACCGCGAGCTGGCCCGCTGGGTGGGCGCCGGCCTCGCCGACCTCGCCTCCCTCTTCGACCCGTCCGCCTTCATCGTCGGCGGCGGCCTGTCGGACGAGGGCGAACTGGTCCTCGACCCGATCCGCAAGTCGTACAAGCGCTGGCTGGTCGGGGGCAACTGGCGCCCGGTCGCCGACGTCCTGGCGGCGCGGCTCGGCAACAAGGCGGGCCTCGTCGGCGCCGCCGACCTGGCGCGGGAGCCCGACCCGATCATGTGACCGGCGTCCTGCCCGAGGGGCGCGGGGGCGCGCGGCACGCCACACACCACCGGTGGCCGCGTAGTCCCCCCGCGCCCCCACCCCGTGGGCGTACATTGATCCACATGGAGCTCATCCGCGTCCTGAGCTACAACATCCGCTCCCTCCGCGACGACGAGAACGCCCTGGCCCGGGTCATCGGGGCGTGCGCCCCCGACCTGGTCCTCGTCCAGGAAGCCCCCCGCTTCTTCCGCTGGCGCAAGAAACTGGCCCGCCTGGCCAGAGCCGCCGACCTCGTGGTCCTCTCCGGCGGAGCGACCGCCGCCGGCCCCGCCCTCCTCTGCTCCCTGCGCGCCACCGTCGAGCACACGGAGGACGTCCTCCTCCCGCTCACCCCCGGCCTGCACCGCCGCGGCTTCTCGACGGCGGTCGTCCGCCTGGGCGGCGCCCGCCTCGGCGTCGTGAGCTGTCACCTCAGCCTCGACGCCACCGAACGCCACGCACAGACCGGCATGCTCCTCGACCGCCTCGCCGCGATGGACGTGGACCACGCCGTCGCGGGCGGCGACCTCAACGAACGCCCCGGCGGCCCCGCCTTCGCGCGCCTCACCGACGAACTCCAGGACTGCTGGAGCGTGGCCGCCGCCCCCTGGGGCGGCGAAAACACCTTCCCGCAGACCGGCCCCGACCGCCGCATCGACGCCGTCTTCGCCACCAAGGGCGTCGAGGTGGTCGCCTGCGGCGTACCCACCGCCCTGCCCGGCATCACCGCCACGGACCTGAGGACGGCCTCGGACCACCTCCCGGTCCTGGCCGACCTCGAAGTCCCGGTCGTCCAGCCGGCCGGACGCCGAGGACCAGTCGGCTAGACGACCGCTCCCCGCCCCGGATCCCCGTCGTCCTCGTCGTCCGTGCGCATCCGCACCACCAGGGTGGCGAAGCCGCCGAGGAAGCCGCCGATGCCGAGGGTGGTGAGCCACCAGGTCATGTCCCAGCCGAGGAGCACCGCCAGCAGGAGGAGCACCGGGCCGCCGATGACCGCCAGCCAGGCGAACTTGGCCGTGGCGTCGGCGGCCGGCAGCGGCGGCGGCTCCGGCGGGACGAAGTGGCCCTCGTCGTCCTCGCCGAGATCGCCGTCGGCGGGCTCCGCGAGCGAGTAGTCGCGGGGGCCGCCGACGCCGGGCGCGAACGAGATCGAGCTGCCGAGCGGGCGGGCCGGATCGGCCTCCGGCTCGCCCTCCTCGCGTGTCACGCCCCGCTCGTCCTGCGCGCCGGCCGTCCCCGTGCCCGGGGCCGGCTCGTCGTTGGCCCGCGACTCCAGCAGCGCCAGGTCCTCGACCGACTTGAAGGGCTTGGTGCCCGGCGGGTCCGGGGGCTCGTCCCCGTACCCGGCGACGATCGCGGCCCAGGCGGCCGCCTCGTCGAAGGGCACGCTCTGCTCCTCCGGTTCGAGACCGTCCTCACGGTCGGAGTCGTGCTCAGCCACCTGCCGTCGTCCCTTCCTTCCCGGCCCGGGGTGCGAGCCGGCCGATGAACGAGAGGCTCTCCTCGAAGATCCGGTCCGCGTCGTAGTCCAACGTCGCCACGTGGTAGCTCTGTTCCAGCAGGATCTCGGTCACGTCCACCGACGACACCCGGTTCAGCACCCGCGCCGAGTCGGCCGGCGGCACCACATGGTCCTGCGGGCTGCGCAGGAGCAGCAGCGGCTGGGTGACCTGCGGCAGCTCGCCGTCCACCAGCCGGAAGAAGTTCCGCAGCGAGTGGGCGGCGTGCAGCGGCACCCGGTCGTAGCCCAGCTCGGCGCCGTCCGGCCGGGCGATGTCGCTGGCGATGCCCTTCGTGGTCCGCACCAGGTGGCGCGCCACCGGGAGGGCGTACGCCGACAGCCCGTGCACCTTGTTCGCCGGGTTGACCACCACCACGCCCCTGACCGCGTCACCGTGGCGCGCCGCCAGACGCAGCGCCAGGGCGCCGCCCATGGACAGCCCAGCTACGAACACCTCGGTACAGCGCTCGCGCAGGACGCGCAGCTCGCGGTCCACCTCCGCGTACCAGTCGGGCCAGCCGGTGAGCTGCATGTCCTCCCAGCGGGTGCCGTGGCCCGGGAGCAGCGGCAGGGACACGCTCAGGCCGTGCCCGGCCAGGTGTTCGGCCCAGGGGCGCAGCGACTGGGGGGAACCGGTGAAGCCGTGACAGAGAAGGACCCCGACCTCTCCGCCCTCATGGCGGTACGGCTCGGCTCCAGGAAGGACCGGCACCTCGGTCTCCTGTTCTTCTGAGGAGGGACGTTCACGAAGGGACGTGCACTGAGGGACGTGAGGTTCACCGTACGCGACGGCACCGACACCGACCAGGCCCGCCGGGTTCCTTCGGGCCCTTCGGCAGCACCGGCCGGGTCACCGACGGGTTAAGGTCTGTTCGACACATACAGGAGGCACTCGGTTGTTGTACGGCGCGATGAAGGTTTCCGTCGGGGGACCGCTGAAGATGATCTTCAGGCCCTGGGTGGAGGGCCTGGAGAACGTGCCCGCCGAGGGCCCCGCGATCCTGGCGAGCAACCACCTGTCGTTCTCGGACTCGTTCTTCCTGCCTGCGGTCCTCGACCGCAAGGTGACGTTCATCGCGAAGGCCGAGTACTTCACCACGCCCGGGGTGAAGGGCCGGCTGACGGCCGCCTTCTTCAAGGGGGTCGGCCAGCTCCCGGTGGACCGCTCGGGCGTGCGCGGGGCCGGAGAGGCCGCCATCCGCAGCGGTGTCGAGGTGCTGGAGCGCGGTGAGCTGTTCGGCATCTACCCGGAGGGCACCCGCTCGCCCGACGGCCGCCTCTACCGCGGCAAGCCCGGCGGCCTGGCCCGCGTGGCCCTCGCCACCGGCGCCCCGGTCGTCCCGGTCGCCATGATCGACACCGAGAAGATCCAGCCGCCCGGCCAGGTGATGCCGAAGGTCATGCGCCCCGGCATCCGCATCGGCAAGCCGCTGGACTTCAGCCGCTACCAGGGCATGGACAGCGACCGCTTCGTGCTGCGCGCGGTGACCGACGAGGTCATGTACGAGATCATGAAGCTCTCCGGTCAGGAGTACGTCGACATGTACGCGACCGCCGCCAAGCGGCAGATCGCGGAGGCGGCCAAGGCGGAGAAGGAGGCCGACAAGGCCCTCGCCCAGGCCGAGAAGGAACAGGCCAAGAAGGAGAAGGCCGAGCGGGACAAGGCCGAGCGGGACAAGGCCGAGAAGGAGAAGGCCGAGCGCGACAGAACCGAGTAGGGGGCGGGCCGTCCGGGGCGGGGCGGGGCCGAGCAGGACAGACGGACGAGGGGGGACCATGGCCCGGCGCGAGCGTGTCATGCGGATGTCGGTGGAACTGCCCCTGTGGCGTGCCCTCACCGCCTTCCGCGTCCTGACCATGCTGTACGCGATCGGCCTGTACGTCTCCGCCCGCGACCACTACGACCGCCCCGGCCTCGTCCTCGCCTACTACGCCGTCCTCGCGCTCTGGACCCTCGCCACCCTGCCCCGGGTGCAGAACGCCGCCGTCTGCACCAAGCGCTTCCTCGCCGCCGACCTCGCCATCGCGCTCACCGGCATCGTCCTGACCCCGCTGGCCGCCACCGGCCGGCACATCCAGGACGGCGGCCCCACGCTGCCGTCGATATGGACCGCCGGCTCGGTCCTCGCCTACGCCATCAAGGGCGGCTGGCGCTGGGCGGCGTTCGCCTCCACGACCGTCGCCGCCGCCAACCTCGTCGAGCGCGGCCACCCGGCCCGCGACACCGTCCACAACGTGATCCTCGTCTGGGTCGCCTCCATCGCCATCGGCTACGTCGTCGAGGTGGCCCGCGCCTCCGAGCGCACCCTGGCCCGCGCGCTGGAGATCGAGGCCGCCACCCGTGAACGGGAGCGGCTCGCCCGGGACATCCACGACGGCGTGCTCCAGGTCCTGGCGATGGTGAAGCGGCGCGGCGCCGCACTCGGCGGGGAGGCGGCCGAGCTGGGCCGGATGGCCGGTGAGCAGGAGGTGGCGCTGCGCGGCCTGGTCTCCGGCGGGCTGACCCCGGTGTCCCGGGTGTCGGAGGACGCCGCCCAGGGTGCGTTCGTCCGCCTCGTCGAGGAGGACGACGGCGAGGACGCCGACGCCCGCGTCGACCTGCGCGCGCTGCTCTCCCCGTACGCCGGCGAGCGGGTCCAGCTCGCCGAGCCCGGCGCCCCGGTCGACCTGCCCCCCGCCGCCGCCCGCGAACTGGCCGCCGCCGTCGGCGCCGCGCTGGACAACGTGCGGCAGCACGCCGGCCCGAGCGCCCGCGCCTGGATCCTCGTCGAGGACGAGCCGGACTCGGTGATCGTCACCGTACGGGACGACGGGCCCGGCATCCCGGCAGGCCGGCTGGCGCGGGCCGAGACGGAGGGACGGCTCGGCGTGGCCCAGTCCATCCGGGGACGGCTGCGCGATCTCGGCGGGACCGCCGAGCTGGTCTCGACCCCGGGGCAGGGCACCGAGGTCGAGCTGACCGTACCGAAAGACGTGACGAACACCCGGGGGAAGGCAGGACTGCGATGAGTGCGAACCAGGGGCGCGGCCCGATCAGGGTGATGGTGGTCGACGACCACCCCATGTGGCGGGACGCGGTCGCCCGCGACCTGGCCGAGTCGGGCTTCGAGGTGGTCGCCACGGCGGGCGACGGCGACCAGGCCGTGCGCCGCGCCCGGGCCGCCGGGCCGGACGTGCTCGTCCTCGACCTGAACCTGCCCGCCAAGCCCGGCGTCCAGGTCTGCAAGGAGGTCGTGGCCGCCGACCCCGGGGTGCGCGTCCTCGTCCTGTCGGCGAGCGGTGAGCACGCCGACGTGCTGGAGGCCGTCAAGTCCGGCGCGACCGGCTACCTGCTGAAGTCGGCGTCCACGGAGGAACTGCTGGACGCGGTGCGCCGCACCGCCGACGGGGACCCGGTGTTCACCCCGGGGCTCGCCGGGCTGGTCCTCGGCGAGTACCGCCGGCTCGCCTCCGAGCCGGCCCCCGCCCCCGACACCGACGAACCCGGCGCGCCCCGGCTGACCGACCGCGAGACCGAGGTGCTGCGCCTGGTCGCCAAGGGCCTGAGCTACAAGCAGATCGCCGAGCGTCTGGTCATCTCCCACCGCACCGTCCAGAACCACGTGCAGAACACCCTCGGCAAGCTGCAACTGCACAACCGGGTGGAGCTGGTCAGGTACGCCATAGAAAAGGGCCTCGACGACGCCTGAACCGGCGCGTCGTCCCCGTCCGCCCCGCTAGCGTGGAGCGTGAGCGCACGACACACGCACGCACACCACCCACACGCACAAGGCGGCGAAGGGACATCCCCATGCGCGTCGGAGTACTCACCGGAGGCCGCGACTGCCCCGGCCTGAACGCCGTGGTGCGGGCCGTGGTCCGCAAGGGCGTACAGGAGTACGGCCACGAGTTCGTCGGGTTCGTGGACGGCTGGCGCGGCGCCCTCGACGGCGACACCGTCCCCCTGGACATCCCCGCGGTGCGCGGCACCCTCCCGCGCGGCGGCACCATCCTCGGCACCTCGCGCACCCACCCCCTCGACTACGACAACGGTGTCCGCCGCATCCGTGACAACCTCGCCAAGCACGACGTCGAGGCACTGATCACGATCGGCGGCCGGGACACCCTCGGCACGGCGGCCCGGCTCGCCGACGAGCACGGGCTGCCCTGCGTCGCCGTACCCAAGACCATCGACAACGACCTGCCGGGCACCGACTACACCCTCGGCTTCGACACCGCCGTGGGCGTCGCCACCGGCGCCATCGACCGGCTGCACACCACCGCCGAGTCGCACAAGCGGGTCCTGGTCGTCGAGGTGATGGGCGGCGACGCCGGCTGGATCGCCCTGCACTCCGGGCTCGCCGGAGGCGCCAACGTCATCCTCATCCCCGAGCAGCCCTTCGACGTGGACCAGGTGTGCGCCTGGGTCACCTCCCGCTTCCGCGCCTCCTACGCGCCCATCGTGGTCGTCGGTGACGGGGCCCGCCCCAGGGACGGCCATGTGGTGCTCACGCCCAGCGGGTCCGGGCAGGCGCGGCTGTCCGGGGTGGGGGAGTGGCTGGCCCGGGAGATCGAGGGCCGCACCGGCAAGGAGGCCCGCACCACCGTCCTCGGCCACCTCCAGCGCGGCGGCTCCCCGAGCCCCTACGACCGCTGGCTGGCCACCCGCTTCGGACTGCACGCCATCGACGCCGCCCACGAGGGCGACTTCGGCACGATGGTCGCCCTGCGCGGCCCGGACGTCGTCCGGGTGCCGATCGCCACGGCGACGGGCGCCCCGAAGACCGTCGACCCGCAGCTGTACACCGAGGTGGGGGTGTTCTTCGGCTGACGGCGGCCCGCACGCCGGGCGACGCCGCCGCGTGCCGGGCACGGCGGCGCCGCCCCCGAGGGGCGCGCCGCGCCGTGCCCGGCCGTATATTCGCCGGTATGGAGATCCTCGCCTTCGGAGTGCAGGCCGACGAGAAGCCCCTCATCGAGCGGGCGTTCGCCGGGCACCACGACGTCCGCTGCCTCGACGTGTTCCTCAACGAGGACACCGTGCCCATCGCGCTCGGCTACGAGGTGATCTCCACCAGCGTCAACTGCGACCTGAACAACCGTGTCCTGCAGACCCTCGCGGCCGGCGGCACCCAGATGGTGGCCCAGCGGTCGACGGGCTTCAACAACGTCGACCTGCCCGTGGCCGAGCGGCTGGCGATGACCGTCGCGAGGGTGTCGTACTACTCGCCCTACTCGGTGGCCGAGTTCGCCTGGACCCTCGCCATGGCGGTCAACCGCCGTATCGTGCGCGCCGCCGGCCGCACCCGGGACTTCGACTTCCGGCTCCACGGGCTGATGGGCCGTGACATGCACGGCCGCACCGTCGGCGTCCTCGGCACCGGCAAGATCGGCGAGGCGTTCGCCCGGATCGCCCACGGCTTCGGCATGCGGCTGCTCGGCTGGGACGTCGCCGAGAACCCGGCCTGCCTGGAGCTCGGCATGCGGTACGTCCCCAAGGAGCAACTGCTCGCCGAGGCCGACCTGATCAGCCTGCACGTGCCGCTCACGCCGCAGACCCAGCAGCTCATCGACGCGCAGGCGCTGAAGGCGATGAAGGACGACGCGGTCCTGGTGAACACCAGCCGCGGCGGCCTCATCGACACCGCGGCCCTCGTCGCCGAACTGCGCGAGGGCCGCTTCACCGGCGTCGGCCTCGACGTCTACGAGGCGGAGGCGGGCGTGTTCTTCCTCGACAAGTCCCTGGAGGCCATCGAGGACGACACCCTGGCCCGCCTGGTCACCTTCCCCAACGTCCTGGTCACCTCCCACCAGGCGTACTACACGGTGGACGCCGTCAGCCAGATCATCGACACCACCCTCGGCAACGTCCTCGACTACACGGCCGGCCGCCGCTCGGAGAACGTGCTGGTGCCGCGCAGCTGAGCCATCAGCTCCCGCACGATCGCGGCACCGTTCAGCGTCAGCACCGACTCGGGGTGGAACTGCACCCCGGCGAACCCGGCCGCCCGTACCGCGTGCACCTCGCCATTGGAGGCCCGGCTCACCTCGACGCCGCGCGCGGCCAGCGCCGTGTGGGCGTCGTCGTCGCAGCGCGCCGCGAAGCTGTTGTAGAAGCCGACCGTCTCCGGCCGTCCGAACAGGTCGACTGTCGTCTGCGCGCCCTGGTACGGGACTTCCTTGCGGACGATCTCCAGCCCCAGCTCGGCCGCGATCAGCTCGTGGCCGAGACACACGCCGAGGACCCCCTGCCCGTGGTCGCGCAGCACCTCGGCGGTCAGCTCGCGCAGGAACCGCATCTTCGGGTCGCCGAGGTCGGACGGGTCGCCCGGCCCGGGGCCGAGCACGAGGGGGCCCCGGTGCGCCCGTACGGCGTCCCGCAGCCCCGGTTCGTCGTAGCGCCGCACCGTCACGTCCAGGCCGCTGGAACGCAGCACGTGCGCGAGCATCGCCGTGAAGGTGTCCTCGCCGTCGACGACCAGGGCGTGCCCGGCGAGTGCCGACTCCGGCGCGGCCGGCCCCTGCATCCGCAGCCAGAACGGGGCCAGCGAGGAGCGGCGCCCGTCGAGGGCGGCGCGCACCCGGGGGTCGTCGGCCAGCCGCGGCAGCGCCCGCTCCTCGCGGGGCCGGGCCGGCCGCACGCCGAGCGCGGCCAGGACGCCCGCCGCCTTCGCGTGGGTCTCCGCGACCTCGCCGCGCGCGTCGGAGCCGCGTACCAGGGTCGCGCCGACGGGCACCCGCAGCCGGCCGTCGGCGGAGATGTCCGCGGTGCGGATGAGGATCGGGGAGTCGAGGGTCTGCGTGCCCCCGGAGTCCCGGCCCAGCAGTGCCAGCGCACCGGCGTAGTAGGCCCGCCCGCCCACCTCGTGACGCTCGATCACCCGGCAGGCGTTCTGTACCGGGGAGCCGGTGACCGTCGCCGCGAACATGGTCTCCCGGAGCACCTCCCGCGCGTCCAGCGAGGAACGTCCGCGCAGTTCGTACTCGGTGTGCGCGAGGTGCGCCATCTCCTTCAGGCGCGGCCCGACGACGACGCCGCCCATGTCGCCGACGGTGCACATCATCTTCAGCTCCTCGTCGACGACCATCGACAGCTCCTCGATCTCCTTGCCGTCGGCGAGGAAGTCCAGCAGGTGCTCGGGCGTCGGCCCCTCGGCCGGATAGCGGTACGTGCCGCTGATCGGGTTCATGACGACCGTGCCGCCGGCCATCCGGACGTGCACCTCCGGGCTGGCGCCGACCAGCGTCCGCTCCCCGGTGTGCACGAGGAACGTCCAGTAGGCGCCCCGCTCGCCCTCCAGCAACCGCCGGAACAGGGCCAGCGCGTCGGCGCGGGAGAACCCCGGGATCTCCCCCTCGTAGGTCCGCCGGATGACGAAGTTGGCGCCCTCGCCGCGCCCGATCTCGTCCCGCAGCACCCGGCCGACGATCTCGGCGTACTCCTCGTCGCCGACGTCGAAGCCGCCGCCCTCGACCCGCACGTCGTGCGCGGGCAGCCGGTCCAGGGCCTCCCGCAGGGACACGGTGTGGGTCTCCTCGGGGGTGAGCACCGTCAGCGGGGTGCCGTCGTCGCGCACGTCGAAGCCGCGCTCGCGGATCTGCCGGAACGGGACCAGGGCCAGCCCCTCGTCGGGGAGGTCGGCGAGCCGCTCGCGCGTGGCGACCGGGCCGATCAGGACCTCGACCACGTCGGGGGTCCGGCCCGGGGTGCGGCGCCGCAGCAGGGCGAAGGGGCGGGTGTCGTGCGCCAGCTGTGCGAGATCCATGGGTCCTCTTCCGTCGATGTCATGACGTCGATGTCGGTGAGGAACGACCCCGGACACGCCGAAGGCCGCCCCTCGGGCGGCCTTCGCGAAGTCTTGCGTACGCGCAGTCAGTGGGCCGCCGGATGAGCGGTCCACCACCAGTTCTGGTGCGTCGGCGCGTGCATGCGAGGGACTGTAGCGCATCCGCCCGCGGCGCCCCAGCACGTCCCGTGATGTGGGACGGCTGTGGCGCCGCGGGCGGTCGGTCGCCGGACGCGCGCGGGTCAGACGATCATGTCGTAGATGTTCCAGCCCCAGCCGATCTTCGTCCGGGAGGTGTAGGGGGCGGTGGCGTTGCCGGTGCCCCGGTAGAGCCACAGTCCGCCGTCCGGGTCCCGGGCGATCAGGTCGGGCCTGCCGTCGCGGTCGAGGTCGCTCGGCCCGAGCAGCAGGTCGTAGATGTTCCAGCCCCAGCCGATCTTCGTCCGGGGGGCGTAGGGGGCGGTGGCGTTGCCGGTGCCCCGGTAGAGCCAGAGTCCGCCGTCGGTGTCCCGGGCGATCAGGTCGGCCTTGCCGTCTGCGGTGAAGTCGCCGGTGTCGGTCAGGGCGTCGTAGATCTGCCAGCCCGCGCCGATGCGGGTGCGGGGCAGGAACGGCCGCGCGGTGTCGCCGGTGCCCTGGTAGAGCCAGAGCACGCCGTCCCGGTCGCGGGCGACCATGTCGGGCCGGCCGTCGGCGGTGAGGTCGCGGGCGCCGGTGACGACGTCGTAGATGTTCCAGCCCGCGCCGACCCTGGTGCGCGGCAGGTAGGGCGCCGACGGGTCGCCGCTGCCCTTGTAGTACCAGAGCACGCCGTCCTTGTCGCGCGCCGTCATGTCGCCGGTGCCGTCCGCGCGCAGCGCCGTCAGGGACGTCACCATGGTGTAGATGTTCCAGCCCCAGCCGGCCCGGTAGCGGCTGAGGAACGGCGTGGAGCCGCTGCCGGTGCCCTGGTACTGCCACAGCACGCCCGAGGAGTCACGGCCGAGGATGTCGTAGCGGTCGGTGGCCGGGTCCGGGGCGGTGCTGTTCACCACGTCGACGTCCGAGGCGCGCACCCAGGCCAGCCGGTGGTTGAAGCGGATCGGGTAGAACGTGTCGGTGCCGCCCACGACCACCGTGCGCGAGCCGGCGCCGGAGCCGTCGTAGGTGCCGCTGTTGTAGTAGGAGCCGGTCACCTCCGAGCCCGCCAGCGTGTACGTCTGGCCGGCGGGGACGGTGTACTTGGTCAGCGGGTCGGTGTTCGCGTCCTGGACCGGCACGTCGGTGCCGTCGTACGCGGCGTCCTCCGGGTAGGTGCGGCCGTAGACCGGGACGCTGCCGAGGCCGGCCCTGGGCCTGACCACGCTCTGGGTGCCGACGGCCGTGGCGAACCGGCCGCCGCGGTTGTAGAACCAGGCCTTCTGGCCGCCGTACCAGATGGCGGTCCAGTCGCCGCGTGCCTCGGCGACGACGTACTCGCCGCCGGCCACGACCTTGTTGCCCCAGTTCCAGCCCTCGGTGGAGGAGATCGAGCCGAGGTACGGGTCGGTGATCGGGGCGGAGCTCGTGGAGGGCGACGAGTACAGGTAGGTGAAGTTGGCCGGCTGGGTGGCGACCGCGGCGCCGTTGTTCGTCAGCTTCGGCTGGTTCGCCGTGGTGAAGGGCGGGACGACGCGGATCAGCTGGCCGGCCTTGTAGACCCCGCCGGCGCCGCCGGCCCCGGTCGGGGCGCCGACCAGCTGCATGTAGTGGTTCCAGTCCCAGAAGGGGCCCGGGTCCCAGTGCTGCTTGGCGACGTTGGTGTCCAGGGGGCCCGGGACCTCGTCGTGGCCGATGATGTGCTCGCGGTCCAGCGGGATGTCGTACTTGGCGGCCAGGTACTTCACCAGTGCGGCGGAGGACTCGTACTCCGGCTCGGTGTACCAGCTGCCGTCCTTGATCGCGTAGCCCTCGTGCTCGATGCCGATCGAGTGCATGTTCATGCTCTTGTTGCCGGCATGCCACGCCTCGTTCTTGTTCTCGACCATCTGGGTGACCAGACCGTCCGAGGCGCGGATCAGGTAGTGGGCGCTGGCGTAGGTGCGGGAGTTCTGGAAGACCCCCAGCGAGCTGTCGTAGCTGCCTTCGGTGTCGTGCAGCAGGATGTAGCGGATCTCGTGGCCGGTGGCGGGGCGGCTCGCGACGCTGTAGTTGCCCCAGTCGTCGATGGTGCCGTTCTGCTGGTAGGCGGCGGGGCGGAAGTCGCAGTTCAGGCCGGCCGGGCAGTCGGGGGAGGCGGTGGTGGTCGTTGCGGCCGCCGCGAGGTCGAAGTCGTCGGACTTCCGCGGCCGGACGGCCGGGTCGGCCGGCAGGGTCAGGGTCTCGCCCCCCGTGGTGACCCGGCGCTCACCCTTCCTGATCGACTCGTACACCCGCGCGGCGAAGAGGTCGGCGCCCTTGCGGTCGGTGGCCTGGCTGGCGCGGGCCACGGCCGGGTACCAGGCGCCGGGGTCCTCGGGCAGTGAGCCGGTGGCCGCCTTCTGGTACTCGGCGAGGAGCGCCGCACCCGCCCGGATGCTCTGCAGGGGGTCGTCCTGCACCTCCTGCGGCGAGACGTCGATCAGCCCGGCGGCCTCGTCCAGCGTGTGCAGGCGCGGGTCGGCGGTGTCGACTGCCTTCTTCTTCAGGCTCCTGAGCGCCTTCGCGGCGTCGAAGTGCTTCTCGACGGCCGGCTCGCCACTGAGGTTCATGTGGTCGAGCAGGTGCTCGCGCTCGTCGGTGTCGCCGTCCTTGCCGTCGCCGAGGTCCTCCGCGTCGACGTCCGTGAGGGCCATGACGTTGTAGGCGCCGGTGGTGGACGGCCGCCCGTCGTGGTCCTCCCAGCGGGTCTGCCGGTAGGAGACCGCCATGAGCACGTTCTGCGGTACGTCGAACTCCGCGGCGGCCCGGGCGAACGCGCTCTGCAGCGACGGCGCCTCGGCCGGTGAGTCGTCGGACCCCAGCAGGCCGGGCGAGGCCAGGGCCAGCGTGCCGGCCGTGGCCGCCGCCACCACCACCGAGGCCACGCCGTAGACGAGCAGTCTCTTCTTCTTGCGGTTTCTGCGATGGCCCGCGCTCAAGTCCCTACCCCTGTCGGTCCGGAATCCCCTGAAGGCCGATCCCTGCTTGCGTGTAGATCGCACCTATGAGGTCCAGCGTTCAACGAGGGGCTGCTGTTACTCATGGGAAATACCGCGGCGGCCGAGGGCTCCGTCTCATCTGTCGAGCCAGCCGAAAACCGGTGGACCCGACCCCGTAATGTGGAGTGCGTGACCGTGAACGCTAAGACCAGCGCGAGCGCTGGCAACACCTGGCGAGATCTGCCCGCGGCGCAGCAGCCCGAGTACCCCGACCCCGAGGCTCTGCGCGCAGTCGTTGCGGACCTCGAGTCGTATCCTCCGCTCGTCTTCGCGGGCGAGTGCGACCAGCTGCGCGCCCGGATGGCGTCCGTCGCCAAGGGAGAGGCGTTCCTCCTCCAGGGCGGCGACTGCGCCGAGGCCTTCGACGCGGTGTCCGCCGACCACATCCGCAACAAGCTGAAGACGCTGCTCCAGATGGGCGCCGTGCTGACGTACGCCGCGTCCGTGCCCGTGGTGAAGGTCGGCCGTATCGCCGGCCAGTACTCCAAGCCGCGCTCCAAGCCGACCGAGACCCGGGACGGCGTGACCCTGCCGACCTACCGCGGCGACTCCGTCAACGGCTTCGAGTTCAGCGAGGCGGCCCGGATCCCGGACCCCGAGCGGCTCAAGCGGATGTACCACGCCTCGGCGTCCACGCTGAACCTGGTGCGCGCCTTCACCACCGGCGGCTACGCCGACCTGCGCCAGGTGCACGCCTGGAACCAGGACTTCGTGAAGTCGTCCCCGTCGGGCCAGCGCTACGAGCAGCTGGCGCGCGAGATCGACAACGCGCTGAACTTCATGCACGCCTGCGGGGCCGACCCGGAGGAGTTCAAGACCGTCGAGTTCTTCTCCTCGCACGAGGCGCTGCTGCTGGACTACGAGTCCGCGCTCACCCGCGTCGACTCGCGCACCGGACACCTCTACGACGTCTCGGCGCACATGGTGTGGATCGGTGAGCGCACCCGCCAGCTGGACCACGGGCACGTCGAGTTCGCCTCGCGGATCCGCAACCCGATCGGCATCAAGCTCGGCCCGAGCACCACGGCCGAGGAGGCGCTGCAGTACATCGAGCGCCTGGACCCGGAGCGCGAGCCGGGCCGGCTGACCTTCATCGTCCGGATGGGCGCCGACAAGATCCGCGACAAGCTCCCCGAGCTGGTGGAGAAGGTCACGGCGTCCGGCGCGGTGGTGGCCTGGGTGACCGACCCGATGCACGGCAACACCTTCGAGGCGGCCTCCGGGCACAAGACCCGCCGCTTCGACGACGTGCTCGACGAGGTGAAGGGCTTCTTCGAGGTCCACAAGGGCCTCGGCACCCACCCGGGCGGCATCCACGTCGAGCTGACCGGCGACGACGTCACCGAGTGCGTGGGCGGCGGCGACGAGATCTTCGTCGACGACCTGCACCAGCGCTACGAGACGGCCTGCGACCCGCGGCTGAACCGCAGCCAGTCGCTGGACCTGGCGTTCCTCGTCGCGGAGATGTACCGGGACCAGTAGGCACAGGGCACAAAAGGGGCGCGGATCACACGGGATCCGCGCCCCTTCGCTCTTTCGTGAGCTTCCCACCCGGGCTAAGGTTAGGTTTGCCTCACCGGAAAACGGGATGGCAGTAGGTACAGCGATCCTGATCGGGAGGTGGGCCGGGTGTTCGTCTGCAGTTGCTTCGGCGTCACCGAGCAGCAGGTCAGGCACCATGCCGAGAACGGTGCCTGCACTCCGCGCCAGATTGCCTCCGCCTGCAAGGCGGGCACGGACTGCGGCTCGTGCGTACGACGGATCCAGGCGCTCCTCGGCCGTGGCGCGTACCCCCGCCGGGACCTCGTCGAGCAGGGCAGGCCCGCGCTCACCGGTCTGGACGAGGCCGCCTAGCTGGTAGCCGGCCCACGCCCGGCCCGCGCCTAGCTCTCCGGCTGCTCGATCAGCTGGGCGATGTACAGCGCCTCGCCGAGCTTCTCCACGAGGTCCAGCTGGGTGTCCAGGTAGTCGATGTGGTGCTCCTCGTCGGCCAGGATGTCCTCGAAGATGTTCGCCGACGTGATGTCGCCCTTCTCGCGCATCACCTTGATGCCCCGCTTGAGCCGGTCGATCGCCTCGACCTCGATCTCCCGGTCGGCCTCGAACATCTCCTTCACCGTCTGCCCCACCCGCACGTGGAACAGCCGCTGGTAGTTGGGCAGCCCCTCCAGGAACAGGATGCGGTCGGTGAGCACCTCGGCGTGCTTCATCTCGTCGAACGACTCGTGGCGCGTGTACTTCGCGAGCTTGGTCCAGCCGAGGTTCTCCTGCATCTTCGCGTGCAGGAAGTACTGGTTGATCGCGGTGAGCTCGCCGGTGAGCTGCTCGTTGAGGAATTCGATGACCTCGGGGTCGCCCTGCATCGCAGCGGCTCCTTCCACATGGGGGAGATGAGGTTGCGGCGGCATCCTCGCACCGGCACGGAAGATCGTCCAGTAAGTGCGTACTTAGTAAGTAAGCGCAAGCTTAGTGAGGTTTCACCTGGTTTGCCGGATTTATGGATGGGCTGGTCATGTGCACCGTGCCGGGTCTGTCAGGATGGGAGACATGGGTCATCCGGTGGAGCGAGCGACAGGAGAAGCAGCGGCGTCCGAGCTACCGCCGGGACAGCGGGTACAGCGCGGCTGGCCGGTCACCCACTACGGTCCCGTCCCCAAGTTCCGGCCCGAGCGCTGGGAGTTCCGCGTCTTCGGCGCCACGGCTGACGGCGCCAAGCACTGCTGGACCCACGAGGAGTTCACGGCCCTGCCGTACACCACCGTCGAGGCCGATCTGCACTGCGTGACGAAGTTCAGCATGCTCGGCGCCGAGTGGGGCGGCATCCCCGCGCGGACCGTCCTGGACATCGCCCCGCCCGCCCCCGAGGTCACCCATGTGATGGTCTGGGCGGAGTACGGCTTCAGCTCCAATCTGCGCCTGTCGGACTTCACCGCCGAGGACACGATCTTCGCCACCCACAAGGACGGCGAACTCCTCACCGCCGAGCACGGCTTCCCGCTGCGCCTGATCGTCCCCCACCTCTACGCCTGGAAGGGCCCGAAGTGGGTCCGGGGCGTGGAGTACATGACCGCCGACCGGCGCGGCTTCTGGGAGGAGCGCGGCTACCACAACATCGGCGACCCCTGGAAGGAACAGCGCTACTCCTACCAGGAGGAGCCGGGGGAGGGGCCGGAGCTCTGACGGGTCAGCCGTCGCGCAGCTTCTTCAGCCGCTCCACGTCCGCCGCGTGCCCCTCCTTGCCGCCGGGCGTCTCGATGACCAGGGGTACGCCCTCGGTGGCCGGGTGGCTCATCAGGGCCCGGAACGGGTCCTCGCCGATGTGTCCGGCGCCGATGTTCTCGTGCCGGTCCTTGTGCGCGCCCGCGACGTCCTTGGAGTCGTTGGCGTGGATCAGCCTCAGCCGGCCCTCGCCGACGGTGCCGACCAGCTCGTCGAGCGTCCGGTGCATGCCGTCCGGGCCGGTCAGGTCGTGCCCGGCGGCGAAGATGTGGCAGGTGTCCAGGCACACGCCCAGCCTGGGATGCGCGTCCAGCGCCTCGAAGTACGGCCCGAAGTCCTCGGCGAGCGAGCACAGCGAGGACCCCTGCCCCGCGGTCGACTCGATCAGCAGGTACGGGTCGTCGTCGTGGGTCAGCTCGTCCAGCAGCGGCAGCAGGCGCTCGCGCACCTGCCCGAGCGCCACCGAGCGGTCCCGGCCGCCGGTCGCGCTGCCGGTGTGCACCACCACACCCAGCGCGCCGATCGCCCGCCCCCGCCGCAGCGAGTGCCGCAGCGACAGCACGGACCGCTCCACGGTCGCCTCGGTGTGCGAGCCGAAGTTGATCAGGTACGGGGCATGGACGTACGCCGGGACCGACTCGGCCGCGCACGCCTCGCGGAACGCCTCGTCCTGCGCCGCGTTCCCGGCGGGCGTGGCCCAGCCGCGCGGGTTGGCGACGAAGACCTGCACCGTCTCCGCCGCGAGGTCACGGGCGTAGGCCAGGCCGGTGGAGTGCAGGCCGCCGGCCACCGGGACATGGCTGCCGACGGGGTTGCGGGAGGGGAAGGAGAACTGCTGGCCGGAGGGGCGGTACTGGCGTGTCACCCGTCCAGGGTGACACGCCGCGCGGACCGTCCCGTCACCGGATGGTGATCGTGATCGTGGACCCCTTGGGCGCGGTGTCCCCGCCGTCCACGGACTGGCTCTTCACGGTGTCCCCGAAGAACCCGAGGATGCCGCGGTCCTCCTTCACCTTGAAGCCGGCGCCCTCCAGCGCCTCCTTCGCGTCGTCCACGCTGTCGCCCACCACGTCCGGGACCTCGACCATCACCGGTCCCTTGGACACGGTCAGCGTGACGGTGTCGCCCTCGGCGGCCCGGCTGTCCGCCTCCGGGGACTGGACGGCGACCTCACCCTTGTCGAACTCGGAGTTGACCTCCTCGGCGGCGACCGTCACCCGCAGGCCGGCCGCCTCCAGCTCCGCCCGGGCGTCCTCCAGGTCCGTGCCGGTGACGTCGGGAACCTCCACGGGGCGGCCCTTGCTGACGACCAGGGCGACGGCCGAACCCGCCCGCCGGTCGGTGCCCGGCCCCGGGTCGCTGCTGATCACGAAGCCCTTGAGCACGTCGTCACTGAACTCCTCCGTGACCAGGCCCGGTGCCAGCCCCTCCGCCTTCAGCCGCTCCCGGGCCTTGTCCAGCCGGGTGTCCGTCACGTCCGGGACCCGCACCGTCTGCGGGCCCTGGGAGACCACCAGCGTCACCGAGGCGTCGCCGCGCACCCGGGAGCCCGGCCCGGGATCGGTGCTGATCACCCGGCCGCGCTCGACGGTGTCACTGAAGTCGCGCTCCACCTTCACGCCCAGTCCGGCGTCCGCCAGCCGGTCCGTGGCCTGCTGCTCGGTCTGCGTCAGCACCGCGGGGACGGTGGTGAACTGGCCGGCGTTGATGTACCAGACACCCGCGCCGACGCCCAGCACCAGCAGGACGGCGGTCACCACGGCGAGCAGCCGGGGCCGCACCCCCCGCCGGCGCGGCGGGAGCGGGGGAGGGGGCGGGGCGGCGAGACGCGAGGTCCGGTGCACCCCGTCGGCACCGCCGGCACCGCCCTCGTCGGGCTCGTCCTCGTTCACCGGCAGCGGCCTGAGCACCGTCAGCGCACGCGGGATCACGCTGGTGCGGTCCTCGGCGTTGTCGTGCCCGGCGGAGCGGGCCTGCGGCGGCGTGGCGTCCAGCTGCTCCTCGCCGAGCCCGGCGCGCGCCTCGCGCGCCTGGGCCAGCAGTGCCACCGCGTCGTGCGGGCGGACGTCGGCGTTGCGGGCGGTCGCCGAGGCGACCAGCGCGTCCAGCTCGTACGCCAGGCCCGGCACGGCGGCGGAGGGCGGCGGCACGTCCTCGTGGAGGTGTTTGTACAGAACGATCGCGGGGGTCTCCCCGGAGTGCGGCTTGTCACCGGTGAGCATCTCGTACAGCATCACGCCGCAGGCGTACACGTCGGCCCGGGCGTCCGTGGTGCCCTGCTCGATCTGCTCCGGCGCCAGGTACGAGACGGTGCCGAGGACGGCCCCCGTGGTGCTGGTCACCGTGTCCACCGACCGCACCAGGCCGAAGTCGGCGACCTTGACCCTGCCGTCGTCCCCGATCAGCACGTTCTCGGGCTTCATGTCGCGGTGCACGAAACCGGCGCGGTGCGCGGCGCCGAGCGCGGCCAGTACCGGTTCCAGGATGTCCAGCGCCGCCCGCGGCTGCAGGGCGCCCCGCTCGCGCAGCACGTCGCGCAGGGTGCACCCGGCGACGTACTCCATGGCCAGATAGACGTACGACCCGTCGGTCCCCTGGTCGAAGACCTGCACCACGTTCGGGTGGGCCAGCCGGGCGACCGACTTGGCCTCGCGGATGAAGCGCTCCACGAACGCGCCGTCCACCGCGAGTGAGGGATGCATCACCTTCAGCGCGAGCACGCGGTCCAGGCGGGTGTCCACGGCCCGGTAGACCGTGGCCATCCCGCCGACCGCGATCCGCGCCTCGACGCGATACCGACCGTCGAGCACCTGCCCGACGAGGGGGTCCTGAAGGGTCGTGTCCACGCAGCGAGTCTACGAGCCGCCACCGACACCCCCACCCGATCCACCCGATCACCGCACGACTGCAGCCGACCTGTGACGTGTACGCGAAGGACTGCCGCCCGGCGCCGCCGCCGGGCGCGGGGACTCAGAAGGCCGGCCGCTCCGGATCCAGCCGGGCCAGGCCCTGCGAGGGAGAGGACGCCTCCGCGAAATGCCGGCGGGGAATCCGCCCCGCCCGGTACGCCAGCCGCCCCGCCTCCACCGCGTGCCGCATCGCGTCGGCCATGAGCACCGGCTCCTGCGCCCGCGTCACCGCCGACGCCAGCATCACGCCGGCACACCCCAGCTCCATCGCCAGCGCCGCGTCCGACGCCGTACCGGCGCCCGCGTCGAGGATCACCGGTACGCGCGCGTGCTCCACGATCAGCTGGAAGTTGTGCGGGTTGCGGATCCCGAGGCCCGACCCGATCGGCGACCCCAGCGGCATGATCGCCGCACAGCCCACGTCCTGGAGCCGGCGCGCCAGCACCGGGTCGTCGTTCGTGTACGGCAGCACGGTGAAACCGTCGTCCACCAGCGTCTCCGCCGCGTCCAGCAGCTCGATCGGGTCCGGCAGCAGGGTCCGCTCGTCGGCGATGACCTCCAGCTTGACCAGGTCGGTGCCGAGCGCCTCCCGGGCCAGCCGGGCGGTGAGCACGGCCTCGCCCGCGGTGAAACATCCGGCGGTGTTCGGCAGCACCCGGATCCCGAGCCGGTCCAGCACCGACAGCACGGACCCGTGCACCGACGGGTCGACACGCCGCATCGCCACCGTCGTCAGCTCCGTGCCGGACGCGACCAGCGCCCGCTGAAGCACCTCAAGGCTCGGGGCGCCGCCGGTGCCCATGATCAGGCGGGACGTGAAGGACGTACCGCCGAGGACGAGGGGATCGTCGGCCATGGTCAGCCTCCTTGGACGGCGGTCAGGACCTCCACCCGGTCACCCTCGGAGAGGACCGTGGCGGGCCACTGCGCGCGCGGGACGACGGTTTCGTTGAGGGCGGCGGCCACCCCCGAGGGGGCCGCGGTCAGGTGCCGTACGACGGCGTCGAGCGCCGTGCCGGGGGCGATCTCGCGCCGCTGCCCGTTGACGGAGATGGTGACCGGGACGTTCATGCCGGCTGCTCCGCCCGGGTGAACCGCTTCGGCGTGAAGGGGCGAGCGACCTCCGGCAGCTCCCCGGTGGCCAGCACCTGGCCGAGGGCGTCACCGGTGACCGGCGTGAGCAGCACCCCGTTGCGGTAGTGGCCGGTGGCCAGCAGCAGCCCGTCCAGTCCGGTGGGGCCGAGCAGCGGCGCGTTGTCGGGGGAGCCGGGGCGCAGTCCCGCGCGGGTCTCCGTGAGCGGCAGCTCGGTGATGCCGGGCACCAGCTCGTGCGCGTCCCGCAGCAGCTCGTAGACGCCGCCCGCGGTCACCGTGGTGTCCCAGCCCAGTTCCTCGCTGGTGGCGCCCACGACCAGCTCGCCGTCCTCGCGCGCCACCAGGTAGACGTGGCTGCCGCGCACCACGGCGCGCACCGTCCGGCTCAGGAACGGCGCGTGGCGGCGCGGCACGGTCAGCCGCAGCACCTGGCCCTTCACCGGCCGCACCGGAGGCAGCACGTGGTCCGGGACGCCCGCCAACCGCCCGCTGAGGCTGCCGGCGGCGAGCACCACCTGGTCGGCGGAGAGGGCCGAGCCCGCGCGGGTCACGGCTCCGGCGGCCCGCTCCCCGGCGACCGTCAGGCGCTCGGCCCACTCCCGGTGGAAGACCACACCCGCCCGCTCGCAGGCGGTCACCAGCGCCGCCGCCAGCCGCCGGGGGTCCACCTGGTGGTCGCCGTCCACGCGCAGCCCGCCGCGCACACCGGGCGCCAGCATCGGCTCCAGCCGTCGGCACTCCCGCCCCGACAGCCACTCGGACTCCAGCCCCGACTGCCGCTGCAGCGCGTGCAGTTCCCGCAGGTGGGCCCGGTCGTCGGCGTCGAGCGCGACGGCCAGTGTGCCGCTGGGCCGGTAGCCGAGGTCCTGGCCGGTCAGCTCGGTCAGCTCGGCCGCGAACTCCGGGTAGCGGCGGGCCGAGGCGAGGTTGAGACCCAGCAGGGCCTGCTCCCCGTAGTGCAGTTCGGTGACGGCGGCCAGCATCCCGGCGGCCACCCGGGCGGCCCCGCCCCCCGGTTCGGGGTCCACCACGGCCGTGGCGAGGCCCCGCTGAGCGGCCCGCCACGCGGTGACCAGGCCGATGATCCCGCCCCCGATGACAAGGACGTCGGACGTACGTGACGACATGGGCGTCCAGCCCCTCCCTTCGCCGGCATGACCCGGATCAGGTTCGTACGGTCGGAGGCCGCCAGCCTCCCTCTCAGCCCGGTGCGTCCGGGCTCCCGCGAGTGCTTTACGGTGGCCACCCTAGCCCGTGCCGATCGCCTCAGTAAGGGAGCCCCGAACCGTGCCCCGCTCGCTCGACGGACTCGTCCTCGCCCCCGTGGCCGACCAAGCCCCAGGTCAGGTGGGCACCTCCACGCGGTTCACCTACCACGAGAAGGACGGCGAGATCTGGGCCGAGTACGCGGGCGGTGACGTCGTGCGCGGCCACCTGGTGGGCACCCGGCAGGGCGACCGGCTCGACTTCCGGTACGTGCAGCTCAGGACCGACGGCACCACGTCCGGCGGGCACTGCCGCTCCACGGTCGTGGAACTGCCCGACGGGCGGGTGCGCCTGGAGGAGAGCTGGGCGTGGGAGTCGCAGGACGGCAGCGGGACGAGTGTGGTGGAGCAGGTCACGGGGTATGACGGCTGACGCCCGAGGCACGGGAAGCCGGGGCCTGATGAAGTGTCAGTTGTCTATGGTGATCGGGTGAGCGTGAACAGCGGGCTGGGACGCGGGGACGGCGGGTCGCCGGAGCGCGTGGTCGTCGTCGGCGCGGGCATGGCCGGCGTGCAGACCGCGGTCGCGCTGCGCGAGCGGGGCTTCACCGGCACGGTGACCCTGATCGGCGCCGAACCCCACCAGCCCTACGACCGGCCACCGCTGTCCAAGGCCGTCCTGCTCGGCAGGGCCGAGGGCTCGGCCTTCGAGGTGGACTTCGAGGGCCTCGGCATCGACCTGCTCCTCGGCCGCGAGGTGACCGGGCTGCGCTCCGCCGACCACGAGGTGGACACCGAGGCCGGACCCGTCCCGTACGACGTGCTCGTGGTCGCGACCGGCGCCGAACCGCTGCGACTGCCCGGCACCGAGGGCATGCCCGGCGTGCATCTGCTGCGCACCCTCGACGACGCCGAGCGGCTGCGGCCCGTGCTCGCCCGGCAGCACGACATCGTGGTGGTCGGCGCCGGCTGGATCGGCGCGGAGTTCGCCACCGCCGCGCGCGAGGCCGGCTGCGCGGTCACCGTCGTGGAGGCCGCCGACCGGCCGCTGGCCGGCGCGCTGCCCGCCGAGGTGGCCGCCCCGATGACCGCCTGGTACGCCGACAGCGGCACCGTGCTGCGCACCCACGCGCGCGTGGCGGGCGTCGAGCCCGGCTCGGTGGTCCTCGACGACGGCACCCGGCTGCCCGCCGACGCGGTCGTGGTCGGCATCGGTGCCCGCCCCGCGACCGCCTGGCTGGCCGGCTCCGGCATCGCGACCGGCACCTGGGGCGAGGTCGTCGCCGACGACCGGCTGTGCACCTCCCTGCCCGATGTGTACGCGGTCGGCGACTGCGCCTCCTTCCCCTCGGGGCGGTACGGCCGCCGCCTCCTCGTCCACCACTGGGACAACGCCCTGCAGGGCCCGCGCACCGTCGCCACCAACATCCTCGGCGCCACCACCGGCGAGGTCCCGGCGCTCTACGACCCCGTCCCGTACTTCTGGTCGGAGCAGTTCGGCCGTTTCGTGCAGTACGCCGGCCACCATGCCGACGCCGACACCACCCTGTGGCGCGGCGACCCGGCCGGCCCGGCCTGGAGCGTGTGCTGGCTGCGCGAGGGCCGGCTGGTCGCCCTGCTGGCGGTGGGCCGGCCCCGGGACCTGGCGCAGGGGCGGCGCCTGATCGAGGCGGGGGCGCGCATGGACCCCGCCCTGCTGACGGACCCGGGACGTCCGCTGAAGAACGCGACCGCCACTCCGTAGGGCCGTCGCGGCCGGACCCCCTGCGGGGCGCCGTGCCCGGGGCGGTCCGTCGCGAGGGGACCGGCGGACCGCCTACCCTGGATCCCGTGACCGAGATTGACGCAAAGATCGATGCTCTCGTCCCCGCCTGGCTCACCCTCCCCGACATCGCCGAGATGCTCGGCGCCGAGGTGACGCGCGTGCGGCAGCTGGTCAAGGAGGGCCAGCTCATCGCCGTACGCAGGGGCGAGAACCGCGCGCTGCACGTCCCCGCCGCCTTCATCGACGGGGACAAGGTCGTCAAGGGCCTGTCCGGCACCCTGACGCTCCTGCGGGACGACGGCTTCACGGTCGAAGAGATGATCGAGTGGCTCTTCACCCCCGACCCCACCCTGCCCGGCACCCCCGCGCAGGCCCTGAGCGAGAATCGCGGCACGGAGGTGAAGCGGCGCGCCCAGGCGCTGGCCGTCTGAGCCGACGCGACACGGCGTGCCGCCGTACCGGGAACGCCTCGGCGTACCGCCCCACCGAGAACCGCCCGGCGTGCGGCCCGGCCCGCCCGGACCGCACGCCGCCCGCCGCCACCGCCCCAGGGGGGACACCCGCATGCCCGACACCGCCCGCGCCCGGCTCGCCGACGCCCGGCTGTACCTGTGCACGGACGCCCGCAGGCGCCAGGGCGACCTCCCGGAGTTCCTGGACGCGGTCCTCGCGGGCGGCGTCGACGTCGTGCAGCTGCGCGACAAGGGCATGGAGGCCGGTGAGGAACTGGAGCACCTCGCCGTGTTCGCCGACGCCTGCGCCCGCCACGGCAAGCTGCTCGCGGTCAACGACCGGGCAGATGTCGCCCACGCCGCCGCCGCCGACGTGCTCCACCTCGGCCAGGGCGACCTGCCCGTCCCCGCCGCCCGCGCGATCCTCGGTGACGAGGTGCTGATCGGACGCTCCACGCACAGCGAGGCGGAGGCCGCCGCGGCCGCCGTCCAGGAGGGCGTGGACTACTTCTGCACCGGCCCGTGCTGGCCCACCCCCACCAAGCCCGGCCGCCCCGCGCCCGGCCTGGACCTCGTCCGGTACACCGCCTCGCTGGACACCGGCCGGCCCTGGTTCGCCATCGGCGGCATCGACCTCGGCACCCTCGACGAGGTGCTGGCCGCGGGCGCCCGGCGGGTGGTCGTGGTCCGGGCGATCACCGAGGCGGACGACCCGGGAGCGGCGGCGGCCCGTTTCGCGAAGCAGCTGCGGAGCGTCTGAGGCTCCTTCGGCGGCCGCTCCGCCGGCAGCTGTCCGAGGGGTGGACAACAAACCGGCAATCCGGGCAAATTTCCCTCCCGCGGTTGGGGGACCGGCACACCCTGGCTAACCTGCGGGTATGGCCCTAGGAACCGCCTCCACCAGGACGGACCGCGCACGCACCGTGCGCGACATGCTGGCTGCAGGCAAGACGACGTACTCGTTCGAGTTCTACGCGCCGAAGACGCCCAAGGGTGAGCGGAACCTGTGGAACGCGCTGCGCCGGGTCGAGGCCGTGGCCCCCGACTTCGTCTCGGTGACCTACGGCGCCGGCGGCTCCACCCGGGCCACCACCGTCAAGGAGACCCAGCAGATCGTCGTCGACACCACGCTCACCCCGGTCGCCCACCTGACCGCGGTGGACCACTCCGTCGCCGAGCTGCGCAACATCATCGGCCAGTACGCCGACGCCGGGATCCGCAACATGCTCGCGGTGCGGGGCGACCCGCCCGGCGACCCCATGGGCGACTGGGTCGCGCACCCCCGCGGCCTGACCTACGCCGCCGAACTCGTCCGGCTGATCAAGGAGTCCGGCGACTTCTGCGTGGGCGTCGCCGCCTTCCCCGAGATGCACCCGCGCTCCACCGACTGGGACACCGACGTCAGCCACTTCGTCGACAAGTGCCGGGCCGGCGCCGACTACGCCATCACGCAGATGTTCTTCCAGCCCGAGTCCTACCTCCGGCTGCGCGACCGCGTCGCGGCGGCCGGCTGCGACACCCCGGTCATCCCCGAGGTCCTGCCGGTGACCAGCGTCAGGATGCTGGAGCGGCTGCCCAGGCTGAGCACCGCGTCCTTCCCGGAGGAGCTGAAAGAGCGGATCCTCACAGCCAAAGACGATCCGGCCGCTGTACGCTCCATTGGCATCGACTTCGCCACGGAGTTCTGCGCGCGGCTGCTGGCCGAGGGAGTGCCCGGACTGCACTTCATCACGCTCAACAACTCCACGGCGACCCTGGAAATCTACGAGAACCTGGGCCTGCACCACCCTCCGCAGGCCTAGACCGGCCGTACCGCGATACGACACACTGCGGACGGCCGCTGGGAGAGGGGCGTACATGGGCTGGACGGTCCTCTACATCGCTTTCGGCGTCGTCGCGCTGTGGCTGCTCGGCGAAGTGCTGCTGCAGTACAAGGCGCGGCTGCGCTGGCGGCTGCTGGCGTTCGCCGGCTTCCTCGGCGTGGTCCTGGGCGTGCTGATCCCGTCCATCCCCGTCATCGCCCTCGGCGCGGCCACTTTCGCGATCGGCCAGACCTACGTCACGCTGTCGTTCCGGCGCGGCTTCGCCGCGGGCTGGGCGGTCAAGCGGCCCGAGGGCGACGGCCCGGTCGCCAAGGTCGCCAAGCGCCGCCGGGGGCGCGCGGACCGTCAGGACCCCGTCCTCGACGGCCCCGGCCCGGACGCCCCCGAGACCGCCGGCGAGGACACGGACGCCTACGGTCACGACGACCCGGACCGCACCCGGTCCTACGACGACGACTACGGGCACGACTACGAGCACGACTACGACCGCGACGACGTCTTCACCCCGGCCGCCCGTACCGACCGCCCCGGCGACGCCGAGACCACCGCCGTCTACGAGCCCCAGCCCCTCCCGGAGGACACCGGCTCCTACGGCGTCTACGGCGACTCCGCCTACGCCCAGTCCAACGGCGCGGCCCAGGACCAGTACGCCGCCACCGGCCAGAGCGCCGACCAGAGTTACGGCTACGACGCCTACCAGGGATACGGGCAGCAGAGCTACGACTACGACACCTCCGGCGGCCAGCAGCAGTACGCCGCCTACTCCGACCCGTACATCGGCACCCAGACCTACGGCGGCGGCTACGACACCGGCTACACCCAGCAGGGGTACGGCGACCAGTACGGCACCGGCTACGGCGAGACCCCGGCCGGCGGCGTCTGGGTGCCGCAGCAGCGTGGCGACGACCCGCTCGGCGGCGAACTCCCGCCCGACCAGCAGCAGTACCCCTACCCGGGCGACGGCCAGGGCGCGGGCGGGCAGCAGGGCAACGGCTACGACGAGCAGTATCGATTCTGAAGGCCGGAGTCCCGGGGGGCGGCGTTCCGAGTACTGGGACCCGGAGGGCCGGCGTTCCGAGGACCGGGGTGCCGAGGACCTGGGGTCACTGTGAGCCCCGGAACTCCGGACCCTCCACGATCAGCCCCGCCACCAGTGCGCCCGACATCCCGGCGTGCGGCAGCCCGCCCCCGGGATGCGACCAGCCGCCGACGGTGAACAGCCCCGGCAGCGCGGTGGAGTTGGCGGGATGCAGCAGCCGGCCCCCGGCCGCCGCCAGCGCGGGCGCCGGCACCGCCCCGCCCGCCGCACCGGTCGCCGCCTCGACATCCGCCGGGGTACGCACCTCCTGCCACAGGACCCGTTCCCGCAGCCCCGGTACGGCCCGCTCGGCGGCGGTGAGCATCGCCGCCACCCGCTCCTCGGCACGGTCGTCGCCGGCGGGCACCACCGCGGACAGCGTGACCGCCTCGTGCCCGGAGTCCGGGACCAGCGCCGGGTCGTCGGGGCGCAGCACGGTCACCGTCGGAGCGAACGACGCCCCGGGCGCCGCGTCGAACACGGCCTCCAACTCGCCCGCACGGTCCGCCGGATGCACCACGGTCCGGTGCGCCACGCCCGCCGGGCGCCCGCCCCGCAGGGCCAGCAGCACGGTGAGCCGGCCGGGCATCCCCCGCTGGGGCGCCACCTCGCCCCCGGCCCGCTCGGGCAGCCCCGCCCGCAGTGCGCCCGGGGCGACGCCGGCGACCACGAAGTCCGCCTCCGCCGCACCGCCGTCGGCGAGTTCGACGCCCGCCGCCCGCCCGTCCTTCTCCAGGACCCGGACGACCTCGGACTCGAAGACGAACTCCACCCGGCGGGCCAGGCACCGCTCGTACACCGCACGCGCCAACTCCCTCAGCCCACCGCGCACGTACCACATGCCGAAGGCGTGCTCCATGTACGGCAGCACCGCCGCGCTCGCCGGGGCGACCCGCGGATCGAGGCCGTACGCCAGCGCATGGCTCTCCAGCAGGGCGGCGAGCCGGGGGTCACGCAGCTCCCAGGCACCGGTCTCGGCCACCGTGGCCGCACGGCGGGTGCGCAGCAGTCTCCTGTGCGGCACGGCCGGGTAGGGCTCGCGCTCGGCCAGCACGGACCAGTCGGGCCACAGCGGCTCCTCCAGCAGGGGCCGGCGGGTGCGGTCCCACGCCTCGCGGGCCCGCACCAGGAAGTCGCCCCAGCGCCGCCCGACGCCCGCCCCGAGCGCCTCGTCCAGCGCCGAGACCACTCCCGACCGGGAGGCGTTCGGCAGGGAGACCTCGGTGCCGTCCGCGAACACGTGGTGCGCGCAGGGATCGACCTGGACCAGCTCCACGCACCGCTCCAGCGGTTCCTTGCCGGTCTTGACGAACAGGTCGCGGTGGACAGCGGGCAGGGGCAGCAGCGCCGGTCCGGTGTCGAAGGCGAAGCCGTCCCGCTCCACGCGGCCCAGCGCTCCGCCGTAGGTCCCCGTCCGCTCATGGACCACCACCCGGTGGCCGGCGACGGCCAGCCGGGCAGCGGCCGCCATCGCGCCCATCCCGGCGCCGACCACCACGATTCGTGCCATGCCAGGGACTTTATCCGCCGCCGCCGGCAGTCCCGCCGGGGGCCGGTGCCGGTCGGGGGCGGCTCACCAGGGCGCCGTCCCCGCGCGGGCCGCCACGCGCCGCTCCTCGCGGCGCTGGGCCCTGCGGCGCAGGAAGCGGCGGATGCGGGAGACGAGGAAGAACAGGGTCACCAGGCCGAGCAGCAGCAGCGAGCCGGCGATGACCGCCGCCGCCGTCGGGTGGAATATCGCGAAGGTGACCAGGGCGCCGACCCCGAGGTCCTCGGCGAGGCTCACGAGCACGTTGCTGAACGGCTCGGGCGAGGAGTTGACCGCCATCCTCGTCCCGGCCTTCACCAGGTGGCTGGCCAGCGCCGTGGAACCGCCGAGCGCGCCGGCCGCCGCCTCGGACAGCGAGCCGCTCTGCCCGGCCAGCAGCGCCGCGACCCAGGCGCCGGCCGCCGGGCGGATCACCGTGTGCGCCATGTCCCAGCCGGAGTCGACGTACGGGATCTTGTCGGCGACCGCCTCGCAGAGGAAGAGCAGCCCGGCGATCGCGAGCACCTCCGGGCGCTGCAGGGTCTGCGGGACGTCGTCGCTCACGCCGGTCGCGCCGAAGACGCCGAGCAGCAGCACCACCGCGTAGGCGTTGACGCCGCTGGCCCAGCCGCTGGTGAAGAGCAGGGGGAGTACGGACACGGGGGCGATCGTATCCAGCGCCGGGCGGCGCGTCCTGAGGTTGCGCACACAGCCCTGAGCACCGGTACTCAGGCGCCGGGATGAGTACCCGCGCGGATGGGGTCCGGGCCGCCCGGACGGGACAGTGGAGGCACGGGAAGGGACCCGGCGCCGGCACCGCCGACACGGGGCGGCGGAACGGCGCCGGTCCTGGACCGCTCCTTCCGCCGGCCCGGTCGGCGGGAGCGAGGCGCGGGGGAGCAGCGAGGACGACCGCACGGGGGCTCGGGGAACCAAGGGACACGGGGGCCCGGGAAACCGAGGGAGACGGGGGTGCGGGGGTGCGGGGGTGCACCGGGAAGCGCCGGTTCGTGACGGCCCTGGGGGAACGCGGCTGCCACGGACCGGCGCTTTCGCCGGATCGCCCCGCCTCAGGCCGAGGCGGGGCGGCCCCGCACTCCCCGGTCCCCGCTCACCCGGCCCTGCAGCAGCAGGGACAGCGCCGCGTGGACGTCGTCCAGCGACCGCTCCGGCTGGAACGCCTGCCAGTCCAGCGCGGCCACCAGCACCATGCCGACCAGCGCCGCCGCGGTCAGCGGCACGTCGATCTCCGCGCTGAACTCACCGGCCGCGACGCCCGCGCGCAGCACCTCCTCCACGACGGCCACCGCCTCCCGCCGGACCACCGTCAGCGTCGACTGCCAGGTCCGGTTGGTGCGCCACAGCTCGGCCACGTACAGCTGGGTGAAGGCCGGGTAGCGGTCGATGAAGACCAGTCCCGCGCGGATCATCGCGTCCAGGGCGGCCACCTGTGAGCCGCCCTCGCGCGCGGTCCGCTCCGCGGCCTCCCTCAGGGAGGCGGTGAGCAGGCCCACGCCGTGCCGGAGCAACTCCTCGAAGAGGACCGACTTGCTGGCGAAGTTGTAGTAGACCGTGCCCTTGGCGACCCCGGCCCGCTCGGCGATCTCGTCCACCGTGGTCGCGGAGAAGCCCTGCTCGGCGATGAGGGTGACGGCCGCCTCGTAGAGCCTCTGCCGGGTGGCCTCGCGGCGGGGGCGGCCGCCCGGCGTGGTGCTGCTTTCCATGCCCCTGATTGTCCCCCCGCCCCGGCCGCGCCCGGCACGGGCCCCGCCCCGGTCGCGCCCGGCACGGGCCCCGCCCCGGGCGGCCCCGGCGCGCGACCGCCCGCGCAAAGGCGCCGGAACCGGCCCGCGAAACCACGGCGCGACATTCGACCCGAACCCTTCTTCGAAGCGAAAGCCCAGGTCAGAATGGATTGTCAGTGGCATACCTCACGATGGGCACATACGGCACCACCGGACAGTGCGTGCCGTCACCCAGACGACAGGAGGTTCGTCATGGCCCGCGATCACGCGGCCGCCGCCCGCCGGCGCCGCGCCACCGGCCCTGCACCCTCACTGACCGGCCCCGCGAGCGACGTCCATCCCGTGCTGCGCCGGGCCACGGCCCCGCCCGCCGCCCTCGACCTGCTCACCCAGGCCCGCGCCGGACTCGACGAGGCCGCCGCCCTGGAGACCCCTAACGAGCGCTATGCCACGGCCCACCTCGCCGCCCTGCGCACCGCCGCCGCCGTGCTCGCCGCCCGCGGTCGCCCCGAGACCGGCCCCAGGCGCCGGGCCCGCATCAGGAGCGCCTGGGAAGTGCTCCCCGAGATCGCGCCCGAACTGACCGAGTGGAGCGCGCTGTTCGCCTCCGGCGCCGGGCGCCGGGCCCGCGCCGAGGCCGGCATCCCCGGTGCGGCCGGCCGCCGCGACGCCGACGACCTGATACGGGACGTGGCGATGTTCATCCGCCTCGTCGAGCGGCTGCTGGTCCTCCAGCCGGTCCTGCCCCCGCCGCGCCGCGCCGGTGAGGAGCCGCCCGGTCCCGCTCCCCGCCACGAGATGCCGGACGCGGGCTGACCCCTGCGGCCGGGCGGACGGGGCGGGCGCGCGGTGCGGACCGGGCGTGGCCCGGCCCGGGCGGCCCTTGGTGGTCCGCCGCGCCGTACCGCGCGGGCGTCGGACCCTGTCCGTCGCCCGGCGATGACCAGGTGGGGCGGCCGAGGCAATAGGGTGGAGGGCGCCTGAAAGGCTTTCCCGTCCCGCGGCCCGGGGCGGGGAGGCAGCCCGTTCGCTCCGCCGCGCAAGAGGCGGTGCCGCGCCGAGGAGTCAACTGCCGTGTCGGACCCGCAGCGCCCCCGCGCCTCACTCCGTACCGCCGTGGTCTGGGAGGTCCTCCAGGACGCCCTCGACCGCCGGGTCAAGGCCACGGGCCGGGAGTCCCTGGACGTCCTGGACACCGGGGGCGGCAGCGGCAACTTCGCGGTGCCCGTCGCACGGTTGGGCCACCGGGTCACCGTCGTCGACCCCAGCCCCAACGCGCTGTTCGCGCTGGAGCGCCGGGCCGCCGAGGCCGGCCTCGCCGACCGGGTGCGCGGGGTGCAGGGCGACGCCCACGGCCTGTTCGACGTCGTCGAGCGCGGCGGCTACGACGCCGTCCTCTGCCACGGCGTCCTGGAGTACGTCGACGACCCCGCGGAGGGCGTCCGCAACGTCGTCGCCGCGCTGCGCGCCGAGGGCGTCCTCAGTCTGCTCGCCGCCGGCCTCGGCGGCGCCGTCCTCGCCCGGGCCCTCGCCGGTCACTTCAAGGAGGCCCACCAGGCGCTGACCGACCCGGACGGCCGCTGGGGCGCCGGCGACCCCGTGCCGCGGCGGTTCACCGCCGAGCAGCTCACCGCGCTGGTCGAGGGAGCGGGGCTGCGGGTCGGCGCCGTGCACGGGGTGCGGGTCTTCGCCGACCTGGTGCCCGGCGTGCTCGTCGACACCGAGCCCGGAGCGCTGGACGCCCTGCTCAAGCTCGAGGAGGCGGCGGCCGAGCTGCCCGCCTTCCGCTCGGTGGCCACCCAGCTCCACGTCCTCGGCGAGACACAAGGGGCCCACGAGGGCTGAGTGAGTCCGTGCGGTCCCTGTGGTGACACCGCTGATCGGCGTGTCCACGGCGGATGGAGTGCACCACAGGCCCCCCGTTCGGGCGGTTCGCGCCGTATGATCGAGGGAGACCGCCCCGGCATGACGGGCCGGCCGCCGGGGAAGTAAGCCTCAGCGAGCCGGGACGGCCATGGCGGGTCCCGGTTGGCCAATTGGCGCAGAGGGGCGGGTTTCACGGGGGCGATTCCCTGCCTATCCTGAAGGGACCCCCGGGTCGCCCCCCGGCGACTGCACGATGAGGAGGACTCCGTGCCGCTCTCGGAGCACGAGCAGCGCATGCTCGAGCAGATGGAGCGAGCGCTGTACGCCGAAGATCCCAAGTTCGCGTCGGCGCTTGAGGGAAGCGGGCTGCGTACGTACACCCGACGGCGGGTCTACCAGGCGGTCGCGGGCTTCCTCGTGGGTATCGCGCTCCTCATGGCCGGAATGGTCGCCAAGCAGGTCTGGCTCAGCGTGGTGGGCTTCCTCGTCATGCTGGGCTGCGCGGTGCTCGCCGTGACCGGCTGGCGCAAGGCCCCCAAGCCGGGCGAACAGCCCGCCGGTGCCCCATCCGCTCGCGGCCAGGGCCGGCGGCCCAAGCGCTCCATGATGGACCGTATCGAGCAGCGCTGGCAGCGCCGCCGTGACGACCAGGGTCACTGATCATCCGCGGGACCACTCCCGCGATCACTGACCGTTCCGCACGGCTCCTGACCGATCTGGCGCGCCTCGGACAGTGCTGAGGGGGGTGACCACCCGACGGGCGGTCACCCCCCTCAGCACTGTCCGAGCGGTCGGCCCCGGTACGCCGGGGCCCGCAGATCAGCCCGTCTGCTGCCGGCCCGGCGCGCGGCGCGTCAGCTGCGTCCACCGCAGGGCCCAGCCCGCCTTCAGCGCCGCCCACCGGTCCGAAAGGTCCCAGACCGCCCGGACGGCCGAACGCGGCGCGAGGACCGCGCGCAGCTTCGTCCGCCGCTCGGCACGCGCCCGCAGAGCCGCCCGCACGTCGCGCACGTCGCCCGCCAGTCCGGCCTCGGCGCGCGGCTCGGGCGCGAACAGCACCTGCTCGACGGCGCCCGCCACCCGCCGCACCGACCGGGCCGCCGCCTCGTCCAGCTCACCGATCCGCACGATCCGCTCGGCGGCCCGGCGCGGGGTGAGCGCGTCGTCCGGCACGATGCCGTAGTCCCAGGCCGTGTCGAGCAGCTCGCGCCACACCGCCAGGACGTGCGCCACGGCGGCCTCGCTGACCACCGGCGGGGAGATCCGCGCCGCTGGCGCCGTACCGCTGCCCGCCTGCCGCGGCCCGTCTGCCCGCCCCGGAGGCGGCGCCGTCGCCGCGGTCGCGGAGTGCTGCGCGGACGCCAGCCGCACCGACCGCCGTCTCAGCCGCCACACCATCGGCAGCAGCGGCAGTACCACCGCCGCCAGCCCGAGGAGGATCCAGCCCGCCAGCTGGTACCACGGCGGGCCGCCGCCGTCCTGCTGCCCCGGGTCCAGCGGCAGGGCCAGGTCGCAGCCGCCCTGCTTGCGGTCGGCCACCGAGCAGCCCGAACTCGCCGACGGCGCCGCCGAGGGGGCGGCTTCCGCCGAGCGGGAGGCCTGAGGCAGGTCCGGCACCGGGGCCCCGGAGGCCTCCGGCACCGTGTACGTGGGCGTGGTGCCCCGGGTCGGCGTCGGCTCGAAGCGGGTCCAGCCCACACCCTCGAAATACAGCTCGGGCCAGGCGTGCGCGTCCTTCAGGCTCACCTCGACCGTGCCGTCGGCCTGCGGGGAGCCGGGCGCGAAGCCGACCGCCACCCGCGCCGGGATGCCCAGCGTGCGGGCCATCGCCGCCATCGAGAAGGAGAAGTGGACGCAGAAGCCCCGCTTGTCCCGCAGGAAGCGGGCTATGGCGTTCGGGCCCTCGCCGACCTCGACCTCGGTGTCGTACTGGTAGCCGCCCGTCACCGCGAAGTAGTCCTGCAGGGCCACCGCCCTGTCGTAGTCGGTGGTGGCGCCCTTGGTGACGTCGAGGGCCGTGCGGTACACCACCGGCGGCAGCGAGTCCGGGACGCGGGTGTACTCGCGGCGCAGCGGGCCGGACGCCTCCGGCGCCGACTTCAGCTGGTCCGCCGTCGGCCGCACGTCCAGGCTGCGCACCTCGTAGGTCTTGCCCCGGGTGGTCTCCCGGTGGTCGCCGACCAGGGTCATGCCGACCGGCTCGTACCGCCAGTCGCCGCCGATGGTGACGCCGCTCGGGGGGTAGGGCATCGGCAGCCAGTCCTGGGCGTACCAGTCCGCCGCGCGGATGCGGGTGGTGATCTCGGCGCGCTTGATGTCCGGGCCGAGGCCGGTGGGGGAGGGCAGCCGGTCGGGGACGGCGATGATGCGCCGCTTGGACGGCTTCCAGGTGGTGCCGTCGAAGTCGTCGAGGGAGACGATCCGCAGATACAGGTCGGAGAGGTTGTCGCTGGTGGTGCGCAGCGTGAGGGCGGTGCGGTCCTCCTCCAGGTTGAGGCTGTCGCGCAGGGACACCAGGGGGTTGACCGCGGAGATCGTGCCCCCTCCGCCGCTGCCCACGCCGACGCCCGAGCCCGCGCCGTCCAGCAGACCGCCCTGGATCGCGGGCAGCGGCAGCAGCGGCACCGCCAGGGCGACGCCCAGGGCGGCCACCCCGATGCGGCGGCCGGTGCGCACCGGGGCCGTCGGCCCGGACGGCTCGCCGGACGGGCGCGAGGAGCCGCCGAACACCCGGCCCCACTGGGTGAGCCGCTCGCGCCCCTCGGCCAGCAGCAGCATCAGGTAGCCGGCCGCCGCGGCCAGGAACCACAGCCAGTCACGGTCGCCCGTGGACAGCCCCGCGGCCACCGAGTACAGCGCGAGCAGCGGCAGACCGGCCGGCGCGGCGTTGCGATAGGTCACCGCCACGGCGTCCACGATCAGGCCGATCACCAGCACACCGCCGACCAGCATCAGCTGGATGCCGGGGGACAGCGGGGCCGGCGGCGCGAACCGCGTCACGTCCTCCGAGCCGGCCCGCAGCAGATCACCGAAGTGCCGCAGCGCCTGCGGGCCGGGGAGCAGCCCGGCGAGCGCGTACTCCCGGGCGAAGGCCACCGTCAGCAGCACCACCAGCGCGACCGTCTGGGCGAGCACGGTCAGCGGACGGGGCAGCGGTACCCGCCGGGCGCCCGCGCCGACCGCGGTCTGGATCGCCAGCAGGAAGGCTGCCTGCGGGAACCACGAACCGGAGTCCACCAGCGGGAACAGGGCGCCGGCCGCCAGCAGCGTCGCCAGCGCGGCGCACAGGGTGACCCGCACCCGTCCGCTGACCATCACGCCTCCCCCCGGTAGGTCCCCGCCGTCACGGCACCGGCGCGCTGCCGGTCCGCCTGGCGCCACAGTTCCTGCAGCGAGGCGCCGCGTGGCACGCTCAGGACGGTCCAGCCCGCCTCGCGCAGCATCCGCAGCCGCTCCTCCCGCCCGTCCGCCGGCTCGGGCACACCGCCGTTCGGTTCACGTATCCAGGTCTCGCTGTCCAGGACGAAGGCGATGGCTCCGCCGCTGCGCCGGCGCATCTTCGCCGCGATCGCCGCCTGGCCCTCGTCGAGGTCGCCGAGGAAGGCCACCAGCAGTCCCTCGCCGCGGCCGCGCAGCACGTCGTGGGCGCGGGACAGGCTCGCGCCGTCGGAGTGGTCGATCACCGCGAGGGTGTCCATCATCAGCCCGGCCGCGTCGGCCGACTCCTGCCCGGACCCCGCGTACGCCTCGGCGCCCTCGCCGGGCATCGAGCTGCCGGTGTCGGTCAGCAGCCGCACCGAGAAGCCGCGCTCCAGCATGTGCACCAGCACCGAGGCGCAGCCCGTGACCGCCCACTCGAAGGCCGAGTCCGGTCCGGCGCCCCGGAAGGCGACGCCCCGGGTGTCCAGCAGGACCGTGCAGTGCGATCGCTGCGGCTGCTCCTCGCGTCGGACCATCAGCTCGCCGAGCCGGGCGGTGGAGCGCCAGTGCACGCGGCGCAGGTCGTCGCCGTGGCGGTAGCCGCGCGGGATCACGTCGTCCTCGCCGGCCAGCGCCAGGGAGCGCTGCCGCCCGTCGCCGTACCCCTGGGCCTCCCCGCCCAGACGCACCGGCGGCAGCGGTTCCACGCGCGGGACCACGGTCAGCGTGTCGTGCGTGGAGAAGGAGCGGGTCAGCTCGCACATGCCGAACGGGTCGCTCAGCCGCAGCTGCAGCGGCCCCAGCGGATAGCGGCCGCGCAGGTCGGAGCGGACCCGGTAGGAGACCTCCCGGCGGCCGCCCGGCTCCACCCGGTCCAGCACGAAGCGGGGGCGCGGGCCGAGGACGTAGGGCACCTGGTCCTGCAGCATGAGCAGCCCGGTGGGCAGCCGGGAGACGTTGTCCATCCGCAGATGGACCCGGGCCTCGCTGCCCGCCTGCACCCGCGCGGGGGAGAGCAGCCGGCTGCCGGCCACCCGGTAGCGGGTGCGGTACAGGACGCCCGCGCAGATCAGCGGCAGCGCCGCCAGCAGCAGCCCGACCCGCAGCAGGTCGGGCTGGCCCAGGACGTAGGCGCAGACGGCGGCGGCGACCCCCGCGGCCAGGAACGAACGGCCGCGGGTGGTCAGACCGGCCAGGGCCGTGCGGAGCCCGCCCGGCTCGCCCCGGCCGGTATGGTCCGTGGGCCCGGCCGCGCCGTTGCTCATCCGAGCCTCCGCGGCGGCCGGCCGTAGCCCTGGGGGCCGCCCGGCATGCCGTAGCCGTGCTGCTGGGGCGCGGCGGGCACGGGGGTGCGCTGCAGGATCTCCTGGACGACCTGCTCGGAGGTGCGGCGGTTGAGCTGGGCCTGCGCCGTGGGCAGCAGGCGGTGGGCGAGGACCGGGACGGCGAGGTGCTGGACGTCGTCCGGCAGCGCGTAGTCCCGCCCGGACAGGGCCGCGGACGCCTTCGCCGCGCGCAGCAGGTGCAGCGTCGCGCGCGGCGAGGCGCCGAGTCTGAGCTCGGGGTGGGTGCGGGTGGCGGCGACCAGGTCGACCGCGTACCGGCGGACCGATTCGGCGACGTGCACCCCGCGGACCGCGTCGATCAGCTTCACGATCTCGTGGGCGTGCGCCACCGGCTGGAGGTCCTCCAGGGGGTTCACCCCGCCGTGCACGTCCAGCATCTGCAGCTCGGCGTCGGCGCTGGGGTAGCCGATCGACACCCGGGCCATGAACCGGTCGCGCTGCGCCTCGGGCAGCGGGTAGGTGCCCTCCATCTCCACCGGGTTCTGCGTGGCGACCACCATGAACGGCGCCGGCAGTTCGTACGACTGGCCGTCGATGGTGACCTGGCGCTCCTCCATGGACTCCAGCAGCGCCGACTGGGTCTTCGGCGAGGCGCGGTTGATCTCGTCGCCGATCACGATCTGGGCGAAGATCGCGCCCGGCTTGAACTCGAAGTCCCGGCGCTGCTGGTCCCAGATGGACACCCCGGTGATGTCCGACGGCAGCAGGTCGGGCGTGAACTGGATGCGCCGCACCGAGGAGTCGATGGAGCGCGCCAGCGTCTTGGCCAGCATGGTCTTGCCCACGCCGGGGACGTCCTCGATCAGAAGATGTCCCTCGGCGAGCAGCACGGTCAGCGAAAGCCGCACGACCTCCGGCTTGCCTTCGATCACTCCTTCCACCGAACTGCGGATCCGTTCCACGGTGGCAGTCAGATCTGTAAGGCTCGCTCGTTCGTCATAGGTCGTCACCGGCCCTCCTCGGCCCGTTCTTTCTTCGGGCCGACACTCCGCTGGGGACGGCCCACCCCGAATCACGAACGTCACGCGGGAAAAGTTCCGCGGGACGCCCCACCGGCATTCTTGCTGCCGTTACCGATTCGTGTCACTCGCCTGTGGACAACTGCCTACGTTTTGTCCGCTCCTACGGTCTTCGGCCGTAGTGGTGACGGCTTCCCGACATGGAGCGGCCGGTGGGTCGGCCCGCGTCGCGCGGGGCGGTCTCACTCGGGGTCGATCTCCCGCAGCAGACCGGTGGTCACGTCGAAGACGAAGCCGCGCACATCGCCGGTGTGCAGCAGGAACGGCGAGGTGCGCACCCGCTGCATGGACTGCCGTACGTCCTGGTCGACGTCGCGGAAGGCCTCCACGGCCCAGGCCGGGCGCTGGCCGACCTCCATCTCCAGGTCGTGCCGGAACTCCTCGGTGAGGGTCTCCAGGCCGCAGCCGGTGTGGTGGATCAGCACCACGCTGCTGGTGCCCAGGGCGCGCTGGCTGATGGTGAGGGAGCGGATCACGTCGTCGGTGACGACGCCGCCGGCGTTGCGGATGGTGTGGCAGTCGCCGAGCTCCAGACCGAGCGCGGCGTGCAGGTCGAGACGGGCGTCCATACAGGCCACCACGGCGACCTTGAGGACGGGCCGGGCGTCCATGCCCGGGTCGGTGAAATCGGCGGCGTACCGCTCGTTCGCCTCGACGAGGCGGTCGGTGACGGTGCCGGTGCGGGTTATCGCGTCGCCGGAGCCGGTGGGTACCGATGCGGAAGTCGTCATACCCATGACGTTACTGGTCACAGTCGGTCCGGTCGCGCTGTGAGAGGGGGAAAAGAGCGGCATCGCACCGCCTGTGAGGTAACCCACACGAGTGGTGGCAGGGCGTCCGTAGGGTGAAATTCCCGGATGCACCGCTTCATTTCCGGCCCGCTCGGCGACGCGCAGGCCGGTTGATTGACCGCGACACAGGGTGGACTAAAGTGACGCGAAGCGGGAGGCGAGACGCTCCCTGCTCCGAAAACCCCCTGCGAGGCCCCGGTACGGCCGGACGTCTCCCCCGCGTGCGCGGCGCGTACGTACGGCTCGGTCTCCTCCCGGCGGTGCGGACCGTCCGCCGGATCTGAGAGGGCCCCTTGAGCAACAGTCGACACGTCCCGGTGATGCTCCAGCGCTGCCTGGACCTGTTGGCCCCCGCCCTGGAACGGCCCGGAGCGGTGGTCGTCGACTGCACGCTCGGCCTCGGCGGCCACAGCGAGGCCCTGCTCCAGCGCTTCCCCGAGGCCCGGCTGGTCGCCCTGGACCGCGACAAGGAGGCCCTGCGCCTGTCCGGCGAGCGCCTCGCACCCTACGGCGAGCGCGCCACCCTGGTGCACGCGGTCTACGACGAACTGCCCGCCGTGCTGGACCGGCTCGGCCTCGCGCGCGTGCAGGGCGTCCTGTTCGACCTCGGCGTCTCCTCCATGCAGCTCGACGAGGCCGACCGCGGCTTCGCCTACGCCCAGGACGCCCCGCTCGACATGCGCATGGACCAGACCACCGGCATCAGCGCCGCCGAGGTCCTCAACACCTACCCGCCGGGCGAGCTGGTGCGCATCCTGCGCGCGTACGGCGAGGAGAAGCAGGCCAAGCGCATCGTCGCCGCCGTCGTGCGCGAGCGCGCCAAGGAGCCGTTCGGCAGCAGCGCCCGGCTCGTGGACCTGATCCGGGACGCGCTGCCGCAGGCCGCCAAGCGCACCGGCGGCAACCCGGCCAAGCGCACCTTCCAGGCGCTGCGCATCGAGGTCAACGGGGAGCTCGCCGTCCTGGAGCGGGCGATCCCGGCCGCCGTCGAAGCGCTCGCCGTGGGCGGGCGGATCGCCGTGCTGTCGTACCACTCGCTGGAGGACCGTCTGGTCAAGCAGGTCCTCGCGGCCGGTGCCACCTCCACCGCGCCGCCCGGGCTGCCCGTCGTCCCCGAGCGGT
Source organism: Streptomyces sp. bgisy159 (assembly GCF_965341775.1). Classification (GTDB taxonomy): domain Bacteria; phylum Actinomycetota; class Actinomycetes; order Streptomycetales; family Streptomycetaceae; genus Streptomyces. The sequence goes on along the minus strand of NZ_CBDQZH010000008.1, from coordinate 183,133 downwards.
ACCAGCCCCGGCTCAAGCTGCTGACGCGCGGTGCCGAACTTCCCACCGAGGAAGAGATCGCGGAGAACCGGCGGGCCGCCCCGGCGCGTCTACGGGGCGCCGAGCGGATCAGGGAGTCCATCGAATGAGCGAGGTGCGGGGCGTGCGGGGAGCGCGGGGGAGCCGACCGGGGGAGCACCGGTGAGCGGGAAGCCCGAACCCGGGGGACGGGCCGCCCGGCTCGCCCGGCTGCTTCCCGGGCGGCCCGCGCAGGCCGCCCGCACGCCCTTCGTGCTGCTGGTGGTGGTGCTGCTGGGCGGCGGCCTCATCGGACTGCTGGTGCTCAACTCCGCGCTCAGCGAGGGCGCGTTCAAGAAGGACGACCTCCAGCGCGACACCAAGAGCCTCACCGACGAGGAACAGGCGCTGCAGCGGGACATCGACTCCTACTCGGCGCCGGACGCGCTGCAGCGCCGGGCCCGGGAACTCGGCATGGTCCCCGGCGGCGACCCGGCCTTCCTGCACCCGGACGGCACCGTCAAGGGCGTCCCCTCGCCCGCCCGCGGCGCGGGCGCCCCGGACGCCGCACGGCCGCCGGAGGTGATCACGCTCACCGAGGCCGTCGAGCAGGCCTCGCCCGCGCTCAGCCCGGACCCGGCCCCTCCGGCGGCCCCCGGACCCGTCGGCGGACAGCCCGACGCCGGCCCGTCCCCCGCCCCGACCACCCCGACCCCGACCCCCGGCAGGTGACGGAAGTGTCCGATCCCTCTGGCCGGCAGCCACCGCGCCGACGGGTGCCCGGCCCCGCCCGGCCCGCCCGCCCGTCCGCCGCGCAGGGCGCCCGCCGGCGCCGCCCCGGCCCCGGCGCCCGGCCCGCCCGCCGCCCGGTCGTGCCCCGCCCGGCGGCACCGCGCCCGCTGCGGCTCGGCAGCCCGCGCCCCCGGCTGCGCCTGGTCGGCGTCGCGCTGACCCTCGTCCTGCTCGCCTTCGTCGTACGGCTGCTCCAGGTACAGGCCGTGGACGCCGGCACCTACGCCGCCAAGGCGGAGCGCAACCGGTACGTCGGCCAGGTGCTGGCCGCCGAGCGCGGCCGGATCACCGACCGCTCCGGCGTCGCCCTCGCCACCAGCGAGGACGCCTACGACATCACCGCCGACCCCACCATGTTCACGGCCGAACAGCTCAAGGTCGGCGACGGCCCCGAGCAGGCGGCCGCCCTCCTCGCGCCGATCCTCGGCCAGGAGCAGTCCGCGCTCGTCGAGAAGCTGCGCCCCGAGAACGAGAACACCCGCTACACCAAGCTCGCCGGCCGGCAGACCCCGCAGGTCTGGAAGCAGATCAAGGACCTCAAGAGCGCGCTCGTCACCAAGGCCGGCACGGACCGGTCGACGGTCAACGTCCTCGCGGGCGTCTTCGCCGTCCCCAGCAGCAAGCGCGTGTACCCCAACGGCACCCTCGCCGCCGGGATACTGGGCTGGGTCAACGCCGAGGGCAAGGGCGGCGGCGGCATCGAGCAGCAGCTGGACAAGACCCTCGCCGGCAAGGACGGCAAGATCCGTTACGCCCAGTCCGGCGGCCGTCAGGTGCCCACGGCGGGCTCCACCGAGACGCCCGCCGTGCCCGGCTCCGACATCGAGCTGACCATCGACCGCGACATCCAGTGGGCCGCGCAGAGCGCCATCACCGAACAGGTGCGCAAGTCCAAGGCGGACCGCGGCTACGTCGTCGTCCAGGACACCCGCACCGGCGAGATCCTCGCGCTGGCCAACTCGCCCGGCTTCGACCCCAACGACCTGACCACGGCGTCCTCGGAGAACATGGGCAACGCCGCCCTCCGGGACGCCTACGAGCCCGGCTCCACCGCCAAGATCATGTCGATGGCGGCCGTGCTGGAGGAGAACGCCGCGACACCGCTCACGCACGTCACCGTGCCCAACCGGCTGCACCGCGGCGACCGGCTCTTCCAGGACGACATCGACCACCCGACCTGGTACCTCACCCTCAACGGCGTGCTCGCCAAGTCGTCCAACATCGGCACCATCCTGGCCACCGGCCAGCTCGGCAGGACCCAGTCGGAGGCCAACCGGGTGCTGTACTCCTACCTGCGCAAGTTCGGCATCGGCCGGCCCACCGGGCTCGGCTTCCCCGGCGAGACCCGGGGCATCCTGGCCCCCGCCGACAAGTGGTCCACCTCGCAGCAGTACACCATCCCGTTCGGCCAGGGCGTCTCCGTCAACGCGCTCCAGGCGGCCTCGGTCTACTCGACCATCGCCAACGGCGGCGTCCGCGTCGAACCCACCCTGGTTCGCGGCACCAAGGGACCCGACGGCCGCTTCACGCCGGCCCCGGCCCCCGAGCGGACCAGGGTCGTCAGCGACCGCACGGCGAAGACGCTCGCGCAGATGCTGGAGTCCGTGGTGGACGACCAGGAGGGCACCGGCAACAAGGCGCGCATCCCCGGCTACCGCGTCGCGGGCAAGACGGGTACGGCCAACCGCGTCGATCCGGCAACCGGCACCTACAAGGGCTACACCTCGTCCTTCGCCGGGTTCGCCCCCGCCGACAAGCCCCGCGTGACGGTCTACTGCGCCATCCAGAACGCCACCGAGGGCAGCTACTTCGGCGGCCAGATCTGCGGCCCCATCTTCAAGCAGGTGATGGAGTTCGCCCTGAAGACGCTCCAGGTCCCGCCGACCGGCGCCCGGCCCGCCGACCTGCCGGTCACCTTCAAGCCCTGAGCCCCCGCCACCCCCGCCCGTCCCGTCGTCCCACCCGACCGTGCCCGTCCCGCCCTCCGTACCCGTCCCGTCCGGCCCGCCGCGTCGGCCCCGTCCGCGTCCAGCAGTCCGTTCTCAGCCACCCGTGTTCAGCGTCGAACAGCCAGGAACCAGCCCGTGACCATGATCACTCCCGACTCCGGGAACCCCGCCCCGCACCCCGCCTCGCTTCGCTCCCAGGCGGGTCAGCCCGGTACGCTCACCGCCGTGCCACACGCTGATCAGTCCCCAACCACCCAGAAGGGCGCTTCCGTGACCTACCCGGGACCGCCACGACCGGATCGGGTCTCCGCCACACCCCTCGCGGACCTCGCCGATCAGCTGGGTATCGCCCCGTCACAGCGCCCGGACGGCGGCGCCGAGGTCACCGGGATCACCCATGACTCGCGCGCCGTCCGCCCCGGCGACCTGTACGCCGCCCTTCCCGGTGCCCGCCTGCACGGCGCCGACTTCGTCACCCAGGCCGCCGGCCTGGGCGCCGTCGCCGTGCTCACCGACCCCGCCGGCGCCGAACGCGCCACCGCGACCGGACTTCCGGTCCTGGTGGTGGACGACCCGCGCGGCCGGATGGGCGAGCTGGCGACCACCATCTACGGTCACCCGGGCCGCGACCTGCTGCAGATCGGCATCACCGGCACCTCCGGCAAGACCACCACCGCCTACCTCGTCGAGGGCGGGCTGCGCACGGCCAGGGCCACCGGGCTCATCGGCACCGTGGAGATGCGCATCGGCGACGAGCGCATCAAGTCCGAGCGCACCACCCCGGAGGCCACCGACCTGCAGGCCCTGTTCGCCGTGATGCGCGAACGCGGCGTCGAGGCGGTCGCCATGGAGGTCTCCAGCCACGCGCTGGTGCTCGGCCGGGTCGACGGCTGCGTCTTCGACATCGGGGTCTTCACCAACCTCAGCCCGGAGCACATGGAGTTCCACTCCGACATGGAGGACTACTTCCGGGCCAAGGCGCAGCTGTTCACCCGCCGCCGCAGCCGGCTCGGCGTGGTCAACTTCGACGACGAGTACGGCCGCCGCCTCATCGACGAGGCCGAGGTGCCCGTCGTCACCTTCTCCGCCGAGGGCCACCCCGACGCCGACTGGCGGGCCGTGGACGTCGAGGTCGGCCCGCTGGACTCGACCTTCACCGCCGTCGGCCCGGAGGGGCAGCGGATCGCCGCCAAGTCCCCGCTCGCCGGACCGTTCAACGTGGCCAACACCCTCGCCGCGATCGTCGCCCTGGCCGCCGCCGGAATCGACCCGCAGACCGCCGCCGACGGCATCGCCGCCGTCCCCGGGGTGCCGGGCCGCCTGGAGCGCGTGGACGCCGGGCAGCCCTACCTCGCGGTCGTCGACTACGCGCACAAGACGGACGCCGTCGAGTCGGTCCTCCGGGCGCTGCGCAAGGTCACCAAGGGCCGGCTGCACGCCGTGCTGGGCTGCGGCGGCGACCGCGACCGGTCCAAACGCGGCCCGATGGGGGCCGCGATCGCCCGGTTCGCCGACACCGCCGTCCTCACCTCCGACAACCCCCGTGGCGAGGACCCCCTCGCGATCCTCGCCACGATGCTCCAGGGCGCGGCCTCCGTGCCCTCCCACGAGCGCGGCGAGATCCTGCTGTTCGAGGACCGGGCGGCCGCCATCGCTGCGGCCGTGGCCCGCGCGCACGCCGGTGACACCGTGCTGGTCGCGGGCAAGGGGCACGAGCAGGGCCAGGACATCGCCGGGGTGGTCCGTCCGTTCGACGACCGCCAGGTGCTTCGCGAAGCTATCCAGAAGACCCAGGGATGAACTTGTGATCGCCCTCTCCCTCGCCGAGATCGCAGCAGTCGTCGGCGGGCAGACCCACGACATACCGGATCCGTCGGTGCGGGTCACCGGCCCGGTCGTCCGGGACTCCCGCGAGGCGGTGCCCGGCAGCCTCTTCGTCGCCTTCGCCGGCGAGCGCGTCGACGGCCACGACTTCGCGGCGCAGGTCGTCGAGGCCGGCGCCGTCGCCGTCCTGGCCTCGCGGCCGGTCGGCGTGCCCGCGATCGTCGTGGACGACGTCCAGGCGGCACTGGGCGCCCTCGCCCGCGAGGTCGTACGACGGCTCGGTACGAACCTCGTGGCCCTCACCGGCTCGGCCGGCAAGACCAGCACCAAGGACCTCATCGCCCAGGTGCTGCGCCGCAAGGCGCCGACCGTCTTCACCCCCGGCTCGCTCAACAACGAGATCGGGCTGCCCCTGACCGCCCTGTCCGCCACCGAGGAGACCCGGTTCCTGGTGCTGGAGATGGGCGCGCGCGGCATCGGCCACATCCGCTACCTCACCCAGCTCACCCCGCCGCGGATCGGCCTCGTCCTCAACGTCGGCAGCGCCCACATCGGCGAGTTCGGCGGCCGCGAGCAGATCGCCCAGGCGAAGGGCGAGTTGGTCGAGGCCCTGCCGGCGGCCGACCGGGGCGGCGTCGCGGTCCTCAACGCCGACGACCCGTTGGTCCGGTCCATGGCCTCCCGTACGACGGCGAAGGTGGTGTTTTTCGGAGAGTCCGACGAAGCGGACGTTCGGGCCGAGAACGTGCGACTCACGGACAGCGGACAGCCCTGCTTCAGGCTTCACACACCCTCCGGTGCAAGCGATGTGACCATGCGCCTGTACGGTGAGCACCACGTGTCGAACGCGCTCGCCGCGGCCGCCGTCGCCCATGAGCTGGGCATGTCCGCGGAAGAGATCGCCACCGCGCTCTCCGAGGCGGGCTCCCTCTCCCGCTGGCGGATGGAGGTCACCGAGCGCCCGGACGGCGTGACGATCGTCAACGACGCCTACAACGCGAACCCCGAGTCGATGAAGGCCGCCCTGCGTGCGCTGGCGGCGATCGGCAAGGGGCGGCGGACCTGGGCGGTGCTCGGCAAGATGGCCGAGCTCGGGGACGAGGCGCTCGCCGAGCACGACGCGGTCGGACGGCTCGCCGTCCGGCTCAACGTCAGCAAGCTCGTCGCGGTCGGGGGCAGGGAAGCCGCCTGGCTGCAACTGGGCGCATATAACGAGGGTTCGTGGGGTGAGGAGTCGGTGCACGTGTCCGACGCACAGGCGGCGGTCGACCTGTTGCGCAGCGAGTTGCGCCCGGGAGACGTCGTACTCGTGAAGGCGTCCCGTTCGGTCGGCCTGGAGGGTGTCGCTCAGGCGCTGCTCGAGACCGGTGCCGAGGGTGAGGTCGCCACCCGATGATGAAGCAGATCCTGTTCGCCGGCGTCATCGGCCTCTTCCTGACGCTGATCGGCACCCCGCTGCTGATCAAGCTGCTCGCCCGCAAGGGCTACGGCCAGTACATCCGGGACGACGGCCCGCGCGAGCACGCGAGCAAGCGCGGTACGCCGACCATGGGCGGCATCGCCTTCATCCTGGCGACGATCGCCGCCTACTTCCTGTCGAAGCTGATCACCGGCTACCCGCCCACCTACTCGGGCCTGCTGGTGCTGGGCCTGATGTTCGGCATGGGCCTGGTCGGCTTCCTCGACGACTACATCAAGATCGTCAAGCGGCGCTCGCTGGGTCTGCGGGCCAAGGCCAAGATGGCCGGCCAGCTGCTCGGCGGCATCGCCTTCGCGGTGCTGTCGCTGCAGTTCGAGGACGCGCGCGGCAACACCCCGGCGTCCACCAAGCTGTCGTTCATCACCGACTTCGGCTGGACCATCGGCCCGGTGCTGTTCGTGGTCTGGGCGCTTTTCATGATCCTGGCCATGTCCAACGGCGTGAACCTCACCGACGGTCTGGACGGTCTGGCCACCGGCGCCTCCGTCCTGGTCTTCGGCGCCTACACCTTCATCGGCGTCTGGCAGTTCCAGGAGTCCTGCGCCAACGGCGAGACCCTGACCAACCCCAACGCCTGCTACGAGGTGCGCGATCCGCTCGACCTCGCGGTGGTCTCCGCGGCGCTGATGGGCGCCTGCCTCGGCTTCCTGTGGTGGAACACCTCCCCTGCCAAGATCTTCATGGGCGACACCGGCTCGCTCGCGCTCGGCGGTGTGCTCGCCGGCCTCGCGATCTGCTCGCGCACCGAGCTGCTGCTGGCGCTGCTCGGCGGCCTGTTCGTCCTCATCACCATGTCGGTGGTCATCCAGGTCGGCTCCTTCCGGCTGACCGGGAAGCGCGTCTTCAGGATGGCCCCGTTGCAGCACCACTTCGAACTCAAGGGCTGGTCCGAGGTCCTGGTCGTGGTCCGCTTCTGGATCATCCAGGGCATCTGCGTGATCGTCGGACTGGGCCTCTTCTACGCGGGATGGGCAGCGGACAAGTGACCTCCTCGGTGTCTTCGGGACACGTCGACCTCCAGGGCAAGCACGTCACCGTCGCCGGGCTCGGCGTCTCCGGCGTCCCGGCGGCCAAGGTGCTGCACGGGCTGGGCGCGCGGGTCACCGTCGTCAACGACGGCGACGACGCACGCGCGCGTGAGCAGGCCGCCGAGCTCACGGCGCTGGGCGTCACCGTGCGCCTCGGCGACGGCGACACCCTGCCCGAGGGCACCGAGCTGATCGTCACCGCGCCCGGATGGAAGCCGGACAAGCCGCTGTTCGCGGCCGCCGCCGAGGCGGACGTGCCCGTCTGGGGAGACGTCGAGCTGGCCTGGCGGCTGCGCGGCCCCGAAGCCGCGCCGTGGCTGTGCGTCACGGGCACCAACGGCAAGACGTCGACCACCCAGATGCTCGCGTCGATCCTCAAGGCGGCAGGCCTGCGCACCGCGGCCGTCGGCAACATCGGCGTCTCCCTGCTCGACGCGGTCCTCGGCGACGAGGAGTACGACGTCCTCGCGGTGGAGCTGTCCAGCTACCAGCTGCACTGGGCGCCCTCCCTGCGCGCCCACTCGGCGGCGGTGCTCAACCTCGCCCCCGACCACCTCGACTGGCACGGCTCCATGGAGGCCTACGCGCGCGACAAGGGCCGGATCTACGAGGGCAATCGCGTCGCCTGTGTCTACAACGTGGCCGACAAGGCGACGGAGGACCTGGTGCGCGAGGCGGACGTCGAGGAGGGCTGCCGGGCGATCGGCTTCACCCTCGGCACCCCTTCCCCCTCCCAACTCGGGGTCGTGGACGGCATCCTGGTCGACCGCGCGTTCGTCGAGAACCGGCAGAAGAACGCCCAGGAGCTCGCCGAGGTCTCCGACGTGAACCCGCCGGCCCCGCACAACATCGCCAACGCCCTCGCCGCCGCCGCCCTCGCCCGCGCCTTCGGCGTGCCCCCCGGGGCGGTACGGGACGGACTGCGCGCCTTCACGCCGGACGCCCACCGCATCGCGCACGTGGCCGACGTGGACGGCGTCGCGTACGTCGACGACTCCAAGGCCACCAACACCCACGCGGCCGAGGCCTCGTTGGCGGCCTACGACTCGATCGTGTGGATCGCCGGCGGGCTCGCCAAGGGCGCCACCTTCGACGAACTGGTCGCCCGGTCCGCCAAGCGGCTGCGCGGGGTCGTGCTCATCGGCGCCGATCGCGCGCTGATCCGCGAGGCGCTGGCGCGACACGCCCCGGAAGTACCCGTCGTCGACCTCGACCGGACGGACACTGGGGCGATGCTCCAGGCCGTCCGGGAGGCGCGGCGGCTCGCGGTGGCAGGCGACACGGTGCTCCTCGCCCCGGCCTGTGCGTCCATGGACATGTACGCCAACTACACCAAGCGCGGTGACGCGTTCGCGGAGGCGGTTCGCGAACTCGGCTCCTGACCGACGTAGCGGAGGCGCTGATGCCCAGTAGCCGTACCGGCCGCCGGCCGCCCGTCCAGCGGGCCGTCCGGCGGCCTCCCGCCGCACGCCCCCCGCGCGACAACCCCGTGCTGCGCCTGTACACGCGCGCCCACAAGGCCTGGGACCGGCCGCTGACCGCCTACTACCTGATCCTCGGCGGCAGTCTGCTGATCACCGTACTGGGCCTGGTGATGGTCTACTCGGCCTCCCAGATCAAGGCGCTGGAGCTGTCGCTGCCGGGGACGTTCTTCTTCCGCAAGCAGTTCCTGGCCGCCCTGATCGGTACCGTGCTGCTGGTGCTCGCCTCCCGGATGCCGGTGAAGCTGCACCGGGCGCTGGCCTACCCGATCCTGGCCGGGGCGGTCTTCCTGATGGCACTGGTGCAGGTGCCCGGGATAGGGATGGCCGTCAACGGCAACCAGAACTGGATCGCGGTCGGCGGCTCCTTCCAGATCCAGCCGAGCGAGTTCGGCAAGGTCGCCCTGGTGCTGTGGGGCGCGGACCTGCTCGCGCGCAAGCAGGACAAGCGGCTGCTGACCCAGTGGAAGCACATGCTGGTGCCGCTGGTGCCGGTCGCCTTCACGCTGCTCGGGCTGATCATGCTCGGCGGTGACATGGGGACGGCGATCATCCTGACGGCGATCCTGTTCGGCCTGCTGTGGCTGGCGGGCGCGCCGACCCGGCTGTTCGCCGGGGTACTGGCCATCGCCGGCACCATCGGGCTGATCCTCATCAAGACCAGTCCCAACCGGATGGCCCGGCTGTCCTGCATCGGCGCCACCGAGCCCAGGTCCGGCGCCGTCGACTGCTGGCAGGCCGTGCACGGCATCTACGCCCTGGCATCCGGCGGGATCTTCGGCTCGGGACTCGGCGCGAGTGTGGAAAAATGGGGCCAACTCCCCGAAGCCCACACCGACTTCATCTTCGCCGTCACCGGGGAGGAACTGGGTCTGGCGGGGACGGTGTCGGTGGTCGCCCTCTTCGCGGCTCTAGGCTATGCGGGTATCCGCGTGGCCGGTCGCACGGAGGACCCCTTCGTGAGGTATGCCGCGGGAGGCGTGACCACCTGGATCACCGCTCAGGCGGTGATCAACATCGGTGCGGTGCTCGGCCTGCTGCCGATCGCCGGCGTCCCGCTCCCGCTGTTCTCCTACGGGGGGTCCGCCCTGCTGCCGACCATGTTCGCCATCGGGTTGCTGATCGCCTTCGCGCGCGACGAGCCCGCTGCGCGGGCCGCGCTTGCGATGCGGCAACCACGCTTTGGTAGAAAGCGGGGGGCCGGGGGCTCTGCTTCCGCCAGAGAGCCCAGGAGATGGAACACGATGCGACGGCGTGCCTCGGCGGCGCGCTCGTCCGGAGAGCGGTGAATTTCGGTGCATGTCGTACTCGCCGGTGGGGGGACCGCCGGCCACATCGAGCCCGCGCTCGCCCTCGCGGACGCCCTGCGCAGGCAGGACCCGACCGTGGGCATCACGGCCCTGGGCACGGAGCGCGGCCTGGAGACCAGGCTGGTGCCCGAGCGGGGCTATGAGCTCGCGCTGATCCCGGCGGTGCCGCTGCCCCGCAAGCCCACCCCCGAGCTGATCACCGTGCCGGGCCGGCTGCGCGGCACGATCAAGGCCGCCGAGCAGATCCTGGAGCGCACCAAGGCGGACGCCGTGGTCGGCTTCGGCGGCTACGTGGCGCTGCCCGGCTACCTCGCGGCCAAGCGGCTCGGCGTGCCGATCGTCATCCACGAGGCCAACGCCCGCCCCGGCCTGGCCAACAAGATCGGCTCGCGGTACGCGGCCCGGGTCGCCGTCTCCACCCCGGACAGCAAGCTGCGGGACGCCCGCTACATCGGCATCCCGCTGCGCCGCTCCATCGCCACCCTGGACCGGGCGGCGGTGCGTCCCGAGGCCCGCGCGATGTTCGGCCTCGACCCGAACCTGCCGACGCTGCTGGTCTCCGGCGGCTCGCAGGGCGCCCGCCGGCTCAACGAGGTCGTCCAGCAGGTCGCGCCCTACCTCCAGCAGGCCGGGATCCAGATCCTGCACGCGGTCGGCCCGAAGAACGAACTGCCGCACGTCCAGCAGATGCCGGGGATGCCCCCCTACATCCCGGTAAGTTACCTGGACCGGATGGACCTCGCGTACGCCGCGGCCGACATGATGCTGTGCCGCGCGGGCGCGATGACCGTCGCCGAACTCTCCGCCGTCGGGCTCCCCGCCGCCTACGTACCGCTGCCCATCGGCAACGGCGAGCAGCGGCTCAACGCCCAGCCGGTGGTCAAGGCGGGCGGCGGACTGCTGGTCGACGACGCGGAACTGACGCCGCAGTGGGTGCAGCAGAGCGTGCTGCCCGTCCTCGCCGACCCGCACCGGTTGTACGAGATGTCCCGCGCCGCCGGTGAGTTCGGCCGCCGGGACGCCGACGAGCTGCTGGTCGGCATGGTGTACGAGGCGATCGCCGGGCGTCGTTAGGCACCTATGACGAAAGGGCAGGGGAGCGTGGCCGGACCCACCACCGCCGAGCGCGGTGCCGCAGCACAGGAGTCGTCCGGCCCGCCCCTCGTCCGGAGGCTCGGACCGCGCCGGCTTCGTAGGATCATCATCCTCGCCGTCGTGGTGCTCCTCCTCGGCAGCGGCTGTGTGTGGACGCTGTACGGGTCCCAGTGGCTGCGCGTGGAGCGGGTCTCCGTCTCCGGTACGGCCGTTCTGACCCCGGGGCAGGTGCGCGAGGCGGCCGCCGTGCCGGTCGGGTCGCCGCTGGTCTCCGTCGACACCGGCGCGATCGAGTCGCGCCTGATGCGTTCGCTGCCCCGGATCGACCAGGTCGACGTGGAGCGCTCCTGGCCGGACGGGATCGTGCTGAAGGTGACCGAGCGGACACCGGTCCTGCTGGTGCGCCGGGGCGGGGAGTTCGTGGAGGTGGACGACGAGGGCGTCCGCTTCGCCACCGTCGCCCGGGCGCCGAAGGGCGTGCCGCTGCTCGAAATCGCCACCGGCTCCGCCGAGTCGGCCACGGCGAGCCTGCGCCGCTTCGGCGAGACCTGGCTGGTGCGCGAGGCGGTCCGGGTGGCCGGTGACCTCCCGCCGGCCGTCTCCCGTGCCACCCGGACCGTCACGGTCCGCTCCTTCGACGACATCTCGCTGAAGCTGGGCGACGGCCGGACCGTGGGGTGGGGGAGCTCCGAACAGGGCGTCGCGAAGGCCCGTGCGCTCACCGCTCTCATGAAAGCCGCCCCGGATGCCGACCACTTCGACGTCAGCGTTCCCACCGCGCCCGCGTCATCAGGGAGTTGACGCACATCAGCGCAGGCCAGCACCCTGGTTGGCTAGCGACACGGCTGATCACATAGGGTGAAAAGAAAAACGGGAGGTTCGGCGTGTTCGTTGAACGGGCGCCACTTGTCGACTTAGTGTCCTGTTCAGAAGACTTCAAGGAACAGACACACTGGTAACCCTAAACTTCAGCGTTAGGGTTCGGGTCGGCGCTACGGACCGTCCCATTCGGCATCAGCCGCCGGAGCGCGAGGCACAGGGCCTCGCCGGTCCGACGGCACGTAATTCGAGGCGAGAGGCCTTCGACGTGGCAGCACCGCAGAACTACCTCGCAGTCATCAAGGTCATCGGTGTCGGCGGCGGTGGTGTCAATGCCATCAACCGGATGATCGAGGTCGGTCTCAAGGGCGTCGAGTTCATCGCCATCAACACCGACGCGCAGGCGCTGTTGATGAGCGACGCCGACGTCAAGCTCGACGTCGGCCGCGAACTCACCCGCGGACTCGGCGCAGGAGCCAACCCGGCCGTCGGCCGCAAGGCCGCCGAGGACCACCGCGAGGAGATCGAGGAGGTCCTCAAGGGGGCCGACATGGTCTTCGTGACGGCCGGTGAAGGCGGCGGCACCGGCACCGGCGGCGCGCCCGTCGTGGCCAACATCGCCCGCTCCCTGGGCGCCCTCACCATCGGCGTGGTCACCCGCCCGTTCACCTTCGAGGGACGGCGCCGCGCCAACCAGGCCGAGGACGGCATCGCCGAACTCCGCGAAGAGGTCGACACCCTCATCGTCATCCCCAACGACCGGCTGCTGTCCATCTCGGACCGCCAGGTCTCGGTCCTCGACGCCTTCAAGTCGGCCGACCAGGTCCTGCTCTCCGGCGTCCAGGGCATCACCGACCTCATCACCACCCCCGGCCTGATCAACCTCGACTTCGCCGACGTGAAGTCGGTCATGTCCGAGGCCGGTTCGGCCCTCATGGGCATCGGCTCGGCCCGCGGCGACGACCGCGCGGTGGCCGCCGCCGAGATGGCGATCTCCTCCCCGCTGCTGGAGGCCTCCATCGACGGCGCCCGGGGCGTGCTGCTCTCCATCTCGGGCGGCTCCGACCTCGGCCTGTTCGAGATCAACGAGGCCGCCCAGCTGGTCAGCGAGGCCGCCCACCCCGAGGCCAACATCATCTTCGGTGCGGTGATCGACGACGCCCTCGGCGACGAGGTCCGGGTCACCGTGATCGCGGCCGGTTTCGACGGCGGTCAGCCCCCGGCCCGCCGGGACACCGTCCTCGGATCGGCCTCCTCCTCGACGCCCCGCCGCGAGGAGCCGGCCCCGGCGCGGCAGCCCGAGTCCCGGCCGACCTTCGGCTCGCTCGGTAGCGTGACCCCCAAGGAGGAGCCGGAGCCGGCGCCCGAGCCGGTGGCCGACATCCCGGTCGCCCCGCCGGTCCCGCCGTCGCGGAACTACGCGGACAGCGCCGCCGAGGAGCTGGACGTGCCGGACTTCCTCAAGTGATAGGACAGCGCGAGAGCGTGAGCGGCGCGCACTTCGCCTTCACCGACCGGTGGGGCGGGGTGAGCGCCGCTCCGTATGAGGAGCTCAACCTCGGCGGCGCGGTCGGCGACGACCCCGCCGCCGTGCTGACCAACCGCGAACTGGGCGCGAAGTCGCTGGGCCTGGACCCGGCCCGGGTGGTCTGGATGAACCAGGTGCACGGCGCCGAGGTCGCGGTCGTCGACGGGCCCTGGGGGACCGAGGCGGACGTTCCCGCCGTCGACGCGGTCGTCACCGCCCGGCGCGGGCTCGGCCTCGCCGTCCTGACCGCCGACTGCGTACCGGTCCTGCTCGCCGACCCGGTCGCCGGGGTCGCCGCCGCGGCTCACGCGGGTCGGCCGGGCCTGGTCGCCGGGGTGGTGCCGGCCGCACTGCGGGCGATGACGGAGCTGGGGGCCGACCCCGCCCGGATCGTCGCCCGCACCGGACCGGCCGTGTGCGGCCGCTGCTACGAGGTGCCGGCGGGGATGCGCGCCGAGGTGGCCGCCGTCGAACCGGCGGCGTACGCCGAGACGAGCCGGGGCACGCCGGCGGTCGACGTCGCCGCCGGGGTGCACGCGCAGCTGGAGCGGCTGGGGGTGCGCGACCGGGAGCAGTCGCCGGTGTGCACGCTGCAGTCGGAAGATCACTTCTCGTACCGCCGTGACCGCGTCACCGGGCGGCTCGCGGGCTACGTGTGGCTGGACTGATGGAGCATGACGGACCGTAAGCAGGAAATCGCCGCGAACCTGGCGAAGGTGGAACGGCGCATCGCGGCCGCGTGCGAGGCCGCCAGCCGCCGGCGGGACGAGGTGACCCTGATCGTGGTCACCAAGACCTACCCGGCGAGCGATGTGCGCATCCTGTCGGAACTGGGCGTGCGTGATGTCGCCGAGAACCGCGACCAGGACGCCGCCCCCAAGGCCGCCGCCTGTTCGGATCTGCCCCTCACCTGGCACTTCGTGGGTCAGTTGCAGACCAACAAGGTGCGCTCGGTGGCCGGTTATGCGGATCTCGTGCAGTCCGTCGACCGTTCCCGGCTGGTGGCCGCGCTGTCCAGGGAGGCGGTACGGCGGGAGCGCGAGCTGGGCTGTCTGATCCAGGTCGCGCTCGACGCGGGGGAGGCCGAGCGGGGTGAGCGCGGTGGCGTGGCGCCCGGCGGGATCGAGGCGTTGGCCGGTCTCGTCGCCGGCTCGCCGGGGCTGCGGCTCGACGGGCTGATGACCGTCGCCCCGCTGACCGGGGAGTACGCGGGGCGGCAACAGGCGGCGTTCGAGCGGTTGATGGATTTGTCGACTCACCTGCGCCGAGCTCATCCGGCTGCGAACATGGTCTCGGCAGGGATGAGTGCGGACCTTGAGCAGGCCGTGGCGGCAGGAGCGACACATGTGCGCGTCGGCACCGCGGTACTCGGAGTCCGCCCCGGGCTCGGGTAACGTCGCCAGGAAGTCGGACCACAGCAGAAAATATGGTCATTTCCGTCGAAAGGCGGGCAGAAGGACCACGTGGATCGCGGGACTTGGCAGTCGTCAGCTGATCCACCACAGAGCGGAGGACTCAGAGCATGGCCGGCGCGATGCGCAAGATGGCGGTCTACCTCGGCCTCGTGGAGGACGATGGGTACGACGGCCGGGGGTTCGACCCCGATGACGACTTCGAGCCCGAGCTCGACCCGGAGCCCGAGCGGGACCACCGCCGACACGAGCCGTCGCATTCGTCACATGGTGCGCATCAGTCCCAAAGGGACGAAGAGGTGCGCATCGTACAGCCGTCCGTGCCGCGTGAGCCGGCCGCCAGATCGGCCCCGCTCGGTGCGGATTCCGGCCGTCCGGCGCGCATCGCGCCCGTGGCGTCCATCACACAAGAACGTCAGTCCCTGGAGAAGAACGCACCGGTGATCATGCCCAAGGTCGTGTCGGAACGAGAGCCTTACCGGATCACCACGCTTCACCCGCGGACCTACAACGAGGCCCGTACCATCGGGGAACACTTCCGCGAGGGCACCCCGGTGATCATGAATCTGACTGAGATGGACGACACAGATGCGAAGCGACTTGTCGACTTTGCGGCGGGTTTGGTGTTTGGTCTTCACGGCAGCATCGAGCGGGTGACGCAGAAGGTGTTCCTGTTGTCTCCTGCTAACGTCGATGTCACGGCGGAGGACAAGGCCCGCATCGCAGAGGGCGGGTTCTTCAACCAGAGCTGAGACGCAAGACCGGAACACAGCAGTACCGACCAGTACGAAACAGGGGAGAGGGAAGCACAAACCATGAGCGTGTTCGCGCAGGTGATCTACATCGCGCTGATGGTGTTCCTCATCGTGCTGATCTTCCGGTTGGTCATGGACTATGTCTTCCAGTTCGCCCGCTCGTGGCAACCCGGCAAGGCGATGGTGGTCGTTCTGGAGGCCACCTACACTGTCACCGATCCACCGTTGAAGCTTCTGCGGCGGTTCATCCCGCCGCTGCGTCTCGGGGGCGTGGCGCTCGACCTGTCCTTCTTCGTACTGATGATCATCGTTTACATCCTCATCTCGATCGTGGGCAACCTGGCGAGGTGAATGTGGACGATACGGGCCTGCCGACTGCCGATGACTACGTTGAGGTGAAGAGATGCCGTTGACCCCCGAGGACGTGCGGAACAAGCAGTTCACGACCGTCCGCCTCCGAGAAGGCTATGACGAGGACGAGGTCGATGCCTTCCTCGACGAGGTCGAAGCCGAACTGACCCGCCTGCTCCGCGAGAACGAGGACCTGCGCGCCAAGCTGGCCGCGGCCACGCGTGCGGCCGCGCAGAACCAGCAGAACATGCGCAAGCCCCCGGAGGGCCCCGGCGGCCCCGGTGGTCACGGTGGTCCTGGTGGTCCTGGTGGTCCCGGCCCGCAGGACCAGCAGCAGGGCATGCAGCAGCAGGGTATGCAGCAGCAGGGCATGCGTGGTCCTGGTCCCGGCGCGCCGGTCCCCGCCGGCATATCGGGCCCGCCGCAGCAGCAGATGGGCGGCCCCGGTCCCATGGGTGGCCCGCCCCAGCTGCCGAGCGGTGCCCCGCAGTTGCCCGCCGGTCCCGGCGGTCAGGGCGGTCCGCAGGGTCCCGGCCCGATGGGCCAGGGTCCTATGGGCCAGGGTCCGATGGGTCAGGGCCCGATGGGCGGTCAGCCGCCCATGCAGCAGCAGATGGGCGGTCCGATGGGTGGCCACGGCCACATGGGTGGTCCCGGTCAGGGTCCCGGCGGCGACAGCGCCGCCCGTGTCCTGTCGCTGGCCCAGCAGACCGCCGACCAGGCGATCGCCGAGGCCCGCTCCGAGGCCAACAAGATCGTCGGCGAGGCCCGTTCGCGTGCCGAGGGCCTGGAGCGGGACGCCCGCGCCAAGGCGGACGCGCTGGAGCGGGACGCGCAGGAGAAGCACCGCGTCGCGATGGGCTCCCTGGAGTCCGCCCGCGCCACGCTGGAGCGCAAGGTCGAGGACCTGCGCGGTTTCGAGCGCGAGTACCGTACGCGGCTGAAGTCCTACCTGGAGTCCCAGCTGCGCCAGCTGGAGACGCAGGCGGACGACTCACTCGCCCCGCCGCGCACCCCGGCCGCCGCCTCCCTGCCGCCGTCCCCGACGCCCTCCATGGCGCCGGCCGGTGCCGGTTCGCCGTCCTACGGCGGCAACCAGGGCATGGGCGGTCCGCCGAGCCCCGCTGCTCCGTCCTTCGGCGGCCAGCAGCAGATGTCCCCGGCGATGACCCAGCCCATGGCTCCGGTCCGCCCGCAGGGGCCGTCCCCGATGGGCCAGGCGCCCTCGCCGATGCGCGGGTTCCTCATCGACGAGGACGACAACTGACGGCCAGTAGTACGCCTTAGGCGTCGGCAGCGTTCAAAAGGGGCGGGCCCCGGATTCGATCCGGGGCCCGCCCCTTTTACGCGTGTTGACGTTCGACTTTCACGCGTGTTGACGTTCGACGCGGCGCCCTTCGCGCGTGCCGACGGCCCGGGCGGGGACGTCACACCCGGCGCAGGCGGAACGTCAGCGTCAGCCCCTCGTCGGTGAACGCGGTGCCGTAGGTGCCGTCCGCCTCGCCCTGGGCGAAGTCCGTCGACAGCACCTCGTCGGCGATCAGCCCGCGGTGCTCGCTCAGCGCGGCGACGGTGGCCGGGTCGGTGGCCGTCCACCGCAGCGCGATCCGGTCGGCCACGTCCAGCCCGCTGTTCTTGCGCGCCTCCTGGATCAACCGGATCGCGTCCCGGGCGAGCCCCGCCCTCCGCAGCTCCTCCGTGATCTCCAGGTCGAGCGCGACGGTCGCACCCGCGTCGGACGCCACCGACCAGCCCTCACGCGGAGTCTCCGTGATGATCACCTCGTCCGGTGCCAGCGTGATCACCTCACCGTCGACCTCCACCGAGGCGGTGCCCTCGCGCAGCCCCAGCGACAGCGCCGCCGCGTCCGCGCCGGCGATGGCCCTGGCCACGTCCTGGACCCGCTTGCCGAACCGCTTGCCCAGCGCCCGGAAGTTGGCCTTCGCGGTGGTGTCGACCAGCGAGCCGCCGACCTCGCTGAGCGACGCCAGCGACTCGACGTTCAGCTCCTCCGTGATCTGCGCGTGCAACTCGGGCGAGAGCGACTCGAAGCCGCTCGCCGCCACCAGCGCCCGCTTCAGCGGCTGCCGCGTCTTCACCCCCGACTCCGCGCGCGTGGCGCGGCCCAGCTCCACCAGGCGGCGCACCAGGACCATCTGCCGGGACAGCTCCGGGTCGATGGCGGACAGGTCCGCCTCCGGCCAGGACGAGAGGTGGACCGACTCCGGGGCGCCCGGGGTGACCGGGACCACCAGGTCCTGCCAGACCCGCTCGGTGATGAACGGGGTCAGCGGCGCCATCAGCTGGGTGACCGTCTCCACGACCTCGTGCAGCGTGCGCAGCGCCGCCTTGTCGCCCTGCCAGAACCGGCGGCGCGAGCGGCGCACGTACCAGTTCGACAGGTCGTCGACGAACGCCGACAGCAGCTTTCCGGCGCGCTGGGTGTCGTACGCCTCCAGCGCCTGGGTGACCTGGTCGGTCAGCGCGTGCAGTTCGCTCAGCAGCCAGCGGTCCAGCAGCGGCCGGTCGGCCGGGGCCGGGTCGGCCGCGCCGGGCGCCCAGTTCGACGTACGGGCGTACAGCGCCTGGAAGGCGACCGTGTTCCAGTACGTCAGGAGGGTCTTGCGGACGACCTCCTGGATGGTGCCGTGGCCGACGCGGCGGGCCGCCCACGGGGAGCCGCCGGCCGCCATGAACCAGCGGACCGCGTCGGCGCCGTGCTGGTCCATCAGCGGGATGGGCTGCAGGATGTTGCCGAGGTGCTTGGACATCTTGCGGCCGTCCTCGGCGAGGATGTGGCCGAGGCACACGACGTTCTCGTAGGAGGACTTGTCGAAGACGAGCGTGCCGACGGCCATCAGCGTGTAGAACCAGCCGCGGGTCTGGTCGATGGCCTCGGAGATGAACTGTGCCGGGTAGCGGCTCTCGAACAGCTCCTTGTTCTTGTACGGGTAGCCCCACTGCGCGAACGGCATCGAACCGGAGTCGTACCAGGCGTCGATGACCTCCGGCACGCGGGTGGCGGCCTTGCCGCAGCCCTCGTGCGGGCAGGCGAAGGTGACCGCGTCGATGTACGGCCGGTGCGGGTCCAGCTGCGACTGGTCGGTGCCGGACAGCTCGGTCAGCTCCGCGCGGGAGCCGACACAGGTGAGGTGGTCGTCCTCGCAGCGCCAGACCGGCAGCGGCGTGCCCCAGTAGCGGCTGCGGGAGAGCGCCCAGTCGATGTTGTTGTTCAGCCAGTCGCCGAACCGGCCGTGCTTCACCGAGTCCGGGAACCAGTTGGTCTTCTCGTTCTCCTGCAGCAGGCGGTCCTTGACGGCCGTGGTGCGGATGTACCAGGACGGCTGCGCGTAGTAGAGGAGCGCGGTGTGACAGCGCCAGCAGTGCGGGTAGCTGTGCTCGTACGGCAGGTGCTTGAAGAGGAGGCCGCGCTGCTGAAGGTCCTCGGTGAGCTTCTCGTCCGCCTTCTTGAAGAAGACACCGCCGACGAGCGGGACGTCCTCGGCGAACGTGCCGTCCGGGCGCACCGGGTTGACCACCGGGAGGCCGTACGCGCGGCAGACCTTGAGGTCGTCCTCACCGAAGGCCGGGGACTGATGGACCAGACCGGTGCCGTCCTCGGTGGTGACGTACTCGGCGTTGACGACGAAGTGCGCGGCCTCCGGGAACTCGACCAGCTCGAACGGACGTTGGTACGTCCAGCGCTCCATCTCGGCGCCGGTGAAGGTCTGGCCGGTGGGCTCCCAGCCCTCGCCGAGCGCCTTGGCGAGCAGCGGCTCGGCGACGACGAGCCTCTCCTCGCCGTCGGTGGCGACCACGTAGGTCACGTCGGGGTGCGCGGCGACCGCCGTGTTGGACACCAGGGTCCAGGGGGTCGTCGTCCAGACGAGGAGGGCGGCCTGGCCGGCGAGCGGACCGGAGGTGAGCGGGAAACGGACGTAGACGGACGGGTCGACGACCGTCTCGTAGCCCTGGGCCAGCTCGTGGTCGGACAGGCCGGTGCCGCACCGCGGGCACCAGGGGGCGACGCGGTGGTCCTGGACCAGCAGCCCCTTGTTGAAGATCTCCTTGAGCGACCACCACACGGACTCCACGTACTCGGGGTCCATGGTCCGGTAGGCGTCGTCGAGGTCGACCCAGTAGCCCATGCGCGTCGTCAGCTCGGCGAACGCGTCGGTGTGCCGGGTCACCGACTCGCGGCACTTGTCGTTGAACGCGGCGATGCCGTACGCCTCGATGTCCTGCTTGCCGGAGAAGCCCAGCTCCTTCTCCACCGCCAGCTCCACCGGGAGCCCGTGGCAGTCCCAGCCGGCCTTGCGGGCGACGTGGTAGCCGCGCATGGTGCGGAAGCGGGGGAAGACGTCCTTGAAGACGCGCGCCTCGATGTGGTGGGCGCCCGGCATGCCGTTCGCGGTGGGCGGACCCTCGTAGAACACCCACTCGGGGCGGCCCTCGGACTGCTCCAGGCTCTTGGCGAAGATCTTCTGCTCGCGCCAGAAGTCGAGCACGGCGTGCTCGAGGGCGGGCAGGTCGACCTGGGCGGGCACCTGGCGGTACTGCGGCGTTGTCATCGTCGAGCTTCCTCCGGCGGACTTGCTGCCTTCCGTCCGGAGGGACGAGAGCTGATCTCTGGACGCCGGTCTCGGCGCGCTCCCGCGGTACCACCCTCCTTGGCCCGCCGGCACGGGGTGTGCGCCGGTGAGCCCCCTCATTGGGGTCGCGATGCCGGTTCTACTGGCCGTGGCCGACCGACCACGGTGTTCTTCCGGCGGCTCCGGGGTGATCTTCACGACGCGCTCGCCCCCGGGCTTCCACCGTCCCCGGGTCGCTGTGGGCTGCGTACGCCGCTACTCGTCCCCATCCATGCTTCTCGCTGCGCCCAGTGTACGGCGCGTGCGGGAGCCGGGCCGACCGGTTTTCCGCTGCGGCGGGTGACTCGAACGGGGCGGCGCCGTTCTCCGGGTTCCGGGAGGGACGGGAGGTGCCCGACGGGTCGGATTACCCGGCGGGGAGCTGGGCACAACGGATGCAGGCTCGCTGCGGGGCCGGGGCGAGTCGGGCGAATCGGGCGGTGCGCCCCGTTGCCGCGGGACTCAAGTCGATTTATCGTCCCAGCACGATTTGCGCGCAAGATCACAATATGTGGAAGGGCCGCGGCCATGGTGGCGAAGAAGACCCCCGTGAAGAGGGAACGGGCGGGTGCGAGCGCTGCGGCATCGGCCGGGAAGAAGGCGGCGGTGGAGAAGGCGGCGGTGGAGGAGGCGGCGGTGGAGGAGACGGCAGCGAAGAAGACCACCGTGAAGAGGACCGCGGCGAAGAGGACCGCGGCGAAGGGAACCGCGGCGAAGGCGACCGGGACCGCTGCCGGGAAGGCGCCCGCCAGGGCGGCGACCGCCGGGAGGCCGGGTGCCGGGAAGGCGGATGCCAAGGCGGTGACGGGGGGAGCTGCGGCCGGTGGGAAGGCGGCCGCCAAGGGTCGGAAAGAGCCGGTGAAGAAGACCTCCGCCGGCCGGGCCCCGGCCGGCGGGACCTCGGCCCCGAAGACGTCGGCGAGGAACAAGGCGGCTGACGAGGCGGCGACCGGGGCGACGGCCGCCGGGAAGAGCACGGCCAAGAAGGCGGGTGCGGCCTCGGCCGCGGAGCAGACGGGAGCCACGACAGTGGTTGCGAAGAAGACTCCAGGCACGGCCACGGCGGCGAAGACGGCCGTCCCCAAGGCGCGGCTCGCCGCGGTGGAACCCGGCGACCTCGCGGTGCGCCCGGGTGAGGACCCCTGGACGCCCGAGGAGGTCGAGGAGGCCCGTACGGAGCTGATGGCCGAGGAGGAGCGGCTGCGCGCGGAGATCCACGACTCGGAGGAGTCCCTGGCGGGCCTGATGCGCGACTCCGGGGACGGTGCGGGCGACGACCAGGCCGACACCGGCACCAAGAACATCACCCGCGAGCAGCAGCTGGCCCTCGCCGCCAACGCGCGCGAGATGCTGTTCCAGACCGAGCGCGCGATGGAACGCCTCGACGCGGGTACCTACGGTCTGTGCGAGAACTGCGGCAACCCCATCGGCAAGGCCCGCATGCAGGCGTTCCCCCGTGCCACCCTGTGCGTGGAGTGCAAGCAGAAGCAGGAACGCCGGTACTGATCCGCCGCCGCGGCGTGTCGTACCCTCGTCCTCAGTCAGGAACCTAGGTTGAGGGACTCACGTGGCAGAGGCGGAGCGCATCATCGGTACGCCGGGCATCCCGGACGCGGCGCGGACCGAGCAGGAGCAGCCCGGCGAGTCCGGCGAGCCCGGCGCCGGCCCGGCGCCGGAGGCCGAGCCCGGCGCGGCCCCGTCCGAGGCCGGGGCCGGGACGGCGGCCGACCGGTCCGACGCGTCCGGTCAGCGGCCGCGCGGCCGGCGCCGGGTGGCCGTACTGCTGGCGGTCGCCGCGTTCGCCTACCTCCTCGACCTGGTGAGCAAGCTGCTCGTGGTGGCCAAGCTGGAGCACCACGAGCCGATCGAGATCGTCGGCGACTGGCTGAAGCTGGAGGCGATCCGCAACGCGGGCGCCGCCTTCGGCTTCGGCGAGGCCTTCACCGTGATCTTCACCGCGATCGCGGCGGCGGTGATCGTGGTGATCGTCCGGCTCGCCCGCAAGCTGTACAGCCTGTCCTGGGCGATCGCCCTCGGACTGCTGCTCGGCGGCGCGCTGGGCAACCTGACCGACCGGATCTTCCGGGCGCCCGGCGTCTTCGAGGGCGCGGTGGTGGACTTCATCGCGCCCAAGCACTTCGCCGTCTTCAACCTCGCCGACTCGGCGATCGTCTGCGGCGGCATCCTGATCGTGCTGCTGTCCTTCAAGGGGCTCGATCCCGACGGGACCGTCCACAAGGACTGAGCGCCCGGGCTGAGCGGGTGTTCGGGACCGTCTCACCCGTCCGGCATACTCGACGGGTGAGCACGATTCCCGAGATCCGTACCCTGCCCGTGCCGGACGGCCTGGAGGGCGAGCGCGTCGACGCCGCCATCTCCCGCATGTTCGGCTTCTCCCGGACCAAGGCGGCCGAGCTGGCCGCGGCGGGGAAGGTCACGGTGGACGGGTCGACGGTCGGCAAGTCCGAGCGGGTGCGCGGCGGGGCCTGGCTGGAGGTCGAGATGCCGCAGGCGCCCGCGCCGGTGCAGGTGGTCGCCGAGCCGGTCGAGGGCATGGAGATCGTGCACGACGACGATGACGTGGTCGTGATCGTCAAGCCGGTCGGGGTGGCCGCGCACCCCTCGCCCGGCTGGACCGGGCCGACCGTGATCGGCGGGCTGGCCGCCGCCGGCTACCGCATCTCCACCTCCGGTGCGGCCGAGCGGCAGGGCATCGTGCACCGCCTCGACGTCGGCACGTCCGGCCTGATGGTGGTCGCCAAGTCGGAGTACGCGTACACGTCGCTGAAGCGCCAGTTCAAGGAGCGCACGGTCGACAAGCGCTACCACACGCTGGTCCAGGGCCACCCGGACCCGACGAGCGGCACCATCGACGCGCCCATCGGCCGCCACCCGAACCACGACTACAAGTGGGCGGTCACCGCCGACGGCAAGCCGTCCGTCACCCATTACGACCTCATCGAGGCGTTCCGCGCCGCCTCCCTGCTCGACGTGAAGCTGGAGACCGGGCGCACCCACCAGATCCGGGTCCACATGGCCGCCCACCGCCACCCGTGCGTGGGCGACCTGACGTACGGCGCCGACCCCACGCTCGCCAAGCGGCTGAAGCTGACCCGCCAGTGGCTGCACGCCGTCCGGCTGGGCTTCGAGCACCCCGGCGACGGGCAGTGGGCGGAGTTCTCCTGCGACTACCCGGACGACCTGCAGCAGGCCCTGGACCAGGTCCGCGAGGAGACCTACGGATGACCCGGCCGGCCTACTCCGTGCGGGTCGCCGAGGATCCCGCCGACCGCGAGGCCTGCTTCGCGGTGCGCAAGGAGGTCTTCGTCGGCGAGCAGGGTGTTCCCAAGGACATCGAGTACGACGCCTGCGACGCCGGTGCGCTGCACGTGCTGGCCGTCCGCGAGGACGGGGTGCCGCTGGGCACCGGGCGGCTGCTGTACGGGGCGGCGGCGCTCGACCGGGTCGGCGGCGACCCGTCGGTGGGGTCCCTGGGGCGGCTGGCCGTCACGCGCGAGGCGCGGGGGCTCGGGGTCGGGGCCGCGCTGGTGCGGGCCATCGAGGCGGCGGCGCGGGAGCGCGGGCTGACGGCGGTCGACCTGCACGCGCAGACGCACGCGCTGGGCTTCTACGAGCGGCTGGGGTACGTGGCCTACGGGCCGGAGTACCCGGAGGCCGGGATCGCGCACCGGGCGATGCGCCGGGCCCTGGGGTGAGCGGGCCACCGGTCGGCTGAGACGCGCCTTGCCCTTCGCGACCGCTCGTGGTCGCCGCCGTACCGCCCTACGATCGGATCATGGCTCGTAACGTCGTCATCAGCGGCGGGGGTACCGGGATCGGGCTCGCCGCCGCCTATGCGTTCGCCGCCGACGGGGACCAGGTGCTGCTGGTCGGGCGGCGGGGGCCGGTGCTGGAGAAGGCCGGGGTGCCGAACGCGCTGACCTTCGCCGCCGATCTCGCCGATCCGGCCGGGGTGCGGGAGGTCGAGCGGTTCGTCGCCCGGGAACTCGGCACCGTCGATGTGCTGATCCACAGCGCCGGGGGCGCCGGGCACCTCGAACCGCCGCCCGGCACCGAGGACCGGCTCCACCGAGTCGAGCAGGAGTGGACGCTGAACTTCCGGCTGAACACCCTGACCGCCGTCCTCCTCACCGAGGCCCTCAAGGACCGGCTCGCCGACCCCGGCGGTCGGGTGCTGTTCCTCAGCTCCATCGCCGCCTTCCGGGGCTCCGGCAGCGCGTCGTACGCGGCGGCCAAGGCCGCCTTGCACCCGTACGCCCACGACCTGGCCCGGCGGCTGGGGCACCGGGGGGTCACGGTGAACGTGGTGGCGCCCGGCTACGTCGAGGACACCGGGTTCTTCGGCGGCACGATGACCGACGAGCGGCGTGAGCGGCTGATCGCCGAGACCTCCACCGGGCGGGCCGCGACGCCCGGCGACGTCGCGGCCACCCTGCACTGGCTCGCCTCCCACGCCGCCGGGCACATCACCTCGCAGATCATCCAGGTCAACGGCGGCGCCGAGCGCGGGCACTGAGCCCCCGGCCGGTCAGCCCCGGGGCGAGCCCGTGGCCGACCGGGGGTGCTGGTGGGCGCGCAGCGACCGGACGGTCTCGGCGGGCTGGCGCTGCGGCGGCAGCACGGCGTCCGCCGCGTTGACGCGGGGCAGCGCGTACGGGTGCTCCTTGGCCAGCCAGCGCAGCATCTGCTCGCGGACCGTGACCCGGACGGTCCACACGTCGCTCGCGTCCTTCGCGGTCACCAGGGCGCGCACCTCCATGGTGCTCGGGGTGGAGTCGGTGACCGCGAGGCCGTGCTCCCGGCCGTCCCAGGCCGGGCACTCGCGCAGGATGTCGCGGAGCTTGTCGCGCATCGCGTCCAGCGGTGCCGAGTGGTCGAGCTGGAAGAAGACGACACCGGTGATCTGGCTGCCGCCGCGCGACCAGTTCTCGAACGGCTTGGACGTGAAGTACGACACGGGCATCGTGATCCGGCGCTCGTCCCAGGTGCGCACGGTGAGGAAGGTGAGGGTGATCTCCTCCACGGTGCCCCACTCGCCGTCCACCACCACGGTGTCCCCGATGCGCACCATGTCGCCGAAGGCGATCTGCAGCCCGGCGAACATGTTGCCCAGCGTGGACTGGGCGGCCACACCGGCGACGATGCCGAGGATGCCGGCCGAGGCCAGCAGGGAGGCGCCGGCGGCGCGCATCGCCGGGAACGTCAGCAGCATGGCGGCCACCGCCATCACCCCGACGATCGCCGACACGACACGCATGATGAGCGTCACCTGGGTGCGCACCCGCCGGACCCGCGCCGGGTCGCTCTGCGCACGGGCGTAGCGGGCGTACGACGACTCGACGACGGCCGCGGCGATGCGGATGACGAGCCAGGCCGTGGACCCGATGAGGATCAGCGTCAGCGTCCGGCCGATGCCGTCCCGGTGGTCGTTCAGCACCCGCACCTGGTCGTACGACCCTCTCAGGAGCGCGGCGAACAGGACGAACTGGTAGGGGACGCGGCCACGGCGCAGCAGACCCCACAGCGGGGTCTCGTGGTGCAGCCGGTCGGCTTTGGACAGCAGACGGTCGGTGGCCCAGCCGATGAGCAGTGTCAGTACGACCGAACCGCCGACCACGATCACGGGGCGGAGCAGGTTCTCCATGCCTTCGAACGTAACCGGTCGGCGGCGGATGACACCATGGACCCATGAACATCGTGCTCTTTCACTCGTCCTACGGTCCCCGGCCCGCGGTGCGCGCGGCCGCGGACCGGCTGCGTGCCGCCGGGCACGAGGTGTGGACGCCGGACCTCTTCGAGGGCCGTACGTTCGGCACGGCCGAGGAGGGCATGACGTACCAGCAGGAGGTCGGCAAGGAGGAGCTGCTGCGCAGGGCGGTGCTGGCCGCCGCCCCCTACTCGGAGCGGGGGCTGGTGTACGCGGGGTTCGCTCTGGGGGCGTCCGTCGCGCAGACCCTCGCCCTGGGCGACGACAAGGCGCGCGGACTGCTGCTCCTGCACGGCACGTCGGATCTCGCGCCCGGCGTCACGGTGGACGACCTGCCGGTGCAGCTGCACGTGGCCGAGCCGGACCCGTTCGAGACGGACGACTGGCTGAGCGCCTGGTACCTGAGGATGCGGCGGGCGGGCGCCGACGTCGAGGTCTACCGGTACGCCGGGGCCGGCCACCTGTACACCGACCCCGAGCTGCCCGACTACGACGCGGAGGCCGCCGAGGCCACCTGGCGGGTGGCGCTCGGCTTCCTCGACGCCCTGTAGGCCGGGCTCAGCCGGCCCGGTAGGCCGCCCAGCTCTGCTGCATGCGGGTCACCTGACCCTGGGAGAACTGGTACATGCAGGAGTCGTACGTGTAGTCCATGAAGTTGTGGATCGGGTCGGCTCCCGCCTTGCGGGTGCAGGTGTCGCGGCCCTCGGGGCACTGGTAGGCGGCGCTCTTCTCGGCGGGGGTGTCGTCGACGTAGTCGCCGTTGCCGTTACAGCCGCCCTGGAAGGTGTGGTAGAGGCCCATCCAGTGGCCCACCTCGTGGGTGGCGGTGTCGCCCTCGTTGTAGTGGGCGGCCGAGCCGCCCGGCAGCGACGCGTCGAGGATGACGACGCCGTCCATGCCGGGGCTGGACTTGTAGGAGCTGGGGAACGTGGCCCAGCCGAGCAGGCCGTCGCCGAGGTTGGCGGTGTAGATGTTCAGCGTGCCCGCGCCGCCCCTGCGCAGGGCGGACTTCATCGCCTTCTCCTCCGTCGAGCCGTAGCCGACGTTGTACCAGGCGGCGTTGTCCGTGTAGTCGGTGCCGGCCAGCGTGAACTGGAAACCGGAGTCGGCGTTGCCGGAGCCCTGGCCGGCGTAGGCCGCGTTCAGGACGTTCATCTGGGCGCTGATGTCGGCCGAGCTCAGCCGGCCGGTGGCACCGTCGTGGATGACGTGGAAGTAGACCGGGACGCTGGTCGATGCGGCCAGCGCGGAAACGTTCCTTCCGGAGGTGCGCAACTGGTCGACCTTCTTGCGCAGCTCGGCGTCCATGGCATTGGCCCGGGCGTCGCTGATCTCGTTGGGCTCGGCGACGTGCTGGCCGGCGCCGGGCCGGGCCTCGCGGGCCGTGGAGGGGGCGTCCGAGGCGCACGTGGTGGTCAGGGGGCCGGCCGCGGCGACACCGGTCGGCGTCGACAGGGGAGTGACCATCAGGGTTCCGGCCACGACGGCGGTGCCGAGAAGGCGTCTGTGCGTCAGGGGAGATATCCGGGCAAGCGCACGCATGCTGACTCCTGGTGGAGACGGTGGGGAGAGCGGCGCAGGGGTCTTCCTGGCCGCCGCCCGGACATTACGTGGACATGCCCATGGCCGAAGAGGGTCGATCAGGCCCAATCGAACGGAGGGCGAACGGGGACGATCGGGGCGGTGACGCGGCGCTGCGTCCGGAGCGTGAGACCGGGCCGTAACGCGCCGCACGCCCAGGGCGGGTGGTGTGTCCGTATTCGGAACGCGGCGCACACCACCCGCCGTAGCCGTGTGATCTTCGGTTAACGGACCGCGAGGGGACCGCCATTGGCCGAAAATCGTCCCCGGGCGGTGGGGTTACACGGGGCGGTAGGTCCGCTCCACCTTCTGGGTGCCGCTGCGGGTGCGGTAGGAGCGCGCCCACGAGGAGGTCGCGTCCGCCTTGGTGCGGTCGGAGAGCACGTAGTAGTCCATCTGCGCGTGCTCCGCGGTGATGTCCAGCACGCCGTACCCGTGACGGTCGGTGTCCACCCAGTGGACGTGCCGGTTGGCGGCCTTGATGAGCGGCGCGGCGACCGCGGAGACCCAGCCCTCGGGCGCCTTGACGAGGTCGTCGAGGTTGTCCGAGGTCACCGAGGTGACCACGAACTCCGTTGCGGCCGAGGCCGACAGCGGGTACGTCCCGGCGTCCACCGGCACGTCGTTGGCCCAGGCCATGTGGATGTCCCCGGTCAGGAAGACGGTGTTGCCGATGGCGTGGGAGCGCAGGTGGGCGAGGAGTTCGCGGCGGTCGTCGGTGTAGCCGTCCCACTGGTCGGTGTTGAGGGCCAGGCCCTCCTTCGGCAGCCCGAGCAGCTCGGCCAGCGGCTTGAGCAGGTCGGCGGTGAGCGAGCCGACGGCGAACGGCGAGATCATCACCGGGTTGCCGACCAGCCGCCAGGTGGTGTCGGAGGACTGCAGCCCGGCCTTCAGCCAGTCCAGTTGAGCCCGCCCGGTGAGGGTGCGGTCGGGATCGTCGACCCCGCCGTTGCCGACCTTGACCTGCTCGGAGCGGAACGAGCGCAGGTCCAGCAGGGACAGGTCGGCCAGTTTGCCGAAGCGCAGCCGGCGGTAGGTGGTGCCGGCGATCGCCGGGCGGACCGGCATCCACTCGAAGTAGGCCCGCTTGGCGGCCGACTGGCGGTCCGCCCAGGCGCCCTCGGTGGCCGGCGTGTGGTTCTCGGCGCCGCCCGACCAGGCGTCGTTGGCCATCTCGTGGTCGTCCCAGATCGCCACGACCGGCGCCTTGGCGTGCAGGGCCTGCAGGTCGGGGTCGGTCTTGTACTTGCCGTGCCGTATGCGGTAGTCGGCGAGGGTGACGATCTCGTGGGTGGGCGCGTGCTGCCGGACCACCCGGTCGCGGGTGCCGTACTCGCCGGTGCCGTACTCGTAGATGTAGTCGCCCAGGTGCAGCCAGGCGTCCAGGTCGGAGCGGGCGGCCAGATGGCGGTAGGCGGCGAAGTGGCCGGCCTCCCAGTTGGCGCAGGAGACCACGCCGAAGCGCAGGCCCGGCACGGCGGCGTCCGCCGCCGGCGCGGTGCGGGTGCGCGCCACCGGGGAGTCGGTGCCGCCCGCCGAGAAGCGGAACCAGTAGTCGGTTGCCGGGGCGAGACCGCGCACGTCCGCCTTGACGGTGTGGTCGGAGGCGGCGGTGGCGGTGACGGAACCCTTGGCGACGATGTTCGTCAGCGCCCTGTCGCGGGCGACGACCCACTCGACCTCGGTGTCGGGACCGACGCCGGAGCCGGGGGTGGCCGCGGCCGTCGGGGTCACCCGGGTCCACAGCAGGATCCCGTCGGGGAGCGGGTCGCCGGAGGCGACACCGTGCAGGAAGGCCGGCGCCTCGTCGGCGCGCGCGGACTGGGCGCCGACGAGCGGGGCGGCCAGGACAGCGGAGGCCGCCGCGGCCTTGACGACCGTGCGGCGGCGAGGGGTATGCGAGTTGAGGCCTTGGGAGGCTCTGTATCGACTGGTCACGACCGATCAGATTACTGACCGGTATGAACAAGAGCGGGCGAACCCGGGAAAGTTCGCCCGCTCTTCAGTGCACCGTCAGACTGCGGCCGGTCGAACGGGTGTCATGCAGCCCCCGTGGCTCAGCCCTTCAGCGCGGTCTCCATCGCCTTGTTGAACTCGTCCACCGTCATCGGAGTGTTCTTGCCGTCGCTGCCGGTGACCTTCTTGCCGTCCATGAGTAGGGTGGGCGTTCCGCCGAATTCGTACTTCTTGCCGTCTTCGTCGAACTTCTTGCTCATGGTCAACGCCCACTTGTCGTAGGTGCCGTTCTTCACAGCCGTCTGGAACTTCTCGTTGTCCTTCAGGGCGTCGACCGTGTTCGCCACCTCGATCAGGTAGTCGTCGTCCTTGAACTTGTCCTCGCTCTCCTTGGGGTGGTACTTCGTCGAGTAGAGCGCGTACTTGTAGTCCAGGAAGGCTTCGGGGCTGACGTTCAGGGCGGCGCCCAGTGCGCTGAGGGCGTTCTTCGAGCCCACTCCCGGAATGTTGTCGTCGATGAACGTCGCCCCGACGTACTGGATCTTGTACTTGCCGTCCTCGACATCCTTGTGGACGGTCGAGCCGACGTTCTGCTCGAACTGCGCGCAGGCCGGGCAGCGCGGGTCCTCGTACATGACGAGGGTCTTCTTGGCGCTGTCCTTGCCGATGACGACGGTCGTGCCGTCCTTGCCCGACGTGTTGGCCGGGGTGACGAGCTTGGCGTCCTTCGCGGCGTCCCAGCTGTCGGGCTTGTTGGCCTGGACGAGGGCGTACCCTATGCCGCCCGCCGCCGCCAGCACGCCGACGACGGACAGGGCGACGACGACCTGCCGCTTGGCCTTCGCCCGCTTCGCCTGACGCTCGCGTTCGAGGCGCAGCCGCTCGCGGGCCGCCGTCTTCGCCGTCTGGCTGTTGCGCTTGCTCATGTGGGTGATCTCCCTGGGGGATCGCGCACGGGTCCGGGTGCGCGGTGAGGTGTGCGGGGACGCCCCGGTGTCGTTCGTCCGACGCCGGGGGGAGGCGCGGCGGCGCTCAGGCGGCCGCGGGCGCCACGGGAGGGCCGCGGCGGGCCACGGAGTGGACCAGGACGCGGCCGGGGGCGCACACCGCCCGGGGTGAGGGCCGTGGCGGGCGGACGGCCGGGACCGGCCGTACCGTGACCGCCGACACGGCGAGCAGCAGGGGGCGGAACGTCGTGGCCGTCGCCGCGCTCAGCAGCCGGCCCAGTGCCCGCTCGCCGCGGCGCAGCCAGGCGGCGGCGAGCAGGCCGACGGTGACATGGGCGGCCAGCAGCAGCCACGAGGTCGCCGGGGAGGCGTGGGTCAGCAGGCCGGCCAGCCGGTCGGGGCCGGTGCCCGGGGCGGTCATCCGGGCGAGCGGGGTGCCCACCGGGGTCGTGTCCCCGCACAGCACGTGCCAGCCGACCGAGCGCAGCGGGCCGGTGACCGGGCCGCCGGCGGCGCCGTAGCAGACGTTCTGGCCGGTGGTGAACACGGTGTCGGCCGCCAGCTCCAGCGGGACCAGCAGGGCGGCGATCCGCCAGAAGCCCCGCTCCCGGCCCGCCAGGGCGTACGCCAGGACGAACACGGCGGCGGCGACCGCGGCCACCGTGCTCAGCGGCAGCGGGGCCCGGGACAGCAGCACGTGCGACGCGGTGCTGAGCAGCACGACGAAAGCCGTGAACAGCGCCGCGCGCACGGCTCTGAGTCGCGTCCCGGATATGTCCATAGCACCGGAGAGTGTGTCATGGGCCCCCGTAAGACACCCCTAAAGGGTGCCTGTGAACGGCCCGGCGGAGGGGGGCCGGCGGGTCACAGACCCGGGATCCGGCCGTTGCGGAAGAGGTCGACGAAGATCTGGTGGTCAGCACGCGCGCGTGCGCCGTAGGCGTGCGCGAAGTCCACCAGCAGCGGTGCGAAGCCGTCCTCGTCGGCGGCGATCGCCGCGTCGATGGCCCGCTCGGTGGAGAAGGGCACCAGCGACTCGCCGGAGGTGTCGTCCGCCGCCGCGTGCATGGCGGCCGTGGCCCGGCCCAGGTCGGCGACGACGCTCGCGATCTCCTCCAGATCGTCGATGTCGCCCCACTCCAGGTCGACGGCGTACGGCGAGACCTCCGCCACCAGCTGCCCCGCGCCGTCCAGCTCGGTCCAGCCCAGCCACGGGTCGGCGTGCGCCTGCAGGGCCCGCTGGGAGATCACCGTGCGGTGGCCCTCGTGCTGGAAGTAGCCGCGGATCGCCGGATCGGTGATGTGCCGGGAGACGGCCGGGGTCTGGGCCTGCTTGATGTAGATCACGACATCGTTCTCCAGGGCGTCGGTGCGGCCCTCCAGAAGGATGTTGTACGACGGCAGCCCGGCCGAGCCGATGCCGATGCCCCGGCGGCCCACGACGTCCTTGACCCGGTAGGAGTCCGGGTGGGCCAGCGAGGCCTCCGGCAGCGTCTCCAGGTAGCCGTCGAAGGCCGCCAGCACCTTGTAGCGGGTGGCGGCGTCCAGCTCGACGGAGCCGCCGCCGGGCGCGAAGCGGCGCTCGAAGTCACGGATCTCCGTCATGGACTCCAGCAGCCCGAAACGGGTCAGCGCACGGGCGTCGCGCAGCGCGTCCAGCAGCGGCCCGGTCGCCGTGTCCAGGGTGAACGGCGGCACCTCGTCGCTCTTGGCGCCGGTGGCCAGCGCGTGGATCCGCTGCCGGTAGGCGCCCGCGTAGATCTCCACCAGCTCGGTGATCTGGGCGTCGCTGAGCGCCTTCGCGTACCCGATCAGCGCGACGGACGCGGCGAAGCGCTGGAGGTCCCAGGTGAAGGGGCCGACGTACGCCTCGTCGAAGTCGTTGACGTTGAAGATCAGGCGGCCGTTGGCGTCCAGGTACGTGCCGAAGTTCTCCGCGTGCAGGTCGCCGTGGATCCACACGCGCGAGGTGCGGTCGTCCAGGTAGGGCGCGGTCTCCTTCTCCGGGGCCAGGTCGTGGTAGAAGAGGCACGCCGTGCCCCGGTAGAACGCGAACGCCGAGGCGGCCATCTTCCGGAACTTCACCCGGAACGCGGCGGGGTCGGCGGCCAGGAGCTCGCCGAAGGCGGTGTCGAAGACGGCGAGTATCTCCTCGCCGCGGCGCTCGGCGCTGAGCTGCGGAACCGGCATCGGTCGGGGCCTCCTGGTGCGTGACAAAGATGACAGGCGTGTCCGCCGCATCCAACGTCCGAAGGTACGTGTGAGTGCCCGCTTCGTGTCAGTCCCCGGGCATAGACTTCGACGCTGACCCCGGAACTGTCCGTCCACCCGTCACCCAGTGTTTCCCCTGGAGGCCGCACCGTGTCGAAGCCGCCGTTCACGCACCTGCACGTCCACACCCAGTACTCGCTGCTGGACGGTGCCGCGCGGCTGAAGGACATGTTCGACGCCTGCAACGAGATGGGCATGACGCACATCGCCATGTCCGACCACGGCAACCTCCACGGGGCGTACGACTTCTTCCACTCCGCGCAGAAGGCCGGGATCACCCCGATCATCGGGATCGAGGCGTATGTCGCCCCCGAGTCCCGGCGCAACAAGCGCAAGATCCAGTGGGGCCAGCCGCACCAGAAGCGCGACGACGTCTCCGGTTCCGGCGGCTACACGCACAAGACCATGTGGGCCGTGAACAGGACGGGCCTGCACAACCTCTTCCGCCTGTCCTCCGACGCCTACGCCGAGGGCTGGCTCCAGAAGTGGCCGCGGATGGACAAGGAGACCATCTCCCAGTGGTCCGAGGGGATCGTCGCCTCCACCGGCTGCCCCTCCGGCGAGGTCCAGACCCGGCTGCGCCTCGGCCAGTTCGACGAGGCCCTGAAGGCGGCCGCCGACTACCAGGACATCTTCGGCAAGGACCGCTACTTCCTGGAGCTGATGGACCACGGCATCGACATCGAGCACCGGGTCCGCGACGGCCTGCTGGAGATCGGCAGGAAGCTCGGCATCCCGCCCCTGGTCACCAACGACTCGCACTACACCTACGCGCACGAGGCGACCGCCCACGACGCCCTGCTGTGCATCCAGACCGGCAAGAACCTCTCCGACCCGGACCGCTTCAAGTTCGACGGCACCGGCTACTACCTGAAGTCCACCGACGAGATGTACGCCATCGACTCCTCGGACGCCTGGCAGGAGGGCTGCGCCAACACGCTCCTGGTGGCCGAGATGGTCGACACCACCGGCATGTTCGAGAAGCGCGACCTCATGCCCAGGTTCGACATCCCCGAGGGCTACACGGAGGTCACCTGGTTCAAGGAGGAGGTCCGCCGGGGCATGGAGCGCCGCTTCCCCGGCGGCGTCCCCGAGGACCGCCAGAAGCAGGCCGAGTACGAGATGGACACCATCATCTCGATGGGCTTCCCCGGCTACTTCCTCGTCGTCGCGGACTTCATCATGTGGGCCAAGAAGCAGGGCATCGCCGTCGGCCCCGGCCGGGGCTCCGCGGCGGGCTCGATCGTCGCCTACGCCATGGGCATCACCGACCTCGACCCGATCCCGCACGGCCTGATCTTCGAGCGGTTCCTCAACCCCGAGCGCATCTCCATGCCCGACGTCGACATCGACTTCGACGAGCGCCGGCGCGTCGAGGTGATCCGGTACGTGACCGAGAAGTACGGCGCCGACAAGGTCGCCATGATCGGCACCTACGGCACCATCAAGGCCAAGAACGCGATCAAGGACTCCGCGCGCGTGCTGGGTTACCCGTACGCGATGGGCGACCGCATCACCAAGGCCATGCCCGCCGACGTCCTCGGCAAGGGCATCCCGCTCTCCGGCATCACCGACCCCGCCCACCCGCGGTACAGCGAGGCCGGCGAGGTCCGGGCGATGTACGAGAACGAACCGGACGTGAAGAAGGTCATCGACACCGCGCGCGGCGTGGAGGGCCTGGTCCGGCAGATGGGTGTGCACGCGGCCGGCGTGATCATGTCCAGCGAGACCATCACCGAGCACGTCCCGGTCTGGGTGAGGCACACCGACGGCGTGACCATCACCCAGTGGGACTACCCGAGCTGTGAGTCGCTCGGCCTGCTGAAGATGGACTTCCTGGGCCTGCGCAACCTCACGATCATGGACGACGCCGTCAAGATGGTGAAGGCCAACAAGGGGATCGACATCGATCTCCTGAGCCTGCCGCTCGACGACCCCACGACCTTCGAACTGCTCCAGCGCGGCGACACGCTCGGCGTCTTCCAGTTCGACGGCGGCCCCATGCGCTCGCTGCTGCGGCTGATGAAGCCCGACAACTTCGAAGACATCTCCGCCGTGTCGGCCCTGTACCGCCCGGGCCCGATGGGCATGAACTCCCACACCAACTACGCGCTGCGCAAGAACGGCCAGCAGGAGATCACCCCCATCCACAAGGAGCTCGAAGAGCCCCTCAAGGAGGTCCTGGACGTCACCCACGGCCTGATCGTCTACCAGGAGCAGGTGCAGAAGGCCGCCCAGATCATCGCCGGGTACTCGCTCGGCGAGGCCGACATCCTCCGCCGCGTGATGGGCAAGAAGAAGCCGGAGGAACTGGAGAAGAACTTCGTCATCTTCCAGGCCGGCGCCCGCAAGAACGGCTACAGCGACGAGGCCATCCAGGCGCTGTGGGACGTGCTGGTCCCGTTCGCCGGCTACGCGTTCAACAAGGCCCACTCCGCCGCGTACGGCCTGGTGTCGTACTGGACCGCCTACCTCAAGGCCAACCACCCGGCCGAGTACATGGCCGCGCTGCTGACCTCCGTCAAGGACGACAAGGACAAGTCGGCGGTCTACCTCAACGAGTGCCGCCGCATGGGCATCAGGGTCCTGCCTCCGAACGTCAACGAGTCCGAGGCCAACTTCGCGGCCCAGGGCGACGACGTGATCCTCTTCGGCCTCTCCGCCGTCCGCAACGTCGGCACCAACGTCGTCGAGTCGATCATCAAGTGCCGCAAGGCCAAGGGGAAGTACGCCTCCTTCCCGGACTACCTCGACAAGGTCGACGCGGTGGTCTGCAACAAGCGGACCACGGAGTCCCTGATCAAGGCCGGCGCGTTCGACTCGATGGGCCACACCCGCAAGGGCCTGACGGCGCAGTACGAACCGATGATCGACAACGTCGTCGCGGTCAAGCGCAAGGAGGCCGAGGGGCAGTTCGACCTCTTCGGCGGCATGGGCGAGGAGAGCGGCGACGAACCCGGCTTCGGTCTCGACGTGGAGTTCACCACCGACGAGTGGGACAAGACCTACCTGCTCGCGCAGGAGCGCGAGATGCTCGGCCTGTACGTCTCCGACCACCCCCTGTTCGGCCTGGAGCACGTGCTGTCCGACAAGGCCGACGCGGGAATCGCCCAGCTCACCGGCGGTGAGCACGCGGACGGCGCGGTGGTCACCATCGGCGGCATCATCTCCGGCCTGCAGCGCAAGATGACCAAACAGGGCAACGCCTGGGCGATCGCCACGGTGGAGGACCTCGCGGGCTCCATCGAGTGCATGTTCTTCCCGGCCACCTACCAGCTGGTCTCGACGCAACTCGTCGAGGACGCCGTGGTCTTCGTCAAGGGCAGGCTCGACAAGCGCGAGGACGTGCCGCGGCTGGTGGCCATGGAGCTGATGGTCCCCGACCTGTCCACGGCCGGCACCAACGCGCCGGTCGTGCTCACCATCCCGGCCGTGAAGGTCACCCCGCCGATGGTCAGCCGGCTCGGCGAGATCCTCAGCCACCACAAGGGCGACAGCGAGGTCCGGATCAAGCTCCAGGGCCCCACCAGGACCACCGTCCTCCGGCTGGACCGGCACCGGGTCAAGCCCGATCCGGCGCTGTTCGGCGATCTGAAGGTGCTGCTCGGCCCGTCCTGCCTGGCGGGCTGACGTCCGCCGACGGACGAGGGGCGCGTCCGTGGCGGACGCGCCCCTCGCCGAGCTGGGCCGCAAAGCCCGTTACGCAGGATGTCAGTTGTGACCGAAGCGCTTCTGCCGGCCCTTGCGCGCCATGTCACCCGGGGTGATCTGGGTGGTGCGCTCCTCGGTCTGCGTGTCCAGCCCGGTCGGCTGGGCCGTCTGCTGACCGCGTTCGGAGTGCGGCTGCTTGCGATCACGGTTCTTGTTCTTGGCCATGGTGAAGCCTCCTGTGAGGGGTCTAGGGGCCAGGGCCGCGACCAGATTCACATAGCCGGACTCGCAGCGCATTTCGGACAATTACCCTGGGTTATGGGCTCCGCCCCGTCGCCCGGCCCGGAAACGCCACGCCGAAGATCGAGTTCGGACCGTTAACCTCCGCACGGTCGGGCAGACTCGAAGGAAGCCCGAAGCAAACCTCCCGGGAAGAGGGTGAGTCGTGTGGACCGCTGCGTCGTCCTGGTGGACGCCGGGTATCTGCTGGGGGCCGCCGCCAGCCTCCTCGCCGGGGAGCCCTCGCGCTCCCGGATCACCGTCGACCACGCCGCCCTCGTCCAGGGCCTGCGGGAACAGGCGGAGTCCGACACCGAACGGCCCCTGCTGCGCATCTACTGGTTCGACGGCGCCCCCGACCGCGTCCCGCAGCCCGAGCACCGCCGACTGCGCGTGATGCCCCGGGTCACCGTCCGGCTCGGCGCACTGACCCGCAGCGACGGCCGCTGGGCACAGAAGGGCGTGGACGCCGCCATGCACGCCGAGCTGACCGAGCTGGCCCGCAACCGCGCCTGCTCCGACGTCGTCCTCGTCACCGGCGACGGCGACCTCCTGCCCGGCATGATGGCCGCCAAGGAGCACGGCGTCGCCGTGCACCTCTGGGCCGTCCAGGCCGCCGACGGCGACTACAACCAGTCCGAGGACCTAGTCGCGGAGGCCGACGAACGACGCGTCCTGGACCGTACGTGGATCACCAAGGCGGTCCGCGCCAAGGAACTCGGCGGGGTGTGCGCCCCGCCGCCCGCGCCCCGGCCCGAGATCGCCGCGATCCTCTCCGCACCGCTGCCCGACGCCTCCCTCGCCCCCGCCGCCGACCGGCCGGCCGAGGACGACCGGCGCCCCCCGGCCGCGCCCGTCGACGGCGACGCCCCGGAGCGCGTCCCCGCGCCCAAGGGCGTCCCCACGCCCAAGGACCTCGCCGCCCTGCGCGCCCCCGGCACGACCGCCGCCCCGCACCCGCCGACCGCGACCCTGCGCTGGTCGTCCGACAAGGGCTGGGTGGACCGGCCCGGCACCGCCGCCGAGCCCCCCGACGTCGCCGCGCTGCCGACGCTCGCGCAGCTGACCACCGCCGAGCAGCGCTGGGCGGACCGCGAGGAGGACATCACCACCGTGGGCGGTGACCCCTACGAGGTCGGGCAGGTCTTCGCGCGGAGGTGGATGGAACGCCTCGGCGACCAGAGCCATCTGCAGCGCCTGTCCGGCATGTACCCGCGGATCCCGCACCGGGTCGACGGCGAACTGCTGCGCTACGCGGCCCGCTTCGGACTGCTCGCCCACAAGGACGACCAGATCGACGAGCACGACCGGTACGCGATCCGGGCAGGCTTCTGGCGCGAGATCGACGTACGGACGGCGGCGGAGCCCGCGCCCGCCGCCGAGTAACCCTGCCGCCGACGGACTGCCCGCCGTCGGACAGCCCCCTTCAGGTCAGCCCCGGCGTCGGGTTTTGCGGCGCGGTGGGAGATCCGGGAGCCGGCACACCGCGCGGAGCGCGCGGCGGGAAGCCCGCGCCGGAGCGTCCCGGCGCGGGACGACCGGGCCCGGCCGCGGGCGGCGGAGACGGTGGGGAGCCGCGAGGGCCGCGGCAGGGGTGGGACACGGGTCGCGGGGGAGCGTCGGAGGCCGCCCCAAGGGCGAGCAAAGCCTCCCGACCCCGTAGGCTCGTCCCTTGTGAACAAGCGCGCGGCGCCGGTGGTCCGGCACAGGGACGAGGTCGTGTGCGCCGTGCGCGGACTGACCAAGACCTATCCCGCGGTACAGGCCCGCCGGGGCACCCCGGCCACCCCGGAGGTACGCGCCACCGACGACGTGACGCTGGACATCCGACGCGGTGAGATCTTCGGACTGCTCGGCCCGAACGGCGCCGGCAAGTCCACCCTCGTCCGCCAGCTCACCGGCCTGATGCGGCCCGACGCCGGCGGCGTCGAGATCCTCGGCCACGACATCGTGCGCCACCCCGACCGGGCCGCGCGGATCCTCGCCTACCTCGGGCAGGAGTCCACCGCACTGGACGAGCTCACCGTGTCGCTGGCCGCCGAGACCACCGCTCGGCTGCGCGGCCTCGACGTACGCCGGGCGCGCGCCGAGCGGGACGCCGTCCTCGACGAGCTGGGCCTGACCCCGCTCGCCGGCCGGCCGCTGCGCAAGCTGTCCGGCGGCCAGCGCCGGCTCGCCTGCTTCGCCACCGCGCTGGTGGGCGAGCGCTCGCTGCTGGTGCTCGACGAGCCCACCACCGGCATGGACCCGGTGGCCCGGCGGGCCGTCTGGTCCGCGGTGGACCGCCGGCGCGCCGAGCGCGGGACCACCGTGCTGCTGGTCACCCACAACGTCATCGAGGCGGAGACCGTCCTCGACCGGGTCGCCGTCCTGGACCGGGGCCGGATCATCGCCTGCGACACGCCGACCGGCCTCAAGGAGCGGGTGGCCGGCGAGGTGCGGGTCGAACTGGTGTGGCGGGAACGGGCGCCGCTGGACGTGCCCGAGGTCGCCGCGCTGCGCGAACGGGCCGCGGAGTCCGGGCGCCGCTGGACGCTGCGGCTCGCCCCCGAGGAGGCCCGGGCCGTCGTCGCCACCGTCACCGGCGGCGCCGCGTTCGCCGCCCTGGACGACTTCACCCTGGCCACGCCGAGCCTGGAGGATGTCTACCTGGCGCTGGGCGGGGCCGCACGGCAGGGGCTGGTGCGGGCGTGAGCGGGCGCACGGGAGTGTCCACGAGGGCCGGTGCGCGGACCGCAGGGGAGAGGAGCGGCGCAAGGTGAGTGTGGTACCCGCCGAGGCCCGTCCGGGCGGCTCCCGTTCCGGTACCGGTACCGGAACGGGCCGGGAGCCGGCCGAGCTGGGGCCGCGCGCCCGGCTGTGGCCGTCGCTGGCGGCCGTCTACCGGGCGCAGCTGTCGCGGGCGCGGGTGGCGCGGATCCCGCTGCTGTTCGTCGCCACCTTCCAGTCGGTCGGCATCCTGGTCATGATGCGGGGAGTCGTGGACGGCGGCAGCGAGGCCGAGTCCGTGGTGGCCGGGTCGGCCGTCCTGGTCGTCGCCTTCGTCGCGCTGAACCTGCTCGCCCAGTACTTCGGGCAGCTGCGGGCCAGCGGAGGGCTCGACCACTACGCCACGCTGCCGGTGCCGCCGGCCGCCGTGGTGCTCGGCGCGGCGGGAGCCTATGCGTCGTTCACCGTGCCGGGGACCGTGCTGACGGCCGTCTTCGGGTGTGTCCTGTTCGGGCTGCCGCTGGCGCACCTGTGGGTGCTGGTCGCGGTGATCCCGCTGGCGGGCGCCGCGCTGTCCGGGCTGGGCGCGGCCTGCGGGCTGCTGGCGCCCCGGCCGGAGCTGGCGACCGTACTGGGCCAGCTGGGCATGTCCGCGGCCCTGCTGCTGGGCGTGCTGCCGCCGGAGCGCATGCCGGAGGCGGTACGGCTGCTGCGGGACCTGCTGCCGTCGACGTACGGCGTGGAGGCCCTGGCCCGCACCTTCGGGCCGCGGCCCGACTGGGCGTTCGTGATCGGCGATCTGGCGGTGTGCGCGGGCGTCGGCGTGGCGTCGCTGGCCGTGGCGACCTGGGCGTACCGGCGGGCCGCCGTCCGGTGACGCGCCGCGCGGGCGGGCCTGGCACGATG
Source organism: Streptomyces sp. bgisy159 (assembly GCF_965341775.1). GTDB lineage: Bacteria > Actinomycetota > Actinomycetes > Streptomycetales > Streptomycetaceae > Streptomyces. The sequence goes on along the minus strand of NZ_CBDQZH010000008.1, from coordinate 142,653 downwards.
GCAGGGTGACCGCACCGCTGACTCCGCCTCCGCCGCCGCACGAACCGTCCTCGCAAGGGGCGTGGCCGCCGCCCCCGTCCGGGGGCCATCCGTCCGTGGCGGCCGCCGCGCCGCGGGACTCCCTGTCGGAGGAGGGGCCCGGGATGAAGACCGAACTGCGCGAGGCCGCCCTGATCACCGGTGCCGTGACCGTCGCCGGGGCGCTGCTCGGCCTGCTGTGGGTGTGGCTGGCGCCGCAGGTGCCGCTGGTCGGCGACGTCGTGGACGGCAACTGGGTCGTCTACATCAAGGACACCGAGGGCGAGCAGGCGGTCGGCGTGGACGGCACCTTCGCCCTGCTGGCGCTCGGCTTCGGCGCGGTCAGCGCCGTGCTCGCCTTCCTGTGGCGGCGGCGCGGCGGCGTCCCGCTGGTGGTCGCCCTCGGCGTAGGCGGGCTGCTCGGGGCGGTGCTGGCCTGGCGGCTCGGGCTGTGGCTCGGGCCGGCCGACGACGTGCTGGCCCACGCCAAGAGCGTCGGAAAGGGCGTCACCTTCTCCGCGCCACTGGAACTGGGCGCCAAGGGCGCGCTGCTCGCCTGGCCCCTGGCCGCGCTGGTCGTGCACCTCGGCCTGACCGCCCTTTTCGGCCCGCGCGACCCGGAGCCGTACGGGGCCCCCGGGCCGTACGGGCCCTACGATCAGCCGTACGGCGGCAAGTCCGCTTAGGGCACCGCCCCTCCGCGCCCGCTCGGGCCACCTGGCGGAGGTGCCGCCGCAGAGGCTCACCGGACCGGGCGAGAGCCCGTGCGGTGGGCGGTCGGCGCACCGCCACCCGCGCGGCACCGGCGCGGCGTCACCGGCCCGCTGTACGCGCGCGTGCGGCGGAGTACTCCGCCACGCGCCCTCTGGCGTGGTTGTCGGCACGGCTGCGCCGTACGGTCACCGGTCGGGCCGCTCACGCGGACGTCACGCGCGGCTGATGGGGGCCAGCGTCGCGGCGGTGAGGGTGGCCAGGTCCTTCGGGCTCAGTTCGACCTCCAGGCCGCGGCGGCCGGCCGACACGCAGATGGTCGGGTGGGCCTCCGCCGAGGCGTCCAGGACGGTGCGGAGCCGCTTGCGCTGGCCCAGGGGGGAGATGCCGCCCCGCACATAGCCGGTGGTGCGCTCGGCGAGGGCCGGGTCGGCCATCGCCGCCCGCTTGCCGCCCAGCGCCGACGCCAGGGCCTTCAGGTCCAGCGAGCCGGCCACCGGCACCACCGCCACGGTCAGCGCGCCGTCCACGTCGGCGACCAGGGTCTTGAAGACCCTGTCCGGGGAGACACCCATCGCCTCGGCCGCCTCCTCGCCGTACGACGGATGGCCGGGGTCGTGGTCGTAGGAGTGGACCGTGAAGTCCACCCCGGCCGCGGTGAGGGCCACCGTCGCGGGCGTGCCGCCGGCCTGCTGCTGCTTCTTCGACTTCTTCGCCACGTCTCTCGCCGTCTCAGTTCAGACTGGTCGGCCCGCGCGTCAGCTCGGCCGCGGGCAACGACGGCAGACTACGGATGATCGCCGTCTCCGAGCGAAGGAGTTTCAGCTCGTCCCGCAGGCGCGAGGCGGTGTCGGGGGCCTGCAGCAGCCGCTGCTTGGTGGGCGTGTCCAGCATCATCGCCGCCGCCACCAGGTACGAGACCACCGACGGTTCGTCGGGCAGGTCGGCGCCGGTGGCCAGCGACCGCTCCCGGGCGCCGGCCAGCCGCTTCTGGTACTGGCGGAACGAGCGCAGTACGCCCTTGGCGAGCGCGCCCGCCTCGTCTCCCGGCTCCTCCTCCAGCTCCTCCAGCTCCGCCGTCAGATAGGACCCCGAGGCGTCCACGGACAGCAGCCGCACCCGCCGCGTCCCGGTCGCCAGGACCTCGAACGTGCCGTCGGCCCGCTCGCGGACGGTCGCGGCGTCGGCGACACAGCCCACGGAGTGGAACGACGCCCCGGGGTCCGGGCCGAAGCCGGCGGCCGGGCCGCGCTGCGGCAGCGCCGTCGGATCGGGCATGCCGGGTTCGCTCGGCGCGACCTCATGGCCGTCGCGGATGGCCACGACGGCGAACCGGCGGGCATCCTCCTCGGGCGTCTTCAGCAGGTCGCGCATCATGGCGCGATAGCGCTCCTCGAAGACGTTCAGCGGAAGCACCAGACCCGGGTACAGCACCGAGTTCAGCGGGAAGAGCGGCAGACGGACGGTGGTCACGAGGTCAGAGCCTAGTGGTCCGGAACGGAACAGTGGTGCGCGGAGTGGGCGGGCCGGTGCGCGTGGTGACCGCCGGACCGCCGGGGCGGCCCCACCGGCAGGCCCCGCACGATCTCCCCGCGGACGGTCAGGAAGTGGCCGAGCGGGTCGTCCGCCACCTGGTCCCAGGGGAAGGACGTGGCGTACGGGCCGAGCAGGCGCAACTGCACCAGGGCGTCGTCGCGGCGGCCCAGCCGGGCCAGCACGTACACCAGGAGGTTGCGGACCGGGGCCGGCCAGGGGTCCGCCGGCGGCAGCCCGGCGGACAGCACGATCGCCCGGTCGGCGGCGGCGTCCAGGCGCTCCCGGGCCACCATGGGGCCGCAGTCGTCCGTCAGGCAGGCGAAGGCCGCCTGCAGCGGCAGCGCCCGCACCAGGGAGTGCGGCGGCACGTCCTGTGCCGCGCGGTCGGCGAAGTCGAAGCACTCGCGGTGCGGGGCCTCGGGGGTGTGCGGGGTGTCGCCCGACAGGACGCAGCAGGAGGCGGCCAGGTAGCGCAGGGCGGCCACATGGCAGCCGTAGTGGTGGGGGGCCCTGCGGACCGCCGCCTCCCACAGCTCGCCGAAGTACTTGTGGCCGGCGCGCGTCCCGCGCGCGTGGTCCAGCGCGATCCGCCACGGCACCGGATCGCGGTCGCAGGCCTGGGCGGCCGCCGTGATCAGCGGACTCACCTCGCGCAGCACCTCGGCCCGGGCCGGTGAGCGCCAGGCGCGGTCCACCGCGAGCTGGGCGGCGACCGCCAGTGCGTCCGGGTCGCGCGGGGCGGCCGCCCGCCACCGCTCGAACCAGTCGGGACGCGCGTGCGCGAACCACGCCAGCCGGGTCACGTACCGGTCGCGGCGCTCCCACTCGCCACGCGCGCGCGTGGCGGCGAGCAGCTCGGCGGCGGGCCGGTAGCCGTCCTGCCCGGCGGCGACCAGCGCCGGGCCGAGACGGCCGTCCGCGGCATCGAGCAGCACCTCGTCGTCGGCCGGCAGCCCGGCCGCGGCGGCCTGCGGCACGGCCTTGGCAGGGCGAGCCGCGCGGATGAACGGGGGCAGCAGAGCCATGGTGCCGACCATTGAAAAGCGCCAGCTCGGAGGAGCACCAGAGGCTCAGCCCAAGCCGCGGAAAGTTGTACGCCCGACGGTCAAGCCCCGGTAAAAGCTGAGTCGCTCCTTCCGCCTGTTCTCACCCCCGTCTCAGCAGTCGCGTCGCTCCCGCCGCGACGGTCGTCGCCAGCACCCAGCCGGCGAGGATCAGCGCGGCGGAGAGCCACTGCCAGCGTCCGTGGAGGTCCCAGCGGGTGGCCTGGCCGAGGTCCACGACGGGCAGCAGCAGGTCCAGGGCGAACAGGGCGGGGTTCCACTGCGGAGTGCGGTCGGGGCCGGCCGGGGGGCGCGGGGCGTGGGCGAAGGCCAGCGACCCGGCCGCCCACAGCACGGCCATCCACACGGCGGCCCGGCCGGGCCGGTAGCCGTAGGCGACCGTCCAGTCCTGCGCGTACCCCCACAGCTTGCCGGCCGGCGGCAGCGTCGTGCGCCGGTGGCGCTGCTTGGCGAGGAGCACCTCGCGCGCGTCCTCGTCCTCCCCGCTGCCGCGCAGCACCGCCGCCAGCCGCTCGTACGGCTCCGGGTTGTACTCGGCGGTCGCCGCCGCGACCCAGCGCAGCCGCTTCTCCAGCGGGAACGGCCCCTGCGGCACCAGGCTCTCGTAGGTGAAGCCACCCATGTGCAGGCGGCCGGGGCCCGGCCAGGCGCTCGCCCGGTCGATCAGGGTGACCACCCGCGCCCCCGACAGCACCACCCGCCCGCGCTTCGGCCGGTCTCCCAGGAAGCGCAGCTCGGGCGTCTGCACCCGGCGCAGCGACAGCTCCTGCACGTCGGTGAGGACGAACCGGGCGCCCTGCAGGTCCACCGCGTCGCCGAACCGCCCGTCGTCCAGCCGCGCCCCGCCCCGGCACTCGAACCCCTGGATCCGCGTCCCCTGCGCCGGTGTCGTCCCGCTCGGCGCCTGGGCGCCGACGCCCGCCGGGGTCAGGTACAACGTGCGTTCCACGGTCAGCTGCGGGGCGTTCAGCGCGAACCTTCCGCGCGGGTTGACCAGGCGCGCCCCGCGCAGGCTCAGCGACACCCCCACCTTGGCGCTGCGCAGGCTCAGCTCGCCGTGCGTCTCCAGCAGCTCGGCCTGCAGGTCCTGCCCGACGGCCAGCCCGTCGGCGGCGATGGACCGGCCGGCCCGGTCGCGGTGCACGACCGCCTGGTTGAGCAGCAGGTCCGTGCCGATCTGCGCGTCGGTCAGCCGGATCCCGCGCTGGAACCGGCAGCGCGGCAGATGCAGATCGCCCTCGGTGTGCAGCCGGGCCGCCTCCAGCCGCGGCACCGAGCAGTCCACCAGCCGCAGCGTGGTCAGCCGGGCCTCGGGCAGCAGTACCTCCCGCTCGAACCGGCAGCGCTTCATCTCGACGTACGGCACCACCGTGCCGCCCGCGAGGTCCAGCGAACCGCTGATCCGCACCCCGACCAGCTTCAGCGCCGACACCCGGCCGGCCAGCGCGGGTGGTCCGTCCAGCAGCAGCCAGGCGACGATCCGGGCCCGTACCGTCCGCTCCGGGCCCCAGGGCGGTCCGTCCTGCGGATCGTCGGCGAGCGGGTCGCCCGTGCTCAGGTCGTACACGGTGCCGTTGCGGAAGGACTGCCACATCCCGGCCTCCGCCGCGGTCAGGTCGTCCGGCAGGTCCCCGGCCCGCAGGCCCACTCCTTCGGTCACGTCCGCCACCTCCTCCCCGGGGGTCCCTCACTCTTCGGTCCGCCTCCCGCGGCCCTTTGTTTCGCACTGGCGTTCATGCCCGCTGAGTGACCTGCCGAACACAAGGAGTGAGGGACGCCTTCCGGATTCCGGCCACCTTCTGTATCAGCCATTGGACTGCGCCCCCGGCTCCCGACCGGGGTCTGCGAGAATTGGCACCGTGATCTCCCGAATCGATCTGCGCGGCGACGCCCTTCCCGAGGGCCCCGCCCTGCGCGACCTGCTGCCCCGAGCCGACTTCGACGTCTCGGCCGCCCTGGAGAAGGTGCGTCCGATCTGCGAGGCCGTGCATCATCGGGGCGACGCGGCGCTGATCGACTTCGCGGAGAAGTTCGACGGAGTCCGGCTCGACCGGGTCCGCGTGGAGCCCGAGGCCCTCACCCGCGCCCTGGCGGAACTCGACCCCGCGGTGCGCGCCGCCCTGGAGGAGTCCGTCCGCCGCGCCCGTCTCGTCCACCGCGCGCAGCGCCGTACGCCCCACACGACGCAGGTCGTGCCCGGCGGCACAGTGACCGAGAAGTGGGTTCCCGTCGGGCGGGTCGGGCTGTACGCGCCGGGCGGCCGGTCCGTCTACCCGTCGTCCGTCGTCATGAACGTCGTCCCGGCGCAGGAGGCCGGAGTCGAGTCCATCGCGCTGGCCTCGCCGGCGCAGGCGGAGTTCGGCGGCCTGCCGCACCCGACGATCCTCGCCGCGTGCGCCCTGCTCGGCGTCGACGAGGTGTACGCGGCCGGCGGAGCCACCGCCGTCGCGATGTTCGCCCACGGCACCGAGTCCTGCCCGCCCGCCGACATGGTCACCGGCCCCGGCAACATCTGGGTCGCCGCCGCCAAGCGCTACTTCACCGGCAAGATCGGCATCGACGCCGAGGCCGGCCCGACCGAGATCGCGATCCTCGCGGACGACACCGCCGACCCGGCGCACGTCGCCGCCGACCTGATCAGCCAGGCCGAGCACGACCCGCTCGCCGCCGCCGTCCTGGTCACCGACTCCGCCGCGCTCGCGGAGGCGGTGGGGAAGGAGCTGGCGCCGCAGGTCGCGGCCAGCAAGCACGTCGACGACCGGATCGTGCCCGCGCTGAGCGGCAGGCAGTCCGCGATCGTCCTGGTCGACGGCATGGCGGAGGGACTGCGGGTCGTCGACGCGTACGGCGCCGAGCACCTGGAGATCCAGACCGCCGACGCCGCCGCCCTGGCCGACCGGGTGCGCAACGCGGGCGCGATCTTCGTCGGCCCGTGGGCGCCCGTCTCCCTCGGCGACTACGCGGCCGGGTCCAACCACGTGCTGCCCACCGGCGGCTGCGCCTGCCACTCCTCCGGGCTGTCCGTGCAGTCCTTCCTGCGCGGCATCCACATCGTCGACTACACCGAGGACGCGCTGGCCGACGTCGCGCACCACGTGGTGACGCTGGCCGAGGCGGAGGACCTGCCCGCGCACGGCGCGGCGATCAAGGCGAGGTTCGGCTGGAAGGTGCCCGAGAGCAAGTGAGCGACGTGAGGATCGACGATCTGCCCGTACGGGACGAGCTGCGCGGCAAGTCCCCCTACGGCGCCCCCCAGCTGGACGTCCCCGTACGGCTGAACACCAACGAGAACCCCTACCCGCTGCCCGAGCCGCTGGTCGAGCGGATCACCGAGCGGGTCCGCGAGGCCGCCCGCCACCTCAACCGCTACCCCGACCGGGACGCGGTCGAGCTGCGCACCCGGCTCGCCGAGTACCTGACCGACACCACCGGCCACCGGGTCGGCCCGGCGGAGGTGTGGGCGGCCAACGGCTCCAACGAGGTCATCCAGCAGCTGCTGCAGACCTTCGGCGGGCCCGGCCGCACCGCGATCGGCTTCGAACCGTCGTACTCGATGCACGCGCTCATCGCGCGCGGCACCGGCACCGGCTGGATCTCCGGGCCGCGCCACGACGACTTCACCATCGACCTCGACGCGGCCCGCGCCGCCATCGCCGAGCACCGCCCGGACGTCGTCTTCGTCACCACCCCCAACAACCCCACCGGCACCGCCGTCCCGCCGGAGACCGTCGTCGCGCTGTACGAGGCGGCGCAGGCCGCGAAGCCGTCGATGGTGATCGTGGACGAGGCGTACATCGAGTTCAGCCACGGCGGCTCGTTGCTGCCGCTGCTCGAAGGACGGCCGAATCTCGTCGTCTCGCGCACCATGTCGAAGGCGTTCGGCGCGGCCGGGCTGCGCCTCGGCTACCTCGCCGCCGACCCGGCGGTCGTGGACGCCGTCCAGCTCGTACGGCTGCCGTACCACCTGTCGGCCGTCACCCAGGCGACCGCCCTGGCCGCCCTGGAGCACACCGGGACGCTGCTGAAGTACGTGGAGCAGCTCAAGGCCGAGCGGGACCGCCTGGTGAGCGAACTGCTCGCGATCGGGTACGAGGTCACGGCGTCCGACGCCAACTTCGTGCAGTTCGGGCGGTTCGACGGCGAGGGCGGCGCGCACGCCGTCTGGCGGAAGATCCTCGACCGGGGGGTCCTGGTCCGGGACAACGGCGTACCGGGGTGGCTGCGCGTCACCGCCGGCACCCCGCAGGAGAACGACGCGTTCCTCGACGCGGTCCGTGAACTGAAGAAGGAGCAGAGCGCATGAACCGCGTGGGACGCGTGGAGCGGGTCACGAAGGAGACCTCGGTCCTCGTCGAGATCAACCTCGACGGCACCGGCCGGGTCGACGTCTCGACCGGCGTCGGCTTCTACGACCACATGCTCGACCAGCTCGGCCGGCACGGTCTGTTCGACCTGACCGTGAAGACCGAGGGCGACCTGCACATCGACTCGCACCACACCATCGAGGACACCGCCCTCGCCCTCGGCGCGGCGTTCCGGCAGGCCCTCGGCGACAAGGTGGGCATCTACCGGTTCGGCAACTGCACGGTCCCGCTGGACGAGTCCCTCGCCCAGGTCACCGTCGACCTGTCCGGCCGCCCCTACCTGGTGCACACCGAGCCGGAGAACATGGCGCCGATGATCGGCGAGTACGACACCACCATGACCCGGCACATCCTGGAGTCGTTCGTCGCCCAGGCGCAGGTCGCGCTGCACGTGCACGTGCCCTACGGGCGCAACGCGCACCACATCGTGGAGTGCCAGTTCAAGGCGCTGGCGCGGGCCCTGCGCTACGCCTCCGAGCGCGACCCGCGCGCGGCCGGCATCCTCCCCTCGACGAAGGGCGCGCTGTAAAGCCATGAACGGCACGTCCACCGCCCTGATCGTCGTCGGTCTCTTCCTGGTCGGCGGCATCATCTCCTTCGTCAAGCAGCAGATGCCCCGCAGCCTGATCGTGCTGCTCTCGATCGGCGCCGCGATGTGTCTCGTCGCGGGCGCCATGCGGCTGGAGGTGTGGAACTGATGAGCGGCCCCGCCGGAAAGAGGCGCAACGTCGTCGTCTTCGACTACGGCTTCGGCAACGTCCGCTCCGCCGAGCGCGCCCTCGCGCGCGCCGGCGCCGACGTCGAGATCACCCGCGACTACGACCGGGCGATGAACGCCGACGGGCTGCTGGTGCCCGGCGTCGGCGCGTTCGCCGCCTGTATGAAGGGCCTGAAGGAGGCCCGCGGCGACTGGATCGTCGAGCGGCGTCTGGCGGGCGGCCGCCCGGTGATGGGGATCTGCGTCGGCATGCAGATCCTGTTCGCGCGCGGCATCGAGCACGGCGTGGAGACCGAGGGCCTCGACGAGTGGCCCGGCACGGTCGGGCCGCTGCAGGCCGACGTCGTGCCCCACATGGGCTGGAACACCGTGGACGCCCCGGCCGGCTCCGAACTCTTCGCCGGCCTCGACGCGGACGCCCGGTTCTACTTCGTGCACTCCTACGCGGTCCACGACTGGACCCTGGAGATCCACAACCCGCTGCTGCACGCCCCGAAGGTGACCTGGTCGACGCACGGCAAGCCCTTCGTCGCCGCCGTGGAGAACGGCGCGCTGTGGGCCACGCAGTTCCACCCCGAGAAGTCCGGCGACGCCGGCGCCCAGCTCCTCACCAACTGGATCGGAACCCTGTGAGCACGCTCGAACTCCTCCCCGCCGTCGACGTCCGTGACGGCCGGGCCGTCCGCCTCGTGCACGGCGAGTCCGGCACCGAGACCTCGTACGGCTCCCCCCTGGAGGCCGCCCTCGCCTGGCAGCGGTCCGGTGCGCGGTGGCTGCACCTGGTGGACCTGGACGCCGCCTTCGGCACCGGCGACAACCGGGAGCTGGTCGCCGAGGTGACCCGGGCGATGGACATCCGGGTGGAGCTGTCCGGGGGCATCCGTGACGACGCCACGCTGGCCGCGGCCCTGGCCACCGGCTGCACCCGGGTCAACCTGGGCACCGCGGCCCTGGAGAGCCCCGAGTGGGTCGCCAAGGTCATCGCCGAGCACGGCGACAAGATCGCCGTCGGTCTCGACGTGCGGGGCACCACCCTGCGCGGCCGCGGCTGGACCCGGGACGGCGGCGACCTCTACGAGACGCTGGCGCGCCTGGACCGCGAGGGCTGCGCCCGCTACGTGGTGACCGACATCGCCAAGGACGGCACGCTCCAGGGCCCCAACCTGGAACTGCTGAGGAACGTCTGCGCGGCCACCGACCGGCCGGTCGTGGCGTCCGGCGGGGTGTCCTCCCTGGATGACCTGCGCGCCCTGGCCGGTCTGGTGCCCCTCGGTGTCGAGGGCGCCATCGTCGGGAAGGCCCTGTACGCGAAGGCGTTCACTCTGGAAGAGGCCCTGGAGGCTACATCTTGAAAAGGGACACGGTGTCATGACGTCCGAAGCCGTGCGGCGCGTGCAGAGTGGAAGTCCCTGGGAGGAGTCCTTCGGTTTCGCCCGTGCCGTCGCGGTGGGCGACCGGGTACTGGTGGGCGGCACCACGTCTTTCCGGGGGTCGGTGCTGTACGGGGAGGGCGACCCGTACGAGCAGGCGAAGGTGGCGTTCACCGGTGCCGTCGAGGCGATCGCGGAGTTCGGGCTCGGCGTCGAGTCCGTGATCCGTACCCGCATGTACCTGAGCCACGCCCGGGACGTGGACGCCGTGGGCCGCGCGCACAAGGAGCTGTTCGACTCCGTGCGCCCGGTGGCGACCCTGCTGGTCGTCGACGGTTTCGTCGACCCGCGCATCCTGGTCGAAGTAGAAGTAGAAGCATTCAGAGGACGTTAGAGGAGCCGGTTTCATGACCCTGGCGGTCCGAGTCATCCCCTGCCTGGACGTGGACAACGGCCGGGTCGTCAAGGGCGTCAACTTCCAGAACCTGCGCGACGCGGGCGACCCCGTCGAGATGGCCAAGGTGTACGACGCCGAGGGCGCCGACGAGCTGACGTTCCTGGACATCACCGCGTCCTCGGGCGATCGCGAGACGACGTACGACGTGGTGCGCCGCACCGCCGAGCAGGTGTTCATCCCGCTCACGGTCGGTGGCGGGGTGCGTTCCCCCGAGGACGTCGACAAGCTGCTGCGGGCCGGCGCCGACAAGGTGGGCGTCAACACCGCCGCCATCGCCCGCCCGGAGCTGATCCGGGAGATCGCCGAGCGGTTCGGCAGCCAGGTGCTGGTGCTGTCCGTGGACGCCCGGCGCACCGAGTCGGGTGCCTTCGAGGTCACCACCCACGGCGGCCGCCGCGGCACCGGCATCGACGCCGTCGAGTGGGCGCACCGGGCCGCCGAACTGGGCGCGGGCGAGATCCTGCTGAACTCGATGGACGCGGACGGCACCAAGGACGGCTACGACCTGGAGATGATCCGGGCCGTCCGCAAGCACGTCACGGTCCCGGTGATCGCCTCCGGCGGCGCCGGCCGGCTCGCCGACTTCCCGCCCGCCGTCGAGGCGGGCGCGGACGCGGTGCTGGCGGCGTCGGTCTTCCACTTCGGCGACCTGCGGATCGGCGAGGTCAAGCAGGTACTGCGCGAGGCGGGCCACCCGGTGCGGTGACCGCTCGCCCGGCGTGAGCCGTGAGCCCCGGCCGGTGGACGGCCGGGGCTTTTCGCCGCCCTGATGAGAAAGAGAAGTTGCGCAAAATCGGTTGCGCAATTTTTCTTTCGTAATCTACGGTGGCGGCATGACGGACAAGGAGAGAGACCGCCGCATCACCGACCTGGGCACGCTCAAGGCACTCGCCCACCCACTGCGCATGCAGCTCTACCGGGGCCTGACCATCGCGCGCGCCGCCACCGCCTCCCAGCTCGCCGAACAGGTGGACGAGGCCGTCTCCCTGGTCAGCTACCACCTGCGCAAGCTCGCCGAGCACGGTCTGATCGAGGAGGCCGAGCCGCGCAGCGCGGACGCCCGGGAACGCTGGTGGCAGCCCGCCTCGGACGGCGTCAGCATCCGCGACGAGGACTTCCGCGACGCCCCCGAGAAGGCGGCCGCGCGCACCGCCGCCAGCCGGCTCTTCTTCGAGCAGCGCGCCGACATGTACCGCCGCTTCCTCGACGAGCGCGCCCACTGGAGCGCCGCGTGGAACACGGCCGCCGAGTCCTCCGAGTCCCTCCTGCGGCTCACCCCGGACGAACTCGCCGAGCTCGACAAGGACATGCTCGCCCTCGTCCGCAGGTACGAGGAGCGGGGCCGGGCCGCCGAGGCCGCCGGTGACACCGAGGGCCGCGAGAACGTCGCGGTGCACACGTACGCGTTCCCGTTCCGCCCCTGAGGACCCGAGGAGAACCGGCCATGCCTTCGACCCTCACGGCCGCGGCCGCCCCGGAGAGCGAGCGCGCCGCCCACCGCGACCCCGACGTCCTGCGCTGGCTCGGCGGGTTCGCCTCCTCGGCCGTCGGCGACAACGTCTACTACATCGCCCTGTCCTGGGCCGCCGTGCAGTCCGGTACGGCCGCGCAGGCGGGGCTGGTCACGGCCGCCAGTGCGCTGCCGCGCGCCCTGCTGATGCTCGGCGGGGGAGTCGTCGCCGACCGGTACGGTCCGCGCCGGGTGGTCCTCGGCAGCACGGCGGTGCGCTGCGCGCTGGTCCTCGCGGCGGCCGGGCTGCTCTTCGCCACCAGCCCCGGGCTGTGGGTGCTGGGCGCGGTGGCCGTGCTGTTCGGCGTCGTCGACGCGGTGTTCCTGCCCGCCGCCGGCGCCCTGCCCGCCCGGATCGCGGGTCCGGGGCAGCTCGCCCGGGTCCAGGGCATGCGGGGCCTCGCCGTCCGCCTCGCGAACGTCCTCGGCGGCCCGCTGGGCGGCCTCGGGGTCGCCCTGGGCGGCACCGCGGGCGCCTTCGGCCTCGCCGCCCTCCTGATGGGCGTGTCCCTGCCTCTGCTGCTCGGGGTGCGCGTGCGCCGGCTCGCCCCGCAGGACGTCCGGCCCCGCGACCGGGCCCTGGCCGAGCTGCGGGACGGGCTGCGGCACGTCCGGCGGGATCCGGTACTGCGCCCGCTCGTGCTCGCCGCCGCCCTGAACGACCTCGGCTTCGTCGGCCCGATGAACCTGGGGCTCACCCTCCTCGCCCAGCAGCGCCACTGGGGCTCGGCCGGCCTCGGCCTGGTGCTCGCCGGGTTCGGCACCGGCGCCGGGGCCGCCTCGCTGCTGCTCACCTGGCGCGGCCGGGTGCCCCGCGCCGGCGTCGTGACCGGGACGGTGACCCTGCTCTCGGCGGGTGCCGTCGCGGCCCTCGCCCGGGTACCGGGCGTCCCCGCCGCCGTCGGCGTCGCCCTGGTCGTCGGTCTGACCGCAGGGCTGTCCGGGGCCCTGTGCGGCGCGCTGGTGCAGACCCGGGCCGGCGCGGCCTACCTCGGCCGGGTCACCGCCGTCTCCACCCTGGTCGGCTTCGGCGTCGCCCCGCTCACCTTCCCCGTGGTCGGCTGGAGCGTCGCGCAGTGGGGCACCGGCCCGGTCTTCGCGGCCTGCGCGGCGGTGAGCGGGCTCGGCGGGGCCGTCGTCCTGGGCGTCCGGGACCTGCGGCGCGCGGAACTGCCCCGCTGAGTCACCGGCTCAGATGCCGAGCTGCTTGCTGCCGTGCAGCCGCTCCACGGCCTCCTGCTCGCCGTCCAGATCCACCTTGGCGGCGTCCTGCCGGCCGTACAGGAACAGCAGCAGTTCGGAGGGCTCGCCGGTCACCGTGACCACCGGGGTGCCCCGGTCGGCGACCACCGTACGGCCGTCCGGGCGACGCAGCACCAGCCCGGTCGGCGCGCCCCGGCCCATCAGCCGCGCGGTGCGCTCCAGCCGGGACCACAGCGCGTCCTGGAACACCGGGTCCAGCTCGCGCGGCGTCCAGTCAGGCTGCGCGCGGCGCACGTCCTCGGCGTGCACGTAGAACTCCGTCGTGTTCGACATCTCGTCGATCTGCTTGAGCTGGAAGGGCGAGAAACGGGGTGGACCGGTACGGATCAGCTGGATCAGCTCCTCGTACGGCTTTCCGGCGAACTCCTCCATCGCCCGGTCCAGCCGGGGAGCGAGCTGCTTGAGGAGGAGGCCCCCGGCCGCGTCCAGACGGCGCTCGCGGACCACCACGTGGGCGGCCAGATCACGGGTCTGCCAGCCCTCGCAGAGGGTCGGGGCCTCGGGACCGGCGGTCTCCAAGAGGTCGGCGAGCAGGAGCCGTTCACGCTTGGCGAAGGTCGACATACCGTCAGCCTACGACCGCGGCCGCGGTCCGCCCAGTGGACGCCGCGCCGTCACCGCCAGTGGCGCACGGCACAATGGCCGTCATGACCAGCACGACCGGCACCCCACGGCCCAGCAGCCTCGACCCGGAGATCGCCGCCCGCCTCCGGCGCAGCCCCGACGGCCTCCTGCCCGCCATCGCCCAGCAGTACGACACCGGCGAGGTGCTGATGCTCGGCTGGATGGACGACGAGGCGCTGCACCGCACCCTGACCACCGGCCGGTGCACCTACTGGTCCCGCAGCCGCCAGGAGTACTGGGTCAAGGGCGACACCTCCGGCCACTTCCAGTGGGTGAAGTCCGTCGCCCTGGACTGCGACGCCGACACCGTCCTGGTCAAGGTCGACCAGGTCGGCGCCGCCTGCCACACCGGAGCGCGCACCTGCTTCGACGCCGACGTGCTGCGCGAGGACGACCACGGCGGCCCGGCCGCCGACGATCAGTAAGGTCAGCCGCCATGGACCTCGACACCTTCCGCAAGCTGGCCACCGACCGGCGCGTCATCCCGGTCACCCGCAAGCTCCTCGCCGACGGCGACACCCCCGTCGCGCTCTACCGCAAGCTCGCGGCCGAGCGCCCCGGCACCTTCCTGCTGGAGTCCGCGGAGAACGGCCGTTCGTGGTCCCGGTACTCCTTCGTCGGCGTGCGCAGCGCCGCCACCCTCACCTCCCGTGACGGCCTGGCCCACTGGCTCGGCGCCCCGCCCGTCGGCGTCCCCGTCGACGGCGACCCGCTGGCCGCCCTGCGCGCCACCGTCGAGACCCTGCACACCCCCCGCCAGGAGGGCCTGCCGCCCTTCACCGGCGGCATGGTCGGCTACCTCGGCTACGACATCGTGCGCCGCCTGGAGAAGATCGGCCCCGGCGAACGCGACGACCTGCGGCTGCCCGAGCTGACCATGCTCCTCACCAGCGACCTCGCCGTCATGGACCACTGGGAGGGCTCGGTCCTGCTGATCGCCAACGCGATCAACCACAACGACCTGGACACCGGCGTCGACGAGGCCTACGCCGACGCCGTGGCCCGCCTGGACGCCATGGAGGCCGACCTCTCCCGCCCGGTCGCCCAGCCGCCCGCCGTCCTGCCGCCCTCCGAACTGCCCGAGTACACCGCCCGCTGGGGCGGGACGGACTTCCAGGCGGCCGTCGAGGACATCAAGGAGCGCATCCGGGCCGGCGAGGCCTTCCAGGTGGTCCCCTCCCAGCGCTTCGAGACCCCCTGCACCGCGAGCGCCCTCGACGTCTACCGGGTCCTGCGGGCCACCAACCCGTCGCCGTACATGTACCTGTTCCGCTTCCCCCACGAGGACGGAACGGCCTTCGACGTCGTCGGATCCTCGCCCGAGGCGCTGGTGAAGGTCGAGGGCGGCACCGCGATGGTCCACCCCATCGCCGGCACCCGGCACCGCGGCGCCACCCCGGCCGAGGACCAGGCCCTCGCCGACGAACTGCTCGCCGACCCCAAGGAACGCGCCGAGCACCTCATGCTCGTCGACCTCGGCCGCAACGACCTGGGCCGGGTCTGCGAGCCCGGCTCCGTCGAGGTCGTCGACTTCATGTCCGTCGAGCGCTACTCGCACGTGATGCACATCGTCTCCACCGTCACCGGCAGGGTCGCCGCCGGCCGCACCGCCTTCGACGTCCTCACCGCCTGCTTCCCGGCCGGCACCCTCTCCGGGGCGCCCAAGCCGCGCGCGATGCAGATCATCGACGAACTGGAGCCGTCCCGGCGCGGTCTGTACGGCGGCTGCGTCGGCTACCTGGACTTCGCCGGCGACTCCGACACCGCCATCGCCATCCGCACCGCGCTGCTGCGCGACGGCACCGCCTACGTGCAGGCCGGCGCCGGCATCGTCGCCGACTCCGACCCGGTCGCCGAGGACCAGGAGTGCCGCAACAAGGCGGCCGCGGTGCTGCGCGCCGTGCACAGCGCGGGCCGGCTCGGGAGATAGGGCGCGTATCACGTCGGCCCCGGGTGCCGGTTCGCCCGGGGTTCAGGCGATAGTGGAGTACGTGACTGCCGTACCTCACCCCCGTTCCGAACCCGCCGCCGCGTCCGCGCGGACCGGCCGCCGCACCCTCGCCGTCGCCCTGTCGGCCGGGGCGCTCGGCGCGGCCCTCGCGCTGCTCGCCACCCGGCAGCGCTGGGCGGAGGGCACCGCGACGGTGGCCGGCGGCGCCTTCCCGCTGACCGCCAGGGGCAGTGACGTCACCGGCGTCCCCGCGGCGCTCGCCATAGTGGGCCTGGCCGCCCTCGTCGCCGTCTTCGCCGTGCGCCGCACCGGCCGTCTCATGGTCTCCGCGCTGCTCGCCCTCTCCGGCGCCGGCATCGTCACCGCCGCGCTGCTCGGGGCCTCCGACAGCTCCGCGCTCGACCAGCAGGCCGCCAAGGCCTCCGGCGACACCTCCGCCACGGTGGCCGCCTTCACCCACACCGCCTGGCCGTACGCCGCGGCCGCCGGCGGCGCCCTGATCCTCCTGGCCGGACTGCTCGCCCTGCGCTACGGCCGGCTGTGGCCCGCCATGTCCGGCCGCTACGAGCGCGGCGGCGCCCCCCGGCCGCGCCGCACGGCCCGCCCGGCCGACCCGGAGCGCCCCGAGGAGATGTGGAAGGCGCTCGACCGCGGCGAGGACCCCACCGGTCCCGACCCCGATCCCGCCTGAGCCCGCACCGGCAGCGGCGGCCGGCCCGGTCCGGCCGTGCCGGTGTGGCGCATCAGACGTCAACCGGAGGCGACCCCCGCGTCCGGCACGCGCACCCGTACGGGACAATGGACGCAACGAGCGTCCCGCTCAGACCCACACGAAGCAACGAGGAGCAAGCAATGGCGGGCAGCAGCCACGGTCACACCCCGGCCGCCTGGACCGGTGTCATCATCGCCTTCATAGGTTTCTGCGTCGCGGGCGCGTTCATGGTGATGGCCAACCCCGTGGGCTTCTGGGCGGGCATGGCGGTGGTGCTGCTGGGCGGTGTCGTCGGCATGATCATGCGCTCCATGGGCCTGGGCCAGCCGAAGGACGTGGGCGCGGCGCCCCGGCCGAAGCAGGCCGCCACGCGCGAGCCCGCCGCCGTCGAGGGCTGACCGCCCCGGCTCGTCACGGCTCCCCGAGGGGCGGCCGGTCCCCCGACCGGCCGCCCCTCGGCGCCGTCCGGAACCGCACCGGGCAGAATGCGAGACGTGATCCCCTCCCGTCCGTCCGTCCGGCTCGCCCTCCCCCTCGGCGCCCTCGCGGCCGTCGCCGGGGCCTTCGCCTACGTGGCGACGGTCGACCCGAACCAGCCCGGCCACTACCCGGCCTGCCCGCTGCTGACCACCACCGGTGTCTACTGTCCCGGCTGCGGCGGACTGCGCGGCGCGCACGCCCTCGCGCACGGCGACCTCACCGCCGCGCTCCAGGACAACATCGTCGGCGTGCTCGGCCTCCTCGGCTTCGCGGTGCTGTGGACCGTCTGGGTGGTCCACGCCGCACGCGGACGGCCGCTGCGGATCGACCCCGGCCCGGTGCCGCTGTGGGGCGCCGGAGCGTTCCTGCTGGTCTTCACCGTGGTCCGCAACCTGCCCTTCGGCGGTTGGCTGCATCCGTGAGGACGGCGTGAATGTCCAGGTGGTGGGACCCGTGCCGGGCGGATGCGGGGCGCGCGCCCCGCGGCGGATACCATCGCAGTGACCATGGGCCGACCCGCGGTCGCTGAACTGTCCACCGTCAGGAAGGGGGCCGCTCGCGTGAGTGTGCTCGACGAGATCATCGACGGAGTCCGGGCCGACCTCGCGGAGCGGCAGGCGCGCGTCAGCCTCGACGAGCTCAAGGAGCGCGCGGCCAAGGCACCCGCGGCCAAGGACGGCGTCGCGGCGCTGCGCGGCGACGGCGTCAAGGTCATCTGCGAGGTCAAGCGCTCCAGCCCGTCCAAGGGCGCGCTGGCCGCCATCGCCGACCCGGCCGGACTGGCCGCCGACTACGAAGCGGGCGGCGCCGCCGTCATCTCCGTCCTCACCGAACAGCGCCGTTTCGGCGGTTCGCTGGCCGACCTGGAGGCCGTGCGCGCCCGGGTCGACATTCCCGTGCTGCGCAAGGACTTCATCGTCACCTCGTACCAGCTGTGGGAGGCCCGCGCGTACGGCGCCGACCTCGCGCTGCTGATCGTGGCCGCGCTGGAGCAGCCGGCCCTGGAGTCGCTGATCGAGCGTGCCGTCTCCATCGGCCTGACCCCGCTGGTCGAGGTGCACGACGAGGACGAGGTGGACCGCGCGGTCGACGCGGGCGCCAAGATCATCGGCGTGAACGCGCGCAACCTGAAGACCCTGGAGGTCGACCGCTCCACCTTCGAGCGCGTCGCCCCGGAGATCCCGGCGGGCATCGTCAGGGTCGCCGAGTCCGGCGTCCGCGGCCCGCACGACCTCATCGCCTACGCCAACGCGGGCGCCGACGCGGTCCTGGTCGGCGAGTCCCTGGTCACCGGCCGCGACCCGAAGACCGCGGTCGCCGACCTGGTGGCGGCGGGCGAACATCCGGCTCTGCGCCACGGCCGGGACTGATCCTCGCTAAGCTGTGCTGCGATGACCACCCTGACGGCTCTGACGGCCCGGGACCCGTACGCCCGCCTCGCGCGCGGCTGCCGGCCCCGGGGCTGCCGCGCGCCCGCGCGGCGCGTGCACGGCCGCAGGGTCCGGTACGTCATCGGAGACGAACCCGGCCAGGTCAACGGCCGTCGATGGCAGCGCCCCGCCAGGGGCGCGGGGTTCTGTTCGACGCGCGGCCGATGCCGCACGGGTGCGACCCGCCACCAGTGCGGCGCCACCGGCTGATCATCCCTGCCCCCACGGCGAACTGTGTCCCGCACACTCTCACCGTGAGGTTTCCGCATGCCCAGCACCTTCTTCATCCCTGACCCGGACGGCCAGGTCCCCAGCCCCCAGGGCTACTTCGGCGCCTTCGGCGGCAAGTTCATCCCGGAGGCCCTCGTCGCCGCCGTGGACGAGGTCGCCGTCGAGTACGACAAGGCCAAGAACGACCCCGAGTTCGCCCGGGAGCTCGACGACCTGCTGGTGAACTACACCGGCCGGCCCAGCGCGCTGACCGAGGTCCCGAGGTTCGCCGAACACGCCGGCGGCGCCCGGGTGTTCCTCAAGCGCGAGGACCTCAACCACACCGGCTCCCACAAGATCAACAACGTGCTCGGCCAGGCCCTGCTCACCAAGCGCATGGGCAAGACCCGCGTCATCGCCGAGACCGGCGCCGGCCAGCACGGCGTCGCCACCGCCACCGCCTGCGCCCTGTTCGGCCTCGACTGCACCATCTACATGGGCGAGATCGACACGCAGCGGCAGGCCCTGAACGTGGCCCGGATGCGGATGCTCGGCGCCGAGGTCATCGCCGTGAAGTCCGGCAGCCGCACCCTGAAGGACGCCATCAACGAGGCGTTCCGTGACTGGGTCGCCAACGTCGACCGCACGCACTACCTGTTCGGCACCGTCGCCGGCCCCCACCCCTTCCCGGCCATGGTCCGCGACTTCCACCGGGTCATCGGCGTCGAGGCCCGCCGCCAGCTCCTGGAGCGGGCCGGCCGGCTGCCCGACGCCGCCGTCGCCTGTGTCGGCGGCGGCTCCAACGCGATCGGCCTCTTCCACGCCTTCCTCCCCGACGCGGACGTCCGCCTCATCGGCTGCGAGCCGGCAGGACACGGTGTGGAGACCGGCGAGCACGCGGCCACCCTGACCGTCGGCGAGCCCGGCATCCTGCACGGCTCCCGCTCCTACGTTCTCCAGGACGAGGAGGGCCAGATCACCGAGCCGTACTCGATCTCGGCGGGCCTGGACTACCCGGGCATCGGCCCCGAGCACGCCTACCTCAAGGACAGCGGCCGCGCCGAGTACCGGGCCGTCACCGACGACGCCGCCATGCAGGCGCTGCGCCTGCTGTCCCGCACCGAGGGCGTCATCCCGGCCATCGAGTCCGCGCACGCGCTGGCCGGCGCGCTGGAGATCGGCCGGGAACTCGGCCCCGAGGGGCTGATCGTGGTCAACCTGTCCGGCCGCGGCGACAAGGACATGGACACGGCCGCCCGGTACTTCGGCCTGTACGACACCGACGCCGAGGTGGCGGCCGACGCCGCCGACACCGCCGAGATCGAGGGGGACGCCAAGTGAGCGGGAACACGCAGCTGCTGTCGGACACCCTCGCCGCCGCCAGGGCGGAGGGACGCGCCGCGCTCATCGCCTATCTGCCGGCCGGCTTCCCGACCGTCGACGGCGGCATCGAGGCGGTCAAGGCCGTCCTGGACGCCGGCGCCGACGTCGTCGAGGTGGGGCTGCCGCACAGCGACCCCGTCCTGGACGGACCCGTCATCCAGACCGCCGACGACATCGCCCTGCGCGGCGGCGTGAAGATCGCCGACGTGATGCGCACGGTCCGCGAGGCGTTCGCGGCGACCGGCAAGCCGGTCCTGGTCATGACGTACTGGAACCCCATCGACCGCTACGGCGTCGAGCGGTTCACCGCCGAGCTGGCCGAGGCGGGCGGCGCCGGGTGCATCCTGCCCGACCTGCCCGTGCAGGAGTCGGCGCTGTGGCGGGAGCACGCCGAGAAGCACGGCCTCGCGACGGTCTTCGTCGTGGCGCCCAGCAGCAGGGACGAGCGGCTGCGCGAGATCACCGCGGCCGGCAGCGGCTTCGTCTACGCCGCCTCCCTGATGGGGGTCACCGGTACCCGCGCGTCGGTGGGCGCGCAGGCCGAGGACCTGGTCGCGCGCACCCGGGCCACCGGCACCGCGCTGCCCGTCTGCGTCGGCCTCGGCGTCTCCGACGCCGGCCAGGCCGCCGAGGTGGCCGGCTTCGCCGACGGTGTGATCGTCGGCTCGGCGTTCGTCAAGCGGATGCTCGACGCGCCCGACGAGGCGGCCGGCCTGCGGGCCGTCCGGGAACTCGCGGACGCGCTGGCCAAGGGCGTACGCGGCGACGCCTGAGCGACATCACCCGAAGGGGTGGACCTTGGACCGGGGAGGCACGGTGCGCCTCCCCGGTTCGTTTCCGGGGTGTGAGCGAGAAGAACCGTGAGGGAAAGCGCACCGCCCGGGAACGGCTGGCGGCCGAGCGCGAGAAGCAGAAGGCCGCCGAGAAGCGCCGGCGCACACTGATCGTGGGGGCGAGCGTCGTCGGCGTGCTGGGCCTGGCGGCGGTGATCGGCGTCGTCGCCGCGAACGCCGGCAAGGACGACGGCGGCGAGAACGCGGCCGGTCCGGTCGTCGCGCCCTCGGGCGCGCAGGGCGAGGACGCCCTGGCCATCCCGGTCGGCGAGGCCGGAGCCAGCTCCACGCTCACGGTGTGGGAGGACTTCCGCTGCCCGGCCTGCAAGAACTTCGAGGACACCTACCGCTCGACGGTCCACGAGCTGACCGAGGCCGGCAAGCTCAAGGTGGAGTACCACCTGGCGACGATCATCGACGGCAACATGGGCGGCTCCGGCTCGCGCAACGCGGCCAACGCCGCCGCCTGCGCCCAGGACGCCGGCAAGTTCACCGCGTACCACGACGTGCTGTACGAGAACCAGCCCGCGGAGACCGACGACGCGTTCAGCGACAACGCCCGCCTGCTGGAACTGGCCGGCAAGGTCGACGGCCTGGACACCCCGGCCTTCCGCGCCTGCGTCGAGCAGGGCACCCACAACAGCTGGGTCGCCAAGTCCAACGAGGCGTTCCGCAGCGGCGGCTTCACCGGCACCCCGACCGTGCTCTTCAACGGCAAGAACATCTACCAGGACCAGACGATGACCCCGGCCAAGCTGAAGAAGATGGTGCAGGAGGCCGCCCAGGGGTGAGCGCACCGGCCGTCCCCGTTATGGAGCCGTAGCCGGGCCGCCTGCCCCGGGTTCGGCGGGGCACGGTAGCGTCGACCTTGCCATGGAACTTGCCTACATTCCCAGCCCGTCGCGCGGGGTCGTGCACCTCGGACCGCTTCCGCTGCGCGGCTACGCCTTCTGCATCATCATCGGTGTCTTCGTCGCGGTCTGGCTCGGCAACAAACGCTGGGTCGCCCGCGGCGGACGGGCCGGCACGGTGGCCGACATCGCCGTCTGGGCGGTGCCCTTCGGCCTGCTCGGCGGCCGGCTCTACCACGTGATCACCGACTACGAGCTGTACTTCAGCGAGGGCCGGAACTGGGTGGACGCCTTCAAGATCTGGGAGGGCGGACTCGGTATCTGGGGCGCGATCGCCCTCGGCGCGGTCGGCGCGTGGATCGGCTGCCGGCGCCGGGGCATCCCGCTGCCCGCCTACGCCGACGCCGTGGCCCCCGGCATCGCGCTCGCCCAGGCGTTCGGGCGCTGGGGCAACTGGTTCAACCAGGAGCTGTACGGCCGGGAGACCGACCTGCCCTGGGCCCTGCACATCACCTCCGCCGCGGACGGCCGGGTGCCGGGCTACTACCACCCGACGTTCCTCTACGAGTCGCTGTGGTGCATCGGTGTCGCGCTGCTGGTCATCTGGGCCGACCGGCGTTTCCAGCTGGGTCACGGGCGGGCCTTCGCGCTGTACGTCGCCGCGTACTGCGCGGGCCGGTTCTGGATCGAGTACATGCGGGTCGACGACGCCCACCACATCCTCGGGCTGCGGCTGAACAACTGGACCGCGCTGTTCGTGTTCCTGCTGGCGGTGGCGTACATCGTGATCTCGGCGAGGAAGCGGCCGGGCCGTGAGGAGATCGTCGAACCGGGCGCCGCCGACGACGCTCCGGCCGGGGAAGCGGCCGGGACGACGAAGAAGACGGCGGACACCGAAGCGACGACGGACGTCGAGGTCGAGCCGGACGCCACGAAGAAGACCGACGGCGGGAAGAAGGCCGACGGCGGGAAGAAGACCGGCGCCGCGAAGAAGACCGGCGCCGAGGAGAAGCCGGATCTCGGCAAGAAGACGGACCTCGGCAGGACGGACGCGGACGTCGAGAAGGAGACGGAAGCCGCGCGGGACGCCGACGGTGCCTCCGCCGGGGAGAAGAAGGACGAGGCCGAGTCGGCCAGCGGGAAGAGCTGACCGCCGGTTCCACGGCTGAGAGGGCGTCCGGGCCCAGGGCGGCGGCAGCCGCGCGGAGGGCCCCGGGCGCCCTTCGCCGTGTCCGCCCCCGCGTTCGTCCGGGGCCGGTGTCAGCGGTCGTGGGCGAGCAGGAGCGCGCGGCGGGCCGCCGCCACGGTCGCCGCGTCGACGAACGTGCCGTCCGGGAGGGCCTGGGCGCCCGGTTCCGCCTCCGCCGCCTTGACGATCTGCTCCGCCCGTTCGATCTCCTCCGGGGTGGGCAGATAGGCGCGTTCGATCACCGGCAGCTGGCGGGGATGGATGGCCGCACGGCCCAGGAACCCCAGGGCGCGACCGTGGGCGCACCCCGCGGCAAGGGCCTCCAGATCCCGGATGTCGGGGTGCACGGACTGGGGCGGCGGTGGCAGGCCGGCCGCCCGGGCCGCGACCACGATCCGGGAGCGCGGGTGGTCCAGGCCCCGGTCGTCCACCAGCCCCAGGTCGGCCCGGAGGTCGGCCTCGCCCAGACAGACGCCGCTGACCCGGGGGTGCGCCGCGGCGATCGCGTAGGCGTGCTCGACCCCCAGGGCGGTCTCCAGCAGGGCGTACAGCGGCGGCGGGTCGCCGTCGCCGGGCGTGACGGCCTGCGCGGTGCGGGTGATCTGCTGCGGGCTGCTCACCTTCGGCAGGCGCAGGCCGGACAGGCCGGGCAGTGGTGCCAGCGCCTCCAGATCGGCGGCGCAGTACGGGGTGTCCAGAGCGTTGACACGGACGTGGACCGGGACGGGCTGGGGGACCACGAGCCGGTCCGCGGTGGCCGCCCGGGCGTAGTCCTTCCGGTCGGGCGCGACCGCGTCCTCCAGGTCGACGATGACGACGTCGGCGCCCGCGGCGAGCGCCTTGGTGACCACCGCCGGGCGGTCGCCCGGGACGTACAGCCAGGTCAGCGGGGGTCTCACAGGGCACCCTCCGAGCGCAGGGCGGCCAGCTCGGCCGGGGTCAGGCCGAGTTCGGTGAGGACGGCGTCCGTGTCGGCGCCGTGCGGGCGTCCCGCCCAGCGGATCGCGCCGGGCGTCTCGGACAGCCGGAACAGGACGTTCTGCAGGCGCAGGGGGCCCAGCTCCGGGTCGTCGACGGTGGTGATCGTGGCGAGGGCGGCGTACTGGGGGTCGGTCATCACGTCCCGCACGTCCTGCACCGGTGCGACGGCCGCCTCCGCCTTCTCGAAGGCGGCCAGGACCTCGTCGCGGGGGCGGGCTGCGATCCAGCCGCCCACCGCCTCGTCCAGGACGTCGGAGTGCCCGGCGCGCCCGGCACCCGTGGCGAACCACGGCTCGTCGACCAGGTCCGGGCGGCCGACCAGGCGCATTACGCGCTCCGCGACGGACTGGGCGGAGGTGGAGACGGCGACCCAGGTGCCGTCGGCGGTGCGGTAGGTGTTGCGCGGGGCGTTGTTGGCGGAGCGGTTGCCGGTGCGCGGCTGGACGTGGCCGAGCTGGTCGTACCAGGTGGGCTGGGGGCCGAGGACGGCCAGGATCGGCTCGATGATCGCCATGTCGACGACCTGGCCCCGGCCGGTGCTCTCGCGGGCGGCCAGAGCGGTCATGACCGCGTAGGCCGTGGTCAGGCCGGCGATGGAGTCGGCGAGGCCGAACGGGGGCAGCGTCGGGGGCGCGTCCGGTTCCCCGGTGATCGCGGCGAAGCCGCTCATGGCCTCCGCGAGCGTGCCGAAGCCGGGCCGGTGGGAGTAGGGGCCGAACTGGCCGAAGGCGGTGACCCGGGCCAGGACCAGCCGGGGGTTGGCGGCGGAGAGTTCCGCCCAGCCCAGGTCCCACTTCTCCAGGGTGCCGGGGCGGAAGTTCTCGATGACGACGTCGGCGGTCTCGGCGAGGCGGAGCAGGGTGGCGCGGCCGCCGCGGGTGGACAGGTCCAGGGTCATGGTGCGCTTGTTGCGGCCGAGGACCTTCCACCACAGGCCCGCCCCGTCCTTGGCGGGGCCGTGGCCCCGGGACGGGTCCGGCTTCGCGGGGTGCTCGACCTTGATGACCTCCGCCCCGAAGTCACCGAGCAGGGTGGCGGCCAGCGGACCGGCGAAGAGGGTGGCGAGGTCGAGGACGCGCAGGCCGGCCAGCGGAGGGCGGGCCGCCGACGCACGGTACGGGGGAGGGTCGGCCGGGGACGGGGCCAGGGGCGTGTCGGTCATGGGCGGGCTGCCTCCCGGTGGGTGAGGTGGGCCAGGGTGTCGAAGCCGATGCCGTCGAAGCCGGCGACGGAGGTGGCCAGACGGTTCTTGAGCGGTGCCGTCCAGCGCTCGGGGAGCGCGGTCGGGGAACCGGCCAGCAGGGCGGCGAGCGAGCCCGCCGTGGCACCGTTGGAGTCGGTGTCCCAGCCGCCCGACACGGCACGGCAGACCGCGCCGGGGAAGTCGCCGTGGGAGTGGGTGAGCGCGGCGGCGATCAGCGCGGTGTTGGGGACGGCGTGGACCCAGTGGTGACGGGGGGCGTGGGTGGCGTGGAGCGCGTCGACGACCGCCTCGAAGTCCTCGTGCGCACGGGCCAGTCCGACGGCGTGGGTGACGGCCAGCGCCAGCCGGGAGCGGGGCGGGACCACGCTCAGGCCGGTGCGCAGCACCGCGTGCACGTCCCGGTCGCCGGTGGCCGCCGCGGCGATCGCGGCGGCCGTGAACATCGCCGCGTAGACGCCGTTCGCGGTGTGGCTGAGGACCGCGTCGCGGTACGCCTGTTCGGCGGCGGAGGCCGGGTCGCCCGGGTTGGTCCAGCCGTGCACGTCGGCGCGGATCAGCGCGCCGATCCACTCGCGGAAGGGGTTGCGATGGCGGGCCGTGTGCGGGGGCTCGATGCCGCACAGGAGGTTGCGGTAGGCGATCCGTTCGGCGGTGAAGGTGCGCGCGGCGGGGAGTTCCGCCAGCCAGAGGCCGGCCACGTCCTCGGTGGTGAAGGCGCGGCCGTGGCGCTGGAGCAGGAGGAGGTTCAGCAGCGGGTAGTTGAGGTCGTCGTCCTCGGGCATGCCGTCGATGTTCTCGGCGAGGGAGGTGGCGGCCGAGCGGCGGTTCCAGGGGTGGGCGTCCAGGAGGGCGCGGGGGACACCGGTCGCGGTGAAGTACGCGGCGAGCGGCCAGTTGCCGGCGGCCCGCGCCAGCGCGCGGATGGCGGTGAGGGGAAGCTTCTCGACGGGTTTGCCGAGCAGGCAGCCCGCGGCCCGGCCCAGCCAGGCGGCTTCGGCGCGGGCGGGGTCCAGGGCGGTGGGAGGGCCCGCCGGCCGGGTCGGCCAGTCCGGGCAGAGCGCCTTGATCCGCTCCAGGCCGGTCGGCTCGTCGTCCGCCAGCGCGCTGGGCAGCTCGGCGAGTTCGTCCAGCAGGTCCTCGGCGAGCCGGCGCAGGTACCGGGACGGCGGGTGCGGCGAGGCGCCCGCACGCTCGGGTGCCGGGGGCCCGCCCGCCGCCGCCCAGCGGGCCGCGACGGCCGACGGCTCACGGCCGTCCAGGGCGGCCTGACGCAGTTCGTGGCCGAGCAGGTCCTCCGGCTGCACCCAGGTCAGGCGGAGCATTCCGGGCCTCCGAGGGCGGTGACGGCCGCCTCGTGGGCGCGCCGGCGGCGGACGTCCTTGGCGTGGATCTCCCGGGCCACCCCGGCCAGGGTGCGCGCGGGTTCCCAGAGATCCAGGCGGCTGGCCCGTGCGACCTGCTCGGCCCACTCGCGCGGGGGCGGCGAGCCGAGCGCGCCGGCCAGGGCGCCGGCCATGGTGGCGATCGAGTCGCAGTCCCGGCCGTAGTTGACCGAGCCCAGCACCGCCCGGCGGTGGTCGCCGCCCGCCACCAGCAGCATGCCGAGGGCGACGGGGAGTTCCTCGATCGAGTGCAGCCGGGAGGGGCGGCGGGCGCCCAGGGAGGGACTGCGGTAGTCCGGCCCGACCGTGTCGTAGGGGGCCACGGCCTCGCGCAGGGGCCGCAGGGCGGACTCGAAGTCCTGATGCCCGCGGGCCGCTTCGCAGACCCGGTCGACGGCCTCGCGGGTGCCGTCCTTGGCCAGGGCCAGACAGGCCGAGACGACCGACTCCGGTGTCGCCCCGGGGGCGCAGGCCGCCGCGACCGCCGCCGCGAACACACCGGCCGCCTCACGGCCGTACGACGACTGGTGGGCGCCGGCGATGTCCAGTGCCTCGGCGTACGCGGCCCTCGGGTCGGCGGCGTTGACCAGGCCCACCGGGGCCATGTACATCGCCGCGCCGCAGTTGACGATGTTGCCGACGCCGGCCTCGCGGGGATCGGCATGGCCGTAGTGGAGGCGGGCCACCAGCCACTTCTCCGCCAGGAAGACGCGGTGCAGGGGCAGCGCCTCGGCCTCCAGTTCGGGGATCCAGCGCGGGGTGGTCATCAGGTCGGGGACCAGGTGGTCGGCGACGGAGTAGGCGTCGAGGTGGTCGCGGACCTCGGCGTAGACCCTGACCAGCGCGTGGGTCATCAGGGTGTCGTCGGTGACGTGTCCGTCTCCCTTGTGGTAAGGCGCCAGGGGGCGGGCGGTGCGCCACGCGTCGCCGTTCCAGGGGCCGACGACGCCGTGGATCCGGCCGCCGTGGCGTTCGAGGATCTGGTCGGGGGAGTAGCCCTCGACGGGGCCGCCGAGGGCGTCGCCGACGGCGGCGCCGACCAGGGCGTGGGTGATGCGTTCGGTCAGCGGGGGTGCGGAAGCCGCTGTCTCCGCCGGGACGTTTCCAGTTTCCGGGCTTTTGTCTGTTTCCGTCGCCATGGGGGGAATCATCCCCTTGTCGGCGGGTGGTGCGCGGCTACCAGGAGTCCGGCGAGTTCGACCAGGTCGGTACCGGTCAGGCGGGGCAGGGCGCAGCCGGAGAGTGTGCGGCAGGTGGTGCGCCAGGAGTCGGGGATCGCCGAGCCTCCGCCCAGGGCCCCGGTGAGCGCGCCGGCCAGCGCGGGGGCGGAGTCCGCGACCCGGGACAGGCAGGCGGCCGCCGGGACCGCCTCGGCGATCCGGCCGTGCGCGGCGAGGGCGAGGGCCAGCGCCACCGGGACGGTCTCCGCGGCGGCGATGCCGTAGCTGTAGACGTGGTCGACGATCTGGTGTTCCAGGAGGGGGACCAGAGCGAAGGCGCTGTCGGCGGTGCGGGCCAGGTGCAGGGCGTGGCGGGCGTTGCGGCCGATCTCGGTGGCCTCCGGGAGCTGGGTGAGCGCGGCCGTCGCGCACGCCTCCACGCCGGCTCCGGACAGGGCGAGTGAGACGGCCGCGGCCATCGCGCGGGCGCCGTGCACCCCGTCGCCGTCCTGGGTGTAGCGGGCGTCGAACTCGGCGAGGTCGGCGGCGGCGTCCGGGTCGCCGGGATGGGCCACGGCCAGCACGCAGGCGCGGACACAGGCGGCGTCGTCGAAGTAGTGGGGGTTGTCGTGGCCGGTGGCGGGCGGACGCAGGCCGGCGGCGAGGTTGCCGAGGCCGGCGCGGACGGAGATGCGGGCGCGCAGGGGGAGGACCGCGGACTCCACCTCGGGAGCGCGGTCGGCCGCGGCGGCGATCTCGTCGGCGAGGGCGTTCCAGGCGAGGTCGATCGCGGCTCGGGTGCGGCGGGCGCGGGTGAGGTCGTCGAGGGTGGTGCCGTCTCCGGCACGCAGGACCGCCTCCGCGGTGAAGGCCGCCCACTCGGCGTCGTCGGAGGGGCCGAGACGGAGCGGTTCGGGGGGCTGATTGAGGGCGATGGGGACCGGGAGGGTGGTGGTGGCGTTGTGTTCGGCGAAGGTGTCGAGTTCCCGGGTGAGGCGCCGGGTCCACTCGGGGAGGCGGCCGGCTCGGTGACGGGCGGCGGGCCAGCCGGCGGCGTCGCCCGCGGCGAGGCCGAGGAGGAGGCCGGCGACGCGTTGCCCGGTCTCGGCCTGTGGGCCGGTTTCCGTCTCGGCCCAGGTCTCGGTACCGGTTTCGGTCTTGGCCCAGGTGTCGGTTCCGGTCTCTGTCCCGGTCTTGGCCGAGGTATCGGTTCCGGTCTCGGCCCAGGTGTCGGTTCGGGTTTCGGTCTCGACCCAGGTATCGGCCCGGGTCTCCGTCTCCGTCTGAATCCCGGCCCAGGTGTCGGCCCCGGTCTCCGTCTCAGTCCCGGCCACGCCGGTATCGGCCCCGGGCCAGGTCTCACCTCCGGTGGGGTGTCTCCGGCCCTCCCGCCATCCGTCACCGGAGGGAGGGAGGAACGCCTCCACCGGTGGGGGCCACTCGCCGTTGGCGGGTGTCTGCGGGACGGGAGGTGCGCAGGGGGTGAGGCGCGTGCCGGTCTCCGGGGCGGGTTCCGGGACGGTGCCCGGCCGGGTGAGGGCCGCCGTCCGTGGGCCGGACGGTGCCAGGGCGGCGGTGGCCGGGGGCGGGGTCGTGCCCGGGGCGCTGGGCGACTCGGTCTCCGGTCCGGGATCCCCGGAGGGTTCCGGGCCGGCCGGGGGAGCGGTGGTGTCCCACGGGGTCGGTGGAGTCATCGGGCGGCCTCCGGGGGCCACTTGGCGGCCTCCTCGGGGACCAGGAGCTCGGCGACGTCCAGGATGTGGTGGCCGGCCATGGCGGGCAGGCAACTGCCTCGGGCGGGGCCGATGGCCGCGGCCCAGTCGGCGGGGATGGCGCGGGCGCCCTGACCGGCGCCGGCCAGGGCGCCCGCCACCGCCGCCGTGGTGTCCGCGTCCCGGCCCATGTTGACGGCCGTGAGCACCGCCTCCCGGAAGTCGCCGTCCGCCGCCGCGTACGCGCCGAACGCGAGGGCGACGGCCTCGGGGGCCAGGTCCGTCCAGGGATAGCCACCGATGACGACGGCCGAGCGGACGGCCCGTTCGCCGCGGTGCGCCACGGCCACCGCCCTGCGCAGTGACCGGGCCGTCCAGGAGTCGTCGGGGATCACCGCCAGCGCGGAGGCGATCACGGCGAGGAGCGGTGCCCCGGCCATGGCCGCCGCGACCCCGGCCGCGACGGCCTGGCCGCCGTAGATGCCCTCGCCGTCGTGGCTCACCGAGCCGTCGATCGCCACCAGGCGGGCCGCCTCCGCCGGGCGGCCCGCGGCGAACACCCCGAAGGGGGCCGCGCGCATGGCCAGGCCGTCGCTCCAGGCGTGCCGGTGCTGGGCGGAGATGGGGGCCGCGAGCCCCCGGCGCAGGTTCTCCAGCGTGCCCCGCTCGCTGAAGCCCGCCCCCCGGAACGGACCCTCGTCGCGGTCGGCGATCCAGGCGTGCCAGGCCGCCTCCACGTGCGCCGGGGTGAGCGCCGAGCCGTGCCGGGCCAGCAGCAGGCCCGAGAAGATCGCGTACTCGGTGTCGTCGGTGCCCGCCGGCTGCTCGGCGACGAAGCCCGTGACGCGGCCCCAGCGGGCGCGGATCTCCGACGGTTTCATGTTCTCCGCGGGGGCGCCCAGGGCGTCCCCGACGGCCAGGCCGAGCAGTGCGCCCCGGGCCCGGTCGCGCGGCGCGGTGCCGGTGCCGGGTGCCGCCACCGCGGGGACGGGGGCGATCGATGCCATGTCTCCGCCTCTCCTTTGCGGATCTGTCCCAGCGATCTGTCCCACCGTTGGCGGTTGACTGCCGCCTCGTCGGCCTCAGAGTCACCCGGTCGGTGTGCGAGGGCAGGGCCGCCCGGAGGCGCAAGCGAAGGTAAAACCGCAGCTAAGCCCAGCCTTTCCTTGCTGGCGGCGGGGGAATCCACGGCGTAAGGTCCGTGTTGTCGAAAAGTAGAATCGATCCAAAGTTAGCTTTGGCTAAGCTTTCCGGGAGACCCTCATGGCCCTCATCGAGACCGAGGCGGCGCTGCACGAAGCCCACCGCGACAATCACACGCACCGCGATGTGAACGGTGGCTGGCTTCGGCCCGCGGTCTTCGGCGCGATGGACGGCCTGGTCTCCAACCTCGCCCTGATGACCGGTGTCGCGGGAGGGTCCGTCGGGCGCGAGACCATCGTGCTCACCGGCCTGGCCGGGCTCGCCGCCGGGGCCTTCTCCATGGCCGCCGGCGAGTACACCTCGGTCGCCTCCCAGCGGGAGCTCGTCGAGGCCGAACTCGACGTGGAGCGGCGGGAGCTCAGGAAGCACCCGAAGGACGAGGAGGCCGAACTCGCCGCCCTCTACGAGGCCCGCGGCGTCGAGCCGGAGCTGGCCCGGCAGGTGGCCCGGCAGCTGTCCCGGGACCCCGAGCAGGCCCTGGAGATACACGCCCGCGAGGAACTGGGCATCGACCCCTCCGACCTGCCCTCGCCGGCCGTCGCCGCGGTGTCCTCCTTCGGCGCCTTCGCGCTCGGCGCGCTGCTGCCCGTCCTGCCCTATCTGCTCGGGGCCACCGCGCTGTGGCCGGCGGTGCTGGTCGCGCTGATCGGACTCTTCGCCTGCGGCGCGGTCGTGGCCCGGGTGACCGCCCGCTCCTGGTGGTACAGCGGGCTGCGGCAGCTGGCGCTCGGCGGTGCGGCGGCCGGTGTGACGTACGCCCTGGGCGGCCTGTTCGGTACGGCCGTAGGATAGGGCGTCCGGCACTTATGCAAGGGACTGCATAAGTAGCCGTTACTGACTGGTTTCGGATGCTTGAACACCGGGCATGAGCCGTAAGCGCTGTGGGCAATGACGCCTGCGGCACACTCGCGGGGTGGGCGACGGTGCCCGTTCCGTTCTCCGGGTCGACGGACATCGATCTGTCCCGTTCGGCCCCCCTATATTTTCGGCCGCCGCGCGCGGCCTGTGCCGCGACCCTGTGGCGTCCGCATGCTGGAACGGAGTATCCGGTTCCCGAGAACCGCTCCATCATGTAACCTGCACGAAATTTCGCACCCACGTGCAACTCAGCAGAGGGCCAACGTCGTCCCTCGGCACTTCGCATATGCCAGATGACGACGACGGGAGAGCCGATGCGTACGCCGCGCCAGCCGTCCCAGCACTCCGCGAATGGCCAGAACTGGTCGTTCATGGATGCTCGCCCTGCTGCGCAGGGTATGTACGACCCCCGCAACGAGCACGACGCGTGCGGCGTCGGTTTCGTGGCCACCCTCACCGGTGAGGCGAGCCACACGCTGGTCGAGCAGGCGCTGACCGTACTGCGCAACCTCGAACACCGTGGCGCCACCGGCTCCGAGCCCGACTCCGGAGACGGCGCCGGCATCCTCTCCCAGGTGCCCGACACCTTCTTCCGCGAGGTGGCCGGATTCGAGCTGCCCGAGGCCGGCTCCTACGCCGTCGGCATCGCCTTCCTCCCCGAGGACGGCACCCAGGACGCCGTCTCACAGATCGAGACGATCGCCGCCGAGGAGGACCTCACCGTCCTCGGCTGGCGCGAGGTCCCCGTCGCCCCGGAGCTGCTCGGCGCCACCGCCCGGTCGACCATGCCGGTCTTCCGGCAGATCTTCGTCACCGACGGTGCCGCGGCGCCCGCCACGGGCATCGCTCTCGACCGCAAGGCGTTCGTACTGCGCAAGCGCGCCGAGCGCGAGGCGGGCGTCTACTTCCCGTCGCTGTCCGCGCGCACGATCGTCTACAAGGGCATGCTGACCACCGGCCAGCTGGAGCCCTTCTTCCCGGACCTGTCCGACCGCCGCTTCGGCTCGGCGATCGCGCTCGTGCACTCCCGGTTCTCCACGAACACCTTCCCGTCGTGGCCGCTCGCCCACCCGTACCGCTTCGTCGCGCACAACGGTGAGATCAACACCGTCAAGGGCAACCGCAACTGGATGCGCGCCCGCGAGTCGCAGCTGGTCTCCGACTTGTTCGGCTCTGCCGACCCTGGGCACAGCGGTGCGGACGAGAAGGCCATCGAGCGCATCTTCCCGGTGTGCACCCCGGACGCCTCCGACTCCGCCTCCTTCGACGAGGTGCTGGAGCTGCTGCACCTCGGCGGCCGCTCCCTGCCGCACTCCGTGCTGATGATGATCCCGGAGGCGTGGGAGAACCACGACTCCATGGACCCGGCCCGGCGCGCCTTCTACCAGTTCCACTCCACGATGATGGAGCCCTGGGACGGCCCCGCCTGCGTCACCTTCACCGACGGCACCCAGGTCGGCGCCGTGCTCGACCGCAACGGCCTGCGCCCCGGCCGCTACTGGGTCACCGACGACGGCCTGGTCGTCCTCGGCTCCGAGGTCGGCGTCCTCGACATCGACCCCGCCAAGGTGGTCCGCAAGGGCCGGCTGCAGCCCGGCCGGATGTTCCTCGTCGACACCGCCGAGCACCGCATCATCGAGGACGACGAGATCAAGGCGCAGCTCGCCGCCGAGGCCCCCTACGCGGAGTGGCTGGAGGCCGGCGAGATCGAGCTGGGCGACCTGCCCGAGCGCGAGCACATCGTCCACACCCACGCCTCGGTCACCCGCCGCCAGCAGACCTTCGGCTACACCGAGGAGGAGCTGCGCGTCATCCTCGCGCCGATGGCCCGCAGCGCCGCCGAGCCGATCGGCTCCATGGGCACCGACTCGCCGATCGCCGCGCTCTCCGACCGCCCGCGGCTGCTCTTCGACTACTTCACCCAGCTGTTCGCGCAGGTCACCAACCCGCCGCTGGACGCCATCCGCGAGGAACTGGTCACCTCCCTGCGCAGCGCGCTCGGCCCGCAGGGCAACCTGCTGGAGCCGAACGCCGCCTCCTGCCGCTCCGTCGTCCTGCCCTTCCCGGTCATCGACAACGACGAGCTGGCCAAGCTCATCCACATCAACGCCGACGGCGACATGCCCGGCTTCAAGGCCGCGACCCTGTCCGGCCTGTACCGGGTGCACGGCGGCGGCGACGCGCTGGCCGCGCGGATCGAGGAGATCTGCGCCGAGGCCGACGCCGCCATCGAGAACGGCGCCCGCCTGATCGTCCTGTCGGACCGCCACTCCGACGCCGAGCACGCGCCGATCCCCTCCCTGCTGCTCACCGCTGCCGTCCACCACCACCTCATCCGCACCAAGCAGCGCACCCAGGTGGGCCTGCTGGTCGAGGCCGGCGACGTCCGCGAGGTCCACCACGTCGCCCTGCTCATCGGCTACGGCGCCGCCGCCGTCAACCCGTACCTGGCGATGGAGTCGGTGGAGGACCTGCTGCGCGCGGGCACCTTCCTCGACGGCATGGAGCCCGAGAAGGCCATCAAGAACCTGATCTACGCCCTCGGCAAGGGCGTGCTGAAGGTCATGTCCAAGATGGGCATCTCCACCGTCGCCTCCTACCGCGGCGCGCAGGTCTTCGAGGCCGTCGGCCTGGACGAGAACTTCGTCGAGAAGTACTTCAACGGCACCGCCACCAAGATCGGCGGCGTCGGCATCGACGTCGTCGCCCAGGAGGTCGCCGCTCGCCACGCCAAGGCGTACCCGGCTTCCGGCATCGCCCCGGCGCACCGCGCGCTGGACATCGGCGGCGAGTACCAGTGGCGCCGCGAGGGCGAGCCGCACCTGTTCGACCCGGAGACGGTCTTCCGCCTCCAGCACTCCACGCGCTCGGGCAAGTACGACATCTTCAAGAAGTACACCGAGCGGGTCAACGAGCAGTCCGAGCGGCTGATGACGCTGCGCGGCCTGTTCGGCTTCAAGTCGGACCGGCAGCCGATCTCCGTCGACGAGGTCGAGCCGGTCAGCGAGATCGTCAAGCGCTTCTCCACCGGCGCCATGTCGTACGGCTCCATCTCCAAGGAGGCGCACGAGACCCTCGCCATCGCCATGAACCAGCTGGGCGGCAAGTCCAACACCGGTGAGGGCGGCGAGGACCCGGAGCGCCTGTACGACCCGGCCCGGCGCAGCGCCATCAAGCAGGTCGCCTCCGGCCGCTTCGGCGTCACCAGCGAGTACCTGGTCAACGCGGACGACATCCAGATCAAGATGGCACAGGGCGCCAAGCCCGGCGAGGGCGGCCAGCTGCCCGGCCACAAGGTGTACCCCTGGGTCGCCAGGACCCGTCACTCGACCCCGGGTGTCGGTCTGATCTCCCCGCCGCCGCACCACGACATCTACTCCATCGAGGACCTGGCCCAGCTGATCCACGACCTGAAGAACGCCAACCCTCGGGCGCGGATCCACGTCAAGCTGGTCTCCGAGGTCGGCGTCGGCACGGTCGCCGCGGGCGTCTCCAAGGCCCACGCGGACGTCGTGCTGATCTCGGGTCACGACGGCGGCACCGGTGCCTCCCCGCTGACCTCGCTGAAGCACGCGGGCGGCCCCTGGGAGCTCGGCCTCGCCGAGACCCAGCAGACCCTGCTGCTCAACGGCCTGCGCGACCGCATCGTCGTGCAGACCGACGGCCAGCTGAAGACCGGTCGCGACGTGATCATCGCCGCGCTGCTGGGCGCCGAGGAGTTCGGCTTCGCGACCGCCCCGCTGGTCGTCTCCGGCTGCGTGATGATGCGCGTCTGCCACCTGGACACCTGCCCGGTCGGCATCGCGACCCAGAACCCGACGCTGCGCGACCGCTTCACCGGCAAGCCGGAGTTCGTGGTCAACTTCTTCCAGTTCATCGCCCAGGAGGTCCGCGAACTCCTCGCCGAGCTGGGCTTCCGCTCCATCGAGGAGGCCGTCGGCCACGCCGAGATCCTCGACGTCGAGCGAGCGGTGGACCACTGGAAGGCGCAGGGCCTGGACCTGGAGCCGCTGTTCCACGTGCCGGCGCTGCCCGAGGAGGCGGTCCGCCACCAGCTGATCGCGCAGGACCACGGCCTGGAGAAGGCGCTCGACAACGAGCTGATCAAGCTCGCCGCCGACGCCCTGTCCGCCGACTCGGCCGACGACGCCCAGCCGGTGCGTGCCCAGGTCGCCATCCGCAACATCAACCGCACGGTCGGCACCATGCTCGGCCACGAGGTGACGAAGAAGTTCGGCGGCGCGGGCCTGCCCGACGACACCATCGACATCACCTTCACGGGCTCCGCCGGCCAGTCCTTCGGCGCCTTCCTGCCGCGCGGTGTCACGCTGCGCCTGGAGGGCGACGCCAACGACTACGTCGGCAAGGGCCTCTCCGGCGGCCGCGTGATCGTCCGCCCGGACCGGGGCGCCGACCACCTCGCCGAGTACTCGACGATCGCGGGCAACACCATCGCGTACGGCGCGACCGGCGGCGAGCTGTTCCTGCGCGGCCGCACCGGTGAGCGGTTCTGCGTCCGCAACTCCGGCGCGCTGGTCGTGTCCGAGGGCGTGGGCGACCACGGCTGCGAGTACATGACCGGCGGTCACGCGGTGGTCCTCGGCGAGACCGGCCGCAACTTCGCGGCCGGCATGTCCGGCGGCGTCGCCTACGTCATCGATCTGGACCGCGACAACGTCAACGTCGGCAACCTCGACTCGATCGAGGCGCTGAGCGAGGACGACCAGCAGTGGCTGCACGGCGTGGTGCGCCGTCACGCCGAGGAGACCGGGTCCACGGTCGCCGAGAAGCTGCTCGCGGAGTGGGACACCGCCGTGACCCGCTTCAGCAAGATCATCCCCAGCACGTACAAGGCAGTGCTCGCCGCCAAGGACGCCGCCGAGCGAGCCGGACTGACCGAGTCCGAGATCACCGAGAAGATGATGGAGGCGGCGATCAATGGCTGACCCGAAGGGCTTTCTGAACCACGGCCGCGAGGTCGCCAGGTCCCGCCCCGTCGAGGAGCGCGTCAAGGACTGGAACGAGGTCTACGTCCCCGGCTCCCTGCTGCCGATCATCAGCAAGCAGGCCAGCCGCTGCATGGACTGCGGCATCCCGTTCTGCCACAACGGCTGCCCGCTGGGGAACCTGATCCCCGAGTGGAACGACTACGCCTACCGGGAGGACTGGTCGGCCGCGCAGGAACGCCTGCACGCCACCAACAACTTCCCGGAGTTCACCGGCCGGCTCTGCCCGGCGCCGTGCGAGTCGGCGTGTGTGCTCGGCATCAACCAGCCGCCGGTCACCATCAAGAACGTCGAGGTCTCGATCATCGACAAGGCGTGGGAGACCGGGGACGTCGCCCCGCAGATCCCGGAGCGCCTGTCCGGCAAGACCGTCGCCGTCGTCGGCTCCGGCCCCGCGGGTCTGGCCGCCGCCCAGCAGCTGACCCGGGCCGGCCACACCGTCGCCGTCTACGAGCGCGCGGACCGCGTCGGTGGTCTGCTGCGCTACGGCATCCCCGAGTTCAAGATGGAGAAGCGGCACATCAACCGCCGCATCGAGCAGATGCGCGCGGAGGGCACCCGCTTCCGCACCGGTGTGGAGATCGGCCGCGACCTCAAGGCCGGCGACCTGAAGAAGCGGTACGACGCGGTGGTCCTGGCCGTCGGCGCCACCACCGCCCGTGACCTGCCGGTGCCGGGCCGCGAGCTCAAGGGCGTCTACCAGGCCATGGAGTACCTGCCGCTGGCCAACAAGGTCCAGGAGGGCGACTACGTCACCGCCCCGGTCTCGGCCGAGGGCAAGCACGTGGTGGTCATCGGCGGCGGCGACACCGGCGCGGACTGCGTCGGCACCGCCCACCGGCAGGGCGCGGCCTCCGTGACCCAGCTGGAGATCATGCCGAAGCCGGGCGAGGAGCGGAACGCGGGCCAGCCCTGGCCGACCTTCCCGATGCTCTACAAGGTGACCAGCGCCCACGAGGAGGGCGGTGAGCGGGTCTACTCCGTCTCCACCACCCACTTCGAGGGCGACGAGGACGGCAACGTCCAGTGGCTGCACCTGGTCGAGGTCGAGTTCGTCGACGGCAAGCTGACCCAGAAGCCGGGCACCGAGCGGAAGATCCCCGCCCAGCTGGTCACCCTCGCCATGGGCTTCACCGGCACCGACCAGGAGAACGGCCTGGTCGAGCAGTTCGGCCTGGAGCTGGACGCGCGCGGCAACATCGCCCGCGACGCCGACTTCCAGACCAACGTGCCGGGCGTGTTCGTCGCCGGTGACGCCGGCCGCGGCCAGTCGCTCATCGTCTGGGCCATCGCCGAGGGCCGCTCTGCCGCCCGCGGTGCCGACCGGTTCCTGACCGGCGCCAGCGACCTGCCCGCGCCGATCCGCCCGACGGACCGCGCGCTCACGGTCTGACGGCCCCTCAAGAACGTCCCGTACAACGGCGTACGGAACACAGGCAGCGTCTGCCCCACTGTCCCCGACCGGACGACGGGGCAGGCGCTGTCGCCTAAGGTGGCTTTGTGATCAGTCTCAGCAAGGTCCAGGAGGCCGCCCCCGCGCTG
The DNA here is from genome assembly GCF_965341775.1 of Streptomyces sp. bgisy159. GTDB lineage: Bacteria > Actinomycetota > Actinomycetes > Streptomycetales > Streptomycetaceae > Streptomyces. The sequence continues at coordinate 104,931 of NZ_CBDQZH010000008.1, read as the reverse complement.
GTCAGCCTCTACAAGTCCGCCGGTGTGTCGCTCAGCCGGCACGGGCTGGCGGGGGAGCGGGCCGCCGTCTATCTCGTCGTCGACTACTCCGGCTCGATGAAGCCGTACTACAAGGACGGCAGCGTGCAGGCGCTGGCCGACCGGGTGCTGGGTCTGTCCGCCCACCTCGACGACGACGGCCGGGTGCCCGTCGTGTTCTTCTCCACCGACATCGACGCCGAGACCGACATCGTGCTCGCCGACCACGCGGGGCGGGTGGACCGGATCGTGGCCGGGCTCGGGCACATGGGAAGGACCAGCTACCACCTGGCGATGGACGCCGTCATCGACCACTACCTGGACAGCGGGGCCGACGCGCCCGCCTTGGTGGTGTTCCAGACGGACGGCGGCCCGATCAACAAGCTCGCCGCCGAACGGTATCTGTGCAAGGCGTCCGGGCTGCCGCTGTTCTGGCAGTTCATCGGCTTCGGCGACCCGGACAGCAAGCAGTTCGACTTCCTGCGCCGGCTCGACGACCTGCCCGTCCCCGAGAAGCGGATGGTCGACAACGCCGGTTTCTTCCACGCCGGTGCCGACCCGCGCGCGATGCCGGACGGCGAGCTGTACGACCGCCTGGTGGGCGAGTTCCCGTCATGGCTGGCGGCGGCGCGGGCGCGGGGCATCCTGCGGACGCCGGGCGACGCCGGCAACCTGGCCCGGGGGGCGCACTGAGCCCGCCGGGTCTCACGCCCGCGCATCGAGCACCGCCCGTCGGCATGCGTGCGGACTGCCCCACGCCGTGCGCAGCGCGTGCGCCCGGGTGAGCCACAGGGACAGGTCGTACTCCGCCGTGTAGCCGATGGCGCCGTGCGACTGCAGGGCGGCGCGGGCCGCCGTGTACGCGGCGTCGCAGGCGGCGGCCTTGGCCGCGGCCACCTCGCCCGGCTCCAGCGTGAGCGCGGCGCCCAGCACCAGCGGGCGGGCGAACTCCAGCGCGATCCGCGCGTCGGCCAGCCGGTGCTTGACCGCCTGGAACGAGCCGACCGGGACGCCGAACTGGGTGCGCCGGCCGACGTACGCCACCGTCCGGTCCAGCAGGGCCAGCCCGATGCCGAGCGCCTGCGCGGCGGTGGCCAGCCGCGCCCACCGCACCGCCTGCTCCAGGGCCTCGGCGACCCGCGGGCCGCGGGCGAGCGGCTCCCCGCCGGGTGGCAACGGGCTCAGCCGGCGCGCGGGGTCCGGGGTCGGGCGCGGTGGAGTGCCGGGCGGCGGCGACAGTTCCAGGCAGCCGTCGGCCGTCACGCCCAGCCGGACGTCCGCCACCTCCGCGTCCACGGCGTACGGCCCCCAGGCCAGCGTCGCCATCGCCGCACCGCCGGCCAGAGCGGGCAGCAGGCGCTCGGCCGGGCCCGGATCCTCCAGCGCGCTGAGCAGGGCCGCCGCCGCCACCGTCTCCGCCAGCGGGCCCGGCACCGCGTGCCGCCCCAGCTCCACGAAGGCCACCGCGACCTCGGCCGGCCGGGGGCCCAGCCCCGCGTACGCCTCGGGGACCGCCAGCGCGAACACCCCCGCCTCGGCGACCCGGCGCCACAGCGCGCGTCCGCCCGCGGGATCGCCCCGGCCCCAGGACCGGATCACCGCCGGGGTGTCCGCGGCCGTCAGCAGGGCGTCCAGGGAGGCGGCGAAGGCCCGCTGCTCGGGATCGAGGAGGAGGCGCATCAGCGGCGTCCCTTCGGCAGGCCCAGCAGCCGCTCGGCGACGATGTCCCGCTGGATCTCGTTGGTTCCGGCGTAGATCGGGCCGGCCAGCGCGAACAGCCAGCCCTCGGACCACGAGGTGTCCGCGAACACGCCCTCCTCGCCGAGGAGTTCCAGGGCGGTCTCGTGCAGTGCGAGGTCGTACTCCGACCAGAACACCTTGTTCACGCTGGACTCCGGGCCGAGGGACCCGCCGTCCAGCAGGCGCGAGGCGGCGGCGTAGGCGAACAACTGGTAGGCGCGGGCGCCGATCAGGGCGTCGGCCACCCGGTCGGCGAACTCCGGCGGGCCGCCGCGGGAGCGCCACAGGCGGTGCAGCCGGTCGGCGGCGGCGAGGAAGCGGCCCGGGGAGCGGAGCATCAGGCCGCGTTCGTTGCCCGCCGCCGACATCGCGATGCGCCAGCCCTCGCCGGGCGCCCCGATCACGTCCTCGTCGGGCACGAACGCGTCGTCCAGGAACAGCTCCGCGAAGGCCGGCCGGCCGTCCAGGCGCTGGATCGGGCGGACCGTGACCCCCGGGGCGTGCAGGTCGAACATCAGGTAGATCAGGCCCTGGTGGGGCCCGGCGGCGCCCGGGTCGCAGCGGAACAGGCCGAAGGCGCGGTCGGCGAAGGCCGCGCGCGAGGACCACGTCTTCTGCCCGCTCAGCCGCCAGCCGCCCGCCACCCGCTCCGCCCTCGCGCGCAGCGACGCCAGGTCGGAGCCGGCCTCGGGCTCCGACCAGGCCTGCGCCCAGACCGCCTCGCCGCGCGCCATGGGCGGCAGGACCCGGGCGCGCTGCTCCTCGGTGCCGTGGTCGAGGAGGGTCGGGGCGAGCAGCGAGATCCCGTTCTGGCTGACCCGGGCCGGGGCGGCCAGGGCGTGGTACTCCTCCTCGAAGAGCAGCCAGCGCACCAGATCGCAGTCCCGACCGCCGTACCGCGTCGGCCAGTTCACCGCCGACCAGCGGGCCGCGGCCAGCTCGGCCTCCCACGCGCGGTGGGCGGCGAAGCCCTCGGCGGTCTCCAGGGAGGGCAGGGGAGCGCGCGGGACGTGGTCGGCCAGCCAGGCGCGGGCCTCGGTGCGGAAGGCCTCGTCGGCCGGGGAGAACGCGAGGTCCACGACTCACCCTCCTTCCCTAACAAGTGTTTGGTAGGTTAGCGTGCTGTCATGACCAACGTCGAGGCTCCGGCGTACGTTCCCGGACACGGTCTGCTCGGCGGCCGCACCGCCGTCGTCACCGCGGCCGCCGGGGCGGGCATCGGCGCGGCCACCGCCCGCCGGTTCCTCCAGGAGGGCGCCCGCGTACTGATCAGCGACGCCCACGCCCGCCGGCTGGAGGAGCACCGGGCCGCTCTGGCGGGCGAGTTCGGCGACGCGGTGACCGCCGTGCCGTGCGACGTGACCGACGAGACGCAGGTGTGCGCCCTGTTCGACGCGGCCGTCGCCGCGCACGGACGGCTGGACGTCGTCGTCAACAACGCGGGCCTCGGCGGCACCTCGGACCTCGTCGACATGACGGACGACCAGTGGACCCGCGTCCTGGACGTCACGCTGAACGGCACCTTCCGCTGCACCCGGGCCGCGCTGCGCCTGATGCGCCGCTCCGGCGGCGGGGTGATCGTCAACAACGCCTCCGTCCTGGGCTGGCGCGCCCAGGCCGGACAGGCGCACTACGCCGCCGCCAAGGCCGGCGTGATGGCACTGACCCGCTGCGCCGCGGTGGAGGCGGCCCGGGACGGGATCCGGGTCAACGCGGTCGCGCCGAGCCTCGCCCTGCACCCGCACCTGGCGAAGGTGACCTCGGCCGAGCTGCTGCGCGACCTGACCGCCCGGGAGGCCTTCGGCCGCGCCGCCGCACCCTGGGAGGTGGCCAACGTGATCGTCTTCCTGGCGTCGGGCTACTCCTCGTACATGACCGGCGAGGTCGTCGCCGTCAGCAGCCAGCGCGCGTGAGGCCGGGGGCGAGAATGTGCGCGTGCCTACGAAGAAGAAGCCCCAGGTGACCGCCGAGAGCAAGCCCGCGGCGGCCGCCGCGCAGGCCCGGCGACGCGAACTCCTCGGCACCGCCGCCGAGGTCTTCGCCGAACAGGGCTACAACGCCACCACCGTCCGCAAGATCGCCGACCAGGCCGGCATGCTCGCCGGCAGCCTCTACTACCACTTCGACTCCAAGGAGTCGATGCTGGAGGAGATCCTGCGGACCTTCCTCGACGAGCTGTGGGACGGCTACGACACCGTCCTGGCCGCCGGCCTCGGCCCGCGCGAAACCCTTGAGGCCCTGGTCACCGAGTCGTTCCGGGAGATCGACAGGCACCGCGCCGCCGTCGCGATCTACCAGAAGGAGAGCAGGCAGCTCGTGGCGCAGGAGCGGTTCGCCTTCCTCGCCGAGTCGCAGCGCAGGTTCGAGAGGGCCTGGCTGTCCACGCTGGAGCGCGGTGTCGCGGACCGGGTCTTCCGGGCCGACCTCGACGTCCGGCTCACCTACCGGTTCGTCCGGGACACGGTGTGGGTCGCCGCGTCCTGGTACCGGCCCGGCGGACAGCACAGCCCCGAGGAGATCGCCCGCCAGTACCTGTCGATGGTGCTGGACGGGATCGCCGTACGTGAGTAGCCGTTCGAGGTTCCGTTCTGCGTGAGGGAGTTGCCGCCATGGCCGAGGCCTACATCGTCGAAGCGGTCCGTACGCCCGTGGGGCGGCGCGGGGGAGGGCTCAGCGAGGTCCACCCGGCCGATCTGGGCGCGCATGTGCTGCGGGAGCTGATGGCCCGCTCCGGCGTCGACCCGGCCGCCGTCGAGGACGTCGTGTTCGGCTGCCTGGACGCGGTGGGACCCCAGGCCGGCGACATCGCCCGCACCTGCTGGCTGGCCGCCGGCCTGCCCGAGGAGGTGCCCGGGGTGACCGTGGACCGCCAGTGCGGGTCCTCCCAGCAGGCGGTGCACTTCGCGGCGCAGGCCGTGCTGTCCGGGACCCAGGACCTGGTGGTCGCGGGCGGCGTGCAGAACATGTCCCAGATCCCGATCGCCTTCGCCACCCGGCAGGCCGCCGAGCCGCTCGGCCTCACCCAGGGGCCCTTCGCGGGCAGCGAGGGCTGGCGGGCGCGGTACGGGGACCGGCCCGTCAACCAGTTCGCGGGCGCCGAGATGATCGCCGCGAAGTGGCGGATCAGCCGCCGCGACCAGGAGGAGTTCGCGCTGCGCTCGCACCGGCGGGCCCTGCGCGCGATCGACGAGGGCCGCTTCACCCGCGAGACAGTCCCCTACGGGCCGGTCGCCGTCGACGAGGGCCCCCGCCGGGACACCTCCCCGGAGAAGATGGCCGCCCTGGCGCCCGTCATCGACGGCGGGACCGTCACCGCCGCCTGCTCCTCCCAGGTCTCCGACGGCGCCGCCGCCCTGCTGCTGGCCTCCGAGCGAGCCGTACGCGAACAAGGGCTCACCCCACGCGCGCGCGTGCACCACCTCTCCGTACGCGGCGAGGACCCCATCCGGATGCTCACCGCGCCCATCCCGGCCACCGCCCACGCCCTGAAGAAGACCGGGCTGACCCTCGACGCCATCGACCTCGTCGAGATCAACGAGGCCTTCGCGCCCGTCGTCCTCGCCTGGCTGAAGGAGACCGGGGCCGACCCCGGCAAGGTCAACGTCAACGGCGGCGCCATCGCCCTCGGCCACCCCCTGGGCGCCACCGGCGCCCGGCTGATGACCAGCCTCCTGCACGAACTGGAGCGCACCGGCGGCCGGTTCGGCCTGCAGACGATGTGCGAGGGCGGCGGCCAGGCCAACGTGACGGTCATCGAACGGCTGTGAGCCGCCGCCGCACCTCCTCCGCCTCGGCCATCACGCGCTCCACCAGCTCCGCGCACGAGGGCAGGTCGCCGATCACCCCGGCGACCTGCCCGGACGCCATCACCCCGAGGTCGGTGCGGCCGTCCACCATCGCCGACCTCAGCAACGTCGGGGTGTTCGCGGCGAGCAGGACCTGGCTCCAGGTCAGGTCCTTGCCGCGCCTGAGGGCGCGACCGTCGCGCAGCAGCGCGCGCCAGGACAGCCCGGACAGCTCCCGGAAGGCGGCGGCCGCGCGGACGGCCCGCAGCAGGGCCCTGGCGCGCCCCGCGCGCTCCAGCGCGTCGACGAGATCCGTGCGCAGCATGCGGTGGGGCAGACCGTCCACCGCCCGGGTCACCGTCACGTCCCGCACCGTCGCCGCCAGGTACCGCGCCTTCACCGCGTCCGGCACCGTCGAGTCCGAGGTGAGCAGGAAGCGGGTGCCCATGGCCACGCCCGCCGCCCCGTAGGCCAGCGCCGCGACCAGGCCCCGCCCGTCGAAGAAGCCGCCCGCCGCGACGACCGGGACGTCCACCGCGTCCACCACCTGCGGCAGCAGCACCGACGTCGCCACCTCGCCGGTGTGCCCGCCGCCCTCGCCGCCCTGCACGATCACCGCGTCGGCACCCCAGGCGGCCACTTTCTCGGCGTGCCGGCGCGCACCCACCGACGGGATCACGACCACGCCCGCCTCCTTCAGCTCCGCGATCAGCTCGCGGGAGGGCGCCAGCGCGAACGACGCCACCCGGACACCGCCCTCCACGATGATCCGGACCCGCTCGGCGGCGTCCCCGGCGTCGGCGCGCAGGTTGACCCCGAAGGGCGCGTCCGTCCGCGCACGCACCTCACGGACCGCCTCGCGCAACCGGTCCGGGGTCATCGTCGCGGACGCCAGGATGCCCAGGGCTCCCGCGTTCGCCGCCGCCGAGACCAGCCGGGGGCCCGCCACCCAGCCCATGCCGGTCTGCACGATCGGGTGGCGGACCCCGACCAGCCGGGTCAGCGCCGTCTCCATCAGTGGCCGACCTCCCGCGCGCGCGTCGTCCCCGGGTCGAGCACCTCCCGGATCAGCCGCAGCTCCTCGGCGCTGGGCTCCCGGGTGTACGGCACCTCGTCCGGGACGGCCAGGTCGAAGCCCGTGGCCGCGGTGACCTCCCCGACCGTCGCCCCGGGGTGCAGGGACGCCAGCCGCATCGAGTGGTCCGGCGTGGCGAAGTCGAACACCCCGAGGTCGGTGACCACCCGGCGCAGCCGGTGATGGCGGGCGCCCGCCGCGTGGTCGTAGCCCACCCCGCACACCATGTCGACCCGCTCCACGAAGACTCGCGGGGCGTGCCTGGGTACCCAGTAACTGGTCGGGTGGTTCAGGGTGTTCACCGGGGCGCCGCGCACGCCGAGCAGCTGGCGCCGGGGCCGCCGCCAGTCGCCGACGCAGGAGATGTTCTGGTTGCCGTACCGGTCGAGCTGGCTCGCGCCCATCATCACGTGCCGGCGCCCGCCGGTGACCAGGTCCAGGTGCCGGATGTAGGGCAGCCAGCCCTCCGGCGTCCCGTCCGGGCGCACCAGCAGCGCCTCCCCGTCGGTCAGCATCAGGTCCGGCGCGAAGGTGAGCCGGGCCAGCCGCGCGCCGACGGACGGGATCAGGCCCATCGGGGCGGCCAGCACCTCCCCGTCGCCCCGCCAGGCCTCGGCGCAGGCGATGACGCAGTACTCGGCGCGCGTCACGGTCACGACGGCCTCCCCGTGAGATAGCGCTCGGCGAACTCCGGCCAGGGCGTGGTCGCGTACGCGCGCTGCGCGGCCTCGTCCCGGCCGTAGTCGGGCGCGCACGACGTGAAGTGCGCCCCGCCCGGGGCCTCCACCACCCCCGTCACGGTGTGCCGCCCGATCAGCAGGGTCTGCGGCGCGGCGCCCTCGGTCAGCTCGGCCGTGCCGACGATCCGCTCGCACGAGACGTAGGCCGCGTCCGCCGCCGCGCAGAACAGGTCGTCGAAGTACGGGTCCGGCCCCAGGTACTGCCCGTTGCCCAGCCGGTCGGCGCGGTTGACGTGCACCAGGGCCGCGTCCAGCCGCAGGGCGGGCATCGCCACGAACGTCTCCCCGTCGTCGTACGGCGACGTCACCGTCCGCAGGCCCGGGTTGACCCGCATGACGTCGGAGCCCAGCCCCGCCCGTACCGGCAGGAACGGCATCCGGTGCGCGGCGGCGCGCAGCCCCCACAGGAACATCGCCTCGTCCACCTCCGTCAGCTCCAGGTCGCCCCGCTCGCGGGCGGCGCGGTAGTGCGGCTCCAGCGGGATCGAGTCCAGGGTGACGAACGCGGCGACCAGCCGCCGGATCCGGCCGGCGGCGGCCAGCATGCCGACGTCCGGTCCGCCGCACGACACGACCGTGAGGTCGGTGACCGGTGACCGCAGCAGGGCCCGCACCAGGGCCATCGGCTTGCGCCGGGACCCCCAGCCGCCGATGCCCACGGTCATGCCGCTCTCCAGCCGGGCGACGGCCTCCTCGGCGGTCATCGTCTTGTCGGTCGTCGGCTCGTCAGGCATCCGCCCGCCCCCTCCCGAATCGGTCGCGCACCTGGTCGGCCACCCCGGTGAGCTGCGCCTCGAAGGTGAAGCCCTGCTCGAAGCGGTAGCTGCGGCGCACGTCGACCGGGTCGATGCCGTTGAGGGCGGCCTTGGCCAGGCGCAGCAGCCGGCCGTCCTTCGCGGCGATCTCACCGGCCAGCTCCAGCGCGGCGCCCGGCAGCTGCGCGCGCGGCACCACCCGCCACACCGAGCCGTGCGCCCGCAGCTCGGCCGCCGTGACCGTGCGCGAGGTGTAGTACAGCGCCCGCATCAGGTGCCGCGGCACCAGGCGGGCCAGGTGGGTGGCCGCGCCCAGCGCCCCCCGGTCCAGCTCGGGCAGCCCGAAGACGGCGTCCTCGCTGGCCACGATCGCGTCCGCGGTGCCGGCCAGGCCCACGCCGCCGCCCAGGCAGAAGCCCTGGACGGCGGCCACGACCGGCACCTCGCACTCGTAGACCGCCGCGAACGCCTCCGCGCAGCCGGAGTTGGCGCCGACCAGGGCCCGGCCGTCCGCCTGGATCTCCTTGATGTCCACCCCGGCGTTGAACCCCCGCCCCTCGGCCGCCACGACGACACACCGCACACCGGGGTCGCGGCCGGCCGCCCGCACCGCGTCGGCCAGGGCGAACCAGCCGGCCACCGGAAGCGCGTTCACCGGCGGGAAGTCGACGGTGACGACGGATATCCCCCTTTCGGGGGACGAGGTGGAGACACCCATGGCCGCATCAGCTACCTTTCCACCAAACGTTTGTTAGGTGAAGGGTAGCGTCGCATGGGCCTGCACGGAAAGGTCGCGGTCGTCACCGGCGGCACGCGCGGCGTCGGCGCCGGCATCGCGCGGGCGTTCGCCGACGCCGGCGCCCGGGTTCTGGTCTGCGCCCGCAGACCCCCCGAAATGCCGGTGGCCGGAGTGGAGTTCGCCCCCCTGGACCTGCGCGACCCGCCGGCCGTCCGCGCCTTCTTCGCCGCCCTGCCCCGCCTCGACGTGCTCGTCAACAACGCGGGCGGCACCCCCCACCGCCGGCTGACCGACGCGGACGCCGAGCGGCACGCGCGCGTGATCGAACTCAACCTCGTCACCCCCCTGACCGCCTCCCTCGCCGCCCACCCCCACCTCAGACGGGCCCGGGGATCCATCGTCATGATCGGCAGCGTCAGCGGCAGCCGCCCCTCACCCGGCTCCGCCGCCTACGGCGCGGCCAAGGCCGGACTGGAGAGCCTCGCCCGCTCCATGGCCGTCGAATGGGCGCCCGAGGTCCGCGTCAACACGCTCGTCGTCGGCATGGTCCGCACCGAGCTGTCCCACCTGCACTACGGCGGTGAGCAGGGGATCGCCGCCGTCGAGCGCACCGTCCCGCTCGGCCGGCTCGCCCGCCCCGCCGACGTCGGCGCCGCCGCCGTCTTCCTGGCGTCGGACGCCGCCGCCTACATCAGCGGCGCCGCGCTGCCCGTGCACGGCGGCGGCGAACGGCCCGCTTTCCTGGACGCCGCGACAGTCACCGAGGAGGACTGAGATGCACGCGAACCTCTGCGACGGCCGGGTGGCCGTCGTCACCGGCGCCGGGCGCGGTCTCGGCCGCGCGCACGCCCTCGCCCTCGCGGCCGAGGGCGCCCGCGTCGTCGTCAACGACCTCGGGGTGACCCTGGACGGCCGCCCCGGTCCCGACAGCCCGGCCACCCGCGTCGCCGACGAGATCCGCGCGGCCGGCGGCCGGGCCGTGGCCCACGCCGGCGACATCGCCACCGCCGAGGGCGCCGCCTCCCTCGTGACGACCGCCCTGGAGACGTACGGCCGCCTCGACACCCTCGTCAACAACGCGGGCTTCCTGCGCGACCGCATGCTCGTCAACCTCGACGAGGACGACTGGGACGCCGTCCTCCGCGTCCACCTCAAGGGCCACTTCCTCCCCCTGCGGCACGCCGCCGCCCACTGGCGCGCCGAGGCAAAGGCGGGCCGCCCGCCCGCCGCCCGCGTCGTCAACACCGGCAGCGGGGCCGGACTGCTCGGCTCGGTCGGCCAGGCCAACTACAGCGCCGCCAAGGCCGGCATCACCGCCCTCACCCTGGTCGCCGCCGCCGAACTCGCCCGCTACGGCGTCCAGGTCAACGCCGTCGCCCCCGCCGCCCGCACCCGCATGACCGAGCGCACCTTCGCGCAGGCCATGGCCGCGCCCGCCGACGGCTTCGACGCGATGGCCCCCGAGAACGTCTCCCCCCTGGTGGTCTGGCTCGGCTCCGCCGCCAGCGCCGGGGTCACCGGCCGGGTCTTCGAGGCCGAGGGCGGCCGGATCACCGTGATGGAGGGCTGGCGGCCGGGCCCCACGGCGGACAAGGGAGCGCGATGGAGCGCGGGGGAGGTGGGGGAGACGGTGACGAGACTGCTGGCGCGCGCGGAGACACCGGGGCAGGTGTACGGCCTCTAGCGACGCGGTGCGGCACCCGGCGGACCGGCACATCGGCACCGCACCCACCCCGGGCGGGACCGGCCGGGGAGGCGAAGCGTTCCTACGTGTCGCACTCCAGAACCGTCCGGCACAGCCCGCACCGCGCCCGCACCCTCCCCCGGACCGGCACCCGGATCCGCTGATGGCAGGTGGGACAGGGGAACGTCACCCGCCACGGACCGTCCCCGCCCGGCGCGAACGAGTACCCCGCTCCCTCCGCGCCCCCGCCCGGCCTGAGCGCCTGCGCCCGGCGCCGGTCCTGCGCGTACCGCCGGCGCCCCGCCCACCCGGCCGCCGTGAGCGGCGGCTGCCGCCCGTCGCGGCCGGCCCGCTCCCGCCCCCGCACGTACGCCTCGTACGCCGGAGCGCTGGTGAACCACGGCGACGGATCCTCCCCGAACACCAGCGCTCGTTTCGCCAGCACGTACCCGAACTCCTCCGGCGTGAGATACCCCAGCTTCTGCGAGGACACCCCGTCCTGCCGGAACGCGTCCAGCAGCAGCCAACCGGCGCCCATATACGTCGTCACCGTGTCCGTGAGGATCTCGTTGGCGCGGGTGCCCGGGAACGACAGGTCCAGCCGGTGCAGGTACACGTGCGCGATCTCGTGCGCCAGCGCCGCGCCGATGTCCCGCCGATGCGTACGGAACCGGGCGTTCAGCTCCACGAAGTACTCCGGGCCGGCCGTCAGCTCCACGCTCGCCGCCTGCTCCATCTCCCGGAAGCTCACGATCAGCCGCGCGTCCGGCAGCCGGAAGTGCCGCACCAGCGCACGCGCCACCCGCTGCGCCCCCAGATACAGGTCGTCGGTGTCGCAGAACGCCACATCGACCGGCGGCACACTGGTGTCGAAGGCGTGAACGGTGTCGTACGACAACCGCCGGTACAGCGCCGTGATCGCGTCCCGCACCGTCTCCAGATGCGGAAAGCCGTGCTCGACCGGTCCGCCGTTCGCCACGCCGCACCCCCAGGACAGCCGTGAACCCGATACCACTGTACGAGGAGGGCGCCCACTAGGGTGAACGCCCATGACCACCAGCAACACCGGAACCGGTGACGTCGACCCCGCCGTGCGCGAGGAGCTGGCGCGGCTGCGCGACAGCATCGACAACATCGACGCGGCCGTCGTCCACATGCTCGCCGAGCGCTTCAAGTGCACCCAGCAGGTCGGCCACCTCAAGGCCCGCCACCAGCTGCCGGCCGCCGACCCGGGGCGCGAGGCCCGCCAGATCGCCCGGCTGCGCGCCCTCGCCGAGAGCGCCAAACTGGACCCCGCCTTCGCCGAGAAGTTCCTCAACTTCATCATCGCCGAGGTCATCCGCCACCACGAGCGCATCGCCGAGGACACGGTCGGCACCGCCGGCTGACGCGCCCGTCCGGGCACGGACGGCGGCCGGTGCACGCCCCGACATCGCGCACGTACCGATCCGCCCCTGTGCCCACGCGACGCCATCAGGCAGCATGTCGTCCATGTCCGTACTGACGCGCGACGAAGCGCAGACCCGTGCCCAGCTGCTCGACGTCCACCGCTACACCATCGAGCTCGACCTCACCACCGGCGACGAGACCTTCACGTCCCACACCGTCATCCGGTTCTCCGCGCGCACGGACCACGAGGTGACGGACACCTTCGTCGAGCTCAAACCCGCCGAACTGCGCTCCGCCACGCTCGACGGACACCCCCTGGACCCCGGGTCCCTGGACGGCAACCGGCTCCCGCTGAAGAACCTCGCCCCCGGCGACCACGAACTGCGCGTCGACGCGCGCATGCGCTACTCCCGCACCGGTGAGGGCATGCACCGCTTCACCGACCCCGCCGACGGGGAGACCTACGTCTACACCCAGCTGTTCATGGACGACGTCCAGCGCGTCTTCGCCGCGTTCGACCAGCCCGACCTCAAGGCCGTCTTCGACCTCACCGTCAAGGCCCCCGAAGGGTGGACCGTCCTCGCCAACGGCATCACCGAGCACACCGGCGACGGCGTCTGGAAGGCCGCCACCACCCCCCTGATCTCCACCTACCTCGTCGCCGTCGCCGCCGGCCCCTGGCACTCCGTGCGCACCGAACACCACGGCCTGCCCTTCGGCATCCACTGCCGCCGCTCCCTCGCCCCCCACCTCGACGCCGACGCCGACGAACTCCTCGACGTCACCCGGCAGTGCTTCGACCGTTACCACGAGAAGTTCACCGAGCCCTACCCGTTCGACTCCTACGACCAGGCCTTCGTCCCCGAGTTCAACGCCGGCGCCATGGAGAACCCCGGCCTGGTCACCTTCCGCGACGAGTTCGTCTTCCGCTCCGCCGTGACCGACACCGAACGCCAGACCCGCGCCATGGTCATCGCCCACGAGATGGCCCACATGTGGTTCGGCGACCTCGTCACCCTGCGCTGGTGGGACGACATCTGGCTGAACGAGTCCTTCGCCGAGTACATGGGTTACCAGACCACCGCCGAGGCCACCCGCTTCACCGACACCTGGACCGACTTCGGCGTCGTCCGCAAGGCGTGGGGCTACGACGCCGACCAGCGCCCCTCCACCCACCCCGTCGCACCCGACGCCGTCCCGGACACGGCCTCCGCGCTCCTCAACTTCGACGGCATCTCCTACGCCAAGGGCGCCTCCGCGCTGCGCCAGCTGGTGGCCTGGCTCGGCGAGAAGGACTTCCTCGCCGGCATCAACATCCATTTCGAACGGCACAGGTTCGCCAACGCCACCCTCGCCGACTTCATCGACTCCCTCGCCGCCGCCACCGACCGCGACGTCCACGCCTGGGCCGAGGCCTGGCTGCGCACCACCGGCGTCGACACCCTCACCCCCACCGTCGGCGGCACCAACGGCTCGCGCACCCTCACCGTCGAACGCGCCGGCAGCCGCCCCCACCGCATCAGCGTCGGCCTCTACGACCAGGACCTCACCGACGAGGGCCGCCTCACCCTGCGCGAGCGGATCGAGGTCGACGTCCCGCAGACCGCGCCCCAGCCGCTCGGCAAGAAGCCGGCCCTGCTCCTGCTGAACGACGGCGACCTCACCTACGCCAAGATCCGCTTCGACGCGGACTCCTCCGCGACCGTGCGCACCGCGCTGTCCGGGCTGCCCGACCCGCTCACCCGCGCGGTCGTCTGGAACGCCCTGCGCGACGCCGTCCGCGACGGCGAACTCCCGCCCGCCGCCTACCTGGAGGCCGCCCGCGCCCACCTGCCGCACGAGACCGACCTCGCCCTCGTGCAGGGCGTCCTCGGCTTCGCCTGCGGCCAGATCGCCGACCGGTACGTCACACCCGAGCAGCGCCCCGCCGCCCTCGCCACCCTGTCCTCCCTGTGCCGCGACCTCATCCGCCGCACCGAGGACGGCGACCACCCCGGCCTGCGCCTGATCGCCGTACGCCACTTCGTCGACGTCGCCGCCCACCCCGAGACCATCGCCGCCTGGCTCGCCGACGGGACCGTGCCCGGCGGCCCGGAACTCGACGCCGACCTGCGCTGGCGGGTCCTCGCGCGGCTCGCCGTGCTGGGCGCGACCGACGAGGCCGCCATCGCCGCGGAGCTCGACCGCGACCCCTCCGCCACCGGGCGGGAAGGCGCCGCCCGCTGCCGGGCCGCGCTGCCCGACCCGGCGGCCAAGGCGGCGGCCTGGGACGCCATGTTCGCCGGCGACGACCTCTCCAACTACCTCTTCACCGCCACCGCGCAGGGCTTCTGGCAGCCCGAACAGGCCGAGCTGGTACGGCCGTACGTGGCCCGCTTCTACGCCGACGCGGTCGCCGTCGCCGAGCGGCGCGGGCCGGCCATCGCCGACGCGGCGGGACGGTGGGCGTTCCCCGTCCACGCGGTGGACGAGGAGGCGCTCCGCCTGGGCAAGGCGTGCCTCACCGACGGCGAGCCGATCCCGGCCCTGCGGCGCAAGCTCGTCGACCAGCTGGACGACCTGGAACGGGCGTTGCGGGTACGGACCGTGTCGGCGGGGTAGCCGGCCGACCGCGGGGACGCGGGGACGCGGGGGCGATGGGATGCGGGGACGCGGGGGCCGGTCGGGCGGCTCCCTGCGTCCCCGGGGTGAGTACGCCGATCCGCGTTTCACCGCTCGCGCCGGGCCGTGCGTCCACCCGCACGTACCCCCTTTCGGGTTCGTTCCCGCCACTTTTCGGGCGCAGTACCCCGAGGCCGTACAAGCTGGTGCGCATGAGCATGCCGCCTCTCGCCTCCGGCCGCCAAGGCGCCGCTGCCCTGAGGGAGTTGACCGGCGTCGTCCTGGACGCGCTGGAGGCCGGGACCCGGGCCCGCGGCGGGCCCCTGCCGGCCGGCGGGCCGCGCGCCGTCGCCGCCCGGGTACGGGACGCCCTCGGCGAGCCGCTGCCCGAGAGCGGCGACCCGGCCGCCCTCGCCGACCTCGTGCGGACCCTCGCCGAGGGCGCCGCCGACCCCGCCGACCCGCTGTGCGCCGCCCACCTGCACTGCCCGCCGCTCGCCGTCGCCGCTGCCGCCGACCTCGCAGCCTCCGTCCTCAACCCGTCCCTGGACTCCTGGGACCAGGCCCCGGCAGCCTCCGCGCTGGAAGCCCTCGTCACCCGGGCCCTCGCCCACCACGCGGGCCTGGCCGACGCCGTCGTCACCACCGGCGGCACCGAGGCCAACCAACTCGCCGTCCTCCTCGCCCGCGAGACCCGCGAGACCCACGCGACCCGCGCGGCCCGAGACAGCCGCGAGACGGCCGGCACGCCAGCGCCCCGCCACCCGCACGCCGGACCCCTCCGCCTCGTCCACGGCGCCAACGCCCACCACTCCCTGCGCCGCGCCGCCTGGCTCCTCGGCCTGCCCGAACCGGTGGTGATCCCCACCCCGGCCGGCACCCTCGACCCCGCCGCCCTCCACACCGCCCTCGCCACCCTGCCCGAGCCCCGCGGCCCGGTACTCGTCGCCGCCACCGCCGGCACCACCGACGCCGGCCTCATCGACCCCCTGCCCGACATCGCCGCCCGCTGCGCCGCCCATGGCGCCCGGCTGCACATCGACGCCGCCTACGCGGGCGGCCTGCTGTTCAGCGACCGGCACCGCCCCAAGCTCGCCGGACTCCACACCGCCGACACCGTCACCCTCGACCTGCACAAACTCGGCTGGCAGCCGATCGCCGCGGGCCTCCTCGCCGTCCGCGACCCCACCGACCTCACCGCCCTGCACCAGCGCGCCGACTACCTCAACGCCGACGACGACACCGAAGCCGGCCTGCCCGACCTCCTCGGCCGCTCCCCGCGCACCAGCCGCCGCCCCGACGTCCTCAAGACCGCCGTCACCCTGCGCACCCTCGGCCGCACCGGCCTGGGCGCCCTGGTCGACCGCGTCTGCGCCCTGGCCCAGGAACTCGCCGACCTCGTCGCCGACCGCCCCGGCCTCGAACTCCACGACCGGCCCACCCTCAGCACGGTCCTGTTCCGCCCCGCCGGCGCCCCCGACACCGCCGTGGCCGCCGTGCGCCGCACCCTCCTCACCGACGGCCACGCCGTCCTCGGCCGCGCCCGTCTCGGTGGCCGTCTCTGGCTCAAGGCCACCCTCCTCAACCCCTGCGCCCGGCCCCACGACCTGGCCACCCTGCTGAACCTGGTGGAAGGACACACCCCCCGATGAGCACCCTCCCCGACCCGCGCCCCGAACCCGACAGCCCCCTCGACCTCGTCGGCATCGGCATCGGCCCCAGCAACCTCTCCCTGGCCGCCCTCGCCCACCAGCGCACCGAACTCGACACCTTCTTCTACGAGCAGTGCCCCGCCTTCACCTGGCACCCCGGCCTGCTCCTCGACGGCGCCCGCGTCCAAGTGCCCTTCCTGGCCGACCTCGTCACCCTCGCCGACCCCGCCAGCCCCTGGACCTTCCTGAACTACCTCAGGGCCCGCGACCGGCTCTTCCCCTTCTACTTCGCCGAGCGTTTCCACATCCACCGTGCCGAGTACGACGCCTACTGCCGCTGGGTCGCCGACCACCTGCCCGCCCTGCGCTTCGGCCACCAGGTCGACGCCGTCCGCTGGAACCCCGAACGCGACCTCTTCGAGGTCGACTTCACCCAGCTCGACACCGACGGCGAGGCCGAGGCCCTCGGCCGCACGTACGCCAGGAACATCGTTCTCGGCATCGGCACCCGGCCCCACGTCCCCGACGCCCTGCGCCCCCTCGTCGACGCCCCCGGCGTTCCCGTCCTGCACGCCGCCGACTACCTCGACCACCGCGACACCCTGCTCGCCGCCGGCCACGTCACCGTCGTGGGCTCCGGACAGACCGGCGCCGAGATCTTCCTCGACCTGCTCCGCCACCGCCCCGCCGGCCGTGAACGGCTCCACTGGATCGGCCGCACCCCCGCCTTCGCCCCCATGGAGTACTCCAAGCTCGGCCTGGAGCACTTCACCCCCGACTACGCCCGCTACTTCCACGGCCTGCCCGAAGCCGTCCGCGACGAGCTGGTCCGCACCCAGTGGCAGCTCCACAAGGGCATCGACGCGGGCACCCTCGCCGCTGTCCACGACGAGCTCTACCGCCGCACCCTCGACGGAGGCTGGCCCGACGCCGTCCTCACCCCCGGAGTCCGCGTCCGCACCGCCGGCCGCATCGCCACCACGAGGGTCGAACTCCACCTGGAACACCTGGAACAGAACACCCGCTCCCGCCTCACCACCGACGCCGTCGTCCTCGCCACCGGCTACCGCGAACGCCCCCTCGACCGCCTCCTCGCCGGCCTCGACCCCTATCTGCGCCGCGACAGTTCGGAACGCCTCCGTATCGACGACCGCTACCGCCTCGTCACCGACCCCTCCGTCACCGGGTCCGTCTTCGTCCAGAACGCCGAACGCCACACCCACGGCGTCGGCGCCCCCGACCTCGGCCTCACCGCATGGCGCTCCGCCACCATCCTCAACACCCTCACCGGCAAGGAGCCCTACCCCCTGCCGGACCGCACCGCCTTCACCACCTTCGGCCTGGAACAGCGACAGCCCCAGATTCCGCCCGCCCGCCGGCCCAGGGCACTGACACCCCTGGTGGACGGAGTCTGAGGCCGCCGCCGACATCCGGCGGCCCTAGAACACCGGTGTGCCCTCCCGCGTCAGCCTCCAGTCCACCGAGGCGAAGTCCGCCGGGTCCAGCACCCCCTTCGCGGTCACCCACTCCGCGATCCGGGTCCGGATCTCCGTCGACTCCGACCACACCTCCTGCGCCGACGCCACGTGCGGGAACGCGCCGCCGCCGTTGGCCCGGTAGTTGTTCACCGCGAACACGAACCGCTGCCCGTCGTCCAGCGCCGCACCCTGGTACGTCAGGTTCCTGATCCGCGAGCCCGGCGCCCGGGCGATGTCGATGTCGTACGACAGACCCGACACGTAGTCGTAGTTGTAGTCCGGGCGGCCGTTCGCGTTGGTGAGCTTCTCCACGTCGACCACCGCACCGACGGCCGTCTGCACGAAGTACTCCGCCGAGTACTCCAGGTACGCCCTGAGCTGTGCTCCGGTCATCACCTTGGCGACGAGCGTGTTGTCGTAGACGTACAGGCTCGACAGGTCCCGGATCGTCACCTCGCCCGCCGGGATCTCCGACGTGCGGGAGAACGGCGACGCCTGCGAGATCACCGGCAGCGACGCGTACTCGGTGCCGGCCAGCGCCGCCTTGACCACGTCCTCCTGGACCCTGGTGATCAGGTCGATGATGGGCGCGTCCTTGTAGCGGGCCTCGACCGTCGTCAGTGTCTGCGTCGCCGTGCCCACCACCTGGTTGACGTACTCGACGACCTTCGCGTGCTCGTCGCTCAGCAGCTTGACGATCTCCGGGTCGTCGGCGACCGCGTTCGAGTTCAGCACCTTCGACGCCACCGACTCCACACTCCAGCGGCCCTTGGCGAAGACCAGCCCGATGTCGAAGACCGACAGCCGCTCCGCGTACGCCAGCGGCTCCGACAGCACCACCGTCCGCCCCGTCTTCTCGTTGACGACCTTCAGCTCCGGGATCTCCACGTGCGCGTGCCCGACCAGGATCGCGTCGATGTCCGGCACCAGCCGCGCCACGTTGGCCGCCGCGTTCTCCACGTACGGCACCTGGTCACCGTACGACGACGTGCCCGACGAACCCGAGTGAGCCGAGACGATCACCACGTCCGCGCCCATCGACTTCAGCTTCGGCACCCACTTCGCGGCCTGCTCCTCCAGCCCCGGGAACGCCAGCTTGCCCTGCACGTACGCCTTGTCCCAGATCGCGATGCCGGGGTTCGTCAGACCCAGCACCGCCACCTTCACCGGCCGCCCGCACCCCGGCGCGTGGAACGTCTTCATGAAGTACGGCGGGAAGGCCGGCCGCAGCGTCTTCGCGTCCACCGCGTTCGCGCCCAGCAGCGGGAAGTCCAGCTGCTCCTCGAACCTGCGCAGCGTCTCGATGCCGTAGTTGAACTCGTGGTTGCCGAGCGCGGCGGCGTCGAACCCGATCGCGTTCATCGCCTGCGCCATGGGGTGCACCGGGCCGCCCTCGGCGGTGATCGGGTCCACCTTCGCGTAGTAGTACGTCAGCGGCGTGCCCTGGATGGTGTCGCCCGCGTCGATCAGCAGCGTGTTGCGGCGGCCCTTCTCCGCCCGGATCCCGTTCACCAGCGTGGAGATGCGCGCCAGGCCCTGGGCGTTGCCCGCCTTGTCGGTGTACTCCGCGTCCTTGAAGTAGTCCCAGTTGAAGACGTGGCCGTGCAGGTCGGTCGTCCCCATGACGGTGAGCGAGTAGCGCCGGGGGTGCTTCCGGTCGGCCGGGGCCGGTGTGGTCGCCGCGTCGGCCGGGGCCGCAGCGGCCCCCGCGATCGCCACTCCCGCCCCGGTCGCGGCGGACTTTTTGAGGAACTTCCGGCGGTTCAACGGCATGTCTTGCTCTCCTCGCGGGACGATCACTGACGCGCGTAGATAACGCGCGTAGATTCTGACCCGGTCATGACCAGACGCAAAAGGGCCGGAGGGTTTCTTTCTGGTGACCGGAAGAAACAACTCCGGTGTCATAAGCGGCCAAGGACTGACAGTGTGGGGCGTATGACCGCACCGCACGGCACTCCCGACGCCCCCCTCCTCACCGTCCGCGGCGAAGCCGAACTGGACGCCGACCCCGACCTCGCCCGCATCACCGCCACGGTCATCGCCCGCGGCCGCGACCGCCGCACCGCCCTCGACGACCTCACCCGCCGCAACACCGCCGCCCTGGACCTCGTCAGGTCCTACGGCGACGCGGTGGCCCACCTGTCCACCGGCACCGTCTCGGTCGGCCCCGAGGTCTCCGGTCGTTCGCGCGGAGGCGTCCGCGCGTACCACGGCCGCGTCTGGGTCACCGCCGAACTCACCGACTTCACCGTCCTCGGTGAACTGGTCGCCCGCCTCGCCGACCTGGACGTCACCCGGGTCGACGGCCCGTCGTGGGACCTGCGCCCCGACTCGCCCGTCCACCGCCGGGCACGGGAGCAGGCCGTGCAGGGAGCGGTCCGGCGCGCCCGCGAGTACGCGCAGGCCCTCGGCACCACCCTCGCCGCCCTCGTCGAACTCGCCGACTCCGGCAGCCATGAGGGGCGCCCCCGGGCCGCCTTCGAACGCCGGGTCGTGCGCGCCTCCGCCGGGGGCGCCGCCGACACGCCCGAAGCCCTCGACCTGGAACCGCAGAGAATGCGGGTCAGGGCGGAGGTCACCGCACAATTCACGATGAATCCGCCAAGCCTATGAGCAGAAAGTCGCTCTGCATCGCGAAAAGGTGTCCGACTGCTCATCAGAGCACCCCGTCGCACAATTCGGCGTCCGTCAACCACCCTTAGGGCAAAGGTCGTTGGCCCGACATGTCCGGCCAAGAAACTACTCGGTGGTAAGTCGTAGGGTCGCTCCATGCGCCGAGCGAAAATCGTCTGCACCCTGGGTCCTGCCACCGACTCCTACGACCAGATCAAATCCCTGGTCGACGCCGGAATGGACATCGCCCGCTTCAACCTCAGTCACGGTTCCCACGCCGAACACGAGGAGCGCTACCAGCGGGTCCGCAAGGCCGCCGACGAGACCGGCCGCAGCGTCGGCCTCCTCGCCGACCTCCAGGGGCCGAAGATCAGACTCGGCCGCTTCGCCGAAGGGCCCGTCCTCCTGGAGCGCGGCGACACCTTCACCATCACCGTCGAGGAGGGCGTCGAGGGCGACCGCCACCAGTGCGGCACCACCTACGCCGGACTCGCCGACGACGTCACCCCCGGCGAACGCATCCTCGTCGACGACGGCAAGGTCGGCCTCGAAGTCACCGACGTCGACGGGCCCCGCGTCCGCACCACGGTCGTCGAGGGCGGGATGGTCTCCGACCACAAGGGCCTCAACCTGCCCGGAGTCGCCGTATCCGTCCCCGCGCTGGCCAAGAAGGACGAGGAGGACCTCCGCTGGGCGCTGCGCACCGGCTTCGACATCGTCGCCCTCTCCTTCGTCCGCAGCGGCCGGGACATCCGGGAGGTCCACCGGATCATGGACGAGGAGGGCCGCCGCCTCCCCGTCATCGCCAAGGTGGAGAAACCCCAGGCCGTCGACGCCATCGAGGACATCGTCGCCGCCTTCGACGGGCTCATGGTGGCCCGCGGCGACCTCGGTGTGGAGATGCCCCTCGAACAGGTCCCCATCGTCCAGAAGCGCGCCGTCAAACTGGCCAGGCGCAACGCGAAGCCGGTCATCGTGGCCACCCAGATGCTCGACTCCATGATCGAGAACAGCCGGCCCACCCGCGCGGAGGCGTCCGACGTCGCCAACGCCGTCATCGACGGCACCGACGCGGTGATGCTGTCCGGCGAGACCAGTGTCGGCAAACACGCCGTGGAATCCGTCCGCACCATGGCCAAGATCGTCGCGGCGGCGGAGGAGGACATCCTCGCCAAGGGTCTGCCCCCGCTCACCGAGAGCAGCAAACCGCGCACCCAGGGCGGTGCGGTCGCCCGTGCGGCGGCCGAGACGGGTGACTTCCTCGGCGCGAAGTTCCTCGTCGCCTTCACGCAGTCCGGCGACACCGCCCGCCGCCTCTCCCGCTATCGCTCCCCGATCCCCCTGCTCGCCTTCACCCCCGATCCGGCGACCCGCTCCCAGCTGAGCGCCAGCTGGGGTGTGGAGACCTTCCTCGGCCCCCACGTCGACTCCACGGACGCCATGGTCGACCAGGTCGACGAGCTGCTGACCCGCTACGGCCGCTGCCGTCCGGGCGACACCGTCGTCATCACCGCCGGCTCCCCGCCGGGCGTCTCCGGCTCCACGAACATGGTCCGCGTCCACCACATCGGCGAGTCCGACGCGGGCAGGTGACCGGACCAGCCGGTTGCCGCGCGCAACGAAAAGCGGAGGCTCACCTGAGTGAGCCTCCGCCAGAAGCGTGCCGGGTGCGGGATTCGAACCCGCAAGCCGTGAGGCGCGGTCTTTTGAGGACCGTGTGTATGCCGATTCCACCAACCCGGCGGGAGCCGCTGCGCGGAAGCATACCGGGTCACCACACCCCTCTGCCTCTGGGTAGGCTTCATACTCAGCAGCACAGCCCGGCCCGTACCAAGGAGCCCCCGTGACCGCCGAGTCGCCCCAGCCCGTAGACGTGCCCGACGACGACAGGTCGCACGTGCCTCCGCTGACGACCCGGGTCGTCATCGCCGAGGACGAGGCGCTCATCCGGCTGGATCTCAAAGAGATGCTGGAGGAGGAGGGCTACAGCGTCGTCGGCGAGGCCGGGGACGGTGAGCAGGCGATCGAGCTGGCCCGTGAGCACCGGCCGGACCTGGTGATCCTGGACGTGAAGATGCCGAAGATGGACGGCATCTCGGCGGCGGAGAAGATCGCCGAGGAGAGTATCGCCCCGGTGCTGATGCTGACGGCGTTCTCCCAGCGCGACCTGGTGGAGCGGGCTCGGGACGCGGGCGCCATGGCGTACCTGGTCAAGCCGTTCAGCAAGAGCGACGTGGTGCCGGCGATCGAGATGGCCGTCTCCCGGTTCACCGAGCTGAAGGAGCTGGAGAAGGAGGTCGCGGACCTCACCCAGCGCCTGGAGACGCGCAAGCTGGTGGACCGCGCGAAGTCGGTCCTGCAGACGCAGTACGGTCTGACGGAGCCGGCCGCGTTCCGGTGGATCCAGAAGACCTCGATGGATCGACGCATGTCGATGCAGCAGGTCGCGGAGGCCGTCATCCAGGACGCGGAGGAGAAGAAGACGTCCAAGGGCTGAGCGGCCCGACGCGTACGACGAGGCCCGCGCTCCCCGGAAAGCACCGGGGGCGCGGGCCTCGTCGTGTGCGGGTCAGTCCTCGCCGAGGTAGGCCTTGCGCACGGACTCGTCGTGGAGGAGGTCCTGACCGCTGCCGGACAGGACGATCTTGCCGACTTCCATGACGTGGCCGTGGTCGGCCAGGGAGAGGGCGGCCTGGGCGTTCTGCTCGATGAGCAGAATGGTGGTGCCCTGCTGCTTCAGCTCCTGAATGGTCGCCATGATCTTCTGCATCATGATCGGCGAGAGGCCCATGGAGGGCTCGTCGAGCATGAGCAGCTTGGGCCGGGACATCAGGGCGCGGCCCATGGCGAGCATCTGCTGCTCTCCGCCGGAGAGGGTTCCGGCGGCCTGCTTCCGGCGTTCCCCGAGGATGGGGAAGAGGTCGTAGGCGCGCTGGATGTCCCTCTCGATGCCGTCCTTGTCGTCCCGGAGGAAGGCGCCGAGGCGGAGGTTGTCCTCGATGGTCATCCGGGGGAAGATGTGCCGCCCCTCGGGGGAGTGGGCGAGCCCGAGGGAGACGATCTTGTGGGCGGGGATCTTCTTCAGGGACTGGCCGTCGAAGCGGATGTGACCGGAGACCGGCTGGAGGAGCCCGGACAGGGTCCTCAGGGTGGTGGTCTTGCCGGCCCCGTTGGTGCCGATGAGGGTGACGACCTCGCCCTGCTCGACGGTGAAGGAGATGCCCTTGACGGCCTCGATCTTGCCGTAGGCGACCTTGAGGTCCTCGACCTCCAGCAGTGCGGTCACTTGTCGTCCCCTTCCGTGGTGCTGTCCGCCGGGGACGCCTCGGACGCCTCCGCTTCGGACGCCTCCGTGTCGGACGCCTCCGTGTCGGACGTATCCGTTTCGTCGGCCTCCGTGTCGGACGATCCCGTGTCGTCGGCCGTCGTCCCGGACGCCGCCGCGTGGGAGGCCGCCGCCTCGGACTCGGCGGCCGCCACCTCGTCGGCCTCCTCCTTGCCGGGCGCGCCCTCGAAGGGGGTGCCGAGGTAGGCGGCGATGACGCGTTCGTCGGCCTGGACCACTTCGGCGGGGCCTTCGACGATCTTCTCGCCCTGGACGAGCACGGCGACCCGGTCGCACAGGTTCATGATGAACCGGATGTCGTGTTCGATGACGAGGATGGCGATGCCCTTGTCGCGGATCGCGAAGATGAGCTCCTCGGCGGCACGGGTCTCCTGCGGGTTCATGCCGGCCGTGGGCTCGTCCAGCAGCAGGAGCCCGGGCTCGCTGGCCAGGGCGCGGGCGATCTCCAGCTTGCGCTGCTCGCCGTAGGGGAGGTTGCGGGCGAGGTGGTCCGCCTTGGCGGCGAGACCGGTGAACTCCAGGAGTTCCATCGCCCGCTCACGGGACTTCTCCTCCGCCTTGTGGAAGGACGGCAGACGCAGGAGGGCGGACCACAGGCCCTCGCGGGTGCGGGTGTGGCGTCCCACGAGGACGTTCTCCAGAACGGTCATGTTGGCGAAGAGCCGGATGTTCTGGAAGGTGCGGGCGATGCCGGCCTGGGTGACCAGGTGCGGCTTGGGCGGCAGGACGGTGTCCTGGTACTTGACCGTGCCCTCGGTGGGGACGTACAGGCCGGTGAGGCAGTTGAAGAAGGTGGTCTTCCCGGCGCCGTTGGGCCCGATGAGGCCGACGATCTCGCCGCTGTTGACGGTGAGGTCGACGGAGCGTACGGCGGTGAGGCCGCCGAAGCGCATGGTCACGCCGCTGGCGTCGAGGACCGTGGTGGTGGTGGGTGCGGTGGTGGTCATGGCGGTCACGCCCCTGCCTTGGCCGCGCCGGTGGCGCCTTCGGGCAGCGGTTTGTCCTCCGGTACGTCGAGCTGTCCGGTGTCGTGGAATTCCAGCTGCTTGCGCCGGTCGGCGACCAGACCCTCGGGCCGGAAGCGCATCAGCAGCATCAGGGCGACGCCGAAGAGCAGCAGCTGGTAGTCGGCCATGAACTGGAGCTTGGCCGGGATGAGGTAGAGCAGGGCGGCGCCGATGAGGGGGCCGCTGATGGTGCCCATGCCGCCGAGGATGACGGCGGCGAGCAGGAAGGCCGAGTTGGGCGGCACGGGGCCGGCGAACTGGTACTGCTCGGGGGTGACGCTGTAGGAGACGTGGGCCTGGACGGTGCCGGCGAGGCCGGCGAGGCAGGCGCCGAGGGCGAAGGCCAGGAGCTTGAGGCGGAAGCCGTTGATGCCCATGGCGGTGGCGGCGGTCTCGTCCTCGCGGATGGCGACCCAGGCGCGGCCGATGCGCGACTCCGCGCTGCGGCGGAAGACGGTCACGACGATGGCCGTGAACAGCAGCATCAGCAGGTAGTAGTTGCCGGAGCGGGTCAGTTCGTGGCCGAGGACGTCGTGCGGCAGCCCGAGGTTGAATCCCAGGATCTTCAGGTCGGGGATGTTCGGGATGCCGTTGGAGCCGTTGGTGATGTCCGGTCCGCTGTTGCCGTTCAGGTTGTTCATGGTGATGCGGAAGATCTCACCGAAGCCGAGCGTCACGATGGCGAGGTAGTCGCCGCGCAGACGCAGGGTGGGAGCGCCGATCACCACGCCGAAGACGAGCGAGGCGAGGGCGCCGGTGAGGGCGGCCGCCCAGAACGGGAACTGTACGCCGATGGACGACTGCGGTGAGCCGGAGACCAGGGCGGCGGCGTAGGCGCCGACACCGAGGAACGCGACGTAGCCGAGGTCGAGGAGGCCGGCGAGGCCGACGACGACGTTGAGGCCCAGGGCGACCGTGGCGAAGATCAGGATGTTGGCGCCGATCAGCGCGAACTGGTCGTTGGTCTGGGTGAAGGGGAAGCAGATCGCGGCGGCGAAGGCGGCGGTGAGGGTGACGCTGCGGTGCTTGGCGGTGAGCGCGGACAGCTGCTTGATCAGTCCGGCCCGGGCGACGGCGAGGACGCCGAAGGCGGCGCTGACGAGGAACCCGATGAAGAGCTCGGAGTAGGTGCCGATGCCGTACGCGAAGATGTAGAGGCCGATGCCGAATCCGGCGGTGATGAGGAGGATCTCGGCCCAGGAGGGCAGGTTCTCCAGCCGGCGCGGTTCCGGGGCGGTCAGCGCGTGGCGCAGACGGCTCCAGGTGCTGGGGGCCGGTTCGTCGGCGCTGTGGGGGTGGTCGGCGGGCAGGCCGAGGGCGCTGACGGCGGCCACGAGGGCGCCGATGCCCGAGACCCAGGCGCCGGGTTCCAGGTTGACGAGGCCACCGAGGTTGTAGCTGATGGCGCCCATGGCGTAGCCGGTGGTGCCGAGGACGCCGAGGGCGCTCAGGATGACCGGGCTGTTGGTGCCGCCGGGGGTGAGCCAGCCGAGCCCCCGGACTCCGTAGCCGGAGAGGGTGAACAGCAGGGTGAGGGCGGCGCCGACCAGGGTGAGGACCTGCAGGCCGCCGGGGTAGCCGGTGACGGTGAGGTTGCCGGGGAACTCCGCGGTCCAGGTCCAGGCGAGGAAGGTGCCGACGAGGGCGACGGCCGAGCCGGCGACCACACCGGCGCGTGCCGCCGCGGGCGGCAGGGGGACGAGCGCTTCGGTCCGGGGCCCGGAGTCGGGGGTGGTCCCCGAGGTCATGTCGGGAGAGGTGCTGGTGGTCATGGGTATCACGCCCGATCCGCGACGCGTTCGCCGAGCAGGCCCTGCGGTCTGAAGAGCAGGACGAGGATGAGCAGGGCGAACGCCCACACGTCCTTCCAGGCGCCGCCGCCGAAGAGGTCCATGCCGGGGATGTCGCCGATGTAGCCGGTGGCGAGGGATTCGGCGAGACCGAGGACGACGCCGCCGAGCATGGCGCCGTAGATGTTGCCGATGCCACCGAGGACGGCCGCGGTGAAGGCCTTCAGACCCATCAGGAAGCCCATGCGGAAGCCGACTTGGCCGTTCTTGAGGCCGTAGGCGACGGCGGCGATGGCGGCGAAGGCGGCACCGATGGCGAAGGCCATGACGATGATGCGGTCGGTGTTGATGCCCATGAGCTTGGCCGTGTCGGGGTCCTGCGCCGTGGCCTGCATGCCGCGGCCGGCGCGGGTCTTGCTGACGAAGAGGGCCAGGGCGGCCATGCACAGCGGGGCGGCTATCAGGACGAAGAGGTCACCGCGCTGGATGTTGGCGCCGAGGAAGTCGAAGGGCGCTCCCGAGAACTGCGGGAAGGGCCGGTCCTTCTTCGCGTCGGGGTACCACTTCCACACGGCCTGCTGGAGCACGATGGACAGGCCGATGGCGGTGATGAGGGGCGCGAGGCGGGGGGCGGTACGCAGAGGGCGGTAGGCGAACCGTTCCGCCGCGGTGGCGACGGCGACGGACACGATGACGCCGCCGAGGATCATGAGGGGGATGGCGGCGCCGAGCGCGAAGCCGCTGGGGAGGACGAGCCAGACGGTGAGGGCCCCGAAGCCCCCGACCATGAAGATCTCGCCGTGGGCGAAGTTGATGAGCTGGACGATGCCGTAGACCATCGTGTAGCCGATCGCGATGAGTCCGTACATCGCGCCGAGGATGAGTCCATTGGCCAGCTGTTGCGGCAGTTCTTGCACCGCAGGGCCTCCGTGGAGTGGTTCGGATACGGCGCCGCGCGGGAGCGCTGGTGGGCGCTGCCCGCGCGGCCTGGATCAATGTGTGCGGGGGTGTGTGTCTGCCGTCCCTGCTCAGTCCAGCTTGGGCGAGGCGCTGTACTCGGGGGCCCAGGCGTTGCTCTTGATCTTGTAGGCGGTCATCAGGGTGTTGGTGGTGTCACCGAACTCGTCGAACGAGATGGTGCCGGTGACGCCGTCGAACTTGACCTTGCTCATGGCGTCCAGGACCGCCTTGCGGCCGTCCGCCGGGACCTTGCCGCCGTTGCCGTCGACGGCCAGCTTGACGGCCTCGATGATGGACCAGGTGGCGTCGTAGGTCAGGCCGCCGTAGGCCTCGTAGGCGTCCTCGTAGTTCTCCGCCTTGTAGTTCTTGATGAAGGTCTGCGCGGAGTCGAGCTGCTCGACGGGCTTGCCGACGGAGGTGGCGAGGTCACCCTCGGCCTTCTTGTTCAGCTTGGGGTACTCGCCGGAGTAGATCCCGTCGCCGCCCATCAGCGGGATGTTCTGGCCGCTGTCCTTGAGCTGCTGGCTCAGGGGCGCGGCGGCCGGGTACTCGCCGCCGTAGTACAGGGCCTCGGCACCGGTCTTCTTGATCTTGGTGACGACGGCGTTGAAGTCACGGTCGTCGGGGTTGATGTGGTCCGAACCGACGATGGTGCCGCCGAGCTTGGTGAAGTTCGCCTTGAAGGAGGCGGCCAGGCCCGCGCCGTAGGTCTTCTGGTCGTCGATCAGGTAGACCTTCTTCTTGCCCGCCTTGGTGAAGAGGTAGTCGGCGGCGAACGCGCCCTGGACCTCGTCGGTGGTGGCGGTACGGAAGAACGTCTTGAACGGGCGGACGGAGTTGCCCGTCTTCCAGCCGTCGCCCTGGGTCAGCTCGGTGCCGGTGTTGGCGGGCGAGACCTGGACCAGGCCGGCGTCGCTGAACGGCTTCTGCATCTGCTGGGAGACGCTGGAGTTCAGCGGGCCGACGACGCCGAGGACGGCCTTGTCGCTGATGAACTTCTGGGCGTTCTGCTGGCCCACGGAGGGCTGCGCCTGGTCGTCGAGGGATTCGAGTTTGAACTCGACGCCCTTGACGTACTCCTGCTTGTTGGCGGTCTTGACCGCGAGGTCGGCGGAGTTGCGGATGCCGAGGCCCAGGGCAGAGAGGTCGCCGGACAGCGGGGCGTCGAGGCCGATGACGACAGTGGTCTTGCCGCCACCACCGCCGCTGTCTCCGCTGTCGTCGCGCGACCCACATGCGGTGAGCGTGAGCGAGCCCGCCGCGAGCGCCGCGGTGAGGGCTATGAGCGAACGTTGACGCACGAATCAGTCCTTTCCCTGGCACGGCGGCCCTCCACAGGGTCGCGCCGAGTCGAGCGCTGGACCGAAGGGGCTTCGAATCCGGTGGCGCGGTGACTGGCCGTGACTCTAAGCGTGTGTGGGGAAGGTGGAGGAGTATCTGACGGAGGCTGTGACTCTCTTGTTATGACACGAGGTAATGCAGAGCGGTACTGAGTGGGTGGAACAACGGAATTCCAGCCGATTCGCCCTGTCCACATGGTGAGAACTCCCAGGACCGGCGCGGGTGTGTTCAGGTGTCTCGGGCGTTTTGGTGATTACCTGGAATCGTTGCTGCGGGCTACTTCCGGGGCCTTCGAGGACTCCTGGGTAAAGCGTTCCCCAAGGATGAAAGGGCCTTCTGCATTGCGCGCGTATTACGCACAGTTACGCGGGGGAAAGGGGGTCGGTGTTCCCCGCTGATTTTCCCGCATTCCGCCCCATGCTTGGTGATGAACCGTCAGGGCGGAGGAAACCGGGCGGAATCCGGGCGCGGAAGCGCCGGGTCGGGGAGCAACAGGTGTGCCGGGGGCGGCGGTTGCGCCCCCGGCACGGTCGGTGCGTCGGTCGGCCCGGGTCAGCGCGCCGGCCGCGCGGGCGCCTCGTCGCCCGGACGCACGTCCCGCAGCATGCAGGTCAGCCGCGCCGTGCACACCCGCCGCCCGCCCTCGTCGCTGATCACGATCTCGTACGTAGCCGTGGAGCGGCCGCGGTGCACCGGCGTGGCCACGCCGGTGACCAGACCGGAGCGGACCCCGCGGTGATGCGTGCAGTTGAGGTCGACCCCCACGGCGATCTTGGCGCTGCCGCCGTGCAGCATCGAACCGACCGAGCCCAGGGTCTCGGCGAGCACGGCCGAGGCGCCGCCGTGCAGCAGGCCGTAGGGCTGGGTGTTGCCCTCGACGGGCATCGTCCCGACGACCCGCTCGGCCGACGCTTCGACGATCTGCACGCCCATCCGCGTGCCCAGGTGGCCGGCCGAGAACAGGGCGGGCAGGTCGACGCCGAGCGCGGCGTACTCGTCGAGGACCTCCTGCGGGAACTTCACATGCTGCTGCTCGCCCATGGGCCCGGCTCCGTTCGTCGTCGTACGTCAGGCAACTCCTGAGCAAACGCTCAGTCGGCCGCCGATTGTTCCAGACGGACCACGACGGACTTGCTGGCCGGGGTGTTGCTGGTGTCCGCGGTCGCGTCCAGCGGCACCAGGACGTTGGTCTCGGGGTAGTACGCGGCGGCGCAGCCCCGCGCGGTCGGATAGACGACCACCCGGAAACCCGGCGCCCGCCGCTCCACCCCGTCCCTCCACTCGCTCACCAGATCGACGTACGAGCCGTCCGCGACGCCCAGCTCCCGCGCGTCCCCGGCGTTCACCAGGACCACCCGCCGGCCGCCCCGGATGCCCCGGTAGCGGTCGTCCAGGCCGTAGATCGTGGTGTTGTACTGGTCGTGCGAGCGCAGGGTCTGCAGCAGCAGCCGGCCCTCGGGCAGCTGCGGGAACTCCACCGGCGCGGCGGTGAAGTTGGCCTTGCCGGTGGCCGTCGGGAAGCGGCGCTCGTCGCGCGGGGCGTGCGGCAGCGCGAAGCCGCCCGGGCGGGCCACCCGCGCGTTGAAGTCCTCGAACCCGGGGACCACCCGCGCGATGCGGTCACGGATCGCCCCGTAGTCCTCCTCGAACTCCTCCCACGGCACCGAGCTGCGCTCGCCGAGCACCCGCCGGGCCAGCCGGCACACGATGGCCGGCTCGGACAGCAGGTGGGGGCTCGCCGGCTCCAGCCGGCCCCGGGAGGCGTGCACCATGCCCATGGAGTCCTCCACGGTGACGAACTGCTCGCCGCCGCCGCGCACGTCGCGCTCGGTGCGCCCGAGCGTCGGCAGGATCAGCGCCCGCGCGCCCGTGACCACGTGCGAGCGGTTGAGCTTGGTCGACACGTGCACGGTGAGCCGGGCCCGGCGCATCGCGGCCTCGGTGACCTCCGTGTCGGGAGAGGCGGCGACGAAGTTGCCGCCCATCGCGAAGAACACCTTGGCCTCGCCGTCGCGCAGCGCCCGGATCGCCCGCACGACGTCATAGCCGTGCTCGCGCGGGGGAACGAACCCGAACTCCTTCTCCAGGGCGTCCAGGAAGGCGGGCGCCGGACGCTCGAAGATGCCCATGGTGCGGTCGCCCTGCACGTTGGAGTGGCCGCGCACCGGACACACCCCCGCCCCCGGGCGGCCGATGTTCCCGCGCAGCAGGAGGAAGTTGACGACCTCGCGGATGGTCGGCACCGAGTGTTTGTGCTGGGTCAGGCCCATCGCCCAGCACACGATGGTCCGCTTCGAGGCGAGGACCATGTCCAGGGCCTGCTCGACCCGGTCACGGGTCAGGCCGGTCGCGGCCAGCGTCGCCTCCCAGTCGGCGCCGCGGGCGGCCGCCGCGAACTCCTCGTAGCCGTGCGTGTGGTCGCGCACGAACCCTTCGTCGACGGCGCCCTCCGTCTCCAGGATCAGCTTGTTGAGGAGGCGGAAGAGGGCCTGGTCGCCGCCGATGCGGATCTGCAGGAACAGGTCGGTGAGCGCCGCGCCCGCGGTGAGCCCCTTCGCCGTCTGCGGGTTCTTGAACCGCTGCAGGCCGGCCTCGGGCAGCGGGTTGACCGTGATGATCCGCGCCCCGTTCGCCTTGGCCCTCTCCAGCGCGGAGAGCATCCGCGGGTGGTTGGTGCCAGGGTTCTGCCCGGCGACGATGATCAGATCGGCCTGGTACAGGTCCTCCAGCAGGACACTGCCCTTGCCGACGCCGATCGTCTCCGACAGCGCCGAGCCGGACGACTCGTGGCACATGTTGGAGCAGTCCGGCAGGTTGTTCGTGCCCAGTTCGCGCGCGAAGAGCTGGTACAGGAACGCGGCCTCGTTGCTGGTGCGGCCGGAGGTGTAGAAGACGGCCTCGTCGGGGGAGCCGAGGGCGGCGATCTCCTCGGCGACGATGCCGAAGGCGCGCTCCCAGGTGACCGGCTCGTAGTGCGTGCCGCCCTCGGGCAGGTACACGGGGTGGGTGAGCCGGCCCTGCTGGCCGAGCCAGTAGCCGCTGCGGGTCGCGAGGTCGGCCACCGGGTGCGCGGCGAAGAACTCCGGGGTGACCCGGCGCAGGGTCGCCTCCTCGGCGACCGCCTTCGCGCCGTTCTCGCAGAACTCCGCCCGGTGCCGGTGGTCCGGCTCGGGCCAGGCGCAGCCCGGACAGTCGAAGCCGTCCTTCTGGTTGACCCGCAGCAGGGTCAGCGCCGTGCGCTTCACACCCATCTGCTCTCGGGCCATCCGCAGGGTGTGCCCGATGGCCGGCAGCCCCGCCGCCGCGTGCTGCGGCTCGTCGACCCGCGGTGCGTCCTGAACCGGGTCGGCCTTGGGCGGCTTCGATGCCATCGCACGCTCTCCTTCGACTGCGCGGGTGCGCTCCCGCGGTACGCCATCGATCCTCGCACGGGGCACCGACAGGGGCCGGTCCCCGGTCGGGTACGGGGGAGGGCTCGGCGGTGGGCCGGCGGTGGTCGTTTCCCGGCGGTGGGGCGTCGAGCGGTGTGGCGTGGCGGGGCAGGGCCGCGTGGAGGGGAGTGCGGGGGCGAGGGGAGCGCGGGCGGCGTGGAGGGGAGTGGCGGGGCGGGGCGCGCACCGGTCCGGTGACCGGCATGCCGGCGGGGGCGCCCGCTCACGGCCCGGAAGGGCGGACCGCGCCCGGCGGCGGGAGCCGCATCCGGGCGCCGGCTCCGGCGTGCGAAGCCGGCCGGTGGCGGCCGAGTGTCAGTGGGGCGTGGCAGGATCGGGGGCGTGGCAGAGACAGCATCGAAGAAGACCGACACCCCTTCCGGCGGCAGCCGCCCGCGCCTGATGCTCATGGACGGGCACTCGCTGGCCTACCGCGCGTTCTTCGCGCTGCCCGCGGAGAACTTCACCACCGCGACGGGCCAGCCGACGAACGCGATCTACGGCTTCGCGTCGATGCTGGCCAACACCCTGCGTGACGAGGCACCCACCCACTTCGCGGTCGCCTTCGACGTCTCCCGCAAGACCTGGCGCTCCGAGGAGTTCACGGAGTACAAGGCGAACCGTTCCAAGACACCGGACGAGTTCCGGGGCCAGGTGGAGCTGATCGGCGAGCTGCTCGACGCGATGCACGCCCAGCGCTTCGCCGTCGACGGCTTCGAGGCCGACGACATCATCGCCACGCTCGCGACCAGGGCCGAGGCCGAGGGCTACGAGGTGCTGATCGTCACCGGCGACCGCGACAACTTCCAGCTGATCACCGACAACGTCACGGTGCTGTACCCCACCAAGGGCGTCTCCGAGCTGACCCGGTTCACCCCGGAGAAGGTGATCGAGAAGTACGGCCTGACGCCCGCCCAGTACCCCGACTTCGCGGCCCTGCGCGGCGACCCCTCCGACAACCTCCCCGGAATCCCCGGCGTCGGAGAGAAGACCGCCGCCAAGTGGATCAACCAGTTCGGTTCGTTCGCGCAGCTGGTCGAGCGTGTCGACGAGGTCAAGGGCAAGGCCGGCCAGAACCTCCGCGACCACCTGGAGGCGGTCAAGCTCAACCGCCGCCTGACCGAGATGGTCCGCACCGTGGAGCTGGACCGCACGGTCGCCGACCTGGAGCGCGCGCCCTACGACCGCAAGGCCGTCGCGATGGTCCTGGACACCCTGGAGATCCGCAACCCGTCACTGCGCGAGCGCCTCCTCGCCGTCGACCCCGGTGCCGAGGAGGCCGAGACGACGCCGGTCGTCGCGGCCGGCGTGGAGCTGGACGGCACGGTGCTCGGCACCGGGGAGCTGGCCGGCTGGCTCACCGAGCACGCCACCGGCACCCTCGGCGTGGCCACGGTCGACACCTGGGCGCTGGGCGCCGGCTCGGTCGCCGAGATCGCGCTCGCCGCGGCCGGCGGCGCGGCCGCCTGGTTCGACCCGGCCCAGCTGGACGAGGCCGACGACAGGGCGTGGGCGGCCTGGCTCGCCGACGCCGACCAGGGCAAGATCTTCCACAACGTCAAGGGCGCGATGCGGGTCTTCGCCGAGCACGGCTGGAGCATCGCCGGTGTCGCCATGGACACCGCCCTCGCCGCCTACCTGGTCAAGCCCGGACGCCGCTCCTTCGACCTGGACGCGCTCTCCCTGGAGTACCTGGGACGCGAACTCGCCCCGGCGGCGGCCGCCGACGGCCAGCTGGCCTTCGGCGCGGACGAGGGTGCCGAGGCCGAGGCGCTCATGGTGCAGGCCCGCGCGATCCTCGACCTCGGCGAGGCGTTCCGAGGCCGCCTGGAGGACGTCGGCGCGGCCGACCTGCTGCGCGACATGGAGCTGCCCACCTCGGCGCTGCTCGCCCGCATGGAGCGGCACGGCATCGCGGCCGACCGGGCCCACCTGGAGGCCATGGAGCAGCTGTTCGCCGGCGCCGTCCAGCAGGCCGTGAAGGAGGCCCACGCGGCCGCCGGGCGCGAGTTCAACCTGGGCTCGCCCAAGCAGCTCCAGGAAGTCCTCTTCGGCGAACTGGGCCTGCCCAGGACCAAGAAGACCAAGACCGGTTACACCACCGACGCCGACGCCCTGGCCTGGCTCGCCACCCAGACGGACAACGAACTGCCCGTCATCATGCTCCGCCACCGCGAGCAGGCGAAGCTGCGGGTGACCGTCGAGGGCCTGATCAAGACCATCGCGGCGGACGGCCGCATCCACACCACCTTCAACCAGACGGTGGCGGCCACCGGACGGCTGTCCTCCACCGACCCCAACCTGCAGAACATCCCGGTCCGCACCGACGAGGGCCGCGCCATCCGTCGCGGCTTCGTCGTCGGCGGGGGCTACGAGTCCCTCATGACCGCGGACTACAGCCAGATCGAGCTGCGCGTCATGGCCCACCTCTCCGAGGACGCGGGCCTCATCGAGGCGTTCACCTCCGGCGAGGACCTGCACACCACCGCCGCGTCCCAGGTGTTCGGCGTCGAGCACTCGGCCGTGGACGCCGAGATGCGCCGCAAGATCAAGGCGATGTCGTACGGCCTGGCCTACGGCCTGTCGGCGTTCGGCCTGTCCCAGCAGCTGAACATCGAGGCCGCCGAGGCGCGCGCCCTGATGGACGCGTACTTCGACCGCTTCGGTGGCGTGCGGGACTATCTGCACCGGGTCGTCGACGAGGCGCGGGCGACCGGGTACACGGCGACCCTCTTCGGACGCCGCCGCTACCTGCCCGACCTCAACAGCGACAACCGGCAGCGCCGTGAGGCCGCCGAGCGGATGGCCCTCAACGCGCCCATCCAGGGCACGGCGGCGGACATCGTGAAGATCGCCATGCTGAAGGTGGACGGTGCCCTGCGCGAGGCGAACCTGAAGTCCCGGATGCTGCTGCAGGTCCACGACGAGATCGTCCTGGAGATCGCCCCCGGCGAGCGCGCGGCCGTGGAGGAGCTGGTCCGCCACCGGATGACCGAGGCGGTCCGGCTGCGGGCTCCCCTCGACGTCTCGGTGGGCGCGGGCTCCGACTGGGAGTCCGCCGCCCACTGACACCCTTCCGAGGGGCGGTCCGACACCCTTCCGAGGGGCGAACCCCACCGTAGGGACGGGCACCCGGCCGCCCCGCCCGTCCCTGCGCCCCCGCGCGTCCCCGCCTCCCGACCGCCTTCGCGCACCGCGGGCCGGCCACCGGTGCCCCCGGCCCGCACCCGCCGCCGCACCGCGGGCTCCCTCACCCGCGTGGCCCCCGCCGAAAGGCCCCCGCCCCCACCGCCCGCCAGGATGCCGCCATGGGTATACGCATGCTTCACCGCCGGACGGCTACCGCACGCGTTGACGCCACGGCGACCGCAGACACGCAGGTCAACCCCGACGCGGCCCCCTCCGGGCCACTCCGCGCGGTCGCCCTCGGCGCCGCCGCCCCCCGCCTCCCCGCAACCCCGCGCACGCTGCTCCGCGACACCACCGCCCCCGTGCGCCGACGGCTCGACCGCCTCCGGGACGGCACGGCGTGGCAACTGGCCCGCGGCTGCGCCGACCTCGCGCTCGGCGCCCTGAACCGGCTCCCCAGGCCGCGCACCCTGCGCCGTACCCGGCGCTCCCTGACGGTGTTCATCGCGTCGGCGGACCGCCCGGCACCACGCTGACCGCCGCCGCCGCCTCCGCCTCCGCCTCCGCCTCCGCGTTCGGCGCTCCGGTGCCTCCCGGGCCCGGGGCGGCCGGACGACGCACCCGCACCGCGACGGCGTACCCGAGGAGCCCGGCGGCCAGCCCGGCGCCCGCTCCGAAGCACACCGTGGGGACGACCTCCCACAGCTCGTCCCGGGGCCCCCGGCCGTCCCACCACACGGTCGCCCGCCGTGCCGCCGCCGCCAGCGCACAGCCCCCGACCAGCACCCCGGCCCACCAACGGACCCGGACCGACAGCATGGGCACACCGGTCGGCCCGCACGACGGCGCACGCCGCAGCGCGCGGCCGACGAACACCGCGATCACCCCGGCCGCGACCACCGAACCGCCGTACTGCAGACACCGGTACAGCGGTGAACCGGCCACCGTCCCGCCCAGCACCGGGAACAGCCGCACGCCCCACCGGCCGTGATGGGTGAACGCGTCCCACACCACGTGGGTCAGCGCACCGAGCGCGGCGGAGACGTACCACCACAGCAGGAGAGGCGGCCGTACCCGTGCGCGGGGCGCACCGCAGCGCGTCAGGGCGGCCACCGGCCCCTGCCGCTCCCGCGGCGCCAGCGCCACCAGCGGCTCGCGCACCAGCAGCCACAGCGCCGTCAGCAGCCAGGCGACGAGCACGTCGACGGTGAACACCCCGGCGACGGAGTGGGTGACGTCCCCGAACCCCATCGCGCCGGGTACGGCACTTGCCGCGTAATAGGTCATGTCGGGAGCGAAGGAACCCGAGACGAGGACGGCCGGCACCAGCCGCGCCCGTCCGCTGCCGTCGGCGCGCACGGCGGGCAGCACCGCCGCCGCATGACTCAGGGTGAACGGCAACACGGCTCCCGGGAAAGGACGTTGACGGGCCGGCGGACCCGCCGACCGGCCCGCCCAGTATGCGTGAGCCGGCCGAGCCCCCATGCGCCCGGCCCGCCGGGCAAACCTCGGCGCGAACTGGCTCCCGGCTCAAAAGAAGTTGTCGTAGGGTCGCCTGAGTACAACAGGAGACGGAGACGGGCGCTCGGGCGTCCAGGGGAGGGGTTCGGTTACATGGCGGCGCTCATCGGCAGGCGGCTGCGCAAGGGGGCGGTCACCACCGCCGTCGCGGCGGCGGCGGTCGCGGCACTCTCCGCGTCCCAGGCTCCCGGCGTCACCACGGACGACCAGGGCAGACAGAGCGCCGCCGACACACTGCCCACACCCGACGAGTCGGCCGACGACAACGCCAGCGGCGACTCGTTCTACTACACGGACCTGCCGCCGCTCAACAGCCCCAGCCCCGCGCCGGGTACCGGTACCGCCGGCCCCACGCCGGCCGCCGGCTCGACCGAGGCCGGCATACCCGCGACCGTCCTGGACGCCTACAAGAAGGCCGAGGCCTCCCTCGCCACGTCCAAGCCGGGCTGCAACCTGCCCTGGCAACTGCTCGCCGCCATCGGCAAGGTGGAGTCGGGCCAGGCCCGCGGCGGCCGCGTGAGCGCCGACGGCACCACCTACTCGCCGATCCTCGGCCCGGTCCTCGACGGCAACGGCTTCGCCAACATCTCCGACACCGACAACGGTGCCTACGACGGCGACAGCAGGTACGACCGCGCGGTCGGCCCCATGCAGTTCATCCCCTCCACGTGGGAGTGGGCGGGCCGGGACGGCAACGGCGACGGCCGGTCCGACCCGAACAACGTCTACGACGCCGCCCTCGCCGCCGGCAACTACCTGTGCCGCTTCGGCTGGGACCTGTCCACGACCGCGGACCTGCGCAAGGCGATCCTCAGCTACAACAACTCCACCGAGTACCTGCACACGGTCCTGTCCTGGCTGGAGTACTACCGCAAGGGCACCCACGAGATCCCGGACGGCACGGGCACCCTGCCCTCCCACCCCAGCGGTGGCGGGACCGGCACGGGCACCACGCCGGCCCGACCGGTCACGCCCGAGCCGGAGCCGAGCCCGCCCGCGACGCCGAAGCCGCCGTCGACCCCGAAGCCCGCCACCCCGGCTCCCGACCCGACCCCGCCCGGCACCGGCACCACCACCCCGCCCCCCACACCGCCGGGCACCATGACCCCGCCGGTCACCCCCACCGAGTCGGTCCACCACCTGGAGGCCGAGGGCGGCACCGCGCTGAGCGCGATGGCCGGCGACACCTATGCCGAGCGGATCGGCACCCGTGCCGAGACCGCCACCGGCCGGCCCGTCGCGAAGGTCCGGATCCGTTTCACCATCAGCGGCGACACCGACGCCACCTTCGAGGGCGGCGAGACCGTCGCCACGATCATCACGGACGGCACCGGCGTCGCCCTGGCGCCCGCCCTGCGGGCAGGCGAGAAGACCGGCACCTTCAAGGTCAGCGCCACCCTCGTGGGCCGCTCGGTCACGCCCGTCACCTACACCGCCACCGTCACCCAGCGCGCCGCCGACACCCTCACCCGCACCACCGGCACCGCGCTGACGTGCGTGCCGGGCGGCTCGTTCACCGAGCAGGTCGAGGTGAAGGCCACCTACCGGGGAGCCGTCGCCGACGAAGTCGCCGCCACCGCCACCCTCGTCAAGGCGGCCGACGACCCCACCGAGAACGACAAGGGCCCCTACTTCAAGGACGCCGACGACAAGCCCGTACGCACCGTCAGCCTGAAGACCGACGCCGACGGCCTGCTGAAGCTGCCGAAGCTGTACGCGGACGACACCGCCGGCACCTACCTGCTGCGCATCACGACACCCGGCGGCGCCACCCTGACCGTCGAACTGACCGTCGCGGAGGCCACCGAATCCCCGTCGGCGAGCCCGTCGCCGTCCCCGTCCGCGAGCCCGTCCCCGTCCGCGAGCCCGTCCCCGTCCACGAGCCCGTCACCCTCGGAGTCCACCGGCGGCGCGTAGCACGCCCACCCGCACGACCGACGGCGGCGCCCCCCCTCGAAGGGGGCGCCGCCGTCCCTCGTGCACGACCTGTTCTCTTCTCAACCGTCCCTTGCTACGGTGCCCGACCTGACGCCGCATCAGACACCTCAGGGTCCGGGAGGGACCGCATGCGCGCCCTGATCGCCGCCGCCACCGGTCTCGCCGTCGCGGTCGCCGCCGTCCTCGCCCTCACCGCCCTGGGCACCCCCACGGGCGGCACCTCCCCGCAACCCCTGCTGACGACGGTGCCGGCACACCCGTGACCGCCCGGGAGGGAGCCCGAGATGCGCCGCAGAGCCGGCCTGATCCTCCTCGCCCTCGCCGTGTTCTTCACGGCGCTGGCCCCCCTGCTGCGCTGGTACGCCTTCCCGCGCCTGGCGAAGGTCCCCCCGAACACCTACCAGACCATGGTCCTCCAGGCGCGCGACGCCACCCTCCTCGACTACGCCACCATGACCGCCCGCACCGTCCCCGAGGTCACCATCGTCCAGACCCTCAAGGGCGACGTCGAGGAGTCCGAGCGGATCGAGCGGACCGCAGGCCGCGACGTCGTCGTCTGGGACGGCCTCTCCTACGTCCAGGGGCCCGACGGCAAGATGGTCTCCCGCGTCCCCGAGCGCTACATCTTCGACGCCCACACCCAGGAACCCGTCCACGCCACCGGCGAGTCCGTCGACGGCGACCCGGTGCAACGCACCGGCATCGAGTTCAAATGGCCGTTCCTGACCGAAAAACGCGACTACGAGTACTTCGACGCCCAGACCCGCACCAGCGCGCCCATCCATTACCAGGGCACCCGCACCTTCCGCGGCCTGAAGGTCTACTACTTCGAACAGACGATCCCCTGGACCCGGGTCCCCATGCCCAGGACCATGCCCGTCCAGGGCATCACCCCCGAGACGGTCGCCAGGACCGGCACCACCCGCTGGTACACCACCGTCCGCAAGTTCTGGGTCGAACCGGTCACCGGGGCGCCCGTCTACGGCGAGGAGATCCACCGCGAGGAACTGCGCGGCGGCACCCTCCTCGGCGACCGGGACAAGGTCACCGCGTTCGCCGGGCACGTCAAGATGCGCGAGGACTACGTCCGGCACACCGTCGACCTGGTCAGATCCAACCGCACCGCGGTGCTCGCGCTCAGGACCTACCTGCCCGCCGGGTTCCTCGCCCTCGGCACGCTCCTGCTGGCCCTCTCCCTCCACGTCGAGGCCCGCGGCCGCCGCTCCACCGCACCGTCCCCCGCAGAACCCACCGCTCCGGAAACCGTCAGCGCCTGAGCCGCGCCCGGGTGTGCCGGGTCGGCTCGGCACCCGCC
This sequence comes from Streptomyces sp. bgisy159, assembly GCF_965341775.1. Taxonomy (GTDB): domain Bacteria; phylum Actinomycetota; class Actinomycetes; order Streptomycetales; family Streptomycetaceae; genus Streptomyces. Next base: position 64,884 of record NZ_CBDQZH010000008.1, on the reverse strand, counting down.
GGATCCTGCGGCCACGGATGCTTGGGATACCGGCCGCGCAACTCCGCCCGCACCCCCTGATACCCGTCCCGCCAGAACGACGCCAGATCGGCGGTCACGGCGGCGGGCCGTCCTGCCGGCGACAACAGGTGCACCAGCAACGGCACCCCCGCGACCCGCGGCGACTCCTGCAGCCCGAACATCTCCTGCAGCTTGACGGCGAGCACCGGACGCTCCGGATCCGTGTAGTCGACCCGGATCCGCGACCCGCTCGGCACGGTGATCCGCTCCGGCGCCAACTCGTCCAGCCGCCCGGCCTCCCCCGAGGCCCACGGCAGCAGCCGCCCCAGCGCCGCCCCCGCGTCGATCCGCCCGAGGTCGGCCCGCCGCCGCGCCCTGCCCAGCTCCGGCTCCAGCCACTCGTCCACGCGCGCGTGCAGCGCCTCGTCACCCACGTCGGGCCAGGGCTCGCCCAGCCGCAGCCGCAGGAACGCCAGCCGCTGCCGCAGCCCGACCGCCTCCGCCGACCAGCGCAGCAGCCCCAGCCCCTCCCGCCGCAACCCCTCCAGCAAGGCGCCGCGCACCAGGGCCGGGTCGGCATCACGCAACGGCCGCGCCGCCAGCTCGATCGTCCCCAGCCGTGTCACCCGCCGGGCCACGACATCGCCGTCGGCCCAGCGCACCTCCTTCCGCTCGTCGAGCAGCGCACCGGCGGCGAACCGCGCGACGTCCTCGTCGACGACCGCCCCCAGCCGCACGCGCGCGTGACCCCTCCCCGCAGGGCGGTCGGCGACCGCCACGACGATCCACGGCGCGCCGTGCAGCGGGGAACCCTCGGCGAGCTCCGCGCGCGTCCCCGACGCCATCAGGTACGACCCGCCGTCGGCCCTGGCCACCCGCTCGGGAAAGGCCAGCGCGGCCACGAGCCCCGGGAAGCGGTCACCGTCGGCCGCCACCGGCAGCCCCGCCGACCCGGAGCCCTCCCCGGCGACAGCCCGCAGCCGCCGCGCCTCCGCCCGCCACCGCGCGCCGTACGCGTCACCCCCGCGCCGGGCGGCCCGCAGCACCCCACCGAGATCGTCCCCGTACTCCCGCGGCGCCTCCTCGGACAGCAGCGCCACGACGTCGGCACCCTCACCGCCCGTGTCCAGCAGGGCCCGCCCGAGCCGGGGGTGCAGGCCCAGCCGGGCCAGCCGCGCCCCACGCTCCGTGACCCGCCCGGCGCCGTCCACCGCACCGACCGCCGACAGCACCGAGCGGGCCGCCGCCATCGCCCCGGCCGGCGGCGGATCCAGCAGCGCCAGCCCCGACGCCTGCGGATCGCCCCAGCACGCCGCCTGCAGGGCGAACGCCGTCAGATCCGCCACCTTGATCTCCGGGGCCGGAAAACCCGGCAGCCGGGCGTCCTCCGCCTCCGTCCAGCAGCGGTACACCGTGCCCGGCGCCTCCCGCCCGGCCCGGCCCGCCCGCTGCCGCCCGGACGCCCGCGAGGCCCGCACCGTCGCCAGCGCGCTCAGCCCGCGCGCGTGGTCCACCCGCGGCTCGCGCGCCAGCCCCGAATCCACCACCACCCGGACACCCGGCACCGTCAGCGACGACTCCGCCACCGACGTCGCCAGCACCACCCGCCGCTCCGTGCCCCGCGTGAGCACCGCGTCCTGCACGGCCGCCGGCGCCCGCCCGTGCACCTGGAGCACCGTCACCCCGCCCAGATCCCCCAACTGCGCCGCGACCCGCGCGATCTCCCCCACACCGGGCAGGAAGCACAGCACGTCCCCGGACCGCTCGGCCAGCGCCCGCCGCACCACCGACGCCACGTGCGCCAGCAGCGCCGGATCCACCCGCACACCGTGCGGTGGCCGAACCGGCCGGGCCGGCGGCGCCCACACGACCTCCACCGGGTGCGCCACGCCCTCCGCCGCCACCACCGGGGCGTCGCCCAGCAGCCGCGCCCACCCCTGTGCGTCGGTCGTCGCGGAGGCGGCCAGCAGCCGCAGCTCGGGCCGCAGCGCCTGCCGCACGTCCCACAGGAAGGCCGCCGCCGTGTCCGCGTCCAGATGCCGCTCGTGGCACTCGTCGAGCACCACGACGTCGACACCCGCCAGCTCCTGGTCGCGCTGCAACCGCTGCAGCAGCACACCGGTCGTGACGACCTCCACGCGCGCGCGGCGCCCGACGACGCGCTCCCCGCGCACCGTGTAGCCGACGTCTCCCCGACCCGCTCGCCCAGCAGCCACGCCATGCGCCGGGCGGCGGCCCGGGCCGCGATCCGCCGCGGCTCGGCGACCACCACCCGCCGGGCGGGCCCCCCGCCCGGCAGACCGGCCAGCGCGAGCGGCACCAGGGTCGTCTTCCCGGTCCCGGGCGGCGCCACCAGCACGGCGGCGCCGTGGCCCGCCAGAGCGTCCTCCAGCGCGGGCAGGGCACCGCGTACGGGCAGCGCCTCCAGCGCGTCGTGACGGATCACGCCGTCAGTCCCGTACACACGCGAAGATCGCCGTGCCCGGGATCAGACTCCCGCGCAGCGGCGACCAGCCGCCCCACTCCGAGGTGTTCCAGGCCGGCCACTCCGGCTCCACCAGGTCCACCAGCCGGAAACCGGACGCCACGATGTCGCGCACCCGGTCGCCCAGCGTGCGGTGGTGCTCCACGTAGACCGCGGCACCCCGCCCGTCCTGCTCGACGTACGGCGTGCGGTCGAAGTACGAGCCCGCCACGCTCAGCCCCTCCGGGCCCGGCTCGTCCGGGAACGCCCAGCGGATCGGATGCGTCACCGAGAACACGAACCGGCCGCCCGGGCGCAGCACCCGGCGCACCTCGCCCAGCACCTGCCGCGGATCCGCGACGAAGGGCAGCGCCCCGTACGCCGAGCAGGCCAGGTCGAAGGAGCCGTCCGCGAAGGGCAGTGCCCCCGCGTCCGCGCACACCAGCGGGAACGCGGAGCCGATGCGCAGCGCGTGCTGGAGCTGGCGGTGGGAGAGGTCCAGGGCGACCGGGCGGGCGCCCTGTGCGGCCAGCCAGCGCGCGCACTGCGCCGCGCCCGCGCCGATCTCCAGGACGTCCCGGCCCGTCAGCTCCTCCGGCGGTCCGAGGAGCTCCGCCTCGACCTCGTCCAGGCCCTCCGGGCCCCACACGAACCGGTCGTCCCCGAGGAACGTGCCGTGCTCGGTCTGGTACTCGTCCGCGTTGCGGTCCCACCAGCCCCGGTTGGCCCGGGAGCTCTCGGCGACGCCGGCGTCACGCCGCGTGGCCTCCGGCTCGGTCTGGGCGGCGGGCGCGTGCTCGGACGATACGGGCTCTTGGATGATCGGCTCCCTCGTCGTACTCTTCCGTCCAACCCGTCCGGGGGGTGAGACCCGCGGGGCTCCTCGCGCCCTGCGCGGACCCGGGGGACAGGTTGTGTGCCGGGTATGCGGCGATCCACCCCTGGTGGGCGCCTTCGCGCATTGACCATGTCCGGCTGCCCCCGTATGCTACAAGTTGCGCTGCGGGCCTGCGCACCTCAGACGTAGCAGGCTGCGCTCGCATCTGTTGTATGTCCCCTCGGTTGTCGAGGCGCCATCACCGTTTCGGTGAGGCGCTTCCTTGGCTGTCCGGCTTCTGCAGAGCGAAACGGGCTCCCGGCGTAAGCAGTACCTACGACTTCAATGTCCGTACCGGAGCCCTTTCCCACATGACGAGCAGCACCGAGACCACCGCCACCACCCCGCAGGTTGCGGTCAACGACATCGGTAACGAGGAAGCCTTCCTCGCCGCGATCGACGAGACGATCAAGTACTTCAACGACGGCGACATCGTCGACGGCGTCATCGTGAAGGTCGACCGGGACGAGGTCCTGCTCGACATCGGTTACAAGACCGAAGGTGTCATCCCGAGCCGCGAGCTCTCGATCAAGCACGACGTCGACCCCAACGAGGTCGTCGCCGTCGGAGACGAGATCGAGGCCCTGGTCCTCCAGAAGGAGGACAAGGAAGGCCGCCTGATCCTCTCGAAGAAGCGCGCCCAGTACGAGCGGGCCTGGGGCACCATCGAGAAGATCAAGGAAGAGGACGGCATCGTCACCGGTACCGTCATCGAGGTCGTCAAGGGTGGTCTCATCCTCGACATCGGCCTCCGTGGCTTCCTGCCGGCCTCCCTCGTCGAGATGCGCCGTGTCCGCGACCTCCAGCCGTACGTCGGCAAGGAGCTCGAGGCCAAGATCATCGAGCTGGACAAGAACCGCAACAACGTGGTCCTGTCCCGTCGCGCCTGGCTGGAGCAGACCCAGTCCGAGGTCCGCCAGACGTTCCTCACGACCCTCCAGAAGGGTCAGGTCCGCTCCGGCGTGGTCTCCTCGATCGTCAACTTCGGTGCCTTCGTGGACCTCGGTGGCGTCGACGGCCTGGTCCACGTCTCCGAGCTGTCCTGGAAGCACATCGACCACCCGTCCGAGGTCGTCGAGGTCGGCCAGGAAGTCACCGTCGAGGTCCTCGACGTGGACATGGACCGCGAGCGTGTCTCCCTGTCGCTGAAGGCGACCCAGGAAGACCCGTGGCAGCAGTTCGCCCGCACCCACCAGATCGGCCAGGTCGTGCCCGGCAAGGTCACGAAGCTGGTTCCGTTCGGTGCGTTCGTCCGCGTCGACGAGGGCATCGAGGGTCTGGTCCACATCTCCGAGCTGGCCGAGCGCCACGTGGAGATCCCGGAGCAGGTCGTCCAGGTCAACGACGAGATCTTCGTCAAGGTCATCGACATCGACCTCGAGCGCCGCCGCATCAGCCTCTCGCTGAAGCAGGCCAACGAGGCCTTCGGTGCCGACCCGTCCGTGGTCGAGTTCGACCCGACCCTGTACGGCATGGCCGCGTCCTACGACGACCAGGGCAACTACATCTACCCCGAGGGCTTCGACCCCGAGACCAACGACTGGCTCGAGGGCTACGAGAAGCAGCGCGAGGAGTGGGAGCGCCAGTACGCCGAGGCGCAGTCCCGCTTCGAGCAGCACCAGGCGCAGGTCATCAAGTCCCGCGAGGCGGACGAGAAGGCGGCTGCCGAGGGTGGCGAGGCCGCCGCTCCGGCCGCGACCGGTGGTGGCTCGTACTCCTCCGAGGGTGCCGACAACAGCGGCGCGCTGGCCTCGGACGAGGCGCTTGCCGCCCTGCGCGAGAAGCTGGCCGGCGGCCAGAGCTGACCGCCCACCGCTGAGGCTCAGCCACCAGCCGAGGGGCCGTACCCGTCCGGGTACGGCCCCTCGGCCGTACCCACGGCACCCGAGACCGGCGAATTCACGATCACGGGAATGCACACGCGCTGTATCTCGTTGTTCACCGTGAACACGAGGAGGAGCGGTCCAAGTGCTTGATCCGCAGGGTTTGTACGCATGGGAGCCGAAGGGCCTGGCCGTCGTCGACATGGCGCTCGCCCAGGAGTCGGCCGGACTTGTCATGCTCTACCACTTCGACGGATACATCGACGCGGGAGAGACGGGCGACCAGATCGTCGACCGGCTCCTCGACGCGCTGCCCCACCAGGTCGTCGCCCGCTTCGACCACGACCGACTGGTCGACTACCGGGCCCGCCGCCCGCTGCTCACCTTCCGGCGCGACCGCTGGACGGCGTACGAGGAGCCCGCGATCGAGGTCCGCATCGTCCAGGACGCCACCGGAGCACCCTTCCTGCTGCTGTCCGGCCCCGAACCGGACGTGGAATGGGAACGCTTCGCCGCCGCCGTACGGGAGATCGTGGAACGGCTCGGGGTCCGCCTCTCGGTCAACTTCCACGGCATCCCCATGGGCGTCCCGCACACCCGCCCCGTGGGCCTCACCCCCCACGGCAACCGCACCGACCTGGTGCCCGGCCACCGCAGCCCCTTCGACGAGGCCCAGGTGCCCGGCAGCGCCGAGTCCCTTGTCGAGTACCGCCTCATGGAAGCCGGCCACGACGTCCTGGGCGTCGCCGCGCACGTCCCCCACTACATCGCCCGGTCCCCCTACCCCGACGCGGCCCTGACCGTCCTGGAGGCCATCACGGCCGCCACCGGCCTGGTCCTGCCGGGCGTCGCCCACACACTGCGCACCGACGCCCACCGAACCCAGACCGAGATCGACCGCCAGATCCGCGAAGGCGACGAGGAACTGACCGCCCTGGTCGAAGGCCTGGAGCACCAGTACGACGCCGTCGCAGGGGCCGAGACCCGCGGCAACATGCTCGCCGAGCCGGTGGACATCCCGTCGGCCGACGAGATCGGCCGCGAGTTCGAGCGATTCCTCGCCGAGCGGGAAGGCGACGGCTGACACCGGGCGGTGCCGCCCCGCCCGCAGAGCCTAAGCTTGCGCCCATGCTGACAGTGGGCCTGACCGGCGGGATCGGCGCCGGCAAGAGCGAGGTGTCACGGCTGCTCGTCGAGTGCGGGGCCGTGCTGATCGACGCGGACCGCATCGCGCGTGACGTCGTCGCCCCCGGCACCCCCGGCCTCGCGGCCGTCGTCGACGCGTTCGGCACCGGCGTACTGACCCCCGACGGCAGCCTCGACCGGCCCAAGCTGGGCTCCCTCGTCTTCGCCGACCCCGACAAACTCGCCCTGCTCAACTCGATCGTGCACCCCCTGGTCGGCGCCCGCTCCCGCGCCCTGGAAGAGGCAGCCCCCGAGGACGCGGTGGTCGTCCACGACGTCCCGCTCCTCACCGAGAACGGCCTCGCCTCCCTGTACGACGTCGTCATCGTCGTCGACACCGACCCCGCCACCCAGCTCGACCGGCTGGTGCGGTTGCGCGGCATGACCGAGGCGGACGCCCGCGCGCGCATGGCCGCCCAGGCGACCCGCGACGAACGCCGGAAGATCGCCGACATCGTGATCGACAACGACGTACCGCTGCCGGAACTGCAACTGCGTGTGCGACAGGTGTGGGCACAACTGACGGAGCGGGCGCGAACGGCGTCGGCGGGGCCGACCGGGCGGGGATGACGTCCGCGCGGAATAGGGTTGTCCGCTGCGGGCGTTGGACCAGTGCACTCAGGGAAGGGATTCTCCGTGGCCGAAACCAGCGGTTCGACCGGACGCACTCCGGAGACCCATGTCATTGACTTCCGCGCCGCCGAGCAACTGCTCGCCGCCCGGGATCCCCGAGGCGCCGTGAAACTCCTCGACGGCGTCATCGCCGCCCACCCCGAGAACACCGCCGCCCGACTGCTGAGGGCCCGCGCGTTCTTCGCCGCCGCACAGCTGCGCCCGGCGGAACTCGAGTTCACCATCGTCCTGGAGCGGGAACCGGACAACGCCTTCGCGCACTTCGCCCTCGCCCGGACCTACCAGCGCCAGGGCCGCGACGATCAGGCCACGCGTCACTTCCGGCTGGCCGCGGCGCTGGATCCGAACCCGGAGTACCTCAAGGCCGCGCGCTTCGACAGCTGACCCGCCCTCCCGCCGCCGGACCCCGCACACCAACACGTCGCTCGAACGAGTGAACCGGTCGCCACCGGGAACGGCCCCCGGCCGACCGGCCGTTGAACGGTCATGAAGCAACAGACATGAGCGGCGCCGACAATCCGCGCCGACAAACCGCGCCGACAAGCTGACGAAGCACTGAGAAAGCGCCTCCGACCGCGATGAGTTCGGAGCCGAAGGACGGTCTGTATCCGTGACAGCAGCAATCAACCGCTCTTCACAGGAGAACCAGATGTCCGAGACCACCGCGCCCACCACCTCGGTGCCCGTCACCGTCCCGGCCGCCGGGCCTTCGGCCGAGGACGGTCCCCGATCCGGCAGCCGTGGCAGGGTCGGCCGGATCGCGCTGCGGAGCGTGCAGATACTGCTCGCGCTCTTCTTCGGGATCGCCAGCGCTCTGCCGAAGCTGATCGCCCACTCGTCGGCGGCCGAGGTCTTCGACGACATGGGCTGGGGCAGCGTCGGCATGTACACCATCGGCGTGCTGGAACTGGCCGGTGCGGTGGCCCTGCTGGTGCCGCTGCTGCAGTCGGTGGCGGCGATGGCGCTGAGCGGGCTCATGGTGGGCGCGTTCATCGTCCAGCTCACCGTCCTCGACGGGAAGAACGCCGCGACCCCGCTGATCATCATCGTGCCGCTCCTGCTCGTCGCCTGGGCCAGGAGGGAGCGGAACATCGAGCTCATGCGGTGGGTGCGGGGAACTGCGTGACGGCTCGGAAGGGGCTGGGGGCGGGGGCGGGAAGGGGTAGGGGGGAGGGGGCCGACGGAGTCACCCCTTCGCCGGCAGCGGGAGCCCCGTTACTCGCCGGAGCGGTCCCGACGTCCTTCGCCGCCTCGGCGCCGGGAACCACCTCGACGCGCCGCCCCGCTGCCGGGATCGTCACCGCCCCGGCGGTCGGCGCGGCCTCGGCCGGCCGAGCCCTCCCGGCGGGTCGCCCCCTTACCTCCGGTACCTCCGGATGTGCGGTCCCGGTCGGAGGCGGTTCCGCGAGCCGTCGAGTCGGTCGGCTCGTTCCGCTCGGGCGTGCTGTCCGACGCGGTGGGCGGGTCGAAGATCGCGGGGTCGTCGAAGGGCGGGGGAGGGGTCAGGGGGTCGAAGTCGCTCAGGCCGCGGAGGCGGTCGAGTTCCCGGCGGTCGCGCTTGGTGGGACGACCGGCACCGCGGTCACGGATGGCGACGGGGGCGACGGCCGCACGGGGCGGTGGCGGGGGGCTGTTGTCGACGTAGCACTGAGCGGCCACGGGGGCACCCACCCGCTTGCGGATCAGACGGGTGACGACGACGATCCGCTCGCGGCCGTCCTGCCGGACCCGCACCTCGTCACCGACGCGTACGGAGTGGGCGGGCTTCACCCGCTCGCCGTTGATCCGTACGTGGCCGCCCCGGCAGGCGGTGGCGCCCTGCGAGCGGGTCTTGACCAGCCGTACGGACCAGATCCAGGTGTCGACGCGCACGGAGGTCCCGGGCGGGGGAGCGGCGGCCTCGGCGGCCGCCACCGCGGCGGCGGTCTTCGGGTCCGGGGCGGTCGTGGGCGCCTGGTCGGCGGCCTGCCGCGGGTCGCCCGTCGTCTCGTGGTCCGCACCATCAGAAACCATGTACCCGACCTTAGCCGCCGGGTGGCAGGCGCCCGAACGGTTTCCGGGCGCCCCGGCCGCCCGGGCCCTCCTGCGTGGGCCGGACCATGTCGGCCCTACCGTGGAGGGATGGACACCAGCGGTCCCGCCGGTCTGTCCGGCCTCGACGAGCGGATCGCCGACTGCCGGGCCTGCCCCCGGCTGGTCGACTGGCGGGAGGAGGTCGCCCGCACGAAGCGGGCCGCTTTCACCGAGTGGACGTACTGGGGGCGCCCGGTTCCCGGCTTCGGACCGGACGACGCCCGGCTGTTGATCGTGGGGCTCGCGCCGGCCGCGCACGGGGGCAACCGCACCGGGCGGATGTTCACCGGCGACCGGTCCGGGGACGTGCTGTACCGGGCGCTGCACGAGGTGGGGCTGGCCTCGCAGCCGGAGGCCGTGTCACGTGACGACGGGCTGCGGCTGCTCGGGGTCCGGGTCACCTCCCCGGTGCACTGCGCGCCGCCCGCGAACCGTCCGACGCCCGGCGAGCGCGACACCTGTCGGCCGTGGCTCGTGCAGGAGCTGCGGCTGCTGAGGCCCACCCTGCGGGCGGTGATCGTTCTCGGCGGGTTCGGTTGGCAGGCGGCGCTGCCGGCGTTCGCCGACGCGGGGTGGCGGGTGCCCAGACCCCGGCCCGCCTTCGCGCACGGCACGCGCGTGACGCTCGATCCACCGGATGGGGGTGCACACCGCCTTGAGGTCTTCGGGTGCTTCCACGTCAGCCAGCGCAACACCTTCACCGGGCGGCTGACCCCCGAGATGCTGCGCGAGGTGCTGCGCACGGCGGCCGCGGCGGCGGGATTGCCGTGAACGCCGCGCCTCCCGCTCGGGATCCAGCCCGTGCTTCGGCCGCCCCGCCGCATGCGGAGACCGAACCTCGCCGACCGCACCACACACCGCCGGACGCCTGCGGCAACGGGGACGCCGACAGACTGGGCTGCGGAAGTACTCCCATGCGGGCTGCTGCTCGACGGGAGCGTCCACGGGTCGGCAGGGGGCGAGCGGTGGTCGGCCTGCGCCCGCTTTCAGCATGTGCCGACGGGCGCGCCGCGGGACGCCGGGGGTGAGGGCCCCGCAGTGATCGGGTGGTGACTGGCGGGATCAAGGCGACTCCTGGGAGGGAAGGACCGGCATCCCACCGATCACCGGCGGCGGCACCACACGCATCCGCGTTCCCGGACGGCCGCCGGGCGGCGCCGAAGCACCTTCGGACGGAGCCGAGGGAACGTCCCACGACGCCGAAAGGTCGTCATGCGGTGCCGAGGAACTGTCGGGCGACGCCGGGACGCCGCCCGGCGGTGCCGGACGACCGCCGAGCGTTCGAGGCGGGACGTCCGGCGTGCACGGGCTGTCGACCCGCCAGCCGCTCGCCCGCGCCTCCCGTTCGAAGTGCTCGATCCTGTGGGCAAGCCCCTCGGGCTCCCCGATGCCGCAGGACCAGGCCGCGGCGCGGGCCCGCTGTTCCTCCCCGCGCACCAGCGGCCACCCCCGTACGGCGAGATGCAGCGCCAGCGTCGAACGCGCGTACAGCCCCACGAGGTCCCTCGGGTCCGAGAAGTACCGGTACTCCTCGGTCTCCCGCAGCCGCAGCCACGGCCCGTGCCGACCGGCCACGAGGTAGGGCATCCAGGAGCTGTCGGCGGTCCCCGCGCCCCGCTCGACGAGGAGCGTCATCTCGTCTCCCGTCGGCCGTACTTCGTAGCGGGGCAGACAGGACAGCCGGGCCAGGCCGAGGTCGTGCTTCCAGGAGGTGAGCCAGAGCCCACGGCGGAGGTAGTAGCGCACGGTCGCCTGCCAGGTCCAGTGCGTGGCCAGCCGGAACCCGTGCAGCCCTTCGGCGCGGCAGGCCTCGTACACCGTGTCCAGGGCGGTGGTGGCCCGCCCCTGCCGCCGGGTCACGGGATGGACGTAGAGCGATGACAAGCCCAGCGCTCCCGCCGCCATGGGCCAGGTGCCGAGGGCGAGGGTGCCGACCTCGCCGGGTCGGCCGTCCGGCGGGAGGATCCAGTACCGCCTGCGGAACTCGTCCTCGCCCGGGCGGGACCGCCCGTCGGTGCCGAGCCGTAGCCGAAGCCGCTTCTCGTCCCGCGCGGTCAGCGAGTCGGGATCGAGGCACGTGCCGAGCGCCCCTTCGGCGAGCGAGGCCAGGTCCCAGAGTGCGAACCGCCGTCCCTCGTCCAGCCGGACAGGGCGGAACTCGGGTCGGGCTGCCAGCAGTTCGTGCACCCGCAGGGCTCGGGCGTGATCGTCTTTCATGCGCCCGGAGCGTAGGGACGTCCGCCGTCCGCCGCGCGGCCGTCGTGGAACTCCGTTCGGGCAGGTCATCCGCACGACGGACCAACTCCCGGGGCGGGCATACGACGCTCGCACTCGCGTGCGAGATGCGGGTAGGCCTCGGAGATGGCCGCGTACACCCGCCGCGCCAGCAGCGCCGCCGCGGCGCTCCGGCCCGTGCTGCCGCGCAGGCCACGCAGCAACTCGTCGTAACGGGTGAGGTGATGGAGCAGGTAGTCGACCTGGTGGCGGGCCGTTGCGGTGGGGGTGTCCGACGGCCACCCCTCCGGGGGAGCCGGGGAATCCGGGGGCGTTGTGGCGGCGCCGCCGGGGCCGCCGTGCCCACCCCACCCCGCGTGGTGCTCGGCTGCCAGGGCCGCGAGCCGGGCCGGGGCCATACGCGGCACCTCGATGGGCTCCGCCGCGATCCTCGCCAGCACCTCCTTGCGCCGACGCAGCGCTGCCGCTCGCGCGGCGGCCGACCGGCGCGCGGCGTCCCCCGCCGCCGTTCGGAACTCCGCGCTGCGCTCGGCCGTCACCACCCGTTCCCACCGGTACAGCCGGATCTGCGGGGCGGTGGGGAAGTGCGGGTTGGGCCGCCTCGAATCCGCGGGCCCGAGCAACCGCCGCACCATGCCGGGGCTCCAGCCCCGGGTCCTCAGGCCGGCCGTGGACAGGAACCGACCCTTCTGCTCCTCTGCAGGCATGTCTGGCATCTCTCAAATCCCCCGTCGTCATTACTCTGCGTGACGATTTCATTGATAACGCGCCCCACTGACAACGCCCCGCGCCTCAGGCGGGCGTCGTCCCCGGACGGCAGGCGTCGTCCCTGAGGCGGGCCTCGTCCCCACGCCTCGTCACCCAGGGGTAACAGGCACGTCCCCGACCGTTCGCACGCCCGCCCTACCCTGGACCGCACCGTCCCGAGCCCGGTCACCGTCGCCCGAAGGCACACCCCGCCCTCGCCCGACAGGAGCCTCGTGTCCCGCGCCACCCCCGCTCTGCCGCCCTGGCTCGCCCATGCCCTGCACACCCAGCGCGGGCCCGTGCCCTGGAGCGCGGTGGTGCGCGGCGCGTCGGCGGGCGGGCCGTCGCTGATGCTGGCCATGGCCGTCGGGCACACGTCGCTCGGCGTGATCGCCGCCGTCGCCGCCATGCTCGCCGGGATCAACGACCGCCCCGGAGGCCGACGCGCCGCCGTCCGCCGCATCGGCGTGCCCGCCCTCGCCGGAGCGGCCGGGCTGCTCGCCGGGACGTACGCCGGGGACCGGCTCGGGGCCGTCCCGCTGACCCTGCACCTGGCGGTCCTCGGGCTGCTCGCGGGCGCCGTCAGCGCCGTGGGTCCGATCGCCTCCGCGTCCGGTACCCAACTGCTCGTCATGGCCGCCGTCGGCGCCGGGATGCCGCTGCCCGAGGGCGGGGAGGCACGTCCCCTGGCCTATCTCGCCGGTGCCGTCTGGCTGCTCACGCTGCGGCTGATGCTGCCCACGCCCCGCTCCGGCCCCGGAGACTTCCGGTTCGCCGAGGAGCGGACGGCCGTCGCCCAGGTGTACGACGCCGTCGCCGCGCTCCTCGACGCCGTCGGCAGCCCGCAGGCCACCGCCCGGCGCGCCGCGCTCACCGCCGCGCTCGACCACGCGCAGGACGCCCTCGGCGGACCTCGCCTGCGCCGCCGCGGCGGCTCCGCGGCCGAGCGGCGGCTGCACGCCCGCTACGCCGCCGCGCTGCCCCTCGCCGAGGCCGCGACCGCGCTCGCCTGGGCCGGTGCTGCCCTGGCCGGGCGGATCGCCGAGGGGTCACGGCGGCTGGCCGCCGCGGTACGCGCGGACGCCCCCGCCGGGCCGCTGCCCGCGCCCCTGCGCGACACGCCCGGTCTGCGCGCGCTCGACGACGCGTTGCTGCACGCCGCCGACGCCTTCGACCGGGGAAACGGCGGCCGACTGCGCCACCGGCGGCGGACGGCGCGCGAACTGCTGAGGGCCGCCTCCGGGGCCGGTGGGCGGGAGTACGGCGTGCGCGTCGCCCTCTGCTTCGGGTGCGCCGCCGGTGCGGCCCAGGCACTGCACCACACCCACTGGTACGGACAGCACACCCACTGGTACTGGCTGCCCGTCACGGCCGTCTTCCTCGTCAAGCCGGACCTCGGGCCGTTGGTCTCGCGGGTGCTGTGCCGGGCCGCCGGGACCGTGCTCGGGGCGCTGCTGTTCGCCGGACTCGCCGCCGTACTGCCCCGGCCTGAGGGGCTGGTGGCGCTCGTCGTCGTCAGCGGCGCCCTGATCCCGTTGGCGACCCGGCACTTCGCCGCGCAGACCGCCGTCGTGACGGTCCTGGTGCTGGCCCTGGTGATGGTCGGCGGAGAGCCCCAGGCGGCCCTCGGCCGGATCGGGGAGACCCTGCTCGCCTGCGTGATCGTGCTGGTCGCCGGTCATCTGCCGCTGCCCGGTGGACGGGGCGGGCGAGTGCGGGCCCGCCTGACCACCGCCGTCGCCGCAGCGGACGCCTACCTCGCCCATGTCCTCGCCGGCGCCGCGGAGCACTGCGCGGGCGGGGCCTACCGGGCGCTCACCGGGCCACCCGACGACCGTGCCGCCCGCTGGGCCCTGCGGCGCGAGGCCTACCGGACGCTCGCCGAGGCCCGTACCGCCATCGCTGTGGCCGCCGCCGAACTGCCCTCCCTCGCCCGGCACACCGACGGAACCGACCAGGTCGCCGCACTCCTCGAACGGCTCGTCGACACCACCACCGCCTACGCCGTCCACCTGGACGACACCGGGTGGCCGGCGCCGCCGTACGCCGAGCGGATCGGCACACTGCTGACCGAACTCGCCCGCCGGGGCCGCGTACTGCCGACGGTCCGGCCCGGGGGAGGCGCCCTCCCGCCGGGGCCCTCTCCCCGTTCCGGGCAGCACGCCCCCGCGCCTCTTCCGGCGTGCGAACGCGCCGCCCTACGTTGAACCCATGACGTCCGCCTCCCCCGCCGATCTCCTCATCACCGGCTGCACCGTGCTCCAGCACGACGAACAGGAGCGGATCGGCTTCCGCGAGGACGCCGCCGTCGTCATCCGCGACGGACTCGTCGACTCCGTCGTCGACGCCGCCGGCACCGCCGGTCTCCCCGCCGCCGAACGCATCGACGCCCGCGGGCAGGTCGCGCTCCCCGGGCTGGTCGACTGCCACACCCACGCGCCGATGGTCGCCCTGCGCGGCCTCGCCGCGCGGCTACCTCAAGTTCGCCTGGCCCACCACCACCCCGGTCCGCGCCCTGCGGGAGGCGCGCGTCCCCGTCGGACTGGCCACCGACGGCGCCGCCTCCAACAACACCCTCGACGTGTGGGAGGCGATGGCCCTCACCGCTCTCGTCCAGAAGGCGGAGACCCGTGACCCCCGATGGCTGACCGCCCGTCAGGCCCTGCACCACGCCACCCTGCAGAGCGCCCGGGCGGTCGGGCTCGGCGACATCGTCGGCTCCATCGCCCCCGGCCGTCGCGCCGACCTGATCCTCGTCGACCTCACCGGCCCGCACACGCAGCCCGTGCACGACCTCGCCGCGACCCTCGTGCACAGCGCCCGCTCCGCCGACGTGCGCACCACCGTCGTGGACGGGCGGGTGCTGATGCGGGACCGCGAGTTGCTCACGATCGACGTGCCGTCCGTCACGCGTGAGTTGACCGCGCGCCTGCCCGCCCTGACCGACCGGAGTCACGGCGGACGGATCCAGGACTACGACACCTGAGGGCGTGACCCGCCTCCGGCCCGGAGCCGGACATCGTGCCGCTGCCGCCCCGCACGGGTGGGCCAAGTGGGGCATTCTCGTTCATGTCGGTGCGAATGGACTGTCCTCGTCGGTGCCGTTGGGGAGGGAGCCGACATCACGACACGTGCGGCTTCTGATGCGGAACGTATCGGTCCCGTTCGTAAGGTGATCGGATTCTCACAGTCCGCGATGGACTGGTGTCACCTATGTCTCAGTCATGTCACCGAGCAGGGTGTCCGGCCCTCGGAGGGCGTTAACTCCTACAGGTACGACGCTTCTGGAGGTGCGAGATGGTGAACGGGCGAACCGTGCTCGAACGCTTTCCCGCCGGTGGTCCGCGGGGATCCTGGCCCGCGGAGGAGTTCGCGCACGCGCGACGCATGGAGGGACTGCCGGCCGAGGTGGTCATGGACCTCGCGACGGACACGTTCCTGGTGATCGTCCGGAGCGGCGGAAGCGCGGAGTGACCGGCAGGTGACCGGAGTGACGAGGGGTGGGCGGGCCTGCCCCGTCAGGCGGTGACCGGCCGGGACCAGGCGGGGGCCGTGCCGGTCAGACGGCACAGGGTCAGATAGAGCGGGATCGGCGGCGTGTACGGAACGGTGCCGTCAGGTCGGTGGATGAGGCCGGGGAGGGCCGTGGAGGGCGATTCCGCCAGGATGCCGTCGGTGACGTAGCGGGCGGGGGCCGGCCAGTCCAGGGCGTAGTCGGAGTCGGAGGGCACCAGCCACCACCAGTGCGTCTCGTCGGCGTACACGCAGCCCACACGGGGCAGCCGGGGCAGTACGGGCGGCCCCAGCTCTGCCGGAACCCCCACGGCGTCGCAACCGAGCGGCGCCGTCATTCCCTCCGGCACGGTCAGGCGTCGCGGACCGCGGGGTTCGGGCAGTTCCCGCCGGACCTGGACGAGCCGGTTCAGGCTCAGCCCCGGACCGCGGCCGGGGGTGCCGGTCATCCCCGGCCCCGCTCTCGCCCGTGCCCGGGCGGCGGTGAGCCCAGGGCGAGTGTCCCGGGGTGCGGCCGGTGCGGGGCGTGGTCCGCGTCCGAGGCGTGCGGCGCGGGCCGGTGCGGCCCTGTGGTGTGGTGGGGCTGGGAATGCTCTTGGTGCTGGTGCTGGTGCTGGTGCTGGTGCTGGTGCTGGTGCTGAGGGTGGGTGTGGGGTGACGCGTGGCCGTGGTCCTGACCGGCCTGCGTGTCGCGTATGCCCTGGGGAGGCTGCTCCCGCTGGGTCGACTCCTCCTCGCCGCCCCCGTCCGCGGGGTTCCGCTGCGGGCGGGCGCCCCACCCGAGGTCCCCGCGCGGTGCGCGGGAGGTGTCTTGGTGGCCGGTGCGGCAGGAGGACGGGACGGCCGGTTCGAATGGTCCGGACGGTCCGGAGGCTCCGTGTTCTCCGGAGCGGTGCAGACCCCCGGTGCGGCCTGCGGTGGACTCCTGCGCGGGAGCGCCGGCCTGGTGAGGGAGCTCTGCCCAGACGAGCAGTCCGGGGCCGTGCTCCTGGGCCCCCCAGGCGTGGCAGAGGGCATCGACGAGCAGCAGTCCCCGTCCGTGCTCCTCGTCGGGGCGCTGCGGGGACGGGTGGGGTTCGCCGGGTGCGCAGCCCTCGTCCCGCACGGCTATGCGCAGCAGACCGTCACCGTTGGACAACTCGCACACCACGACGGTGCTCGCCGTGTGCACGATCGCGTTGGTGACCAGTTCGGATACGACCAGAGCGGCCGAGTCGCAGGTGTCCTCGCACACCGCCCAGCCGTCCAGCCGAGCCCTGGTCAGGCGTCTCGCCTGCGCGGGGGAGCCCGGGTGCGCGGCCAGCTCGAACCGGAACCGGCGCTCGGTCGCGGCCTGGTCGGGGCCTGCTCCCGCGGCGGCACCGAGACCGGCGGGGCGGCCTGCGGCGGCGTCTGTTCCTAAGGGGGCGGACGGAATCACGCTTGCCACTATCGCCCCGCCGTGAACACTTGGCAAGTGTCACTCTGAAAAATGCAGAGTGCTGTGTGACGCGGTGGAGGGGCGTGGCACACTGCTCGCAACAGCACGTCCCGCGGCGCCAGTTGGGATCGCCGGAGTTCGGTACGGATCCGTACGGAATTTCGAACAGGTCTTCGCATGGCGCCGCAGGGCTGTCGGGATTCTTTTCGCGCGCGGACGAGCGCGTGACCGTGCGAGTACGTGGAGTTCGGGAGGTGGAGCGTGAGCGAACCGCGGTCCGCGCCGACCGTGGGCCAGGTGGTCCTGGGGCGGCGCCTGCTGGATCTGCGGGAACGCGCCGGCCTCAGGCGTGAGGAAGCCGCCCGCATCCTCCGCGTCGCGCCCGCCACCGTCCGCCGGATGGAGATGGCCGAGGTCGGTCTCAAGATCCCGTACCTGCAACTGCTGCTGAAGGCCTACGGAGTCGGCGACGAGGAGGCCGAAGGGTTCGTCCAGCTCGCCGAGGAGGCCAACAGGCCCGGCTGGTGGCAGCGCTTCCATGACGTCCTGCCCGGCTGGTTCTCCATGCACGTCAGCCTGGAGGGCGCGGCGAGCCTGATCCGCCAGTACGAGCCGCACTTCGTGCCCGGCCTGCTGCAGACCGAGGACTACGCGCGCGGGGTGCTGCGGTCCGGCGCCATCGGCCAGACCCGGCCGGAGGACATCGAACGCCTCGTCGACCTGCGCATGCGGCGCCAGGACCTGCTCACCCGCGAGGACGCGCCCCGGCTGTGGGTGGTCATGGACGAGACGGTGCTGCGCCGCCCGGTCGGCGGCCCGGAGGTGATGCGCGCGCAGATCGGCAAACTGCTCGACGCCACGAAGCTGCCCAACGTGACACTGCAGGTCGCCCCCTTCGCGAGCGGACCGCACCCCGGCACGTACGGGCCCTTCGTGCTGTTCCGATTCGCCGTTCCGGAGCTTCCGGACATGGTCTACAGCGAGTACCTGACCGGCGCCGTCTACCTCGACGCGCGCTCCGAGGTGGCCACTCACCTGGAGGTCATGGACCGCATGGCGGCGCAGGCCGCTACGGCACATCGCACGAAGGAGATCCTCCGGGATCTCCGCAAGGAGCTGTGAATGGATCGCATCAAGCCGCGCAAACGGGTCTACAACGGCATGCCCGCGCGGGACTTGGGCAGCGAGGGCTGGCACAAGCCGTGGAGCGGCGGCAACGGCGGGAACTGCCTGGAAGCGATGAAGCTCGCCGACGGCCGGATCGCCGTGCGGCAGTCCACCGATCCGGACGGCCCGGCGCTGATCTACACCACCGACGAGATGACCGCATTCATCGAGGGTGCCAAGGCGGGAGAGGCGGACTTCCTGCTGTCGTGAACTGATTGCCGTTCTTGCTGAGCCACACCCCTTGTCCGGCGCCGCACCACGAACCGCGAACCCCGTGGCCCCTCCGACTCGGCGCCCAACACACGCTCCCTGCCTGCCCGCCCGACCGCGGCCTGTGCTCGCCGCCCGCGCCGAGTGGCCGGCGCCAAGCCGCCCGCGCCGAGCGGCAGGCGCTGGGCCGGGACGACAAGGTCACCGCCTGGCGTCGGGCAGCACGGCGCACAGGGCCTCCAGAGCGGCCTCGTACGCGTGCTCGGCGGGCGCGGCGTACCCGACCACGATGCCGTCCCCTGCCTCGCGGCCCGCGCCGGCTCCGTCGGTCCCCGATGTGTCGGCAAACTCGGTGTCTGCGGTGTGTGCGGTGTCTGCGGTGGCGCCAGCGGCTTCCCCGGTGGCCGTGGGTACTCCGGTCACCGCCGCCCTATTGCCCCGTCCCTTGCGCGCTGTTGCTTCGGCCGCTGCGGGGGCCCCGATCGCGGGGGCCGAGGGGTGGCGGAAGTCGGCGAGGCCGTCCAGTGCGACTCCGTGCCGGGCCGCCGCCGCCACGGTGGCCCGCTCGGTGCCGGCCGGCAGCCGCAGCACGGCGTGCAGCCCCGCCGCCACCCCCGTGACCCGGACGTGCGGCGCATGCGTGGCGAGCGCCGTGACCAGCCGGTCCCGGCGGCTGCGGTACCGCTGCCGCATCCCGCGTACATGCCGGTCGTAGGCTCCGCGCCCGATGAAGTCCGCCAGGCACAGCTGGTCCGGGACGCTCGCCCAGCCCTCACGCTCGCCCTTGGCCGCCAGTACTCCGTCGACGTACCGCTCCGGTAGCACCAGCCAGCCCAGCCGCAGCGCGGGCGAGAGACTCTTGCTGACCGAGCCGACGTAGACCACGTGGTCGGGATCGAGTCCCTGCACGGCACCGACCGGTCTGCGGTCGTAGCGGAACTCCCCGTCGTAGTCGTCCTCCACGATCACCGCACCCCGCGCGCGGGCCCAGTCGATCACCGCCGCCCTGCGGGCCGGGTGCAGCGGGCCGCCGGTCGGGAACTGGTGGGCGGGGGTGAGCAGTACGGCCCGCTCCCGCGCCAGCCGCTCCACGCGGGCGCCGTGTTCGTCCAACGGCAGCGGCACGGTGCGTACCCCGGCCGTCGCCAGCAGCGCCCGGTGGAAGGGCAGGCCGTACGCCTCCACGGCCAGCGGGCCACGCAGTACACCGCCCGCGCCCTGGCCGAACAGCAGCCGAACCGCGTGCGCGAAACCCGAACAGATCACGATGCGCTCCGGTGTCGTGCGGACGCCCCGCGCGCGTGCCAGGTACTCCGTGAGCGCCTCACGCAGCTCGCGCCGACCGGCCGGGTCGCCCGGCCCGAACACCTCGTTGGGGGCCTGCTGCAGCGCCCGCCGGTACGAGGCCAGCCAGGCCGAGCGGGGGAACGCCGACGCGTCAGGTATGCCCTGCCTGAGGTCGTGGTGCGGCCCACGCGCGCGTGTCGGCGACGGCCCGCGTCCGCGCGCGTTCGCTGCCGGGGGCCGCAGCCGCCCCGACCGTCCGAGAGGTGGGGCGGGCGGCCCCATCGCGACCCGGGTGCCCGAGCCCTGCCGGGCGCTGAGCCACCCCTCCGCCACCAGTTCCGCGTAGGCGTCGGCGACCGTGTTGCGGGCGACCCCGAGGTCGGCGGCGAGAGAACGGTACGGCGGCAGCCGGGTGCCCGGGGCGAGCCGCCCGTCGCGCACGGCCTCCCGCAGCGCCCGGATGAGTGCAGCCCGTCGCCCGCCCGGCCCGGCAAGCTCCAGATGCAGGTCGGCGCCGATCCGCTCCACGGGGTTGACCCACGGTTCCTCCATGGCCCAGCACCCTACCGGCGGTCTTTTCGGTGGCCTGGGCGGAAGGACATGACGACATCTTCGGTTGCGGGCGGCCGTGAGGATGGTTACGGGCGGCCGTGAAGGGGACGGCGGCGACGAAGGCGGGACGCCGACGAGCGCCGGTGACCCCTCAGACGGTCATCGGCCGGTCGTACGGCGAGATAGGCGCGGGCAGCCGCGAACTGCCCGTCAGATGGCGGTCCACGGCGGCGGCCACCGCCCGCCCCTCCGCGATCGCCCACACGACCAGCGACTGCCCGCGCGCGGCGTCCCCGGCGGCGAACACCCCGGGGACGTTCGTCGCGAAGCCGCGGTCGCGGGTGATCGTCCCGCGCGGCTCCAGCGCAAGCCCCAGCTGCTCCACGATTCCGTCCTCCCGATCGGGCCCCGAGAAGCCCAGGGCGAGCAGTACCAGGTCTGCGGGGAGCGTCCGCCCGGTGCCGGTCACCGGACGCCGCCCGGCGTCCACCTCCACCAGGTGCAGCGCCCGTACGTGCCCGGCCGCGTCCCCCGTGAAGCGGAGCGTCGAGGCCGCGAACAGCCGGGCGTCGGCGTCCGCGGCCGGTGCGGTCCCCAGCTCGCGTGCCTCCTCGTGCGCCGCCGACAGCCGGTAGATCCTGGGATAGGTCGGCCAGGGCTCGGCGGCCTCGTCCCGCTCGGCGCCCGGCTGGATGTGGATGTCCAGCTGTGTCACCGACGCGGCACCCTCGCGGACCGCGGTGCCCAGACAGTCCGCTCCCGTGTCACCGCCGCCCACGATCACCACGTGCTTGCCGACTGCCGACAGCGGTGACACCGCCAGATCGCCCGCGCACACCCGATTGGCCAGCGGCAGATACTCCATCGCCTGGTGGATACCGGCCAACTCCCTCCCCGGAACCGGCAGTTCCCGCCACGCCGTCGCCCCGGTGGCGATCACCACCGCGTCGTAGCGCGTCCGCAGCTCCGCGGCACCGATGTCCCGCCCCACGGCCGTCGACGTACGGAATCTGGTCCCCTCGGCGCGCATCTGGTCGATACGCCGCTCCAGATGGCGTTTCTCCATCTTGAACTCGGGGATGCCGTAGCGCAGCAGGCCGCCGATCCGGTCGTCCTTCTCGTGCACCGCCACGGTGTGGCCCGCCCGGGTCAGCTGCTGCGCGGCGGCCAGCCCGGTCGGCCCCGAGCCGACGACCGCCACCGTCCGCCCCGACAGTCGCTCCGGCGGCCGCGGCGGAACGAAGTCCTCCTCCCAGGCCCGATCGGCGATCGCGCACTCCACGTTCTTGATCGTGACGGCGGGCTGGTTGATCGCCAGCACGCACCCCGCCTCACACGGCGCCGGACACAACCGTCCGGTGAACTCCGGGAAGTTGTTCGTGGCGTGCAGCCGATCACTCGCCGCCCGCCAGTCCGACCGCGCGACCAGGTCGTTCCACTCCGGGATCAGATTGCCCAGCGGGCAGGCGTCGTGACAGAAGGGAATGCCGCAGTCCATGCAGCGGTCGGCCTGCTTGCCGATGATGGGCAACAGTGCCCCGGGGGCGTGCACCTCGTCCCAGTCCCGTACCCGTTCGTGAACCGGTCGGTACGGCCAGTCCCGGCGGGGAGTGGTCATGAATCCCTTGGGATCGGCCATGGCGTCTTCCTCGCTCACGCGTGCGGCAGGCCGAGCGTCATCGGGTGGCACTCTTCCGGCCACGATACGTCCGACCCCGCCGACCCGCAGAAGCCATGCCCCACCCGCCCGCGCCGGTCAGCCCTCCTCCCGGATACCACCACCCCTGCGTGCAGCCTCGGTCCCCGGGTCACTGCCCCCGACGCCCGCTTCCTTCCGTGCCCCTTCTTCCCTCCAGAGGCTCCCCGCCCCGCCACAGGTGCAGCACCTCCTCCACCGCCGGCGCGATCCGCCGCCGCGCCTCGTGTCGCACCATCCCGTTCATCAGCAGACGGTCGTACGGCGTGTCCACATGCCGCACGGACGCCACGACAGCCGACACCACCGCCCCCTCGGACAGCGCGCGGCCGGCGGCGCTGCGCCCCACCCGTCCGCTGCCGCGCACGGAGGCGTGCGCGGCTATCTCGCTCGCGCGATCCGACGGGCAGCCCGGGAAAAGCCGCCGGATCTCCGCCGCGAAGGCCGCGATGAACCGTTCGTCCAGCGCCGATCGCCGCCGTGCGTCCCGCGCCCGGCGCCGCCGCCGGGCCTCCGCGTCCGCCAGACAGCGTGCCTCGGCGCGGGCGCGCGCCGCCTCCTCGACGAGGACGCCCTGCCGTTCGTAGCGGGCCTTGCGCCGGTTGAACCGCACGACGACCGCCGACAGCGTGCTCTCTTCGCGCGACCGGCGGGTCAGTGCCGTGTCCCCACGCGGCAGGAACACCAGGTGCCCCAGATCCGCGCAGTCCAGGCACCGGGGTGCGCCTCCTTCCAGGACGAGCAGCGACAGCGGACCGCGTCGGCAGGCGGCACAGTGCCGGCGCCGGACCGGCTGGAGGACGAGAGGCCCGCCGCCCCGCCCGGAAGGAGCCGCAGCGGCGGTCACCGACTGCGTCGGGACGGGGGCGGTCGGTTCCATACGCCTTCATTCCCCTGTCGGCCCGCGCCCCACGCGTCCACCGGGGGGGCGACCGGCACCGGGCACGGCGCGGCGAAGGTGCCGTGATCCCGTCGCGCACGGGTCGGTGTCCCACCCGGGTGCCGGAGCCGGGCGAAGACGCCGAGGGAGATCATGTCCGTGGTCGTCTCGTGGTCCGCGACCAGCAGCACCAGGGCCTCGGCGAGCATCGCGCCGACGCGGGGCGGCTCTCGGGCACAGCGGCCCTTGAGCCGGGCCGATGCCCGAGGCCGGGACACCGGGCCGAACGGTGAGCGGGACGGGAACTGACGCATCATGGCCGTGTGCGACTCGAAGCGATCACCTGGGACCGGCTCGGCGACCGCCTCGCCGAACGACTGCTCGACCTGGAACCCGCCGACGGCGGCGCCTGGCCCCGCGTCGCCCTGGACGGGGCGCCCGCTGCCCGCCCCGGCGACCTCGCCGACCGCGTCGCCGAGGCACTGCGCGTCCGGGGGCGTCCCTCCCGTGTGGTCGACACCCACGGCTTCCTGCGCCCCGCCTCGGTCCGCCTGGAGTACGGCCACCACGACCTGGAGGCCTACTACGGCGGCTGGTTCGACACCGGCGCCCTGTGGCGGGAGGTGTTCGGGCCGCTCGAACCCGGCGGCGACGGGCGGATCCTGCCCGACCTGTGGGACCCGGTCACCGACCGCGCCACCCGCAGCGCCTACGTCCGACTCCCGCCCGGCGGCGTCCTGTTGCTCCACGGCCCCCTCCTGCTGCGCCACTGGTTCCCCTTCGACCTGACCGTCCACCTCCTGCTCTCCCCGCCCGCGCTGCGCCGCCGCACCCCGGAGCCCGAGCAGTGGACACTTCCGGCCTTCGAGCGCTACGACAACGAGGCCGACCCCGCCGCCACGGCCGACGTCCTGGTCCGCGCCGACGACCCCCGGCACCCCGCGTGGAACGGCGGGCCCGCCTGACCGCCGACATGCGGGCGCCGTCCGGCCCGGCGAGAATGTAGGGCGCCGGGACAGCGGCGCGCTCTGCGCCGCGCCGGCCGTCCGGCACCAGGAGGTACCCCATGACCACCGCCGGTGACATCATGCACCGGGGCGCCCAGTGGATCCCCGCCCACGAAACCCTCGACCGCGCCGCCCAGCTGATGCGTGAACTCAACGTCGGCGCCCTTCCCATCAGCGATGCCGACGAACGGCTCTGCGGCATCCTCACGGACCGAGACATCGTCGTCGGCTGCGTCGCCATGGGCCACGACCCGGCCGAGGTCACCGCCGGCGAGATGGCCCGCGGCACGCCCCGCTGGATCGACGCGAACGCCGACATCAGCGAGGTTCTCCAGGAGATGAAGGAGCACCAGATCCGTCGGCTCCCGGTGATCGACGACAAGCGGCTGGTCGGCATGATCAGCGAGGCGGACCTCACCCGGCATCTCAGCGAGGAACAGTTGGCCGGCTGGGCCGAGAGCGTCTACGCCAGGACCACGCCCTCCCCGCACTGACGTCCCGCGACGGCCCGGCTCAGGCGCCGACCGGCGTCAGAGCCAGCCGTTGCGCCGAAACCCCCGGTACAGCACCAGGCAGGCGACGGATATCACGCCCATGACGAGCGGATAGCCGTACTTCCAGTGCAGCTCCGGCATGTGCTCGAAGTTCATCCCGTACATCCCGCAGACCATCGTCGGCACGGCCACCACCGCGGCCCATGCCGTGATCTTCCGCATGTCCTCGTTCTGGGCGACCGTCACCTGGGCGAGATGCGCCTGCAGGATCGAGTTGACCAGCTCGTCGAACGCGGCGATCTGCTCGGCCGCCCGCAGCAGATGGTCGGAGACATCCCGGAAGTACGCCTGTATCTCCGGATCCACCACACGCATCGGACGGTCCGCCAGCTCCAGCAGCGGGCGGCCCAGCGGCACCACGGCCCGCTTCAGCTCCAGCAGTTCCCGTTTGAGCTGGTAGATGCGGCCCGGGTCGGTCCGTGCCCCGTCCTCGGAGAAGACCTCCGTCTCCATCTGCTCGATGTCCTCGTGCACCGAGTCGGTGACAGTGAGGTACTCGTCGACCACATGGTCCGCGATCGCGTGCAGCACGGCAGAGGGGCCCTTGGCGAGTTGCTCGGGCTCGGACTCCAGCTCCTCGCGCAGCGGCCCCAGCGAGCCATGCCGGCCGTGCCGCACCGAGATCGCGAAGTCGTGCCCCATGAACACCATGATCTCGCCGGTGTCGACGACCTCGCTCGTCGCCGTCAGCTCCTCGTGTTCGACGTAGCAGACCGTCTTGAACACCGCGAACAGCGTCTCGCCGTACCGCTCCACCTTCGGCCGCTGGTGCGCCTCGATCGCGTCCTCGACCGCCAGCGGATGCAGATCGAACAGCTCGGCGATGTCCGCGAACTCCTCGTTCGTCGGCTCGTGCAGCCCCAGCCAGACGAAGCCGTGGCCGCTGTCGCGGACCCGGGCCACTCTCTCCGTCAGCGTCCCGTCGCCCGGTGTCCGCACCCCGTCCCGGTACGTCACGCAGTTCACCACCGACGAACCCAGCGGGGAGCGCGCGGGGTGACTGAGGTCGACCCGCGCCCTGCGCCGGGCCAGTCGCGCCACCCTGCGCAGTCCACCGACCCTGCTGAGGCCGGTGACCCTCCGCAGATTCCCTGCCATGGTCATCTGGATCTCCTCGTGTGGATCTCCTCGCACCGCGTTCCCGCGCCTTGGCCTGTCAGTCTGCCAGCCGGGCGGAATCCACGGGCAAGCCTGTGGAAAGGGTCGATTCCGCTTTGTTCCCCCCTGTGGACAACGGGACTTCGGCGACGTCGGACGGCTCCCCGACGCGTCGACCACCCTGCGAAACCGGGACGACTGGGATGATCGCTGCATGACGCGAACCGACGGATATCTCCTCGACAACGAGCGCCCCGAGGCGGGCGAGCGCTTCGACGCCTTCGCCGTCCTCTTCGACCCCACGACCTTCCGGCACCTCGAACGACTGGGCGTCGGACCCGGCTGGCGCTGCTGGGAGGTCGGCGCCGGCGGCCCCTCGGTGGTGTCCTGGCTGGCGAAGAAGGTGGGGCCGACCGGCAAGGTGATCGCGACCGATGTCGACACCTCGCGCCTGGCCGCCGCCCGGCCACCGGTCGAGGTCCGCGTCCACGACGTGGGCGCCCAGGAACCGCCGGCGGAAGGCTTCGACCTGGTGCACGCCCGGCTCGTGCTGGTGCATGTGCCCGACCGGGAACGTGCGCTGCGGTCGATGATCAAGGCGCTGCGGCCCGGCGGACGGCTTCTGGTCGAGGACGCCGACCCCGCCCTCCAACCGCTGGCCTGCCCCGACGAGCACGGGCCCGAGCAGCGGCTCGCCAACCGGCTGCGCCACGGCTTCCGTACCCTCCTCGCCGACCGCGGTGCCGACCTCTCCTACGGCAGGCGGCTGCCCCGCCTCCTGCGCGAGGCCGGGCTCCGGGGTGTCGAGGCCGACGCGTGCTTCCCCCTGACCTCGCCGGCCTGCGCGGCCCTCGAATCCGCGACGATCCGGCAGATCGGCCCCGACCTAGTCGCCGCCGGACTCGCCGGCCGACAGGACATCGACGACCATCTCGCCAACCTGGCGTCCGGGAGCATGGACCTGGCCACCGCACCGATGATCTCGGCGTGGGGCAGGAAGAGGTAGCCGTCTCCGGCCGCGACGGCTGAACACGGCGTCGACGTACGGCGGTACCCGGCCTGACGCGATGAGGTCGCTCTCGCCCCGTCGTCCGCAGCGGGCTCATCCCACAGGCGCTGCGGACGGGAAGCGCGCGCGCCGGGTCGTGGGGGCCGGTCTGCCGCCGGACCGCTCCACCGCCCGCGCTCCGGCCAGACACCCCTGCGCCACCGCCACCTCGGGGGCCGCTCCGGCGAGCAGTGCCGCCAGGAACGCCCCGGTGAACGCGTCGCCGGCTCCCGTGGTGTCGTGAGGTTCGGCCGGGGCGGCGGGCACCTCCGTGACGACGCCGCCGTCTCGGGCGAGCAGCGCGCCCTCAGCGCCCCGCTTGGCCACCACCATCGGGAAGCGTCGGCTCAGCTCGGCCGCCGCGGCCGCCGTCTCCGGTACTCCGGCGAGGAGACACGCCTCGTCCCGGCTCGGCAGCAGGACGTCCACCCCGTCGGCGAGCGTGAGGAAGCGGTCGACGCCCAGCTCGGCAAGGAAACCCGCCGACGCCGGATCGAGGCTCACCGGCACGTCGCGCGTGCGGGCCGCCTCCAGCGCGACCCGCATCACTGCCCGGCCGGACGCGGAGAACAGCAGGTATCCGGAAAGGTGCAGTCCGGTCACACCGTCGAGCAGCGCGTCGGACCAGTCGGCGGGCTCCAGCCGCAGCGAGGCCCCGCTGTCGGTGAGGAACGTCCGCTCCGCCGCCGCACCCGTGTCGACGAGGCAGACCACCGTCCCGGTCGGCGCGTCGGCGTCCACGACGAGCCGGGGCCGCACCCCGCAGGCGGCCAGCTCCCGCTCGTGCCACGCCGCCGCGTCCGAGCCGACACGGCCCAGCAGCCGCACGTCCGCGCATCCCCAATGCGCGGCCCAGCACGCCACGTTGGCACCCGCCCCACCGGGCAGCGTCCGGATCGCGGCCGCCGTGTCGGTTCCCGTCGCGAGCGGTCCCCGGTACCGGGCGACGACATCGGTCACCACATCGCCGACGACCAGCAGGGCCCCGCTGCCTGCCCGACCGGCGCCGTCCGCCGAGCGGCCCCCGACGGCCCGTCGGCGCATGCCGACCGCGCCACCGGCCCCGCTCTCCGCCCCCTTGTCGTTCCCCGCCGATTCCAGCGGGCCGCGGTCGTCCCGCCGCCTGCTCACGAGGCGGCCCAGGCCGCCGCGATCCGTGCCGCCACACGCACGTTGCCACGCACCGCGGCCAGATTGGCCTCCAGCGACGCCCCGCCGGTGTGCCGCATCAGATAGTCGAGGAGGAACGGGGTCACCGATTGACCGGTGACGCCCTTCTCCTCGCATGCCCGCAGCGCGTCAGCGAGCACCCGGGCGTGCAGGTCGGGATCCAACTGCTCGTCCTGCGGGACGGGGTTGGCGACGATCAGTGCCGACTGCGGCGCGCCCAGCGCGTCCTGCGCGTGCATCACCCGGGCGACCTGTTCCGGCGTGTCCAGCGTCCAGTCCACCGGCTGCCCGGAGTCCGACAGGTAGAAGCCGGGGAAGCGGTCCGTGCCGTACCCGGCGACGGCGACGCCCAGTGTCTCCAGTCGTTGCAGCGTCGCCGGCACGTCCAGGATCGACTTCACGCCCGCGCACACCACCGTGATCCGGGTGCGCGCCAGCAGTCCCAGGTCGGCCGACTCGTCCTGCGTGGCCGTCCACTCACGGTGCACCCCGCCGAGCCCGCCGGTCGCGAACACCCGCACCCCGGCCAGGGCCGCCAGCAGCGCGGTCGCCGACACGGTCGTCGCGCCGCTCGCCGCGCGGGCGAGCGCGAGCGCCAGGTCACGGTGACCCAGTTTGCGGATGCCGTCCTCGTTGGCGATCCGCTCCACCTGCTCCTTGTCCAGACCGACGTGCGGCCGCCCGTCCAGGACCGCGACGGTCGCCGGCACGGCGCCCTCCGCGCGCACCACCGCCTCCAGCTCCAGGGCGACCTGCAGGTTGCGCGGGCGGGGAAGCCCCTGCGCGATGATCGTGGACTCCAAGGCCACCACCGGTCGACGGGCGTCGACCGCTTCCCGAACCTCTTCCGACACCACCAGGGTCACGCGCCTGCCTCCTGTCCGACGGTTCTCCCTCATCTCTGGCGGGCGGCAGCCCCCGTCAAACCCCCGGCCTGTGGGAGGACACTCTCAGAACAGCGGCTCGGGCAGCACGCCCTCCAGGGCGAGCAGCCTGCGCTTGGCCTCCAGACCGCCCCCGAAGCCCCCGATCCCGCCGTCGCTCTCCACGACCCGGTGACAGGGCACCACCACCGGCAGCGGATTGGCGCCCATCGCCGTGCCCACCGCCTGGGCCGCCCCCGGCTGCCCCACCCGCCGGGCGAGGTCGCCGTAGCCGACCACCGTCCCGTACGGCACACCGGCGGCCAGCTCGCGCAGCACCTGCCGGTTGAAGCCCCCTGTCAAAGACCAGTCCAGCGGTAGCTCGAAGGCCTGCCGGGCACCGGCGAAGTAGGCCTCGACCTGGCGTATCGCCTCCGCGAGCAGCGGGGCACCGGGTGCCTCGACGGGCACCGCGGCCAGGCGTTCGGCGAGCTGGGCCAGAGCCTTCTCGCGCCTCGCCCCGTCCGCGTGGAAGACGACGTTGACCAGACCCGCGCCGGTCGCCGCGAGCAGCAGCGGCCCGATGTCGGTACCGACGACGGTCCACACGACGCGCTGCTCGTCCTGTCCGTGGCTGTCCATGCGCCCACCGTACGGCCTGCCACCGACAACGCCGCCGCGCACGGGGTCAGCGCAGGTACAGGGCCCGCCGCACCACGTCGGGCTTGTTGCTGATGATGCCGTCGACGCCGTCCCGGACGAGGTCGCGGACGGTGCCGGGGTCGTCCACCGTCCACGCGAAGACCCGCAGGGGGTCCCCGTGCGGGCCGACGTGCTCGCGCAGCGCCGACACGTACGCCTGCGACACGGCGGTGTAGGGCGGATTCACCAGATCGGCCACCGCCGCGTACCGGGACAGCTCCGTCTCGGCAGGCGCCCCGAGGAATCCGGTCCTGACAGCCGGCTCCAGGGCCCGCACGGCGTGCAGGCTGTCCAGATCGAAGCTCTGCACGATCAGCCGGCCGTCGAGGTGCCGTTCGTCGAGCCACCCCGCGTCGCCGAGCGCCTTGAGGATGTCCTGCTCGATCCCCGGGTACAGCGAGGGATTCTTGACCTCCAGGACCAGCCGCTGCCGATGGGACTCGACCTGCCGCAGGTACTGCTCCAGCGTCGGCACGCGTGTGCCCGCGTACGCGGGGGAGAACCAGCTGCCCGCGTCCAGCCGCGCGATCTCGGCGGCCGTGAAGTCCCCCACCTTCCACGGAGCACGGCTGGGGAAGACCTCCTCCGCGTCGGTCGTACGGCGGAGACTGTCGTCGTGGATGACCACGAGTTCGCCGTCCAGGGTGCGCTGGACGTCGTTCTCCACCCAACGGATGCCCAGTTCCGCGGCCTCGTCCACGGCGGCCAGGGTGTTCTCGGGGGCGTAGGCGGCGGCACCCCGGTGGGCGACCACCGTCGGCAGGGACACCGTCCCGGCCCGGGCGTGCGGCGCGGGGAGCAGGAGGGCGACGACGCCCAGGAGAGCGGTGGACAGGGCGGCAAGTGCACGCGTGTGCATGCGTACTCCTCGCGTCGAGCGATCACGGACAGCTCAACTCTGACAGCAGAGAGTCACGGACGGGGTGTGTCGGACTGCCGCACGGTGGAGAGAGTCGCCCACTCCCGCTCACTGAGGCGGCACATGTGGGGCAAGACCGTGTTTCTTCGCCGGAGAATCGTTCGACCAATCCGGTGGGGGTTACTCTCTGCGTCACCCCTGACCGCTCCCCGCGGTCCCGGGGAGGGGGCGCTTTTCGGACACGTCGACAGGGCGGAGGGGCAGCCGGGCATGCAAGGCACGGTCGACGGCTTCAACTACGGACTCGTCACCCCGCTGGTGGCCTATCTCATGGCCTGCCTGGGCGGGGCCCTGGGCCTGCGCTGCACGACCAGAGCCCTGGTGGTGGCCCGCTCCTGGCGCCCCGGCTGGCTGGCCCTCGGTGCGGCGGCGATCGGCTCCGGCATATGGACCATGCACTTCGTCGCCATGATGGGCTTCACCGTGCGCGGCGCACCGATCCAGTACGACAAGCCCATGACCTTCGCCAGTCTGGGCGTCGCGGTCCTCATGGTCGGCGTCGGCGTCTTCATCGTCGGCTACCGGGGGGCCGCCGGAGCGGCGCTGTTCACCGGCGGCACCGTGACCGGCCTGGGTATCGCCTCCATGCACTACCTGGGCATGGCGGGACTGCGGCTGAACGGCACCCTGGAGTACAACACCGTCACCGTCGCCCTGTCCGTCGTCATCGCGATGGGCGCCGCGACCGTCGCCTTGTGGGCCGCCGTACAGGTCAGGGGCCTGAGGTGGAGCGTCTGCGCGAGCCTGGTGATGGGAGTCGCCGTCAGCGGTATGCACTACACCGGCATGGCCGCCATGAGTGTCCACCTCCACGGCAGCGGCGCGCCGGCCGTGGGCGACTCCTCCGCCGCCGTCCTCGCGCCCATGCTGATCGGCCCGCTCGCCTTCCTCTGCCTCGCCGGAGCCGTCGTCCTGTTCGACCCGCTGATGGCCACGGGCCGGCCCGCCGCCCGCGTCGAGCACGAACCCGGTGTCCCTGCCCACGAGCCGTCCGCCCGCACCCGCCGCCGCCCGTCCCCGCGCATCCCGCGCCGCGACCTCGCGCACGGCCACCGGGCCCCGCAGAATCGCTGACCGGACCCCGTTGTCAGTGGCGGGTCGTACGGTGGATGGCATGCGGCCCGTTTCCCACATCGAACGCACGGTGGCGCCCTTCGAGGTCGTCAGCCCGTACCAGCCCAGCGGCGACCAGCCGGCGGCCATCGCCGAGCTGGCGCGGCGCATCGAGGCCGGTGAGAAGGACGTCGTCCTGCTCGGCGCGACCGGCACCGGCAAGTCCGCCACCACCGCGTGGATGATCGAGAAGCTCCAGCGCCCCACCCTGGTGATGGCCCCGAACAAGACGCTGGCCGCCCAGCTGGCGAACGAGTTCCGCGAGCTCCTGCCCGACAACGCGGTCGAGTACTTCGTCTCGTACTACGACTACTACCAGCCCGAGGCGTACGTCCCGCAGTCGGACACCTACATCGAGAAGGACTCCTCGATCAACGAGGAGGTCGAGCGGCTGCGCCACTCCGCGACCAACTCCCTGCTCACCCGGCGTGACGTCGTCGTGGTCGCCTCCGTCTCCTGCATCTACGGCCTCGGCACACCGCAGGAGTACGTGGACCGCATGGTCCCCTTGCGTGTCGGCGAGGAGATCGACCGCGACGAGTTGCTGCGCCGTTTCGTCGACATCCAGTACACGCGCAACGACATGGCGTTCACCCGCGGCACCTTCCGGGTGCGCGGCGACACCATCGAGATCTTCCCGGTCTACGAGGAACTCGCCGTCCGCATCGAGATGTTCGGCGACGAGATCGAGGCCCTCTCCACGCTCCACCCGCTCACCGGCGAGATCATCAGCGACGACCGGCAGCTCTACGTCTTCCCGGCCTCCCACTACGTCGCCGGCCCGGAGCGCATGGAGCGGGCCGTCAACGACATCGAGAAGGAACTGACCGAGCGCCTCACCGAGCTGGAGAAGCAGGGGAAGCTTCTGGAGGCCCAGCGCCTGCGCATGCGCACCACCTACGACATCGAGATGCTCCGCCAGATCGGCACGTGCTCCGGCGTGGAGAACTACTCGATGCACTTCGACGGGCGCCTCCCCGGCTCCCCGCCGAACACCCTGCTGGACTACTTTCCGGACGACTTCCTGCTCGTCATCGACGAGTCGCACGTCACGGTCCCACAGATCGGCGCCATGTACGAGGGCGACGCCTCCCGCAAGCGCACCCTCGTCGACCACGGCTTCCGGCTGCCGTCGGCGCTCGACAACCGCCCTCTGAAGTGGGAGGAGTTCCAGGAGCGCATCGGCCAGACCGTCTACCTTTCGGCGACGCCCGGGAACTACGAGCTGTCCCGGGCGGACGGCGTCGTCGAGCAGATCATCCGTCCCACCGGACTCGTCGACCCCGAGGTCGTCGTCAAGCCCACCGAGGGCCAGATCGACGACCTGGTGCACGAGATCCGGCAGCGGGTCGAGAAGGACGAGCGCGTCCTGGTCACCACGCTCACCAAGAAGATGGCCGAGGACCTCACCGACTACTTCCTGGAGCTCGGTATCCAGGTGCGCTACCTGCACAGCGACGTCGACACCCTGCGCCGCGTGGAGCTGCTGCGCGAACTGCGCAGCGGCGAGTTCGACGTCCTGGTCGGCATCAACCTGCTGCGGGAGGGGCTGGACCTGCCCGAGGTGTCCCTGGTGGCCATCCTCGACGCCGACAAGGAGGGCTTCCTGCGGTCGGGTACCTCGCTCATCCAGACGATCGGCCGCGCGGCGCGCAATGTCTCCGGCCAGGTCCACATGTACGCCGACAAGATCACCCCGGCGATGGAGCGGGCCATCGACGAGACCAACCGCCGCCGGGAGAAGCAGGTCGCCTACAACACGGCGAACGGCATCGACCCGCAACCGCTGCGCAAGAAGATCAACGACATCGTGGCGCAGATCGCCCGCGAGGAGGTCGACACCGAGAAGCTGCTCGGCTCGGGC
This sequence comes from Streptomyces sp. bgisy159, assembly GCF_965341775.1. GTDB lineage: Bacteria > Actinomycetota > Actinomycetes > Streptomycetales > Streptomycetaceae > Streptomyces. Next base: position 31,784 of record NZ_CBDQZH010000008.1, on the reverse strand, counting down.
TACCGCAAGGCCGGGAAGGACGGCGGCGGCACCAAGGCCCCGGTGCCGTCTCTCGGCGGCAAGGCGGCGAAGGCGGCCCAGGGCGCGAAGACCACCAAGCCGGCCAAGGGCAAGGCCCGCGAGACCGTCCCGACCGACCGTCCCGCGGCCGACCTCGCCGAGCAGATCGAGGAGATGACCGAGCGCATGCGGGCGGCCGCCGCCGATCTCCAGTTCGAGATCGCGGCCCGGCTGCGCGACGAGGTCTCGGAGATGAAGAAGGAGCTGCGCCAGATGAAGGAGGCGGGCCTGGCCTGACGCCGCACCCGGCGGTGGACGGGTGGTCCGGGCGGATGCGCTGTGTTGCAAGACCGACACAAAGTAGGTGGCCGGGTTCGGCACTGTCAGTGCGTCTGCGTAGGGTTCTTGCCAACCGCGCGGTGCGCGGCAACAGGGGACGTCCGAGAGGGGAATCAGCGCGTGACCGTCAACATGACCAAGGGTCAGGCCATCAGTCTGCAGAAGAACGACGGGGGCAGCCTGACCGCGGTGCGCATGGGTCTCGGCTGGCAGGCCGCTCCGCGCCGCGGCCTGTTCGGGTCCCGCACCCGAGAGATCGACCTCGACGCCTCGGCCGTCCTCTTCGCCGACAAGCAGCCCGTCGACGTCGTCTTCTTCCGTCACCTGGTGAGCGACGACGGCTCGGTGCGCCACACCGGCGACAACCTCGTCGGCGGCGTCGGGCAGGGCGGCGACGACGAGGCGATCCTCGTGGACCTGGCGCGGGTGCCGGTCCACATCGACCAGATCGTCTTCACCGTGAACTCCTTCACCGGGCAGACCTTCCAGGAGGTCCAGAACGCTTTCTGCCGTCTGGTCGACGAGACCAACGGCCAGGAGCTCGCCCGCTACACCCTCGCCGGCGGCGGCGCCTACACCGCCCAGATCATGGCGAAGGTACACCGGTCGGGGGCCGGCTGGACGATGACGGCCCTGGGCACCCCGGCCAACGGCCGCACCTTCCAGGACCTGATGCCCGCCGTCCTGCCGCTGCTCTAGGCGGCCGGTACCGGATCACTCACACGCGACTCAGGGGGACGACAGGCGATGACGGCTGAGCTGGTGCGGGGGCAGAACCACCCGCTCTCCCAGGTCCGCCTCGAGATCAGGATCTCGGCCGGCACGCCGGTCGTGGCCGCGGCCACGACCGGTGACGAGCAGGGCCGCGTGCCGGACGCCGAGTGGGTGGCCCACCCGGGCGCGCCCGCGCTGCCCGGCCTGGAGGTCTCCCGCCAGGCCGCCGCCGACCACCGGCTCGCGGTGGATCTCGACGCCGTGCCGACCGCCGTCCATCGGGTGAGCGTCCTGCTCGCCCTGCCGGGCGGCAGAAGCGGGGGAGGACCGCAGCGCTTCGGTGCCGTCGCTGCCCCCTTCGTCGCCGTCACCGGCCTCGACGGCACCGAACTCGTCTCGTACACCCTCACCGGTCTGGACTCGGAGACCGCCGTCGTCGCCCTGGAGCTCTACCGCCGCCAGGGGGCCTGGAAGGTCCGCGCGGTCGGCCAGGGATACGCGGGCGGCCTGGCCGAGCTGTTCACCGACCAGGGCCTGCCCCAGGCCCACCAGTTGGCCTCCGGCATCCATGAGGCTGTGACGCGGGGCCTGGCCCGCGCGCTGCCGGCCCCGCGGCCGCGGACGCCGGACGCCGACCGCCCCCATGCCGCCGCCTCCGCACCGGGGCCGGACCAGACCGGCTCTCCACACGGCGCGTCCGGCGCGGGCGCCTCCGGACCCTACGGTGCCCAGGACGACGCCGGCCCGCACTCGGCGCGGACGACCCCGGGCCCGGACACGAGTCAGCCGGCCGGTCCCACCCCCGTGAGTCCCGTCCCGGAAGAGCCCGCCACGCCGCCCACGGGCGGTGGACCCGTCGACTACACGCACCCGGGCCGGCAGAGCGCCGCTCCGCCGCCACCCCCGCCGACCGCGCCCCCGGCGGCCCCCGGGCAGCCCGCGCAGCCCGTCGCCGGTGACGCCACCGGCTGGTCCATGGAGGAGCGGCTCTACAACCAGGTGTGGGGCATGTTCGAGGACCTGGCCCGCACCACCGCCGCGTACCGCAGCGCAGTCGATTTCGCCGACTCGCGCCGGGAGAAGGAGCTCGACCAGGTCCTGTCGGACCCGCGCAGCCGTGGCGGCGACCAGGCCGAGGCCGCCCGCGACGCGGCGCACCTGAAGTACGCCCAGCTCGTCGACCATGCCCGGCAGGCCCTCGACCGCGACCTCGCCCAGCTCACCGCTGAGGCCGACGTGGTGGAACCCGCGCTGCCACCGGCGTTCGCCCGCTGGGACAACCCTGTGTGGCACGCCTACCGCGTCCCCATGGAGATCCCCATGGCGCTGCGGATGGGTGATCTGCGACTGCCCGAGAGCGACCCGCTGCGGATCCCGATGCTGCTCCGGCTGCCGCTGGAGCGCGGGTTGTGGATCGACTGCGGGCGCACCGCCGCGGCCGACGACTCCTTCGCCGACGCCCACGACCTGCGCCGCCTGGCCATGGAGTGCGCGGTGGCGCACACCGCCCGGCTGCTGGCCGCGTACCCGGCCGGCGAGTTCACCGTGCACGTGATCGACCCGGCGGGCTCGGGAGCGCAGGCGCTCGGGCCGCTGGTGCGGCACGGCGTCCTGGCCGGCCCGCCCGCCGTCGGCGCGGCCGGGGTCAAGGACGTCCTGGAGCGGCTCACCCAGCGGGTGGACCTGGTGCAGATGGCGGTCCGCGGCGGCGCGGCCGACTCGCTGCCGCCCGGCTTCGACACCTCCGAGCAACTGCTGGTCGTCAACGACTTCCCGCACGGCTTCGACGACCGTGCCGTGACCCAGTTGCGGTATCTCGCGGACGAGGGCCCGGCGGTCGGTGTCCACCTGATGATGGTCGCCGACCGGGAGGACGCCTCCGGTTACGGTCCGTTGCTGGATCCGCTGTGGCGGTCGCTGCTGCGGCTCACCCCGGTGCCCGACGATCACCTCGCCGACCCGTGGGTGGGCCACGCCTGGACGTACGAGCCGACGCTCGTCCCGCCCGGCAGCCAGGTGCTGCATCAGGTACTGAGTCAGGTCGCCACGGCTCGCGCCAAGCATTGGTAAAGCGCCGTTGAACTGCTCGTTTGAAGATTCTTTTGCCTGACGCTTTACCTTCTCTTGGTGATCGGAGTATGGTTCTTCGCACGGAGGGGAGTACTCCCTGACTTGCTGCGGCGTTCCCGTCAGTACGGATCCGGCCACCTGACCGACCAGGCCGGCATCCCGGGACGCCGGCCCTCCTCGGGCGGAAGAGACCTCCGGCAGCGACGACGCTGATTACTTGCCGTTACGTATTGCCGGAGGCGCAGTGGATGTTTCCGTGACCCTGTGGGTCCTGACGATCGTGGGCCTCGCCGCCCTGATCGCGGTCGACTTCTTCATCGGCCGCAAGCCGCACGACGTGTCCATCAAGGAAGCCGGCATCTGGACCGTCGTCTGGATCGCCCTCGCCGGCCTCTTCGGAGCCGGCCTGCTGGTCTTCGGCGGCGGCCAGCCCGCCGGAGAGTTCTTCGCCGGGTTCATCACCGAGAAGTCCCTCAGCGTCGACAACCTTTTCGTCTTCGTCCTGATCATGGCGAAGTTCGCGGTCCCGTCGCAGTACCAGCAGCGCGTCCTCCTCGTCGGAGTGCTCATAGCCCTGGTCCTGCGCGCCGTGTTCATCGCCGCCGGCGCCGCGATCATCGCCAGCTTCTCGTGGGTGTTCTACCTCTTCGGTGCCTTCCTGATCTGGACCGCCTGGAAGCTCGTCCAGGAGGCGCGCGCCGACGAGGACGACGAGGAATACGAGGAGAACAAGCTGCTCAAGGCCGCCGAGCGCCGCTTCGGGGTCGCCGACCGCTACCACGGCACCAAGCTGTGGATCCAGCAGAACGGCAAGCGGGTCATGACCCCGATGCTCGTCGTGATGCTCGCGATCGGCACCACCGACGTGCTCTTCGCTCTCGACTCCATTCCCGCGATCTTCGGCCTGACACAGGACCCGTACATCGTCTTCACGGCCAACGCGTTCGCCCTGATGGGGCTGCGGCAGCTGTACTTCCTGATCGGCGGTCTGCTGCGCAAGCTGGTCCACCTCAGCTACGGGCTGTCCATCATCCTGGGCTTCATCGGTGTGAAGCTGGTGCTCCACGCGCTCCACGAGTCCGGAGTCCACGTCCCCGAGATCAGCATCCCGGTCTCGCTCGGCGTGATCTGCTCGGTCCTGATCGTCACCACGGTCACCAGCCTGCGCGCGTCGAAGAAGCAGGCGGCGGCCGATGCGGCGCACGCCATGAGCGAGAGCGCTCCGAAGGAGAGCGCCGACACCTGACGGCGGACAGCGTAGCGAGAATCAGGCACGGGAGCGGTACGCGGCGAATTGCCGGGTGCCGCTCCCGGTGCTTGCTTGGTGCTGAGCGTGTTTCCCCACCCGGGGACGCCCCGGCCCGGTGAGGTGCCCATGAAGTTCGTGCAGATCGTCGACTTCCGGACCGAGCGTCTGGAGGAGATCAATGAGCTGCTGCAGGAGTTCGCCCTGCGCCACGCCGGACGGCCGAACGCCCCCGCGCACCACATGCTCCTGAAGGACCGCGACAACTCCCACCGCTACCTGGCGGTGATCGAGTTCGACTCCCACGAGGAGGCCATGCGCAACAGCGACGACCCGGAGACGTCCGAACTGGCCGAGCAGCTCGGCGCGCTGTGTATCGGCGACCGCGTCTACACCAACTGCGACGTGCTGGACCCGGACGCCGCCCGGTAGCCCGGCGCACGCCCTGGAAGCGCACGGCCCGTCGGGAGCTCCGAGAGATGAGCTGCGCCGGCCGGACCGAGGCCGGTCACCGCATGACCGCCGCCGCCCGCCCGCCCGGTGCCGGCCGCGGCCGAAGCCGCAGGTCAGTCCATGACCGGCGCCGCCACCGGCACCGGGCGGGTCTCCGGTAGCAGGGCGAAACAGCCGAGGCTGAGCAGCGCGATCCCGGTCAGGTACGCACCGACACCCCAGGGGACCCGCCCCCCGGACTCCGCGAGCGCCGTCGCCGCGATCGGGGTCAGCGCGCCCCCGAGGACCCCGCCCAGGTTGTAGCCCACCGCCGCGCCCGTGCAGCGCACCCGGGGTTCGTACAGCTCCGGCAGATAGGCCGCGATCACCGCGAACATCGTCACGAAGGAGACCAGCGCGCCCAGGAAGCCCAGGAACATCGGCAGCGGCTCGCCGGTCGCCAGCAGCGCCACCATCGGGAACATCCACAGTGCGCAGGCGGCGCATCCCGCCAGGCACATCGGTCGCCGTCCGAACCGGTCACCCAGGACCGCCATCACCGGGGTCAGCGCACCTTTCACCACCACCGCCGCCATGACGCAGCCCAGCATGACGGTGCGGTCCACGCCGAGCCGTTCGGTCCCGTAGGCCAGGGACCAGGTCGTCACCGCGTAGAAGATCGCGTAGCCGGCGGCGAGCGCACCGGCCGTCAGCAGCACGAGCCGCCAGTGGTGACGCACCACATCGGCCAGCGGCACGCGCGCGTGGTCGTCGATCTCCAGGAACCGCGGACTCTCCGCGAGCGACGACCGCAGCCAGAGTCCGGCCACCGCCAGCGCCCCGCCCGCCCAGAACGGGATCCGCCACCCCCACGCGGCGAACCGCGCGTCGGACAGCGTGGCCGAGAGAACCAACATCACTCCGTTGGCGAGCAGGAACCCGACCGGCGGCCCGATCTGCGGGAAGCTCGACCACAGCGCGCGCCGCCCGGCGGGCGCGTGTTCCGCCGTCAGCAGCACCGCGCCACCCCACTCTCCGCCGAGCCCCAGTCCCTGCAGGAACCGCAGCAGGAGCAACAGCAGGGGAGCGCTCACCCCGATGCTGTCGTACGTCGGGACGCAACCGACCGCGACCGTCGAGGCGCCGGTCAGCAGCAGGGACGCCACGAGCACCGGTCGGCGTCCGTGCCGGTCTCCGACGTGTCCGAACAGCACCGACCCCAGCGGCCGTGCCACGAAGCCCACAGCGAAGGTCCCGAAGGCCGCCAGGGTCCCCGCCAAGGGGGAGAACGTCGGGAAGAACAGGGGGCCGAGAACCAGCGCGGCCGCGGTCCCGTAGACGAAGAAGTCGTAGAACTCGATGGCCGTGCCGGCGAGCGAGGCCGCCGCCAGCCGGGGCATGGACGCGGCGGGGCCGCTCACGGTGCGTACGTCGTGCATGCCGCGTCAACTACCCACTGTGACGGAGGGTTACGGGGCGGGGTGACCGTCTCGTCAGTACGTGACCGTGATGCGCCGGGCGGGCCCGTCGACCCGCACCAGGCCGCCGTACGGCATCACCAGGTTCGGATCGGTGTGCCCGAGGTCCACGTCGAAGACCGCCATGGTGTCGGGGGCGTAGTCCCGCAGGGCGCGCAGGACGGCGTCGCGCTGTGCGGCGGCGTAGCGGGCGGCCTCCCGCTCGCTGTGAGGCCGCTCGAAGGACCAGGTTTTCGGCCGGCCCATCAGCAGGGCCGAGAAGCGCCCCAGCAGCCCGCGCTCGCCCATGTTGCGCAGTGTGCGGAAGACCTCCGTGGCGCTCGGCAACTCCTCCGAGGTCTCCAGGAACAGCACTCCGCCGTCGAACTCCGCCGGGTCGCGCGGGATCTCCCGGTCGGCCGTCAGCAGCCAGGCGACGATCTCCAGACACCCGCCCCAGCTGCGGCCCTCCACCACCCGGTCGGCGTTCACCCAGGTCCAGCCGGTGCCGGGTCGTGCGGGTGGCTCAGTCTCGAAGGTGGCCGGCTCGGCCCAGTCCCGGTCGACGTCGTTCCAGCGCTCCGCAGGGCGCAGCTCGTACGGGCCCGGGGTGAACAGAGCGGCCCGCAGGGACTCGGCGGTCTGTGGGTGCATGGCGCCGGGACGGCCCAGCTCGACCATCACGCTCCCACCGTGGTAGCCGACTATCCCGGTGTTGCGCAGGAACATGAGCAGGTTGGTGTTGTCGCTCCACCCGAAGAACGGCTTCGGATGCGCCCGGATCAACTCCCGGTCCAGCAGCGGCAGTACGGTGATCTGATCGTCACCGCCGATCGAGGCGAAGACCGCCTTGATGTCCGGGTCGGCGAACGCGGCGTGCAGGTCGTCGGCCCGCTGCCGCGGCGTCGAGCCCATGGTGCGGCTCGCCGGATACTCGACCGGCACCAGCCCGTACTCCCCGCGCAGCCGCTCCAGGCCCAGTTCGTAGGGGAGCGGGAAGAGCCCCGGCAGGCCGCTGGAGGGCGACAGGACGGCCACCCGGTCACCGGGGGAGGGCTTGGGCGGGTACGCGGGCGTCCTCATGGCAGGAGGCTAGTGCTCCGGGCCCTTCGGCCGCACCGTGATAAACCGGGGTCCGAGCAGCGGTCCCGTGCGGACCGCCCCTTCTGACGGACCGGAGGAACCGTGCCCCGCACCCTGGCCAACGCCCCCATCATGATCCTCAACGGCCCCAACCTGAACCTCCTCGGTCAGCGGCAGCCGGAGATCTACGGGTCCGACACGCTCGCCGACGTCGAGGCGATGTGCGCGAAGGCGGCGGCCGCACACGGCGGCCGGGTGGACTTCCGCCAGTCCAACCACGAAGGGCAGCTCGTCGACTGGATCCACGAGGCGCGGCTGCAGCACTGCGGGATCGTGATCAACCCCGGCGCCTACTCGCACACCTCGGTGGCGATCCTCGACGCGCTCAACACCTGCGACGGCATGCCGGTCCTGGAGGTGCACATCTCCAACATCCACCGGCGCGAGTCCTTCCGGCACCACTCGTACGTCTCGCTGCGCGCCGACGGGGTCATCGCCGGCTGTGGTGTGCAGGGTTACGTGTTCGGCGTGGAGCGGGTGGTGGCGCTGGCCGGGGCCACGCAGGCCGAGGCGTGAACCCCGCCTGGGCCGCCGGCCGAGGGCGGGGATCGGGAGGCCGGCGGCCACTGCCGAGCGGGAGCCGTCATCCCGCGCGGGGCTGAGTCCAGTTCACCGCGCCCACCGCGCGCGTGGGGAGCGCGCGCGACATGCCGACAGGTGTGCGCCGTTCACACGGGGCGCGCGAGCCGAATATGCGCGGGGCGCGCGCGACGACGGCGCGCGCCCGTTCCGTGCCACGTGAACCGCGCGAAGGAACTTGCGCACGTGTCCCGGGCGCGATCCTCGCGCTCACCAACCGCGCGCGTGCCACTCCGGCAGCTGCGGTCGCTCCGCGCCCAGGGTCGTGTCGTTGCCGTGGCCCGGGTAGACCCACGTCTCGTCCGGCAGGACATCGAAGAGCTTGGTCTCGACGTCGTGGATCAGCCGGGCGAAGGCTTTCGGGTCCCTCTGGGTGTTGCCCACCCCACCCGGGAAGAGGCAGTCCCCGGTGAACACGTGAGGATGCCCGTGCGGGTCGTCGTAGACGAGGGCGATCGAGCCGGGCGTGTGCCCGACCAGATGGCGGGCGGTGAGTTCCACCTGACCCACCCGGATCACGTCCCCGTCGTCGATCGGCACGTCGGTCGCCACCGGGATGCCTTCCACGTCGTCGCGGCCGGCGTACGTCCGCGCGCCCGTGGCCGCCACCACCTCGGCGAGGGCCTGCCAGTGGTCGCCGTGCCGGTGGGTGGTAACGACGGAGGCGATTCCGTCGTCACCGATCATGCCGAGCAGCGTGTGACCGTCGTTGGCCGCGTCGATCAGCAACTGCTCGTCCGTGGCCCGGCAGCGCAGCAGATAGGCGTTGTTGTTCATGGGGCCGACCGCGATCTTGGTGATCATGAGGTCCTTGAGCTCGTGCACGTCCGCCGGGCCGCCGACCGTCACCTCTCCGCTGTACGTCATGACCGCAGCCTATAGCGGGGGGAGGCCCGGCAGCGGTCCACCGGAGACCGACAGCGCCGATCCGTCCCGGCGCCCGGCGAGCCAGCCCAGCAGATCGGCGGCGGGGCCCGTGACGGTGGCCTCGGCGGCGTCCGCGGCCCGTCCCGTGTGCCACGCGCGCGTGCCGTCCGTCACCCGGGTCCGTGGTACGCCGGGGTGCCCGGCGAACCGTTCGGTCAGGAAGTCGATCTCCCGCTGGACGAACTCGGCCGGCAGGTCCTCCAGCTGGTATCCGATCCCGAGGTCCACGTGGTGCAGCTCCACCTCGACCCACCGCCGGAACGGCACGCGTGCGGCGGAGTCGGTCACCCCGTTGCGCAGCTCCACCGTGCGGGACCAGTCCGCGGGGGCGGCGCCGACCGCGTCGAAGCGGGCCGCGGTCCCGCGCAGGTCCGCGAGCTGCTCGTCGAGGGGGCGCGGGGCGTCCCGCTCGATGTCGCCGTCACGGACCTCCGCGGAGGCGTACATGGGCCGGCCCTCCAGGACGTTGACGAGGGCGTCGGCATTGCGGGACAGATGCGCCAGGACGTGCCCCCGGCTCCAGCCGGGCAGGCGTGACGGCGCGGAGACGGCCGCGTTGTCCAGCTTGGCGACCGCGGTGAGCAGTCGCTCGGTCGCGTCCCGTACAGACGCCAGGTCATGAGCGTGATCAATCATGCTGCTGACCCTAGTGCCGCCACCCCTTCGGGTGAAGGTGGTGAAGGAGTGCCGTAAATCGAATGCACGTGCTATAAGGTCGGAGCTGGCGTCGGGCATGCTGGATGGCCGGGGATTGTTGCAACCCGTGAATCCGACCGGCGTTGTCAGTGGCTCCCCCTAGTCTGAGAAGGACGGGGGCCTCGCCCCTGTCACTTCTCTCAAGAAAGGTGCGGACCGGCGTGGCCGACCGTCTCATCGTCCGTGGCGCGCGCGAGCACAATCTGAAGAACGTCTCGCTCGACCTGCCCCGGGACTCGCTCATCGTCTTCACGGGCCTGTCCGGGTCGGGCAAGTCCTCCCTGGCCTTCGACACCATCTTCGCCGAGGGCCAGCGGCGCTACGTGGAGTCCCTCTCCTCGTACGCCCGCCAGTTCCTCGGCCAGATGGACAAGCCGGACGTCGACTTCATCGAGGGCCTCTCCCCGGCCGTCTCGATCGACCAGAAGTCGACCTCGCGCAACCCGCGCTCCACGGTCGGCACCATCACCGAGGTCTACGACTACCTGCGCCTGCTCTTCGCCCGCATCGGCAAGCCGCACTGTCCCGAGTGCGGCCGCCCGATCTCCCGCCAGTCGCCGCAGGCCATCGTCGACAAGGTCCTGGAGCTGCCGGAGGGCAGCCGCTTCCAGGTCCTGTCGCCGCTGGTGCGCGAGCGCAAGGGCGAGTTCGTCGACCTCTTCGCCGACCTGCAGACCAAGGGCTACTCCCGCGCGCGCGTGGACGGCGAGACCGTCCAGCTCTCCAACCCGCCGACGCTGAAGAAGCAGGAGAAGCACACCATCGAGGTGGTGATCGACCGCCTCACGGTCAAGGACTCCGCCAAGCGCCGCCTCACCGACTCCGTCGAGACCGCCCTGGGCCTGTCCGGCGGCATGGTCGTGCTCGACTTCGTCGACCTCCCCGAGGACGACCCCGAGCGCGAGCGCATGTACTCGGAGCACCTGTACTGCCCGTACGACGACCTGTCCTTCGAGGAGCTGGAGCCGCGCTCCTTCTCCTTCAACTCGCCCTTCGGCGCCTGCCCCGAGTGCACCGGCATCGGCACGCGCATGGAGGTCGACCCCGAGCTGATCGTGCCCGACGGGGACAAGACCCTCGAAGAGGGCGCCATCCACCCCTGGTCGCACGGCCACACCAAGGACTACTTCGACCGTCAGGTCAACGCCCTCGCGGACGCGCTCGGCTTCCGCACCGACATCCCCTTCGCCGGCCTGCCGCAGCGTGCCAGGAAGGCCCTGCTGTACGGCCACAAGACCCAGATCGAGATCCGCTACCGGAACCGGTACGGACGCGAGCGCGTCTACATGGCCTCCTTCGAGGGCGCCGTCAACTTCGTCAAGCGCCGGCACAGCGAGGCCGAGAGCGACGCCAGCCGTGAGCGCTTCGAGGGCTACATGCGTGAGGTGCCCTGCCCCACCTGCGAGGGCACCCGCCTGAAGCCGATTGTCCTGGCGGTCACGATCATGGGCAGGTCGATCGCCGAGGTCTCCGCGATGTCCATCAGCGACTGCGCGGACTTCCTGGGCGAGCTGAAGCTCAACGCGCGCGACAAGAAGATCGCCGAGCGCGTGCTCAAGGAGGTCAACGAGCGGCTGCGCTTCCTGGTCGACGTCGGCCTGGACTACCTCTCGCTCAACCGCGCGGCCGGCACCCTCTCCGGCGGCGAGGCACAGCGCATCCGCCTGGCCACCCAGATCGGCTCCGGCCTCGTCGGCGTTCTCTACGTCCTGGACGAACCGTCCATCGGCCTGCACCAACGCGACAACCACCGGCTGATCGAGACCCTCGTCCGGCTGCGCGACATGGGCAACACGCTCATCGTCGTCGAGCACGACGAGGACACCATCAAGGTCGCCGACTGGATCGTCGACATCGGCCCCGGCGCCGGCGAGCACGGCGGCAAGGTCGTGCACAGCGGATCGCTGAAGGAGCTGCTCGCCAACGCCGAGTCGCAGACCGGCCAGTACCTGGCGGGCAAGAAGTCCATCCCGGTGCCCGACGTGCGCCGCCCGATCGACCCCTCCCGGCGCCTGACGGTGCACGGCGCCCGGGAGAACAACCTGCGGGACATCGACGTCTCGTTCCCGCTCGGCGTGTTCACCGCCGTCACAGGTGTCTCCGGATCGGGCAAGTCGACACTGGTCAACGACATCCTGTACACACACCTGGCCCGCGAACTCAACGGCGCGCGCAACGTGCCCGGGCGGCACACGCGCGTGGACGGCGACGACCTCGTCGACAAGGTCGTCCATGTCGACCAGTCGCCCATCGGCCGCACCCCGCGCTCGAACCCGGCGACGTACACCGGTGTCTTCGACCACATCCGCAAGCTGTTCGCCGAGACCACCGAGGCGAAGGTCCGCGGCTACCTGCCGGGCCGCTTCTCCTTCAACGTCAAGGGCGGCCGCTGCGAGAACTGCGCGGGCGACGGCACCATCAAGATCGAGATGAACTTCCTCCCGGATGTCTACGTCCCCTGCGAGGTCTGCCACGGCGCCCGCTACAACCGGGAGACCCTGGAGGTCCACTACAAGGGCAAGTCCATCGCCGAGGTCCTCAACATGCCCATCGAAGAGGCCATGAACTTCTTCGAGGCCGTCCCGTCGATCAACCGCCACCTCAGGACGCTCAACGACGTCGGTCTCGGCTACGTCCGCCTCGGCCAGTCCGCCACCACCCTCTCCGGCGGTGAGGCACAGCGCGTGAAGCTCGCCAGCGAGCTGCAGAAGCGCTCCACCGGCCGCACGGTCTACGTGCTGGACGAGCCGACCACCGGGCTGCACTTCGAGGACATCAGCAAGCTGCTGAAGGTCCTGTCCGGCCTGGTCGACAAGGGCAACACGGTCATCGTCATCGAGCACAACCTCGATGTGATCAAGACCGCCGACTGGATCGTCGACATGGGTCCCGAGGGCGGCGCGGGCGGCGGCATCGTCGTCGCCGAGGGCACGCCGGAGGAGGTGGCCGGGGTGCCGGCCAGCCACACCGGCAAGTTCCTGCGGGAGATCCTCGGCGCCGACCGGATCAGCGACGCCGCGCCGGTGAAGGCGCCGCGCCGGACCGCCGCGAAGAAGACCGTCGCCGCGGGGTCGGCCGTCAGCAGCACGGTGACCAGGAAGGCCGCCGCGGCGGCCAAGAAGACGGCTCCGGCGAAGAAGACGGCCCGCGCCCGCAAGGCGTGAGGGCCGTCGACGGCATGGCCCGGTCCGGACCGGCCACGACCCGGCGCCCCGTGGAGACCCCACGGGGCGCCGCCGCCGTTCTCCGGCGTCCGGGTCCCTGCCGGAGGCTGCCCGGCCCTTGCGCCGGACGCCCCGCTGCCGCCTCGCCGGCAGCAGCCTCGCCGTCCGCCGCGCGGCCCTCGCCGGCGGGCATGCGCGACTTCGCCGTCAGAAGTCGCCCAGTTCCGCTGCGTACGGAGGTTCCGCCCCCGCGCGGGAGCAGGTGAGCGCCGCCGCTCGGGCGGCGAACCGCAACAGGCGTTCCCAGCCCGCCGGGCCCAGCGCGGCCAGGGCCTGGGGCGACAGGGCGTCCTGCTGGGCGAGGCCGTGCAGAAGCGCCGCGTTCACGGTGTCGCCGGCCCCGATGGTGTCCACCACCTCGACGGGCTCACCCTGCACCGAGTGCACGGCTCCGTCCCGGGTGAACGCGGTCAGCCCGTCGCCGCCCTGGGTGATCACTACGGCGGACGGCCCCTGCGCGAGCCACTCACGCGGCGTGCCGCCCAGCCAGCGGGCGTCCTCCTCCGAGAGCTTCAGCAGGGTCACCGAGGGCAGCCAGTCTTTGAAGCGGGCCCGGTAGGCGTCCGGGTCGGCGATCAGCCCGGGCCTGATGTTCGGGTCGAGCGCGGTGAACAGACCGCGCCCGGCCGCGAACCGCATCAGCCTCTCGTAGGCGCTCGCACCCGGCTCCAGAACCAGCGAACACGTCCCGAAGGACACCGCGCGAGTCCCGGCGGGCAGCTCGTCCGGGGCCGCGAACAGACGGTCGGCGGTGCCGTCGACGTAGAAGGAGTAGGCGGCCGAACCGTCGGCGTCGAGTGTGGCGACCGCCAGCGTGGTCGGTTCCGGTCCCCGCTGCACCGCGCGGACGTCCACACCGGCCCGGCGCAGCCCGTCCAGCAGGGCCTCCCCGAAGGCGTCCCGCGACGTACGGGAGGCGAAGGCGGTGGGGGAGCCGAGCCGCCCGAGGGCGACCGCGGTGTTGTACGGGCCGCCTCCGAGTGCCGGCCGTAGATCGGCCAGCGCTCCCGCGCCTTGTGGTACCAGGTCGATCAGTGCCTCACCGGCGACGACGATCACGGGCGGTTCCCTTCGAGGAGTGCGCGGGCAGCGGGTGCGGGGGCAGGAGGGGTGGGACGCGCCGGGGAGTCCTCGGCGCATCCGCAGGAGGTGCGGTGGACGAAGGAGCAGCCCAGCCGCACGGTCCGGGCCGGCCGGTCCGGGTCGGCGAGCCGGTCGAGCAGCACCTGGACGGCGCGCGCGCCCATCTCCCGGCTGGGCTGGGCGATCGCGGTGAGCCGGGGCGAGAACAGGTCCGCCCAGGCGAAGTCGTCGAAGGAGCACAACGCGATGTCGTCCGGCACCGACAGGCCCTGTTCGCGCAGCGCCCGCAGCGCGCCGATGGTCATCGCGTTGTTGGCGGTGACGAGCGCGGTCGGCGGGGTGGCGAGGGACAGCAGGGTGGCGGTGGCTCGCTCGCCGCCGGCGGTCGCGGAGTCGCCGTGGACCAGGAGTCGTTCGTCGTAGGGGAGCCCGGCGCCGGCCAGGCCGTGCCGGTAGCCCGAGACGCGCTCCTCCGTGGTGCTGAGGCCGGGCAGGCCCGCGACCAGGCCGATCCGGCGGTGGCCGAGCCCGGTGAGGTGCCCGACCAGCTCGGCCATCGGCTCTGCGTTCTCGGCGCACACCTGGTCGAAGCGGGGCATGCCGTCGGCGACAGCGTCCACCGTCCGGTCGAGCAGGACCGTGGGTACGGCATGGCGGCCGAGGTAGGCGAGAAGGCCGTCCGAGTCGGCGGAGGGGGCCACGACCAGCCCGTCGACCCTGCGCTCGTGCAGCAGCTGGACGGCCTTGCGCTCGTGCTCCGGGTCGTCGTGCGGGTCGGCGATCAGCAGGCTGTAGCCGTGCTCCAGGGCGCTCGCCTCGACGCCCTGGAGGATCTCCGTGAAGTACGGGTTGCTGATCGCGGACACCGCCAGCCCGATGGAACGGGTGCGGGCCGTCACCAGCGAGCGGGCCAGGCCGTTGGGGGTGTAGCCGAGTTCGTCGATGGCGTCGAGGACGGCCTGGCGCGTGTGGGGCAGGACGGGCCGGGTCCCGTTCATCACGTGCGAGACGGTCGCGGCGGACACTCCGGCAAGGCGTGCGACGTCGGCCATGGTCGCCATGTGGTCTCCGTTCCGAAGCAGTGCGTCTGACGGCGGTCCGCCGTCATGGCGTGAGCGACGGACGGTCGGTGGTGGGCGCCGAGCGGTGACCCGCGTACGGTCGGCAAGCTATCGCATCCAGAGGTTGCTCGTAAACGCTTACGCAAGCGCATGCGCAAACGTTTACGCACGCGTTTACGCACGCGTTTACGCCCGCGTTTGCGGCAGCCGCTGACGTCTGAAGTCTGCGTGAGCGCTGCACCCCCATAGACACTTACGTCCACCCAACCCGCCGCAACCCGCTGCAACCCGCCGCAACCCCACCCGGACCCCGGCGGTATCGTGCGCGTGACCGCCCGCACCGCGTGTGCGTGACCGCCCGCACCGCGTGTGCGTGACCGCCCGCACCGCGCCCCGACAGTGGAGTCCCTCATGCCCGGCCGACCCTCCGCGACCCGCCGCACCGTTCTGCGAGGGGCGGCTCTCACGCCCGTCGCCGGGACGGCAGCGGCCGCCTGCTCACCCCTGGGCGGTACGACCGAGGCGGCCACGCCCACGGCGCCGGTGGAACTGGGGTCGGCGAGCGAGCTCTCGCCCGGCGACGCCCGGCTCTACCGCGACCACAACGTGGTGGTCAGCCGGGCCGGCGACGGCGCCCTGAGCGCGTACAGCTCGGTGTGTACGCACGCCGGGTGCGCCATCAACAAGCTCGACGGGGAGAAGCTGATCTGCCCGTGCCACGGCAGTGAGTTCGACGCGGCGACCGGCGAGGTGCTGCGGGGACCGGCCTCCGTGGGCCTGCCCAAGCTCTCCGTCAAGGCGGAGAACGGCAAGCTGATCGCGGGCCCGGGCGCCTGACCGGATCTGACCGGCGCTCGACCGGCGCCCGCCCGACCGGTGCAAGGGGCGGCGGACGCGGGCGGGACGGCGGGGGCACCGGCGTTGGAGCCAGGGTCCGGCCGGGCAGGCGGCGCGGCTGTCGGGCGGTCTCCGGGCGGACAGGGCGCCGGCGTTCGTGCCGACGTCCGCGCCGGCGTTCGTGCCGGTGGGGCGGGTCCGTTCAGTCCCAGTCCCAGCTGATTCCCACCATGCGCGTGCGCACGCGGGGCTCGACGAGGTGGACGCAGTGGTGGCGGTGGCTCAGCGGCAGTTCCTGGCGGCCGCCGCGCGGGGCCGCCGCCGAGTGCTGGGTGAAGCGGTGGCAGCGCACGGGCAGGGCACGCGCGTCGAACGCGATCTGGAGTGCGTACTGGCCGCCCAGCGGCCCGAAGCCTCTCACGTATTCGTGCGAGACACCCGCCGTGCCGTCCTCGACGCCGTGGCGGAACAGATAGGTGTCGCCGCAGCGCAGCCGGGTGTCGAAGAGCAGTTCGGTGACGAGGATGCCGGTCTCGTGGTGGCGCCGGACACGTCCGACGCGGCAGTTCTCCAGCGCGTGCACCGCCATGCGCTCGGGCGCGCACCCGGGGTCGCCCTGGTGCACGGCCACGAAGCGGTCGACGCCGTCGCGGGCGGCGCGCACGATGTGGTGCGCCTCGCGGCCCAGCAGTTCGCGGTGCGCGCCGACGCGCACGCGCTCGTGGTGGGCGAGCATGTGCAGACCGCCGTCGAGGGGCATGCCGAGGTCGGCGACCAGTTTCCGCAGGATGTCGGACGCCGCCAGGTGGGAGCGGTAGGAGCGGACGGCCCGCCGACCGGTACCCGCCATGTCGTCGGACGCCTCCGAGAGCAGGCGGATCAGTGACTCCTCCGGCAGACGCAGGATCTCCTCCAGCGCGCGTACGGCCCGCAGCGACTCGGGGCGCTGTGGGCGTCGGGCGCCCTGCTGCCAGTAGCTGAGGCTCGTCACTCCCACCGTGATGCCCTGGCGTGAGAGATGGTGCTGGACGCGTTGGAGGGGCAACCCCCGGGCGGCTATGGCCGCGCGCAGCGCGACGTGGAAGGGCCCGCCCCGCAGAGCCGCCGCCAGTCCCGCATCTCCGGCACCCGCGTCCTCCCCGGCACCGCCCCCACTGACCTCCCCGCCGTCGCCCGCGCCCCCACCTGCGTTCCCGCCGTCGCCCACGTCCCTGCTGTCGCCCACGCCGTCGTCGCAGGCGCCCAAGCCGCCGACGCCGTCGTGCACGCCGGCGGCCGCGATGCGGTCGCCGAGGCCGTCCGAGCCGGCGTACGAAGAACCGTTCGCGCCGGTGTCCGGGCAGGTGTCCGCGCCGACGATCGCGCCGGTGCGCGCGGCGGTGTCCGCGTGCTGTGTGGCATGCAGCATGCAGGGGGCCTCTCTGTGAAAGCTCACAACGGCTGGTCAGGCCGTTTCCCGTGGATGTGCCGGGGCCCGCCCCCGTGGACGCCCGGCCGTTCACTCTCCGTGCGGCGTCGTTCACGGCCCCGAGTTCCCCCGCATTGAAGCGCGTTGACCAGACCGCGACAACACCTGGCGCACGGCGCCCGCCCGTGCTTGGCCGAGTCGGACCGCCTCCGGTACGCCCGGACACTGCCGGACCCGTCGTCCTCGGCCCCCGGAGTGTCACAGTGCGCCAGTAGGGTGTGAGACATGGCCGATCCCTCCAGCTACCGCCCCAGGCCGGGAGACATCCCGGACTCTCCCGGGGTGTACCGGTTCCGTGACGAGCACCGCCGGGTGATCTACGTCGGGAAGGCGAAGAGCCTGCGCCAGCGCCTGGCGAACTACTTCCAGGACCTGGCCGGCCTGCACCCACGGACGCGCACCATGGTGACCACCGCCGCGTCCGTGGAGTGGACGGTGGTGTCCACGGAGGTCGAAGCGCTGCAGCTGGAGTACTCCTGGATCAAGGAGTACGACCCCCGGTTCAACGTCAAGTACCGCGACGACAAGAGCTACCCGTACCTCGCGGTGACGATGAACGAGGAGTTTCCCCGTGTCCAGGTGATGCGCGGCCACAAGAAGAAGGGCGTCCGGTACTTCGGGCCGTACGCGCACGCGTGGGCCATCCGCGACACCGTCGACCTGCTGTTGCGCGTCTTCCCGGTGCGGACCTGCTCCGCCGGTGTCTTCAAGAACGCCGCCCGTACGGGCCGGCCCTGCCTGCTCGGCTACATCGGCAAGTGCTCCGCCCCCTGCGTGGACCGGGTGTCGGCCGAGGAGCACCGCGAACTGGCCGACGAATTCTGCGACTTCATGACCGGCCGCACCGGCACCTACCTCCGCCGTCTGGAAGGGCGGATGAGGGAGGCGGCCGAGGAGATGGAGTACGAGCGGGCCGCCCGCCTGCGCGACGACATCGACGCGTTGAAGAAGGCCATGGAGAAGAACGCGGTGGTGCTCGCCGACGCGACCGACGCCGACCTGATCGCCGTCGCCGAGGACGAGCTGGAGGCGGCCGTCCAGATCTTCCACGTCCGCGGCGGACGGGTGCGCGGGCAGCGCGGCTGGGTCACCGACAAGGTGGAGGCCGTCACCACCGGCGACCTCGTCGAGCACGCGCTGCAGCAGCTCTACGGCGAGGAGACCGGCGACGCGGTGCCCAAGGAGGTCCTCGTCCCCGCCCTGCCCGACCCGGTCGAGCCCGTCCAGGAATGGCTCACCGGCCGCCGCGGCTCGGGTGTCTCCCTGCGCGTCCCGCAGCGCGGCGACAAGCGCGCGCTCATGGAGACGGTGGAGCGCAACGCCCAGCAGGCCCTCGTCCTGCACAAGACCAAGCGCGCCTCCGACCTGACCACGCGCTCGCGTGCGCTGGAGGAGATCGCCGACGCCCTCGACCTGGACAGCGCCCCGTTGCGCATCGAGTGCTACGACGTCTCACACCTCCAGGGCGACGACGTGGTCGCGTCCATGGTCGTCTTCGAGGACGGCCTGGCCCGCAAGAGCGAGTACCGCCGCTTCCAGATCAAGGGCTTCGAGGGCCAGGACGACGTCCGTTCCCTGCACGAGGTGATCACCCGCCGCTTCAAGCGGTACCTCGCCGACAAGGAGCGCACGGGGGAGTGGGCCGACGGCCGCAGCGCCCCCACCGACGCGGGCCCCCCTGCCGACGCCGTCGGGACGGACGCCGCCCACGCAACCGGCGCCGCCCCCGACGCCGTCGGGACGGACGACCCCCAAGCAACCGGCGCCCCCGTCGACGCGGCCTCCCCCCGCCACGCCGTGGACGGCGACGTATCCGTAGGCCCTCCCACCTCACCCGACTCACCGGGCCCGCTCGACTCGCTCAAGGACGACGACGGCCGCCCCCGGAAGTTCGCCTACCCGCCCCAACTCGTCGTCGTGGACGGCGGCCGGCCCCAGGTGGCGGCCGCGCGGCGGGCGCTCGACGAACTGGGCATCGACGACGTCGCCGTCTGCGGCCTCGCCAAGCGTCTGGAGGAGGTGTGGCTCCCGGACGACGACGACCCGGTCGTGCTGCCCCGCACCAGCGAGGGCCTGTACCTGCTGCAGCGGGTGCGTGACGAGGCGCACCGGTTCGCGATCACCTACCAGCGCGCCAAACGCGCCAAGCGGCTGCGCACCGGCCCCCTGGACGACGTACCGGGCCTGGGCGAAGCCCGCAAGCAGGCGCTGATCAAGCACTTCGGCTCGGTGAAGCGGCTGCGGGCGGCGACGGTCGAGCAGATCTGCGAGGTCCCCGGCATAGGCCGCAAGACGGCCGAGACCATCGCGGCGGCCCTGGCCGGGGCCACCCCGGGCGGCCCCGCCGTGAACACGGCGACCGGAGAGATCATTGAAGACGAGGAACCCGAGACGACGGCGGGTTCCCGCGGGGAACCGGTGACGGCCGGAGCCCCGGAGGAACGACGGGGGCAGGAGACATGACAGAGCACGAGCAGCAGCCCACAGCACAGCGAGATCCCGCACACGCGCAGCCGGGCCCCGAGGGCCCAGAGCCCCCCGCACACCACGACGACGGAGCACAGGTGAGTACGGAGAGCACGCCTCCCCCCGGAATTCCGGAGGCCGCCATTCCAGAGCTGGTGATCATCTCCGGCATGTCCGGAGCGGGCCGGTCCACGGCCGCCAAGTGCCTGGAGGACCTCGGCTGGTTCGTCGTCGACAACCTGCCGCCCGCCCTGATCCCCACCATGGTGGAACTCGGCGCACGCTCCCAGGGCAACGTGGCGCGGATCGCGGTCGTCGTGGACGTCCGCGGCAGGCGCTTCTTCGACAACCTCCGCGAGTCCCTGGCCGACCTGGAGGCCAAGCACGTCACCCGGCGCATCGTCTTCCTGGAGTCGTCCGACGACGCCCTGGTGCGCCGCTTCGAGTCGGTGCGCCGACCGCACCCCCTCCAGGGCGACGGCCGCATCGTGGACGGCATCGCCGCCGAGCGGGAGCTGCTGCGCGAGTTGCGTGGCGACGCGGACCTGGT
Organism: Streptomyces sp. bgisy159; assembly: GCF_965341775.1. GTDB lineage: Bacteria > Actinomycetota > Actinomycetes > Streptomycetales > Streptomycetaceae > Streptomyces. The sequence continues at coordinate 11,492 of NZ_CBDQZH010000008.1, read as the reverse complement.
GATCGACACCTCCAGCCTCAACGTGCACGAACTGCGCGCCAAGATGGACGCCCAGTTCGCCGGCGAGGAGGAGCCCGAGCTGCGGGCCACCGTGATGTCCTTCGGCTTCAAGTACGGCCTGCCGGTCGACGCCGACCTGGTCGTCGACATGCGCTTCCTGCCCAATCCGCACTGGGTCCCGGAGCTGCGCCCCTACACCGGCCTGAACGACGAGGTCGCGGCGTACGTCTTCAACCAGCCCGGCGCGAAGGAGTTCCTCGACCGGTACGCGGAGCTTCTGCAGCTGATCGCCGCGGGCTACCGTCGGGAGGGCAAGCGTTACGTGACCATCGCCGTCGGGTGTACGGGCGGCAAACACCGGTCCGTCGCGATGTCGGAGAAGCTCGCCGCGCGCCTCGCGGCCGAGGGTGTGGAGACGGTGGTCGTCCACCGGGACATGGGACGGGAATGACAGGACGCACTCCGCGGCTGGGCCGCCTGCGCAGGGTGGTGCCCGAAGGGCGCGCAGGCAGGCCTGCCGAGGCCCGCGGCGGCAGACCGCGCCGCCGCGGAACCCAGCCCAAGGTCGTCGCCCTCGGCGGCGGCATGGGGCTGTCCGCCTCGCTCGCCGCGCTGCGCCGGATCACCGGCGACCTCACCGCCGTCGTCACCGTGGCCGACGACGGCGGATCCAGCGGCCGGCTCCGGGACGAACTGGGGGTGCTGCCGCCCGGCGACCTGCGCAAGGCGCTGGCCGCGCTGTGCGGTGACGACGACTGGGGCCAGACCTGGTCCCGCGTCATCCAGCACCGTTTCCAGTCCCAGGGCGACATCAACGGCCACGCGGTGGGCAACCTTCTGATCGTCGCCCTGTGGGAACAGCTCGGCGACCACGTCCAGGCCCTCGACCTGGTCGGCAAGCTGCTGGGCGCGCACGGGCGCGTGCTGCCCATGTCCGCCGTACCGCTGGAGCTGCAGGCCCTGGTCAAGGGCCACGACCCGGCGCGGCCGGAGGACGTCGACATCGTCCGGGGACAGGCGACGGTCGCCCTCACCCCCGGCGAGGTGCAGTCCGTGCACCTGGTGCCGCACGACCCGCCCGCCGTCCCGGAGGCGGTCGCCGCGGTGCTGGACGCCGACTGGGTGGTGCTCGGGCCCGGCTCCTGGTTCTCCTCGGTCATCCCGCACCTGCTCGTGCCGGAGCTGCTCGACGCCCTGGTGGAGACCAAGGCACGTAGGGTGCTCTCGCTGAACCTCGCGCCGCAGCCGGGGGAAACCGACGGCTTCTCCCCGCAGCGTCATTTGGAGGTTTTGGGGCGACACGCCCCTAAACTCGCCCTGGACGTGGTGCTGGCCGACGAGGCCGCCGTGCCCGACCGCGACCTGCTGACCGACGCCGCCAAACGGTTCGGGGGCGCGGTGGAGCTGGCGCCCGTGGCCCGGCCCGACGGAACTCCGCGGCATGATCCGGAGCTGCTGGCCGCCGCGTACGACCGTATTTTTCGGATGCATGGAAGGATCGGCCCATGGCGATGACGGCAGCGGTGAAGGACGAGATCTCCCGGCTCCCCGTCACCCGGACCTGCTGCAGAAAGGCGGAGGTATCCGCCGTCCTGCGGTTCGCCGGCGGCCTTCACCTGGTGAGCGGGCGCATCGTGATCGAGGCGGAGCTGGACACGGCGATGGCGGCCCGCCGGCTCAAGCGGGACATCCTGGAGATCTTCGGCCACAGCTCGGAGCTGATCGTGATGGCACCCGGCGGCCTGCGGCGCGGCTCGCGCTTCGTCGTGCGGGTCGTCGCCGGCGGCGACCAGCTGGCCCGCCAGACCGGTCTGGTGGACGGCCGCGGCCGTCCGATCCGCGGGCTGCCGCCGCAGGTCGTCTCCGGGGCCACCTGTGACGCGGAGGCCGCTTGGCGCGGGGCCTTCCTGGCGCACGGCTCGCTCACCGAGCCGGGCCGCTCCTCCTCGCTGGAGGTGACCTGCCCCGGACCCGAGGCCGCGCTCGCCCTGGTCGGCGCCGCACGCCGGCTCTCCATCGCCGCAAAGGCCCGCGAGGTGCGCGGCGTCGACCGGGTGGTGGTCCGCGACGGCGACGCCATCGGCGCGCTGCTCACCCGGCTGGGCGCCCATGAGTCGGTGCTGGCGTGGGAGGAGCGCCGGATGCGCCGCGAGGTGCGCGCCACGGCGAACCGTCTCGCCAACTTCGACGACGCCAACCTGCGCCGCTCGGCGCGGGCCGCGGTCGCCGCCGGTGCCCGGGTGCAGCGGGCCCTGGAGATCCTCGGCGACGACGTCCCCGAGCACCTCGCCGCGGCCGGCCGGCTGCGCATGGACCACAAGCAGGCGTCCCTGGAGGAGCTGGGCGCGCTCGCCGATCCGCCGCTCACCAAGGACGCGGTGGCCGGGCGTATTCGCCGGCTGCTGGCCATGGCCGACAAGCGCGCCGCCGATCTCGGCATCCCGGGCACGGAGGCCAACCTCTCCGAGGAGTTCGCCGACAACCTCGCCGGCTGACGCCCCGCCGTGGGCTGACCGCCCGTCAAAGCGCCGGAGTGGCCACTCTTTCGAGTGACCACTCCGGCGCTTCGGCGTCCGGGAGGCGCCCTTGACTCGATCATGAAGTGTCATGAGCCTGGCATCTGTTCGCTGCTGTGGCGGACCCACTACAGGGGGGTTCATGAGACATACAGCGAGATCGGCCCTGGCTGTCGGCGCGCTCCTGATCGGCGGCGCGAGCCTGGCGCCCGTCGCCCAGGCGCAGACCGGCGGCCCGGCTCCCGAGCGGGACGGGGGCGAGGTCAAGGTCTTCCGGGCCGACGTCACCAAGAAGCAGGTGCCCCTGCTCCTGGCGGCCGGTCAGGACGCCCACGAACTCGGCGAGGTGGTGCCCGACCGGGGCGAGGCCACCGTGGAGGTCTATCTCACCGACGGCCAGGCGAAGCAGTTGGAGAAACAGGGCGTCGACCTCACGGAGCACACCCTCACCGCGAAGGCCGAGAACCGCCTGGAGGCCGCCGCCGACGGGGTGTTCCGCCCGTACGGCGGCAGCGGCGGCCTCAAGGAGGAGATCCTGCGCACCGGCCGGGAGAACCCCGGCCTCACCAAGGTCGTCTCCATCGGCAAGACGGTCAAGGGCCAGGACATCCTCGCCCTGAAGCTCACCAAGAACGCGCGCAGGGCGGAGGACGGCTCCAAACCGGCCGTGCTGTACCTGTCCAACCAGCACGCGCGCGAGTGGATCACCCCGGAGATGACCCGGCGGCTGATGCACCACTACATCGACAACTACAAGACCGACAAACGCATCAAGAGGCTCGTCGACACCACCGAGCTGTGGTTCGTGATCTCGGCCAACCCCGACGGTTACGACTACACCTTCCAGGACTCCACCACCCGCCTGTGGCGCAAGAACCTGCGGGACAACAACGGCGACGGCGTGCTGTCCACCGGCGACGGCGTCGACCTCAACCGCAACTTCGCCTACAAGTGGGCCTACGACGACGAGGGTTCGTCCCCCGACCCGGCGAGCCAGACCTACCGCGGTCCGGGCCCGGCGTCCGAGCCGGAGACCCGGGCACTGGACGCGTTCGAGCGGCGCATCGGCTTCCGGTACGCCATCAACTACCACTCCGCCGCCGAACTCCTCCTCTACGGCGTCGGCTGGCAGGTCGCCACGGACACCCCCGACGACGTCCTGTACAAGGCACTCGCCGGCACGCCCGACAACCCGGCGGTCCCCGGCTACCACCCGCAGGTCTCCTCGGAGCTCTACACCACCAACGGCGAGGCGGACGGCCACGCGGCCAACGTCAACGGCATCGCGATGTTCACCCCCGAGATGTCGACCTGCCAGACCGCCTCGGACCTCGACCCGAACGACCGGTGGAACGCGGCCGACTGCCAGTCGGTCTTCAACTTCCCGGACGACGAGAAGCTGATCCAGCAGGAGTTCCAGAAGAACATCCCGTTCGCGCTGTCCGTCGCCGAGACCGCCCGGCACCCGGACACCCCCTCGTCCGCGGTCGGCCTGAGGGCCGCCGACTTCACCCCGGCGCCGTTCACCACCTCCTACTCGCGCGGCGCCGACCAGGAGGTCTCCGTCGTCGCACGCAGGTCGGTGCGTGACAAGGAGCTGAAGTACCGCGTCAACGGCGGCCGTGTCCTGGACATGGCGCTGCGGCCCTGGCGGGGCGGCGAGACCTACGGCGGCGACGACAACCTCTACTTCGACGAGTACCGGGCCAAGGTCGAGGACGGCGAGCCGGGCGACGAGGTCGAGGTGTGGTTCACCGGCGAGACCAGGCACGGCAAGAAGGTCTCCAGCCGGCACTTCACCTACGCCGTCGCCGAACGGCCGCGCGCGGACGTCCTCGTCGTCGCCGAGGAGGGCGCGCCCGCCGCGCAGGCCGCGGTCTACGTCGACGCGCTGAAGGCGGCCGGGCACAGGGCGGTCGTCTGGGACGTCGCGACCCGGGGCGCGCCCGACGCCCTCGGCGTTCTGGGCCACTTCGACACCGTCGTCCACTACACGGGCGCGAGCGCCCCCGGCAACCCGACCCAACTGCAGTTGCGCGCCTTCCTCAACGAGGGCGGCAGGCTGATCGAGGCCGGTGAGCTGGCCGGCGGCAGCGTCGACCTGGGCGACGGCACCCCGTCGAACGACTTCAGCCAGTACTACCTGGGCGCCTACTCCCGTACGGCCACGCCCGGCGCCACCGGTTTCACCGGCTCCGGCGAGCTGCTCGGAGCGGACGGACCGCTCGGCGCGGCCCCCGGCAACCCGCTGGACAAGGCCGGCGCCTACAGCGTCACCTCGGACGAACTGCCCGCCGCCACCTACCCGCAGTTCGCGAGCGCCGGCGCCGGACGGTTCGCCGGGACCGTCAACCCGTACGGGCCGTACGCGGGCTCCGCGATGGCCGCCGCCGTGCACACCGACAACGCCTACAAGCGTCTCACCCGCACCATCGACCTCACCGGTGTCGCCGCCGCGCAGCAGCCGGCCCTGCGGGCCCAGATGCTCTGGGACACCGAGCCCGGCTACGACAACGCGGTGGTCGAGGCGCACACCGTCGGCGCGGATGACTGGACCACCCTTCCCGAGGTCGGCGGAGCCACGTCCACCGCCGTGCCGGAGGAGTGCGGGGCCGGTTTCTACATCGCCGGCCACCCCTGGCTGCGGCACTATCTGACGCTGGCCGGCACCGAGTGCACCGCGACCGGCAGCACCGGGTCCTGGCACGCCCTGACCGGCGCCTCCAGCGGCTGGCAGCCGGTGGCCTTCGACCTCAGCGCCTACGCGGGCCGGACGGTCGAGGTCTCGATCAGCTACGTCACCGACCCCGGCAGCGGCGGGCACGGCGTCCTCGTCGACGACGCCGCGCTCGTGGTCGGGGGCACGGCCACCGAGACCGAGGGCTTCGAGTCCTCGCTCGGCGCCTGGCGTGCGGCAGGTCCGCCCGCGGGCAGTCCGGCCGTCCTGAAGGACTGGGCCCGCACCGGCACCCTGTTCCAGACGTACGGCGCGGTCACCACGCGGGACACCGTGCTGCTGGGCTTCGGCCTGGAGCACGTCACCTCGGCGGCCGACCGCAACGCCCTGCTCAAGCGAGCACTGGACGCGCTCGGACGATGACCGGACGTGTCAACAGGGCTGACCGGACGTAGGCAAAAGGAGTGAATGGGCCCAACGGCCTGGGCGGTCCGTACCCTACTGGCGGGTACGGACCGTCCTGCCGTGTATGGGCCAACTCGATGTCACCCCGACGGCCTCAGGGAGGTAGGGTCGTGGGTGGTCGGGGACATCCCAAACAGAGCTCGCCGGCTCCGCATGGCCGGCGTACCAACGAGGAGATCGGTTCGTGACGATCCGCGTAGGCATCAACGGCTTCGGCCGCATCGGTCGTAACTACTTCCGCGCGCTGCTGGAGCAGGGTGCAGACATCGAGATCGTGGCTGTCAACGACCTGGGTGACACCGCGACCACCGCTCACCTGCTGAAGTACGACACGATCCTCGGGCGCCTCAAGCAGGAGGTCACCCACACCGAGGACACCATCACCGTTGACGGAAAGACCATCAAGGTCCTCGCCGAGCGCAACCCCGCCGACATCCCGTGGGGCGAGCTGGGCGTCGACATCGTCATCGAGTCGACCGGCATCTTCACCAAGAAGGCCGACGCCGAGAAGCACATCGCCGGCGGCGCCAAGAAGGTCCTCATCTCGGCACCCGCCAAGGACGAGGACGTCACCATCGTGATGGGCGTCAACCAGGACAAGTACGACCCGGCGAACCACCACGTCATCTCCAACGCCTCCTGCACCACCAACTGCGTGGCGCCGATGGCGAAGGTCCTGGACGAGAACTTCGGCATCGTCAAGGGCCTGATGACCACCGTCCACGCGTACACCAACGACCAGCGCATCCTGGATTTCCCGCACAAGGACCTGCGCCGCGCCCGCGCCGCCGCGGAGAACATCATCCCGACCACCACGGGTGCCGCGAAGGCCACCGCCCTGGTCCTGCCGCAGCTCAAGGGCAAGCTGGACGGCATGGCCATGCGCGTCCCGGTCCCCACCGGCTCGGTCACCGACCTGGTCCTGGAGCTCGGCCGCGAGGTCACCAAGGAAGAGGTCAACGCCGCCTTCCAGAAGGCGGCCGAGGGCGAGCTGAAGGGCATTCTGGAGTACACCGAGGACCCGATCGTCTCCTCCGACATCGTCAACGCGCCGGCGTCCTGCACCTTCGACTCCTCCCTGACCATGGTCCAGGAGGGCAAGAACGTGAAGGTCATCGGCTGGTACGACAACGAGTGGGGCTACTCCAACCGCCTCGTCGACCTGACGGTCTTCGTCGGCAACCAGCTCTGATCGCCCCCGCAGGCGACCTGATGTGAGAGCAGGGCTCGGGCAGCGCACCGTCGCGCCGCCCGAGCCCTGACTCACGTGCAGACCGGCTGTCTCTACGATCTGGAGCAGCAAAAGCCCTCACCAGGAGTCCTCTTCCATGAAGACGATCGACGAACTCCTCGCCGAAGGAGTGGAAGGCAAGCGGGTCTTCGTCCGCGCCGACCTCAACGTGCCGCTGGACGGCGGCACCATCACCGACGACGGCCGGATCCGCGCCGTCCTGCCCACCGTCAAGGCCCTCGTGGACGCGCGCGCCAAGGTCGTCGTCGCCTCCCACCTCGGCCGCCCCAAGGGCGCCCCGGACCCCGCGTACTCCCTCGCGCCCGTCGCCTCCCGCCTCGGTGAACTGCTCGGCAGCGCGGTCACGTTCGCGGCCGACACCGTCGGCGACTCGGCCCGCGACGCCGTCGCCGGCCTCTTCGAGGGCCAGGTCGCCCTGCTGGAGAACCTCCGCTTCAACGCCGGTGAGACCTCCAAGGACGATGCCGAGCGCGGTGCTTTCGCCGACCGCCTGGCCGCCCTCGCCGACGTCTACGTGGGCGACGGCTTCGGCGCGGTCCACCGCAAGCACGCCTCGGTCTTCGACCTGCCGGCCCGGCTGCCGCACTACGCCGGCTACCTCATCGCCACCGAGGTCGGCGTGCTGAAGAAGCTCACCGAGGACGTCCGGCGCCCCTACGTCGTCGCCCTCGGCGGCGCCAAGGTCTCCGACAAGCTGGCCGTCATCGACCAGCTCCTCGGCAAGGCCGACCGGCTGCTCATCGGCGGCGGCATGGCGTACACCTTCCTCAAGGCCAAGGGCTACGAGATCGGCGTCTCCCTGCTGCAGGAGGACCAGGTCCCGGTCGTCACCGAGTACATGAAGCGCGCGGAGCAGAACGGCGTCGAGCTGGTCCTCCCCGTCGACGTCCTGGTCTCCACTGAGTTCCCGGACCTCCAGGCCAAGGCGCCGACCCACCCCACCACCGTCGCCGCGGACGCCATCCCGGCCGACCAGCAGGGCCTGGACATCGGCCCGGAGACCTGCAAGCTGTACGCCTCGAAGCTCGCCGACGCGGCGACCGTCTTCTGGAACGGCCCCATGGGCGTCTTCGAGCACCCCGACTACGCCGAGGGCACCAAGGCGGTCGCCCAGGCCCTCGTCGAGTCCAAGGGCTTCAGCGTGGTCGGCGGCGGCGACTCCGCCGCGGCCGTGCGCACCCTGGGCTTCGACGAGGCCGCTTTCGGCCACATCTCGACCGGCGGTGGCGCCTCTCTCGAATACCTCGAGGGCAAGACGCTCCCCGGCCTCGCCGCACTGGAGGACTGACCCCGATGACCACCCGCACGCCGCTGATGGCGGGCAACTGGAAGATGAACCTCAACCACCTCGAGGCCATCGCCCACACCCAGAAGCTCGCCTTCGCCCTGGCCGACAAGGACTACGAGGCCGTCGAGGTCGCCGTCCTGCCGCCCTTCACGGACCTGCGCTCCGTGCAGACCCTGGTCGAGCACGACAAGCTGAAGATCAAGTACGGTGCCCAGGACATCTCGGCGCACGACGGCGGCGCCTACACCGGCGAGATCTCCGGCCCGATGCTGGCCAAGCTGAAGTGCACCTACGTGACGATCGGGCACTCCGAGCGCCGTCAGTACCACGCCGAGACCGACGAGGTCGTCAACGCCAAGGTCAAGGCCGCCTACAAGCACGGCCTCACCCCGATCATGTGCGTCGGCGAGGAGCTGGACGTCCGCGAGGCCGGCAACGCCGTCCCGCACACCCTGGCCCAGGTCGAGGGCGGTCTGAAGGACCTCCCGGCCGACCAGGCCGCGACCGTCGTGATCGCCTACGAGCCCGTCTGGGCCATCGGCACGGGCAAGGTCTGCGGCGCCGCGGACGCCCAGGAGGTCTGCGCCGCCATCCGGGGCAAGCTGGCCGAGCTGTACTCGCAGGAGGTCGCCGACCAGGTCCGCATCCAGTACGGCGGCTCGGTCAAGGCCGGCAACGTGGCCGAGATCATGGCGCAGGCCGACATCGACGGCGCGCTGGTCGGCGGCGCCTCCCTGGACGCCGACGAGTTCGTCAAGATCGTGCGGTTCCGCGACCAGTGACACGAGACCGGGGCGCCCCGCGGGCGCCCCGGCAAGCTGTGAGTATGCGGTAGCGGCGATCCGTCGTACCCTTGCGGGGGCACAGCCACGCTGTGCCCCCGTCGTCCATCCGTATCCGAGGAAGTTGGTCCAGCCGTGGTTTTGGGGTTCTCGATCGCCCTGATCGTCTTCAGCCTGCTGCTGATGCTGCTGGTGCTGATGCACAAGGGGAAGGGCGGCGGCCTCTCCGACATGTTCGGTGGCGGCATGCAGTCCTCCGTCGGCGGCTCCTCGGTCGCCGAGCGCAACCTCGACCGCATCACCGTCGTGGTCGGTCTGCTCTGGTTCGCGTGCATCATGGTCCTCGGACTGGTGATGAAGGCGAACAACTGATCCCTCCTTTCCGCACGTGACGCCCCATGTCGGGTACGCGCCGAGGAGCGCGGCCTATCATGGGGCTTGCGTCTGGGGGTGGGGGGCTTGTAACTCCAATCACTGGACGCGCGTTGGGCCTTACGTAGACTGAGGCGCTCGCAGCGAAGCGGAACGCCGACTCGCTTCGCGGCACCATCACGCAGGGAGTTACGACCGTGGCAAGTGGCAACGCGATCCGAGGAAGCCGGGTCGGGGCGGGGCCGATGGGCGAGGCCGAGCGGGGCGAGTCCGCGCCCCGTCTGCGCATCTCCTTCTGGTGCTCCAACGGGCACGAGACGCAGCCCAGCTTCGCCAGCGACGCGCAGGTTCCCGACACCTGGGACTGTCCCCGCTGCGGCTTCCCGGCAGGACAGGACCGGGACAACCCGCCGGACCCGCCGCGCACCGAGCCCTACAAGACGCACCTGGCGTACGTGCGGGAGCGGCGCAGCGACGCGGACGGCGAGGCGATCCTCGCCGAGGCGCTCGCCAAACTGCGCGGCGAGATCTAGGACTTCACGACCGGCCGGGTGCCCACGGGTTCCTGGCCGGACGCGTATCCGCACCTCGCTCCCTGGTTCGCCGCCGACCGATTGTCAGTGCTGCCCTTTACGGTTCGTGCATCGGTGACGCATGCGCGGACCACGAGGGGGAGTCATGGATGCGGACGGCGCGGCCGAAGGCAGTGCGCCCGACTGGCGCGGGGGGTTCGGGCGGCTGTGGAGCGCCGCCGTGCTCTCCAGCTTCGGCGACGCGCTGCGCACGGCGGCCCTGCCGCTGCTCGCCGTGACGCTCACCGACCGGCCGCTGCTGATCGCCTCGGTGACGGCCTGCGGCTACCTGCCGTGGATCGTGTTCGGGCTGCTCGGCGGTGCCGTCGCCGACCGCGTCGACCAGCGTCGCGCCATGTGGACCGTGGACGCGGTACGTGCGGGCCTGGTCGCCGCCTTCGCGGGGTCCGTGGCGCTGGGGCACGCGTCGATCGGCCTGCTCATCGCGCTCGCCCTCGCCCTGACCACCCTGCAGACACTGTTCGACAACGCCGCCACGGCCCTGCTGCCCACCCTGGTCGACCGCGCCGCCCTCGGCAGCGCCAACGCCCGCCTGATGACCGGTCAGCGCATCGCGGGGGGTCTGCTGGGAGCTCCCGCCGTGCCCCTCCTGCTGGGCGTCGGCGCGGGTGCGCCCTTCGCGGTGGACGCGGCGACCTTCCTGCTCGCCGCCGCCCTGGTCGCCTCGGTACGGACCACGCCGCCCGAGCGCGAACCGAGAGCGGCGGGCAGCACCCTGCGCCGGGAGATCGCCGAGGGGCTGCGTGCCCTGGGCCGCGACCGGGCCCTGCGCGGCCTGTGCGCCGCCACCGCCCTGTGCAACGTCGGCATGGGCGCCCTCATCGCCACCCTGGTGGTCCTGGTCACCGGCTGGCTGGACGCCGGCAGCACCGGATACGTGATCGCCGCCACCGCCTACACGGTCGGCAACCTGGCCGGGGGAGCGGTGAACGGCTGGCTCGTCCGTCGGCTCGGCGCCGTGCGCTCGGTACTGCTCGCCGGGGCCGTCCAGATCGGCGCCCTGGTGGTGATGGGCTCGGTGCGCAGCCTGACCGCCCTGGTGGCCGCGATGGCGGTCTTCGGGGTGATGGGCATGGTGTGGAACGTCAACACCACCACGCTGATGCAGCAGCGCAGCCCCGAAATCATGCTCGGCCGGATCAGTTCGGCCTTCCGGACCCTCGGTGTCGCCGGGGCCCCACTGGGCGCCCTGCTCGGCGGGGCCGCGGCCACCGCCTGGGGCGGCAACACCCCGGCCTTCCTCGCCGCCCTCTTTCTCGCCCTGTCCGTCGTCGCGCTGATACCCCTGGGCCGCCCGGACGTATCCGTTGTCACGCACGATGACCCCACGACGGCTCATGACCCCCGCTGATCAACTAGGTTGGGTCGGCAGCGGGGCACGGACAGATGAGGAAAGAGGCTGAAGTCCGACATGAACGCAGACGGCCGTAGCAGGCTCGACCAGACCCCCGAGTGGACCGCCCTCGCCAAGCACCGCGAGGAACTCGGCGAGGTGCGGCTGCGGGAGTTGTTCGCCGCCGACCCGGGACGCGGCACCGGCTACACAG